>CAJTRI010000033.1:2239-3670 GCA_910578615.1 uncultured Duncaniella sp. | reverse complement strand
ATGCTATAGCATGCGATAAATTCAGGGCTGGCGCATGAGATTTAGTAAAATTTCAGTCAAAAATATGAACGATTATGTGAAATAAACTTTCAGATATTGCATATGTGGCAGAAAAATAGCTAAATTAGTGATATGCAAATAGAAATTTTCAGCAAGGTAAAAGACCCGCGAGACTTGGGCAAGGTAAAACATGAACTCGAAGATGTGCTTCGGATGGCACTCATCGGCGTATTGTGTGACTGTGAGGACTGCGACGACATATCAGATATGGTGACTGACAGGGAGGAAGAATTCAAATCTTCGGGATTGCTTAAACTTACCAACGGCGTGCCGTGCGGAGACACGATACTGCGCGTTGTCGAGTCTGTCAATCCAGTCCAACTCCGGGCGAGTCTCGACTGCTGCCGTAGACATATAATTGACTCTCTGTGCGGTCATCAGGTCATCATTGACGGAAAGAAACTGCGTGGTGAAAATCCCAAAAGCCTGGGATGCCACGGACTTTATATCCTCAACGCATGGGTGTCCGAGACGGAGGTCTGTGTAGCCGAAAAGGCGGTTGATGACAAGACCAACGAGCTTACGGTTCTTCCGTCGGTATTGTCCTCGTTGTGGCTCACGGGAACTATGGTTTCAATCGACGCTATGGGCACACACCGTAATATCGCGGAACAGATTATCCTCCAGGGAGGTGATTATCTCATGGCTCTTAAAGACAATCAGCCTATACTCAGGGATTTGACAGAAAGTGTTTTTAGGAATGCCAGCCCAATGTCGGTATATACGACCGAGGAAAAAGGACACGGAAGGCTGGAAAAGAGGACTTGTTCCATTATGGATACGACATTGCTGGAGCAGGAGGGAATGTACGAGAAATGGCCCGGCCTGAAACGCATCATTAAGATGGAACGTGAGCGTACTGAGAACGGCTCCTGCTCGCGTGAGACAATCTACTATCTGAGCAGCGGTGAGAAAGATGAGGCGTCTTATTTCGCGCGGTGCATACGTGCTCATTGGGGCATTGAGAACAAATTGCACTGGCATCTTGACGTAACTTTTGGTGAGGACAAGTGCCGTGTGCGTACCAAAAATGGTGCCGTCAATCTTTCCGCAATGCGCAAATATGCGTTGGAAATGCTCAAAAAGCAGGACGATAAACTCAGCCTTAAGCGAAGACGCAAGAAATGTGGCCGAAATATTGACTATCTCCTCAAGGTCTTTAAGGAAAGTTAAATCTCATGCGCCAGCCCTGGACTTTTCCTGACTTTTCCTTAACGTTAATCGTTTGTAGACTGCCAGATAACAATAGACAGTAGTGTTTAAATAACATTCATATAAGATATTTTTGCATCTATGGCTATACGCAGTCTGGGAAACTACATTCTGGTACTATGCGGAGAATTTCATTGCCTTAGACGAGATAATACATTC
>CAJTRI010000033.1:1577-2229 GCA_910578615.1 uncultured Duncaniella sp. | reverse complement strand
TCCTCAAGGTCTTTAAGGAAAGTTAAATCTCATGCGCCAGCCCTGTTTTTTTGTTTTCGGGTTTCACGGCTCTTTCATTTAAAAAGTTTAGTGCTTCCGAAAAGCCTTTTATTTTATAGCGGTGGAAGTCTGAATGGGAAAGGGTGATTTTCGCATTTATTTCTCTGATTTTCAATAAAATAAGTGGTATAAAAATTGGTCAAGTGACCAATTTTTCGTAACTTTATAGTTGTAAATCAATTAGTTATGAATAAAAATAAGCCACTTGACCAAGTGCGTTCGACCGGCGTAAATGCGCCCAATCGGACTTCAAAATTAGTAACGTGAGTTCGGGATAAGAATTTTATTTTTTTCAGCCAAGCAAAAGACATAGAGTATTGGGCGGCCTGTCAAGGTCGCCTGATTTATTCTTCAGCATGTCTTTTATGGATTCGATGATGCTCCTTTTACGAAGCATCATCTTGTCATAGAACGGCATGAGACGCTGTTTCATGTTCGAGCGAAGGCCTGTCACAATATGTATGCCGTCATCCCGGAGATGTCCGAAAAGAGACTGCGATATATATCCCTTGTCAGCATATAGTTTTCCGAACACCCTGTCAGTCAGCGTGTCAATGACAACCTCGCTGCGGTCGTCCACATTGGCGCGTGT
>CAJTRI010000033.1:239-1567 GCA_910578615.1 uncultured Duncaniella sp. | reverse complement strand
ATACAACATCGGCTCGCCGACATCATCATACTGATGATATTAGCCAGAGAGTGTGGATGTGTCGGGCGTGCCGATATAATTGAATTCGGACGTCTCCATCTCAATAAATTCCACAGGCTGGGCATTCTCAGGAACGGCGTGCCGTCAGAATCAACACTGTGCCGTGCTGAAACCGGCATTAACGATCATGCGATGGCCGACAGGATGCAGGATTTTGCCGGGGCATTTCACAAAGAGCTGCTCAAAAAAGGGTGTGGCAAGGAAATAATATGCATAGACGGCAAGGCCGAGCGTGGCACAGTCCTGGAGAACGGGCGCAATCCTGATATAGTGTCGGCGTACTCGTTCAACACCGGCATAATTCTGGCTACAGAGGCCTGCCAGGCGAAAAGCAATGAGATAAAGGCAGTTCCGCGGCTTATCGACAAACTCGACATAGCCGGAAAGATAGTGACAGCCGACGCCATGTCCATGCAGAAGGATATAATCGATAAAATCAGAAAGAAAGGGGGTGACTTTCTGATAGAACTCAAAGCCAACCAGCCGTCATTGCGATACGGCATTGAGGACAGGCTTGTGGCGCACACACCGGTATATTCCTACACCGAAGGCCCCGAACTGGCACACGGCAGAATAGAGACGAGAACCTACCGCATATATGACGGACTGGACATCATCGCCGACAAAGAGAAATGGGGCGGAAACATGACCATCATTGAGTATGAATCATCCACAGTCAAAAAGTCAACAGGGATACACACCTCGGAAAAACGTTTGTACGTCAGCAGCATGCCGGCAGATACCCCGAAGCCCGGCACCATTGTGCGCAACCACTGGTCGATAGAAAGCATGCACTGGGGGCTGGACTACAATCTTCAGCAGGACAATATAAAACGCAAGTCGACAAGAGCCGCCCGAAACCTCGACACTATACAAAGAATAGTCTACTCGGTGTTCTCAATATGGAAAGGACTCCGCAAAAAACGATCGGACAAAAATAAAGGCATAGCCGAACTGATGAGACATGTCTCTATGAGCTTTACCAGGCTGATGCGATTTTTAAGCCAAAACTGAAAAAAACAAGATTTTGATAACAGGATAACCTTTTGATATACAGACATAGAAAAATTACCCGCTCCGGACTGAAGCGGGTAAGGGAGGATGTGCTCTTTATTTTAGTTTAAATGAAAGAGCCGTGCCCCTGTGACGCCGGCTTAAGCATTTTTATCCAAATACGTCGCTATAATATAATAAATGTGTAGCAGTGTGAACTATGTTGATTAATTATGCTTTTTGGCATTTGTAGCATAATTGTAACACATATATTC
>CAJTRI010000033.1:0-229 GCA_910578615.1 uncultured Duncaniella sp. | reverse complement strand
GAAGCCACATATTATGGAAGCTTATAGTAAAAAGCAGGATAATCAGAATGTTGAGGCGCAGATGGCTGCCGAACGGGAGGACGCGCTGGTGCAGCATGCCTTTGCCGAGGTGCTGCAGGGCTATCTGAAAAGCAACCACCGCAAGAAGGTGGAGGTGATAGAGCGTGCTTTCCGGTTTGCCCGCGAGGCGCACAAGGGTGTGCGCCGGCGGTCGGGGGAGCCGTACATT
>CAJTRI010000032.1 GCA_910578615.1 uncultured Duncaniella sp. | reverse complement strand
TCCCTCCCCTCCATCCACGGAAAAAGAAAAAACGACATAAATGACAAGTAAATGGAATTACTGTCCCCTTACATCCGACGAGCAAGAAGCGGAATCCCGGCTGGCGCAGCGCTATTCGGGAGTCCCGCCCATTAGCGAGCTGCTTGCAGAACGGGGCATTTCCACCGTGGAGGAAGCTGAGAAGTTCTTTCATCCTTCACTGAGGGATCTGCACGACCCGTTCCTCATGCCCGACATGGACCGAGCCGTCGCAAGGCTCAACCGCGCCATGGGGTCGAAGGAGAAAATAATGGTCTACGGAGACTATGACGTTGACGGCACTACCGCCGTGGCCCTCGTCTATAAGTATCTCCGAAACTATTACTCCAATATCGAGTACTATATCCCCACCAGAACGGAGGACGGATATGGTATCTCGCGCTCGACCATTGACATGGCTGCCGACAACGGGGTCAGTCTCTTTATCATCCTTGATTGCGGAATCAAGGCGACCGACGAGGTGGCCTATGCCCGGGGACTGGGTATAGACTTCATTATCTGTGACCATCATGTGGCCGACGAGGTGCTTCCTCCCGCCGTAGCCATTCTTAATCCCAAGCTTGATGGTTCGACCTATCCGTGCTCCCATCTGTCGGGGTGCGGCGTGGGCTATAAGCTGATGCAGGCGTTTGCTATTTCGAACGGTCTGGGGACGGCCGACCTTGAAGGTCTGCTCGACCTTGTGGCTGTATCGATTGCCGCCGACATAGTGCCGATGGTGGGAGAGAACCGCGTACTGACATATTTCGGTCTGAAACGTCTCAACTCGAATCCCAACATGGGGCTTCGCGCCATCATACGTACATGCGGCCTTTCGGGAAAGGAGATCACCATCTCTGACGTGATATTCAAGATCGGGCCGCGTATCAATGCCTCGGGCCGGATGCAGAGCGGCAAGGAGGCGGTAGACCTGCTGGTCAGCCGCGATGCGTCCGACGCTCTTGCCAAGGCCAAGGAGATAGACCGATACAACCAAGACCGCAAGGAACTTGACAAACAGATTACCGACGAGGCCAATGCTATACTTGAAGAACATGCGGCATCGCTGGCCGACAAGAAGGCGATAGTGATCTATAACAAGAACTGGCACAAGGGAATCATAGGAATAGTGGCATCGCGCCTGACGGAGCTTTACTATAAGCCCACGGTGGTGCTGACCTATGCCGGAGGACTTGCCACGGGTTCAAGCCGTTCGGTGCAGGGATTTGACGTGTATGGCGCCGTTGACAGCGCCCGAGACCTTCTTGAAAATTTCGGTGGGCACACCTATGCCGTGGGCCTCTCTCTGAAAGAGGAGAATATCCCGGAGTTTACGCGCCGCTTCGAGGAGTATGTCACCACCCACATCCGTCATGACCAGCTCAGGCCGACGCTCGATATAGACGCCTATCTGACATTCGCGGAGATCACGCCTGACTTTCTGCACCTGCTGCGCCGTTTCAATCCTTTCGGGCCGGGCAATTCCAAGCCTGTGTTCTGCACGCGTTCTGTCAAGGACTTCGGTACAAGCAAGCTTGTGGGGAAACAGAACGAGCATATCAAGCTCGAGGTGGTGGACGACACGTCGGGTAAGGTTATAAACGGAATAGCTTTCAACGCCGCCGGCTATTTTGACCATATCCATTCCGGAAAGCCGTTTGACATCTGCTATACCATAGAGGAGAACAAGAGGAAGAGCCTCCAACCCATCCAGCTGATGGTGAAGGGTATTTTCCGGCGATGAAGCACGAGGTTCTCAGACGCTACTGGGGTTATGACTCTTTCCGCCCCATGCAGGAGGATATTATTGACTCCGTGCTGTCTGGAAGGGACACTCTCGGACTGCTCCCTACGGGCGGAGGCAAGAGTCTGACATTCCAGGTGCCGGCGCTGCTGCTGCCGGGGCTGACCATAGTCGTCACCCCACTCATATCGCTGATGAAAGACCAGGTGGACAATCTGGCCGGCCGTGGTGTGCGAGCGGTGTTGTTTCATGCCGGACTCGGACGCGCGGAGAGGGAGCTTGCGTTGACGCGGTGCCGTCTGGGCAAGGCCAAGATAGCGTATCTGTCTCCTGAGCGTCTTCAAAACGAGGCTTTCCTTGCCGAGCTTCGCACGCTTGCCGTCAGTCTGCTGGTTGTCGACGAGGCGCATTGCATTTCTCAGTGGGGCTATGACTTCCGTCCTTCTTATCTCAGAATCGCATCACTCCGCCGCGTGGTGGGGGAGGGTGTGCCGGTGCTTGCACTGACGGCCTCGGCCACTCCTGAGGTGGCCCGGGACATCATGGTCCGGCTCGGTTTTTCAAGTCCTAATGTATTTGCCAAGAGTTTCGGCCGGCCTAATCTCAGTTATATAGTGCGCTATGCCGACTTCAAGGAGGAGATGTTGCTTAAAGTTATAAAGGCAACATCGGGCTGTACGATAGTGTATGTGCGTTCGCGCAGGCGTACGCGCGAGCTTGCCTCTCTGCTCGAACGGGAGGGGGTTTCTGCCGAGGCCTACCATGCCGGTCTTGCCCCCGAGGAAAAGGAGGAGCGTCAGAACAGATGGAAAAATGACAGTGTGCGCGTGATTGTCGCCACCAATGCATTCGGGATGGGGATTGACAAGCCAGATGTAAGGCTCGTGGTGCATTTCGATCTCCCGTCTTCGCTGGAAGAGTATTATCAGGAGGCCGGTCGAGGAGGCCGGGACGGAAGGGAGGCTCTTGCCGTGGCCATTGTGTCAAGGGCGGATAAGGGGATGCTCACACGGAGGGTGAGCGAGGCGTTTCCCGACAAGGAGTTCATAGCCTATGTTTATGAGATGGCGGGCAATTTTCTTGGGGTGGCCGTCGGTGACGGATATGAAAAGGTGTGCGAGTTTGATTTCAATAGTTTCTGTCACACGTTTTCGTTGCCGCCGGTTCCGACGCAGAATGCCCTGCATATACTCACTCGCGCGGGTTATCTCGAATATGTGGAAGAGACCACCTCGCGATCTCGGCTCATGGTTGTGATAGGGAAGGAAGACCTCTATTCGCTGAGCCTTGACCCGGATACGGAGGAGGTTTTTCAATTTGTTTTGCGAAACTATACCGGGCTTTTTGCGGACTATGTATATATAAACGAAGTGACGATTGCCACAGGCCTGCGCATCTCGTCGGAGAGGGTTTACAATTCCCTGCTCTATCTGAGCCGCATACATGCAGTGAGCTATATTCCCAGAAAGACCACTCCTTATATAATATGGACTACATCGCGTGAGGAACCCCGGTATCTCGTGATTCCTACCGAGGTCTACGAAAGACAACGAGAGAGGATGGAACGAAGGATAGGGGCTATGAAAGATTTCGCATTTTCATCAACGGGGTGCAGGGCGGCTACGCTGCTGCGTTATTTCGGGGAGGAGGTTTCGGATAATTGCGGGAAGTGTGATGTGTGCCGGTCGATGCGCAGACACGATTCTGGCGAAGGAAGAGGGAGGAGTCTTGATGAATCCATAGAATATCTCGCGTCTCGTCCGAACGGTGTGGAGATAGGGTATCTGATGTCTCAGCTTGTTCCTGCCCATAAGGCTGAGAGTGTCACTTCGCGTCTGAGGGAGCTTATGGATTTATGTGTATTGGAATTTGACGGATCGGCTCTGAGATGGAAGTCTTGAAAAGTAACCTGTGTATGGGTATAGAGATGAGGTGTTAAACAGATGTTATATAGATTAATCGGGCTGGTTATGTAAGTAGTTGGTTTTTAGGGGTATGGGAATTTGCGGTGTATTTGTGAGGGTGGTCGAAGTGTTAAATAAATGTTAAA
>CAJTRI010000031.1 GCA_910578615.1 uncultured Duncaniella sp. | reverse complement strand
TTATTGTAAATTTGCCACGAAAGCGACGATTTAACACAAAAGACAACCTATACATTTACAATCTACCATAATATACTACTTATTTATGAGAAAACTCTACATGCCTCTTCTGTCGCTGGCCGTAGCTATAACCGGTGCAAGCGCCCAGACCGTCATTGCCCCGTCGGCGGTCGAAACGAAATCAGACGGCTGCAAACGGATTGCCAGCCACCATGCCCCCTCATTGTCTCGCAACACAGGCACGTCTCGGAGAACCTTCCCGGCCTCCGCCTCAAAGCTGCCAGCCAGACATGCACCAGCCCTTAATGAAGCCTCTGCCAATTATGCGGCTCCGTCCGGCCCTATTGAAAACCCGACATACATAGACCAGAAACCCGAAGGCGAAAACCGTATTTTCACCAAAGATGGACTGGGTTACGGTTACAACTGGCTTTTCGGCATGTGGACACAGAACTGCACCGGCTCACTGGTCGAGGTCGTATACGCCCCTGACGGAAAAACCGTATATATCAATCCGGCCTTTTCCCAGAATCCCACCCCGGGCTGGCTAATTGGATCAATCGATGGAGACGAGGTCTCTTTCAGTCTGCCACAGCTTGCAAATCAGGATATATACTATGATGATGACGGTGTTACGATCGTCCAGCAGTATGATGACTACGCCATGAAGGTCAAATTTGTAATGGAAGACCCTGCCACACAACAAGGATGGTATTATCCGACTGAGGATCAGACATTCAGATTCAAAATCAACTCTGACGGAACATGGACTTCCAAAGAACCTGACGCCATGCTCGGACTGTGCTCATGGATGGAAGGCGACTCCGAGAACGAGGCAGGGGCATGGTCATGGCAGGCTATAGGCGATACAGGCCTTTCCATGTCTCCTCTTACGACCAAGACCGTAGACGTCCCGAAAACAGCAGTGTTTGAAGACTGGAACCTCATAAGCGGTATTACGGCAGCCAGCACCCCTGTGTGCATTGACGGAGACAAGGTCTACCTTAAAGGCATATTCAACAACACCGCCATGGCCGATGCGGCAATAGAGGGGACTCTTGACCGATCGACCAACAAGATCACGTTCCCGGGAGGACAATATCTGGGAGAATACTGGGACAACTATACCACTGCCTACTTCGTCACAGCCACCTATACAGGCTCCGATGACAACTACCGCTTCAATATATCAGACGCTATAACCTTTGATTATGACCCTGTCAATAAAAGAATGAGCTCCAAAGACGCAATCGTAATCTCGGTAACAGACAAAAGCATACTCTACTATGAATATTTCATAGACCCGCTGATTAAGGCACGGTCGACAGACTTCTCAGTCAACCGGCTCCTTACGCCGGTGTATGACATCTATTATGAAGAGGATATCGAAAACGGTTTCTGCGCCGAACTATATTTTTATATTCCGTTGGTTGATGCTGATGCAAACGTACTCGACAAGAGCAAGATATACTGGAACCTCATCATGGATGACGAGATATTCACATTCTATCCCGACGAATATCTCGGCCTGTCAGAGGCGGTCACCAACGTGCCATACGGATTCACAAGCGACGATGGCATAGATATAAGCGCTATGGGGCAAAACCACGGATGTCTCGTATATCCCGAAGGTTACGAAAACCTCGGAATACGCATGATCTACATTGACGATGACAAGACTGTCGAATCGGACATCATGTGGGTGCCTGGATTCAAATCTTCACTACGCGATGTGACCGTCCGCTCGTCCGAAGTCAGGAGCGTGCGCTACTATGATCTCCACGGACGACTTGTCAATGACCCGTCAAACGGACTCTACATACGCCAGACAACGTTTGCCGATGGCCACACAGAAAGTACCAAAATAGCCAAACGCCATTAATCACACCCCCTATGAAACCCAACAAATCCATTATAGCCGCGATAGCCGTGGCAGCCATGTCGGTCTCCGCTGTAACAAAAGCCGAGGCAACACTTGATTTCAGTTATAACTATTCAGGAGCCGAGCCTCTCATATATGGCTTCAACAAGGTAGAAAAGTATGACGTGGCCATCCGTCTGTCCGATCCCTCGCTTGTCGGCTGCAAGGTTGCCGGACTCTATGTGAACGCGCCGTCAAGAGGTACCTACGACCACTCGGGCTGGCTGTCCACAGAGCTGAAACTTGACAACAAGGTCAATTCTCCCGATATAGTCTCAAAGGCCGGAACTGTGGGAGATGACGGAATGCTCCGTATAGACTTTGACGAGCCTTATACCATCACCGAGAAGGGGGTATATATAGGTTATTCCATTAATGTCAAGGAAATTCTGACCGAATTTGATGCAAATCCAATAGCCGTGACGGAAGGTGTGAATCCCGAGGGACTATATATCCACACATCCCGAAGCCGACTGAAATGGGTGGAGTATTCCGAACGTCTCGGCGCTGTCAGCACCATCACGGTGCGTCTGCAAGGAGAGTTCCATGACAACGCCTCGGGAGTCCGGGTTTCGGAGACACTTTACAGCCCGGTAGGAAAGGAAGCTTCGATTGAGGCAATCCTCGTGAACCACGGTGCATGTCCCATAACAACGGTAGGTTACAGCTATACAGCCGGCACAGAGTCCGGCTCCGGCACTGCCACACTCCCTGAGGCTCTTGACGCACGGTTCGGAGCCACCGCAGAGATAGCCCTGCCTATCAAAGCGATGTCCCAATGCGGAGATCTGGACTTCACACTTACCATCGACAAGGTAAACGGCGAAGACAATCTTGACGTGGCAAAAAGCGCGGACGCCACTCTGACCGTAATGCCGTTTGTTCCGACAAACAGACCTCTTGTAGAGGAATACACAGGTATGTGGTGCGGCTACTGCCCGGTAGGATATATCGCACTTGAAACCATGCACAAGCAATATGGCGGCGATTTTATCGCCGTGGCCTACCATGACGGCGACGATATAGCCACCGTTGCAGAATTTCCATCATTTGTTGCCGGCTTCCCGTCATCCTACATCAACCGTGGGACTAACGAGGTCTACCCCGGAGATCTGCCGTCATCGTGGCCGAGATTCCGCAAAACCGTGCCTTTGGCCGACATAGACGTGAGCGTGGCATGGGAGGATGAAACCAAGACTCACCTTACAGCCACCTCGACCCTCAGATTTGTCAAGGATATGAACACATCCGATCTCCGCGTAGGATACATACTTGTCGAGGACGGCATGTCCGACCCGTCATGGAAACAGAGCAATTATCTTTCAGGAAATACAGAACTGACGGGAGAATATGCCGATCTTTTCGTCAACGGAGGCTCAAAAGTGAGCGGATTGGTATTCAACGACGTGGTCATAAGCAAGGAAGGTCTGAACGGTATTGAGGGATCAGTGCCTGACGAAGTAAAAATGGAAACACCGTATTCACATACTTTCACCTATAATCTCAGTGAGGCCCTCAATCTTGAAGGAAAGGTAGTGATCCAGGATCCCGACAAACTACGCGTCATTGCTTTCATCATAGACACTTATGACAGAGAGGTAATCAATTCCAACACCTCGCCCTATGCCGACGGAGTGGCCTACTCCGGCCTTGAATCTGTGAGCATCGGCAATGACGATGTAGTTGACACCATTTTCTACGACCTTCACGGCCGTCGTATCTTCAAGCCGGCTTCTGGAATATACGTGAAGAGTGAGAAACTCTCTGACGGCTCATTCCGGGTCTCAAAAGTAGCGGTGAAGTAGGCGTCAGCCATCACGGACACACATAGCAAGCCCAAGGCAGAAATTTTCCGTTCCCCGAGAGCTGTCAGAGGGGGAGGACGGAAAATTTCTGTCACTTTTTTTATCAAAATTAAGGGATTTCTTCGTAATTTTGCCAAAAATAATCCCGATAGAAACAACTTATGTACAGGACTAATACCTGCGGAGAACTCCGCCTCAGTGACGCCGGCAGGAATGTGACCATAGCCGGATGGGTACAGCGCGCCCGCAAGATGGGCGGCATGACCTTTGTCGATGTCCGCGACCGTTACGGTATCACCCAAGTGGTGTTCAACAATGACACAGATGCCTCCCTCTGCGAGGCGGCCAACAGACTTGGACGAGAGTTCGTGGTGCAGATTTCAGGCGAAGTGGCCGAGCGCACCAGCAAGAACCCCAATCTGCCTACCGGCAACATCGAAATCATAGCATCCGGGCTGAATGTCCTCAACCGCAGCGACGTCCCGCCATTCACTATCGAGGATGAGACCGACGGAGGCGACGACCTGCGCATGAAATACCGCTATCTCGACCTGCGCCGTGGATGTGTACGTGCCAATCTCGAACTGCGCCACCGCATGGCATTCGAGATCCGCCGCTATCTCGATGCCAAGGGATTCCTCGAAGTCGAGACCCCGGTACTCATCAAATCCACTCCCGAGGGCGCTCGTGACTTCGTGGTTCCGTCA
>CAJTRI010000030.1 GCA_910578615.1 uncultured Duncaniella sp. | reverse complement strand
GTGTAGGGTGGGAGGGTTATGATTGTATTATCCCAGTTTCTGACCTTGACTACCGCCAGAGATACGTCTGTAACGATGCCGTTGGCCAGCGTAGAGGGAACCACTATCCAGTCTCCGACCCTCAGAGAGTCGTTTTGCGAGAGTTGCAACCCGGCAACAAGTCCGAGTATGCTGTCTTTGAACACAAGCATGAGCACGGCTGCAAAGGCGCCGAGTCCTGTAAGAAGAGCTACCGGCGATTTATTGACAAGGATTGAGACCGAGATGATTATGGCTATGACCCAGAGTATGCCTATCACGGTGTCAAGTATGCCTTTGAGAGGAAGGTTCTTGGTGTTTCGTGTCTCGTCAAATCTGAGCCATATGAATGACGTGACCGAGCAGACGGCGTTGCATATCACAAGTGTGGTGTAGATGAGAAGGATCTTTATTATGACGGTGTTGAGTAGTGATGTGCCGGTGAAAGCGAATGGGAGCAATGCCAATATCACGAGTGGCGGAATGATGCGGCAGCAGTTGGTAAGCACCTTCCGGCTGACAAGTTTTTCTACAAGATCCTTATTTCTTGTAGAAAGTATCTTTCTAACCCCAAGTCTGACGAGGTTACTGACGGCCCATCCGAGGAAGAATGCCACGCCGACTATTATTCCGGCATATATGAATTCCTCGGTAATCTTGTCCTTTTCCAGACCTATCACATCAAGCATCTTGTGGATATGGTCAAGAATCCATTGGGCAACGGTATGTGACGGAATTATGTCGGAAAGGATCATAGGGCTTATAATTGGGACTTATATATTTTTTTAACGTTTCTTCCATCCAAAGGTTTTGCGGGGTTGGGGAAAGGTTGTTAATTTTGTGAAAATATACGTAAATGATATTTTGTGATATATTCCACTCTGTGGAGTTTTATGTTATAGCCTCGGTTGCCGCTGCGGCAATTGTGGCTTTTCTCGGACGAGGTTCTCATAAAGGGCCTGCCCGACAGTATCTCCTCGCAGGAGTGACAATAACCGGCGAGGCCGGTTGTGAGCCTTCGGTAGAGCTTGTGTGTGACGAGGACGGGAATGTCATACTTCATCGCCGAGGTATAACCGGGGTCGGTGAATCCGGCGCTGTAAGCCTTGCGGTAGAGGTAGTTGGTTTCGATGTCAGGATAAAAGAGCGAGTAGTGGAAGGGGCACATGGGGGAGAGCCGGTCACGACAGCCTCGTTCATACTCGACTTTATGGGGCGTGAACATTATTTTGTATCCTATGAGTCACCGCTGACTTCCTCTGCATCCTCAATGTTTGCATCGTTTAACCTTCACAACCGTGCTGGAAACAGGATAGTAAAGAAATTACAATAAAATTTAGAAACATTATGGAGAAACATGAAAAAAAGACATTCCCGGTCAAGGGAAGCAAAGTGGCTGGCGGAAATATGTATTTTCAAATTAATTTCCAAGGTCATGAACAGGATATAAAGGCTTTTGAATTTCAGCGGACAAACCGACCTACCCATTTAAATTGTATTGTAAAGGGATTTGATGCGTCAGGTATGCCGGTATTTATGCAGGATATAGCGGCCATACTGCCGCAGATCTATACTGTGGGAGAAGTCTATGAGTTCAGGGTAAAGACTGACCTTATAGCCGGAAGGTATTATGACGTGTGTGACTGGAATAACCTTGTGTTCAGGCTCAATGTCAGCCATGGTGAGAAACTGCATGTTAACGAGATTATACGTTGCCGTATAAAGGAGATAAAACTTGTATGGCTTGATTTGGAACTATTAAGCGATCACCGTCGCGGCATTCCACTTTTTACCCTCGATGATCTGATAGCACTTGACTCGACCGATAGTAAACGTGCTGCCCGTTACCTTGGATATGTGTTCGGACATGCCCCGGAACTTTCGGAGTCGCGTGAACAGCTTAAAGCCGGAAACCCGCTGTGGGTAATGAGTATGACAGAGGCCGTGGCCCGTAACCTGACAGAATGGCTTAACTACGAGATACGTCGTGAGGAGCCGGCATCGGTAAGGATGATGCGTGAGAAACGTTCTCAGGAACAACGCCGGATAATGCTTGCATCGTTTCATTCTGTCTGTATCAACCTTCTTGAAAACTCCCCGTATCTGCGGGAGTGTTCCCCGAGAGAGAGGGAGGAATATCAAGACCGCCTCAACAAGATCATCACACATACCGGGGACTTTCTGAAAGCCTCCAACCTTATAATAGAGAAGCGTGACAGGGTGTTCATTGACGAGACTCTTGAACGCTTGAAACTTTCGGGCTATCTTTATAAACCCGAAGAGAGGATGCGTGTGGCCATGGCACTCTTCTCGTTGCGCAAGAAGAGTGTGTCAAACTATATCGATGACATTCTTGACATTATCTGCGAGTCACACTCAAATGCGCGTTTCATGCATCTATTTGCCAACGCCTTTGTGGAGATGCTTGACATGTATATATCCAACGAGAGCCGCCATGTCGATGTCCTCACCGGCATCATGACTGATCGTACAGCCGTGTATCAGATGATAAAGGCTCTTGCAATCCGTCTTCTCCTTAAAGGAAAGGAGACCGAGGAACAACGTTCGTTCTACCGATCGATGCTTTACCGTTATGCCACGCTTGTGGTTCTTGCCGGCCGGGAGACGCTTGTGAAGAAGTCTCTTGACTCGCTTTTCAATGTGGAGATTCCGCTCGAATTCACATGGAGGGATCTCAATGACATGAATCTTCTGTGCTCGCGTATGACGGTGCCATCGCAGATACCCTCTAATGGTGAGACATATGTGTTCGAAGGAAGTAACGCCCTTATGACCCTTTCGGATGGGAATCTTACATTCACCCCGCTCCAAATGGGGGATAGTATGAAAAACGCCATTCCGTCATATCTCTTTGAAGGCAGGAAGATACGTATGTTGCTCAATGAGAGAATCGATGAGAAGATCAAGGCCTCCCGCAATGACATCATGCAGTTCCGGCGTTTGTGGCTCGACATAGAACGCTCGTTGTTTTCCAAGGTGCAGAATCTTCGGGGACGTAGTGACCGCATGAGTCCGGATATAAATGACAAGGTGCTGATACGCATTACGGAGAAAATGCCCGGGCGCAGATATGATTACAGGGCAAGGATAGAGGATGACTCTTACATAGGGGAGGGCATAATAACCCCGAGGCAGATAGTCTCTTATCCCATCATCCCTTCCATGGATACCTTTGTCAACAGGGAGACAGGTGAGTCATGTCTTTATCTTGCGACTGTGGAAGGTCGTGATGATGACGGAGCCCTTCGTTTCAATATGCGTGATGATATCCATTCCTATCTTCGCGAAAGTCTTGAAATAGGAGATGTATGGAACGTGCAGGTAAGTCTTGTAAATCCAGACCGTTATCTATGTATCAGCGAGGGTGGTTTCTCTCTCTTTATTTACAAGAACGCTGTTGACTGTGAGCTGAGACAGGGTGACTTTATACAGGCTGCCATTGAAGAGATCTACCCCAATAGTGTGATACGTGCATCGTTCGTAGGACACACGGAGGAGACATTCGCACAATCATCGGCCCTCAAATGTCTTCTTGACAATTATTGCGGGGAAAGATATTACAAGGAAGATGGTGACGATGAAGACACAAGTTCCGAGGCCCAGATAGAAGACGCAAAGTCTTCAAGCAATTTCATAGAGACAGACCGTATGAGGGAGCTGATACATATAATAGACCGTGAGGGAATGCTCTGTGACAACCACATCAAGACCTACAATTATCTTGCCGTGGCGAGAATAATGTCCATGCTTCTCAATGACTCGCATCTGTCGGACTATTTTGCAAACCGAATGGATCTTGTTGAGACTATCCAGCTGTTCGGAGACAACGGGAAGATTGACGATGTGCGCCTTGAAAAGCTTCTGAGTGATAACCGAGACTTTATATCGACCTATCCCGACATAGAGATGCGTCTGACCCAGCTACGTATCATCAGCCAGCTCGACAAGAATGAGACGCCGGACTGGCTGTGGCGTCTGACACAGGAATCAGGGGATAAGACCACGTCGCAGCTTGCCAAGCTGGTACTTTCGCATAATATGCTTTTGCGAAGCAACCTTTTTGAGGTACTGAACACTATAAGGCGCAAGATCTACCAGTTGATGAACCTCAAAATACAGCTCCCTGACAACTTCAAGGTAGCCGAAGAGGATCAATCTACCGAATTGAAGACGTCGATTGTCTATCCGGCAGGCAACCATATGTTCCCGTCTGAGCGCGAACAGGTCACAGAGATCCTACGCGTAATATCCTCGTTTCTCAACACTCGTGGCGGACGTCTTTACATCGGGGTCGACAATCTGGGATATGCGGTCGGACTGCACAACGACTTCACCTATATCAACAACAGACATGAGAATTATGACCTTGCAGATGTCAAGGACAAGTTTGACCGCATGATTCGTGATGCCGTCCATCAGAGGCTCGGACGTATAGCCAATGGAAAAATCTCGGGTATGTTTGAGACTGTGGGAGACAAGGTCATTTACCGTCTTGACATAGAGCCATCCCACGAGGTGGCTTTTGTGGACGGTGTTGCCTATGAACGGCAGGGTTCGAGCAAATGGCCCATTCCCTCCTCGGAGATAGCCGCATTTCAAACTGACAGAGCGAAAGAGTTTTAAATGTTGGTAGGCAGAAATAAGGCTGTGTCAAATAAATCATCCTCACTCCTTCTGGCGAGGGTATGTTTAGCGTCGGGTGGCCGCTCCCGAGCAAACTCTCCGCGAATTCGCTGCCGTTATCAATCTTATTTTGCCGATTTATGAAAGTCTCATGAGGATAACCGTTTGAGATAGAGCTTTTGCGTTCTTCACTTCTGGCATTCTTAGTGTCAGTATGAAGTTAGGATTCATTCTATCAATGTCTCAATCGCCCATTTTCCATCCTTGCTGATAAATTGTGTCCATTTAAAAATTACCCAGAGTAGAACCATCCCAATCGGTCGGCCATCTATAACGGGTACGGTTCTATGCGTCAACGTATGTCACTGACTCCTGTCGCTTGCGGTGCGGCAATGCTTCCACAGTTCTTATGTATGTGTAGATTGTTTCAACGCAAACGCCTGACTTGCCTTTTTACGTAGGCAGTCTGCAATCTGTGCCGGAAACCATTGTTCCTCTATTATCTTGGTGCGTATGAAATTCCGCAATCTACGCTGTCGGTCAGTGGCTTTTGCCTACGCATGCTTATAATTGTAGCCGTATTTACCACTATTGCGCTTGCTCTCTTTGCAGAGAGTAGGTTGGAGACTCCATTGGTCTGTACAATCTCTTTTCTGCTCCTTTTTGCCTGATTAAAACATCTATTACGTACCTTTATTCCGAGGTTAGGTGATTATACATATTTTTTTAGCACCATAAAGTTACTTAATCTCCTTCTTTGTGTAAGACTACCTGTAACGCAGATGCGCTCAACAGGGGCGTGGTCAGTTCCCTCGGCAAGCGGTCTTCCTCTGAGGATGGAGGAGAAAGTCCGCTTGTAATTCTTATTGGAATCGTTCTTGACTCTACAGAAATAAAAAAACACGCCATAATTTGGATTATATAAAAAAAACATCTACCTTTGTAACCGCAAAAGCCCAGGTGGCGGAATGGTAGACGCGCTCGTTTCAGGTGCGAGTGCTGCGAGGCGTGCAGGTTCGAGTCCTGTTCTGGGCACCCTAAGAAATTGCAAGTGATTAATTCTCAATCACTTGCAATTTTTACTTTCAGTCCGTGTCAACGCGGTGTCAACCGGCCCCGCCGCACCCCATCAATTCAACCGAAATGGGTTCTGTTGACGCAGGCTGAAGAAACCGAATTTGAATTATTTAACATTTATTAGTTCGTAGCACTGACAGAGTAATAATTCACGACGCATAATTTGAAAAAAATGGGGAAAACCATTCATAATAAAAAGCAAATAATTCTTAGCGCAGGCACTGAGT
>CAJTRI010000029.1 GCA_910578615.1 uncultured Duncaniella sp. | reverse complement strand
GTGTTGGGCAGCCTTTTCCACGGGAAGTCGGGCACCGGCGGCGGCAGCTCGAACAAGACGAAGAGCCTGACAACCCGCAGCGGGTGTACAGTGACGCTTGATGATGAGAAAGGAAGCATTACGATGAAAGACAAGGAAGGCAACAGCTATGTGGCAGACGGAGAAGGAAATATCACTATCTCCGCTTCTAAGAGCATTACCTTGTGTGTCGGTGAAAACAGCGTCACAATTGATAGTGACGGCAATATATCATCAAATGCCCAAAAAGCCATAACAGAGTCGGCCGGTGAAAACATCGCCCAATCGGCAAAAAATATTGATTGCACGGCAAATGAAGCCTACAATATCTCCAGTACCGATTTTACAGCCACAGGAAGCAGCAGTGCCTTGGTCAGCGGAACAACAAAAGCCACGGTAGATTCTTCCGGAACTACTGCGGTAACCGGAACAATCGTTAAATTGAATTAGCAGTCTATGAGCAATGCCATACAACAAATAGCAGACAGGATGCTCTACCAATGGGAAGATGCAGTAGGAAAACCGGTCAAGCTAATACGTATCGTCATACAGCCGGGAGACGAAAGTATGCTCGAGGCTTTCTATGACTATATGCTTGCCGTAGACAGCGAAGAGGAGGATATGGTATTCGTGATAGAACTTCCGTTCAGTTCCATCTCCGATTTCTCAAAAGATGTTGTGGCGTATATCGCACAACAGATAGAATACTGGAACCATTCGGAAAAGCCCGAAGAAATCGTCTCCGAGTATGTCGATTGGGTTCCGGACTATACGGTCGTGATGCAAGAAAACGAGGCTTCCGTCGCAGTCGCCAACTTGAACCGGCTGACAGAAGTCCTTGTGAGCGGAACCGATATGAAATGCAGTTTTGTGTTCAACCTGAAAAACACATCCGATTATGACGGATGCCGTGAATGGTTTGGAAAAGCCCTTGCCTTGCCGTTCCATCCGCAGATGGTATGGGGCATATCTGATATAAAGGGCTATGAACAGTTCGGTAAACTCATGGGCAGGCACTCCGATGACACGGAGTCCATTTATCCACCGATTGATTTGGGCGAAGCGATGGAACAACTCGCCGAACAAGCGGCGAATGAAGATAAAAGCGATCCGGCAGCTTCCAATTTCAGACTGGTGTTAATCAAACTGATGAACAGTGTGAAAAAAGGGAATGTGCCGGAGACGGAGAAATTCGCCAAGCAGTGCCTTGATATCGCTCTTGATAATGTAAAGAGAGATATCCACTGGATCAGCCAGTTTGTAACCGTATATACCATCCTGTATACCGACCAGTTGGCCCGTAAGGATTATAAGATGGCCATGTACTTTGCGGATAAAGCCGTGGAAGCCGCCGAAATCGGGGCAGAGAAATTAGACCCCTCGCTGGCTTGCAGATTGCTCGGCAACACCCTGTTGGGGAAGGCTTCCATCTATGTGCGGGAAACGCATTGGAAAGAGGCCGCCGAGACATACTATCGCGGTGCCGAAGCCTATTCGAAGTGCAACGACTATCTGATGCAGGGCGAATCACTGAGATTGAGCGGCTGGTGCCGGGAGAAAAATTATGAAAAGTCATTGGCTGCGGAGTGTTATGTGGAAGGGTTTAGGCTCTCCGACAAACTTTCCGCAGAGCTTGTCAGGAACTCTTCTTATCCTCTTCTGCTGTTAAGCCTGCTGAACTGTCAGGAACGTTCCAAACTGGTCAGCGATGATGAGATAAACGAGGTGCTGACCCGGATGTTCGGAGAGGGATGGGAGAATTATTTATATGAGTATAAAAGAAATTTAGGGAAATACAATGGTATGGCTGAACAACATATTCAGGAATCTTGAGAGGATGTTCACGGATGCGACCGAATATACCTACGCGAATCCCAAGGCGGGATACCTGGTAGTTATCCTCCTGCTTTTGGTATGGCTTGCGGGGCTGATATTCGACTGGAAATGGACTTATTTCAGGCCCGGAAGCTGGGGAGGAAATTTCTTGCTTGAACTGTTAGGACCAGCCGGGTTCCGTTTTTGGCTCGGGGTCATAATCGTAATTGCCATCCTTGCATCCACTTATTTGTATTTTCGGATTAAATAACGACTTAAATAAAGACGGCTATGGCAGACACAGGTTATTTCGATAGCGTGAGTGCGAATCTTAAGGCGGGCATCGGTGCGCAAGCCGAGGGCATCGCAAACGGTGTGACGGCGAACTCCGAAGCCGGTGTTTCTCCGTCAGTGAACGCCCTCGACACGGGCGTGAAGGCTGCTGCTGCCATCAGCGGTCTTGCCGACGGCTTGAGCGAAGCTGCCATGCTTCCCCTATTGGGAGCGATGGGTATGAAGGGCCAGGCCTGCCTCCCCATTTCGAAGCAGCTCGATCCCGTCATCGGTGTGGACATCCATCTTGTGAACATCCCCCCGTCTCCTGTCGTCCCTATGCCACATCCCTATGTGGGCGTGCTTCTCCGTCCGCAGGACTTCATCGCTGCCGCAGTGTCTTCGTTCATCCCTCCACCCCCTACGGTGGAAGAGGCCGGCAGTGCCGACGCTGCGAAACTCGCCGAGGTCGGTCACACGGTACTGACCATGGTGGTGGGGATGTTGGGAGCCACCGTCAAGATCGGAGGCTTCATCCCGCGTGCCGTGGCTTCCACGCCTACGCAGAGCGTCCCTCACATCCCGATGGGGGCCGGCTGGGCTGCTCCCTCTGCTGCGATTCCCAAGAACAACGGCCACGCTTTTATGGGGAGCCTTACGGTGCTCGCCGATGGTATGCCTCTCTCGGGCGGCGGTGCGCATCTGCACCTTGACTGCAACGATCTCGGCATCCCGAGCGTACACAAGGTTCCGGGCCTGTTCCTGCCCACGGGTGTCATCAACCCGATACCACCCGCGAAACAGATACTCACCAGCCCTGTTCCCGTGCCCGTCAACCCGATGGCCGCTCTCACACGCAAGTGCAAGGGCGCGTTGGGCCGGTTCTACAAGAAAAAGACCCAGAAGATAGCAGACAAACTGCACAGCAAGGTCAACAATAAGATAAAGAGCAGCTCCCTGAAAGGGATGCTCCACAAGGCCATCTGTACCGTTACGGGACACCCCGTAGACGTCGCAAGCGGTACTTTCTTCACCGACGAAGAAGACTTCTGGCTGGACGGCCCCGTGCCGCTCTCCTGGGAACGCACGTGGTATAGCCGCAGCGACTACCGCGGGCCTCTCGGCAACGGCTGGCACCATGCCTACGACATGGGTATCGTGGTGGAGCCTGAAGAGGGCACGCTCACGCTACGCATGAGCGACGGCATACCCGTGACGTTCCCGTTGCCTACTGCGGGCAAGCCTTCGTTCATCCTGTCCGAGCGCAAGGAGGCGCGTCTGGAGGGTGACGGCGGCTACTGCGTGTGGGATATGGCAGAAGATCTCTACTACCGCTTCACTCGCCGCGAGTACGACTCTGTTCGTCTGCTGGAAAGTGTCACGGACTGTAACGGGCTTGGTATCCGCTTCGGTTACACCCGGGAGGGATGGCTCTCGTCCATCACCGACAGTGCTGGGCGCGAGTTGCGTGTCGTGCCCGACACGCGTAGCGGGCGTATCCTTGAGATATGGGGGCCGCACCCTGATGAACCGGGAAAAGAGGTTGTCCTCGCCTCCTACGAATACGATGCTAACGGCAACATGACCCGGCAGCGCAATGCCGTGGGTGACGCGATGTCCTACGAGTATGCCGGACGTCTTATCGTGAAGGAGACGTGGCGCAACGGCCTCTCGTGGTACTTCGAGTATGATGGCACGGGCATCGGCTCTCGCTGTGTCCACACCTGGGGCGACGGCGGCATCTATAACCACAAGCTGACCTTCCGCGAAGGTGTTACCGAGGTGCTCGACAGCCACGACGCACTTACGGTGTACCACCACCGGAGCGGCCTTGTGTGGAAGAAGGTGGACGCCAACGGCGGCGAGCACCTTTGGCGTTACAACGACAGCCGCCAGCTCCTCGAACAGACCGACCCGTTGGGTAACAGCACCCTGTACAAATACGACGTTTGGGGCAATTGCACCGACAGTTCCGATCCTTGCGGTGGAAGTGTCAGTGCCGTCTATCCCAAGAAGGGCGACCTGCGTAACCGTCCTATCTCCGTGACTACCCCAGACGGGGGCACGTGGGAGTTCGGGTACAACCGCTCGGGTAACCTTGTGAGCCGCACCAACCCGGAGGGGGCGGTCACGAAGTTGTCCTACAGTGACGGCCTCGTTTCCTCGGTGAAAGACCCCTACGGTGTTGTGACGAAACTCGCCTATGACCGTTTCGGCAACCTGACGGAAGCCACCGACAGCCGGGGCAACACCTCCCGCTACGGCTACGACCTGCTCGGCCGTTGCGTGCACGTGACCAACCCCAAGGGCGCGGTGCAGGAAAGGGAATACGACCTTATCGGGCGCGTGACGCACGTGCTTGACTTCGACGGCAACGATATACACCTGTCCTACGACGGGATAGATAACTTGACGGAGTACCGTGACAACGTGCAACGCGTGGAGTACGGCTACTCGGGTATGTGGAAGCTGACTCGCCGCCGCGATTCCCGTGGGGTCGTCCTGTTCCGCTACGACCGTGAGGAACGTCTGTGGGGCGTGGTCAACGAGCGTCTTCGCACCTACGAGTTCGACCTTGACGCCATTGGCAACGTCACAGCAGAGAAAGGCTTCGACGGCGAAGTGCGGCGATACCTGCGTGACCGCGGGGGCCGTGTCGTGCGGGAGACGCTTCCTTCGGGCACGGAGCGCGAATACAGCTATGACGCCTGCTCGCGTGTGACGCACGTATCTTACCCGACCTCCGACGCCCCCGCCCAAAGCTATGCCTACGGGCTTTCCGGCAGGCTTGCGATGGCTTCGCGGGGAGACAGCACGGTCGAGTTCGCCTACAACTCCCTCGGCCTTCCGATACAGGAGACAGCCGACGGCAATACCATACAGCGCACCTACGACCAAACCGGCAGGATACTGACGCTTGAGAGCACGTCGGGTGCCTCGCTGCGCTATACCCGCAACTCCTACGGTGAACTGGAGGGGTTCTCCGCTACGGACGGAACCGATGCCGACGGCGCGGGCACGTGGGAGTCCTCCCACCGCCACGACACGCTGGGCTTCGAGGTGGAGCGTATTCTCCCGGGCGGTGTCGTGCGTTCGTTCGCATACGACGACATCGGCCGTCTCGTGGACGTCCGCACACGCAAAGACGCGCGTACGCGGCATACGCGCCGCTACCGCTGGGGCGTCGCAGACAGGCTGCTGTCCGTGGATGACAGTAAGTATGGCGAGACCCGCTACTCATATACCCCTACTGGTCAGCTTGACAGGGCTGTGTACTCTGACGGCAGCGAGCGTTGGCGAAAGAGCGACGCGCTGGGCAACCTGTACCCCGATCCTGACATGAAGGTGCGCCGGTATCTGAGCGGCGGCCGTCTGGAGCAGGACGGCGAGTGGCACTGCGAGTACGATGCGGACGGTAATCTGACCGAACGATACCGTGGAACCGGAAAATGGCTTGACGGCAAGAAAGAGCGTTGGAGATACCGATGGAATGCCGACGGCTCGCTTGTAAAGGTTATTCGTCCCGACAAGAGGGAGGTGGAGTTCACGTATGATGCGCTGGGGCGCAGGCTCAGCAAGAGTTTCGGCGCGGTTGTCACCCAGTGGATTTGGAATGGCAACGTCCCATTGCACCAGTGGCGGGAGTACCGTGAATACTCTTTCGCGGAAAACCGTTGGCACACCGACCCTGAACGCTGCGACATGACGGTGTGGCTCTTCGACGAGGAGTCATTCGTGCCAATGGCGATGCTCAGGGGCGGCAAATCCTACTCGATACTGACCGACCAGCTCGGAACACCGACAGAGGCATACGACACTGAGGGTAACGAGGTGTGGAGCCGTGTGCTCGACATGGACGGCAACGTCATTGAGGAGACCGGCAATAAGGGTATGATACCGTTCTTGTTCCAAGGACAGTACTATGACCGGGAGACGGGGTTGGCGTACAACAGGTTCAGGTACTATGATCCGAAGACAGGGGCGTATATCTCGCAGGATTTAATTAGATTGGCAGGAAAGAATCCTACACTTTATGGATATGTTAGTAACCCTAATAATTCCTTTGATATTTGGGGGCTTGACACTGTATATAGTAGAAAAAAACGAGCAAGAGATGGAACAGAAAAGCCATATGTTGGTAGTGCAAAATATGGAATCCATAAACGATATACCTCCAAAGATTTAGAAGGAGCAGATGGGAAAGACGTATTTGATGGATTAAACCATGATACATCCAGAGGTTTAGAGCAATTGATATATGAACGAGGCATAGAAAAAAAGGGTAAGGATTATTGGGCTAACAAGTATAATCCGGTTTCACCAGCTCATGCCAAAGGAAATAAAATATATAAAGATAATATGGATAAATACACCTATCGAACAGAAAAAGCTAAAGAAGTTATGAAGGAACAATATGGAGAGGATTGGCTTAACGTCATTGATGAATCTTTTGGCTTTTAAGAGCTTGTTTAAATTTTCCTCAATAATAATCTTATAGTGGCTAATTTGACCATTTCCTCTGCCGAGTCGAATGTTAGTTCATAGTTTCGGCAGAGCCTTCTATTGTAATCCATCCATGAGAATGTTCTTTCCACAATCCATCTCTTTTGAATGGGTCTGAATCCCTGTTCCTTGTACGCACTGATAACAACCTGAATGACATATCCGAATTTCTTTCTTATGTTATCGACAAGTTCTCCTCGGTAACCTCCATCGGCAAGAATGTTTTTTACACTGGAGCACATCTCCTTAAGAACCCTCATCAGCAAATAAGCGGCTTTACTGTCATGCACATTAGCTATGGTGACCATAACGGCAATAAGAAAGCCATTCTTATCCACTATGACATGCCGTTTTATGCCTTTTACCTTTTTGTTTCCATCAATACCGTTCAAAGAAGCATTGTTCCCACATCTGACGCTTTGACTGTCCATAATTCCTACACTGGGTTCCATGCTTTGACCGCGTTTCACACGTACATGCCCACGCAATTTCTCTAACAACAAGTCAAAATCCAATTGAGAGGCCCATTTGCGATAGTAGTAATAGACCAACTGCCACTTGGGAAAGTCAAGAGGAAGCATCCGCCATTGACAACCTGTCTTTACCAGGTAAAATATAGCGTTCCAAATCAATCGCAAATCATATTTTCGCTTTCTTTCTTGCAGGTTCAATACTTTTGTTATATATTGCCACTCGGTTTCCGTTAAATCTGTCTGATACATCTTTTTTTAAGTTTGGTCGCTTCATAGAAAGAAATAATCTGGCGGATACGGAAACCTCTTTAGAAAAAGATTTCAGTCATTTTTAAACAGGCTCTAAAATATCAAAAATATTATGGTTATCGAAAATCTAAACAAATATAGATGCAATCAAATTGAGTCTTTAGAGAATCCTGAGAATACTATTCGTTTAATAATCAAGGATGAACTTGATCCAATTAAAATTGAAATATTGAAAGATTCTCTTGTCAATCCAAATACTACTATTACCTTAGTGTTTGCAGCAGATGATAATAACATAAATTATCAACAATTTGAATGTATAAAAGACAATGTTGTTGCTATTGAATCATAC
>CAJTRI010000028.1 GCA_910578615.1 uncultured Duncaniella sp. | reverse complement strand
TTAACACATCGATCCCGAACCTAAGGCATCCACGCAGCGTTTTAATGACAAATCAACCAACAAAACAACGACTATGATTTATACTCTTCCCGAACTTCCTTATGCTACCGACGCTCTCGCGCCGAGCATTTCCAGTGAGACCGTAGAATACCACTATGGCAAGCATGAGAAAACATATATAGACAACCTCAACCGCCTCATCAAAGATACGGAATATGAGGATATGGAACTCGAGGAGATTATTACCTCGTCAACAGGCCCTCTTTTTAACAATGCGTCACAAGCCTGGAACCACATCTTTTATTTCTTTACCTTCTCTCCCGAGGGGTCACATGAGCCAGAAGGACGTCTACGGAAGGCGATAGACGAACAGTTCGGCTCATTCGACAATTTCAAAAAGGAATTCGTAGAAGCCGGTGTCTCGATTTTCGGTTCAGGATGGGTGTGGTTGTCCAAGGACAACGACGGCAAACTTTTCATAACTAAAAGTTCAAATGCTGAGAATCCTATGACTCAGGGACTGACCCCGTTGCTGACGTTCGATGTCTGGGAACACGCCTACTACATAGACTATCGCAACCGCAGGGCTGATGCTCTCAAAGAATTATGGAAAATTGTAGACTGGGACATTGTTTCAAGCCGATACATCTAAAATGCATATCCCCTGAAGAAACGAACTTCTTTTTGGTTAAAAATATAACAGCACTGATAAGCGAAATAAGCATAATGTGATGAATGGAGAGAGAGGCAGCCGTGATGGCCCCCTCTCTTTTTTCGTTAAAACATTCATGCCGGTATATCGTCTCTGATCCAGACGATATACCGGCATGACCTATGTGGCTTTAATCAGTACATTTTTTCTCTGGCGGCAATCACTTTCGGATCGGTGATATAGTCGTCATAGTCCATAAGCTTGTCTATGATGCCTTTGGGCGTCAGTTCTATTATGCGGTTGGATACGGTCTGGATGAATTCGTGGTCGTGGCTTGACATAAGCACGTTACCTTTGAATGTGCGGAGGGTGTTGTTGAACGCCTGGATTGATTCAAGATCAAGATGGTTGGTGGGAGAATCAAGAACCAGCGTGTTGGCGTCAGTCATCATCATACGCGCTATCATACATCTCATCTTCTCACCACCGGACAGCACGGATGCCTTTTTGAGCACCTCTTCTCCTGAGAAGAGCATCTTTCCGAGAAATCCTTTAAGATAGATTTCAGAAGAGTCATCTGAATACTGTGCAAGCCAGTCTACAAGGCTGAGGTCGGTATTGAAGAACCCGGTGTTGTCAAGAGGAAGATATGCAGTGGTTATGGTCTGGCCCCATTCATAAGTCCCGGCATCCGCCTTACGTTTGCCGTTTATAATCTCGAAGAGAGCCGTCATCGCACGCGGGTCATGCGAAAGGAAGGCAATCTTGTCACCTTTTTCCACCTGGAAGTTGACATCCTCAAAAAGTACTTCTCCGTCAATGCTTGCCGAAAGCCCTTTGACTTCGAGTATCTTGTTACCCGGTTCGCGCTGCGGAGTGAAGATTATGCCCGGGTAGCGGCGTGAAGAGGGCTGTATCTCCTCCACATTCAGTTTTTCAAGCATCTTCTTGCGCGAGGTGGTCTGCTTTGACTTGGCCACATTGGCGCTGAACCGTTGTATGAATTCCAGAAGTTCCTTGCGTTTCTCCTCGGCTTTCTTGTTGGCCTGCTGTTGCTGGCGCAAGGCAAGCTGCGAGGATTCGTACCAGAAACTATAATTACCTGCAAAGAGCGTCAGCTTGTTATAGTCTATGTCAAGCGTGTGCGTGCTGACAGCGTCAAGAAAGTGACGGTCATGGCTGACCACAAGCACCGTGTTCTCAGCCTTGGATAGATAATCTTCAAGCCACGCCACTGTGTCGAGATCAAGGTCGTTGGTAGGCTCGTCAAGCAGAAGGTTGTCAGGATTGCCGAAAAGAGCTTTTGCTAACAGGACACGCACCTTCTCATTACCACTCATATCACGCATGAGCGTATAATGCTTGTCCTCCTTGATTCCGAGGCCGCTCAGAAGTGCGGCCGCATCACTTTCGGCATTCCATCCTTCGAGTTCGGCAAAACGCTCTTCAAGCTCAGATGCCCTGATACCGTCCGCGTCCGAAAAATCCTCCTTGGCATAAAGAGCATCCTTCTCCTGCATTATATCCCACAGTACGGTGTGGCCACGGAGCACGGTCTCGATGACGGTACAGTCGTCATACTTGAAGTGATCCTGTTCAAGCACGCTCATGCGCTCTCCAGGGCCTTGGGTTACGGTTCCGTGGGTCGGCGAGAGCTGGTCGCTGAGGATTCTCATCAATGTCGATTTGCCCGCACCATTGGCCCCGATAATACCGTAACAGTTTCCGGGAGTGAATTTGAGATTCACGTCCTGAAACAGCACCCGTTTGCCAAACTGTATACCTAAATTATTAACAGCTATCATAGTTCTACTTCGTTTTTTCGAATTGCAAAGTTACGAATTTTTTCCTTAACAAGACAAAAATGCCAATAATTAGGGCCAAAACGGACACAAATGGTTCATCACTTCCATCTATACCCGTTATTTGACCTATTTGTTACAGCTTTTGACACGTTTTTACATCCTATGTCGGACAGATAATGACTACATTTGTACCATCCAAATCCGATACAGGCCGCCAAGGCATATGCAGCCCTCGTATCGGCATTCTAAAATTACGGCATATTTTCATACATTCTCCTCTGATAATAGACATCACCACTGATACGCTGTTCTTTTTTCGGAGGATATTTCGTATATTTGCAGAAACTAAAAAAACACCTGTGCCATGACAATAACAACCCGGCAGTTCGACTCCCCCAAAGGGAATATAACACACTATACACTGACCAACGCCTCCGGTGCAAGCGTAACGCTATCCACACTCGGCGCCGGCATAACAGCCGTACGCGTACCCGACCGTGACGGAAAGCTGGACAACGTCGTGCTCGGATACCGCGACGCCGCATCCTGGATTGCAGACGGCCCATGTGCCGGAAAGATTCCGGGGCGCTTTGCCAACCGCATTGCCCGAGGACATTTTTCACTTGACGGAAAAGACTACACCCTCGCGATAAACAACGGCCCGAACGCCCTCCACGGAGGCCCCGAAGGATTCATGAACCGTATATGGGACGCCAAGACAGTCGGTGATGATTCCGTCCTATTTATATATGTGGCCGAAGACGGCGAGGAAGGATATCCCGGAAATCTCACCGTGACCGCCAAATACACATGGACAGACAACAACGAACTCACCCTCTCGCTGATGGCAGAGACTGACGCCCCCACCATCATCAATCTCACAAACCATGCATATTTCAATCTTGACGGCGAAGATTCAGGAACCGTGCTTGACCATCAACTGAGGCTCGATGCCTCACACTATCTGCCCACTGACGAGACCCAGATTCCAACGGGAGAACTCGCACCGGTCAATGGTACCCCGATGGACTTCACATCCTTCAAGAAGATAGGACGTGACATAGAGGCTGACTTCACACCGTTGAAGATAGGCAAGGGATATGATCACTGCTGGGTTGTAGACGGATACGAAAAGGGTGTGATGCGCGAAGTCGCAGTGCTGAAAGCCTCCAAGTCAGGCCGCAAACTGGTGGTCATGACCACACAGCCCGGTATGCAGATATATACCGGCAACTGGCTCGAAGGATGTCCCGAAAGCGTCTCCGGCCACAGATATCACGACTATGACGGAGTTGCCATCGAGTGTCAGAACTTTCCAGATGCACCCAACAAGCCAGATTTCCCATCACCGATTCTTCGTCCGGGCGAAGAATTTGACGAGACAATAAAATTCATCTTTAAATAATATACCAAAATATTCATCACATATAATGAAACCCACACTCTTCGTGCTCGCTGCCGGAATGGGCAGCCGTTACGGCGGTCTCAAACAGCTCGACCCGCTCGGGCCTCAAGGCCAGACCATAATGGACTACTCGATCTATGACGCCATACAGGCCGGATTTGGCAAGGTAGTCTTCGTCATACGCAAAGACTTCGAAAAAGATTTCCGCGAGAAAATCCTCTCAAAATACGAAGGCCACATCCCCGTGGAAGTCGTATTCCAGTCAACCGACAAACTCCCTGAGGGCTACACATGTCCGGCCGACCGCTCCAAACCATGGGGCACCAACCATGCCGTCCT
This sequence comes from uncultured Duncaniella sp., assembly GCA_910578615.1. GTDB lineage: Bacteria > Bacteroidota > Bacteroidia > Bacteroidales > Muribaculaceae > Duncaniella. The sequence continues at coordinate 3,692 of CAJTRI010000028.1, read as the reverse complement.
TATGGGCAAAGAGGTTATCAACGAACCTTTCGCAGTCATTAACGCCGATGACTTCTACGGACGTGATGCCTTCCGAGTGATAGCCGAAGACCTCATGCGCCCCCGAGACCGCAAGGGCGACTACTCGATGGTGGGTTTCCGTGTCGGAAACACTATGACTGAAAACGGATCGGTAGCTCGTGGCGTATGCTCCAAAGGTGATGACGGCAATCTGACAGGCGTGGTAGAACGCACTGCGATTTCATATGCTCCCGACGGACGCATTGTATTCACCGATGAGAACGGAGATGAGCAGACCCTCGACCCCATGACCCCGGTATCAATGAACCTCTGGGGATTCACTCCTGACTATTTCGACTACTCGGAACGTGAATTCCGTAAATTCCTTGACCAAGACATCGACAAGCCCAAGGCCGAATTCTTCATACCGCTCTGCATAGACACCCTAATCCACAACGGCGAGGCGTCAGTCAAGGTTCTTGACACTGACTCACGCTGGTTCGGTGTCACTTATGCAGCCGACCGTCCCGGCGTAGTCGAGAAATTCGCAACCCTCCACGCCGACGGCACCTACCCCGAAAAAATGTTCTGAAAAAACACTCATACAACAAAATACATACCATGGAGTTAAAAGACAAAATCGTCAAGGCATTTGCCGAACATTTCGGTGGCGAGGGCATACTCTTCGCATCAGCCGGACGCATAAACCTCATCGGAGAGCACACCGACTATAACGGCGGATTCGTATTCCCTGGAGCCATTGACAAAGTCATTATGGCCGACATACGCCCCAACGGCACGGACAAGGTGAACCTTTACTCGCTTGATCTTGACGAATCAGCAACCTTCGGACTAAACGAAGAGGATGCCCCTGCCGCACAGTGGGCACGCTACGTCTTCGGCGTATGCCGCGAGACCATAAAGCGTGGTGGCACCGTAAAGGGATTCGATGCCGCATTTGCGGGAAACGTTCCCCTCGGAGCAGGCCTCTCATCATCAGCAGCCCTCGAATCATGCTTTGCATATGCTGTCAACGATCTCTTTAACGACAATAAGATAGAGAAATTCGAACTTGCCAAGATCGGCCAGTCGACCGAGCACAACTATTGTGGTGTCAATTGCGGCATCATGGATCAGTTTGCATCTGTGTTTGGCAAGAAAAACTGCCTCATCCGTCTCGACTGCCGTTCCCTCGAATACGAATATTTCCCCTTCGAGATCGACGGCTACCGCCTCGTGCTTGTAGACTCGGTCGTAAAACACGAACTCGTAGACTCACCCTACAACAAACGCCGCCAGTCATGCGAACGTGTCGCATCACGTCTCGGCATCGAGACACTCCGTGACGCCGACATGGAAATGCTCGAATCCGTCAAGAACGAAATCTCGGCCGAAGACTATATCAGGGCCAAATTCGTTATTGAGGAGAAAGAACGTGTCCTCGACGTCTGCGACGCCCTCAACCGTGGAGACATCGACACCGTAGGCCGTCTCATGTATGCCACCCACGATGGACTCTCCAGAGACTACGAAGTGTCATGTGAGGAACTCGACTATCTCAACGACATCGCCAAAGAATGCGGTGTCACCGGCTCTCGTATCATGGGCGGAGGCTTCGGAGGCTGCACAATCAACCTCGTAGCCAATGACAAGTATGACCACTTCATTGCCACAGCCAAGGAAAAATTCAATGCTCGCTATGGCCATGAGCCCAAAATCTACGACGTGATCATCTCTGACGGCGCACGCCGCTGCGAATAATCACCGCACAAGACCGACAACGGAGGGACAAAACAACAGTCCCTCCGTTTTTTTCTTCACCTGAATTGTGTGATATTAAAAAATATTTACTACCTTTGCATCGCTGAAATAATCAGCCAATACATATCCAAGCCGCAATAGCTCAGTCGGTAGAGCATTTCATTCGTAACGAAAAGGTCGTGGGTTCGAGTCCCACTCGCGGCTCATAGAATAGCTGATAATCATTTGATTGTCAGCTATTTCTGTAAAATTAGGTAGCCAAAGGGTAGCCAAAAGCGGCTTAATATGGGTCAAGCCGAAATGCCGGTGCATTTGTTAAAATTCGAGAGCTGAAATGTTAAAGTCTAGGCGTAGAGTTTTACGAGTCGGAAGATGAAGAAGCCGCGGTCTCTTACGCCATGCATCTGCGATCGGAAGATCTTGACCTTGGAGTTGAATGCCTCGGCAGATGCGTTGGTGGCACGCCTGCGGAAGTAGTTGGTTATTGTCGGGGCATGATTCCTGAATGTCTTGATAACAGAACGGAAGTTATTGTTGTCCAATGCCGTTACTTTCTCATACCATTTGTCCATCTTCCCTGATGCCTTGGTCGGGGATATTTTCATATTGAATATGCGGCGCAGCTCCATCGCAAGCAGGTACGCGGCTTTGAGTATCGGATAGTGTTTGAACAGGATATTGGCACGATGACGCCGCGTGTCAGTCCATTTGTTTTGCGACATCATCAGTGTGTGCTTGCTGCGGGCGAGTATCTGGCGCTTGGTCTCGCCGTTGGAATATGTAATTGGAGGCTCTGATTTGTCACTGCTGTTGTCTTCGGCTATAAGCTTGCGCCGGATGTCGACACGTATCTCGTCGACGGCCTCGTTATACACCTGCTGCACATGGAAGCGGTCGTTAACGACGTGGGCGTTGTAGAATACCTCGGCGGCTATCAGCATCATCGATGGCGACAGGTCGCAGGTCACTTCCTTGACCTTTCGTCTCAATGATTTGCCCATGGTGCCGACCAATACCGATATTATCTCGTCGCTTTTTGTCCATGGTATGGCGGCGGCCAGTGTCCCCCGCCCTCCGTGACCGTCTTTGTTGGTGAGGAATGTCCATATCCCGCCGTTGTTCAGACAGGTCTCGTCCAGGCTCATGTACGGACCGATGTTTGATGCGTTGAAATAGAAGCCGCATCCAAGTTCCGTGTCGCACCAACCGGCACAGCCGCTGATTTTGTCACGGTACAGGTCTGCGAAATATTTGCCGTTGACGCAGTACGTCTGCGCTATGTGCTTAATCGACAGAGCCGTCGCCTTTAAAAAAAGCCACGAACCCGGCGCGGGGTCGTGTACCCTCCTCGTTGGGAAGTTCGAGATTGTAACTGAAAATCTCGCTGGTTGCCTTGTCCCACCATTTGTTTTTGCGCATGTACAGATAAACAGGTCTGCCGCGCATCGGATAATCCTGAACGGTAACGTAATCCGTGTATCCACGTGCCACAATGTTCGGATTGCGGTAGTCCTCGTCCGACAGTTTCTTCTTCTCGTCAAGCCAAATGTCATATGCTTTATCCGTACGTTCGAACTTGACAATCTCAAATAACTCGTCCATACCCTCGGGAAGACACATCCATATTGCATCTGCTGTTTTCATACCGCAAATTTAACACTTTCTAAAAAAACTATGAACCGGCATTTCGGCTTGTGCCTAATTGAGCACTATAAATTTACGGATTTCCCGTGATTTCACCAAGAAAATCAGCCACTTAGTTTCGTGCTAAATGGCTGATTGTTTTATTGTCGATTTTGCAGAATCCTTATATCGAACTCGCGTTATTTACATTGAACCATGTGTGTTTAATATTATTCATAAATATGGCTTTAATCACTCTTTAAACAATTGACGTAGTGATTTTCCCTTAAAAGTTGACGATAGTGGCC
>CAJTRI010000027.1 GCA_910578615.1 uncultured Duncaniella sp. | reverse complement strand
CTCCAAATATTTTAGAATTCTTAGCAACCGGGGTAACGTTAATGTTTTCAATACATTGAGCCAATAATAATGCAATTTAGTGTGTTGGATAACTGGTGTAGCATGTACAATAATGCGTTTATGTTAGATTATTTATTGTAAAATAGTGCGTTTGTGAAATGTATTTCGTATCTTTGCGCCCAATAGGATCAAATTATGGATAAAAGAATACTTGAGACGATACTTTCTGACCAATCCGAGGAGTTGGCGATGAAACAAAACCTGCGTTTTTGCAAGCGTAAGGAGGAAGATTACATTGACCTGAAAAGCACACAGGCACAGGTAGTGATAGGTGTAAGACGTAGCGGAAAATCCACATTATGCTATAATGCGCTTACTGGAAAGGGGGTAAAGTTCGCATACGTGAATTTTGACGACGAGCGTCTGATACACCTTACCGGGGATGACCTTAACGATGTGCTGGAAGTGCTTTACAAGATCAACGGTGATTTCAATTATTTGTTTATAGATGAAATACAAAATATACCTGAGTGGTATCTGTTCGTGAACCGGCTTTTGCGCAGACAGATGCACGTCATAATAACCGGGTCAAATGCGAAACTGCTGAGTGGAGAGCTTGCCACTCATCTGACAGGACGCCATCATTCCATACCTCTATACCCTTTTTCCTTTGCCGAGTATTGCGAGGCCAGGGAAGTCGATACGAAGTCAAGAACGACAAAAGCCATAGCCGCACGACGTGCTGCCTTTGATGACTATATGCGTCAAGGTGGATTTCCAGAAATCCAGTTTATAGGAAACGACCGTGACTATATAGAGGGATTGGTCAACAATATCCTCAAACGCGACATTGAACAACGGTTCAAGATAATCCATACCTCAGCTTTTGAGGAGATGTCTCACCATCTGTTGAATACGGCACCTGCTGTCGTGGTTGACAAAAGCCTGCAAGAAACATTCGGCTTCAAATCGCAGCACACTGCCAAAAACTACCTGAGCTATCTGAAACAGGCATATCTCTTAGTAGGCCTGCATAAGTATTCACCCAAGAGCCGCCAACGGATAACCGGCGAAAAGGTCTATCCAATTGATGTGGCGTTGATGAACAAACGGTCTGACGCATTTGCCGGAGAAAATCTCGGATGGCGGCTTGAAACAATAGTATATCTGGAGCTTTTGCGAAGATATAAGATACAAGGATTGGATATCTATTATTTCAATGACCGTTCTGGCGAATGTGATTTTGTCGTGTGCGAAGACCGCAAGGCTGTTCTTGCCGTGCAGGTCTCATATGATATTTCCTCAGATAAGACAAGAAAACGTGAAATTGCCGGATTGTTGTTGGCCGCAAGAAAAACAGGATGTGACAATCTGCTGCTTTTGACAGACCATAATGATGAGGATATAATTCATGACGGATATAAGATTGCCATACGTCCGGTATATGACTATGTATTAAGAATGCCACAAAAGATAAAACCGTAAAATAGTCTTTTATTGAGCATATATAATAATATCAGGTAGTAAAATGTCGGTTTTTCTCAGTAAAAAAACCGACATACTCATTACAAGAATCCCCGACAGTCCATTGTGTTATGAACTGCCGGGGGCTGTATCATATCAGTGGAGAAATGTAATGATCTTTCAGGTAGTCCTCGATGTCGCTTTCGGCATAAATAATCTTGCCCTCGACACTGTAATATCCTATTATGCCGTTGGCCCTGTAATTGGCAAGTGTACGTTTGCTCACACAAAGCCGCTTCGCAAGTTCCGTATCGCTGACAAAGCGGTTGCCATTGAACATCGGGCGTGAAATGTCCGCAAGGGTGTTTGCCGATTCCTTTATTTTCCCTATCAGCTTGAACAGGGCCTTATATTCCTCCCTTGTCTGTATATATTGTTTCTCAGTCATAATGGTGCCTTTCCTCCAATATCCGTCCTATCTCATCTGCCGGGTAAAACACCTTGCCGTTTAGTAGTGAATAGCCTATTGCTCCCGTCGCTCGCATATTTTGTAGGGATCGTTGCGACTTACGGAGAATGGATTGTGCGATATTGTTATCAATCCACTCATCACGGGATTTATATGACAGACGCGAGATTGCCGATTGAAGTGCTGTTCGGCAATCTTTCAGAGCGGCTACCATCGCGTCATAAACGGTGCGCTCGATTGTAATGTATTCCATCTTTTAACGGGATTAGTGGGTAATTTTGCCGGATATGACGCTGGCAGCCCACAGTCCGGAATGTGGGTTGCCGGTATCAATATCAATTGTGGCAGGGATTTTTGAAAAGCGGCACAAGCATTCCGACGGGTGCCGCTTTTGAACGTGTAACCGCCGAACATGCCGAAAAGATTATTGATTGTCAGCACTTTCCCGATTTTTCCACAAAGTTTCCCGACATTTCCCAACTTTGAAATTTGTCGGAAACAATCAGCCATATTCCGGTTGTTTCTATACCGAATCCGATACGGTGCGGACTTACTGCCGGTTATGTATCCGGTTCGATTCGCACGTGGAATCAAACCAAGATCCGACACGGCAATAGTCCCGGTATCAAACTGGACGACACCTGTCCGCACAGGCTGCCCCGATAATCCCCACGGATTTATCCTGATAATTTTATGACACACCGATTACATGTCAATCCGCGCATAGCGGACTGATACGGTGCTTCCCATATCCTTCAAAAGGTGCTTTAATGTATCAATTATAATCTTAACGTGTCTTAAAAAAACAGGGTACTACCCGAGGAATACCTCAGTCGCCTGCGGGTGTCTGACGAACTTTGCGGCATAACGCTAAATCCGAAAAAGAATTATGGAAACGAAAATGCCCAGACGCTTCTACGGTACTGTCCGGGAGAGTATGAAAACAATGATGCCAGACCTCTATAAAAAGCACCGGCTATGAGAACCGAGGAATACAATATGCTCGCACAACTCATCAAGGAGTTGAAATCGGAAGTAATTGGTATCAGAACAGGTATTGACAGCAAGATCGACGAAGTAGCCCGTAAGGTCACGGACGCGTTCCAAGGCTTCGGCATTCTCGACCCGGATGAAGAAACGTGGACGGAGCAGCAGGTCTGCGAGAGATACCATGTGTCGCGCCGCACAATGTACGACCACCGCTCGAAAGGCAGGATCGCCTTCATAAAGAACGGCTCCGGCAGGAACTGCAAGATACGCTACCGCAAGGCTGACGTGATGGAGTTTTTTTCCGTCCTCAACGCATGACACACCTACAACACAAAATAATCCCGTGCCGCCATGTCGCGGCACAAGTTTCCAACCCAAAACATTTTAATCATGGCCAAAAAACAGAATTTGGAACAAGAAGAAGTGCTTATCGCCCGCAACAACGACACCGGGGAGGTAGGCGCGGTGACCGGACTCAACGAGGACGGCACACCGAAGATGACAGGTGTCAAGTCCGCGAAACTCTCCGACCTCGTGAAATTCTCCAAAGGCCAGAACCCTCTCGAAGCCTTCATGTCGAACTTCGTCCGCCAGTGCAGGAATCCTTCGTCGTTCGGATTCTTCCGTGTCCCTGCCGACCGTTATGACACGGTTGGCACCGTTATAGGAGATCTCGCCAAAGACCCTGTCGCGAATGCCGACATGCTGAAAAACAATACAGTCGATGTACCTCAGGCATCGCAGTATTCAGATCAAAAACAGGGGCCGCTGACAGAGCAGCCGTCGCAAACGCCACAGCAGGAAGCGCCCGGCAATGCCGAGAATACCGAAAAGGAGCCCGGACACTCGGCAATCGACGAAAGCCGCATAGACTGGGCCGGTCTCAAGGAGAAATGGGGCATCGACCGCGAGCGTCTTGAGAAGTCGGGGGACCTCAGCGAGTTGCTCTACAACCGCAAGTCGCACATCATCACGATCACACCGACATTCGGGGGAGAGAAGTTCTATATCGACGCCCGAATCTCGTTCCGTGCCGACGAGAACGGCGACATCAGGGTGGTGCCCCACTTCATCCACCGCGAACCCAAGCTTGACCGCGAGTTCAAGGGATACAGTTTCACGGACGAGGATAAGGCGACCCTCCGTGACACAGGCAATCTCGGAAAGGTAGTCGACCTCAATGGCAAGAACGGTGAGAAAGTACCGTCATACGTCAGCATAGACCGCTACACCAACGAGATAGTATCGGTGCCTGTAAAAGCCGTGTTCGTCAGGGATACCGTGGGCCAGACACAGCTGTCGGCGGACGAAATCTCCCAACTTAAAGAGGGCAAGGCTCTGCCTGCCAAGCAGATTGCCGACAAGAACGGCAAAACCTACACGGTGGTTCTTCAAATCAACGCAGACCGGAGGGGTATCGAGTTCGTACCCGGAGCGGTGAGAAAGCAGGAGCAGTCACAGACACAGAATGGCACCACGAGCCAGCAGCAGTCATCGTGGCTCACGAAGGACGGCAAGATAAAACCTCTTACCAAATGGGCGAAAATCCCGCTTACCGAACAACAGCAGAGGGACTACGCCGAGGGGCGCGTGGCGGAACTTACCAACCGAGTCGACGACAAGGGCCAGCCATGCACGGTATATCTGTGGTTCAACCCTGAGAAACAGCGGCCCAACACATCGCTTAAAGATCCCCGTGTAAAGATAGCCGAGGAAAGCAAGGTGCAGGCGGCGGTCAACAATGACGGCTGCACCAACGAGGCTACCAGCAAGGTGGCCGAGCCCCTACAGAAATACCAGACATCGCCCAAGAACGAGGAGCAGGCAAGGCAGCAGAGAAAGCCCAAAGGCCCTAAGATGTAGCCGAAGCCACAATGCCCTGACCTGAAACAGCATGCGGAGAGTCCGGAATCTCCCGTGCCGTTTCACAGGAACCACTATCTCCGAAAAATATCCAACCCGTAAATAATCAAGAAAATGAAACATAAAAACCTCATAACTATCGTGACCGACCACAGGCTCACGGCAGACACCATAGCGGAAGCCATAGGGGCCGGTGAAACGCACGAAGGCTACTATCTCGGCAACGGCTATGCCGTCACATGGACGAACGGACGGCTTGTAGAAGCCAAGTTCTCTCCTCTTGAAAGCTTTGTTATGTCGACCTCGATGAACCCCCGTCTTCTCTATGCCCATAACTTCAAATTCGCCATGCGTGACTATGACGGACTTGTCGGCTATAATAAATCGGCCGAAGACGCCGTACAGCTCTCAACGGTCAAGGCATTGTGGAACATGAGCCGTGTCATCGTCAACGCCATGCGGCCCGACATTTCGGGAGATCTCGACTTCCTCAGCCTGTATTACTTTCTCGGTTCACCCGTAGAGGTTCGCCGCGCATGGCTGCCGATGCTGACAAAAAAGGCGATCATCCATTCCGTGAACCACGGGCCGCAGAACCGCAAGGAATATGAGAAATGGCTGGAGGAGTCCATCTGCAACCATATCGTGGAACAAATAGAGAACCATTCATACGAAACGGTTTCCGTCACCATGGAGAAACCTGAAAAAGACAGTGCGGCAGTTCCTGATGAATCCGGCACAATGAGCGGTGTCCTGCCGGATTCCGGCGGTGCCACAGTGTGCGCCGGCCATATACGCATCTTAACGGAACACACGCCGCTGTTCAACCTGTCGTCACTTGTTGCTGAAGCAGCCGAGAAACTCGGGTATGAGCAGGAGAAGACCGCAGGAACCGCCATAATCCTTTACTGCAAGAAGCTCATTTCCTATCCGGTGACCATACAGAACTCGGTTCCCACCGGGGTATGGCGGTCAATGGCATACGGTATCAAGTCATCGGGATATGACAGCAAACGGGGACGACCCTGCGGAACACCGTCCAGACGGCATAATTTCAAGGGGGAGAGCCTGTATGACGGCTTCGGCATCGTGACCACGGGGCTGCGCCCCACAGACCTGACCCGCGACGAAAAAAGGCTGTATGACCTTATTGCCAGACGTGTCATGGATGCGTTTGCCACAGACAGGACGGCCCGGAAACATCGGCCGAAAAAGCGTATAAAATACCGTCGCCGTTCAAGCATGGATGGCAAAAACGCTTGAGAACCATAACAAATACCATAAATATCCCTCCCGTGTCGAGATAATTAGTTATCTTTGCTCCCGATTCGACGTCATCATGTTTTTGTTTCATTTTTGACGCGGATTTAGTGGTTGGACATCGGGAGGGATACCCGGTGTCCTTTTTATCGTATTGCGATGTAGATGGCAATGCCACAGAGATGACCGGGACAACCACTATATCCGAAACCCCAATATGAAACATAACAATGAATTGCCGGAGGCAGACTTTTTTCTCGTCTATCTCCGAGGGCACCTTGCAGAGCACCGTTTCCCACAGCATGACGACTCCAAATTTATAGAATCCCGTGCGGACGAAGCCTATGACACTTTCGTTACATCCCGTCTGGAGGGTAGATCCGTGCCGGTCGCCCGTGAGCTGGCGATGCGCACCCTCCTCGGCGGGCTGTATGTGTCACGGTACGACATACTGCACAGCGTCGTGGAGGAGAACTTGTGGCTCAGGCTTCCAGAAGAATACTGGCCTGCATTCGCGGAGCATCTGCTCGGTCTGAAACATGTAAACGACATTCTTGACCGCTACGAAGTCAACGGCGATTTCCTTAGCCGGGAGTCCCATACCCCGATGTTGACCGAACTGCTCGGCACCATCACCGAAATACTGGACGGCTATGGGCTATAACCGTATTCAGACAATGCGCGACAATATCGAGGCTATAAGGCTTGTCCTGCGTCTCGGTGCCGCCGGGCGAACGGCACAGTCTGCCGAAGAAAGGGATGTGTTGCGCAGGTATGCCGGATTCGGTGGACTGAAATGTATCCTTAACGACGCCAATGAGCTGGCGGATGCCGCCAAGTGGAGCAAATCTGACATTGAGCTGTTTGCGCCTACGGTTGAACTGCGCCGGCTTATCCACGACTATTCAAAGGATGACAAGGAATTTGCCGGATATATGGACTCTCTCAAAGCCTCTGTGCTGACTGCGTTCTATACCCCGGCTCCGATCATTGACGCCATTTCGGACGCGCTGAAAAAATCCGGCGTCGAGGTGAGAAGTTTTCTTGAACCGTCTGCCGGACAGGGTGCTTTCATCGACTCTTTTCTGCACAATGACAGATACCCCGGCGCCGAAGTGCTGGCTTACGAGAAGGATTTGCTTACGGGCAAGATCCTGTCTGCCCTGCATCCATCTATCCTGACCCGTGTGGAGGGCTTCGAAAAAATAGAGCGTGACTTCAACGGCTATTTCGATGTGGCCGCCTCAAACATCCCTTTCGGGGACTTTGCCGTTGCCGACCCCGCATATGCCGTGAGCAAGGAGATTGCCTATCGCCAATCGACAAAGGCCATACACAACTATTTCTTTCTCAAAGCGCTTGACCAAGTGCGCGAGGGAGGATTGGTAGCCTTTATCGCATCACAGGGAGTGACGAACGCCGCCTCTCCTTTCGTCAGAATGGAGATGGTTAAGCGTGCCGACCTTGTGGCTGCATTGCGTCTGCCAAACAATACATTCTCCGATAACGCCGGAACCGATGTCGGGTCTGACCTTATCATCCTTCAGAAACACACCGGTAAGAAATCCCTTTCCTTCGATGAGGAATGGTTTATACAGTCTGTAACCGACAAGGATACAAAGATTTCTTCAAATAAATTCATTGAGGCCCTTTCATCCAACATAATATGTACGGATGAAAAGATTGGTACGAACCAATATGGGAAACCCGCCATAATCTATACACATTCCGGTGGCGTTGATGGAATTGCCAAAGATTTATACCGTACCGTTGTAGTCTCGATGCGTCTGAGGTTCAATCTGGAACGGTATAATTCCAATGGGATAAATCCGCCAACGCCTGACCCTGTCAAGCCAACTCCCACACCTGCGCCAAAGCCGGAGGTCAAGGCTGAGACACCGAAAGAAAAGCCACTCGCACAGAAGATTGAGCAGAAGAATGAGCCGCTGTTGAAGCAGTATCGGGAGATGAAAAAGAAACATCCCGATGCTATTCTGATGTTCCGTGTCGGAGATTTCTATGAGATTTTCGGCAAGGACGCAGTGCAGGCATCCGAGGTACTCGGCATTACCCTGACCCGTCGGCAGAGCGGTGTTGACAGCCGTATCGAATTAGCGGGATTTCCGCATCATGCCCTTGATACCTATCTGCCCAGACTTGTGCGGGCCGGTCATCGTGTGGCTATCTGTGAACAGTTGGAAGACCCGAAACATAAAAAGACACCCCGGCAGAAGGTTGTCGAGACGGTTACGCCTAACCAGCAACCGAAGGCAGAGCCGAAACCGGAAACCGCACCTGTCGAAACACCAAAGGTTGAGCCTAACCCCATAGAAACCAATAAATTCGATACCACCAAAGAGATAGAGACTGATGGCAGAACCGATTATTCCGACAATCCCGATCCGCGTCTGTTCGCCTATAATCTTTTCGGCGAACTGGAGCCTGTCCAGCAGAAGAACAACCGCCGTCAGCACATGGCGAGGCCGGAGGAAAAGCCGAAACCGGCCAATACTTCGACCGGGGCAAAGCATATCAAAGCTACCGGATTCCGCAAGCTCACCGACAAAGAGTTGGAGTTTTACGGCTCGCTGAACTGGGACGACAACCCGCCCATCAACGGTTTCTATGAGGCCATGATGTCGATTGCCCATGCCCAACTTGCTGAACGTGAACGGTTGGCGGCTGAGCAGAAGGCATCGCAGGAGGCGACAGAAACAGCCGGTATCGCTCCCGGAGAAACATACATCGAAAAGACCGAAGGAGATTTCGTCCCCGGTGTCCGGACCCGTCAGCCGAAAGTCACGGCAATACCCATAGAACCAAAGGCACCAAAGCGCGATATGTCGCCCCGTCCTTTCTCGGAGGATATTCAGTTCTTCCATCACAACGGCTCTATGGTCATGGACGTCGGTCAGCTCGGTTTTCTGTCCGATGTGCGCAAGAACGGAGCCACCTTCACACCGCTCAATGTCAAGCCGGAGCAGGAGAAACGCGCCATGCTGTATGTGACACTCTCGGAGACATATCAGCAGCTCTATCACTACGAGGCTGAGACACATGAGCCTTCAGAACATCTGCGCGAACACCTCAACCAGTATTACGACGAGTTCGTGGAGCGTTACGGCAACCTCAACGAGAAGCAGAACGCCAAGTTCATACTCATGGATGCCAACGGTCGTGACGCTCTTGCTTTGGAGCGCGGCGAGAACGGACGCTTTGTAAAAGCCGACATTTTCAACCATCCGGTATCTTTCTCCCTTGACGAGGTGACTTCGGTAGATACTCCTATGGAGGCCCTGACCGCATCGCTCAACAAATATGGCGAGGTAAATCTCGAATATATGTCATCGCTGGTGGATATGGACGAGGACACCCTCACCCGGAATCTCGAAGGGCATATATATTATAATCCCCTCGTGGAAAACTACGAGATAAAAGACCGATTCATCGCCGGCAATGTCGTTGCGAAAGCCGAGGCTGTCAGGGCGTGGATTGACCGTGAGGAAGAACGGATAAAGGGCTTTCCCAGCTATGACGGTATAGAGCCTTTCATCGCTATGTCGCAGGACTCCCTCAAAGCCCTGGAGGAAGCCCGGCCCCGCCGCATCGAGTTTGACGAACTTGACTTCAATTTCGGAGAACGCTGGATTCCGACCGGGATATACTCGGCATATATGAGCCATCTGTATGGGACCCGTGTTAAGATTGCCTATTCCTCCTCTCTTGACGAGTATTCGGCTGACGTTCCAGGCAATAACATGAAAATATGGGAGGAATTCTGTGTAAGGGGCCATTACCGCACATACGACGGCATAAGCCTTCTGAAACACGCCCTTCACAATACCGTACCCGACATAAAGAAGTCAGCCGGCAAGGATGATGACGGCAACGACATAAAGGTTCCCGACAACGAGGCCATACAGCTTGCCAACACCAAGATTGACGAGATACGCAACGGATTTTCGGAGTGGCTGGAAGCGCAGAGCCCGAAATTCAAGGAAAAACTTGTCGATCTGTATAATGACAAGTTCAACTGCTTCGTGCGTCCGCGGTATGACGGCTCGCATCAGACCTTCCCCGACCTCAATATGAAACTTCTCGGAGACCGCTATGGAATCAGCTCCATTTATCAGTCGCAGAAGGACTGTATATGGATGCTGAAACAGAACGGAGGCGGGATTTGCGATTTCGAGGTGGGTTGTGGTAAAACGCTGATAATGTGCATTGCAGCGCATGAGATGAAGCGTCTCGGACTTGCTCACAAGCCGATGATCATAGGTCTGAAAGCCAATGTGGCCGAGATCGCCATGACCTACCAAAGCGCCTATCCCAACGCAAGAATCCTGTTTGCCGACGAAAAGAGTTTCAAGGCTGACAAGCGTGTGGACTTCTTCAACAATATCAGGAACAACGACTATGACTGCGTGATAATGTCGCACGACCAGTTCGGTAAGATACCTCAGTCGCCGGAGATGCAGCAGCAGATTCTTCAGGCGGAACTTGATACGGTCGAGGAAAATCTAAATGTGATCAAGGAACAGGGGCACGACATAAGCCGTGGTATGCTTAAAGGTCTGATAAAGCGTAAGGAGAACCTTACCGCCAAGATAGCCACTATCCAGTACCAGATGGAACAGGACAAAGATGCCGTCGTTGACTTCAAGCAGATGGGCATTGACCATATATTCGTTGACGAATCGCATTATCAGAACTTTTATGAATTTCCTAAATTTCGCATCAAGTTGCTGATTCTTATTTTGTTGCATTTTAATATAGTTCGGATTATTTATTGAGTGAGTTGTTATGAAATGAGGCATTGTACTTATTACAAGCACAATACCCCACATTCGTCATTTATGCAAACCCAAGAAAACCTCAAGTTCCATTTTACCTTTTGCCGATTTCCATTTCTTACCAACGCACCTCTGGTTTTCATCCTCAAGCGTTTCCAATGCTTTTTCCTCTTGTTCGGTAGTTATGTCAAGATATACCATTGTCGTTTGGATATTCTCATGCCCAAGCAAATAAGAGATTTGGGCAATGTTCATGCCGTTTTCAAGCCAATGGGATGCTTTGGCGTGCCTGAACTGATGCGCATGTATGTCCAAAGGAACGTCACTACATTTGCCATGCGCCATCTTTGCGTACCTTTTCAGCATTTTATTAACATTTTCCGCAGACATGGGTGTGTATATACCTCTGCTTTTTGAACTGAAGAGTAATGCTTCAGCATCGCCAGGATTAGGA
>CAJTRI010000026.1:1809-17063 GCA_910578615.1 uncultured Duncaniella sp. | reverse complement strand
CGACCTCCACGTCCCGAACGTGGCGCGCTGCCAACTGTGCTACACCCCGATTGACTTTCGCGGGGCAAAGTTATGTTTTTTATGAAATGAATAAATATTTTTACCATAAAATAACATCAGAATGAAAATTGGCACATCGCACCTATGCGACGGGCATAGTTATGCGTTCCGTCAAAGTCTTTTCGCTTACCGATATTGAATTCTCCCCCGAAACGGATACGTGGTGTCAGGTCATAGAATATATTTGTGGCACCATACAGACCATATTTATAGTCAGCGCCCGCACGTCCGTGAGTGGGAAGATACCGACCTTCTCCTAATATAATAGTTGTGAAAAGGCGTGTTGAGAAATGGTAGCCTAACCCGACAAAACATCCCCACCCCGGCACGAGGTCAAGCTTGCCGGGAGATTCGGTATTGTTTACGAGGTCGTACTGGCCAAGCATAAAGTCTCCTCCAAAATTAGCATATGATTTGCCGGCATTAACGGTGCCATAGAGGGTCAAAGCCGGAATGGGATTGAAAACCGTGGAGAGCTGTACTCCATATCCCACAGGAGTATGGTCGGTATTGTTCAGAAGGTCGCGATAAGGAAGGAAGCGGGCTATTGCTGAAAGTCTCACATGCTGGTCTCTGCCCCAGCTATACTGCACAAGGGCAGCGATGTTCGGGGCGATAGTAGAACGAGCAGCCGTCACACCCTCCTCTGTCTGCAAAGACATATCAGGAGTTTCCACGGAAGCGGCCAATGACATGCCGTTCTTAAAGTGATGCATATAACGCACGAGGACGGCTGTCTGCGACATTTTCATCGTAGGGCCGTTGGCATCAATCGTAGGCGGGACAGCCGAACCATCGGAGAATGATGACGGCGCATAACCGACAGTCCAATCTCCCAACGTGGCATATGCCTTTGAGAGCTTGAAGTCTCTCGAACCATACCCGTTAAACTTGGCCTCTATATAAAGCTGGTAGGTGCCGACCTTGGCATTGCGCCCTATTACACGGAAAAACAGCGCTGTTCCAGCCGGTGTTGTTCCGAGGTGGTTACGGTTAAGAGGCGTTCTATGCATGGGTATAAAATAAGGGGAGAATCCCGGAATAGGCATAGAGTTTCCGGGGTCGAAATATCCTCTCATCCTCACTACACCGCCCACACCCATGGCAAGATTCGCATCACGACTCATGAAGAGAAGATATGGGGCGTCAGGATCCTGAAAATTGCGAAACTGGTCATAGTAGAAATTATATACCAGCTGTCGGATTGAATCCTGCTCAGGGGTGAGATTCTCGGATCCAAGATATATTATCCGATGGCTTGAAACAAGAGAATCAACAGCCTGAGAACGAATCGGGTCTACGGCGATTGCCGATGATACCGAGATTACCGCAAAAAACACAGACAATAGGAAACGGCACATAAAATGATGAATTTTAATATGTTTTATGTCTTAATAACATTCCATGGTCAAAAAATGTTTCACATGAAGTGTAACATTTGCCAGCATTCCACGTCTTATAGTTGAAATGAACCGCAGAGAGTTTGAACAGACAGCCCCCAAGCTGAGAGAGCGCATCGTTGGCATGGTCAGCCGTATAATCGGTGACGAGAAGGCCAATCAGGCCGAGGACGTGGCCCAAGACACACTCCTGCGTCTGTGGACTATGAGAGAAAAGCTGGATTCCTACCGCAGCGTGGAGGCTCTCGCCATGGTCATCGCCAGAAATCTCGCACTGGATTCCATCCGCAAAGAGGGCGTCACGACAGTCCCGCTTGACCACGTGGCAGAGACCCATGACACAAGATATTCGCCTGACGACCTCATCTCGGAAACGGAAGCCGAAGCAAAGATGGATTCAATCATGAAGTCTCTCCCCTCAGGACAAAGAGCCATTCTGAGAATGCGGCATGAGGAGGGGATGGAAATCTCGGAAATCGCATCACTTACAGGATCGACCGAGGGAGCCGTAAGAGTCAGTCTTTCACGTGCCAGAAAGCATGTCCTGCAACTTTTTAAAAACAATCAGAATGAATAACAACGACATATCACAAATACGTTCCCTGATAGACCGTTTCATGGAGGCCGAGACATCCATTGCCGAAGAGAAGCGTCTTTCCGACTACTTCGCGTCAGGCAACGTGGCCGAGGAACTTCTCCCCTACCGGGAAATGTTCGGATGGTATGACTCCCTATCGCAAGAGTCAAATCCCGACACAGGCCGTCAGCCCGAAAAAGCAACAAGGATGCGGATTCTACCGCTCAAACTATGGCAGTGGGCGAGTATAGCGGCCATGACAGCATTGCTCTTTACGGCAGGTCTCTATCTGCGCACATCGGCAGAAGACATCAACGACACATATTTAGCCTACCAAGGAAGCTACATAGTCAGAGACGGAAAAAAAATCACAGACCTGTCAATCGTAGTTCCAGAAGCCGAGAGAATAGAACGGGAACTCGAAGCCCGACTGAGCGATCTTGACAACCAGATAGAGGATGTCGACAACCGCATAAACGCCTCGATAACATCCGGACTCGATATGGACAATCCTCTCGTAAGCGCCATTATGGATGACGCACTTAACTGATAAATACCTAAATATTATGATACGCAACCTTTTTATCCTTATAGCATTGCTGATTCCCACATTAGTATCAGCTCAGAACCAGCTTGCCAAACTCGTGTCCTCCATCGAGGACAGCAAAGAGGTGAACAATGTGATATACACCGAAAATCGTGACCCATCGACACGTAAGGTCATAAAATCGACACGCGTAATCATCTTTTCGGACAAGAAACTTGCAAAACGCCTTATCGACACCATCAAGAAAGAACGCGAGAAGGCCGTATCATACAAGGCCACTAACGAGTATAACTCGACTGTTTACCAAATTGAGTTTGACGACAACAAGGGCAACATCGCACGCTATTCCCTTATACAGGACTCGCCATCGACATGGACTTTCTCCGTGCAGACATTCTATAACGCACCAAGAGGAAACTGCAAAGGACACAGGCGAAACTCGTCGTGCGGATTCAGCTCCGGCAGTCGGACATGCATGACTGAGGGATGTTTATATATCAATATGTAAAAAACAATATTATTCTAAAATAAAACATTTATGAAAAATCTAATCATTATCTCAACACTCTTCCTTGTAACAATTCTCGGAATCGGCTCTATGACAGCGCAGACCTCCGGGACAAACAACACCGTATGCCCTCACGGCGTGGTATGCGCCCATGGTGTGCAGTGCGACACCTGTTATGCCCAATGCCCTAATGCCGGACAAAGCTGTCCCAGACAGAACCTTTGCGCCGGACAGGTACAATGCACCCGGTATGACTCTGTCAACGGAAGATGTAGAAACATTAATGCCGATAAGAGAAGATGCGGCTCAAAGAGAGGCTGCCATCAGGGCCGGAACAACAGAAACTGCCCCAATGCCAACGGCAAGCTTCAAAACACATCTTACAATAAATAACAACATCCTATAATACAAAATGACATTATGAGAAATATACTTATACTTTCAACCCTCCTCACCCTCTTCCTCTTCGGCACCGACCATGCAGCCGCCCAGATACAGGAGTGCAAGATGCCGCCGTGTGAGACATCCACAAAATGTGAGAAAGGTAGCAAATGTGAGAAAGGCGACAAATCAGACTGCTGTGGCAAAGAAGGTTCGGATTGTTGCAGCAAAGGACAGTCAGACTGCTGTGGCGAAAACAAGTCAGACTGCTGTAAAGGATGTGCCGACTGCCCTTGTTGCAAGAAATGTGCTGCCAAAAATACAGGTAACACATTATGCCCAATAGGCGATTCCCTTGCCGGGATCAATCTTACACCAAAACAGAAGGAACAGATTGAGAAAATCTGCAAAGACGGCAACCTCTGCAAGAAAGATCTCAAAAAGATCAAAAGCATACTCACCCCCGGACAATACATTATCTTCCTCGAAAACAGGATATAACCCACTTATGACAAAACAACAATAGGCTGTCCGTCGAGACAGCCTATTGTTGTTTTGTCTATATCTCACACGCGACTCAACCGCAACGCGAGGTTCCACACGTGGTGCATATCAGGCATCCTTCCTGATAGACAAGCGTCTCCTGACCACAGTTCGGACAACGCTGGCCCCGGGCAGGAGTGCCGGAAGGCATATATTTCTTCAAGGCCCGTTCCACACCCATCTTCCACGTATTGATTGACTGGGAGTCGAGTTCAAGACCGTTGACAAGCTTTATCACCTGGTCGATCGGCATCCCATAGCGAAGAACGCCGGATATGAGTTTGGCATAATTCCAGTATTCAGGATTGAATTTGTCGGAAAGGCCCTCGATCGTTGTCTTGTAGCCACGCTTGTTGATGAACTGGAAGTCATATCGCTTGCTCCCCTTCTCATCCACAGCCTTTATAATCTTACCCTTTGTGACAGACTTGGGACAGAAAATACCCACCTCGTCGTCAGCAAGCCCTGTAAAGATCTCATATGGCCGACCGTTGCGCAAGCCCACGAAGGCAATCCATTTCTCCTTGTTATTCTGGAATCTTACCACATCGGCTTCAAGCTCGTTGGGACGCACGAATATCTTTCCGTCAGAGGATGATGCAGAAGCTCCCTGCTCCTCACGGGATTTGTCATCCTTCTTATTGTCCTTTCTCGTATCCTGTGTCGAAATCAGCACCCCTGCACGACAACCGTCCCTGTATATGGTACACCCCTTACATCCTGCACGCCAGGCTTCGAGATAGAGGCGGTTCACAAGCTCGACAGAAACATCTGACGGCAGATTTATAGTCACCGATATGGAATGGTCAACCCATTTCTGCACCGCACCCTGCATTTTCACTTTTTCCAGCCAATCAATATCATTGGCCGTTGCCTTATAGTAGGGAGAACGGCTCACAAGATTGTCTATTTCAGACTGTGTGTAGTCACTGCGGACAGGTATGGAGTTTATCCTCATCCATTCGATAAATTTGGGATGATATACCACGAACTCTTCAAAGGCATCCCCGTTCTCATCAACGAAGTCCACACGTGCATCCACATCATTGGCGTTCACCTTTCGACGGCGCTTGTAGACCGGCATAAACACAGGCTCTATGCCTGAGGATGTACGCGTCATGAGCGAAGTGGTACCAGTCGGGGCAATCGTGAGACACGCGATATTGCGTCTGCCATATCTCTCCATCTCCTCAATCAGTCCCGGATTTTCAGCACGAAGTCGGTTTATAAATGGATTCTCGCATTCACGCTCTGCCGAATACACCTCGAAAGCACCTCTTTCGCGGGCCATTTCCACAGATGAGGCAAAGGCGGCCAGAGCAAGCGCACGGTGCACATCCACAGAGGTCTGTGTGGCCTCTGGAGTACCGTAACGGAGTCCGAGAGCGGCTATCATGTCACCCTCGGCCGTGGTTCCGAGTCCTGTACGGCGTCCGCGAAGGGTCTTGGTGCGAATCTTCTTCCAGAGATTAAGCTCGGTATGCTTCACCTCGTCAGTCTCCGGGTCGGCCTGTATCTTATCAATGATGGTATCGATCTTCTCCATCTCCAAGTCAATGATGTCATCCATGATACGCTGCGCCTTGCGGATATGGGAGGCAAAGAGGCCGAAATCAAAGTGAGCCTCAGACGTGAACGGGTTCTTCACATAGGAATAAAGATTCACAGCCACAAGACGACATGAATCATAAGGACACAGGGGGATCTCCCCGCAAGGGTTGGTTGAGACCGTCTGGAAACCGAGATCGGCATAACAGTCGGGGATAGACTCTCTCCGTATGGTGTCCCAGAAGAGCACACCCGGTTCAGCCGACTTCCATGCATTATAGACAATCTTGTCCCAGAGAGCACGCGCATCGGTGTCAACCGTAACCAACGGATTGTCGGAATAAACCGGGAACTGACGGACATAATTTTCGCCGGTCTCGACCGCACGCATGAAGTCATCGTCAATCCTTACCGAGACGTTAGCGCCGGTAATCTTGCCTTGCTCCAACTTGGCATCAATGAAACGCTCCGAATCAGGGTGCTTGATTGCCACCGTGAGCATCAGTGCGCCACGGCGGCCGTCCTGAGCCACCTCGCGGGTGGAGTTGGAATACCTCTCCATAAAAGGCACAAGGCCGGTAGAGGTGAGTGCAGAGTTTTTTACAGGCGTTCCTTTTGGACGAAGGTCTGACAGATCGTGCCCTACCCCGCCTCTGCGCTTCATGAGCTGTACCTGCTCCTCGTCAATCTTGGCTATACCTCCATATGAGTCAGGATGTCCGTCAAGCCCTATAACGAAACAGTTGCTGAGGGAGCCGGTCTGGAAATTGTTGCCAATTCCGGCCATAGGGCTGCCTTGGGGGACGATATAGCGAAATCCGTCAAGAAGCTCGAATATCTCGTCCTCGTCCATGGGGTTGGGATAATTGCGCTCTATTCGCGCCAACTCTGATGAGAGCCTGTGGTGCATATCGGCAGGTGTCAGCTCGTAAATGTTTCCATAGCTGTCCTTTAAGGCATACTTGCTGACCCACACACGGGCTGCAAGCTCATCGCCGTCGAAATATTTCACAGAGGCCTCGTAGGCCTGTTCGAATGTATAGGTTTGACGTTGCATCAGGATAATAATTGAGCTGCAAAGTTGGGCAAAAAAGAGCGTCCCTGCAAGAAAAAAGAGCCGAAGTTATCAACACCTTCGGCTCTTTTTATACAGTCGGGCTATCAGCCCAAAAGCTCTTTTTCAATCGAGGCTATGTCGTCTTGCAGCTTCCTTTCCAACGGTAGACGCTCGTCTATCAGACGGCATCCATGGAGGACGGTTGCATGTGTTCGCGACAGGCGCGCTCCGATAGCCTTCAAAGGCATCTTGGTATGTTTCTTTGTTAGATACATCACCATCTGACGGGCATCCGAAATCTCTCGCTTACGTGATTTCTCAAAAATCTGCTGGGGTTCGAGGTTGTAGAACGCGGATACCTGTTTGGCAATGGTCTCAAAGTTGAGAGTACGCTTGTTTATCTTTACAGAGTTGGCAAGCACCCTGCGCGCGAGGTCTATGCTTATCTCGCGGTTCAGGCATGTGGCATGGGCCAGAAGCGACACCATAACGCCTTCAAGTTCTCGGATGCTCTCGGTGACATTGGTAGCAATGAATTCAAGCACATCTTCGGGAAGCTCCACACCCTCACGCGAAGCCTTGCGTGCGAGCACCTCGCGACGCAGAGGATAGTCAGGCTTGTCAAGCCGCGCGGTCATGCCGCTCTTGAATCGTGAAAGGAGGCGTTCCTCCATTCCCTCCATCTCTGACGGGCAGCAATCACTTGACATGATTATCTGCTTGTTGTTCTGTTTGAGATGGTTGAATATATGAAAAAATGTGCGCTGTGTCTTGTCCTTGCCTATCAGATCCTGTATATCGTCTATAATCAGGGTATCGATACTCTGATAGAAACGGATGAACTCGTTGACCTTGCTGCGCAGGACGGCGGATGTGAACTGGTCTTGGAACAAACGCGCAGTTATGTACAGAACGCGCATACGCGGATCGCGTTCCTTCACCCTGATGCCGATAGCCTGGATGAGGTGGGTCTTACCCACACCGCAAGGCCCGAATACGAAAAGGGGGTTGAATGTTTTAAGCTTCGGGTCGTTGGCTATCGCCTCGCCTATGGACTGGGCCACCTTGTTGCTGCCGGATATGCAGTAGTTCTCAAAAGTGTATTCGGGATTGAGCTGGGAGTCAATCTCCTCAACATACTTTTCCTTGAAAGGGTTGGCCGACGCGCCTACCACAGGCTTGACAGCCGCGCTTGGATGACCTGACCCCATATTGACTTTGGCCGAGGGATCTCCGTCAATCACAGGGAACTGGTAGAACAGACGTATGTTAGATCCGAACACCCGCTTCAATGCGCTTCCAAACACACTGAAATATCGCTGCTCAAGCTGTTCGGAATAGAACTCCGAAGGGCATGAGATAGTCAGTCTGTCATTCTCGTAGCGGATAAACGACAGAGGACTGAACCAGTATGTGAATTGTTCGGCGGGGATAGTATCCTTGATGATTTCAAGGCATTTGTCCCACATCATTGAGTAATCTTGTGGCATGGTGCAAGTGCGGATGTATCTTGTTGCCCACAGGGGCTATACGATTGCAAATTTCAGCATAATTTTTTGAAAAACCAACTAATGATTTTTTTGCATTTTGCATGACCGTCTCATTGTTTTGACTTTCAGCCACTTACAAAACAGCATTATCCTTTGGTGTAATTTACACATTCAATATGCTGTATTTCAATATATTACATGGGTATATAATTTATTAACACACCGATTGGAAAGGGCTGAAACACGGGAAATGTGCTGATAATAGGGACTTTTTGACACTTTTACATAAAGGTTCACACAAGTCTACTATTTAGAATCATTCTAATTAACAAAAACAAAGGTAAATCCTCGGCCTGATGCTGTGCCTAAGGCCCGTGCCGAAAAGAAACGGTCTGGATGATGGCGCGTGCACATTTCGTCATTCCGACAGAATCCGTGTGAAGGAGTCACCCCCCTTGAATGCAGAACGGACACCACATAACCTTGGAGATCTACATGCGGACGGACACCGTAAAGACGACTGACCATACTGTCCGGGAAACGTGCGGCCACTTCCTCTCCCACCTCGAAACATCTCTGACATATCGAAGGCCCGAGTGCATAACATATATTACCGGCTGATGACCCTTTCGCAACCATGGCATCCACAGTCGCCTCGACAATACCGTCAAGCGCACCACGCCATCCGGCATGTGCCACTCCGACAATCCCTCCTACCGGGTCAAGAAGCGCCACAGGTACACAGTCAGCCGTATTCACCCCTATGACCACGTTTTTCATCGCCGTGACAAGTCCGTCACAACCATATACGAGCGCGTCAGAGACCGGCACTGAATCTATGGTTACCACTTTTGAAGAATGGGTCTGACAAGGTATCACAATCCTCTCCTCCCCTATCCCTATAATTTCCGAAAGTTTTTTGCGACATGAAGCCACTCCAGCATCGCTGTCGCCTGTATAATGGCACACGCTGAAACCTGAATAAGGGGAACCGATATCTGCCACGTCCCCACGCGACGTATAGTAGGCATGACAAGATCCGGCCTCACAGAGGGGATGCAGCCAACTCGTAGGTGTAATCATTTTGTTGTTTGGTGATTTTGATGTAATTTTGCGCCAATTTTTCAAATCAAGTGCAAATTTATGAATTTTTCGCATATCAAGGGACACATCGCGATGCTCGGGGCCAACATAATGTGGGGTCTTATGGCCCCCGTAGCCAAATTAGTCATGGCGGCAGGCCTCGTTTCGCCACTGCTTATGACTGATTTCCGAATCTTCGGCGCTGCAATCCTCTTCTGGCTCACATCCATATTCACCAAGAAGGAGAAAGTACCGGCAAAAGACCTACTTCTGATGGCCGGAGCGGCCATGCTCGGCATCGTATGCAATCAGGGTTGCTATGTATTCGGGATAGGACTTACATCTCCGGGCGAAGCCTCTATTATCACCACAACCATGCCGTTGTGGGTAATGGTATTTGCCGCAATTATTCTCGGAGAGCCTATAACGCTAAAAAAGATCGGCGGAATCATACTCGGCGCATCGGGCGCCATAATACTCGTGCTTGGCGGAGCCTCTTCCTCGGTACTGCCGGGAGACAACCCGATGGTCGGTGACATGCTTGTCCTTACGGCACAGGTCAGCTATGCGCTTTATCTCACATTCTACCGCAATTTCATAAAGAAATACACGGTATTCACGCTGATGAAATGGATGTTCACATTCGCGTCCATCGTGGTAATGCCGTTCTCCATCTCGGAGCTAGCCTCCGCACCATGGCCTGCTTTTACAGAGAAAGAGATTTTCGGAGCGGCTTATGTAGTTGTCTGCGCGACATTCTTAGCCTATATCTTCGTCATGATAGGTCAGAAGAACCTGCGCCCCACCCTTGTGGGAATGTACAATTACGTCCAGCCAGTGGTTGCCACCACTACCGGGATAATACTCGGTCTCGACGCGTTCACTGTCACAAAGGCTGTCGCAGTGGCCCTAATATTCACTGGCGTCTACCTCGTTACCATAAGCAAGGCAGCACCGCAACCGTCACGGTAGGTAGAAGGTTCATCCTTCCATTTTCCTGAGAGGATACATACTTCCGCGCAGAAGTATGCGCAGTGCGGTATTGTAGGTAAAATAAGACCATGTCCAATTGAGCAGTACCGAAAGCTTGCTTCTCATCCCCATCAGGGAAACCAGATGGATAAACATCCATGCCATCCATCCCGCCCAGCCTTTGAGACGAAGTCCGCGAATATCGGCCACGGCCTTGTTGCGCCCTATCGTCGCCATCGAACCACGGTCAGAATATCGGAACGGCGAAGACCAGTCGCCACGATTCAGACAACGGGCCACAAAACGTCCCTCCTGTATAGCCACTTGCGCAAGCTGTGGAAGTCCCTGAGGATACATGTCATCGGTAAATATGCCAATGTCACCCACAGCATAGACATTTCCAAGGCCTTTGACACGGCATCTGTCATCAGTGACTATGCGTCCTCCGCGTCCATAGATACAATCTTCCGTATGGCCTGTGATATTGACAGGCACTGCCTTGACGCCAGCTGTCCAGACGACTATGCCGGCATTGAATGCCGTACCATCATCAAGCGTCACGACACCGTCTTCAAAACTTTTCATGACATGCCCGAGTGTGACATCCACCATCAGGCTTCCAAGATCCTCCGACGCCGTCGCAGAGGCCTTCTCGCTCATAGCACCGAGCAGACGCGAAGAACCCTCGACCAGCCGTATAGTCATATCATCAGGAGATATCTCCGGATATTCCCTTTTAAGTATATATCTCTTCAATTCCCCGAGCGCTCCTGCCACTTCGACTCCGGCAGGGCCGCCGCCAATCACGACAAACGTAAGCATCTCACGGCGTTTTCCCTCATCCGACTCTAATGCGGCACGTTCGCAACGCAGGATTATCTCGTTGCGCAGACGTATGGCTTCGTCTATCGACTTCAACGTATAAACTTTCTCCCTCAGCGAGTCATCCGCGAAAAAATTATTCGTAGTCCCGAGTGCTATGACAAGATGGTCATATGATATGCGCTCCTTGTCAGTTATAACCGTCTGCGAGGCGGCATCGACCTCAACAACAGAGCCGAGATGGAATCTCGCCCGAGGAAATTTGTCCTTTCCAAGCCGTCTCCTGAACGGGAAAGCTATGTCGGCAGGTTCGAGGCCGGAAGATGCCACCTGATAAAACAAAGGTGGAAAACCATGATAGTTGTTGCGGTCAACAATATGGACATCGAACCTTTTTCGGTCAATATCCTTCAATATCCTCAGTCCGGCAAAACCTCCGCCGAGAATGACAACTTTTTCTCTTTCGGGCATATCTTATAAAAGCATAATCTGTTTATGCCTCTATAACACCCGCGATACAACACTGGTTTACACCAGTAAACACGGAATGATCAGCCGGCTGTCACAGTATGTCCGGCACATGTCAGCACTCGGGCAGGGAACTGCTCTACAAAGGCCATGTTATGGGTAGCCATTATGACAGCCGTCCCACTACGGGAGATATGGTGGAGATAGCCTATTATCGACTCCCCGATAGCCGGGTCAAGATTGCCAGTCGGTTCGTCGGCAAGAATTATTGGAGGTTCATTGAGAAGTGCACGCGCTATCACTATACGCTGCTGCTCGCCTCCCGACAACTCATGAGGACGCTTGTATGCCTTGTTGAGCATTCCCACACTTTTAAGCACCTTCTCCACTCTTTCCTTCATGGCCTCACGGTCACGCCAGCCTGTTGCCCGGAGCACGAAGAGAAGATTCTCTTCGGCTGACCGGTCATTCAGGAGCTGGAAATCTTGGAATATTATGCCTATATGGCGGCGAAGGAACGGTATTTGGCCCGTCTTGATCGTTGTAAGATCATAGTCAAGTACCCCGGCCTCGCCTTTTGCTATGGGAATCTCGGCATAGATACTTTTCAGAAGGCTCGACTTGCCGCTTCCCACCTTGCCTGTCAGATACAGAAACTCGCCCTGCTCCACTTTGAGATTGACATTCTTCAAGGCTATGAGCGAGTTGCGGTGAAGCTCTACGTTCTTATAGTTGATAACTGTGGCCATGGCGCTTATCAGTTGCCCATCTCGGAAATAAACTTGATGCGCACAAGACGTATCTCTTCCTCGCTGAAATCACTTCCGAGGTCATGATAGGCCTTGTCAAGATCATCATTTTCGCATTCGCGGAAATAGTCGAAGAGCTCTTCCTGCGAATCCTCGTCTATAATCTCGTTTATATAATAGTTGATATTTATCTTCGTACCCGAATAGACTATACCCTCTATATCGTCAAGAAGTTCCGAAAATTCAAGCCCCTTGGCCCTTGCAATCTCAGGGAGAGGGATCTTGCGGTCTATCAGCTGGATGATAAAAAGCTTTGTGGAACTCTTGTCAGGGACTGAACGCACCCTCAAATCTTCTGGACGGTCAATCTCGTTCTCGGTCACATGACGCTGTATGACCTTGATGAACTCGTCTCCATATCTCTTCGCCTTTCCGGCACCGACACCGGGTATGTTTTGAAGCTCATCGATAGAGACCGGGTAGGTCGTAGCCATGGCTTCGAGCGAGGGATCCTGGAATATCACGTAAGGAGGCAGTCCGAGGCGCTTGGCCACCTTCTTGCGCAGGTCTTTAAGAATGCTGTAAAGCTCGTCGTCAGCGGCAAACGATGCCCCGGGCTTCATGGCCTCGGCCTCGCTATCCTCTGAAAACTCCGAGTCCTCCACAACCTTGAACGATACTGGACGGGAGAGGAACTTGCGCCCCTTGGGAGTAACGCGTAGAAGACCGTAATTCTCTATATCACGGTCGAGATAGCCGGAAAGTATTCCCTGACGAATCACGGCATTTATCAGGCGCTCGTCAGCTCCCTGCTCGCACCCGAACACTTCGAGACCGTCATGGCCGTAAGAGAGAACGTCCTGTGTGGAACGTCCCATAAGGATATCGGTTATATAATCCGACTTGAACTTTTCTTTCAATGCAATCACTGTCTCAATGACAGCGCACAAATCATCTTTAGCTTCCACTTTCTTCTTTGGATTTAGACAATTATCGCAATTCTGACAATTATCGCTGAGATATTCTTCGCCAAAATAAAAAAGGAGTGAACGACGGCGGCACGAACTTGCCTCGGCATAGCTCTGGGTTTCGAGAAGAAGCTGCTTCCCTATCTCCTGCTCTGCGAGAGGCTTTCCCTGCATGAACTTTTCCATTTTCTGAAGATCCTTGGCGGCATAGAAAGTTATGCATACGCCCTCGCCTCCGTCTCGACCCGCACGCCCGGTCTCCTGATAGTAGCCTTCGAGCGATTTGGGCATGTCGTAATGAATCACAAACCTGACATCCGGCTTGTCAATCCCCATCCCGAAAGCTATCGTTGCCACGATGACGTCTACCTGTTCAAGAAGGAAGGCATCCTGGTTGGCACTACGGGTGGCGGCATCCATTCCAGCATGATAAGGAAGCGCCTTGATGTCGTTGACTCTGAGCATCTCGGCCAGTTCCTCGACACGTTTGCGGCTCAGGCAGTAGATTATGCCCGACTTGCCGGGATTGTTCTTGATAAACTTTATGATGTCACGGTCTATATTGGCCGTCTTCTGACGAATCTCGTAATAGAGATTCTGCCTGTTGAAAGACGACTTGAACACCATGGCGTCCTGCATCCCGAGATTTTTCTGTATGTCATGCTGCACCTTCGGAGTGGCAGTGGCGGTCAGGGCTATCATAGGCCTGACATTGATCTCGTTGATTATAGGACGTATGCGCCTGTACTCGGGACGGAAGTCATGGCCCCATTCCGAGATACAGTGGGCCTCGTCAACGGCATAGAACGAGATGGGGATGGTCTTAAGGAACTCAATGTTCTCCTCCTTGGTCAGCGATTCCGGCGCTACATAGAGCAGCTTTGTCTTGCCTGACTTTATGTCTGACTTCACCGCGTCTATCGCCGAGCGGTTAAGAGACGAATTGAGGAAATGGGCCACATGGTCAGCCTCGCTGAAATGCCTCATGGCATCGACCTGGTTCTTCATCAGCGCTATGAGCGGAGATATCACAATGGCAGTACCCTCCATCATAAGGGCGGGCAACTGATAGCAGAGTGACTTTCCGCCGCCGGTGGGCATAAGCACGAAGACATCGTGCCCGTCAAGCAGGCCGTTCATAATGGCTTCCTGATTGCCCTTGAAGGTGTCAAAACCGAAGTGTTTCTTCAGTGCTGCATGTAGGTCGTGGTTCATGGGTTAGAGGTGAGGGATAAATGTGGTTCGCGATAAAAGTTCCTTTGTTTTCAGGTTTATATTGTTTGTTACCGGCCGTGATCCAGAACTGACGGGTGACTGGCGGAAGTTAAGGAGAGAAAGCCGCGCCTTGACGGCAGCTGGCAGGATTCTCAGCCTATGTATGCTTTTTTGAGTTTTTCTTCTGCAAATTCTCTTGTTATGGTGAGTTCCTCGACCTTGGCTGAGGGGGTTTCATACATCGGATCGACCATGATGGTCTCCACGATGGTGCGTAGTCCGCGTGCTCCGAGCTTGTATTCGATAGCCTTGTCCACTATAAATTCAAGCGTCTCAGGAGTGAAACTTAATTTTACCCCGTCCATGGCGAAAAGCTTCTCATACTGGCGTATGATGGCGTTCTTAGGCTCCGTGAGCACTTTTAGAAGCGCGCCACGGTCGAGGGGATCAAGATGGACAAGCACCGGCAGACGGCCTATTATCTCTGGAATAAGGCCGAACGATTTAAGATCCTGCGGTGCTATATATTTTAGATAGTTGTCCGAGTCTACCTTGGAGCGCACGCCGTTGCCGGTGAATCCCACCACATGGGTATTGAGACGCTGGGCTATCTTGCGCTCGATACCGTCAAAGGCCCCTCCGCAGATGAAGAGGATGTTCTTAGTGTCGACCGCGATCATCTTCTGTTCAGGATGCTTGCGACCTCCATTCGGCGGAACGTTGACCACCGAGCCTTCAAGAAGTTTGAGGAGACCCTGCTGTACTCCTTCGCCCGACACATCGCGGGTTATGGAGGGATTGTCACCCTTTCGCGCGATCTTGTCTATCTCGTCAATGAATACAATGCCTCTCTCTGCCTTTTCCAC
>CAJTRI010000026.1:252-1799 GCA_910578615.1 uncultured Duncaniella sp. | reverse complement strand
TCATAGTCGGCAGCTTGAAGCAGACGGACGAGAAGGCTCTCTATATCCTCGCCCACATAACCGGCCTCTGTAAGCACCGTGGCATCCACGATGGCGAACGGAACGTCAAGCTGGCGGGCGATAGTCTTGGCAATAAGGGTCTTGCCCGTACCTGTGGGGCCGACCATGATTATATTGCTCTTCTCGATATCCACCTCGTCGGCAGTCTGAGAAAGACGCTTATAATGGTTGTAAACGGCCACCGAAAGGTATTTCTTGGCATCATCCTGTCCGATGACATACTGGTTGAGGAACTCGCAGATTTCCTTCGGGGTAGGCAGCTTCTTGTCTTCCATCCCGCCGGCAATCTTGCGTGCCGCCTTACCTTTGGCCCCTTTTTCCTCACGGAAATAATCTTTGAGGAGTCCTTCTATCTGCTCGACACAGTCGCTGCATATATAGGCCTCCCCGAGGGGGCTGGGGACAAGGATGTCCGAATAGGACGGCTCCTTGCCACAGAACGAACATTTTACCGGGATATTCCCCCCGGTCGTATTGTTTTTTTTAGCCATTCTTGTCTATTGGCAGATTTTTATACTTACTTCTTTTCAGGAAGGAGGATATTGTCAATCATACCGTAATCCTTGGCCTCCTGAGCTGTCATCCAGTAGTCCCTGTCGGCATCGGCCTCGATCCGTTCCAGCGACATCCCCGAATGGTCGGCGATAATCTTGTAAAGCTCAGCCTTGTATTTGAGAATCTCGCGGGCTGTAATCTCTATATCAGAAGCCTGGCCCTGCACACCGCCAAGAGGCTGGTGTATCATCACGCGAGAGTGAGGAAGGGCGAGGCGCTTGCCGTTGGCACCGGCCACAAGGAGCACTGCGGCCATAGAGGCCGCCATGCCTATACAGATAGTAGACACGTCGCTCTTGATATGCTGCATGGTGTCATACAGACCGAGGCCGGCAATCACCGAACCACCGGGAGAGTTGAGATAGATGGATATGTCCTTGCCGGGATCAACCGAGTCGAGATACAGGAGCTGACCCTGTACAACGGTGGCGGTATAGTCATTGACATCGGTGGAGAGGAATATGATTCGATCCATCATCAGGCGGGAGAAGACATCCATCTGCGCCACATTGAGCTGACGCTCTTCGATAATGGTGGGCGAGATATAGGAGGATGTTATCTGAGATGCGGCAGCCTTGCTGTACTGGTCAAGAGCCAGACCGTTCATGCCAAGGTGATGGACTGCATAGTTTCTGAAATCGTTGTTCATTCTATATAATAATGTATGATTTTGTTTTCGGTCGGTTTTCTCTTTGGTAATGTAAAGTTACAAAATAAATACTTCATTTCAAAGAAAATTAATGTTTCTATAATTAAAAGCTGCAAAAATCATGCCTGAAATATGTGGCATTCACACCATATTCAGAGACAATGAATATTTTTTTGAAAAAAATCCGTCTTACTATTGCGGGAGAAAGAATAAATACCTAACTTTGCACTCGGAAATCAAACCACATCCCTAACGGGCAGTACCAAGGAAAGATGGCAGAGTG
>CAJTRI010000026.1:0-242 GCA_910578615.1 uncultured Duncaniella sp. | reverse complement strand
GTCTTGAAAACCGTTGAGGGTCACACCTCCGGGGGTTCGAATCCCTCTCTTTCCGCAAATTAGCTTGGCTACCAAGCGTTTACAAAATTAGCACCCGATATTACATCCATAAATGGCAGTAATATCGGGTGTTTTATTATCATCAAATGATACATAGTTCAACAGTTTAGGGGGGAGCGGGTGTATTATTTTGGATCAGCGGATTTTCCCGGTGGGTGTGGAAGATGTCAAGAGTATAGTGT
>CAJTRI010000025.1 GCA_910578615.1 uncultured Duncaniella sp. | reverse complement strand
CCCCCCGCGTACCGCGTGCTGCGTTCTGCCCGTTTTCGGCAAAATCAAAGCATTCTTTTAATGAACGTCTGATTGTGGGTGCGACAGCCTATATTTCGATGGCATTAATAATCAATACGACCAAATACACAGTAAAAGAACCACGCCTTGAACGGGTACAAGGAAAACTCATTCCCATCAGGGCATAGTGCAACTGTCTTTTTTACGTCTTTACAACGGGCATCACTGGTTTAATGATGTTATCGTCGGTGCCGGAATAGGGATATTATCTGCTTGAATCGTGTATTGGATGTTGCCGCTATATCAACGATGGTTTAAATGGAATGAATCATCATCGAATAATATAATGGCCGTAGTATCTGGCTATGATTATGCGGAGCATTATTTTTCCGTCAATTTGTCATATACATTTTAGTATTGGTGGAGCTATGAAAATTTGTAGTGGGTGACTATGTAAGGTGTGGTGACGTTATTCACAACGGTCTATCCATTTATTTATGACGGAGTCATAGGTGGCGGTTTCTTTGAACATGGTTATCTGCCGGTCAAGGGAGTCGGCAAGAGATTTTTCATTCTTGTTTACGAGCCATGACTGGAACTGGCTGAATGAGACGTGTGTTGAAATCTTTATCTGGGGATAGTCAGCCTGTATTTTTTTTGCTACCTCTTCGTTGACAACCGCTCTGGGGATATCTCCGTGGGCCGTGAGGATCACGAGCTGCTCGGCGGTATAGTCAATGGTGGGATGTATGTGTATGGAGTCTCCTATCTCGCGTGATAAGTTGTCAAGTCTTTCGTTGGCCGGTGTGCCTTTTACAACCCATACCTCTTTTCCAGCAAGAGATAGTGGCGTTGTGACGGTAGTATCACGACTTACGAGCACCTGATGGTCGGTATATACAGGAATGGTGGATATTACGCGTTTTCTGACGGCTGCGGTCATGGGGATGTCGGCCACGAGAAGGTCATAAGTCCCGTTTTCGAGTTTTTCGAGTGCTTCTGCCGCCGAGGATACGGGATAGTATTTGAACTTATAGCCGTATCGTCTGGAAAGATTTGTCAGTATCTCATAGTTGAGACCTCCCAGAGTGTCGCCATATCGGTAGAGCGACATGGGGGAATAATGTATGGCTACATTGACGGAGTCTCCTTCCGCACGTGAATATTTGTAACCGGCCTCTTTGGCCACATTGGAGTAATGGCTGTATGTGGATATTATCCCTACGGCTATGACGGAGAGAATGAGTATGAAGAAGAGGCGCGGATGTCCGAAAAATGGTTTCATTGTTATATCTTTTCATCTATCAAAGATATAACAATGGAGCCGTTGGTTTAGTTACCGAAATTGACGCTGACACCCATCTGGAAACGGCGGGGATTGAGGGGATAGTGCGGTAGTGAGAAATAGTCGTTCCCTCCGAATATGCCTTGGTTAACGTGGCTGAAAAGAACGTAGAAACGAGCTTTGGAGAGCTGCATGTTTATGTAGGCATTCATAAACGGATAGTTGCCGCATTTGATTTCTGTCTGATTGCAGAATGCCATCGTGGATGGCTGGTAGGCCGGTGCGTAGTAGCGTGTATAGTAGTCAAGATCTACTCCGAGCTGCACGTCAAGAACCTTGGCAATCTTGAATTGGAGATAAAGATTGGAGTATATCGCGAATTTCGGTAACGGAAGGACTGATTCGTCGGTCGAAGTCTGGTATATTATGGTGTTACGCCAGTTCAGGGCACGCCAGCGCAGGTCTTGCCATGCCCTTACCGAGAATACCTGTACGCTCCCGCCATGTTGAACGGGCATCCCGTCAGAATTGAAATATATAAGATTCTGGACGTTTTCCACGCCTATGTTCGCTCTTGTGGAAGTGTGGGGGATATCGATCTCACCTCCGAAGCGTAACCGGCGTGTCTTGCCGAAATCGTTGTGCCAGATGAAGTGGTTCGATACATAATTGTTCATCAGATATGGCGCTGATATGTTGCTGAACTTTCCATAGCCTTTGACTGTGATGGTGTCGCCGAATAGCCGCATATGGGTCGAGACCTCGCCGTCCGCCTTGATTTCTCCGGCGGCAGGGCCGATAAGGCCTATCTGTACGGTTCCCTGATAATTGAGAATCCTGCCTTGCTGTTTTGTCAGCTGTGCACCCACCCATAGAAGGTTTTCGGTGGCATTTGGAGATAACTTGTGGTCAAGAGGATATGGTGTAAGGCTTTCGGGGCGCTCTGAGCCGTCAATGGCGATAGAGTCAATGGTCTGGGTGTATTTTCGAAGTTCGTGGGTCAGAAAGGCTGCAAGTCCTGCCTTGGCGTATTTGTTGAACCCTTCAAGCAGGGAGACACCTATTGTGTTGCGTAAGGAAGAGTAAGATGTGTAGTCGTAGGTTCCGTCAGCCTGTATATAGTGGTGTTGCCAGAAGTCCTCTTCCGAGGCTTTTGTGTTGGTGAAACGGTGGGCGCCGGAATCGTAGCCCAGTGTCCAGATAAAGCTTGAAACAGGCACAAGCTCTCGATGAACCACGGAGTCGGTCTTGACAGAGTCCATCGTCTCCTTCCAGAATCCTACCTTGTAACGGTGGTTCATATAGAACTGTTTCCCCTTTATGCGGTTGTGCGAGGCTGTCAGGTTGGTTGGGATTACTTTCGGGTTCACACTCTCCACGCCTCCGTTTACTTTCTCTGTGTCAAGAATCCAGAGATCGTCCGTTATGCCTCCGTTCTCCTTGTTTATGAAGTTGAAAACATTGTAATAAGTCTGCAACTCGTAGCGTTCGCCGGTATACGAGGCCGATAGTCCCCATGTAAATCCTTTTGACGCCTGATAGTTATATGAGCCTTTGGAGTAGGGATAGTCAACAAGGGCTCCGACTTGAAGGCGTGGCGAGACATTGCCTGTGAAGTTGAATTTGAAAAAATCCTGCGCTATTTCCCTTCCTCCGCCGGTGTTGTAGCTGATAAGTGACATCGGGATGGGGGTGTTGTAGAAACGTGCCTTTCTCTCGGATGGTAGCCAGAAGCGTTTGGCATCATGGAGGAAGAAGCGGCTCATAGGTTCGCGCTCCATATATATCATCTCTTCACCGGCCGAAGTCTGATTGCCGGTCGTGGCAAAGGCCGGTGATATAGCCGAGGGGATGGCTGATTGGTAATAGTTGTAAAGCAGCGTGTCTATATCGGCTTTTTCTCTCAGTCCGAGGGGTTGGAGCAACTTCCAAGAGGTATATGGAACCATGACCGGGTCAGCACCGATGGCTGGCAGTGTGGCAGTTGCGGCTATTGCTATAATGAGAAATCGGATTATTCCTTTCATGGGTGCAAAGATACGGCTTATTTCTCAATTTCGGCCAAGGGCGAAAAAAAATTATCCGTCGTCACGACGAATAATCTTCTTACCTTAAATCTAATACCATGAAAAACTGATGCAAAGTTAAGCAGAATGTGTCAATCTCCAAAAAATATTCTAAAAAATATCGTGTCGTTAACATGATTTAACCATCGGAGGGGCTTAAAGTTGTTTCTTATCCTTTCAAGGAAAAATATTTTGAATGGAGAATCGTTGTCTATTTCTTGCTGTCTGCGAACATATCACGGGCTTTTGCAAGTGTTTCCGGACGTCCGATGTCAAACCATGAATATGGAGCAGAGGGAGTGAATGCCCTGATGTCGAGTGTGCCGCACATGTTGGTATAGAACGGAGTGATGGAGAATACAGGATTTGCCTGACTGTAAGAGGCGATTGTTCGAAGCGTATTCGGAGATATGATATGTATGCCTCCGAAGGCGAGATGACGGTATGAATCGGTGGGAATGTCTCCAAACGGACTGCGCACCTCGCCTGTTGATGTATTTTGCCATCCTGTCATTTTTCCAGAGTGGTCAAACAGGAGATATCTTGATGTGTTTCGGGTGTCGGCAAGGAGTGTGGCGTCAGCTCCTGACGAAGTGTGTGACGTCATCATCTCACCAAGGTCGAAGTCCGTCAGGATGTCTGCATTGTGTAGGAGGATATCGTCATCATATCCAAGAAGAGGAGCGGCGGCAGCCACACCTCCGCCGGTGTCAAGAAGCATCTCTGACTCGTCACATACAGAGATAGAGACACCTTCTATGTGATGGGTCTCGATGAAATGTCTTACTTTGGCGGCATGATGGTGTATATTCACCGCTATCTCGCTTATTCCTGCGGCGGCAATCTTGCGTATCACTCGTTCAAGCATCGTGATGCCTCCGACCTCGATCAGAGCTTTTGGAACGGTGTCGGTGAGCGGACGTAGGCGCGTGCCCAGCCCGGCGGCAAATATCATTGCTTTCATAGAGTGCGGGATATTGATTGTTCGCGATGGGTGAGCAGTACCCTTACATCAGGATACAGTTCCTTTATGTGCATTGCCGTATGTTCTGCCGAGTATACACTTCGATGCTGGCCTCCTGTGCAGCCATATGAGACCATAAGCGATGTGAATCCGCGCGAGATATAGTCGGCCACGGCACGGTCTATGAGTGAATGGCAGGATGAAAGGAATTTGGTAATCTCGCCACGGGATTCAAGGAAGTTAATCACCGGGCGGTCAAGACCTGTGAGGTGGCGATATGGTTCGTATCTTCCGGGATTGTCCATGGCTCGGCAGTCAAAAACAAATCCTCCGCCGTTGCCCGACGGGTCTTCGGGAATACCTTTTTTGAAAGAGAAGCTGGTCACGCGGATAGTGAGTCCGTCAAACGGTTCTTCGGCGACCACAGGCTTTGTGATAGCTGCGATGACCTCCATCAGATAAGGATATTCCTCGAATGGTTCGCTTGTAAGGGCGCCAAGGGCGGCGAGCGCGGGAGGGATGCTGTTTATGAAATGGGGCTTGCGTTCCGTGAGTCCTCTCAGCCCGTATGCCCCGAGTGTCTGCAATGATCTCACGAGTGCCATAAGGCGTATCTCGTGTCTGAGAGTTGTTGGTGACAGCGATTCGTATCGTGAAGCGGCTTTGATATACGTGTCTATAAGGTGTTCCCGCGTGGTCTGCGGGAATCTTGCGCGTGCCTGATACAGGAATGATGCAAGGTCATATGCCGCAGGCCCTTTGCGGCCTCCTTGGAAATCAATGAAATAAGGTAGCCCGTCGGCTACCATGACGTTGCGTGATTGGAAATCCCGGTACATGAACGTGCCTTTTTCTCGAGTTAGCGCTGCCACGTCTGCGGCAAGCCGTTCGAAGTCGTTTTGCAGCCGTGGTTCGCTATAAGTTATGCTGGCGGCAGTGTTGAGAAAAGAGTATTTGAAATAGTTAAGATCCCACATAACGGCCCGTTCGTCAAACTCACTGACCGGGAAGCAGCGGGAGAAATCCAGCCCGGTGATACCTTCGTAGTGGAATCTTGCCAGTCCCTCCATGGTCTTTTCGAGCAGATCTATGTCATGAAGGCATTCGAATAGCTGGGTGTCTCCGAGGTCGGTCACCAGATAAGACATAGAATCAGGTGAGACGGCCGCTACTTTCGGGACAGGCAGGCCGAGTGAGCCGAAATGACTGGCGAGATATAAAAATGATTCGTTTTCGGCCTTGGAAGTGCCTTCGACCCCGATGAGCGTAGAGGAGCCTTTGAGCCGGAAATACCGGCGGTTTGAGCCGGCAGGCGTAAGCGGGGTGACCGTATCGGGCGGATTGCCGACAGTCAGGGTATAAAGTTCGGAAATATTCATTTTGTAGTGTTGCAGGGAGAATTTTTGCAAATGTACGAAGAAAATGATTAATTTTGTAGATATGATACCTGTAACTGCAAATATGATAAAGAGAGTCTCGGGACTTGACGAACGTAAATGGCGCAAACGCGAAGGAGCCTTCAAGGCCGAAGGCTCGAAATGTGTGACCGACACTTTGTCTCATTTTGACTTGCAGACGCTCTATGCCTCGACTGAATGGCTCGAAGCGCATGAGGATGTGGCTTTCAGATATGGAGAAAGGATTGTCGAGACATCTCGTGGCGACCTGCGGAAGATGTCGTCACTCGTCACTCCGCCCGATGTCATTGCCGTCTATGCCATTCCTCGGCGGGAATTGCCGGAACAAGCAGCCGCCGAAAATCTTGTGCTTGCGCTTGATACCATACAGGATCCCGGCAATCTCGGAACCATCATCAGGGTGGCTGACTGGTTCGGAATAAATGATGTGGTTGCATCTCGTGAGACAGCAGACTGTTTCAGTCCCAAGGTGATACAGTCCACCATGGGGGCCATATCGAGAGTGAGGGTTCATTACTGTGATCTTGTTGAAACACTTCCGCGTCTGGGAGCCACTGCGGTTTACGGGACGTTTCTTGACGGGGATCCCATAGGAAGCTCTGACCTCGGAACCAACGGTGTCATTGTCATAGGCAATGAGGGAAACGGCATTTCGGCCGGGGTGGAGCGCCTTGTCACCCACAGGCTTTTAATTCCCTCTTATCCCGATGGGAGGGCTACAAGCGAGTCATTGAACGCGGCTGTGGCAACGGCGATAACTCTGGCTAAATTCAGGGGGGTATGAAAGAGGGGAAGACTGTCTGGTTCTGCAACAGCTGCGGGGCCGAGTCGCCAAAATGGGCGGGGCGCTGTCCTTCATGCGGCGAATGGAACACGATGGTGGAGGAAAAAGCCCGTCCTGCAAAAAAAACGCGCACCATTGCTGCCGCCGGACATCATGCGGCAAGCAGGCCTGTGCCGGTCTCCGAGATAGAGACATCCGAGGAAGCACGCATCAGGATGCCGTCTGCCGAACTTAACAGGGTTCTCGGCGGCGGCCTTGTGGCCGGAAGTATCATTCTCATAGGTGGAGAGCCTGGTATAGGCAAGTCAACCCTTGTGCTTCAAAACATACTCTCCATAAAGTCGAGGACTATCCTGTATGTTTCCGGCGAGGAGAGTGCCAGACAGATAAAGATGCGCGCCGACCGTATAGGCCGGCCGAGCGACAATGTTTTCATAGTCTGTGAGACATCATTACAGTCAATCATGGAACATATAGAGGCCCTGAATCCCGGACTTGTCGTGGTGGATTCCATCCAGACCATTGCGAGTGACGACCTCGAATCGGTGGCAGGCAGTGTGTCGCAGGTCAGGGAGTGCGCGTCGCAACTCCTCAAATATGCCAAGGAAAGCTCTGTCCCCGTGATGCTCATAGGCCACATAACAAAAGAGGGAAGTATAGCCGGGCCAAAGGTGCTGGAACATATTGTCGACGCGGTGTTGCAGTTCGAAGGTGATTCCCAACATTTCTACCGCCTCCTTCGTGCCATCAAGAACCGTTTCGGGTCGACATCCGAACTCGGCATTTATGAGATGTGCCAGCGCGGACTCCGCGAGGTCTCCAATCCTTCGGAGATGCTTCTGTCCCATTCCGGCGAGGAGTTGTCGGGCGTTGCGGTCGGAGTCACCGTGGAGGGCATGCGTCCGTTTCTTATCGAGGCGCAGGCCCTTGTGTCGACAGCGGCTTACGGCACTCCGCAACGAACTGTAAACGGGTTTGACTACAAGCGTATGAACATGCTTCTTGCCGTCCTTGAGAAAAGGGTTGGTTTCAAGCTCGCGGCCAAGGATGTGTTTCTCAACATCGCGGGAGGGTTGAAAGTGAGCGATCCGGCACTTGACCTCGCCATAATATGCGCAATTCTCTCGTCCAATGTGGATATGCCTGTTCCTGCGCGTACATGTATGGCCGGAGAAGTGGGACTGTCGGGCGAGATACGTCCAGTGGGAAGGGTGGAGCAGCGCATCCGTGAAGCTGAGAAACTCGGTATGGAGACCATCCTTATTCCGCGCCATAATCTCAAAGGGGTAGATGTGTCATCTATGTCTATCAGGATTGTCGAGGTGGCAAAGGTAGAGGAAGCATTCAGGGCTTTGTTCGCCTGACAGAGGCTGTCCGCGTGGGCCGTTTTGTGGCTTATTGTAATTTTCTTTTGTTCTTAAAGGGAAAATTGTGTAACTTTGCAGATAGCTTAAATCTGCAGGGAAGCCCCTGCCATATCATTTAGTCATCACTGTTACCAATGAAAACTTATCATTTTGCCGTAGATCTCGGAGCTACGAGCGGACGCACCATCCTCGCATCATTTGACGGCGAAAAGGTGGAAATGGAAGAGCTGACCCGTTTTAAGCATCCGTTGCTTCCA
The DNA here is from genome assembly GCA_910578615.1 of uncultured Duncaniella sp. Lineage (GTDB taxonomy): Bacteria > Bacteroidota > Bacteroidia > Bacteroidales > Muribaculaceae > Duncaniella. Next base: position 9,023 of record CAJTRI010000025.1, on the reverse strand, counting down.
ATAGCCGGACACCAGTTCTGGAATCTTCCTTATCTGTATGACGAGATTCTTCGCGGACTTAAAGAGGCCGCCTCGAAACTTGACACGCTCAAAGCCTCCCTTTCGAGCATAGGTATAGACACATGGGGATGTGACGTGGCATATTTCTATTCCGACGGGACTATCGCCGGACTGCCGTACTGCTATCGTGACAACCATACCGTGGGAGCTGTGGATGAGTTTGCCAAGAAGATGTCCAAGAAAGAGGTATATTCCAGAACCGGCATACAGTTCATGGACTTCAACACGCTTTTCCAACTCGACACCCTGCGTCGCAACAACGCAAAGGTACTCGACTCTTGCGACAAGATATTATGGATGCCTGATGCCTTGTCATATATGCTGACGGGCAATGCCGTCACCGAATATACGGTTGCCTCTACCGCCGAGATGCTCAATCCGCAGACGGGAGATCTTGACGAGGAACTACTGAAAGCCATAGGACTGTCACGTGACAAGTTCGGCCCGATGGTGCAACCCGGAGCCGTAATAGGCACGCTGAGCGCCCAGGTTCAGGAAGCAACAGGTCTTGGTGATATACCAGTAGTGGCAGTTGCCGGACATGACACAGCCTCGGCCGTGGTTGGTGTCCCGACTCCTGACGAGAAGTATGCCTACCTGAGCTGCGGAACATGGTCGTTACTCGGTATCGAGTCTCCGTCAGCTATAATAAACGACCGCAGCTATGAGCTTAATTTCACCAACGAAGGAGGTATTGACGGAACCACACGCTTCCTTAAAAACATCTGCGGCCTTTGGATCTTCGAGCGTGTCAGAGAGGAACTCGGGCTTCAGAATGCCGACATATCCGCTCTGGCTGCATCGTGTCTGGATTCTACATGCGAGTCGCTTATCAATCCCGATGACCCTGCCTTTGCCAATCCCAAGTCGATGGTCAAGGCCGTCAATGATTATTGTATTGCCCACGGAATGGCAGTTCCGAATACTACGGCTGACTATACGCGTGTCATATACAGAAGTCTCGCCCATCGCATAGGTGAGATGCTCGAACTTCTTAAAGAGTTCTCGCCGGCCTCGATAGAGCGTCTGCATGTCATAGGCGGAGGATCGCGTAACGGACATCTCATGCAGATGATAGCCGAGGAGACCGGGATTCCAGTTGTTGCCGGCCCGGGTGAATGTACGGCTCTGGGCAATGTGCTTGTACAACTCCGTGCCTCAGGACGTGCAGACTCGCTGGCCGAGATGCGCCGTGTGGCTGTAAACTCAACAGAAACAAAAACATTTTTACCAAAATAAACTCCTGAAATCATGAAATCCGAAAAAATCAAACAGGCTTATGAGATAGCCAAAGAGCGTTATGCCGCTATCGGTGTCGACACTGACAAGGTACTTGGACAGATGCAGGACTTCCACCTGAGTATGCACTGCTGGCAGGCTGACGATGTGGCAGGCTTCGAGAACCAGGGCGGCTCTCTCACCGGTGGTATCCAGGTAAACGGCAACTATCCCGGCAAAGCCCGCAATATAGATGAGCTTCGTGCCGATGTCCTCTATGCCATGAGCCTCATTCCCGGCAAGCATCGTCTCAACCTTCACGAAATTTATGGCGACTTCGGCGGTAAGGTCGTAGACCGTGACGAGTGTTCGGTAGAGCATTTCCAGAGCTGGATTGACTGGGGTAAGGCCAATGACATCAAGCTTGACTTCAACTCCACATCTTTCTCTCATCCCAAGAGCGGAGACCTCTCGCTGTCAAATCCTGACAAGGGTATACGTGATTTCTGGATCGAGCACTCCAAGCGCTGCCGTGCCATATCCCAGGCCATCGGTGAAGCTCAGCAGGATCCCTGTATCATGAACACATGGGTTCATGACGGTTCAAAGGATCTGACCGTCAACCGTCTCATGTACCGTGAACTTCTTAAAGACTCTCTTGACCAGATCTTCGAACATAAGTATGACTGGATGAAGGATTGTGTTGAGTCAAAGGTGTTCGGCATCGGTCTTGAAAGCTATACCGTAGGTTCGAATGACTTTTATACAGCCTATGCCGCCAAGAACGACATGATGATAACCCTTGATACCGGCCACTTCCATCCCACCGAGAGTGTGGCTGACAAGGTGTCGTCCATGCTTCTGTTCGTCCCCGAGTTAATGCTTCACGTTAGCCGTCCCGTGCGTTGGGATTCCGACCATGTGACCATAATGGACGACCCCACCATGGATCTTTTCAGCGAGATTGTACGCGCCGGCGCACTCAACCGCGTACACTACGGTCTTGACTACTTCGACGGCACCCTTAACCGCATAGGTGCCTATGTTATCGGTAGCCGTGCAGCCCAGAAGTGTATGCTCCGCGCTCTTCTCGAACCCACCGAGACACTGCGTAAGTATGAGCTTGAAGATAAGAAGTTCCAGCGTCTCGCCCTTCTTGAAGAGTGCAAGAATCTCCCATGGAACGCTGTATATGACATGTTCTGTCTCAATAACAACGTTCCCGTAGGAGAGTCGTTTATTGCCTCTGTAGAGCAATATGAGAAAGATGTAACATCCAAACGATGATACTTATAGGACTTCTTATCATAGCCATAGGCGCCTTCTGCCAGTCAAGTTGCTACGTTCCCATCAACAAGATTAAATCTTGGAGTTGGGAGAGCTACTGGATTGTGCAGGGGGTATTCGCATGGCTTGTGCTGCCGTTCCTTGGGGCGCTTCTCGCCGTTCCTGCCGGCCACTCGCTTTGCGAACTTTTCACGTCGGAACAGGCATTCAATATCTGGATGACCATCCTGTTCGGCGCTCTGTGGGGTGTCGGTGGTCTGACCTTCGGCCTTTCTATGCGCTATCTCGGCGTAGCTCTCGGACAGTCGATAGCCCTCGGCACATGTGCCGGGCTTGGTACTGTCATGGGGCCGGTTTTGCTCAACGTCTTCTTTCCTGAAAACGACCCTCTGTCCCAGCTGACTTTCTCTGTCATTCTCGGCGTGGTGGTCACCCTTGTCGGTATCGCCATTATCGGGGTCGCAGGTTCGATGAAAGCCTCGTCACTGAGCGAGGAGGAAAAGAAAGCGGCTGTAAAGGACTTCAATTTCCCTAAGGGCATCACGATAGCGCTGCTTGCCGGATTCATGAGCGGATGTTTCAACGTAGGTCTTGAATTTGGAAGCGGAATAAATTTCGGTGATCTTACACCCGATATGTTCAAGACACTCCCGGCCACGTTCCTTGTGACCCTCGGCGGGTTTGTGACGAATGCCGTCTATTGTTTCTATCAGAACGCCAAGAACAATACGTGGGGCGATTATTCTAATGCCGCCGTATGGGGCAACAATGTGCTCTTTTGTCTATTGGCCGGTGCTCTGTGGTATAGCCAGTTCTTCGGGCTTGCTCTCGGAAAGGGATTCCTGACAGAGTCTCCCACGCTGATGACCCTTTCTTTCTGTATTCTGATGGCCCTCAATGTGGTGTTCTCCAATGTATGGGGTCTCATTCTGAAAGAGTGGAAGGGATGTTCGGGCAAGACCATAGCCGTCCTTATCATAGGCATAGTGGTGCTCGTCATTTCGTGCTTCCTTCCGCAACTTGTCTGACAATAAACAACCAAATCCTTACAATTAAATCATTATGTCAATTCTTGATAATCGTCCCGGCCTTGCCCACGAGGTGGAGCAGGTGGCCGAAGTGGCAGGATATCTCTGGCAAAAAGGCTGGGCCGAGCGTAATGGCGGCAATATTACTGTCAATGTGACCGAGCATGTGGATGACGCTATTCGCGCCATGCCGGCTATCTCAGAGCCTCGTGCCATCGGTTTCACACTCCCCAATCTCAAAGGTTGCTATTTCTATTGCAAAGGCACCAACAAACGTATGCGTGACCTTGCCCGTTGGCCTATGGAGAACGGATCTGTAATCCGTATCCTTGATGACTGTGCCCATTATGAGATTATCGCAGACAACCCTGTGGCTCCTACATCGGAACTTCCGTCACATCTGGCCGTACACAACTATCTTATAGGCAAGGGTTCTGACTACAAGGCTTCCGTACATACACATCCCATCGAGCTTGTGGCCATGTCGCATTGCAAGAAGTTCCTTGAAAAGGATGTTGCCACCCGTCTGCTGTGGAGCATGATTCCTGAGACCAAGGCGTTCTGCCCACGTGGTCTTGGAATCATTCCTTACAAGCTCCCCAGTTCCAACGATCTTGCCGAGGCTACCATCAAGGAGCTTGGAGACTATGATGTGACTCTCTGGGAGAAGCACGGAGTGTTTGCCGTAGATACTGATGTTATGGCGGCCTTTGACCAGATTGACGTGCTCAATAAGTCGGCTCTCATCTATATCGCGGCAAAGAACATGGGCTTTGAGCCTGACGGTATGAGCGATGAACAGATGGCCGAGATGACAACCGCTTTCAATCTTCCCAAGTAAGCCATTCTGACTCAGACTATTTCATAACGGCTGATAAGCTGTATATAAATTAGGTATGCCATGATTTCGGACATCGTCCGGGGTTGTGGCATACTTTCATTATGACTTTGTGTCTGTCTGATTTACTTGTTTTAACGGTGGTGTGCCATGATGTTGCCCATGTGCTGTGGTAATTTTGCAATGTGGATAAAATTCATAAGGTTAAAGATATATAGCAGACTATGGCAGCAATCAATCGCACGGATCTCATACAGGTAACGGGCCGTCACGGAGGCTCGACCATCTTGTCGCTCACCATCAGCGGGGCATCCTCGATAGGAGACGTTTTTCGTCAGGTACGTTCCTCTGTCACTGGGTGTTGTGGTATAATATCGCTCTCACTCCGCAACAGGACACAGGGATGGATTCAGCAGCACAACCTTGTTTTCAAGGCCGCGCCGGTGTCTCGACCGTACGTGAACCAGACTCTTCCGTCACTTTTTGATTAGAGGGTTTCCGTCTCATTTATTTCCTGCCGAGCCGCCGGTGCTGTTCTGACAAGTCATGTTCGCCGAGTTCGGAGTATATGTCGGCCATAAGGTTGTGAAGCCTTCTGCACATACGCCGTGTAAGTTTATCTTCCAGTCCTTCGGTATCAGTGATAGCCATGCAGCGTTCAAGGGAGTTTACAGTATCGCCGGCCTTGTAGAAAGTCTCGGCCATAAGGAGTAGGACGTCAGGCGCGGACGGGGCGCGGTCAAGGATGGCGCGGTAGTCGGTCAGGGCCTTATCATAGTCTTCTATCATACAGTATGCTCTGGCCCTTCCTTTGACTGACGGAATATGGGCCGGGCATAATGACAGGGCTTTGTCGAAATTAGATAGAGCCGGGACTGGCAATTCGTCTTGTATGCAGTCAAATCCCATTGAGCAATATTCCTCGGCCAGTTCGGCAAAACGTGTGTCTTGCTCCTCGATGTGACGGCGCAGGATTTCGGCATCTTCGCGGAGTCGGCTGACTATCCCTAATTTGCGACGGGCAAGACGCATGAGTGGTTCGTTGTCGAGTTGGGGACGCAGACGTGTGGCTTCTATGAATTTGTCGAAGGCTTCCGCGAGGTTTCCTTTGTCGGCAAGAGAGAGGGCCTCGGCATAACAGCTGTCTGCATGGGCCTTGTCAAGCGCCTCCTCTATGATGACTGGATCATTGAATGTCGAGGAGAAAGCCGTTACTGCCGGATTGACGAATATGTCGCGTTCGGCAATGGTGGAGCGCAATGTCATACCCTCGAAACTTCTGCATCGTGATAGTGCTACATACGTCTGGCCTCCGGCAAATGCACCTCGTCCGAGGTCTATGACCACGTTGTTGAACGTCAGTCCCTGACTCTTGTGTATTGTGAGTGCCCAGGCCAGTTTTATCGGATATTGTTTGAACGTACCGAGCACTTCCTCGGTGATTTTGCGTGTCTCAGCGTTATAGTTGTAACGGATGTTGGCCCACATCTCCTGCTCGATGACCATTGAGGTGCAGTTTTCCAGTGTGATCTCTACGCGGTCTTTTGCCAGTGCCGAGACTGTGCCCAGCGTGCCGTTGACCCATCTGTGGTCAGAATCATTTTTGATAAATACCACTTGTGCGCCTTCTTTGAGAGTCAGTTCGAAGTCGGTCGGAAGGGCGTTGTCAGGAAAATCATCCGTAATCTCCCCGGTGAAGGTGATGGCCGGTTTGGTTATGGCATCGAGATGTCGTTCGTTGATATAGTCCACCATGTCACGTCGCGAGGCGAGTGTCATGGTCATACGGGTCTCGGCCTCCGGGAGCGAGCCTTCCGGGATCACACGGGAATTGAGACGTAGGATATCGTCTGACGTAACATTGCACGAGCGTATGCGGTCAAGCATCCCGATGAACTCTGAGTCGGTCTGGCGGTAGACCTTGCGCAGCTCTATCGGAACAATCCTTACGTTTCCGAATGCCCTTGCCGAGAAGAAGAACGGATCAGGATAGTAGTGTCTCAGGATAGTGCGCATGTCGGCAGATACCACTGGTTCCAGCTGGAATATGTCACCCACGAGTAAGAGCTGCTTTCCTCCGAATGGCAGACGGTGGTTGCCGGAGTAATGTCGTAGAAGTCTGTCGATGAAGTCGATTGTATCGGCTCTGACCATTGAGATCTCGTCTATTATGATGAGGTCTATGTTACGTATCAGCTTCACCAGCCAGCCGGGATATTTCATTCTCTCGCTGAGACGGTCTCGCGAGAATTCGGGGTCGTCGTCCAGAACCGGGCGGTGGGGCAGGCGGAAAAAAGAGTGGAGGGTCTGTCCCCCTACGTTGACAGCAGCGATGCCGGTCGGTGCCAGTACTATCTTCTCCTTTTTCAGGTTCTCTGTTACGTAGCGGAGGAATGTTGACTTGCCAGTGCCGGCCTTGCCAGTCAGAAAGACTGACTGGCTGGTATATTGCAACAATTCCCAAGCTTTCTGAAACTCGGGATTGTTAAGGTCAATCTGCCCCCCGCCTTTGTCGGCACGGGGGGCAGATGATGTCTTGATGGCCATGTATATCTCTTAGAATTTGACTCCGAATGTGAGAACCACAGAGTTGTTGTGGTCTGTGAGCTTTGAGGAAGGAGCATGTACGGCGTAGTTTTCGGTATCCACATAGTCAGTGAATGCGTGATAGTCGCTCTGGCGATAGCGATGTACATAGGCAAGATCGAGGTAGACTGACTTGTAGCGATATCCGAGACCGGCGGTTATATACTGAGTGGAACGGTCAAATGTGTAGGATGGCTGTGTCTCGGTGTCATCCGGGCCGGATGTATATATATAATTGGCCTCAGATGCGGCGGGATCGAGGATTCCGCTCTTGACTGGCGAGGATTCATAGCTATATCCGGCACGTATTGAGAAAGACGGGGTGAGGCGGTACTCGGCTCCGAGACGCAGGATGTTGACTCCCTGATAGTATGTCTCGATGTCACTGTTGATGTCTCGGTAGTCGTTGCCGTGCCAGTCCTGAATCTTCATTGAAGAATATCCTCGGAACTCGTAATCGGCGCTTATGATGGCGCGTCCGCCTATCACTCCGGCTGCACCCACCATTAGGCGCCATGGTGTATGGGCCTTGAAGTCAAACTCGTCAGGGGCTGTATAGGCTGTTCCACGCACACCGCCGTCTGAATAATCAGGCGAGGTGAAGTCATATTCCGCAGCTGCCTGGCCCTCGTAAGAGAGGTTGTAGTAGGTGGGGGTATGGACGGCTATACCGAGACGGAATTCGTTGACAGGTTTGAAAATGAGTCCGGCCTTGAAATTAAATCCGCTGCCGTATATGCGCTTGTAGTTTTCGAGTCCTAATGTGCCGTTGCCATGTGTGTAGGAGCTTCCATATGATACGTTGGCGTCATGAAGGCTCTCGCCATAGTAGGCAAACTGTTTGAACTCTATATCTGTGATACCGAATCCGATACCCCAGTAGACCGTGTTAAAGATATTTCCGCCTAAGTTTATGGAATATTCGTCGATATATCCGCGTTCCTCAACGTCGAACGATCCCATGGCCGAAGTCTTATCATAGTCATAGAGGCCCGTGAAGGTTCCCGAGTTCTCGGCCACCGGGTTGATACTGTAAGCGTTGTACATCAGGATTGTTGACCAAGGAGCCGCTGATGACATATAGGGGTCATAGTCATCTCCGCCCCAGAGGTCGTTTGGCGAGTAATATCCTGCGGCTATGTCGCGTGTGGTATAGTCGGCTACGAGGTTGGTATAAGATGTTGCCAGATTACCGAGGTTTCCTCGATAATAGCGGTCAAAGGAGGCTGTGCGTGAATATGAGGCTCCCCAGTTGAAGAACGGCATTGTCTCGGAGTTGAGGCGTATGACTCCGACATATCCGAAGTTGTTGCAGTTGAACTTGGTCTTGCTCATTGATTCCGCTTCGCCAAGCGCGTCGGTTTTGGTGTTCATAGCGTTGATATCCAAGGTGACAGATATATCAGACGAGCGGAACACACCGATACCCGCAGGGTTCTGATTGAGGGTGGAGATGTCACCTCCGAGCGCTGTGAAGGCGCCACCCATGGACATAAAGCGGGCCGAACCGCGCAGGTCGCTCTGTGAGATTGAGAATGCGTCAATGGCCGACTGTGCTGCCATGACTGTGGGGAATACGAGGATAATCCCTGCAAGGAGTGTCTTATTCATGCTTTGCTGAGTTGAAAGATGAGAGCCTTTGGCTTAAAAAGATAACAATCTCCCCGCCTCATAGGTTGTGAGAGGAGGCGGGGAAATATCGTGTGGGTATCAGTGGTGGAAATCAGTGACGTCCGCGACCTCCTCCGCTTGAACGTCCGCCTCCTCCGAATGATCCGCCACGGCTTCCTCCTGACGAGCCGTTGCGATATGATGGCGTGCGGCTGCCGTTGGTATTGTAGGACGGGCGGTTGTAAGAGTTGTTATTTGACGGACGGTTGTAATTATTGTTGTTGCTGTTGTTGGATGGGCGTGTGCCTACTGCGGGACGTCCGCTCTGGGTGGGACGTGAGTTGTTGCCTGTTCCTACCGAAGGGCGTCCGACGGGGCCGTAGCCTCCGTTATCC
>CAJTRI010000024.1 GCA_910578615.1 uncultured Duncaniella sp. | reverse complement strand
CTTTTGATGGCCTCTATGATGGATTTTGTGTTGTCTTGCCGTATGGTTTCGAGCCTCGTTGTTACATTATCTGTATCGTAGAAAGGGTTTATTTCTGCAAGCGGAGTGCCGATAGGGGTTATGCATGATTCCGCTCCGAGAAGTCGAAGGATGGATGACTGTCGGTCGTCTCCATCTGACGGTACGATAGATATGAGAGGCCGTCCGAAGTTTAATGCGAATGCCGTGCCGTGAAAGGATGACGTTACCACGGCTTTGGCGTTCTTTAACAATGATACGAATTCATCGATAGGCGCGTCTGTTCTGTCTTCTATTTGCAGATGTGCCGGATTGGGATTACATGCGCCGATAGCTATTGTCCTGCACCCGAATCGTCGTTGCATTTCTTCTACGACAGAGAATATGTAGGGACGGGGCTCAAAGGCATAATAGAGTCCGAACAATATTATATAGGGATCCGATGGGGTCTTTTGACGGTTATGCGGAACAGCTTTGCTCCACTGGGATGAAGAGAGCAGGAGTGTTGGGTCAAGTGTCATAACAGGCTTCAACGGCAGTTTTAGCTGCGATGATATTATGTCAAGACCGTTGTTCTCTCTCACGCTTATGAAGTCAAAACGTGAGAGGTATTTTGAATATACCTCACGTATTTCCGACGGGATGGAGGATGAGGCGAAACTCGATGAGATTGAAATCTTTCTTACATTGTCGGGGACAAATGACAGCATGAAGGCTTTGTCTCCCTTATGAAAACGTGGATTCCATATCTGGTCACTACCGGCTATCACGGCATCATATCCTGTCCAGTCGGCTTGTTCGAGAGCTTTGAGGTCTTTGTAGTGTGATTTGGTGGTATTAAAATATCTTTCTTTGAATTTCCGCAGGTTGTACTGCATGACATGCTGAGACCTTCTGCCGGCTAATCTGAGTATCGGTGTGGCAAGGGGGGCAAGGATACGTCTGATTGCAGGTTCGCGGTGTGTGCCGTTTCTGAAATGCCATTTGTTGGGATATAGGTAGTCTATTATCTCGCATTCGATACCAGCCTGTTCGAGAAGATGCTGTGTAGCGAATGTTTGAAGGACTGAGCCGTAATTGGGAAGTGAATGGATAGTTATCAGTGCGACTTTTGGCATGGTTCGGATGGTTAGAAGTGATGTGCGACTCGTCGGATAATATCCGTTATGTCAAGAGGCAGTCCTGCGCGGAGCGAGGCGAGGGTCATGAATCGTGCGACAGCGGGGTAGGGGTAGTGTTTTTTTATCTGCCCGTCCATTGTGTCTTCATGCCCGACATTTTCTATATGGCATGTCTTTTGCAGGCTTTCAACCATTTTTCTGCCTGTGTCTGTGAATGATATCAACGCGCTCACGCCGTCTTTGTTGTCGGCAAACTTTGTCCCCCAGAAATCTCCAAGGCGTAGGTCGGCCTCTGAGCTAAGTCCTTTGAAACGACAATCAGCGTAGCAACATCTGTTCAGACAGTAGTTTCCGAGGAATATGTTGAAAAAAAGATCTCCCTTGCTCCATCGGCTACGGTATGACGGGGTGGATATAGCCCATGAGTCGTGCCAGCCGTCTGTCTTGTCACGCCATGAAAACTGTCGTGAGACATCAATCCCTTTTAACGAGAGTTTTTTGAGATAACGCATCCAGAGAAGGCGTGACGGTACGCCATGGCAAAAAAAGTCTACCAGAATGAAACGGTCGGATGCATTACGCATTCTGATGAGACGTCTCAGAGATGCGATCTGGCACGGTGTCCCGGTGACAAGCCACCGTCCTTTGAAATCTATCTCACGGAAGGCGTTTTCTGTGAAACTTTGGAGGTATTTGCTCCCGATTGACTGTCCGAAGTCGTCAAGAGAACTGGCTATGAAATGCTCGACTCTCTTGTTCTTATCGGAATATCTTGCTCCGACAGCTTTAAAGCCTTCTTCAAATGATCTTCGTGCAATTTCAAAAGATATGCCTCCTGATGAGGATGCTTTTCGGATATCCTCGTCAAGAGACCAGGCTGCAAATGATTCCGAATGATTCTCTGTATTTTCTTTATGTTCGGAACAGAAGGAACATGTCCTTATACATGCTCCGCAATCGATGCAGTCACATTGGTTTTTGATGAATGGCTCATAAAAACCATCTTTGTTTTCCCGCATGGAGATTATAGAGACAGGACATACTGCCGTACATACGCCGCATCCGTAGCAATAAGCCAGTTCAGATATGTTTTTGACAGGATGTCTCATTTGATGTGCAGGACTTTTTTTATGGTATGCTTGGCCTTTTGTTTCCAGTGGTGCAATCGGTAGGCTGTCTTTTGGGCTGATAACGAAGATATGATTCTGAGCATTTTTGAATCTCTCTCAGACAAGGCTATCTTGGAGGCATCGGTGATGATAGACTTTATCCGAGGAGCGGCCGGGTCAAAGAACGAACCGCATAATATCACGTTTTCGTAAAGCCTCAGGAGCCTCATCCGGGTAAAAGCTTCGTAGATTGACGGAGAGACTTTCTGATGGATTATGATTGCTTTTTCGATGAGACCGAACAAGGCCAGCCATCCTTCAAGAGGCATCGTCGCCGATTTGGATATGCTGTCATTGCGGAAGAGATAGTCGTATGTAATGGTGTCAGATGCGATGTAGATTCGGGCAGCCTGTGATGAGAGATGCAATAGAAGAAGCAGGTCTTCGTTTTGGAATATCTCACGAGGGATGTCCGGGATATGGCTGAACAGTTTTCTCTTGAAAAGTTTGCCGTAATTGCCTATCGAGGTATTTCCTGAAAGTATTGCCCCGGTGTATTCTGTGGGAGATATGTCCCCGGATATTCCATGACGGAACACTTGTTCGTTGTTGAGATTAAGGGTTCCGACTATTATGTCTCGGTCACCATTGTCAAATGCCATCAGAGAGGATAGGGCTTTGGGACGCATGGTATCATCCGCATCAACGAAGGAAATCCATTCTCCCGATGCATTCTTGACGCCATGTATTCTTGCGGCAAAAGCACCGCTGTTTTTGATGGTATGTATTTTTAGACGGCTGTCTCTTGCAGCTGCCTGTTGCAGGATGTCAAGGGTCTTGTCCGAAGACCCGTCGTTTACCACGATGAGTTCCAGATCGGTAACGTCCTGTGTCAGTACGCTTTTTATGGCACGTTCTATATAGTCTGCGGCGTTGAAGGCCGGGATAATTACCGAAATCATTGTCTGATGAATTTGGATTTCAGCATGTTGATTGACATGCTTCTTTCACGTGAGTTGAATCCTACGTATGCAATCACTATGATGGTGGCAACCATCCCCAAGGCGAGATTGACGCTCAGGGCGAGGAATGACGGGAAGCCGGAACATATGTGGAGGTGGTTTATGCCGGCCAGTATCGCGGCAATGAGCAACGTGGTCATCAGGCATGGGATGATTATACGGGCCATATATTCGGTTGCCTTTATGCCTATTCTCTGTCTCATCATGAATACTCCGATAAATACTACTGTGATATTCGAAATCAGAGTTGGTACTATTACATAATAAGGTTTGAAATCAGCTTTTAACACGAGATAGAATAGAGGCACGGACAAGAGTGTGGTGATGGATATATAGATCTGATAACGCTTTATTCTGCCTGATGCCTGTATTATAGTCCATACCGGGCCTCCGAACGTGTTGAAATAAAGTGACAGCAGACTGAGAATGCAGAATGCGCCCGTGTAGGGGGGCACTTCTTTAAGCCATAGGGTTAGGATGGGTTCGATGTTGAATATCAGCGGTAGCGACAGCAACACGAGAAGGTAGTATGAGAGGCGGGAGGTGCTGAAAAGCATGTTGCGTACGCCTTTCATGTCTTTTGATGCATAAAGCTTTGTCAGAGGCGGGTTTATTGCCGTCTGGAAGCTTTGAATAAAGCCATATACGGCATTGCTTACCTGGTTCATGACACCTACGGCCGCGTTTACGGCAACACCGCAGAATATGTTGAGGATTAGGTTCATTCCCTGCCGTGAACCCATGTTGGCAAATGCACTGAAACTGCTCCATCCTGTGAATGACAGTATTTCGCGAAGTCTTCCGTATTTCCATGCCGGGCGGCATGCCGGGAACCTTCTGTGGACATAGCAAAAGTAGAGTATGTCAAGCACAAGGCTTATGCCGCATATCAGCCAAGCATAGATTACCAGTTTGTCCCCGTCAGCCCTGAATAACGGAAACAATATGCCGAGTTTGAGCAATGCTTCGAGAATGGACGACCATGCGTAGAAAGACATGCGTTCATATGCTATGATGGCCGCATTGTATGGCATACGCAATAGGTTCAATACCGTGGATAGAAGCGAGATCTGATAGACAGTTATGGCCACGACCCTCTTGCCGGGAGGAAATGATAGTTTTTCAAAAACAAACCATAGGCCCACGGTTTCACCTATGAACAATATGATGCCGCTGAGCAGTATGTACACTATTATACTTGACGAAAATACGTCCTGCACATCATCGTGGTCGTTGCGGCCCATTGCCATGCATAGGAAACGTTGCGTGGCGCCGGTTATAGACCCGCTTAAAAATGAGAAGAGGATTACGAGGCCTCCTACTATATTGTATATGCCGAAATTGTCAATGCCAAGAACATCTATAATCACCCTTGATGTATACAGAGTTATGCACATGATCAAAATCATGCGCATATATAGATACAGAGTGTTCTGGGCAATTTGCTTATTGCTTGAATGCAATGGAGTTTCGGACATTTGGACTCTATATTTAAAAAGTAAACGAGCTTATGTGGCATTATATTGTACATGACGAGGTATATTTTGGCAGAGTATGGATGGGTGTAAGGCTCGGAGTCAAGGGCTGTTTGTGCTGTTTTGTTGTTTTTTATTCATTATGTTTGTTTATAGTTGCTAAATTTATTACTTTTGTTTCAAAAATAATTATAAATCATTATGAAGGTATTGAAATTCGGGGGAACCTCTGTGGGTAGTCGCGAGGGACTAATGAATCTCAAAAATATAGTGGAAGGGCAGGATACACCATGCATCGTGGTGGTCAGCGCGCTTGGCGGCGTTACCGATCAGTTGCTCATGACTGCCACTATGGCTGCCGAAGGAGACGATGGCTATCGTGATGGGCTGGCCGGATTGTCCGAGAGACACCGTCTCATAATAGAGGAGGCTGTGTCCGACAGACCGACAGAACTGCTTGCTGAGATTGACACGCTACTTGCCGAACTTGGCTCGATATTCCACGGCCTTTATCTCATACGCGATCTCAGTGAGAAAACAAGGGCGCTTATAGTGAGTTATGGCGAGCGTCTGAGTTCGTGCATCGTCTCGCGTGTTGTGTCAGGGGCGGTGCTCCATGATTCCAGACGTTTTATAAAGACGGAGAGGAAACATCGTTGCCCGGTACTTTCGTCCGAACTCACGAGTGAGCTTGTAAGATGTGAGTTCGGCAATGATGTGAGAGGGATACACATTGTCCCCGGGTTTATCGCTACCGATGCAGAGACCGGGGAGGTGACAAACCTCGGGCGTGGAGGCAGCGATTACACAGCTTCTATAATAGCCGCCGCCCTTGATGCCGAAGTCCTTGAAATATGGACAGATGTCAACGGCTTTATGACAGCTGATCCGAGGGTTATACCTACGGCTTACACCATCAACGCCCTGAGTTATTTGGAGGCTATGGAGCTTTGCAATTTCGGGGCCAAGGTGATATACCCGCCGACTATATATCCTGTCTGCGTGAGAAATATCCCCATTCTTGTCAAGAATACGTTCTCGCCTTCGTCCCAAGGGTCTGTGATACGTGATCGTATCGAGGATGACAGCAAGCCAATCAAGGGTATATCAAGCATAAGCGGGACATCGCTTATCACTGTGACAGGACTTTCGATGGTAGGCGTCATAGGCGTAAACCGACGCATATTCTCGGCTCTTGCCGACAACGGAATTTCAGTGTTCCTTGTCTCGCAGGCCTCTTCTGAGAATTCCACCTCGGTGGGTGTCCGTGATGATGATGCGGCAGAAGCTGTCAGGGTGCTTGACGGAGAGTTTGCCAAGGAAATCTCTACCGGGGCCATGAATCCGATGCATGTGGAGACAGGGCTCGCCACTGTGGCCATCGTTGGCGAGAATATGAAACATACCCCCGGTATTGCAGGAAAGCTGTTCGGGGCGTTGGGGCGCAGCGGTATCAGTGTGATAGCCTGTGCGCAAGGCGCAAGCGAGACGAACATCTCGTTTGTGGTTGACGGTCGTTTTTTGCGAAAGTCGCTTAGCGTGATCCATGACTCCTTCTTCCTGAGCGAATACAAGGAGCTTAATCTTTTTATCTGCGGTGTGGGCACTGTTGGAGGAATGCTTATAGAACAGATTGCCGCGCAGCAGGAAGAACTGATGCGCACCCATAGGCTCAAACTCAATGTCGTGGGGATTGCTTCGAGCCGGAAGGCCGTGTTCTCCCGTGACGGGATTGATCTGGCCTCCTATCGCCGTCTTCTTGACGAGGAGGGTATAGACGCAGATTCCGCGCGTTTGCGAGATGAGATTGTCAGGATGAATATCTTCAACAGTGTATTTGTTGACTGTACGGCTTCGCGTGATGTGGCCGGACTTTATCAGACATTTCTTGAACACAACGTCAATATCGTTGCGGCCAACAAGGTTGCGGCGTCAAACTCTTACGAGAGTTATCATAGGCTGAAACAGACAGCACTGTCCAGAGGTGTCAAGTTTCTGTATGAGACCAACGTAGGGGCCGGGCTTCCGATAATCGGGACTATCAATGACCTGCGCTCATCTGGTGACCGCATCCTCAAAATCGAGGCTGTTCTGAGCGGTACGCTCAATTTCATTTTCAACGCCCTCTCGAAAGAGGTGCCGTTTTCCGAGGCTGTCAGACAGGCAAAGGAGAAAGGGTATAGTGAGCCGGATCCGAGGGTTGACCTCAGCGGTATCGATGTGATGCGCAAGCTGGTCATACTCACTCGTGAAGGTGGCTATCATGCCGAACAGAGCCAGGTGGAGCGCAATCTGTTTGTGCCGTCAGACATCATGGAAGGTTCTATGGAGGAGTTCTGGAAGCGTCTGCCGGAGCTTGACGAAGATTTCGAGGCACGGCGCGAGGTGCTTGAAGCCGAGGGAAAACGCTGGCGCTTTGTCGCCCGCATGGAGATGGGCCGTATGAGTGTGGGGCTTGAAGCCGTAGACTCCCGTCATCCGTTCTACGGACTTGAAGGTTCCAATAATATCGTACTCCTCACCACGGAGCGTTATCGTGAATACCCTATGCTCATACAGGGATATGGTGCCGGTGCGGCAGTCACCGCCGCAGGGGTTTTTGCCAATATAATCTCAACAGCCAATAACTGATGAAACATCTGATAATACTTGGTGACGGCATGAGTGACCATCCGATAGCCTCTCTCGGCGGTCGGACGCCGCTTGAATATGCCTCCACGCCGGCCTTTGATCGCATGGCGCGAGAAGGGAGGTCTGGGATGCTCGTGACTGTCCCGGAAGGGTTCCCGCCAGGGAGCGAGGTGGCCAATACCGCCATCCTCGGTTATGATCTCGCCGAGGTCTATGAGGGGAGAGGCCCGTTGGAAGCCGCGAGTATAGGCTATGACATGGAGCCGGGGGATATGGCCATGCGTTGCAATATCATCACACTGTCTGATGGAAAGATTCTCAATCATCATGGCGGTCATCTTTCCACCTCTGATGGACGGGAGCTTATCGGTTTTCTTGATTCCAGACTCGGTTCGGACAAGGTTAGGTTCATTCCCGGAATACAGTACCGTCATCTGCTCGTAATCAAGGGCGGGAGCAAGTATGTCACCTGCGCGCCTCCTCACGACCATCCCGGCTGTGAATGGAAGGGTCTTATGGTAAAGCCTGTGGATGGTGCTCCTGCCGAGGATGGACGGATGTCTGCTCCCGAGACAGCCGATATGCTCAACAGCCTTATATATAAGTCTCAGGAGCTTCTCGCCCGACATCCTTTCAATGTGTCGCGTGCATATCCTGCCAACTCCATATGGCCATGGAGTCCCGGCTATCGCCCGGCTATGGCCACTTTGCGCGAGATGTATCCGTCCATAAAGAACGGGGCCGTCATTACGGCTGTGGATCTTATCAGGGGTATAGGGCGTTATGCCGGACTGAATCCTGTGTATGTCAGGGGAGCGACAGGTCTTGCCGATACGGATTATGAGGGCAAGGCCGCCGCCGCAATAAAGGCTCTGAAAGACAATGACTTTGTGTTTCTTCATGTGGAGGCTGCCGACGAGGCAGGTCATGATGGTGATATTGATTTGAAAATTAAGTCGATAGAATTTCTTGACCGCCGGATAGTTGGCCCTGTTATGGAGGAACTTTCTACTTGGGACGAACCTGTCGCGGTAGCTCTCATGCCGGATCATCCCACACCTGTGGAGCTGCGTGTGCATTGTGCGGAGCCGGTGCCTTTTACGGTGTGGTACAACGGTATAGGCCCAGACAGAGTCTTGGCTTATTCCGAAAAGGATTGTGCGGCCGGAGACTTCGGGATGCTTCACCTCGGGGAGTTTATGGAAACATTCATGAATATCAAGTGACTAATCTATGAAATATTATAGCACCAATCATTCTGTTCCTGAGGCCTCTCTTTCAGAGGCCGTTGTCAAAGGTCTTGCTTCTGACCGTGGATTGTTCATGCCAGAGCGTATCGAGCGGCTTCCGGCCGGTTTTTTTGATGGTATTGACCGTATGTCTTTCCATGAAATAGCGATGAGTGTGGCGCGGTCGTTCTTTGCCGATGATATTGAGCCGGAGGAGCTTGACGTAATTGTTAAAGACACGCTTTCGTTTCCTGTACCTGTTGTCAGGGTGGAGGATGATATTTACAGCCTTGAACTGTTTCATGGCCCCACACTTGCGTTCAAGGATGTCGGTGCGAGATTTATGGCGCGCCTGTCGCGCTACTTCATAAGCCGAGGTTCTGATCATCGCACAGTCCATGTGCTCGTAGCCACGAGCGGAGATACGGGCTCGGCTGTTGCCAACGGCTTTCTCGGAGTTGAGGGCGTATGTGTGCATGTCCTATACCCGAAAGGCAAGGTAAGCCCTATTCAGGAATGCCAGTTTGCCACACTCGGTCACAATATAACTGCCTTGGAGGTTGACGGTTCGTTTGATGACTGTCAGCGCCTTGTAAAAGGAGCCTTCATGGATTCCGAGCTGACAGGGAAACTTCTGCTTACCTCTGCCAACTCTATAAATGTGGCGCGTTTCCTTCCACAGTCGTTTTATTACTTCAACGCCTATGCCCGTCTGAAAGAACAGGGGAGAGATGAGGAGATGGTAGTGTGTGTGCCCAGTGGCAATTTCGGCAACCTTACGGCCGGTCTTGTCGCACACCGAATGGGACTGCCGGTCAAACGTTTCATAGCCGCCAATAACGCCAATGACATATTCCTTGGGTATCTGCGTTCCGGTGTCTATGCGCCACGTCAGAGTGTTGCGACCATCGCCAATGCGATGGATGTGGGCGACCCCAGCAATTTCGCTCGTATACTTGATCTGTACGGAGGCAGCCATTCCGAGATCTCGGGGATGATTTCAGGCGCTGCATATGATGATAGTCAGATAGCCGATACGATGCGTGACTGCTATCGGCGCACTGGGTATGTGCTTGACCCTCATGGCGCGTGTGCTTATAAGGCGCTTAGAGAGCAATTACGCCCGGGTGAGGTCGGGGTATTCCTCGAAACAGCCCATCCAGCAAAGTTCCGCGACACTGTCAATACCATTCTCGATACAGAAATCGCTGTTCCCGAGCGGCTGTCCGCTTTTATGAAGGGTGTGAAGCAATCGGTTTCTATGACGAATGACCAGACGGACTTCAAAGACTATCTGTTGACTCTTGTATGACCCGCATGAAATAGGAAGTTTCAGAAAAAATTGTTACCTTTGCAAAAATATTTCTGAATAATATCGCAATGGCAGACAATTCACTTCTGGCTCGCCTTGACGGCATAGAAGCACGTTTTGAGGAGGTTTCGACCCTCATCACCGACCCTTCGGTAATAGCCGACATGAAGCGCTATGTCAAACTGACAAAGGAATACAAGGATCTTGAGAAACTCACGGCAGTCACGCGCCGCTACCGCACCTTGCTTGACAATATAGAGGAAGCCAAGGAGGTGTTGGGTTCAGAGAACGACCCGGAGCTACGCCAGATGGCCAAGGAGGAACTTGACGAAGCAACGGATGCCATTCCGGCCCTTGAAGAGGAAATCAAACTTCTCCTTGTGCCTGCCGACCCGGAAGACGGCAAGAACGTTGTGCTTGAAATCCGTGGAGGAACGGGCGGAGACGAGGCGGCTATATTTGCCGGTGACCTTTTCAAGATGTACTCCAAATATTGCGAGTCAAAGGGCTGGAACGTCGCTATAACAAGTTTCAGCGAAGGGGCTGCCGGCGGATACAAGGAGATAGTGGTCAGCGTGAGTGGCGAGAATGTCTATGGTACTCTCAAATATGAGAGCGGTGTCCATCGTGTCCAGCGTGTCCCGGCAACCGAGACACAGGGCCGTGTACATACCTCTGCCGCTACTGTGGCGGTGCTTCCAGAGGCCGAGGCCTTTGATGTGGAAATCAACGAGGGCGAGATCAAGTGGGATACATTCCGTTCAGGAGGGGCCGGCGGTCAGAACGTCAACAAGGTGGAGTCGGGGGTTCGTCTGCGCTACATGTGGCGCAACCCAAATACCGGCGAGACCGAAGAGATACTTATAGAGTGTACGGAGACGCGAGACCAGCCCAAAAACAAGGAACGCGCCCTCAGTCGTCTGCGCACGTTTATATATGACAAGGAGCATCAGAAGTACATCGACGATATTGCCTCTCGCCGAAAGACCATGGTCTCAACAGGCGACCGTTCGGCCAAGATCCGTACTTACAACTATCCGCAAGGCAGGATCACAGACCACCGTATAAATTACACCATCTACAATCTTCAAGCATTTATGGATGGTGACATTCAGGATGTGATAGACCAGCTCACCATAGCCGAGAATGCCGAGAAGCTTAAAGCTGCGGAACTATGACCATCCATAATTTCATAATAATAGAGTTAAGATAATTTACAATATATCATGACACGCCAACAGCTTATTGACAATATCTGCGCCAAAGGTTCGTTCCTATGCGTAGGTCTTGACACCGACATTAAGAAAATTCCCGCCTGTCTCCGTGATGCCGAAGACCCTGTCTTCGAATTCAACAAGGCTATAATTGACGCTACCGCCCCATATTGTGTGGCCTACAAGCCCAATACAGCTTTCTATGAAAGCCTTGGGGTTGAGGGATGGAAGGCTCTTGACCGAACCGTCCGCTACATCAGGGACAATTATCCCGACCAGCTCGTCATAGCCGATGCAAAACGTGGAGACATAGGTAATACCTCCTCACTCTATGCCCGTGCTTTTTTTGAAAACATGGACGTGGACGCTCTCACAGTGGCTCCCTACATGGGTTTTGACAGTGTGAAGCCTTTTATGGATTATGATGGCAAATGGGTAATCCTGCTTGCTCTTACATCCAATCCGGGCAGCCGTGACTTCCAGTTCCTTACCGATATGACCGGCACCCGCCTCTTCGAACATGTGCTTGAAACGGCACGCAAGTGGGGAAGTACGGAGAATCTCATGTTCGTAGTCGGTGCTACACAGGGTGCTATGTTCTCTGAAGTCCGCCGTGTCGCTCCTGACAACTTCCTGCTTGTTCCAGGTGTAGGCGCTCAGGGAGGTAGTCTCGAAGATGTGGCCCGTTGGGGCATGAATTCAGATTGTGGTCTGCTCGTCAACTCCTCGCGAGGCATAATATATGCGTCGCAGGGTGAGGATTTTGCCGATGTGGCTGCCGCAGAGGCTCGCAAACTGCGTGACCATATGACGATACTTCTTTCTGCCCACGGGGTCATCTAAGAATATCTTGAAAGACCTTGTTTAATATCTATAATATCATGAAAAAATCAACATTGGCAACCATGTTTGCACTGTTGTTCATGCTCCTGCCGGCAGGGGCATGGGCGCAGCGCGAGGCTTTCCCGGGAGCCGAAGGTTATGGCCGTATGACTACCGGCGGCCGTGGTGGTGACGTATATCATGTCACGACACTTGAAGACAACAGCAATCCCGGTTCGTTCCGTTATGCTGTCAACCAGAAAGGCGTCCGAACCATCGTCTTTGATGTCTCAGGGACGATATTTCTTAAATCGGAACTGCGCCTTCGCAATGGAAATGTGACAATCGCTGGTCAGACAGCGCCGGGTGACGGTATATGTATCGCTGACTATCCGTTCACTATATCGGCCTCGAATGTCATCATACGTTTCATGCGTTTCCGTCTCGGCAACCGCGAGGTGGCCCATCACGAAGGGGACGGACTTGGCGGAATGGATGCATCCAATATCATAATAGACCACTGTTCTGTGAGTTGGAGCATTGACGAATGTCTGTCGGTCTATGGCAGCCGCAATACGACCGTGCAATGGTGTATCGCTTCCCATTCACTACGTAATTCAGGCCATTCCAAGGGTGCGCACGGATATGGCGGAAACTGGGGTGGCAGCGGTGCGAGCTATCACCACAATCTGATAGCCAATCACAGTTCGCGCACGCCACGTCTCGGCCCGCGTCCCGGCACACAGAGGGACGAACGCATGGATTTGCGTAACAATGTGATGTACAACTACGGCACCAACGGATGTTACGGCGGCGAGGGCATGAATGTCAATATAGTCAACAACTATTACAAGCCCGGAAAACAGAGCAACAGTCGCAAATCTCGCATTGCCGGAGTCGGAATCCGCACGGTTGACTATTGTCTTGACAAGAAGACGACCATTACCGATATCAACAGAGTCGCAGGTACGTCCTATACAGACAAGAATATCAGCGGAGGGCGCGCCGATGGCCAGAATGTCGTGATTATAAATAATGTCAGCTATCCTATAAATATGGAGGCCGGCACTATAGAATATGACGGCAAGGCTGTGCGTGTGACATGGAATGACTGGAAGTCCATGCTTCATAAATGGGGCACATTCTATGTGAAAGGCAACGTTAACCCGTCTGACTCTAAAGTCACCGCAGATAACTGGACTACCGGGATGTATTCACAGATAGACAACTCGAAGTGTGACATGACCTTCAATGATCAGGTAAAGGAGGATATGAAGATTGACACGCCTCTTGACTTCGTATACACCACTACCCACTCTGCCGAGAAGGCCTTTGAGAAAGTACTGGCATATGCCGGTGCATCGCTACATCGTGATGAGTATGACCAGGTTGTGACAAAGGATGTCAAAAACGGTACGGCATCTTTTACATCCAACGGCATCATTGACAATCAGGATCAAGTCGTGCTCCCGTCAGGCACAAAGGGTTGGCCGGAGTTGAAATCCGCTGATGCCCTTGTCGACAGTGACGGTGACGGTATCCCTGATGAGTGGGAGAAGGCCCATGGCCTGAACCCGGAGGATGCTTCGGACGGTAAAGCACTCGTCGACGGTTATACCAACCTTGAAATCTATATGAACTCGCTCGTGGCCCACATAATGGATGAGGGCAATAAGGATGGAAAACTTCTGACCGGCAATCTCGAATATTCCGATCCCGGAGTCGATCTTCCGGGTACAGGGGATCCTGTCGGGACTGATTTCTTGATTTCCGCTGATACTTATGACAGCGGTGACAGCAGAGAATGGAAGTTTGACGGAAATATCACTGTCACAAATGAGGCCGGCAAGGGTTACAGTACCGGCAAGGAAAGCCGGATCAAATATTCCAAGGGTGTGCAATACACCATCAGTCTCCCGGAAGGTGTAAGTGTAAGTTCCATCACTATGGAAGGCTACAACAACTATGACCGTGAGGATGCGAGCTTCTCCGAAATCAATGGTATTGACGGTAGTCAATATGTGTTCCCGCCCAAAAAAGACGGTTCCAATGTTACTGTCAGCCACGATATAGAATTTGCCACACCGGCATCAGGTTCAATTACCTTCACACCTCAGGGTGACCAGGTTGTACTTGTCATCACGCTCCATTCGGCTGAATCCTCGGCTGTTGAAGACATCGTGATTGATATGCCCGGTGTTTCAGGCAATGGCAGAATCTACAACATAATGGGTGTCGAGGTCAACGAACCTCTCGCACCTGGGATATATATCCGTGACGGTAAGAAGTTTGTTGTAAGATAGTATTTCAATAGACCGATTAAGGTTACCAAAATTGACGGATTGTCTAAAACTGCCCCTATGGAATGGAGGGCTTGTTATTAATAGACAATAGACTGCAATGACACTCAATGCATTGGTTATTCACTGATTTCATAACCAATGCATTGAGTGTTTAATTTGGGATATGAAATTTAGCAAAGCATATATTCTCTCCGATGAGATACGGGAATAGTTTTAGATCACGTTTTTTGTTGTCGTATTGTTTGCGTTTATAAGAAAAAAATATACCGAATATATTTGTTGAAAATATGCTATTTTTTGAAGTAAAAATTTATAAATGTGCATGAAGTTGTCCAAAACCAAATGTTAAATATTTGATAATTAGTATTTTCGAGTTTTTATGTCGCGTCAAAGTTTTCCAAAATGAAAATCCAAGATGCGGTTTTAACAATAATTTGCTTGTTATTTAACGCTTCTCTACTTAACTTTGCGGTATCAAAATCCGACCTTAGATTCTGACGAGTCTGATGGGCTTTGGACAGAGATATTTTTCCAATGCATCAAATAATTTAACCCTCCTCGACAAGAAAAGATGATACATACCGTGTTAAAGCGCGATGGCCGCGTGGTAGGCTATAACGAAGAAAAAATCAAGGCTGCGATACGTAAAGCCATGCTCACCACCGAAGGGGGAGAGGATGAGGCGCTTATAGCACGCATAGTCGACATTATATCCATGTCGGGCGACGAGCAGATGTCGGTTGAGGAGATACAGGATCGCGTGGAGCTTGAACTGATGAATTCTCCTCGCAAGGAGGTTGCCAAACGTTACATCGCCTATCGTGACCAGCGATCGATAGCACGTCGCGCCAAGACCCGTGATATGTTCTTGGAAATCATAGAGGCCAAGAGCAATGACATCACGCGTGAGAATGCCAATATGAATACCGATTCTCCTGCCGGTATGATGATGAAGTTTGCCAGCGAGACCACAAAGCCTTTTGTTGATGACTATCTGTTATCGTCGGAGACACGTGAGGCTGTAAACGCTGGATATATCCACATCCATGACAAGGATTATTACCCCACCAAGAGTCTGACATGTGTACAGCATCCGCTTGACCGCATTCTCAAACATGGTTTCGTGGCCGGCCATGGCGAGTCGCGTCCGGCAAAACGTATAGAGACCGCGAGTATAATAGGATGCATCTCATTGGAGACAGCCCAGAACGAGATGCATGGCGGACAGGCCATTCCGGCATTTGATTTTTATCTGGCGCCGTTTGTGAGATATTCTTTCATAGAGGAGATAAAGTGTCTCGAACGTCTGAGCGGATGTGATCTCTCGCATCTTTACAATGTGGAGATAAAGGATTATAACCATAAGTCTCTTGACGGGTTGCAGGGTGAGGAACGCTATATGCAACATGCGGTGAACCAGACTGTCTCACGTGTGCACCAGTCGATGGAGGCGTTCATACATAATATGAATACCATCCACTCTCGTGGTGGCAACCAAGTGGTTTTCAGTTCTATAAACTATGGCACTGATACTTCTGCGGAGGGACGTTGTATAATCCGTGAACTCCTCCACACGACTTATGAGGGTGTAGGGAACGGGGCAACCGCTATTTTCCCGATACAGATATGGAAGAAGAAGCGTGGAGTGAGCTATCTTCCCGAAGATCCCAACTATGACCTGTACCAGCTCGCCTGCAAGGTGACGGCGCGCCGTTTCTTTCCTAATTTCCTTAATCTTGATGCCTCGTTCAATCATCACGAGAAATGGCGTGCTGATGACCCCGAGAGATATAAGTATGAAGTTGCCACCATGGGATGCCGCACCCGTGTGTTTGAGAACCGTTTCGGTGACAAGACATCTATCGGGCGTGGAAATCTCAGTTTCACCACCATCAATATAGTGCGTATAGCGATTGAGTGCATGAACATAAAGGATGAGGAGGAACGTATCCACAAGTTCTTTTCCAAACTTGACCATGTGCTTGATATCACAGCACGCCAGCTCAACGAGAGATTTGAGTTCCAGAAGACCGCTATGGCAAAGCAGTTCCCTCTTCTTATGTCACGCTTGTGGAACGGTGCCGAGAATCTTGCTCCTAATGATACAATAGAATCTGTTATTAACCAAGGCACTCTTGGAATAGGGTTTATAGGTCTCGCCGAATGTCTCATAGCCCTTACCGGCAAGCACCATGGCGAGAGTGAGGAGGCCCAGAAACTCGGATTGCGGATAGTCTCTCACATGAGGTCGAGGGTAAATGATTTCAGCGAGCAGTATCATCATAACTATTCGGTTCTGGCAACTCCTGCCGAAGGACTTTCGGGTAAATTCACATCTCGTGACCTCCGTTCTTTTGGCGTAATCCCGGGTGTGACTGACAAGATCTATTACACAAATTCCAACCATGTACCCGTCTACTACAAGTGTTCGCCTGTGCATAAGGCCAAGATAGAGGCTCCTTATCACGAACTGACTGGTGGCGGTCATATATTCTATGTGGAAATAGATGGTGATGCAACCCACAATCCCAAGGCTATAAGTGATATCGTTGACTTGATGGATCGCTATAATATAGGTTACGGATCTGTCAACCATAATCGCAACAGATGTATGAATTGCGGATATGAGGATGCCACAGACGGGCTGACGGAATGTCCCAAGTGCCATAGCCGCCATATTGACAATATCCAGAGAATCACAGGCTATCTTGTCGGAACCACCGACCGCTGGAACAATGCCAAACTTGCAGAATTGCAGGATCGCGTGGTTCATAAATAATGATAGGATGAGGGTAATTGATATTGTTCCCGGGACGTCGGTTGACGGCCCGGGACTTCGTACGGCCATCTATTTTGCAGGTTGTATCCACCAATGTCCGGGCTGTCACAATCCTCAGTCATGGAATGTTGATTCGGGCAATGAAATGACGGCAGATGAGATTTTTGCGATTGTGGAGGAGAATGGCTTTGACGTGACATTCACGGGCGGAGATCCACTATTACAGTCTGAGGAGCTTGCCGGTCTTGCACAGAGGATAGCCGAAACAGGAAAGACGATATGGTGTTATACCGGCTTTCTCTACGATAGGGTCATGTCAGATGTCTACATGAGGGCTGTGCTTGAAAATGTGGAAGTGTTGGTTGACGGCCCGTTTGTAGAGGCTTTGAAAGACAAGGCTCTTGTTTTCAGAGGTTCGTCAAACCAGAGACTTATAGATGTGGCACAATCTGCTCCCGGGCGGCCTGTAATGTGGGATGACGGGAGTTTTACAGCAATTCCATGAGACTTACACATTCGTTGTGATCATTGAGATATACCGCTTCGTGCGGATGGTAGGATACGGAGAAGAGTGAGGCAAGAGAATCAGTCTTCTCTGTTTCAATTCCGGCAATATCGATCAGCGTAGGAGCATAGCTTCGGGAGGTGGATATGAATTCGGCCATGTTTCTTGACATTGCTGACGCCTTTTCCGGATATGTTGCGGTTAGGGCAGGGGAGAGCCAGGCCAGAAAAGGGACATGTACCTGATGAATGGTGGGGAGAGGAGAGGCATGTAGAAAACGTCCGTGTTCGTCATCATATATGTCCTCTCCATGATCGGATGTGTATACTACACCACCCAGCAGACCGGGTATCTTTTCGAGACGTGTAATGCATTCAGATACAAGGCGGTCTGTCACGAGGATGGAGTTGTCATAGGCATTTATAAGGAGTGGGCGGTTGGCGCGTACTGCCTCATCGTAATCATCGGGGACGAATGTTGGCCTGACGCCTGTATAACGGTCACGATAGTTGAAATGAGAGCCGTATGTATGCAGCACTATTAGTTGTTTCCTGCCACCGATAGCTATTATTCCGTCAAGGACTTCGAGGAGACGCAGGTCGCTGCCGTCACCTATTTCTTCATCCTTTATAAAAAGCGTGGTGTCTGCCTCCTCGGCATAAAAATCAATAAACGAGCGGTTATGGCCCTGATTTGACAGGAACGCCGTATGGAATCCGGCTTCTTTGAAAGCTGTGAGGATGCTTTTCGCCTTGTATATATTTCTGTCGAAGTCAGTCGCTGACACGGGGCTGAGGAGCATCGGGACACTCTTGTGGGTGGTGTTGCTTTCGCTCAGGGCGTTCTTTCCGACAAGTAGGTCTTTACGAGACGAAAGCAATGGGGTGGTGGGACGTGAATAACCTGTCAGCTGCCAGTTTTCGGCACGGGATGTCTCGCCTATGATTGCGATATAGATTTCAGTAGAGTCAGCGGGATGGGTGGGAACGGCATTATATGTGAACCCGGCTGATGTGTCGTGATATCCGGCAGTCTTGATTGTGCGGTCAAAGGCAAGATATATGTTGTAACATACGTTGAGCGGATACAGATCTTTGCTTGGCCTGTAAGGGTTTATACTGTTACATGCCGCTCCGAACGAGATGGTGCCTATGAGGGCGAATATTATGGAGCAACGACGGCATACGGTAATTGTACTGCGATCTGTCGAGATATGTTTCTTCCACATTATGCAGGCGGATATCAGAACTGGCACGTAAAGAATTACCACCGTCGAGAGGATAGGGAGCATGTTTCCGAGGAGCTCGGCAACCTCGCCTGAATTTGTTGTCACAAGATTGAGAAACATGTCGACCGCTATGATGCTGCGCCCGTAAAGGTTGAGCAGGACTATCTGTAATGCGGCGAAAAAAAACAACGGAAACAATAGCCATATGTTACGTCCGAGGCGTGGCGAGACTGACAATATGAAGGCTATCAGTGAGGCCGATAAAAAGATGTTGCTTAGTGAAGCGGATAATGATAGATGCTCGGTGAAGCAGAGGGCCACGTTGGGGATGAGAAGGATAAGCAGCGTGTATAGTATTATTATTTTCTTGCCCATAGAAGGATTAGAATGATTCATTGAGACTGAAAACGAAACCTGTGGAATGTCTTCCTATGCCGTAATCTATACGGACGTTCGAGTTGCGTTTGAATTCCCAGCGATAACCTATTCCGCATTCAGGAAGGATGTGTCTGAATCTGATTTCTCTGAATCTCGGAAATACGGTTCCGGCACCACCCCACACCACTATGCCGCTTCGCCGCCATACGTGCTGACGGAGTTCGATGACGAGGTCGAGACAGTCTTTGTCTCGGTAACGTCCTTCGTAATAGCTTCTCATGGTTCCGTCTCCAAGGTTTGGCAGGATGCCCCACGGAGTTCGGCCGTATGAGAAGGCTCCATGAAGGCGTGTGGCGAGTGTGGCACTGCGCCATAGTGGGTTGAAAAGATTGGCACTGACCTCGGTTGATGAATAGGAATAATGGCCGTTTCCGATGAAACGGGGAGCGAAAAGCTGGATCAGCTCTATATATATGCCTTTCTTGGTAGAGGTGTGGTTGTCTCTGGTGTCAAAGCTGATCTTACCTCCCACACTGACGCTCAGATGAGAAAGAGGTTCGTCCTGCCAGACGGTGCGGTCTGCGGGGTCGTGCGCGCTGAAATACATACCGTCAAACACCGGGCCAGCGAAGAAGCGGCCGAAAAGCCTCCATTCCATAGAGGCATCCAGACCGATATCAAGTGCTCTGTATTTTGTCTTGTTTGAGTTATCATGTTCCCAACCATAACCGATACCCCAGAAATAGGAGGTCTGTGATTTTAGATGAAGCGAATAGCTGATTCGACGGTTTTTGTCAGAGAAGAAGTGTTCGCCGCGTATGCCTGTCATATATAGGTTTTTGGTGGCGATGTCTCCGACTATGGATATATTGGATAGAGGAACAAGGGAGTCTTCCGGCGCTGTGGAATAGCTTCCTCCAAGCACCATTCCAAGTCCAAGTCCCGATTCTTTTGAGTAGTGAGGGCCTGCCAGAAAGCTGAAATGCGGGCGTTTGGTAATTTCGTGCTTGTTGGATTTTTCGAAATATTTGATGAACCTTGTGATAATACCGGGCTTTTTGGCCTGCATGACGGTGTCTGTTTCGGCACATGAAGAGCGGAGACCGCCACATCCGATGGTGGCGATAAGGAGCGTTGTCGCGATGAGCCTTCTTGTAATCATTCAGGTTAGTAATTATGTGTTAGTGCAAGGGAAAATACGCTCAGGCGTACTGTCGGGTCATATGATTTCAGAGCCTCCATGGCTGAGAGCATTGTAGAGCCGGTGGTTATTACGTCATCTATTATGAGAAGATGTTTGCCGGAAATATCCGAACTGTGTCTTACTGAGAACGAGCCTGATACATTAAGACGGCGAACCGTTGCAGACTTACGTGTCTGGGATGAATGGTAACGTGTGGCATGTAGATGGTCTTCAATCGGGATTCCTGTCACCAACGAGACTCCTTTTGCTATCTCTTCTGACTGGTTATAAGACCGTTTCAGCCTTTTCAGAAAATGTATAGGGATGGGGACAAGGGCATCAATATCGTCAAAGAATCCTATACTGATGATTTGACTGGCATAGGTTGCGGCAAGTTTACGCCCCACACGAGGACGGTTGCGGTACTTTGTATCGTGGATGAGTCTGGCATACGGGTTGTCGCGATTGTAATAAAAATACGATGTGGCTTTTTCAATCGGTGTCCGCAGGGAGATCAGACGTTCATGGATTTCGTTAGGCTGCCGGTCATGCATTCCTGACACAGGCAGGTTGACAAGGCAATTGAGACACATGATGTCCTCTCCTTCCACAAGGACAGTCCCGCATACACTGCATACTCTTGGAAGAATAAGGTCTACAAGGCTGTTTGCCCAGACCCGGATATTGTCAGTAAGACTATTATTCTTCCTCATGCTGTTTGCGAAGTGTGGTGATGATTTTGGTCAGAAGACTGAGTTCAAAACCGCGCCCTGCTCCGAAACACAAGAGTTTTGTGCGGCCCTCATATGATTCAAGCATGCCGGGATAAAGCCGTGTGCGGGAAGACATTACACGTATCGCCACATCTTCGTATTCTTCCTCGTCAATACTTTCAAGGGCGATGTCGATCAGTTCGCGCGGAAGTCTTTTGGCCCATAGGCCTCTGGCTATCTTCATGCGTCCCCAGCCAGAGAAAACGAGTTTGTCATGGGCATAGGCCCTTACAAAACGTTCGTCATCAAGAAACATGAGTTCTTCGAGGCGGCCAATCACACGTTCTGAATCGTTGGATGACAATCCCCATCCCGACAGTTTTTTCAAAATGTCGGAAGAGCATTGCTCGCATTTGGAGCATAGTGCGGCAGCCCTTGTAAGGGCGTTCTCATATGTGAGTTTGCGATGTTGGAGCATTCAGTGCCTTGTTGCTTTGACGAATCTTTGCCGGCCATGCATGTCATTGACGATTTCAGCATCGCTCCATCCTGTCTCTCTAAGGAGCTGTCTGGTTACAAGTGCGTGATCCGGGTTTATTTCCAGATAAATACGTGCGCCCGGTTTGGCTGTGCGATATCCTTCGACAGCAATAGGACGGTAGAATTTCAAAGGATCTGAGTCTGGGACAAAAAGGGCTGTCGATGGTTCATAGTCAAGTACATTCGGGGACATTGTCTGTTTCTCGCTCTCGCATATATATGGAGGGTTGGATACCATAATGTCGAATGAGCCATCTGGAAATGGAAGTGGCCTCAGAATATCTGCCAAAATGAAATTTATGCCGGTTCGGAGTATTTTGTCGTTTTCACGGGCTATGTCAAGAGCTTCGGATGATATATCAACGGCTGTGACCTTCGGAAAACGTAGAAATCGGGAGAGTGCAAGCGCTATTGCCCCTGAACCTGTGCAAAGATCGAGCACGTCGAGATCTTCCGCATTGTTTTCATCTGTGATTATATCGACAAGTTCTGATGTCTCGGGGCGTGGAATCAATACACCGGGTGCGACCTTCAATGTCAGCCCGTGCCAGTATGTTTCGCCGAGGATATACTGTATAGGTTCGTGAGTGAGCAGACGTCTGGTCACAGCGTCAATTTTTTCAGAGAGCAGATTCGATATTTCTTTGTCTGAGTTAAGCAGCATATCGATACGGCTCCATCCCTTTATATGGCTGACGGCGAGATCTATGATATTGCGGGCCTCACGGTCATCATAGATAGATGACAGGGTCTTTAAAGCCGCGTTGGTTTTGTCTCTTAGTGTCATTTGTTGATTGGGATTTCTATTGTGAACGTGGTGCCTTTGTCTATCTCTGAATTCTTCACATAGATTCTTCCTCCGTGATATTCCTCTATTATGCGTCTTGCAAGGGTAAGCCCGAGTCCCCATCCGCGGCTTTTGGTAGTGAAACCGGGACTGAAAATATTTTTCTGGTTCTTTTTTGAGATTCCCTTGCCGGTGTCAGAGATATCTATTACGGCATATTCCTTTTCTCGATATGTGCTTACGTTAATTGATCCATTGCCTTCCATTGCGTCTACCGCGTTCTTTATCAGGTTTTCCATGACCCATTCGGTAAGCGGTACGGATATTCTCACTTCGAGCCGGCCGGGACAACAATCAACAGTAAGATTTATGCGTCGGGAGATGCGGGTAGACATGTATTCGGACGAACGCTTCACTATGGAATTAAGGTCTTCTTCGTCCATTGACGGGCGTGAGCCTATTTTTGAAAAGCGAGATGCGATCGTAGAAAGCCGTCTTACGTCCTTGTTCATCTCATTGACTGTATCCTTGTCTACACCGAGTCCTTCAAGCAGTTCCATCCAGGCCATAAGCGATGATATCGGTGTTCCGAGCTGGTGGGCAGTCTCTTTTGACAGGCCTACCCACACTTTGTTCTGTTCTGCACGTTTGGTCGATGAGACAGCGTAATAGACGATGAGTATGAATGCAAGCAGTACGAGAACCTGGACATAGGGATAGTAATTGAGCGAACGTAACAGACGGGAGTCCTCATAATAGAGAAATTGTTTTCCTGTGATGCCCATATCTATCTCGATACGGTTAGGTGTGTCACGGAGTGCTTTGAGTTTTTTTTGCAGAAACTTTTCATTTGCTTCCGAGATTTCAAACGGCGCCAGAGAGTCGGCATTCTCAGGCAGGTTAAAATTGCGGTGCATCAGAATATTGTCTTCTGCATCTGTCAGCAGTACGGGGATATTTCGGTTGTCCTCGATAATCGAGAGCAGGAAATCCATCATGGCCGGATTGGTGTCATCGTCAGCTCCGCTGTTGACGATTTCCCTTGTCGCATCAGCCCATATCTGCATTCTCGAACGCTCTTGTGATGACAGGTCTCTGACGAGCGAGTCGGAATAATAGAGAAACAAAGCGACTACGGCGACAGACACCACCAGAAAACTGATGATGCCGTATCGCCGTATGTCGTAGATATTTCTCGGCAAGGCTTGTTTAATGCTGTTCGCCGGAAGCAAGGCCGCAACCCTTGCACTTATCGAAAATCTGCGTGAAGAAATCGTTGCCCTTGTCATCAACGAGGATGAATGCGGGGAAATCCTCCACCTCGATTTTCCAGATTGCCTCCATGCCGAGTTCGGGATATTCGAGCAATTCGACTTTCTTTATGCTGTTTTGTGCGAGTATAGCCGCCGGGCCACCGATAGAGCCGAGGTAGAAGCCACCATGTTTGTGACAGGCATCGGTCACTTGTTTGCTGCGGTTGCCTTTGGCTATCATTATCATGGAGCCTCCGGCAGCTTGGAACTGGTCTACATAAGAGTCCATACGTCCGGCAGTTGTCGGGCCGAATGATCCGGAGGGCATACCTTCGGGTGTTTTTGCAGGGCCTGCATAGTAGATGGGATGGTCTTTGAGATATTGTGGCATGGGTTCGCCTTTGTCAAGACGTTCCTTGATTTTGGCGTGCGCTATATCTCGGCCTACTATTATTGTTCCGTTGAGTGAGAGGCGGGTGGCAACCGGATACTTTGTAAGTTCGCCGAGGATTTCGGCCATGGGACGGTTGAGATCGATTTTCACAACGTTACCCTCGTTCTGGTTGCGGTATTCTTCGGGGATGAGTTCGCCGGGGTTGGTGTCGAGTTTTTCCACCCAGAGACCCTCACGATTGATTTTTGCCTTTATATTGCGGTCGGCAGAGCAGGAAACACCTATTCCGACAGGGCATGAGGCACCATGTCGGGGCAGACGGATCACACGGATATCGTGGGCAAAATATTTTCCTCCGAACTGTGCTCCGAGTCCGAGACATTCAGCCTCTTTTTTGAGCTGGTCTTCAAGCTCACGGTCACGGAACGCGTGTCCGAGTTCGTTACCGTGGTCGGGTAGGGTGTCAAGATATTTTACGGAAGCTTTCTTCACGACTTCGAGATTCTTCTCAGCCGAAGTGCCGCCGACAACGATCGCTATATGGTAGGGGGGGCAGGCTGCGGTGCCGAGACTCTTCATTTTTTCCACAAGGAAAGGTATGAGGGTCTTGGGGTTCAGTATGGCCTTTGTCTCCTGATAGAGATATGTCTTGTTGGCAGAGCCTCCCCCTTTGGCAACGAACAGGAATTTGTATTCGTCACCCTCGGTGGCATGAATGTCTATCTGGGCCGGCAGATTGCAGCCGGTATTTACCTCGTCATACATTGTGAGAGGCGCGTTCTGGGAATAGCGGAGATTGTCGGAAGTATATGTGAGATATACGCCTTCTGAGATGCGCTCCTCGTCGTTGCATCCGGTATATACGTTCTGTCCTTTCTCTCCGTGGCATATGGCGGTGCCGGTATCCTGACAGAAAGGAAGCTGGCCCTTTGATGAAACCTCGGCATTGCGGAGCATCGTAAGGGCCACGAACTTATCGTTGTCGGAAGCCTCGGGATCGGCAAGTATCTTAGCCACCATGGCATTGTGTTCGCGACGCAGATAGAAGGCATTATCATGGGTACAGGCGCGTGCGAGCACGGTAAGAGCCTGCGGATCAACCACGAGAAACTCGTGGCCGCCCCAGTTTTCTACTTTCACATAATCGGAAGAGAGTTTGTAGTACTCGGTCGTGTCAGGCCCTAAGGGAAACATTTCCTGATACTTGAATGGTTTTGTCGCCATAGCGGAGTCAAAGATTATATATAAATATAGGTGATTGGGTATATTTGGAATTACAAAATTAATGAAAAAATATGAAATAGGGTATTGTCAGACCATATTTTGAGATTATTTTAGTCCCTGACAATTTTTTAGCGAAAAAGGAATAAAAAAGTTGTGTGAGAATTTGCATGGTTCGCGAAAAAGCCCTAACTTTGCATCGCTTTTCAGAGGAAGGGCAATGACAAGAAAGGAGAGGTGGGTGAGTGGCTGAAACCACCAGTTTGCTAAACTGACGTAGGAGCAATCCTAC
>CAJTRI010000023.1 GCA_910578615.1 uncultured Duncaniella sp. | reverse complement strand
AATATACCAAAAGCGTGTCAGCTCATTAATTTGAGCTGACACGCTTTTGGTATATTATATTAAAAACCATTATCTTTGCGTGTAGTATGAGAAACTTTTCCATAAAACGCGCCACCATTTTCGCCATTATAATGACAATCGGATTCTCCGTGCAGAACATGATTGTCAGCATACAATGTTGGCACACTTTTGACAAAATATATATTCTCAATTCCATATTGTCGGCAATATTTTTCTCTTTGCCTGTATTTTTCCTCCCCCCATCATGGCGTAAGACGTTCTGGATACCAGAAACCGTGCTTACGTTGCTCCTATTGACAAACGTGCTCTATCTGAGAAATTTCGGCGATTTCTTCTGGATAACAGCCGTAGAGCCGGCTAATATTTTCACACCTACGGTCATCAACAGCAGCGTGTCCCTACTGAGGATAACAGATATATTTATAATACTACCGCCAATTTTAGTTACAGTATTATTCTTCAAATGGCGAAGACAACTTCTGTCAGAGAGATATACTTCTCTCATAAGGTTACTGACAGCGGCAGCCATGATTCTGTTGCCTATGCTTCTCTTCTTCCTTGCAGTAAGGAGAGACAAGATATACCGAGCCACCTCAGGCGAGATCGATTCCTGGCAAGGACAGACTATCAAGACTCTCGGCACATTGGATCTCCCATACCATAAGACATCTCTTTGGAAAGACGGATGTTCCATATTTCTTTTGGGCCATTTAATATGGGAATATATCCCGCCCATAACGGCTTTTGACAATCAGGAAGAGAACGAACTGAGACAGCTACTCGGGCCTGAGAAACCTATTCCCAACCCTATGTACGAAGCCTCGATAGAGAATAACAAGGGTAAGAACCTCATATTTGTGATTGTAGAGTCATTCAATTCCACACTCCTGTCTCTCACGGACAGTCTGGATGTAATGCCCACTGTTAAATCGCTTATAGCTGATTCTACAACGCTTTTCGCTCCAAACGTGCTCACCCAGGTGGGGGTAGGACAATCTGCCGACGGGCAGCTGATGTATAACACAGGCCTTTATCCTATGATAAAACGCCCTGCCAACCAGCGTATAATCGTCGGAGACTATCCATCCCTTGCCAAGGCACTCAAAGGCTATGAGGCAGTCGAGGCAATCTGTGAGAACCGTTCGTTCAACAACCATGACATAACGACCAAAAGTTTCGGATATGACAGGCTTTATGACGATCTGTCAACAGTAAACGGCAGCTGGAAGCACGACTCCGACACCTACCTTATAGACAACGTCATACCTATCATAGACTCGCTCTCCGAACCTTTCTTTATGGAGATAACCACACTTTCCATGCATTCCCCTTATGACATTATAGAGGCAACCACGGCCATCAACCGTGACAATAAGAGGCTTAACGGATTTAATGAATGTGAGATTAACTATCTTGACAAGGCCAAATGTTTCGACAATAATCTAAACCGCCTAATTTCACATCTGGAAAAGACAGGGATACTTGAAAGAACCGTCATAGTCCTTGCGGGAGACCACAATGTGGCATCACAGTACCTTCCTGACAGCCGACTGCTGACAGAGTTTGTGCCTTTGATAGTATATAATGCCGGAATAGGGCTGGTATACAGCCAGCCATTGGGACAGATCGATATTTTCCCTACCATAATGCAGATTATGGGCATTGAGGATTATATCCATACGTCGACCGGGAAGGCTTATTTCGGTCTTGGCAAGAGCATAGTATCCACCACCCCTCCACAGGGTGCTGTCAGGCCTGACGGAACGACAATCCCAAACAATCTTGATCCGGCACACATACAACGTGCTTGGGAACTAAGTGAGAAAGCAATTCGATCTCAATATTTCAATTAAAAAAAATATCTGACACATCCATGAAATCGAAACTACTACCACTTCTGGCTATGACGGCGGCCCTTAACGCCGGAGCCTACCAGAATCCCGTCATCCCCGGTCTGCATCCGGATCCTTCAATCGTTGCGGTAGGTGATGACTTCTATCTTGTTAACTCATCCTTCTGTTATTTCCCGGGAGTACCTATCTATCACAGCAAAGACCTTGTCAACTGGACACAGACAGGCCATGTGCTTGACAGGCCAGAACAACTTCCTCTTGACGGAGCCGGCGTATGGGGCGGAATCTATGCCCCTACAATCCGATATGATAACGGCCGATTCTATATGATCACTACCAATGTCAGCAGTCGTGGCAACTTTATCGTACATACCACCGACCCTTCAAAAGGGTGGAGCGACCCGGTATGGCTCGAACAAGGAGGAATCGATCCATCACTATACTTCGAGGATGGAAAATGCTACATGGTCAGCAATCCCGATGTAGGTATATGGCTTTGCGAAATCGATCCCCTCACCGGCAAGACCCTGTCACCAAGCAAACGCATATGGGACGGTACAGGCGGACGTCATCCAGAAGCACCACATATTTATAAGAAAGACGGATACTATTATCTCCTTATAGCCGAAGGCGGTACAGAACTCGGCCACGGGGTGACAATCGCCCGTTCAAGGAATATCGACGGGCCGTATACTCCCAATCCGGCCAATCCTATCCTAAGTCATTTCAACAAGGAAGCACAATACAACCCGATACAGGGTACCGGCCACGCAGATTTCGTACAGGCTCCCGATGGATCTTGGTGGCTTGTATGCCTTGGCTTCCGCCAGCAGTCCGGCCCTCACTGCCTCCTCGGACGCGAGACATATCTTGCACCAGTGAGATGGGATGAAAACGCTTGGCCGGTAGTAAATGGCAATGGCACCATCTCTCTTGACATGGATGTCCCTACCCTTCCTCTCCATCCCAAGGCCACACCTGCCGTTCGCGATGATTTCGACAACACGGCCCTCGGTCATGAATGGGTATGGCTACGCAATCCTCATAGTGAGAATTATGTCTTAAAAGACGGACGTCTGACCATAAAGGCCACCGATGTGACACTTGACAACTCTAAGGAAAGTCCCTCAATGGTGCTCCGCCGCATGGAACATATCAATTTCTCAGCCACCACACGTGTCAGACTCACCGATGATGGCCAAGGAGCCGAAGGCGGTATGACGATGTGGGCCTCAGAGCCTTCTCATTACGATCTGTTCGTCACACGCAAGTCTGACGGAGAACAAGCCATCGAGCTTCGTTACCGACTTGATGCCTTGACCCATATCGAAAAGACCATTCCGCTGAAAAAATCAATCAAGGATGTAGAACTACGCATCACCGGAAATCCGCAGCACTTTACATTCTCTTATTCCATTGACGGAGGAAAGACCTTTAATGATCTCGCGTTAATGAACACACGCTATCTCTCAACCGAGACTGCCGGAGGATTCACGGGCACACTCATCGGTCTATACACTACCGACCCGTCTGCAAAAGCCAAGGCTGTTTTTGAGTATTTTGACTACAAACCGCTGTAATAAAATCATTGCCGGCCATAATTTATTTATGGTCTGACAAATAAAAAAACGTAAGGATGCGATTCTGTTTGAAAGAGTCGCATCCTTATAATCTTACTGCTTTTTGTAGTTTATCGTGAGGGTTCCTTTCCTCAAAACCAACTCGCTACCTGTCAGTCTCTCTATCGTAAGAGTATCACTAAACGAACCAGTTGTATGATTACCTATACTTTTGCCACATAGGATTAAGATGTTGTCTTTTCTTTCCCACTTTTCATATTGCAAGGTAGCCATATTCATGGATGAGGCTTTACCTCCTTTTTCCAAATCTATACCTTGCATCTGATTTTCCATACCGGGAACAGGTTCAACCCATTTTCCTTCAATCCCGTCACCGCTACATGCAGTAAATGCGATTGTCATCACAAGACCACATGCAATTTTGAAAATCTCCTTCTTTACCATATTTTTATTTTTTTTATTATATTCGCAAAATTACGAATATATTCGAGAATTAAACACCTTAAATCTGCATCTAATAAACTATGGTTCTTCCTTTTTTGTCAGCAATAAACAATGCCATATTAAGGATAAAATATATTATCTTTGCAAAGATAATATAAATTTAATTATGGCCATCAAAATCAGACAAGAGCAACAAGGTGATTTAACAATAATCCTCGATTTAATTGGATCTGCTTTTGCAGATGTAGTAGAAAGCGACCATCAGGAGCAACTTCTGGTTGAGCGACTTCATCAATCGGAAACATTCATACCTCAATTGTAATTAGTAGCCGAAACCAATGAGAAGAAAATAGTAGGATATATATTGCTTACAAAAGTAGAGATAGTATCAACGGATAATATCATAACGTCGTTAAGCGTTGCGCCTCTCGCCGTCCTACCAGAGTTTCAAAGACAAGGGATTGGAGGAATGTTAATCAGAGAAGCCCACAAAATAGCTGCCTCACTTGGATATGGATCTGCTGTCCTTCTTGGTCACAAGGATTATTATCCACGATTCGGTTATCAAAAAGCTATTAATTTCGGCATTGGGTTTCCCTTTGATGTTCCTCATGATTTTTGCATGATTGCAGAGTTAAAGCCACACGCTATTGACGGTATCAGCGGAACTGTCCGTTATCCTGACGTGTTTTTTGAATGAAGTGGCTAACGTGACTTTTATTATGCTTTGAACAAAAGATCGCGCAACGCTGTCAGGAAACCGATAGCCCCCATAACAACGATAATACCGGCAAGAATGCGGTTGACAAGCCACATGGAGCGAAGATTGAAATGTCCTCTAACCTTATTGACAAACCATGTGACACCAAACCACCATAATACAGCCCCGACAAGTATTGACAGATAGCCGGCAACATAGTGGTAAGCCTGAAACTCGGGAGCAAGGAAGGCAAACCGCGCGAACAGTCCTATTATC
Source organism: uncultured Duncaniella sp. (assembly GCA_910578615.1). Taxonomy (GTDB): domain Bacteria; phylum Bacteroidota; class Bacteroidia; order Bacteroidales; family Muribaculaceae; genus Duncaniella. Next base: position 24,947 of record CAJTRI010000023.1, on the reverse strand, counting down.
AAGAAGAGTATAAGCGGATTGGAGAACGTAAAAAGAAATCCCGTGACAAAATCCTTCCAGCAGCTCATAGGCTGTGCAGCTGTCTTGTTAAGCGATCTGGAAGGATTCGAGCCAAACAAATATCCTGCATAAACCAGCAGCACCACGGAGCCAACAAGCTGTAAAAGGCCCTGGTTGGTCTCTATAAAATCAGTAACAAACGAAAGGCCGAGTCCTGCCAACAGACAATAAGTAAGATCACTCACTCCGGCACCGACACCTGTGAAGAAAGCCGGCCATCTTCCGCGACTAAGAGTACGCTGGATACATAACATCCCTATCGGCCCCATCGGTGCCGATACGAGAATCCCGATAAGGATTCCCCTGAGCATTATTACAGGAAGATGTATCACAGTCTGCAAAGTTACAAAAACCACCCGTAAGTGCAAAACGGAATCGCCAACCACAGCATCCATATGATACTTTTTTTCATTTTCGAGCCAATAAAATAATTTCCGCCAAATGAAACTTATATCGAAATTTCACGTCATATCTTAAAACCAAGGCCCACACACGGTGCCATACCTGAACAATGATTATCGAACTTAAAGACATAAACAAGTCCTATCCCGGCGTGGTACCGCTCCACGTTCTCAAAGATGTAAATCTATCCATTGAAAAGGGTGAACTCGTAAGCATAATGGGTGCGTCAGGTTCCGGAAAATCAACACTCCTGAACATCCTCGGAATACTTGACAACTATGACACAGGCGAATACCGTCTTGACGGCGTTCTCATAAAGAATCTCGGTGAAAACCGGGCTGCCGACCTACGCAACTATATGATAGGATTCATATTCCAGTCATTCAACCTCATCAACTATAAGAACGCCATCGAAAACGTGGCACTTCCTTTGTTTTATCGAGGCGTCTCACGCAAGAAACGCAATCTGCTCGCAATGGAACAGCTTGAACGTATGGGGATGTCGGATCGTGCCACTCATTTACCGAGCGAACTGTCAGGAGGACAGAAACAACGCGTGGCAATAGCCCGCGCGCTCATCACGAATCCCTCCATACTTCTTGCCGACGAGCCTACGGGAGCTCTCGACTCCAAGACCTCACGTGAGGTTATGCAGGTGTTCCGCGATCTCAATTCCGAGGGTCGCACAATAGTTATCGTCACCCACGACCCGGGCGTAGGCGAGCAGACCAACCGCATTATTCGTATATCTGACGGACGCATTACTGACTGATGACAGACCTTTTCAACGAGATACTCGCAACACTGAGCCACAACAAGCTGCGCACAGCACTGACAGGATTTGCCGTATCATGGGGCATATTCCTTCTTATCGTGCTTCTGAGCGTGTCACAAGGCCTCGTCAACGGAATGGAGGCAATGTTCGCACAGCGTGATTATGAATCCATGACAATATCCGGTGGCTGGGCGCACAAACCTTATGACGGTCTGTCAGACAACCGCAAAATCAACCTGCGAGACCGGGATCTCGCAATGCTGGAATCAAAAAACGGCAACGTGATATCCTCGGTATCAGCGAGGGTCAAAAGCGACTCTACCACAATCTCCACACAGAAAGACTACCTAACTGACGGTTATGTCGGGGTATTTCCGTCACAGCTGCACTCTGAGGGAGGCAAGCTGGTCTCAGGGCGTTTTATAAACGACTCTGACCTTAAATCAGCTCGGAAAGTGATAGTGATTAATAAAGAAAATGCTGAAATCCTTTATGACAAAGACCCGTTGGGCCAGCAGATAAAGGTAGGGCCTCTATCATTCACAGTCGTGGGTATATATGAACATGAATGGAACAAAGAATGTTATATACCCTACACCACAGCCCGCAATATGGCAGGAGGAACGGACAGGGTAAACCGCATCGAGGTGGGGCTGAAAAATGTCAAGACCCTCGCTGACGGAGAGAACGCAGAGACAGGTTTTCGAACCACACTCGGACGTGCACACCGTTTCGATCCGACTGACGACAGCGCCGTATGGATATGGAACCGTTTCAACCAACATCTTACCACCTCCTTGGCAATGAACGCTATATTTATCGCCGTATGGGTCATAGGACTTCTCACTATGCTGTCAGGCATCGTAGGAGTCAGCAATATCATGTTTGTCTCCGTACGTGAGCGCACCCATGAGATAGGTGTCCGACGGGCCATCGGCGCCCGCCCGCTCAGCATTTTGAAACAGATAATAGTAGAAAGCGTGGCCATTACCACGATTTTCGGTTATATCGGGATAGTCGCAGGACTACTCGTGGCCGGTCTTATAAATTCCATTGCTGAAAAAGAAGACTGGACTTTCATGAAGAATGCCGCCATTGATATATCCGTGGCAATGCAGGTAACGGTGGTTCTAATTATAGCCGGGGCAGCAGCCGGTCTTTTTCCGGCCTTGAAATCCCTGAAAATAAAACCCGTAGAGGCCTTGCGAGACGAATAAACCATATGAAGAATCCCATCTTTGACATAGAAAACTGGCGAGAGATAGGCGCCACACTTGCACAAAACAAGACAAGGACGTTTATGACGGCATTCGGAATCTTCTGGGGTACTGCCATACTCGCACTGCTTATCGGAGGCTCAGAAGGCCTGAAACACTTTATGAGGCGTAATTTCGAGGGTTTTGCAACAAATGTGGCCGTAATCTTCCCTCAGCGTACAACCAAAAGCCATGCCGGTTTCAACAAAGGAATGAGGGTGGAACTGAATACGCAGGATGTTACCAATATACGGCGGGCCATCCCTCAGATCGAAAATTCGTCAGCCATCATCTTCCAGTGGGCTAATGTAATGTATGGACAGAAGAAAAAGAATGCCCAGCTGACAGGAGTTGAAAGCCGTTATGACCGAATCTTTGAACCTATAATTTTTGAAGGGCGTTTCATCAACGAAGCCGATGATGCCAATCTCCGCAAGGTGTGCGTCATCGGCAAAGAGGTTGCCAAGGAGCTGTTTGGTTCCGACAAGGCCGTTGGCAAGGAAATCGACATAAACGGTATCTATTATAAAGTGATAGGCGTGGTAGGCCAGACATCTGTTATCAATATCGGGGCCAGCATGGACGAGTCTGTCTTCATCCCGTCGAACTCCATGCGTCAGAGCTACAACCTCGGTGACAAGGTTCACAACTTCATGATGACACTTAAAAGCGGTTATGCCCCACGGGATTTCGAACCAATTGTAAGACGTCTCATATCAAACAATCATCCAATCGCACCTGATGACCGGGGAGCTATTTTCTACTTCGACGTATCCGAACAATTCAAAATGGTTGACAATATTTTTCTCGGCATAAGCCTTCTGGCGATATTTGTCGGTGTCGGCACACTTCTGTCGGGTGTAATCGGTGTCGGCAATATAATGTGGATCATTGTCCGCGAACGCACCCATGAGATAGGCATACGACGTGCCATCGGAGCGAAACCACGCGATATAATAATCCAGATTCTTTCAGAGAGCATGGTTCTTACCACAATTGCAGGCATAGCCGGCATCGTACTTGCCGCCTTCATACTCGGTGGCGCAGAGATGATGACAAAACCTGTAAAATTCCAACTCACATTCTCTCAGTCCGTGGAAATATTGATGACATTTCTCTTACTCGGCACGGCAGCCGGAATCATCCCGGCCGTCAAAGCCATGAAAATAAAACCTGTCGAGGCTCTTAATGACAAATAACGACCTTTTAAGACTTTAAAATAAGAAATATACAATGAACAAATTCGTAAAAATCTCGCTATGGGTGGTGATAATAGCCATATTTATAGGAACATTCATCTATCTATACATCAATTCACGTCCAAAGGAAGTTACATATGAGACTGTATGCCCGACAATCAGAGATATTGAGAAAACAACCGTCCTGACCGGGAAGATAGAACCACGGGACGAAATAGAGATAAAGCCACAGGTATCCGGCATTATCTCTGAAATAAATGTAGAGGCCGGAGATATGGTGAACGAGGGAGACGTGGTGGCCCGTATAAAGATTATACCTGACGAAGGGTCACTCTCGCAAGCAATGTCACGAATAGAGACAGCACGCATATCTCTTGCCGATGCCGAGGCTAAACACGAACGCAACACCATGCTGCTCGACAAAAAAGTTATCAGTCGTGAGGAACATGAGACATCTGCCACCACACTTGCCCACGCCAAAGCAGAGCTATCTGCCGCACAAGACGCCTACTCGATAGTCAAGGAAGGCGTATCCAAGACCAATGCAAAAGAAAGCAACACATTGGTGCGCGCCACAATCACGGGTCTGGTTCTGGATGTACCTGTAAAAGTAGGCTCGTCTGTAATCCAAGCCAACACAATGAATGACGGAACCACTGTTGCCACTGTTGCCGACATGAACAACCTTATCTTTAAAGGCAAGGTTGACGAGACAGAGGTCGGGCTTCTTTCAGTCGGCCAGCCTATGGATATAGCAATCGGCGCGTTGCCAGACCTGAGGCTAAACGCCGTGATTGAAAATATCGCGCCAAAAGGGATAGAGACCAACGGGGCTAACACATTTGAAATCAAAGCCGCCATAACTGTTCCAGAAGGACGCAGACTCCGTGCCGGATACAGCGCGAACGCCACCGTATCGTTAAGCAAGGTTTCAAATGTTCTGACTATCCCGGAAAGCGTAATCGAATGGGCCGGTGACAGTACGTATGTATATGTTCTGACCGATTCCGTAAAGGGCCAGAAATTTGATCGAACCGCTATAACCACAGGCACATCGGACGGAATAAACATACAGGTCAACGACGGCATATCCGCCGAGACGAAACTCCGTGGTGTGGCTGTTAAAAAATAATACGATACCCAGAATATGAAGTTTCCACATACATTAACAGCAATCTCGGTAATAGGAACTTTTCTCGGAGCTTCGGCTGAGACTTGGAGCCTTGACAGCTGCATAAACTATGCTGTCAGTCACAACGTGGATGTGCGTGCAGCGCTGCTCGAACGATACAAAGGAGATCTCTCCGTAATAGAGGCAAAAGACCGATTCCTGCCCACACTCAACGCCGGGGCGGCCCAGAACTGGGACTTCGGCCGAGGTCTGACATCAGACAACACATATGCAAACCGAAACACCTCGTCGTTCGGATGGAACGTACAGTTGTCTCTTCCGATTTTCCAAGGTCTTGGCGCATTAAGACAGCTCAGACAGGCCAAAGCCGCCATAACATCGCTTGATCTTCGTGTGGACGCAGTCCGAGACGAGGTCACTCTCGGCGTCATGGCCTATTACTTGCAGGCTTTGTACAACCGTGAGCTTGTATCTGTGGCCGAGGAGGAACTACGGCTATCCAACACACAGCTCGAACGACAGGAGGTACTTCTTGAAGCCGGAAAGGTGCCTGAGGCAGACGTTCTTCAAGCCAAATCACAAGTGGCAAGCAACGAGGTAAGTCTCGTGAATGCCAGAAATGATTACGAGCTGGCAATGGTGGATCTCGCACGGGCTCTCGAACTCGATGATATCGACGGATTCGACATCCTCCCGGTTGATGAATCCGAACCACTCAATATCCCGCCAGCACACAGCGTGTATGAGAACGCGCTCGCTACGAACAGTTCAATACTCGCTGCAAAAGCCGATATAGGTCTTGCCGCCCATTCAGTCTCTGTGGCCAAAACAGGTTATTTCCCCCGCATATATTTCAATGCCGGATTATCCAGCAATTACTACACCCTTTCTGGAATGAATAACGCTCCGTTCGGACGGCAGATGAGGGATAATTTTGCCAAGACTATCGGATTCTCTCTTTCAGTCCCTATATTTGACGCTTTTCAGACGCGCAACAACGTCCGTCAGGCTGAAACCCAGCGTCTCTCAGCCGAACTTGAACTCGACCGTCGCGAGAACGACCTTCTCAAAACCATCCGTCAGGCTCACAGTCAGGCAGTAGGCGCTGAAAAAAAGTATCAGGCTTCGCAGACTGCGGTAAAAGCCGCGAAAGTCGCGTTGGACGCGATGACCGAGAAATACACTTTCGGAAAAGCCAATGCCACCGAATGGGAACAGACACGATCCACCTACATCACCACCCTTTCCCAGCAGGTTCAGGCCAGATATGAGATGATCCTGCGCCATAAAATCCTGTCATTCTACAACAAGTAGACATAAATCACAAAATATTTAGCGCCGTGAAACAACTGTTGCTTCACGGCGCTGTTATTTGTTATCTGTGATTATTCAGTCTTACTCCTCTGCTTGAGCCTTTTCGGCATAGTCTTTCAAGAGTTTCTCCTGTACATCGGATGGAACGAGCTCATAAGATGAGAACTTCATTGTGAAAGCCGAGCGACCTCCTGTGATTGAGGAAAGAGCCGTGGAATAGGAACCCATCTCTTTCAAGGGCACCTTTGCTATGATTTTCTCAAATCCGTTATCACTCTCCATGCCCATGATGATGGCCCGACGTCCTTGGAGGTCGCTCATCACATCTCCCATGACGTCACCGGGCACCATAACCTCTACATCATATATAGGTTCAAGCACCTTGGGATTGGCATTGCGGAATGCCTCTGAGAATGCATTGCGACCGGCCAGACGGAAAGAGATCTCATTAGAGTCCACCGGATGCATCTTGCCGTCATATATGCAGACACGCACATCCCGTGCATAACTGCCGGTCAGAGGCCCTTGTTCCATGCGATCCATGAGGCCTTTGACGATAGCCGGTATGAAGCGTGAGTCAATAGCGCCTCCCACTATACAGTTGTGGACAACGAGCTTGCCACCCCAAGAGAGAGGTATCTCCTGAGTGTCACGAACACTCATCTTGAACTCCTGGTTGCCAAATTTATATGTATCGGGGGCAGGCATACCCTCAGTATAAGGCTCGATAATCAGATGTACCTCTCCAAACTGTCCGGCTCCACCGCTCTGCTTCTTATGACGGTAGTCGGCACGCGCAGCCTTGGTGATGGTCTCACGATATGGAATACGCGGTTCGTCGAACACAATGGGAAGTTTGTCATTGTTCTCAACACGCCATTTGAGTGTGCGGAGGTGAAATTCTCCCTGACCTGACAGAATTACCTGTTTCAGTTCCTTGCTCTGCTCTATCACCCATGTGGGATCCTCTTCATGCATACGCGTGAGAATGCCCATCAGCTTCTCCGAGTCGCTTTCTGTGACAGGACGGATGGCACGACGATACTTCGGTTCAGGGAAGCGGATGAAATCAAACTGCCATTCGCAGTCCTTGACGTCAAGAGTGTTTCCTGTACGGACATCTTTCAATTTGACAGTAGCGCCTATATCTCCCGCGTTCAGACGATCAACCTGGGTCTTGATGTTGCCGCATACGCAATATAGCTGAGCGATGCGTTCGCGACTGCCTCGTGTAACATTTTCAAGGTCAACACCCGGTGTAAGTGTTCCAGACATCACCTTGAAATAGCTGACTTCACCGATATGCGGTTCTACTGTTGTTTTAAAGAAGTATAGTGATAACGGGCCGTTGCTGTCAGGTTTCACCTCGATCCCCTCAGTGGTCATCGGCGCGGGCATCTCCTCTACAAACGGAACGACATTGCCGAGGAATTCCATCATGCGGCGCACACCCATGTCCTTTGCGGCGCTGACGCAGAACACAGGATAGATAGAACGTGCTATCAGGCCTTTACGTATGCCCTCACGCATCTCGTCCTCGGTCAGATGTTCCTCTTCGAAGAATTTCTCCATCAACGTCTCGTCATTCTCGGCTGCCGCCTCGACAAGGGCCTTGTGAAGTTCCATGGCCCGATCCATTTCCTCCGCAGGGATATCCTCTATGACAGGTACCCCGCCGTCAGGCCCCCATGAATATTTCTTCATGAGAAGCACGTCAATCATAGCGTTGAAACCGGCACCACACTGAATCGGGTATTGTATTGCCACAATCCTGTTGCCGAAATGCTCGCGCATTTGTTCCATGACGTTCTCATAGTCAGCCTTGTCACCGTCAAGCTGGTTGAGAGCGAATATGACAGGCTTTTTGAGACTCTGGGTGGTGCGGAATATATTTTGTGTACCCACTTCTACACCATACTGCGAGTTTATGAGGATCACGCCTGTATCAGTCACGTTCAAAGCCGTGATGGCGTTGCCCACGAAGTCGTCTGCACCGGGGCAGTCAATCACATTGAGCTTCTTGTTGAGAAACTCGGCATAGAAGACAGTCGAGAAAACCGAATAGCCATATTCTTTCTCAACCGGGAAGGAGTCAGACACGGTGTTCTTGCCATCGATGGTACCACGGCGTTTTATCACTCCACACTCGTAGAGCATAGCTTCAGCGAGTGTGGTTTTTCCCGAGCCTTTGCTTCCGAGCAGGGCTATGTTTTTGATTTCGTTGGTTTGATAGACTTTCATATTCCTAATGAGGGGATCTTGGTATTAATAAAAGTAAGAAGATGCCTTATCGGTAATAAAGCGTTCGCAAAGTAGTAATTATTTTTCAATATCGGCACTTTTGACAATGTGTTTTACAACATATCCGTATTTTTTCATGAAAAATCACATCCTCTATTGGCCCGCCTCCAAGAAAATATTAAATTTGCATCTTATGTTATACATAATGATATACTATGGATTGGAAAAAACCGGGTATAATCACCCTCCCACGCATATATGACCCTCGCGGCAACCTCACATTTGTCCAGGATTTCGACCAAGTCCCGTTCCACATAGCAAGAGCCTATTGGACTTATGACGTGCCGGCAGGAGAGTCGAGAGGCGGCCACTCACACCACGTAGCCGAAGAACTTGTAATAGCCACCGGCGGCAGCTTCAACGTAAATCTTTACGATGGTGACACCTGGAACACATACACGCTCAATAGACCTTACGAAGGGCTATACATCCCTCCGGGTTATTGGAGGACACTCGACAACTTCGCTTCTGGAAGTGTTTGTATGGTTCTGACCTCCATTCCTTATTCGGAAGAGGATTATGTCAGGGATTATGAAGAGTTCAAACGCATCGCTTCCAAGAAAAATGACTGACAATTATCCGTTTCTTGACCTTGGCAAGGTCAACGAGCCTTACCGCGAGGAGCTTGTCAAGGCGGCAGTGCGCGTAATCGACAGCGGGCGGTTTGTCGGCGGCACAGAGGTAGACAGTTTCGAGAAGATGCTCGGCGAGATGACAGAGGTACCTTATGTGGTAGGTGTTAGCAACGGACTTGATGCCCTAAGGCTTATTCTGAAAGGATATATCGAACTCGGTATAATGCGTCCGGGGGATGAAGTAATAGTCCCTGCCAATACTTATGTGGCCTCTTTTCTTGCAATATCTGATGCCGGACTTATACCAATACCCGTCGATGCCGACATCCACACCATGAATATTGACTCAGCTCTTATAGAGAAGGCTGTCACCACTCGTACCCGGGCCATTATGGCAGTCCATCTCTATGGCCGTACGGCATGGGACAAAACCATAGCGGACATAGCGACAAGACACGGCCTGAAAATCATAGAGGACAACGCACAAGGCATAGGTGGACGCGCCACTCACCCCGGACTATATGGCACCCGCCAGACAGGAAGCCTCGGCCATGCGGCAGCGTTCAGTTTCTATCCGACCAAGAATATAGGTGCGCTCGGCGATGCCGGAGCCGTCACAACACATGACCCGGAACTCGCCAAAACCGTCCGTGCACTTGCCAACTATGGTTCAGACCGCAGATACCACAATATATATCGTGGATATAACTGCCGACTCGACCCCTTGCAGGCAGCATTCCTAATGGTAAAGCTACCGCATACCGATGATGAGAACGCCGACAGATTTGAACGAGCCCTCGCCTACTCTCGAACCATAACCAACCCAAGGATTGTAACACCACTGATGTCTCAGGCCGTAACAGACAATGTGTGGCATCAATATGTAATCCGAATCCTTGACGGAAAGAGAGACTTCTTTGTCAGACAGCTTGCCGGTCATGGTGTGGCAACAGACATACATTATGCCACACCGCCACACTTACAACCATGCTATGCATCACTCTCCCACCCCGCACTTCCCATGACAGAACAGCTTGCAGACGAAATAGTCAGCCTTCCCATAGCGGCAGGCACCTCGGTCAGCGATGCCGCAGATATCGCACGAATAATCAATAATATAACATGGTAAGAAAGAAAAAGAAACAATCCTCACGCAATAAAAGAACCATTTTTGTCATAGCCATACTCATCATCGGATGTTGGAAACTCGCCACAGACCTCCGCAGCAATGAGCAAACCGACACTAAGGCTCAGACAGAGACATCCTCATCCACGTCATATGACCGGGATTTCGGCAATCTGTTAGACGTAAAGACAAATCCGTCACTCGCCTCTGTGGAGAAAAGATACACAGGCATGGATTTATCATTTAATCCAGACTGTCACATACCAAACTGGGTGGCTTGGGAACTTACCGCAGATGAAACAACCGGCAAAGAACCACGCTCTGACAAATTCTCAGCCGACCCGGACGTTGTCGGATGTGCAGAGACATGGGACTATTCTTATTCAGGATACGATCGTGGCCATATGGCGCCGGCCGGTGACATGAAATGGGATAAGCAAGCCATGGAGGAGACATTCTTCCTGACTAATATATGCCCGCAGACAAAGGCTCTTAACGTAGGGGCATGGCGCACTCTGGAAGAGAAATGCCGCCAGTGGGCACGCGAGGAAGGCCGGATATACATAGTATGCGGCCCGGTTATTGAATCAAAACCTATCGAGCGTATAGGCGATTCTCGTGTCTGGGTACCGAAACGTTTTTTCAAAGTAATCATCGCCCCATATGCCACACCCCCTCGTGGTATAGCGTTTATAATGCCTAACGACCGTGTCAAAGGAGGTATGCAGCAATGTGTCGTATCAATCGACTCGGTTGAAAGACTTACAGGACATGATTTTTTCCACACCCTACCTGATTACATAGAGAATGATGTGGAAAGCCAGCACAAATTTTCCCAGTGGGAATACAATAAGAACAGGAAAAAACAGAACAAAAATTAACAATGATATATCAAACAGACGACACGATCTGTGCCATCTCAACACCTCACGGGACAGGAGGAATAGCCGTCATCCGTATCAGCGGCCCACACGCCATTGAAATCACAGACAAATTATGGCATGGAGTCACGCTGTCAGAAGCACAAAGCCATACAGCCCATCTTGGGGAAATTACAGACCCCTTACGGCCTGAAAACCCGCTTGACCAGTGTGTAGCGACAATATTCCGGGCGCCTCGCTCCTATACAGGCGAAGACACTGTGGAACTATCGGTTCATGGTTCGAAATGGGTACAGCGCGAGACCATAAACCTTCTCATAACACATGGATGCCGCCTTGCCGAACCGGGAGAATATACCCGCCGCGCACTGATTAACGGACGCATAGATCTTACACAGGCCGAAGGTGTAGCCGATATAATCGCATCATCCTCTCGTGCCGCCCACCGTATCGCCATGAAACAGATGAAAGGCAGCATTTCCCGTCGTCTGACATCTCTGCGTCAATCGCTGATTGATATCTCCGCCCTCCTTGAACTCGAACTTGATTTCTCCGAGGAGGATGTAGAATTTGCCGATCGTACCAAGCTTATCTCCCTCGCCGAAGACATCCTGTCAGAACTTAAAAGACTGCACTCTACATTCGATAGCGGCAACGCCATAAAGGAAGGTATCCCGGTAGCGATAGCCGGCGCCACAAATGCAGGAAAATCGTCTCTGCTTAACTGTATTCTTCAAGATGACCGCGCGATAGTCAGCGACATACACGGAACTACCCGCGACACAATCGAGGAAACACTCGAAATAGGAGACTACCTCTTCCGATTCATTGACACAGCAGGTCTACGCGATACGACCGACAAAATCGAACAGATAGGTATCGCCCGAACCCGTCAGGCAATCAACAAGGCCCACATCCTTATCCTTGTCATAGATTCCACCACGGCGATTACACAGGAAATCCTAACTCCGATAAACGGTACATCAGCAACAGCCACCATAATCCTCCTCAACAAGACAGACCTACTTGCCGGTGAAAGAGATGTCTTAAAAGCAATATCCTCCGTCAAGACACTCCTCCATGCAACGACCGCAGAAAAAACAATCATTCTCCCGCTCTCCACACGTACAGGACATGGTCTGGACTCGCTCATGACGCATTTACAGAAGTGTATGAGCCATAACATGCCAGCCGAAGAGGATACCCCGGTAATAACAAACTTACGACAGGCTCAGGCTCTCGCACGTGCAATCGAATCAACCGGCACCCTGCTCTCCGCCCTCCGAACCACCCTACCCTCCGACCTCGTTGCACAACTCCTCCACGAAACCCTCACAAATATCTCAACAATAATAGGAAATATCCCTTCCTCAGAAATACTAAACACCATATTCTCTCGGTTCTGCATCGGAAAGTAACTATGTAGTTAGAAACGATTACAATTTAGCATAATCTGTTAGTATGGCACTCTTTACAGGGTGCCATTTTTGTTGCCGCATTACTCGGTTTTAACCGTATCTGCTCGATTTTACGCCCATTTTTGTATCCCGATTGTATATCGTGAGCCAGTCAGGACTGACATAGATGCAAGGTTGTGGACGATTTGCACGCAGTTGCACGCCCTTGCACACTTTTAACAGAATATTAACAGAAATAAAAGCGTAAAACCGAATGAGTAGCACTATTGAGATTACCAAAACCTGCGAGTGGTGCGGCAACACGTTCATCGCCCGCAAATGCACGACGCGATACTGTTCCAAGCGTTGTGCCGAACACGCTTACAAGGATGCCAAGCGAAAGGAACATGTAGCGAAAGAACAGTCAAAGGCTAACAACCCAAAGACTATCGAGAGTAGCCCTTTTATCTCTCCGGCTCAATGCGCCCGACTGTTGGGCGTGAGCAGAAGAAGCGTCTACTATTATCTCGCCGCAAACTCTATCCCCTGTTATCAATTCAAGGGCAAAACACTTATCAGCAGGGAGAGCCTTAACGCTCTTTTCGATGGTTCGCACCTATACCAGTTGCGTCCGACAAAAGAGAAACAGCCGATAACGGAGTTCTACACCACTAAAGAAGTGCTTGAGAAATTCGGTATCAGCAATTCATGGCTGTTCAAAGCAGCGAAAGAAAACAACTTCCCGAAACTTATCCAGCGAGGTAAAACTCTCTGGAGCAAACCTCACATAGACCGATTCTTTGCCAAGTCTGCATCTAAGGAAGATATTTCCGAGTGGTATACGGCAACGGAGATACAGGAGCGTTATGGCATGACGCTATCGGCAATCTACAGTCTCATGTCAAAGGAGCGTATTCCGAAGAAGAAAGTCGGATGCGAAGCCAGATATTCAAAATGGCATTTCGACAAAGCCAAAGGTGTTGCCGTCGATGAGTCTGGCACCTACACCATGCGGGAGGCAATGGCAAAATACGGCATGACACGCGACAAACTTTACCATTATATCAAGACCTACGCCATAAGCATGGTCAAAGTTGGAAGAATTATCAAAATATCCAAGCAAGAACTTGATAATCTGTTTGCTCCACCCACGCTATAATGCGGTATATTTGTGGTGCACTATCAGTGGAAATACCCCGAAATCGGGTGTCTGAGTCCACTGTTTGAACACGTCCAACCTTCGCATTAAATCTTTTAATTCACAACGCATATGAATACATGCACCAAAGTTTTCCTTCGCAAGAAGGCTATATCGGGTGGACGCATCTCGCTCTATCTCTATCTCGATTTCTATCCTGCCATCCGTAATCCCCACACCAACCGAATGAGCCGCCGTGAAACCCTCGGCATCTACGCCTCGCTCAAGAACGAGCGCGAGAGTCAGTTCAACGCCTCTATGGAGGAAAAGGCAGAGGCTATCCGCTGCCGGCGCTTCGACCAGTTGCTCAACGAGCAGTTTGACTTCCTCGACAAAGAGAAACTGCGTATGGACTTCCTCGCCGAGGTCAAGCAGCTTGTCGCCACACCCTGCAAGATATCCATACTCAAACAAGCGGCTCTGTTCAGTTGCATAACCGGACTGTGCATCAGCGACATCCTGCAAGTGTCATGAAACATATGCTGAAAGAATGGCTGAAATCAGCCGGGATAACACGCCATATCTCGTCCCATTGCGGAAGACATTATTCAAATTTTTATCGGCTTGCTATCAACGAGTTACCGAAATTCGCGGTTTAATAGGTAACGATTTAGAAACGAGCGAGGTGCTTTGTTCGACCTGATTTTGCATCAATTCAAAAAACGCTTTTCTTCAATGCAAAGATAAGTTTTTTATTTGGATTTTAAGGTATATAATCCATAGAATTATTTTCACAACAACAATTTAATGGGAGATTACTCTATAACGTATTTGTTCATCTTGCGGTATAATGTCGTAGGATTGATGTAGAGCATTCTCGCTGCTTTGGTCTTATTGCCATTGCATGATTCCAATTTACCATTGAAGAGTCTCCGCTACATAAGTCTTGAATATTTTTGTGGTTATAAACCTTGCAAGCCACGTAAGAATGGAGAATGTGGTAGCCGATAGACATATATGCTGTCATTACCTTTTATTTCGTTATCATTGAGAAGTGAACGTTGATGGTAATTGAACCCCGGATAATCTACAATCAGTAATTGTTTGCCTTTTTTCCAACATTTGGCATAGCTGGGAGACTCATCATACATAAATGTGTCCAGCCAACTGTATGACAGCCGTTCCACATTATTGCCGTAGGTTATCAGATAGGAATATTTTTCAAAATCCCATTGACCCACATTGTCTGCAATACGTAAGGTGCTCTCGTTTATGTCACGGTATGATTGCAGAGAAATGCTGTCATGCAACAGGACGAATCCATAAGGATAGGACAAAGTATGTGCATTGTCTTTACAATCCGGATTCTTAATGCAGCATATTTGTTTATAGCTTATGTCATGACGACAGCAGATAGTCGCACCCATTATTCCAAATAACACTATAATCGTCAGAATAATGATTTTCTTAGGTTTCATCTTCTCTTTATGTAAATACTTGAGGTATATATCAATAACCCGATTGAGTGAATGACATTAAGATCAAGGAGATAGAACCACCATGTAAACCCGGTGCCACCATCAATATTGAAACTAAAGTTATGCCAAAGTATGGCATTGTATAGGAGCATAACCAGAAGATTGCCGAAAGCCGCCTTTGGCCTGATTCGATGGCAAAGCCATGTCGATAATAGCGATAACGCATAGGCTATGCCGAGAATCATTGTGTCCTCATTCCAACTGTGACAAACCATGACAACCACCATCAGCACCGCCAAAGCCGCCCATGCTATCCAAAATCGTTTATCGGTCGGTTTCATACTCTACATCACCATATAGCTATCAGGGGTGATAATATCTATGATATGTTCGGTTGTTTTTATGGCATAATGCCGGACTTTGAGGGTGTCGCCATATAGCACTTTCATACCGGATTGCATTAGCCAGTTATAATAATCAGAGTTTTCAACCTCGTATAACGGTGCTATACTCACACCATCCAGTATATCGTTTATTCTGAAATGTTCTAAAGTTACGCGATACGCGAACACATCTTTGAACTCAATCTTTACTATTCCTTTGTTGTCGAAACGTTCCAGTTCGACAATGAGATCTGTCGCATTGTAGTCTATTGAATTGACCGAACACTCGCAGTCAATCATCCGGATAGGATTCCATATTTCGCGATTATTCATGTAGTTATGCTTTATTTATAAGTCCTATCTGATACATCAAACCAAAATTAAAGGCAGCCAATATTAAAGCCGTCGTGGCAATAATAAACATCCTACGCCACAAATGCCTCATGCCGGAATAATGTTGCAATATGGATTGCTTTCGAGCGGAAGTATATCGTAACCAACAAAACAACTCCGGTAAGAACAACAATATCAATGATACAATGATGGTTGTCGGGTTTCCAAAAAACGAATACATTAATGGAGCAATTAATGGCACTAAAATGCAGAACAACCAGATAAATGATAGGATTGTCAATCCTGACATATTATAGTTACACTCCTTCTCTCTGATAGCTTCCGATACATACCAAATGTAATCAAGAACCGTAAAACGGACATTTGTGACATAATAAATTAATAACCCGATTGAGTGGATGCCGTTAAGTAAGAGAAGAAAGAACCACCATGTAAATCCCTCTCCAGCATGATTGTTGAAAATCAAGTTGTAACCA
This sequence comes from uncultured Duncaniella sp., assembly GCA_910578615.1. Classification (GTDB taxonomy): domain Bacteria; phylum Bacteroidota; class Bacteroidia; order Bacteroidales; family Muribaculaceae; genus Duncaniella. The sequence goes on along the minus strand of CAJTRI010000023.1, from coordinate 8,700 downwards.
AGTATGACATTGTATAGAAACATAACCAGAAGATTGCCAAAAGCCGCCTTGGGTCTGATTCTATGGCATAGCGACGTTGAGATTAACGACAAAGCATAAGCTCTGCCAAGAATTACCGAGTCCTCATTCCAACAGCAATGAACTAAGACAACCACCATCAGCATTGCCATAGCCATCCATGAAATCCAAAATCGTTTATCGATTATCTTCATACCATTATTAATCTTCAAAAATTGTTTTCAAGGATAGGTCGCCAATTTCAAAGATCCATTTATATCCATATGACTCCACAAAAATAATTGTATCATTATAGGCTTTCTTTTGTAAAATGATTCTGTTCTTCTTGTTTTGGATTATGTTTTCGACTTCTATAACCATAGTAAGTGGTGCTATATATACGCGATAAGATTCACCATTCGCTAATTTGATTTCATTTCCCATTTTACCCCATCGGTCTAATGCGGTGACTGTATCATTTATTGCGGCTTCATAGCATCTATGGTACTCCTTTGCGCTATTATGAAATCCCAACGAGTTAACACCCGCAAAAAAAGGCAGCAATACCGACACCCCAAAATATGACCATCGGTATTTATTCAGAAAATCCTTTGGATTTAGTTTTATCTGTTTCTTATCCAAGATGATTAGATAGCTTGCGGTTGCGCCACCATACATCAAAATTGGGGCGAACAGGAAATTATAGATGGCATATACTGAGGTGATTATGACACATATAGCCAATATTATGATAGTAGTTGGTTTCATATTTAGTTAGATATTACTTATTATAGTTATTTCAAGATTATTCATATTTTATTCTCATAGAGCCATTTGTCTGCCAATTTTCTAATCGGTGGTTCAATATATCACAGTTCTCTTTCCCTTTCATTGTCAGATTGTGGACGGGTATATTTTCTATTGTTCCGGTCTCATTGAAACTGAGGTGCATTATGCTTTGTTTCAAATCAGATGCTTCTTCAAACTTATGTATCAGTGGAACTACCTTATAATCAACCGCAATCATTTTAGATGAGTGAATCTTTACTAATCGAAACGTTTTCACATCTGCGTAATTGACTGTATGATAACCACCATTACGCTGTTTATAAATTTCCAATCTATCTGCATAGATTGTTAAAAATGGAATGCGGCGAATCCTTTTATATGACGCTATAACAAAGAAAAACGCACTACCACATCCAAAAAATATCATATTCAGAATACCCCCAAATACTTTCGTCGGCCATTTGGTGGTTGGATCTATCATAATAAAGTATCCTACAATAGCAAAAGCCAGACAACAGACAGCCAAAAGCGTATTTTTCCATGCGCTATGGTAGATTCTTATTTCGGAGTTTTTATCGGTCAGTTTCATGATTATCGAGGAGTTTTCGGGTTTCACTTACGATGTCGTATATAGAATCATTGCCAACGTCAAATGTCAGCGCTCGATTGGAATCCTAATCAAGCCATTTATCGGATGCCGATTTAGTAGGGACTACACTGATTTTATCGTCGTCCTGATTTACAAATACGGAGGTCGAATGGAGGTGAAGCTGTCGCCATGAGCGTTGTTTCATTGCCTTGATTAGTTCCGATGATTTTAGCTCCTTATATTCTTCGCGATTGCTGGCTAAGAAAACTTCGCCAAAAGCATTATTGAATTCTATATCATCACAATCAATTGGCGCAAACTTTATAGGATAACTCATATTGTAGCCGAAGCCGGTCTTGCCATAACCCGTAACGAATATATATATTCTTGAGGTACGATAAATCCCACATGCCCTTTGCTCTTTGGTTTCCACCGGGGCATCAGCTTTGTACTGCCTGCTTATCTTCCGCCAACGGATAATCGCAAGAATTACAACAAGAATGACAAATGCGGAGACTAAACCATACGACGGGGCATCATAATATTCAAACACCGTCATATTGTTTTCGGGATTGTCTTTCTGATACACCACACCTATGCTGTCGCCAACGGCAAAACCATTGGCATGCATACCACCATTATATGTGACACCATTCACTGTAAACCTGTAATATATTATAGGGCCACTGTTGCCTATGTAGCCGATATTTGAAATCACAGTCGATGTATGTTTCGGATTTGCCGACAGAGCATTGTATTTGCGATTCTGTAAATACAGACCTACAATGAGAAAAGGCACGAGAATCAGCAGCATAGCACCAAATGGCAAGCGAGTTTCACTCCGCCGCCCGAAGAAAAACCGATATGTCTTGCTGTCTGATTTCATGGAAATTAATTATAACTTTAATCCTCATTTTCAAGAGTATTGCATATATCACGATAAAGTCCATTAAAGAATTGAAATTCAGTATTGTCAGAGCATTTGCCCTCTATGGCAAGCATACAATCATCATCATAGAGCATGGAGAAATCATTGAATTCTATTTTCAACTTATATATTGAAAAATCTTCTCTGTCCCGAATACTCCTGAAAAACTCAATAAGCGAGTGTAGATTAGTAATCGGTACGGATATGATTTCAGAGATATTATTGTCGGATGACTGAATATAGGTCGGTTCATCCGGTGCTGTATTGAAAATTCCTAAGCAATAATTGGATAGTCTTTTTATTGGCATCGCTCCAAAAACTTTATCCAATGCAAAGAAATCAACGCCGAGGAATCTCATACTTACCCGGCCATCCTTATATTCGATAGTTATATCATAGTTCATATTCATTTCTTCCTACTTTTTAGAAATTCATCTTTACCGACAAAGATCTGGGCACCGAATACTCCGCCCCAAAACTCAAAGACGGTGGAATCGTTATATACTATCAGGCACGGGGCGGCATTTATGCTGTCTCGCTGTTGAGAGGTGAGAGGTTGGTTGTATAGACGATATAACCACATTCCCATTCCAATGCGGCGAAACCGTAGAGTGGAATAGTTTGGTTTGGAATAGTTATTGACATCGATACCGATACAGCCTAAATCCTCCAAATCATTCTTCAACTTTTTCAGTTCCCTGTCACTTAGGTGATCAACCTTATTTTTGTCCTCAAATCCATCAATTTCAAATACAAGCCGAGATTTATCAGGCAGAATACGACGATAATACTCTGTTACACTTTTCATCCAAAAGCCGTCTGCATTTTCATAGTGTTCGGCCATAATGAAGGCATCGCACTTCATAGGAGGTCTATTAAGTAGATAAACCACACCCCCAAGCAGTAACAAATCAACTATATGGAACCATAAAAGGATCCTATCGGTTTTTGTGCGTCGCCATACAGCCTTGACAAAAGAATAAATCCAGAAACCAACAAGAGGAATTGTAATAAAGAAAAAAAAAAACGGCTAAAAATGCGACTCCAAAATCATCTTTATCGGTTGATGCAATCAATAGCAAAAGCAGCCACACCGTGACAACAGCCACGGCAACATACCGTATGAACCGCAGAAATACCTGCTTCCTACTCACTGGCTGCTTTTTCGTATACTCTTCCATAGTTTGCCTTTGAAATTTTATATAAGTATGTTCCAAGCAGTAATGGGAGGATACTGGAAGCCCACGATATACATGAAATCATGAAGTAATAAAGTCCTGTAAATCCGTCATGTATCCTGATTCCAGCCCATAGGAACGAAAAAATGATAAGAAACGGGACGTCATACCCCAACATATAAAGGAACTGCGAATCCAGCCATTGCTCTGCAATTTAGGATATGAAAGGAATCCCCCTAACAGGTAGGTTATCTCCCAAATCAGAAATATCTCCAAGTTCTTATAGTAAAATAATTCTGACGCAGATTCTACACCAATTAGAATCAACGCCGCAAAAACGCTCATCATAACCGGCATAAGCGCAGCGATAACGCACCATATTCCAAATCGGTTATCAGTCAGCTTCATATATCAATTTGCCGTTTTCTTTATAATTCCAGAACTTACGATAGCTGTTGCCTTGACCGTCATAATATTTCCATTCTCCGAGCTCATGGCTGAAGTCATTTTCAGGGTCATCGGAGAATGCAATCCAGCCCTCACAACGTGGACTGCCATCAACATATAAATAACGAATATAGGCCACAGAATCTGGCATTCCCGCTATATCTGATATGGGACTTACATGTAAATGATTATAGCTTATGCTATCTATTTGTGGTGGAATATTATAACCCGGTTCAAAGTTGGAAATTCGATTAATTGCGGCAATCGTATCTGCATTAACCGGAAGTTCAATCAGGTAAATATCCGGTTCTTCCATCCAACGATGTTCTGTGTTTACATATTGAGTAAGGACTCCATCAGCCGACGTATATTCAATAATATACTCTGAATCGCTAAGCATTATATAATCAAAGCATATGCCTCGATACTCATATCCCCACGATGTTTGGGAAAATCCGATACTTGACAATGTTTCTGGCAGACGGTTATTAATATTTTGAAAAGAATCAATCCTTTCGATGATCTTCTCCCGATTGACTATTTCCTTCTTTCTATGATCGGCAACGCTATACCCCATCAGATGAATAGCTATACAGATAATAGCCACCAACAAAACGAAGCTGATAGCGATAGAATATGCGATTATTTTTCCAGCCTTTTTCATATCATGACAGGTATTTGATCACTATAAAAAAGAAGATGCCAAAGAAGATCACAAACCCGAAAACGGTGTTGACAAAAGCGTTGTCAAAGTTTGCGAGAACCGTATCTTTCGGATTATCGTAACGCAGGCTTTTATATGTTATTTTCTTCCTGAGGATACTCGGATGAAGAAATATCGGAGTCCCGCTCCGATATGCCGGAAGATTGAACCAAGTATCGAGGACATAAACATTTCAATTAGAGCTTCCATAATTCGGTAGGATAAATAGCAAAAGTATCACATATATCCACAAAGTGACAGTCATCCCCCATGCCCCAAGAGTCCATTTTTGCCTGATTGTCATCGGTAGATTCATAAATTCACGATAATAGCGTTTAGCTCTTTTCCCATCAACCATAAACTGCATTATGACAAGTATAGCCAGTGAAATCCATGCCATAGTAAAATTCTTCATGAAGAATATCCATGAGAATATAATCGCAATATATATGCCGCCGTCTAACGGCCTATAATCCCAAAAATCCGGAAGATCATATCTACGGGTGCGTGACATTGACATTATGACAAAGGCGCGGAATCTTATAATTGCATTAAATATATTATCTATCCGGTGTCGGATTCGCTCAGCGGTTCTACCTCGGTTACACCAACGCTTGATGTAGGTGTAGCTGTCGCTGTTCCATCCGCTGCAGAACACACAATGATGCTTATTACTTCGGGCTTCCTTAATTATTAATAAGGCTTTGTCCTCCTGTTTGTTATGGATAAGAGCCATTAGATAGAGTAATCTATCCGGGTCATAATCCATCTTTGTTTCATCAGGATAGAATGTATCGGTATCGGGATTATTGGAAATGAATCGTGAGATTTCGGTATCAGCCTGGCTGAAAATACGTTCATACAAATCCTTCATCTCGGAATCACCAGACTCTTTCGGGTCAATTAAATTCTCATATTTTGCCAACACCATTCCCGACAACGCGTAAGCTCCCGTGCCGCGCAGACTAATAGGTGTGTCGATACATTCCGGCGCATCCCATATTTCCCACCAGAGCTTATCGGCATACATCGGTTTGACCGTCAGCTTCGCTTCGTTTGGAAACGCTGAACCGTTTGCAAAAAAGTAAAGACATAAGAAATAGTCGCCATCAACTTTGAAGTTGATGTACGCACTCTGCCGGAAGCCATGCTCCCGGCTCACGTTGCGCCTTATATCAGCCGCCGTTTTCTTCAATGCCTTATTGCTCATTTGAGAATACGTATTGTTACTAAATTCAGCAGAATAGCTCCGGGAATGGAGATAATTGCGAAGCCTATTGCGAACAGAACAATCCATCCGTTTATCGAGGGTTCTCCGTTCAGGAAATTAACGGTCGCTATAATGAAATTAATCCCGATAGTGAATAAATACGCTGCGATGCCTAACAGATAGCTTTTCCTGTCAGGGATGATAAGCCACGCTATCAATGCCCCGATTATCCAACACGAAATGATTGTGACTGGTATACCCCAAAAAACCAACCAATTCACGCCTGAAACTATATACCACAATCCGCAAGCAATAGCGAAAGTCAGTATGCCGCTAATAGTCGCCACACCAATAAATTTGCCGGTGTTTTTATCTTTCAGTTTCATATCTTTTCAATTATAATCTCGTTCGAACCATCTTCCAATGAGTTTAATGAATCCAAATGTATATGTGTGCCGGGAGGCACATCTGCTTGCGCTAAATTGAGAAGATGGTTTGCCATTGATAACAATCCTTCCCGATTAGCAGACATAGTTACTTCGCTATCATCGCTTGAAACCTTTATCGAAAATCCCGGGTACCAACAGAGTTGTAACCCAATATTTCTATCATATTTCGGCACATCTATTTCCATGATATATGCACTTATTTTGTTGGGAAAGTCTGCTCCATAACGCTGATTATCTCATCCAGCCGAGGGAAATAGTCCATTACATTTGGCTCATGCCTTTCAGCCATTTTGAGGATTTGCGCCAAGACTAATTCTTTGACTGCCGGATAATCTTCAGGCGATTCAATGCGTGTTAGTGTAAGATATTTGAACGCCCAGTCTGCACCGACATCGGGTAATGCTCGCTTACACTCCAATACGGGTATAATCTCGTGTTCAAACATATCACGCAATGACGTGTATGATTGAAATACTATGCCGGAACAGTCGGCAAGTGTGCCACAGAGTTTTGAGTATTCGCAATCCAGATTGGCTTCTGAAATCGTAAACTTATCTTGCCTGCCAAGCATATTCCCGGTAAATCCGACAGAAGGATTATCCTGCCGATCTTGCGGCGATTTGACATTATACGGTTCAAACCATTTCAATAGAACATCGAAACGAACCATATAGATAGGATAGATGATAAACACTCCCTCCTTACTCCAATGATCTAATTCGATATGCCGTCGCAAACCGTCTTCTTGTTTGATGAAAGAAGAATCACGCTTACGAAACTTAAAGTCTTTGAGAAAAGGCTCTGTCTTTAGCCGCTCAACTATGGTTAAAAATAACTCTTTGTTTGTCATATCATTTCCCTTTCACCGCTATTAATCTTTACAATCTTATTTGTGGAGCCGTCGATTTCCATATACAGGATGTCGGTCACGTTATCATCGTTGGGGTTAGGTTTGAATTTCACCTCGAATGAATACTTTTCCAGCGGAAGTCCCGTAAAGCCGTCTTGAGGTTCTATTTGAATTGTCTTATAGGCGTGCCGAAAGTCGGCATCATCCGTAACAATCGGGAAATCACTGGAAGATAATTCTTCGGCAAGCTCTTTGGTGCAATACTGCTCATACAGTCTTTTCAAGCCTGCCAGTGATGCACCTACTGCTCTTTCGTTCAGATACAGGGCCATGAAATCTGCCACTGCATCAAAGCCATCGATACCCATGTAAACATCTATGACAATAATATTTGATGTGCCGTCGGGTAAAATCTGATACAACATATTCCAGCCATCATCGGTATCAGGGAGAAAACAACCGAACGACAAGTATAGAGCAGAGTCCGAAGCCCCAAAAACATCGCCTCCCCACTGCATCATATATTCACCCGCGTTGCCGACCAAATCTTTCGTGCGTATTTCCTTGTCGGAGTACACGATATTTCGGTCATACGACAGAGTAAGAAATACAGATGAATCTCTTACAGCCCAGTCATGTCGTCCAACAATTACATCATTGGAGTCTTTTGATGCTTTGATAGTCCAATGCCCGATAACGGTATCTTCGATTATCCGGCTTTTAATAACATCAGCGATATTTCCAGTTACAGAATCTTCTGTCGTTTGCATCTGTGTGATGTCGCCGGATTTATTTCCTCCGTTGCATGCAATAATTAAAGAAGATACAATAATCGTTAGGAACGTAATACCAACCAAATTTTTCATAACATCAATCATTTGACAACCATAATTCAGTCATTTCCTTATAATATGCCCGCATTGCCGGATTGTCGAGTCTGGCGATAGCTACATCAATGTTTTTGCGAGATTGCGGGATGTATGTGTAGTAGAATCCAAGAGGCATCGTCAGGGACAGAGATTTATAGTCGCGATTTTCGTAAATATATCTCAAAACCTTTTCCGGCTGTGGCATGAATACATAATTAAAAAAGTTGAATACGAATGATTCAGCCGTAGCTCCATCAACACTATTACCCAAACTATCCCATTTTTCAAGCACAGTTTCATCAGAATAAGGATAACGGGTAAGAGTCTGTATCTTTCCAATCAGGTACCATTCCTCCTTGCTGTCTGAGCCGCTCCACAGTCTGAATACGCCTTCCTCATAGGTATCAGCCTCAGGCAAACTTATTACTATTTTGCCGTTCCTCTCTATGTTGCAGCACATTGAAACCGTTTTAGAGTATGTGGCGGTGTCCTCGTCGGTATTGAAGTTATGTTCTATTTCTTTGTATTCATAGTTGTATGTAAATTCATGGTCTGCGATAAAATATATCAAAGTATGCTCGGCACATATTAACTCTGTTGAGTCTGACGGATTATCTACTAAATCCGACTTATCCCAACAGTTCCCTGCATACATTGCGTCAATCAAAACTCCGTCAGTATTGTATGTCGC
>CAJTRI010000022.1:1069-31503 GCA_910578615.1 uncultured Duncaniella sp. | reverse complement strand
GTAAAAAGATGTAAGATTAAAGAAATTTTTCCTTATTAATTATTTTTAAATAAAACGTTGACATTTCGGAAGGTGGGCATTGTCATTGCCCTCCCGAAGGCTAAAACATGGCTGCCCGTTACAAAGTTTGCACCCTCGGCATCCTTAACATCGTTTAACCCCGTCCTATGAGGCTGCCGGGAGTCATTCGGCGTTCTCTCCGGCCAGCATACCGCAGGCGGCCTCGATGTCCTCTCCGCGCGAGGCCCTTATGGTGGCCGTCACTCCGAGAGCGTTCAGCCGGTCACGGAATGCCTCCATGGCTGACGTGTCGGAGGGTTCTCCTTCGAAATCCGGGATGGCGTGGAAACGGATGAGGTTGACGCGGCTCCCGGTTCCTTTCAGTAGTCTGGCCAAGGCATCGGCATGGGCCATGTCGTCGTTTATACCGCGCCACATTATATATTCGGCTGAAAGACGGCGCTGGTGGGCGAAGTCGTAATCCCTCAGCACCTTCATCACGTCTCTGACGGGGAAAGCCCTCTCCACGGGCATGAGGCCCGCGCGTTCTGACGGGAAAGGGGAGTGGACACTGATTGCCACATGCACCTTGGTCTCGTCAAGCAGCTGGCGCAGAGTGTCGAGCTTGCCGATGCTTGACACCGTGATGCGTTTAGGACTCCATGCCAGTCCCCACGGAGCTGTAAGTACCTCCACGGCTCGCATTACAGGGTCGATGTTGTCCATGGGTTCGCCCATACCCATGAATACGATGTTGGTCAGGGATTCCGATTCAGGGATTGACAGCACCTGGTTAAGGATTCCGGCGGCTGTGAGCGATCCGTGGAAACCCTGTCTGCCTGTCATACAGAAACGGCATCCCATCCTGCATCCCGCCTGTGACGAGACACACAGAGTGGCTCTTTCGCGGTCAGGGATATAGACGGCCTCCACATCGCGTCCGCCGCCCGCACCTTCCACCAGATAGTCGGTTTCGGGTGTGCGTGTGGCGAATAGAAACTTGACCGTCCCGTCAGACGAACGGCTTTCGAGGCGTGGAGCCTCGCGCCCCACGGTGTATCGTTCGGCCATCCATTCCCGGGCCTTGCGGGGTAGTTCGGTCATCTCGTCTATACTGGTGGCACGACCTGTGTAGATACGGCGTGCGATCTGGCGTGCCGCAAACGGCCTCAGCCCGGCCTCAGCCGCTACTGCTTCAAGCTCTGAGGGGGTCATACCAAGAAGTGCCTGTTTGGAATTAGAGTCCATAGTCAGAAAAAATTTTTACAAAAATACGAAAAAATCCCCTCATCCCTTGCATAATTAAAAAAAACAACCTACCTTTGCATCGCAAAACGAACCAAGGGGTATTAGCTCATCTGGCTAGAGCGCGACACTGGCAGTGTCGAGGTGAGCGGTTCGAGTCCGCTATACTCCACATTTGATGATATCGCCTCCGAAAAATTCGGAGGCGATGCTTTTTATGTATAAAAACTATAATCAAGAGTCGGTTGGCTGATTATGTAGCATACGTGTCGGGGTATATAGAAAGACTTATCGGTTTTATTTTTTAAGAAGACAGTCCGGTGCCCTTTTAATGTGTTTATTGATAGCTTGTTATGTGATATTATTTCTCTTATTAAACAGAGGGTTGCATAGTCTGTCTTGATTTAACGACCTCTTTTTCATAGATACTTTCTCTCAACAGAAAACTTTGCGATCAGAAAAATACTTAATTAGGGCAGATTTTTTTTGATTTTCAAACATAAATCTTACCTTTGCACACATCCTGTGCGTTTGTGCGGGAACCTTATTCAAATAGCATGACATATGGAAGATAAATATATGACTGCCGATGAGGCGGTGAAACTGGTAAAAAGCGGAGACAATGTGTTCGTCCAGGGAAGCAGTTCCATACCCGAAGCCCTCATAGCGGCGCTTGCCCGGCGTGGCGGGGAGCTGCGGGATGTCGTGCTTTATAATGCATTCGCGCTCGGAAGGCGGGTCTCCCCGCTCTGTGACCCGGCGCTGAAAGATTCTTTCCTGATTGACTCGTTTTTCGTGTCAAACGCCGTTAGAGGGTGGGTTAACCAAGGTTATGCCACTACCACGCCCCGGTTTTTCGGTCAGGTTCCACAGCTCTTCCGTGAAGGCTCGATCCCCCTCGATGTGGCCTTTATAAACTGTTCCCTTCCTGACGAGGACGGATACGTTTCGTTTGGCGTTTCGTCAGACCTTACCCCCTCGGCTGTGGAATGTGCCAAGATTATTGTGGCACAGATAAATCCGCTTATGCCTTTTACCTATGGGGACTCCGTGATACACATGTCGCGTCTTGACGCTATGGTCAGGGTGGACGACCCTCTGGCCGAGACACCTGACATGGAGCCTACCGAGAAGGAATTGAAGATAGGGCGCTATATTGCCGAGCAGATTCCTGACGGGGCTGTGCTCCAAATAGGTATCGGGGCCATACCGAACGCCGTCCTCCACTCGCTTCGCTCCCACAGACATCTCGGCCTCCATACCGAGGCAATGACTGACGGCATGGTGCCGCTCATAGAGGAAGGAATAGTCGACAATTCGTGCAAGCAGCTTGAACCCGGTCGTTCCGTGGCCTCCCTTGCCATAGGTACCCGCCGTCTTTATGACTTCATTGACCATAACAGATCGATAGTGTTCCGTGACATCGCATGGGTCAATGACCCGTTCATAATAGCGCGCAACCATAATATGGCCGCTATAAATTCCTGTCTGGAAATCGATCTGTCCGGGCAGGTATGTGCCGACTCCATCGGGACACGTATATATTCAGGCGTGGGCGGACAGCAGGACTTTGTCTATGGTTCCTCGCGCAGTGTGGGAGGCCAGTCGTTCATAGCCATGCTTTCCACCACGTCAAAGGGAGAGAACAAGATAAAGCCTGTTCTGACACCGGGAGCAGGTGTTGTGACAACCCGTTTTCAGACCAACTGGGTAGTCACCGAATACGGTGCCGTCAATCTCAGAGGAAAGAATATGCTTGACAGGGCACGCCTCCTCATCTCTATCGCCGCGCCCCAGTTCCGCGAGGAGCTTGACCGCGAGGCATTCCGTATGCTCGGGTATGCCTATCGCCGTTGGAAGTAGCCGGTAAAAAAGTTATTATCAATATGGGCAGGAGTTCGCGTTCGGTGGGGCGTAGTGTCCTCATATTCTTTACTGTGGCACTGGTCATTGCGGGCTATGGGTGCTCTATGGGGCTTCATTCGCAGACGCTGGTGAATCCGTGGCTTCCTGCGGGAACCGCCTTGGCGGTTGCTGCGGCTACCGGCTTGCCGGGGTGGAGGTTGTGGGAACGCCTGACCGGCTTTGACGGTATGCCGCTCAATTATCTGTGCCATATGGCGGTAGCTACCGCCGTTGTCTTGGCCTCGCTGTATGTATGCAATTATGCATTTGCCGAAGATGAGGTTCGTGAGGAGTATGTGACCGTCGAGAGACGTTACTCCGAGAAACGGCATCGTTCCAAGAGGGTGGGGCGTAGAAGCTATGGCCCGGGGGAGGCTTACAAGGTCTATTATTTAGAGGTGAGGTTTTCTGATGGACGTTTGAAGGCTCTGGATGTTCCGATAAGGCAGTTTGACCGTGTCCGTACAGGAGACAGGCTTACGATAAGTCTCAGTGACGGTCTGTTCGGATTTCCTGTCATGAGGAGTGGCTCGTTGTCCGTTGGTGCCGGCGTCAGGCCACGTCGCGGCTAATGTCCTGTTTCGTCATTTTCTGCCGAAGTCGGCAGGTATCTCTCCCCATTTCGGTGTGTCCCATGTGAGTATAGGATTGGTGGGGATATTGGATTGCAGCCATACCGTGGCACGATCCATCATCTCGAACAGTCTGGCGTTGCGTGCCGTGCGTTGCAGAGAGGTCTTTGGCTGACGGTTTCTCACCCATGACCGGGCTGTACGCGAATCGGTATATATCGGTGTGTCGGGACGTCCTTGGGCTTTGAGAAGCGCGAGTCCGTGGACGAGGGCGAGATATTCCCCTATGTTGTTTGTCCCGTCTTCGAAAGGCCCGGCATGGAATATGCGCTCTCCTGTCCTGACCCATACGCCCTGATATTCCACCGGGCCAGGGTTTTTTGAACAGGCCGCGTCAACCGCCAGCGAGTCGAGCCTGATTTCGGGAAATGATTCGTAACCGGCCGGTTCTGGCCGGTGGACGGCTATCGCTTTGATTATGTCGAGTTGTTCGGATGGGTCGCCACGGAATGCGGCGACAGCCTCGGCCTGAGAGTTGAAACTGCGGTATCTTGCGCCGGGATATCCCTTCGTGTGGAGTTCGCACTCTTCCCATGAGTCGAAGACCCCGGTGGCATATCCGGCCCATACTACGTAGAATTTCTTACGTGGTGCCATCAGGATAAAGTTAGATAAATCGAAATATCCACGCTGCGTGTGCGCATTGTGGCGGCAATGCGTGGATTGACTATTTTGCCGAAGAATGTCAGGGTGGCTTTCTGCATTCCCGGATGTAGTTTGAGAGCGTGTGAGAGGCCTTCGCATGTCACGATTCCCTCCATGAAGGTCAGGAGGGTGTTGCTAAGCGCCATAGCCGCCGTTCTGGCCACGGCGTTGCCGGCATGGACGAAACACAGACGGCCATGGATGCGTTCGGAGGCTTCGACCGCCGAGGCTTGTGCGAGATCTACGGGGGTCATCGAGGGGAAGGCCGAGCCGTCCGCATCGGGAGTGAGGTCAAAAGTTATGACACCCTTCTTCATGGCTTCGACAGTGTCGGCGTGCAGAGAGAAAGGTTCGCGCGTTGGGGTGACTATTACCACGTCGGCAGATTTCAGCGCGCTTTCCAGAGTACGTGGATGCAGGGATGACGTGATGACGTTCTGTCCCAGCCGCAGGGAAGCCCGGCGGAGCGAATAGACATCGTTGTCAAAGACTCTTACAGTCGAGCCCAGACCTATTGCCGAGAGAGAGGCCGCGCATGCGGCTATACCCGAGCCGATGATAAGGGTCTCGCATGGAATGACCCCGGCCACCCCTCCGAGGAGTATGCCCTTGCCACGGCGGGCATCGGCCAGAAGGGAGGAGGCTATGGCCACGGAGGCCCTGCCGTCTATCTCGGCAAGGATGTCGGCAAACGGTGTATTCCCCTCGGTATCCTCCACGAGGTCAAGGGCTATCGTCAGTATGTGGCGGTTTAGCAGCTGGCGGATGGACGCGCTGTCGGCAGCGGCAGAGCGCATCATGGTCAGCAGCATGGCTCCTCTCCGCATCGCCGTGATGTCTGCCGCTCCCAGCGAGGCCGGATGGATGACTATGTCACATCCGAGAGTCTCTTTTCGGGAGACTATCTCTACGCCGGCGCGTGTATATGCGGCATCGGCATAGTGTATGCTTGCCGCAGCCCCTTCCTGCATCTTGATGCGGAAACCTCGGTCAATAAGTCTTCCCGCACCCTCGGGAGTGAGAGGAAAACGGCGTTCCGCCGGATCGGCGCAGGTCGGAAGACCTATGGTGAGCGCCCGGCGCGGGGTCATGGTCTCACACGGTTGTTCGAGCGGGGTCGGAGCGTTCATTTCTGGATGAATTTGGAGATGAAGGACTTTGCCGAGGCGGCCACCTCCTCCTCGTTTTCGAGATAAGAGCTGTCAAATTCTTCCTGTGCACGGGAATAGTGGGGGAGGCGTGCGGCCATCTGGTGTGTGATGAATTGTTCGATCTCTCCGTCAGACAGCGAGGCTATGAGCGGGCGTTTTGCACGGCCTTCCCTGAGACGGTTCATCAGCCGTTCATGGTCGGAGACACGGAGATGTACGGTGATTCCGCGACTGTTCATGAAGTCCATGTTGTCGCCGAAGCACGGTGTTCCCCCTCCGCAGGCTATTATCGCTCCCCCGGGAATCCCTGAGGTTTCCACGAGGGCCTTTCTCTCCATCTCGCGGAAGGCTTCCTCTCCATGTGTTGCGAAAATCTCCCTGACCGTGCATCCTGCATGGGCCTCTACGAGGTCGTCAAGATCAATGAACGGTAGCGATGCCGCTATGCCTACGGCGCGTCCGAGAGTGGTCTTCCCGCTGCACATATATCCTATGAGAAAAATCGGTTTCATTGTGGCAAATTTACAATTTTTTAATCAATTTCATCTTCCCGGTTGTTAAAAAAGTATTCACTCACATTTTCAAACTATTTATTATGAGACTGAAAGGGTTTGTCGTTATGCTGGCTGTTGCGCTGGCCTTGTGTATGGACGCCGGTGGGGCTGAACGTCCGAAGGTAGGACTCGTCCTGAGCGGAGGCGGTGCGAAGGGTATCGCCCATATAGGTGTGATACAGGCTTTTGAGGAAAACGACATACCGATTGACTATATAACCGGCACCTCCATGGGCGCCATAGTGGGAGGCCTTTATGCCTCGGGGTTCACCCCTGCCGAGATGGTCGAAATGATAGAGTCGCCGGGATTTGCCGACTGGTCGACAGGTACGGTCAATCCTGATGACACTTACTTCTTTCTTGCCTCTTCCGAGACCCCTTCTTTCTTCACCGTGAATCTGGGCAAGGACTCTTCAAGCGTGACATCGGTGCTTCCCACGAGCCTCATCAATCCCGTGCCTATGAACATGGCCTTTCTTGAAATATTCTCTCGTTTCACGGCCCAGTGCGAGGGGGATTTCGACAGGCTCTTTGTACCGTTCCGTTGCGTGACCTCTAATGTCTATGCCAAGCACAAGGTGGTACTCGGAAGCGGGTCTTTGGCCGATGCCGTGCGCATGTCTATGTCATTTCCTATGGTGTTCGAACCGATAGAGCTTGACGGCATACCCATGTATGACGGCGGTGTCTATGACAACTTCCCGGTGGATGTAATGATGGAGGAATTCAATCCTGACGCCGTGGTGGGTATAGACGTTGGCTCGAAGAACGCTTCACCAACCAGCCGCAACCCGGTCTCTCAGCTTGAAGCTATGATTACCGTCCCTGACAATTATCCGTTTCCCTATGACAAGGGTGTGCGCATACACATCGACCTTGACGAATTCTCTCTTCTTGACTTCGGGCGCTGCCGTGAGATATACGGGATAGGCTATCGGCGCGGTCTCGAAATGGTTGATTCGGTAAAGATGAAGATTCGGTCATCCGAGCCGGCGGCTGATGTCTCGTCACGCCGTGAAAGATTCAAGAGACGCACGCCCCGGGTGAGGATTGATTCCGTGAGTGTCTCGGGCGGTACTCCGCGAGAGAACGCTTATCTTGAATCGCTGTTTGTCCATGACGGAAAGACTGTCAGCGGGCTGGGGGAGGCGCGTGATGCCTATTACAGGGCCATATCCACCGGCAAACTTCAAAACCTTGTGCCTTATCCTGTCTATAATCCTGCCGACAGTGCCTTCTCCCTCCGCTATAAGGCCGTGGTCAAGGAGGATTTCAACGTCGGGATAGGAGGATATGTGTCATCGTCGACCACCAGTATGCTGTTCTTCCACGGCGGATACAAGACACTGGGGTTCAACAGTCTCAACGCCGACTTCAACGCATGGCTGGGCCAGAGTTATATGGCTGCCGAAGGTGCTTTCAAGGCATATTTCAACACGTCAGTCCCGTCTGCTTTTACTGCGAGGGCTGTGGTGTCGAGGCAGAAATATCATGAGACCGAGAAGTTGTTCTACCAGATCTCGGCTCCTGACTTTATACGTCATTCCGAGGCTTTCGTCCAGACGTTCTTCACATGGGGGCCGGCGCTGCGTTCGCGATTTGATGCCGGAGTGGGATTCGGACATCTCACTGACTCCTATCATACGGGACTCAAAACCTCAGTGGCAGGTAACAATGAGAAGGGTATATTCAATCTGGGGGAGCTGTCGTTCCGCTGGGAGCTTAACACGCTCGACACCCCGGTAGACCCCACGAGTGGAACCTCCGTGAGCCTCGGAGCCAAAGGCGTGGCGGGAAAGTACCATAACCATGTCGGTGACGGTGTCTCAGATAGGTCGGAGAGTGTGTCATGGCTCACAGCCGACATATCGGCTGTACATTATCAGCCCCTCTCTAAGCGATTCTTTCTTGGCGGCAGTATTCACGCCCTCCTCTCCACGCGCGGCCTGCTTCCCACCTATGAGGCCTCGATAGTGGCCGCCCCCTCAATCCATCCCACTCCGTCAGGCTACACCACGTTTACCCCGGCGCTGAGGGCCAACTCGTTTGTTACAGTGGGTGTGATGCCGGTTGTCAGGCTGTCAGGCACATTCAGCCTCAGAGGGTCTTTCAACGGCTTCCTCCCGGTAAGGAAGATACTGCCCGGACAGGACGGCGGCGCGCGATACGGGGACTGGCTTTCCGACCCTGAATTTTTCGGCGAGGTCGATGCCTGTCTAAAATTCCCTTTCGGCACCGTATCGGCTTATGGCAGCTATGGCTCGGGAGGGCAGGGATGGAACTTTGGCATCTCGATAGGCACCTTCATTCTTGCCCCGGGATTCCTTGACTGAGATTATGACCAATAATTCGGCAGTTTGCCGTGAATATTATATAACGTCACATAAACTTCCTACGGCAAAAACATGTTAATTTTGCATACTCGTTTTAACTATTTTCTCACAAGAGCTATGATGATAAGAAGGATACTTCTCGCGGTTGCCCTTGCCGGCATCGTTTTGCCCCTCGGCGCACAGGAGTCGCGCTCTATGGTTGATGACGGCGCTGTCCTGTCCTTGGAGCAGTGCCGGGAACTGGCTTTGTCCAACAACAGGAACCTACGAAAGATATCGCAGCAGGTGCTTGCCGCCGGCTATCAGAAAGAGGAGGCTTTCGCGGCCTATCTTCCGTCTATCGACTTTGCAGGAGGGTATATGTACAATCAGAAGAACCTCTCCCTTCTCGAAAAGGACGCACTTCTGCCTGTAAAGACCTTTGACATCCAGAAACAGGGCTATGAGTTCGGCTTCGTCAAGAATCCTGTGACCGGGGAGCCTGTCATTGTCGATGGAAAGCCTGTCCCCGAACAGGTGGCCCTCCTGCCCAAGGAGGCCATGACGTTTGACATCCACAATGTCTTTTTCGGAGCGGTGACGCTGACGCAGCCGGTTTTTATGGGAGGCAAGATCATGGCTATGAACAAGATTACGGGATATGCAGAGGAACTTGCGCGTGCAAAGCACGGGAGTGCCTCCCGTGACCTTGTCTATGCGGTTGATGCCGCCTACTGGCAGGTCGTCTCCCTCAAAGCCAAGAAGAAGCTCGCGGAGAGCTATGTCAACCTGCTTGATACCCTCTGCCGCAATGTGGGACTCATGGTGGAGCAGGGTGTGGCCACCCGTCGTGACAAGCTCACGGTAGATGTGAAGCTCAATTCCGCACGTGTTGACCTCACAAAGGTAAACAACGGCCTCGTCCTCTCCCGCATGGCTCTCGCCCAACTTTGCGGGTTTCCCATCCATACCTCCTATTCTCTTGCCGATGAGAATGCCGACCGCCTTGTGTCAGGCACTTCACAGATTCCTGCGGAGAGTTATGACATGAACGAGGTCTACGCCCGGCGTGACGATCTGCGCCAGCTCGAACTCGGGGTGAAGATTTTCGGACAGAAGGAAAAAGTGGCCCGTGCGGCCATGATGCCCAATCTCGCTATCGTAGGGACATATTCTTTCTCTAACCCAAGCTCGTTTGACGGATTTAAGAACCGATTCGGCGGTGCCTTCTCTGTCGGTGCCATGCTGACGGTGCCCATCTGGCACTGGGGAGGCAATTACAACAAATACCGCTCCGCCAAGGCCGAGACTGCCGCGATGCGCATGGAACTCGAAGATGCGAGGGAGATGATAGATCTTCAGGTAAGCCAGGCGTCATTCAAGGCCGAAGAGGCTGCCAGAACCCATGAGATGACCGAGGCCAATCTTGCCAGCGCCGACGAGAACCTGCGTTGTGCCGACATAGGGTTTCGCGACGGCGTGATGACTGTCGACAATGTAATGGAGGCACAGACCGCATGGTTGAAGGCACATAGCGAGAATATCGACGCCCGTATCGACGTCTATCTGTGTGACGTCTATCTGTCCAAGGTGCTGGGCACACTGTCAACCAAGTATTAGAACACCCAATCATAAAAACACCGTAAAGTCATGTCAACAAATAACGTAGCTCCGACGCCGGAGCAGAAAGAGAACAAAGTGCTCCTTGCCGCCATAGGAGTTGTGGTGGTGATGACTGTGATTCTTGCCATAGTGGGATTCCTTTTTCTGGACAAACCCGATGAGATTATAGAGGGACAGGCGGATGCCACCTCGGTGCGCATCTCCGGGAAACTCCCGGGACGTGTGACGAAGATATATGTCAGCGAGGGTGACATGGTCAAGGCCGGCGATACCCTCGTCCATATCCATTCCTCGCTTGCAGAGGCCAAGATGGCACAGGCTATGGGGATGGAGACCGTGGCCCGCAGTCAGGACAGGAAGGTTGATGCCGGTACAAGGTCACAGATAATCTCCGCCGCCGCCGATATAGTCAGGCAGGCCGAGGCGGCTGTCTCGATAGCGAGAAAGACCTATGAGCGCATGGAGAATCTATTCAGGGAGGGAGTTGTCTCCGAACAGAAGCGTGATGAGGCCAAGGCTGCCTATGACGGCGCCGTGGCGGCTCTGGGTGCTGCACGTTCGCAGCACAGCCTTGCTGTGGCCGGTGCGCAGAAGGAAGACAAGCAAAGCGCTCTGGCCATGGTGGATGTGGCCAAGGGCGGAGTGGCCGAAGTGGAGAGCCTTCTCGAAGACCAGTATCTCGTGGCACCCTGTGACGGACAGATTGACCAGATATATCCCCATGAGAGCGAACTCATCATGATGGGGGCACCTGTCATGAGCCTTCTCAAATTGCAGGACAAGTGGCTGACGTTCAATGTACGGGAGGATCTCCTGTCCCAGATGCCGCTCGGGGGCGAGATCGAGGTTATGCTTCCCGCTCTTGACCGCAAGACGGTGAAGGCAAAGATTTATTATTCCCGCGACCTCGGGAGCTATGCCGAGTGGAAGGCCACCAAGGCCACAGGGCAGTGGGACAGCAAGACGTTCGAGATCAAGGCACGTCCTCTTGAAGATATCCCCCAGCTTCGTCCCGGCATGACTGCCGTATATTTCAAGAAATAATGTCTCGGTCTGAGATATTGATGCCCGGAAGAGAGCCACGACAATGAACACGCTGATAAAATCACTCCGCAGGGGTGTATCCACACTCGCGTCGCGCCGCATATACATCTTCATGATGTTTGTGGTGCCGCTGGGGTGCACCTTCTTCTTTCTCAGTCTCATGAACGAGGGACTTCCGCTCAAAATACCTGTGGCCATGGTAGATACAGACCATTCCTCGCTCTCGCGCAAGATAGGTCGTTCGCTTGATGCGGGGGAACTTATAGATATCACCATGGAGCTTGAAAGCTATCATGATGCCGTGGCCAAGGTCAGGAGCGGTGAGATTTTCGGCTTCTTCTATATCCCTGATGACTTTCAGGAAGAAGCTCTGTCCGGGCGCACACCTACGCTGTCATTCTATTCCAATATGACCGTCTTCGTCCCCGGCACTCTTTCCTACAAGGGCTTCAAGACAATAGCCGTCACCACCTCGGGAGGGATTGTAAAGACCACGCTGTCAAGCGTGGGTGTCAGCGATGCGGAGAGCATGATTATGCCGCTGGGCTTTGACTATCACCCGATAGGCAATCCGTGGACAAATTATTCCATCTATCTGTCCCAGTCCTTTCTCGCGGCTGTCATGGCCCTTCTCGTGATGATGACCACGGTCTTCTCCGTCTGTCAGGAAATCAAGCAGGCTACCTCGCCCGAATGGCTCAGGACAGCCGGTGGCAGTATGGCCGTGGCCCTTGCCGGCAAGCTGTTGCCGCAGACGGTGATCTTCTCGGCCGTGGGTGTGGCCATACAGTCGGTCATGTTCTCCTATCTTCATTTTCCGCTCAACGGGAGCACGGCGGCTATGGTCTTCTCCATGGTGCTTCTTGTTCTGTCAAGTCAGGCTTTCGCCCTTGTCGTGATCGAGTGGCTTCCCAACCTGCGCATTGCGTTGAGCGTGGTCTCGCTTGTGGGTATCCTAAGTTTCTCAGTGGCGGGGTTCTCCTTCCCGGTTGACAAGATGTATGGCGGAGTTGCCGTATTCTCCTATCTGTTACCAGTCCGTTATTACTTCCTTATTTATATCGACCAGGCACTCAACGGTATTCCTCTCTACTATTCGCGCCTCTATTTCGTTGCCATGCTTGTGATGGTTCTTCTTCCGCTGGCAGGGATGCGCCGCCTGCGCCGTCATTGTCTCACACCTGTATACGTCCCGTGATATGAAATGGTTAAAGAGCCTCTTTATGGTGTGGCGCTGCGAGACACGCCTTGTGTTTTCCGACATGGGCGTCCTCCTGTTCTTCTTCGCCCTGCCTCTGGCCTATCCGATAGTCTACACGCTCATATATAATCCCGAGATCGTGGAGGAAAGTCCCGTAGTGGTGGTTGACCGCTCCCGCACAGCCGAAAGCCGAACTCGTGCGTGCTATTGATGCCACGCAGAACCTCCATGTCATCGGCTATGCCTCCGACATGGCCGAGGCACGACGTGCGTGGCATGAGAAAAAATGTTATGCCGTCCTTGAAATACCTGCCGACTATGCTCGGCGTATAGGGCGCGGCGAGTCTGTGTCGGTTCCGTTTTATCAGGACATGTCTCTTCTGTTGCGCTATCGTCAGGCCCTCTTCGCTCTGACAGATGTCCAGATGCACGAGGCCTCGTCTATCACGGCCAGCCGGCTGGCAGCCCGGGGCGGTATAATCTCCACCGTGGTCTCCGGGCTTCCTGTCGATACTTATGCCGGGATAATGGGTGACCCCACGCAGGGATTTGCGTCGTTCGTCATGCCGGGAGTATTGGTGCTCATCCTCCAACAGAGTCTTATTCTCGGCATCTGTATGCTGGCCGGGACAGCCCGTGACAGACGCCGTCGCGGAATGCCCGGATATGATATGCTTTATGACGGAGCCGGGCCGGTGGCGACTGTCCTCGGCAAGTCGCTCAGCTACCTTATGATCTATATCCCCATAAGCTACTACGCACTTTCGGTCATCCCCCATATGTTCTCGCTCCCTCATGTGGGAGAGTTCGTGGACTATATGCCGTTTGTGTTCGTTATGTTGCTTGCTACATGCTTTCTCGGGCAGACTTTGCAGGTTTTTGCGAGAGAGAGAGAGTCTTCGATGCTTGTGATAGTGTTCACATCGGTCGTTTTCCTGTTTCTTTCGGGTCTTACATGGCCGAGATATGCTTTCAACAGGTTCTGGCTCATGGTGTCCGACCTTATTCCTGCCACATGGGGTGTCGAGGGTTTCATACGTATAAATTCCAACGGGGCTGCTATTTCTGACGTGGCTCGTTACTACTATGCTCTCTGGGCGCTTGCCGGTCTCTATTTCGTCACGGCCGTGGTCATAAACATCGCCCTCAGCTCCCGCAGGAGGATGAAAGCATAGGCTTATAGATATTTTTGTTCGGTGTATTGTCCGGGATGCAGGTTTATCGGTTTGGTTTTGTAACTTTGCAGACGGATAAACATCTTACTTACACTGAACAGAAATATGAGAATCAAAGGATTTTTCAAGTTTGTGCTGTCAGCCGTTCTTGGTCTGACGGCAGGCAGGGCCGGCGCCCTTTCGGGCGATCCGCGCGAACTGACCATCTACCAGGTGATGGTAGCGTCTTTCCAACATGCCGATGACGGCGCTACCGGCTATAACGCCATGTGGGGGCCGGACGGCGAACGCAAGAACGGCAATCTGCGCGGTATCATCAACGCTCTTGACCATATAAGGTCTCTCGGGGCAAACGCCATCTGGCTTACCCCTATCTTTGACAGCGGCAAGCCGGATCACCTTGATGAGCCTTTCGGTGGGGAAAAACTCCAGGCCACCGGCTATTTTGCCACGGATTTTTTCAAGGTAGACCCTAAGTTCGGCACAGAGGACGACCTGCGCGAACTCGTCCGCGAGGCTCATGCGCGCGGCATGTACGTCTTCCTTGACGGAGTGTTCGGCCATCATGGAGGCGCCATAAAGCCATCGCCTCTCGGCAATCACATAAAGGTGGATGAGTCTCTTAGCAATAGGGGGGAGCAGGGTGGCACAGGCAATGTGAAATATCCCGAGTCACTCCCTTATTTCAAGGAAGTGGCAACCTATTGGATTGATAATTTCAACATTGACGGATGGCGTCTCGACCAGGCGTATCAGGCCACACAGAACGGGAGTAATTATTGGAAAGATATACGAGGCGCTGTGGAGAGCCTTACTGCCGAACGCCGTAAGCGCGGTGAGCGCTGGGGCATCCTCGGCTATATGGTCGGCGAGGACTGGGGAGATGCCGATGTGATCAATCGCGGCGTCTATAAGGACGGCGGTCTGGTGAGCGCCTTTGACTTTGACGGCAAAGAGCTGATAAGCGGGCCTATGCAGGATAATGCCGGCGAGGGTCTGGCCAACGGCTGGGATGACGTGGTGAGAGTCTATTCCTCCCCTTCGCAACGCGGCTATATTAATGATGACGTGCTTCCCAACCTCTTCCTCTCCAACCATGACGGTTCGCGCCTTGCCGATAAGTTTGCCGATGACGATCCGCGCCGTTGGGCCAAGATGAAACTGCGTCATGCCATTCTGGCCGGTTATTCAGGCCCTATAACTCTTTATTACGGGGATGAGTATGGAGACCTGAGCCGTAATACGACAGGCGGACAGAAGGACAACGTGGCCCGCACTTCTGGTCATCTTGAACCGCGCAATGCTGATGAGGCCGATCTTCGCGACTATGTGGCCAAGGTGATGAATCTGCGAGCCAGTAACCCGGCCTTGTGGCGCGGCACATCGGAGTTTAAACGGATGAAGACTGCCGACGGGGCCGATGTGCTGATTGTCGACAAGACCGACAAGGAGAGCGGCAACCGCATGAAGATATTGTTCTCTG
The DNA here is from genome assembly GCA_910578615.1 of uncultured Duncaniella sp. Classification (GTDB taxonomy): domain Bacteria; phylum Bacteroidota; class Bacteroidia; order Bacteroidales; family Muribaculaceae; genus Duncaniella. The sequence continues at coordinate 16,533 of CAJTRI010000022.1, read as the reverse complement.
ACAAAGATACCGTGCTCGTGCTCCCCGAGGGTTCTGTCAGGGTCAAGGCCTATGTGCCGGAATTCGTGCTTGTGAAATAATCGTGTCCATGCCCGTCTGTCCCATATGGATTGGCGGAGAAGGATAAAAGAAAACCGGCATTCCATTTAACCAAATGGAATGCCGGCGCTTCGTATTGCACTTTTTCCTATCCTTGGAAAATTTTTAAAGTGTCACCATCGCAGTCACAGAGAGAGTGACACTCATGGGAATTGTCTGATTCTTAGTTCTTGCCCTTTACAGTGAAGGGGATGTAGCATACAACCTCTGAGAGGTCGGCGAAGGTTACGGTGGCCTTCACTTGGAGGTTGTAGGAGGGGATGAGGGTAGCACCGAGGTTGTCGTAGGTAACCATACCTGTGCTCGGGTCAATTTCGAACTTGGCGCCGTGCTGTATATCGAGGTTGCCGTAGAATGTATTGTATTCGGCATCCTTGACAAACTCATATTTCACGGTAGGAGCGGCTACCTTGTAAACGTTGTTGGCAACGTCTGAGAGAACAAGTCCCTTGGCGGTGCTGTTCCATGAATAGATGGCCTGGTTGCGGTTGTCAGACTCTACAACGATTACAGAAGGCTTCACGTCAACTTTTGCCTCGCCTGTGATGTTGCCGTTGAGTTCGAGACCCTTGGAAACGCCGTTGGTGAAGGGGTTGTTGAACTTGATGTTGAAGTGGAATTCGCAGTCTTCGCCGTTGACGAGTTCTACTTCATATTTCATGCTTGCGAAGATGTAGTCTTCGGTGAGAGCCTTCACGAGTTTCACGGTGCCGTTGGTGGCGCTCTGGGTATAGGTCACGTCTGTCTGGGTGGCGGGATCAAGCGAGAACTGGATGCTCTTGGCGTTGTTGACAGTGTTGAAATACTCGAAGATGTTCTTTCCACCGATCATCTTGAACACCTCTGAGATGTTCATTTCGAGAGTCCACTTGCCGTTGATGAGCTTGCCCTTTGTGATGACCACGTTGGGTTTGCCGTTTACGGTGCCGGCATAGAAGTTGGGGTTGAAGTCATACTCCTTGCATTCGTCGAGGACATAGAACTTCTGAACGATCTTCACATCGCCGCGTGCAGCCTTGTTGTTTGAAGGAATAGTGATGGTTACGGTGTATTCGGCTCCCTTGCCGTCAACGTTCTTGTAGGTATTCTGTGTCAAGACATCGTTGTTTACCATGAACTTGATATTGGCGGTTTGGGTATTGCCGCTTCCGAGAGCTACCTCGCATGATACGCCATAATCTGCTTTGGAGAATGTTCCGTTGGCAGGAGCGTTCTCATTGATGATTGTAGCGTTGCTGTTGTCTCTTTTGAGAGCTGTTACCGTCACATTGTACTCCTTGGGGTCACCACCGTAGTAGTTCCAGAAGTTGCTGGAAGTGAGACCTGTCTTACCGTAGATGGCATTGTTGACCTCCGTCCAGCCCATCTGGTTCACGAGGGTGAACGCGTTGGTGAGGCTGTGGTATTCGTATTCCTTGGCATTGAGTGTGGTCACGATAGGATCTTTGTCAACAGGAGCCACGGTCTGCTCACGTACGATGTTTACCTTTATATAGGCGGAGGCTACCATCTGCTTGTTGCCTGCGTTGTCGACGAGGAATGCGTCTACACGAACCACGGGCGTACGGCCGATGGCGGGAGTGAGACCGTCTTTAAGGTTTTCGGCATTGACAACGAGGTGTGACTTGTCATCAGTGAGTTTTACGAACCACTGCTGATTGGTGCCCTGTGAGTCGTTTGACTTATACTCCTTGGGAAGAGAGAACTCATAGGTCATGTTGACAAATCCGAGGTCGGTAAGCCATTCGCTCTTCTGAGTGCTGTAAAGACCGGGAAGCTTGCTGAGGTCGAGACCTTCCTGTGAGTTATAGACAAGCTCGGCATTGGTAGTAGCGGTCAGCGGACATACTGTCTGGATGAATGCAGATGTCTCGTTGTCACCTACGATGGCCTTATCGCGGTTGTAGAATTCCTTAATCTGGTTGCGGTGGGCCTTCATATATGCGGAGTCGACAAGCGCGGCGTCAATGGCCTTGGAGGAAATATAGACGTAGTCGGATGTCGTGTTATAGTCCTGTCCGTTTACGAGGCGGAATGCAGCCACGTTCTTCTCGGTTGAAGAGGATAGCGCTGTCTTGTTGACCTTGGCACCCACGACTATCTCGCCATTTTCGTGTGAGAAGCTTACGGGTGAGAGGAGGCGCTGGGCGTCACCTGCCGAACGGCTCACAACCTGTATTTTCCTGTCTACGAAAGATGCGACTGCTCCGTCAGCGATGTAGGCATCGCTGGGATTTACGCGATAGTAGAAATCAACTATGTTGGAGATGTCCCAGTTGGTCTGCGGAGTAAATTCTTTTGTGGAGGGATTGTATTTGGACTCCGAAAGATAGCTGTTGATGTGATAGAAATCAGCATCGGTGGTGGGATAGGTGGGGAAGGCGTTGTCCACGCGTGAGGGAATGAAGTCTATCGATCCCACAGCCTCGCCTACGTTGATCACCACAGTCTTCTGTTCGCCGTTTACGCCGGTAAGGGTGAGTTTGTTGCCTGAGTAGACAGCGGTTATGCCCTCGCCTGCCTGGGGAAGCCAGCTGATGTTGGTTGACTCGACAAACTCACCGTCCTGATAGATGTCGAATACATGGGTCTCGGGATTGGGCACGTAATACTTGCCGTTCTGGCCGTCAGCTCCGGGTTTGCCCTGCTCCCCTGGTTCGCCCTTGTCACCCTGAGGGCCTTGGGGACCCTGAGGGCCGGCAGGCCCGGCAGGCCCTTGGGGACCGGTAGCGCCGGTATCACCCTTGTCGCCTTTGTCGCCCTGTTCGCCTTTATCACCTTTGTCACCCTTTTCGCCTTGGATGCCTTGCTCGCCGATAGCGCGATAGTCGGTCTTGACACCGTCCTTGTACCAGAATCCGTCAGCACCGATGGTCCAGGCTGTGCCGGGCTTGCCGTCAACGCCGTTTGTTCCGTTTGCACCGTCTTTGCCGTTGTTGATGGCGTAGGTCTTGCCATTGCTGAGAGTGATGGCGATACCTGTCGAGGTGGACTGTACGTCCTTGATTACGGAGCCGCTTTTGATCAGCTCTTGAAGCTCTCCGAGGGTCACGTTGATCTTGTCAATCTGGTCTTGCAGATTGTTGATGTCATCATCGTAGTCCGTACAGGAGGTAAGGCCGAACGAAGGCCCCACGAGAAGGGAGGCGATCAGAAGCCCGTTGATGAGTTTTTTGTTCATAAATGAGTGAATTAAGTTATAACTTTAATTGGTTATTGTTATTCATCTGAAAGTTGGGGATGTACCCCGCCGAGCGGGGTGCCTGTGGCGGATCACGCCGTTGTGAGACGTTGTCCCGTTAATGTGAGGTTAGAGATACTGTGTCTTTTAAACTGTTGGCGGATAGGAAGATGCCGACAGTTTTGTTTAGGCATAGGCATACTGGTTTTTAGGTTGGAGAAATTTTATCACAAAATTATGTCAAAGAATACAAACGGGACGTGTGACGGCGTTGCGGGTGTGACACGGATGTGTTTCTATTTTGCCACACCTTCCGTGTCGGAGGTGTCCCCCTGCGGCAGGTTGCGGCTCAGTTCGGCAAAGAAATCCCGTCCGAGGACTACGGATATCCTCATGAGCATAGCTGTGTCTACGGAATGTTTCTGAAACAGCCGGTATATGTTGGAGCGGTCGCAGCTTAGCTTGCGCGCGAACCAGGATACACTTCGTTCCTGGCGTTCGAGTTCCTCGCGGATAAGAGTTCCTATCGGTTCCATGGCGTTTCGTACAGGTTGTGACAGCGACACCCCCGCACCGGGCCATACTTTACTGTATGACCCGGCACGGGGGTGTCGGTGAGAAGTTTTGTTGACATATTGCGAAGATGCGGACGGAGGGCCGGCCTCCATGCTCCCGCATCCCCGGGAGATATGAATGATATTAACTACCTTTAAAAGCAAGACGTGGGATGCGAATCTCGACGTGTCCACTCTTAAAGGTCTTCGCATTACCTGAACAATAAGACACAACCATCATCGCAGCCCACATGGAATAAGTATATCAATCCATGGAGCATGCGCATGGGTGCGACAGGCCCGGGGACAAACATATTCATCCATAGGGCGTAATCCGGATTTCGGCTCTTCTATTGTTCTGTAAAAAGTTGCGAAGTTTTTAAGAGTGAAGAAACGAAGCGTAAAACGCCTTGCAAAAGTAAGTTGTAAGACTTACTCCTATGTCCGGAAGCCTGGTGGCTTCCGTGCCCACCCCGCCTCTGCGGTGATGGCATTGTGACGGCCTTCATGTGTGGAGACCGCTAATTTTCGGCAAAGATAGGTAAATAATGTGATTAAACCATGGGTCGGAGGTTAAATAAAGGTTATAGGGCCTTATGCCTTTTCATGTGGATAAGTATGAAGGCAATGTCCTGATATGAAGAAACCCCGCTCGCTCCGGGTGATAAGACCCGGGGCGGCGGGGTTGCCTGTATAAGTGCGGTGTCGGATTTTTATAGCTCGGTGTGGGCTACTTCCTCCACGTCGCGTGTCTCGATGTTGTCTGCTGTCTTGTCGCCGTATGCCAGCTCGAAGTCATCCTTTGAGGAGACCACTATGCGCTCGTATGAGCGGAGACCCGTACCTGCGGGGATGAGATGACCGCAGATTACGTTCTCCTTCATTCCTTGCAGGTAGTCCACCTTGCCGTTGATGGCAGCCTCGTTGAGCACCTTGGTTGTCTCCTGGAAGGATGCGGCCGAGATGAACGAGCCTGTCTGCAATGCGGCGCGGGTGATACCTTGGAGTATCTGCTCGGAGGTGGCAGGCTGTGCGTCACGTACCACTATGGGGCGCATGTCGCGGCGTTTGAGTGTGGAGTTCTCGTCGCGGAGCTTGCGGGCGGTGATAATCATGCCGGGCTTGACGTTCTCTGAGTCTCCGGCGTCGATGACCACCTTCTTGCCCCAGATACGGTCGTTCTCGTCCATGAATTCGCGCTTGTCGACTATCTGCTGTTCGAGGAAGCCGGTGTCTCCCGGTTCGATGATATTCACCTTGCGCATCATCTGGCGGACGATGACCTCGAAGTGCTTGTCGTTGATCTTCACACCCTGCATGCGGTATACGTCCTGTACCTCGTTGACGATGTATTCCTGTACCGCTGTGGGGCCCATGATGTTGAGGATGTCCGCAGGGGTGATGGCACCGTCAGAGAGGGGGGTTCCGGCACGCACGTAGTCATTCTCCTGCACGAGTACCTGCTTGGACAGGGGTACAAGATACTTCTTGGTCTCGCCGATCTTGGAGGTTACCGAGATTTCGCGGTTGCCACGCTTGATCTTGCCGAAGTGTACCTCGCCGTCTATTTCGGAAACGATGGCGGGGTTGGACGGGTTGCGGGCCTCGAAAAGCTCGGTCACACGGGGGAGACCGCCGGTGATGTCACCGGCACTACCGGCAGCACGCGGAATCTTGACGAAGATCTCGCCGGCCTTGACATCGGCATCGTCATCAACCATGAGGTGTGCGCCCACGGGGAGTGCATAGGTTTTGAGGATGTCTCCGTCGGCACTGATGATGTGTGCTTCGGGAACCTTGCCACGTTCCTTGGACTCGATGATGATTTTCTCGCGCAGACCGGTCTGTTCATCGGCATCAACGCGGTAGGTGACATTTTCCACGAGGTTCTCGTAGCGCACCTTACCGCCGACTTCGCTGACGATGACGGCGTTGAAGGGGTCCCATTCGCAGATGACGTCACCTTTCTTGACATCGGCATCGTCATCGAAGTATAGCTTGGCACCGTAGGGGATGGAGGCGTTGGTGAGCATCATCTTGGTCTTGGGGTCAATGATGCGCATCTCGGCGAGACGGCCGATAACCACCTCTACGTTGCGGCCCTTGGCATCGACCTCGTCGGTGCGGACTGTGCGTAGCTCGTCGATTTCGAGGATACCGTCATAACGGGTGGTAAGAGAGTTGACTGCGGCGATATTGGAGGCCACACCACCGACGTGGAATGTACGGAGGGTGAGCTGTGTACCCGGCTCGCCGATAGACTGTGCGGCGATGACGCCGACAGCCTCGCCCATCTGCACCATGCGGTGGGTGGCGAGGTTACGGCCATAGCACTTGGCGCAGACGCCCTTCTTGGACTCGCAGGTGAGTACGGAGCGTATCTCGACGCTCTCGATGGGTGATTCGTTGATGCGGTCGGCGGCGATATCGTTGATTTCCTCGCCGGCAGCCACGATCAGCTCGCCGTTGGTGGGGTCGATGATGTCATGAACCGAGACACGTCCGAGGATGCGCTCTCCGAGAGAGGCCACTACCTCGTCATTGTTCTTGATCTCGGTGCATACGAGGCCGCGAAGCGTGCCGCAGTCTTCCTCGTTGATGATTACGTCATGGGCCACGTCGACGAGACGGCGGGTGAGGTAACCGGCGTCGGCGGTTTTGAGAGCGGTGTCGGCAAGACCCTTACGGGCACCGTGGGTGGAGATGAAGTATTCGAGCACCGAAAGACCCTCCTTGAAGTTTGCAAGAATCGGGTTCTCGATGATCTGGCCTCCTTCCGCGCCGCTCTTCTGGGGCTTGGCCATAAGGCCACGCATACCTGAGAGCTGGCGGATCTGGTCTCTCGAACCACGGGCGCCGGAGTCAAGCATCATGTAGACAGGGTTGAAGCCCTGCTTGTCGGAGGATATCTGCTTCATGAGGGTATCAGCCAGACGGGAGTTGACGTGTGTCCAGATATCGATAATCTGGTTGTAACGTTCGTTGTTGGTGATGAAGCCCATGGAGTAGTTGTTGAGCACTTCCTGTACCTGCTCGTATCCTTCCTTGACATACTGTTCCTTCTCGGCAGGGATGAGGACGTCGCCGAGGTTGAAGGAAAGACCTCCCTTGAAGGCCATGTAGTAGCCGAGGTTCTTGATGTCGTCAAGGAACTGTGCGGAACGCGGGATACCGCAGTACTTTATGACGCGGGAGATGATGGTACGCAGAGACTTCTTGGAGAGAATCTCGTTGACGTAGCCGATCTCTTTGGGTACATACTGGTTGACGAGCACGCGGCCCACGGAGGTGTTCTCCACGAGACGTTTGCATGGTGCGCCAGTCTCGTCAAGGTCATCAACGACTATGGAGACGGGGGCGTGGAGTGTGACGCGGCCTTCGTTGTAGGCTATCTCGGCTTCCTCGGGACCATAGAATTTCAGCCCCTCGCCCTTGTCGCCGGGACGGAGCTTGGTGATATAGTAGAGACCGAGCACCATGTCCTGAGAGGGCACGGTGATAGGCGCTCCGTTGGCGGGGTTGAGGATGTTGTGAGAGCCGAGCATGAGGAGCTGTGCTTCAAGGACGGCCTCGTTGCCGAGGGGGAGGTGGACTGCCATCTGGTCACCGTCGAAGTCGGCATTGAAGGCGGTACATGCCAGCGGGTGGAGCTGGATGGCCTTTCCTTCGATCATCTTGGGCTGGAAGGCCTGTATGCCGAGACGGTGGAGGGTCGGTGCACGGTTGAGAAGCACCGGGTGACCCTTCATGACGTATTCGAGGATGTCCCATACCACGGGTTCCTTGCGGTCAACTATCTTCTTGGCGCTCTTGACGGTCTTTACAATGCCGCGTTCGATGAGCTTGCGGATCACGAAGGGCTTGTATAGCTCGGCGGCCATGTTCTTGGGGATACCGCACTCGTGCATTTTCAGCTCGGGGCCTACGACGATGACCGAACGGGCGGAATAGTCCACACGCTTACCGAGAAGGTTCTGGCGGAAACGTCCCTGTTTGCCTTTGAGCGAGTCGGAGAGTGATTTGAGAGGACGGTTGGCCTCGGTCTTCACTGCCGATGACTTGCGGGAGTTGTCGAGCAGTGAGTCAACGGCCTCCTGCAACATTCGCTTCTCGTTGCGGAGGATGACTTCGGGAGCCTTGATCTCGATGAGTCTTTTGAGACGGTTGTTGCGGATGATCACACGGCGGTAGAGGTCGTTGAGGTCGGATGTGGCGAAACGGCCGCCGTCCAGCGGAACGAGGGGGCGGAGTTCGGGCGGAATCACGGGAACGGCTTGGAGAATCATCCATTCGGGGCGGTTGCGCTCACGCGATGCGCGGAACGATTCAACCACCTGGAGGCGTTTGAGGGCCTCGGTCTTGCGCTGTTGTGAGCCTTCCGAGTTGGCCTGGTTGCGCAGGGCGTATGAGAGATCGTCGAGGTCGAGGTCTTTGAGGAGGTCATAAAGAGCCTCGGCTCCCATCTTGGCCACGAACTTGGCGGGGTCGGTGTCTTCAAGGAGCTGGTTCTCGCGGGGAAGGGCGTCTACGATGTCGAAATATTCTTCCTCTGTGAGGAGATCGAGCTTTGCGACGGGCTTCTCGGGGTTGAGGTCGGCTGCCGCTCCGGGATTGATGACCACGTAGCGCTCATAGTAGACCACGGAGTCAAGTTTCTTGGAGGGGAGTCCGAGCAGATAACCGATTTTGTTGGGGAGTGAGCGGAAGTACCAGATGTGGGCGACGGGCACGACGAGCTTTATGTGGCCCATGCGTTCGCGACGCACCTTCTTCTCGGTTACTTCCACGCCGCAGCGGTCGCAGACGATGCCCTTGTAGCGGATGCGCTTGTACTTGCCGCAGTGGCACTCGTAGTCCTTGACGGGGCCGAAGATTCTCTCGCAGAAGAGACCGTCCCTCTCGGGCTTGTACGTGCGGTAGTTGATGGTTTCGGGCTTCAACACTTCGCCGCTTGACTTCTCAAGGATTTCCTCAGGCGAAGCGAGGCCGATGGAAATCTTCGAGAAACCGGTTTTCTGTTTATTGTCTTTTCTAAAAGCCATATTATGGTATTGTCTAAACGCAATTTTGAAAAAAGTGGGTTGAGGAGAGATAGGGGAGGGAGGTTTTTACGGCTCAAGATTGATGCTGAGACCGAGACCTCGCAGCTCGTGTAGGAGCACGTTGAGGGACTCGGGTATACCGGCAGGAGGCATGGCGTCGCCCTTGACGATAGCCTCATAGGTCTTTGAACGGCCTGTGACGTCGTCACTCTTGACGGTGATGATCTCTTGAAGGATGTGGGATGCGCCGAATGCTTCGAGCGCCCAGACCTCCATCTCTCCGAATCGCTGTCCGCCGAACTGGGCCTTACCGCCGAGGGGCTGCTGAGTGATGAGCGAGTACGGGCCGATGGAGCGTGCGTGCATCTTGTCCTCGACCATGTGGCCGAGTTTGAGCATGTAGATCACACCCACCGTGGCCGGCTGGTCAAAACGTTCGCCGGTGCCGCCGTCATAGAGATAGGTCTTGCCGTAGCGCGGCAGACCGGCCTTGTCAGTCCACTCGTTGAGGTTTTCAAGGGTGGCGCCGTCAAAGATGGGGGTGGCGAATTTCTCGCCGAGTTCGCGTCCGGCCCAGCCGAGAACGGTCTCGAAGATCTGTCCGAGGTTCATACGCGAAGGCACACCCAGAGGGTTGAGGCAGATGTCGACGGGGGTTCCGTCGGCGAGGAACGGCATATCTTCCTGACGCACGATTCGCGAGACGATACCCTTGTTGCCGTGACGTCCTGCCATCTTGTCACCCACGGAGATCTTACGTTTCTTGGCCACATAGACCTTGGCGAGTTTCATGATGCCAGAGGGGAGCTCGTCACCTATCGAGATGTCAAACTTCTTACGGCGCAGCTCAGCCTCTATCTCCTTGCTCTTGCGCAGGTAGTTGACGATGGTGGCGCGGATTAGGTCGTTCTTATGGGCATCGGCAGTCCACTTTGAGAGATTGATGGTGTCATAGTCGATCTCTTTGAGGGTTCCGGCAGAGAAGCGGGCGCCCTTGGGGATGATGTCGCTTCCGAGAAAGTCCTTGACACCCTGTGAGGTCTTGCCTTCGGTGAGGGTCATGAGCTTGGAGACAAGAAGGTCTTTGAGGGCGTTCAGGCGGTCTTCGTACTCTTCGTCGAGTTTGGGTAGGACGACGCTTGAACTCTTCTTGGTCTTCTTCTTCTCGGCCTTCTGGAAGAGGTGTGTGCCGATGACCACTCCTTTGAGCGAGGGTGAGGCTTTGAGTGAGGCGTCCTTGACATCGCCGGCCTTGTCGCCGAAGATGGCACGGAGGAGTTTTTCCTCGGGGGTGGGATCGCTCTCTCCCTTGGGGGTGATCTTGCCTATCATGATGTCACCGGGGACTATGTGGGCGCCGACGCGCACGATGCCGCGCTCATCGAGATCCTTGGTGGCATCCTCGCTGACGTTGGGGATATCGGATGTGAGTTCCTCCATGCCTCGCTTGGTCTCGCGGACTTCGAGGGTGTACTCGTCCACGTGTACAGAGGTGAGGATGTCTTCGCGTACCACACGTTCGTTGAGCACGATGGCGTCCTCATAGTTGTAACCTTTCCAGGGCATGAAGGCAACTTTGAGGTTGCGTCCGAGCGCGAGTTCGCCTTTCTCGGTAGAGTAGCCCTCGGTGAGGATGTCGCCTTTCTTGACGCGCTGTCCCTTGTTGCAGATGGGACGCAGGTCTATCGTGGTGCTCTGGTTGGTCTTGCGGAACTTGGGAAGACGGTATTCCTTCACGCCGTCCTCGAAGGAGACGAATTCCTGCTCCTCGGTGCGGTCATAGCGTATGCGGATGACGGTAGCGTCGACGAACTCTATCACGCCTTCTCCCTCGGCCATGATCTGGGTGCGGGAGTCGCGGATGAGCTGGCCCTCGATGCCTGTTCCTACGATTGGGCTTTCACTGCGCAGGAGGGGTACTGCCTGGCGCATCATGTTCGATCCCATGAGGGCGCGGTTTGCGTCGTCGTGTTCGAGGAAGGGGATGAGCGATGCCGCGATGGAGGCTATCTGGGTGGGAGAGACGTCCATCAGCTCGATCTCGGTCGGGGGCACGATAGGGAAGTCAGCGTCAAGACGGGCCTTCACGCGGTCGTTGATGAACTCGCCGTCATCCTTGACGGGAGCGTTGCCCTGTGCGATTACCTTGCCTTCCTCGATTTCGGCAGTGAGATAGACAACCTCCTCATTGTTGAGGTTGACCACTCCGTCCTTGACCTCGCGGTAGGGGGTCTCGATGAATCCGAGATCGTTGATCTTGGCATAGACACATAGCGAGGAGATAAGGCCGATGTTGGGGCCTTCCGGGGTCTCGATGGGACAAAGACGTCCATAGTGGGTATAGTGTACGTCTCGAACCTCGAATCCTGCACGTTCGCGTGACAGACCGCCGGGGCCGAGGGCCGACATACGGCGTTTGTGGGTGATTTCGGCCAGAGGGTTGGTCTGGTCCATGAACTGCGAGAGTGCGTTGGTGCCGAAGAACGAGTTTATGACGCTCGATATGGTCTTGGCGTTGATGAGGTCGATCGGGGTGAACACCTCGTTGTCGCGCACGTTCATGCGCTCGCGGATGGTGCGTGACATACGGGCCAGACCCACACCGAACTGGTTGTAGAGCTGTTCGCCCACGGTGCGAACGCGGCGGTTGCTCAGGTGGTCGATGTCATCGACGTCGGTCTTTGAGTTTATAAGCTCGATGAGATATTTGATGATGGCGATGATGTCCTCCTTGGTGAGAACCTTCACCTCCATGGGTGTGGTGAGACCGAGCTTTTTGTTTATGCGGTAGCGGCCCACTTCGCCGAGGTCGTAGCGCTTCTCGGAGAAGAAGAGGTTGGTGATAACCTCGCGTGCTGACGCATCGTCCGGCGGCTCGGCGTTGCGGAGCTGTCGGTAGATATACTGGATGGCCTCCTTCTCAGAGTTGGAGGTATCCTTTTGAAGGGTGTTGAATATGATGGAGTAGTCGGAGGTGTTGACATCTTCCTTGTGGAGGAGGATGGTGTGCACGCCCGAGCTGAGGATGTCGTCTATGTTCTCGTCCTCGATGATTGTCTCACGGTCGAGAATGACGTCGTTGCGCTCGATTGAAACAACCTCGCCGGTGTCTTCGTCCACGAAGTCCTCCGCCCATGTTTTGAGGACACGGGCCGCGAGTTTGCGGCCTACGGCTTTTCTGAGGTTGGTGCGGTTGACGCGTATTTCTTCTGCCAGACCGAAGATTTCGATGATGTCCTTGTCACTTTCAAGACCGATGGCACGGAGCAGGGTGGTGACAGGGAGTTTTTTCTTACGGTCGATGTAGGCATACATCACGTTGTTGATGTCAGTTGCAAACTCTATCCAGCTGCCACGGAAGGGGATGATGCGGGCACTGTAAAGCTTGGTGCCGTTCGCATGGATGCTCTGTCCGAAGAACACGCCCGGCGAGCGGTGGAGCTGTGACACGACAACACGCTCGGCTCCGTTGATGACAAACGTTCCCTTGTCGGTCATGTAGGGGATGGGGCCGAGATAGACGTCCTGTATCACGGTGTCGAAATCCTCGTGGTCAGGATCGGTGCAATAGAGTTTGAGCTTGGCTTTGAGGGGAACACTGTAAGTGAGACCGCGTTCGAGACATTCGTCGATGGTGTAGCGCGGAGGGTCGATATAGTAGTCGAGGAACTCGAGCACGAAGTTATTGCGGGTGTCGGCGATGGGGAAGTTCTCGGCAAACACTTTGAAAAGGCCCTCGTTCTTACGTTTCTCGGGAGGGGTGTCAAGCTGAAGGAAATCCTGGAAAGATTTCAGCTGCACCTCGAGGAAGTCAGGGTAGGGGAGGGGATTTTTTACCGTCGCGAAGTTCACGCGGGGCTTAATGGTGTTGGTGTCTGACATCTATTGGTGAATTATCGTTGTGTGAGGTAGGAGGAGTCGAGAGGGAGAGACTTTAATTATTTTTAACGTCAGCGCGCCGTCCAATATGCTGGATGATTGGTCTAAATAGCGCTATTTGCGTGTTTTAGATGCAAATATTTATTGTTAAATATAATTATTTAGGTTTTTTTAATTTAATCGGGGCGTTTTAACGCAAATGGGTTAAGACACCCCGGAGGATATCTTAACCCTTTATAGCTAAGCGTAGCAGAGACTATTATTTAAGCTCGACCTCGGCGCCGGCTTCTTCGAGCTGCTTCTTGAGACCCTCGGCGTCAGCCTTGGCCATGCCTTCTTTGATGACTGAGGGAGCACCGTCAACCATCTCCTTAGCCTCTTTAAGACCAAGACCAGTAAGCTCCTTAACGAGCTTTACAACGGCGAGCTTGGAAGCACCGGCTGATTTGAGGACTACGTCGAAAGAGGTCTTCTCCTCTTCGGCGGGAGCACCAGCGGCGGGACCGGCTGCAACAGCTACGGCTGCGGCTGCGGGTTCGATGCCATACTCGTCTTTAAGGATCTGGGCGAGTTCGTTTACTTCCTTCACGGTGAGGTTAACGAGTTGTTCTGCAAAAGCTTTAAGATCTGCCATGATTTTATAGTTTTTTTGTTGTTTTTGTGATTGGGGTTGATTGAAGATTGTGTGGGGTTGGCGAAGAGCGGACTTCGTTTAGTCCTCCTTCTTTGAGAGGGTTTCAAGGATGCCGTGGAGCTTGGTGCCACCGCTGGTAAGAGCGGAAACAACATTCTTGGCGGGCGACTGGAGAAGAGCGATAACGTCGGCGATAAGCTCGTTCTTGCTCTTGATAGCTTCGAGTGTCGAGAGCTGGTCGGCACCGACATAGATTGTCTCTTCGACATATGCGGCCTTGAAACGGGGGAGTGTGGCGTCCTTCTCGGCTTTCAGACACTCCTTGATGAGCTTGGCGGGGGCGTTGCCCACGTTGGAGAGCATCAGTGAGGTTGAGCCGTGGAGTACGTCGTAAAGCTCAGAATAGTCGCCTTCAAGGCTTTCGAGAGCCTTGTGGAGAAGGGTGTTCTTCACGACCATGAGCTTGATGTCGGCCTTGTTGCAGGCACGGCGGAGGGCGGTGGTCTTCTCGGCGTTGAGACCGGCGGTCTCTACCAGATAGAAGCAGCCATACTCGCTGATGGTCTTGGCGATGTTCTGGATAGCTATGATTTTATCTTCCTTTTTCATTTTGTTCAGTCAGCTTTTAGGTGATTAATCATCGATCGACCTGGGGTCGATCTTGATGCCCGAGACTCATGGTGCTCGAAAGATAAATGCTCTTGATGTAGGTACCCTTGGCGGTGGCGGGCTTGAGTTTGATAAGAGTGTTGACAAACTCGCGCACGTTCTCGGCAGCGGCTTTGGGATCGAAGGAAACCTTGCCCACGGAGGAGTGAACGATACCGTTCTTGTCCACCTTGAAGTCGATTTTGCCCTTCTTCACTTCCTCGACAGCCTTGGCCACGTCTACGGTAACTGTACCGCTCTTGGGGTTAGGCATGAGGCCGCGGGGGCCGAGTACACGGCCGAGGGCGCCGATTTTACCCATGATGGCGGGCTGGGTGATGATGACGTCAACGTCAGTCCATCCGCCTTTGATCTTTTCGATATATTCGTCAAGGCCCACATAGTCGGCGCCGGCAGCCTTTGCGGCAGCCTCGGCATCCGAGTTGCAGAGTACGAGTACGCGAACCTGTTTGCCGGTTCCGTGGGGGAGGGTTACCACGCCGCGTACCATCTGGTTAGCCTTACGGGGATCTACGCCAAGGCGGACATCCACATCGAGCGATGCGTCAAACTTGGTGAAGGTAATCTCCTTCACGAGGTCGACTGCCTCGGCAAGAGTGTACACTTTCCCGGCTTCAACCTTCTCCTGGGCAATCTTTTGATTTTTGGTCAGTTTACTCATGTCAATAGAAGATTAAATGTTTTCGGGGAATGTTCCTTTAACGGTGATACCCATGCTTCTGGCCGTACCGGCTACCATACGCATAGCCGATGCTACGTTGAAACAGTTCAAATCGGGCATTTTGTCCTCAGCAATTGCCTTTACCTGTTCCCAGGTGATCTCGCCTACTTTCTTACGGTTGGGCTGGGCCGAACCTGATTTGATTTTGGCGGTCTCCAAAAGCTGTATAGCTACGGGAGGGGTCTTGACAATGAAGTCAAAGCTCTTGTCAGTGTAATAGGTGATTACAACAGGAAGAACCTTGCCGGCCTTGTCCTGGGTGCGGGCATTGAATTGCTTGCAAAACTCCATGATGTTGATACCCTTCGAACCGAGGGCGGGACCAACTGGAGGCGAAGGATTGGCTGCGCCTCCCTTGATTTGCAATTTGATCTGTCCAGCAATTTCTTTAGCCATGATAAATCTAAATTTTTTGTTAATGATTCGGTTAAAACGATGTCGTCTCGAACTTGTCTTACCTCCGGCCTGTCTCGTAACCGACAGTCCGGCCGGTCAGGCATTCTCTGCGACATCTCCCGTGGACACTCCGGGCACGCCCGGGATGTCCGCGCGATGATTATTCACGCTCTACCTGAGAGTTTTCGAGTTCCAAGGGCTGCTTGCGCCCGAAGATCTTGACCATGACCTTGAGTTTCCTCTTCTCGCGGTTCACCTCCTCGATGACGCCGGAGAATCCGCTGCAAGG
>CAJTRI010000022.1:0-1059 GCA_910578615.1 uncultured Duncaniella sp. | reverse complement strand
TTCCCCGACCATGTAGTCGTTGCCATCCTCGGCAGAGTCGGCGAGATCGTCGGCAGCACCGAGCATACGGCGCACCTCGCTCTCACGCAATGACTCGGGCGGGGCAGAAGTGCCTCGTCCGCGTAGGAAGTCGATTACATTGGTGGTGTTGCGGAGTTCGTAGAGAACTTCGCCCGTGAGAATGCACTCAACAAAGACATATCCGGAGTAAAGGTTTCTTTCCTTTACGACCTTCTTGCCATTCTTGACACTCATCACCTTCTCGGTGGGAATCAATACTTGAAAGACGTAATTGCCGAGGCCGGTGTTGCGGATTGCTCCGTCGAGTACTTCCTTGACCTTAGCTTCCTTGCCTGATATGGCACGCAGGACGTACCAGGCTTTCTTTAATTCTTCAGCCATTGACTTGCTTTACCTTCGAGGGGGGTGATTTACTGTCCGAGAGAATAGATGAAGTGCATGACGGTATCGACCACCTGATCCATAACAAAGATAATCGCTGCTATGATGATGGAAGCAATCAGAACGATTACCGCGCTCTTGATCAGCTGGGCTCTTGTAGGCCAAGAAGTCTTATATCGAAGTTCGGTATAAGACTCCTCAATATCTGTAAGTAGTTTAAGTTTACTCATTTGCGTCTGTTTTTTGCACGGGAAGAGAGGCTCGAACTCCCGACACCTGGTTTTGGAGACCAGTGCTCTACCGACTGAGCTATTCCCGTATTTTTAAGAAACCGGCCCGTGGGCCTTTCGGGTTGCCCCTGCGATGACCGGGGCCGGTTTCTTGTTGGTTATCTCGTCGCTCTCCGCCAAGAGGGGAGGGCTAAGGGATTGCAAACGGTATTATTCGAGAATCTCGGTGATCTGACCGGAACCTACTGTGCGACCGCCTTCACGGATAGCGAAGCGAAGACCTGCATCGCAAGCAACCGGGTTGATGAGCTCAACGTTGATCTCAACGTGGTCACCGGGCATTACCATCTCTACACCTTCGGGGAGAGTGATCTCGCCGGTCACGTCAAGTGTACGGATGTAGAACTGGGGACGATATTTGTTGTGG
>CAJTRI010000021.1:27286-36433 GCA_910578615.1 uncultured Duncaniella sp. | reverse complement strand
GTTTACCGAATGTCACTGACAGGTCTCCGTCGTAATCGAAGCCGTCGGAACGTTGGTTGGAGTATGAGCCTTTCTTCAGCAGTTCTTCTTGATTGAAGCGGGTGTCGGACGGGGATAGGAACTCCTCGGTCTCATTGGTTGATTTCGACACGCTGACACGGCCTCGGATCATGACTTCTTCAATGGGGCGGTATTCAAGGTTGAGACTGTTGCGCACGCTCCATGAGTTACCCTTGTTGTAGCTGTTCTGGGCAGCATTCCAGAGCGGATTGGATACATAGGGCGATGCACTTGTCACGTTTACACCGGTCTTTGGAGCTTCAAGCCACTGGTCGATACTTCCGTCATCATTGCGTTTGGGATAGTAGGGGTTCGCTCCTGCGTAATCGCTGAAGCTCACTACAGGGTTGGTGAGGTCGGTGAAGTCCACAGTCATCTTGTTGGTGAAGCGTAGCTTGCCGGTACGGTATGTGATGTCGAGGTAACCTCCGCCCACATCGCGCTTGGAATCCTTCATCACACCGTCGATGCGGTTGTAGTTGACACCGATACCGAATCGCAGTTCGTCCGATCCGCCCTGCACATACAGGTTGTGACGCTGGTTGAGACCTTTTTGGAGAGGTTCGGATAGCCAGTAGGTGTCGACTCCGCGCTGCACGTTGCCGAGCAGCATATTGTAGCGGATGCGTGCACGCTCCTCGCCGTCGGCGGTGTAGGACTCGAAGTTGCCTGCGAGACGTTCAAACTCAAGCTTCTCCGAAGCGTTCATGAGGTTGTAGTCGGTGAGGTCAGCCCACGAGTAGTTGAAGGAGCCGTTGTAGGTGAGTTTGAGTTTTCCCATCTCGGGTGCCTTGGTCTCCACAACGATGACACCGTTGGCTGCCTTCGATCCGTAGATCGCTGTGGAAGCGGCGTCCTTGAGGATATTGACCGATGCGATACGGTCCATGCTGAGGTCCATGATGGTCTGTAGAGTGGTCTCGAAGCCGTCGAGGATGAAGAGCGGCTGGTTGGGGTCCTGTCCGAACTGCTCCTTGAGCCCTACTATGGAGCTTTTGCCACGGATCTCAAGGTCGGGGAGGCGGTTGGGGTCGGAACCGAACTGGTTGTTCTCCAGTACGGTGAAAGCCGGGTCGAGAGTCTTGAGGCTCTGGATGAGGTTGGTGTTGCCTGCCATTTTCAGCTCCTCTGCCGAGAATGAGGATGCCGATCCGGTGAAGCTTTCCTTGTTTCGGGAGTATATACCTGTCACCACTACTTCGCTGATGCTCTCAGCATCGTCCTCCATGGTGATTTTCATGCGCCTGCCTGTAGAGGCTTTCACTTGCATAGGCTTCTTTCCTATGTATGATATGGCGAGAGTCTCCCCTTTGGCTCCCGGGATTGAGAACTCTCCGTTGACATTTGTCAGTGCAGTCCTCTTGTTCTTGATGTTTCTGATAGTGACGCCAGGAAGCGGCTCTCCTTCAGCATCACTGATGACTCCTGTGATTATTACTGCCTGGTCCGCCTTTTTGTCATTTCCTGTGTCGGTCTGAGCCATAGCCCATTGTGACGGGAAAAGCAAAAGGAAGAGGAGCAGTAGAATCAAATGCAGTTCTTTCCTTTTCATAAATGATTGGTTTTCTTATCTGATGTGTAATAACTAATGGATTGCGATTTTGGTGGCTTTGGAGCCCTGACGCCGGATGTATATCCCTTTTTCAGTGGGCTTTTCTATGCGTATGCCCTGGAGGTTATAGTATTCGATGGGGGCGTTTTCGTCAGCGTCGTCGGCTGTGAGGCTGTCTATTCCTGATGTGGGACCGTCGGCGGTCATATTGTCGAGATTAACATCTATATGAGTGGGATACACTCGCTCCTTGTCGTAGAAGAGTGCGGTGCTGTTGACCATGTCGGCGAGATTGGGCTGTAGCTTGCCGTTGAACACCTTCTTGCCGTTCACAGTGAGTGTCACAGGCTTGCTAAGGTCAACGAGGTCATTGTTGAGGTACACTTTGAACTCGCCGCTTGTCGCTGTTGCGTAATGACGGTTGAAGTTAAGCACAAGGTCGTCACTATATTGGTATGGATTGTCGTATATATCGGTGGTTTGGTAATGTACACCGTTGACTCTCATAGTTATATTGTTGCCTTCGATATCCATTTCGTAGTATACTCGCTCGCATTGAGCCGGAATACTACGACGTGTAACTTGAATATTGAAGAAGCCTTTTCGCCAATTTCCGTCCATTGGGTAATCTTCCCAACTCACATGTTTAGGATTAGGGTTACGTGTGTGTTTAATTAGTTCTGGAGTTGTTTTATTGTAAGGTATAGTATGTCCTAATCCTTCAAGGATTTCGATATCGTGAACATATCCGTCTGGATATTTTTCTTGAAGTATATTGAGAGAATCTTTGAGTGCATTTGTTAATTGACTGCGATAAAATGATGTATCAAGGGAACCTGTTCGGAAATGAATAAAAGTGTTGCGCATATTTTCGACTGGAGCATTGACGAGCGGTTCACCTCCAGCCATTGGTCCAATACCGGCTAAATAGTCCGCATAAAATGATCCGAGTCTTTGACTGCCATATGCGCCTTCAGAGATACCAGCAAAGTATAACATGTTTACATCAATATTTTCAAGAAGATTGATTTGGCGTATCAGTTTTTCCCATGCCCATTGTTTGGCTTTTTGCCACCAACGATAATACTGTACACCATCAACTACACCGCCATTTGGTATTTGAGGAACGAAATATGCAGCTGCTCCATCGTCAATGAATTTTGTGCATTCGGATTTACACAGATTCCATTCATCATCTTTAGGTCCAGACCCATGCAGGAAAATTATAAGGGGATGTATGTCGGTCTTTTTACCTTTATATCCTAAAAGATATGGCATTTTTGCATTAGGTTCAAGTTCAGCGGGCAGCTGCCATGTTTTTACCATGCCATCTGTTATGGGATATAGTTTGGCTAACTTTTCCTCTGAAAATTCGTTGTTAGCTTCTGTCCATGCTGTCCATACATTAGTGCGGATAGTAGATATTTCTGATATCGGAAATTTGATATCAGATGTGAATTGGGTATTACTGCCTGAGAGCACTGACGAAAAGTGACTCTTGAGCATTGCGGCATCTGGCTCTTTTGTCTGTCCTGAAGAGAGAAATGCAAAGCTTAGTGCTATGAATGAGATTATTGACGATTTCATGGATTTTGCAAATAATGACCACGGCTATGATTATTGAATTCACGTCGTGGTCATATTAATTTTGTTTAAACGATGTAAGGAAATTGCGTTTAATGCTTACTTAATAACAACTTTGGTAACCTTATTTCCTTGACGACGGATAAATAGACCGTTTGTGGGATTGTCAATCTTAATGCCTTGAAGATTGAAATATTCGCAGGGTCCATCATTCATGTCAATATTGATGTTCTCAATTGCTGTTTCTCCAGGTTCCGGCAGATTAGCTGGATCAACGGTGAACACAAGGTTATATGCATGATTACCACTTTGACCTTGATCTGGTTCCTGATAAAGATTTTCGGGCCATGCTTCTGAATCAACAAGTTTACGGTAAATTGGGCAATCTAATTCAATATAGACAGTGTACGAGCCATTTTCATTTTTGAAAACAAAAGATCGTCTTGGGACTGAAGCCCCACTTGATGGATTGTGCGATAGCCACAGCATTGGACCATAGAGTTTACACTCATAATCCTCTCCTATAAAGACTTGACTCATATGTGGTTCAAAATCAGTTGTTGACATATCTGTTCCTCCATTTGGATTTTCAGGTAATGGTAACTTGACTTTTGTTCTAAAGGAATTTGCATTAGGATAATAGTATGGCTCCTGATCGTATACTGTGAATCCATATGCATCTTTATCGATGCCGTTTATATTGGAAGTGACAGGTGCATCTTCATTTATAGTGAATTTAAGTACCATATCTTTACCATCAGCATCTTTGTAGCCTAAGAATTTATGTATTGTATACACCTTGGTGCTGGGGTCATATGTTGCTGTTGCTGTTATAGAACCTAACAGATCTCGTTCTATATCAGTAGAAGATACTGATTCACGAGTGATTTCAAGAAGATCGATTTTAATATCGTTGACAGCTGCGAGGAGGGAGGGTGCGATGTAGAGTGTCATCGCGATAAGGAGTAGAAGTTTCTTCATAAAGTCAGTGATTAAATGATTGATGTAAATGGATTGGTATTAGTTTGTATTTATTAAGGGAGAGAGTGCACTATATTTCCTTTTTTCGCAAATGTACGACCAAAATTACCCCCCCCAAATTTTTAACACACATTAACTCAATTGAGGCAAATAATTCTCTATAACTCTTAAAAAGCCAATGGATTTTAAGTTAAAATCGTGATTTGCTTCAAAAATCAGATATTTTTTCTTGAATAACCTTAAGTTGTAAAGCATATTAAAAAGCGAAAAAGTGTAAAAACCACACTAATTCTGCCGTAGGTTTTTGCAGAGGCAGGATTAGTATCTAAATGTTAAATGTAAATAGTGTTTAAATACAATATTTTGCATAAATTTACATATTGGGCGTATTGTAAAATTGGGTTTTGATTTTTTAGGTTATTTTTGCATCTATGTTTAATTGTCGATAGATTAGTGTGTTATGTCTGCGCGTTTTATTGATGTTTATAAAGCATGGGATATTATGCCGAATATGATTTGTGTAATATGCTCAAAATGACTAAATTTGAAATCGTAAGAAATTAAAATCTAAACGAACGTTAAACCATCATAATTCAACGATGCAACAGACTCTGATCATCTTCAAGCCCTCCGCAGTGGAACGCGGATTGGTAGGCACTGTGCTTGCCCGCTTTGAAGCCAAAGGGCTTGCCATCACAGGCATGAAGATGATGCAACTCTCTCCCGAGATTCTGCGCGAGCATTACGCTCATCTCGTTGACCGTCCGTTCTTCCCTTCGATAGTCGCATCCATGACAGCCTCTCCGGTGATAGTGATGTGTCTTAAAGGAGTGGATGCTATCAGGGTGGTCCGCTCAATGACCGGAGACACCAACGGCAGGACAGCGGCTCCGGGCTCGATACGCGGCGATTTCTCTATGTCAAATCAGGAGAACATCATCCATGCATCATCCTCAGTCGAGGATGCCGAGGTGGAGATAAAAAGATTCTTCAGCCCCGACGAGCTGTTTGACTATACCCCCGACGCTATCAGATTCATCAACGCCGACTCCGAACTCAAGGACTGACACCGCAGAAATAATAGACTATAAGGAATACCCGATAAAACAGAAAGCAAGATATTAACTCAATCCTCATCATTAATCTCATCCTCTTTAAGCAGTATGACCTTCAATCTAAAGATATTACTTTCCACAGCACTTATAGCGATGACCGGAATGGTGGCACAGGCGCAGCGCAGGCTCCCTGAATCACATGCCACCCAGCACAATGCCCTGATAGCGCGTCAGAATCCTACAGTCAATCCCTTCAAGATCGAGAACAATGACATTCTTCTCAATCATGTGAAGGAGCGTGAGGAGATGGATATGGAGAGCGAAATATTCGGCGAATTCTGGAACTCCGATAACGTGAATGCCTATGGCAATGCCATGGTGCCCGACCATAAGATTATCGATGTGTCGGAGTATTGTGCTCCTATCATGGGGCGTGTGACATCCAATTATGGCTATCGGCGTCGTTTCCGCCGTATGCACAAGGGTATTGACCTCGGGCTGCATGTGGGCGACACTGTGCGCGCCGCTTTCTCCGGAAAGGTTCGCATGACCAAATATGAGAGAAAAGGTTACGGATATTATGTGGTGATGCGTCACCCTAATGGTCTGGAGACAGTGTATGGTCACCTGAGCCGTTTCCTTGTGAAGCCCGACCAGGTGGTGAAAGCCGGCGATCCTATAGCTCTCGGAGGCAATACCGGACGCAGCACAGGTCCACATCTTCATTTCGAGACCCGCTTCATGGGTATAGCCATCAATCCTGCTGCGATAATCGACTTTGAAAACGGTGTGCCTCACAAGGATGAGTTCGCCTTTGACAAAAAGACTTACAACAAGTCGCAGACATATGCTCCGGCAAAGAAGAAAACTACCACAAAGAAACGTTACGCATCCACAAAGAAGCGTAAAAAATAATATTGCATAGTCCTTGCTGGATTATGCAGATAAGGGTCCGCGCCATCAGGAGCGGACCCTTATCTGTTTTTTTGTGTCTCAGCGGTTCGTGCCATCGGCGGGGATACGTCCCGCCCTACAAAAAAATCCACTAACATCCTTCGGGAAGGGGTTAGTGGATTATGTGTTATTGGCGGGATGGATTTAATGATTTAAATCCATGCATGCTGTGGTGTTATTCCACAGTCCATGTCTCGCCGGCGAGTACCATGTCGCGGAGTGTGGCGAAGCCTTTCTTTGCGCGTACTGTCTCGACCTGCTTGTCGATCTCATCGTTGTAGGTGAGGCCTTCGACGTCGCGGATGATGCCGATAGCGAGAGGGAGCTCGTGACCGTCCATCATTGCGAGCTGCTGATGGAGGAAGTTGCTCTTGGTGTGGGCATCGTGAACGAGCACGTCATCAATGGTGTATCCGTCCTTGCCGATCTCGACAGCTTTGAGCAGGAATCCGTCGCGCACCAGACCTTTGTTCTTCTCCTTGCCGAAGAGCATCTTCTCGCCATGCACGAGGTGGATGGTGCGTTCGGCACGGTTTTCACGGTCGGTGATGAAGTCGTGTATGCCGTGGTTCCATATCACGCAGTTGCAGAGCATCTCGACTACCGATGTGCCCTTGTGCTGCTGGGCTGCTGTGAGGACTTCCTGGTTGACCTGAAGCTCCACATCGATTGAGCGGGCAAAGAAGTTGCCGCGTGCTCCGAACACGAGTTCTGCCGGGATGAACGGATCCTCGGTAGTGCCGTAGGGTGATGACTTCGACACGAAGCCACGGTCGCTTGTCGGGGAGTACTGCCCCTTGGTCAGACCATAGATCTTGTTGTTGAAAAGAAGGATATTGATGTCGATGTTGCGTCGTACGGCATGGATGAAATGGTTGCCGCCGATGGCGAGACCGTCACCGTCGCCCGAGATCTGCCATACGGTCATCTCGGGATTAGCCACCTTGAAGCCTGTGGCGATGGCTGCCGCACGTCCGTGGATGGTGTGGAAGCCATAGGTGTTCATATAGTAGGGGAGTCGTGACGAGCATCCGATACCGGATATTACAGCCATCTTGTGGGGCGGCACTCCTATGCTTGCCATAGCTTTATGAAGCGTGTTGAGGATGGCGTGGTCGCCACATCCGGGACACCAGCGTACAGCCTGGTCACTCTTATAGTTTGCGGGGGTGAATTTGATGTCTTCCATGATTGTTAGCCCTCCATGATTTTGTTTACACCGTCAACGATTTCCTGAGCGAGGAAAGGCTGACCCTGTATCTTGTTGATGCGTCGGATATCGAGGTTGGGGAATTTGGATTGGAGATAGTCGGCGAACATGCCTGTGTTGAGTTCTGCCACGATGATTGTCTTGTAGCGGCTCAGGATTTCGGCAGTGTTCTTGGGAAGCGGATTGATGTAGCGGAACTGGGTGAATGCCACACGCTTGCCTGCCGCGTTGAGCTCTTCGGCTGCCGAGTAGATGTGTCCGTAGGTGCCGCCCCATCCGATGAGGAGTGTGTCGGCATCAACGTCGCACAGCACTTCCTGCTCGGGGATATCGTTGGCTATGCGTGCTATCTTCTCTTGGCGCAGCTCCACCATCTTCTCGTGGTTGACGGGATCGGTGGATATTGCTCCTGTCTCGGAATCCTTTTCGAGACCTCCGAGGCGGTGTTGCAGCCCTTCGGTGCCGGGGATTGCCCAGTAGCGGCTGAGTGTCTCGGGATCGCGGTGGTAGGGACGCCATGCGGCCTTCTTGTCCTCAGGCACGTAGGGGACACGGATTTCTGGATAGTCCTCGGTCTCGGGGATTCGCCATGCAGAAGAGCCGTTACCGATGAAAGCGTCGGTGAGCAGAATCACAGGGGTCATATGCTCGATGGCTATGCGTGATGACTCGAATGCCATTGTGAAGCAGTCGGTGGGCGATACCGGAGCTACCACTACGAGCGGCGATTCGCCGTTGCGTCCGTAGAGTGCCTGCATGAGATCGGTCTGCTCTGTCTTGGTGGGGAGTCCGGTGGAGGGTCCGCCGCGCTGAACGTCGACGATTACCAAGGGGAGCTCTGCCATTACGGCAAGTCCGATACCCTCGCTCTTGAGCGCGAGTCCGGGACCGGATGTGGAGGTCACTGCAAGATTGCCTGCGAAGGATGCGCCTATAGCTGAGCATACGCCTGCGATTTCATCTTCCATCTGGCATGCTTTGACTCCGAGGTCTTTGCGCTTTGCCAGTTCGTGGAGGATGTCGGTGGCAGGTGTGATGGGGTAGGAGCCGAGGAAGAGTGGGCGTCCTGCCTTCTCGGAAGCCAGGATGAAGCCCCATGCTGTGGCGGTGTTGCCGTTGATGTCGGTGTAGACACCCGGACGGATGTCCTCGGTCTCGATACGGAATGTCGATACCGAAGCGTGTATGTTGTGACCGTAGTCGTATCCGGCCTGTATCACCTTGGAGTTGGCCTCGTATACAGCCGGTTTCTTGGCAAACTTATTCTTAAGCAGTTTGAGCGCGCCTTCGAGGGGACGGTCGAAGAGCCAGCATACGAGTCCGAGAGCGAAGATGTTGCGGCATTTGAGTACCGATTTCACATCCATTTCGCTGTCGGCGAGTGCGGCTTTTGTCATTGATGTGACAGGAGCCTCGATCACCTGTGCGTTTATGCCGAGCTCTTTGAAGGGGTCTTCAGTCTCGAACTGAGCTTTCTTAAGTCCTGATTCGTTGAAGGAGTCGATGTCAACGATGATCACGCCTCCGGGCTTAAGGATTTTGTATCCGCGTTTGAGGGCGGCGGGGTTCATTGCGACAAGCACATCGCACTGGTCGCCGGGGGTGTGCACACCTTTGCCTACGCTTGCCTGGAATGCGGACACGCCGCTGAGCGATCCCTGGGGCGGACGCATGTCGGCAGGATAGTCGGGGAAGGTGGAAACAGAGTTGCCCAGACCGGCTGAAACATTGGTGAAGATATTGCCAGCAAG
>CAJTRI010000021.1:18845-27276 GCA_910578615.1 uncultured Duncaniella sp. | reverse complement strand
GCATACCGTCACCCGAGTCACCCGAGAAACGCACTACGACCTTGTCGAGGGTCTTTACGTTTGTTTTTTCTAACATAACCGGAGTATTACTTGATTGGATTGTGATTACGATATTAGATTCTTTGTAAGCTAAATGATGAATTGGATAAATTCCTGTTGTTTAGAAGGTTGTTTGATAGTTAATGTTGTTTCAGATATTTAGTTGGTTGAATTGGCATTGAATGAGAGTGGGGCTGCTCCGGTGTCGCCGTTGACTACCGTGCGCTTTACCTCCCAGGTGAGAGTGTGTCCGTCAAGCGGAGTCCATCCGCAGCGGCTTACGACATCAGCGTCCGTCACATGTCGGCCCGGCAATGGGATGCGGGCTACAATTGCGAGGTCGGCATAATAGCCTTCGCGCAGGTAGCCTCGCCGGTCTATGCCGAGTATGTCAGCCGGATTGTGGCACATCAGTCTGACCACCTGCCCGATATCCAGACCTTCAGCTTCGGGATCGGAGGATATGAGGTCGAGCATGGCGGGAAGAGAGAATTGCACCATAGGCATGCCGGAGGCTGCTGTGAGGGCGTTTCCCTCTTTTTGTGCAAGCAGGTGGGGAGCATGGTCGGTGGCGATGGTGTCGATCACGCCTCCAGGGCGCAGTTCGCGTAGCAGGGCTATCCTGTCGGAAGGCTCCTTGATTGCAGGGTTGCACTTTATGCGTGCTCCGAGTGCCGGAAAGTCGTTGCGGTCAAAAAGCAGGTATTGCGGGCATGTCTCGGCTGTCACCTTCACCCCGCGTGCTTTGGCATCAGCTATGAGCCGGAGTTCATCGGCAGTGGATATATGGCATATGTGCACACGTGAGCCGTGACGCTCGGCGAGAGCTATGGCGTGGCGTGTGGCGGCGATGCATGCCTCACGCGGACGCACGTCGGGATGCATCTCTACAGGTATCCCGCCGGGATATTCCGCTTCAAGGCGTGTGCGCGCTGCGCGTATCATGGCTTCGTCCTCAGCATGCACGGCTATGAGCGCGCAGGTCCGGGAGAAGATTGCATCAAGGGTGGTGTCGTCGTCAACGAGCATGTTGCCGGTCGACGAGCCGAGGAAGAGTTTTATTCCCGCTGTGCCGGTATAGTCGGCGTTGAGAAGTTCGGGGAGATTGCTGTTGGTGGCTCCGAGGAAAAATCCGTAGTTGGCTACTGACACCTGCGAGGCGCGGACGATTTTGCCGCGCAGGGCGTCGGCAGTGACCGTAGCCGGATTGGTGTTGGGCATATCGATAAACGATGTGATCCCGCCTGCGACTGCGGCACGGCTCTCGGTGGCGATATCGGCTTTCTCTGTAAGCCCCGGGTCACGGAAGTGCACATGGGTGTCGATGACTCCGGGGATGATGTAGGCACCCTCACAGTCAGTGACGGTGTCGGCATTGCCCTGGAGGTCGGCGGGAGTGTCGCCATGACCTATTCGGGCTATCTTGTCTCCTTCTACGAGAATCCATCCGCGGACGGATTCTCCTTCGTTGACCAGAATGGCGTTGTGAAACAGAGTGGTGCTCATTGCCTGCTGTAATCAGGATATTTGGTGAAGATGCTGCTGAGTTTGAGTCGCATTACTCCGAAGAATCCCTCGCTGAATATGCCGGAACTCATCTTGGATGTGCCGAGTACACGATTGACGAATACTATGGGGACCTCAGTTATCCTGAAGCCGTACTTGTGTGCCAGATATTTCATCTCGATCTGGAATGCGTAACCTTTGAAACGTATCTTGTCGAGAGGGAGCGCGCGTAGCACCCTGCTGCGGTAACACACGAATCCTGCCGTGGAGTCATGCACCGGCATTCCGGTGACTATGCGTACGTAGACCGATGCATAGTAGGACATGAGCACTCTGCCCATGGGCCAGTTGACAACGTTGACTCCGGTGAGGTAGCGTGAGCCTATGGCGACATCGGCTCCGTCGACACATGCCTGACGCAACTTCGGAAGGTCGGTCGGGGCGTGTGAGAAGTCGGCGTCCATCTCGCATATGTATTCGTAGCCATGCTCGATAGCCCACTTGAAACCTGTTATGTAAGCCGTGCCGAGACCAAGCTTGCCTTTGCGTTCGATCATGTGGAGCCGTCCCTGATATTTAGTCATCATGTCCCTGACAATCCCGGCTGTACCGTCGGGAGAATTGTCGTCAATGATGAGTATATCAAAGATTTGAGGCAAATCGAATACGGCTGCAATTATCGCCTCGATATTCTCCTTCTCATTGTAAGTGGGAATGATAACGAGGCTGTCGGCTGAATGCCCGATGATTGCTGGACTCGTGTCCGTCATAACGTGTGGTGATTTATGAGTGTATGTTACAATCGCAAAATTAGCAAATAAACGGGAAAAACAATAATTAAAACAGAAAAATCGCCTCAATTTCTAAAAAGGAGGCGATTTTAAGAAAAAAATTTTCTATTTCGTGAAGTTATAGCAATTCTTGTCCGAGAGCGGCTCTTGTAGAGTCGGAAACAGGAACAAGCGGCAATCGGAGCACCTCGTTGTAGCGTGGGAACATATGGTGGAGCAATGATTTTATGCCCGCAGGGTTTCCGTCCTTGAACAGAAGGGAGTAGAACGCTGAAAAACTCTGATGAAGAGGGGTTGCCTCGTCGTGACGTTCGGGGTCAAGGCTCAGGTGTATCATGGAGGTGAACTGGCGCGGATAGGCGTTGCCGAGCACCGAAATCACTCCGTCGCCACCTTTACCGATCATGGTGTGGGCAAGAGAATCGTCGCCGGATAGCACGAGGAACCCTTCAGGGCGGCGTGTGATGATGAGCGATGCCTGTTCCATATTGCCTGATGCCTCCTTGATGCCGATTATCTTGCCTGGATTCTCGCGGGCGAGACGTATGATGGTATCGACATCCATATTCACCCCGGAGCGTCCGGGTATATTATATAGTATAATAGGTATCGGGCTTGCCTTTGCTATCGCAGAGAAGTGGCGGTACATCCCTTCCTGGGTGGGCTTATTGTAGTAGGGCACCACTGAGAGGATGGCGGCGAATTCGTTCAGGCGTTCAGTGTGGGAGAGCTCGTCGACGATGGCTCGGGTGTTGTTGCCTCCGATGCCTACCACCACAGGTACGCGTCCTGCCACACGATCGAGAATGCGTTTCTCAAGCTCGGTTTTTTCTTCGCGGCTCAGAGTCGGAGTCTCGGCTGTAGTGCCGAGAGCCACTATGTAGTCGGCTCCCTCGTTTATGAGGTAGTCGATGTGGAAATCGAGAGTGTCATAGTCGATTGATTCGTCAGTATTGAATGGTGTGGTCATAGCCACGCCCATTCCGCGTAATCGGTCGTAGTCCATAAAAAGAGTGGTTTCGGGATGGCAAAATTACACAAATTTTGCCGTTTTGCAAACAAAATCACTAAAGATGCTCCGGTATAGGGTGTGATTTGGCAAATTTTGTTTATCCGGCATTTTTACCTACCTTTACCGGACATACCAAACATTAATTTGAGATGATAAATCACAGGCATTCAATTAGCATTGTCCTATTCTTCATAGGTCTATATGCATCGGCATTCAAGTATACTGTGTCAGGAGACGTGCACACTACCGAGCTTGACGGACAAAAGGCTTATCTGATGCTGAATGACACCAACCAGCTGATTGATTCCGCAGAAATAACTGACGGACGGTTCACAATGAGCGGGAATGCTCCAAGTGAAGGGTGGGCCAGGATAGATGCCGGCAGGGAATCTGCTTTGATGATATTGTCACCCTCGGTAATGGAGATTGATTTCACCAATCATGCCCCTCTCAGTGGCGACAGTGTGAATATGGCGTATCGCAGACACAGGATGAATCAGAATGCCCTTGAAAATGTAGGCCGGGAACTTCGGAGATATTATCTCGTCGAGGAGGGTGAAAGTAAAGTTCGGGAGAAGATGGAGCCTATCTTGAGCTCATATCGTGATTATATGAAGATGACTATCCAAGCCAATCCTGATAATGCGATAGCAGAGTCGGCTTTGAGGGCGTACGCCATGGCATCATCTCCTGAGCAATGGAAGGAGCTTTATTCCGAATTGCCACCAAAGCTCCTCGGATTGCAGTTTACGCGCAAATGGGATAAGAAGATGTCCACCGCGCTAAGGATGCGTCCGGGATGCATGTTTGCCGACGTTGAAGGAAAGAGTGTCGACGGTGCCGTGTCGCGGCTCTCCGACTATGTGGGGCGCGGCCGCTATGTCCTTGTGGATTTCTGGGCAAGCTGGTGTATGCCGTGCCGTGCTGAGGGGAGGGAGACTCTTGTCCCTTTATATGAGAAATACGGAGGGGATGAACGCTTTGAAATCCTTGGAGTGGCTACGTGGGATGATCCTGCCCGCACACTGAAAGCCATTGCTTCTGAAGGGTACAAATGGCCTCAGATTATTGATGCCGGTATGACTCCCATGGATGCATATGGATTCGATGGTATACCTATGATAATGCTTTTCGCTCCAGACGGCACTATGGTGGCTCGTGAAATAAGGGGCGAGGGAATATGGAAAGCCGTAGAGAATGCTCTTAAGTAAGTTGTGGTGCCGCGATATTGCGGTTCGCTCTTTATTGATGTGCACTTAAAGCATGATCGCAACATTCTTATAACATCCTCGTGTGTTGACGGCATGGAATTTTAGCATTTTTTAGGGGATGAGTTATGGGAATAATGTGTAACTTTGAGTCGGTATTTTGCCTTAACCATTTTGAGACATCTATTTCCATGACTCCATTCGTACATCTGCATGTTCACAGCCAGTATTCATTGCTTGACGGTCAGGCTTCCGTGACGGGGCTTGTCGATAAGGCGATGGAACTTGGCATGCCGGGCTTTGCGTTGACTGATCATGGCAATATGTTCGGAATCAAGGAGCTTGCCAATTATGTAAACAAGCTCAAGAAGAAATATAAAGGCAAGATCGAGGAGGCACGCAAGCGGCTTGAGGATGCAGCCACCGACGAGGAGCGCGAGGCTATGCGCCCTGAGGTGGAGGCTGAGATAGCAAAGCTTGAGAAGAAAGTGAAGTTCAAGCCGATATTCGGATGCGAGATGTATGTCGCAAAGGGTGATCTTACCGACCGTAGCGACAAGACCGACAAGGGACGGCATCTTATAGTGCTCGCCAAGAATATCACCGGCTACAAGAATCTTATAAAGATAGTGTCGCAGGCTCACACCGAAGGATTCTATCACCATCCCCGCACTGACAAGAAGGCTCTTGCCGCTCATAAGGAGGGGCTGATTGTGTGCTCTGCCTGTCTCGGCGGTGAGATACCGAAATATATAATGTCCGGAAATATCGCAGAGGCCGACCGCCAGGTGAAATGGTTCAAGGATACTTTCGGAGAAGATTACTATATAGAGCTCCAGCGTCACAAGACAGATATCCCAGGGGCAAACCGTGACACATATATAGAACAGGAGCGTGTGAACCCTGTTCTAATAGAGCTTGCACGCAAGCATGATATCAAGATAATAGCTACAAACGACTCTCATTTCATCAATGCGGAGGATGCCGAGTCGCACGACCGTCTGATATGCATCTCTACAAATAACTACCTGACTGAACCCAACCGAATGCGCTACACCAAGCAGGAGTGGTTCAAGAGTCAGGAAGAGATGGCTGCTATATTCCCCGACCTGCCCGAAGCGTTGAGCAACACTATGGAGATTCTCGACAAGGTGGAGACCTATTCCATAGATCATTCTCCCATCATGCCATTCTTCGAGATACCGAAGGAGTTTGGCACGGAGGAGGAGTACAGGGCGAGAATCACAGAGAAAGAGCTTTTTGATGAGTTCACTCAGGATGAGAACGGCAATGTGGTGCTCAGCCCTGAAAAGGCTCAGGCAAAGATCGACAAGCTCGGCGGATATGACAAGCTTTATAGGATAAAGTTTGAGGCTGACTATCTTTCGAAACTTGCTTACGAGGGTGCCGACCGACGTTACGGCTCGCCCCTGACCGCTGAGCTTGAGGAACGTATAAAGTTCGAGCTGTATATAATGAAGACCATGGGTTTTCCCGGTTACTTCCTTATTGTGCAGGACTTCATAAATGTAGCACGCAGCAAACTCGGAGTGTCGGTAGGTCCCGGACGAGGATCGGCAGCCGGAAGTGTCGTGGCATACTGTCTTGGCATCACGCAGGTCGACCCTATCAAGTATGACCTGCTGTTCGAACGATTCCTCAATCCTGACCGTATATCGCTCCCTGATATTGATGTGGACTTTGATGATGACGGTCGCGGAGAGGTGCTTCATTATGTGACAGAGAAGTATGGGGCGGAGAAGGTGGCGCATATCATCACGTTCGGCACCATGGCTGCGAAGTCTGCCATAAAGGATGTGGCAAGAGTAGAGCAGCTCCCTCTCCCGGAGAGCAACCGTCTTGCCAATCTTGTGCCAAAGCGTATGCCTGACGGCCCTGACGGAAAGACACTAAAGACCAATCTTAACAACTGCTATAAGTTTGTGCCGGATTTCGGTCCGGAATTGTCGTCACGCAACCCTCTGATCACCGAGACGCTTGAGTATGCCCGCCGCCTGGAAGGGAATGTGCGTAACACCGGTGTTCATGCCTGTGGTGTGATCATATGCCGTGACCCCATCACCGACTGGGTGCCTGTGGCGACTGCTGTCGACAAGAATCCTGGATCGTCGGGCAATGACAAGATGATCGTGACCCAGTACGAGGGTTCGATCATCGAGGATACAGGACTCATAAAAATGGACTTCCTCGGGCTAAAGACCCTTTCGATCATAAAGGAAGCTGTTCACAATATAAAGGAGACCCGAGGTATAGACATCGATATCGACAGCATTGATATCAATGACCCCAAGACCTACGAGCTGTACTGCCAGGGTAACACCACCGGCACATTCCAGTTTGAGTCGGCAGGTATGCAGAAGTATCTGCGGGAGCTTCAGCCGTCGACATTCGAGGACCTTATAGCCATGAATGCCCTGTATCGACCGGGGCCTATGGACTATATTCCGGATTTTATTGCGCGTAAACACGGTCGCAGTCCCATCACATATGATATACCTATCATGGAGAAGTATCTGAAGGATACTTACGGTGTGACTGTGTATCAGGAGCAGGTCATGCTCCTGTCGCGACTGCTTGCCAACTTCACCAGAGGACAGAGCGACTCGCTGCGCAAGGCAATGGGAAAGAAGCTCATAGATAAGATGAACGAGCTTGAGGCATTGTTTATGGAGGGAGGGCAGTCCAACGGTCATGACCCGAAGGTGCTGACAAAGATATGGAACGACTGGAAGAAGTTCGCATCCTATGCCTTCAACAAGAGTCACGCCACATGCTACTCTTGGGTAGCATTCCAGACTGCCTGGCTTAAGGCCAACTATCCGTCGGAATACATGGCGGCAATCTTGACACGCAACCGTTCTGATATCAATAAGCTCACAGGCTTTATGGACGAATGTAAGCGTATGCACATCAAGGTGCTCGGTCCGGATGTCAATGAGAGCTTCATGGAGTTCGGTGTGAACTCTCAGGGTGATGTCCGTTTCGGTCTCGCAGCCATAAAGGGTGTTGGAGAGGGTGTAGTCAAGGCTATTATTGAAGAACGTGATGCCAACGGTCCATATGAGTCGCCCTACGATTTTGTGGAGCGCGTGCCTTCGGGAGCTATCAACCGTCGAATTTTCGAAAATCTTGTCAATGCCGGAGCCTTTGACAGCTTCACAGAGATGAAGCGGGAGGATTATTTCGGAGAGAATGCCAAGGGTGAAGCTTTCAGTGAAGTGCTTGTGCGTTACGGACAGGCTTTCCATAATGATAAATTATCGTCGGCAATGTCGCTGTTCGGTGATGATGCCGATATGGCTACTGCCGGACGTCCGCCATTTGTGCCGGCTCCTGAAATGCCTATGGCGACAAAGCTTGAGAAGGAGCGTGAGCTTGTGGGCATGTATCTCTCCGCACATCCACTTGATCCGTATTATATGGAACTTAATCATGGGACAGGCTGCACTATCAAGGAATTCTCTGACAGGACTCCGGTGGAAGGTGCTGATGTAAAGCTCGGCGGCATGGTGGTTGACTTCCAGACACGCCAGGGTCAGAGGGGGCCGTTCGGAATTCTCAAGATAGAGGATTTCACCGGCAGTGTGGAATTTATGCTTTTCGGTCAGACCTACATAGATTTCCATAACTACGGTATCCCAGGGACTCCGATACTTATTGCCGGACAGTATCAGCGACGGTTTGCCAATTCGGACCTTCGCTTCAATATCATGAATATACAGCTTCTTGAGAACGTCAAAGGGAAGCTCGTGAAGAATATAACCATCGAACTGGATGTATCCAAGATGAACAAGTTCCTGATGACGCTTATCGATGAGAAGGTGAAAGGTGACGGAAATCCTGAGGGAGAGTTG
>CAJTRI010000021.1:14436-18835 GCA_910578615.1 uncultured Duncaniella sp. | reverse complement strand
GTCAATCAACAGGACTCTGCACATGTCGTCGGCTCGGCGCATCCATATCACCCGCGGGCTTGTGGAGGCTCTTGAGGAGGAGAACATCAGTTATTCTATAAATGATTGAACACTACTTTAGTATTATATAATAATTTTATTCAACTATTATCACTATGACATTTACCGATCAGAACGTACATGAGATTATCGCTTCGGGTCAGCCCGTAGTCATCGACTTCTGGGCCACATGGTGTGGTCCTTGCGTGCGTATGGCTCCCATCGTTGAGGAGCTCGCTCAGGAGTATGAGGGGAAAGCCGTTATCGGCAAGTATAACATAGAGGAGGAGAATGACCTCGCTATGAAATATCGCATAATGTCGATCCCCACCATCCTTTTCTTCAAGAATGGTGAGCAAGTACCCAGCCTCCGTATGGCAGGTGCTCAGCAGAAGGCTGACCTTCAGGCTCGAATCGAGGAGCTTCTCGCGCTTTAATAACGTGTAGAGTAGCCTATAACCCCAAAACATCGAAGCAGGGACAGGCTTTTGCCGCAAATTCTCTGTGTCCGTGTATTGTAACATCGGGAAACCGCTCTTGCAATTTTCCAATAAGGTTGCGCAGGGCGGTTTTCTGTGCATCGGTGCGGGTGTCGGCAGGTGTCTTTCCGTCTGAGTCCAGTCCTCCCACATACGCTATTCCTATGGATGTAGCATTGTAGCCTTGACAATGGGCTCCGATACGTTCCAGCGGACGGCCTTCAAGGATGGAGCCGTCAAGGTATATCACATAATGATAGCCTATTCCGGCAAATCCTCGGGCTTTGTGCCAACGGTCGATATCTGATACTGTGACATGACGTCCGCGAGGGGTTGCGGTGCAGTGGAGAATGATTCGGTTGATGGTTCGCATAACTTTGATATGAGTGGATGATACTGCAAAGTTATGCTGTGGAAGATGCCTGGAAAGTGCGATTATATCGCACAGGACCGGATGTTATAAGGATGGTTCTTCTCTCAGATGATAGTTGTTGCGGAGAGATTCAAATAATGACGGTGATGATTTGAGTATACGGGTGTCTTCAAGTATGTCGTAGTTGAGCATCTCGGGGATGATGCGGTGTGGTACCGGTGCGACAGATGGAGCGTCGGCACGAAGCGGGGCGTCGAGTCTCAGGTGACGTGATAGCTCGTCAAGTACCATCTGTGAAGCTCTGATTTTGCCTTGGCGTGAGTATCC
Source organism: uncultured Duncaniella sp. (assembly GCA_910578615.1). Classification (GTDB taxonomy): domain Bacteria; phylum Bacteroidota; class Bacteroidia; order Bacteroidales; family Muribaculaceae; genus Duncaniella. The sequence goes on along the minus strand of CAJTRI010000021.1, from coordinate 17,617 downwards.
TGCTATATGAGGTGTGGCTATTAGGGCTTGTTCAAGTAGCTGCAGGTTTATGTTGGGTTCCCCCTCCCAGCAGTCTATTCCTAAGGCAGATATTTTTCCTGATTCAAGTCCGTTAATAAGAGCAAGGGTGTCGGTTACAGGACCTCGGGCGGCGTTGAGGATCAGTGGTCTGCGTTTAAGGTTTGAGATGAAACTGTTGTCGATGAGGTGATAAGTCGGGTGATCGCCTGTTCGTGTCAGAGGGGTGTGCACTGTTATGACATCGCATTTGTCAGCGATATCGCTGAGTGAGGAAAAGCGGTATGAACCAGATGATTGCCTCTGTAGCGGAGGGTCGTTTACAATTGTCTTTATGCCGAGACCTTCTGCCCATCTGATTAGAACCGAGCCAACGTTGCCAGCACCTATCACTCCGAGAGTGATATCTGATAAGGATCTGGTGTCCCCGAGATATGTGCTGATGGCTGAGAGCACCCATTGTGCGACTGCCGGGGCATTGCATCCTGGAGCATTGGCAACGGTGATGCCGCGCGAGGCACAGTAAGGGAGGTCTATGTGGTCGGTGCCGATCGTTGCAGTGCCGATGAAACGGCATTTTGAATCTTTAAGCAGAGTGGCGTCGCAACGCGTGCGGGTGCGTATGATAATGGCATCGGCATCCTTGACGGTTTCGTTGGTTATCTCGGTGCCTGTCATCGGGATGGCTTCACCTATGGATGAGAGAGGCTTGGAGATAAAGGGGATATTGCGGTCAAATATTATCTTCATTTCAGATTAGCCCATAGATATAAGGAGGTGTATGCGGCAAAGAGCAGCACTATCAGTATGTAGCCGCGTCGCGAGGCTGTAGCCCTGAAGAAATGTCCTACCTGAAATGCCACACATGCGTTGAGGAGTGTCATATAGTCGGGAAGTGCTGTGAAGTTTATGATGGCAAGAATACCTGTATAGATGCCGAGCAAAGCAAGAAATCCGTTGTAGGCACGTGCGCGTGCGTTGAATCCGAGAATACGCAGAAGGTTGATGCTGCCTAACAGGAAACCGATAGCCATCGTAAGAAGCACGGTGCAGAGAAATGGCAGGGCTTCGGGAGATTGTAGCAGTATGGTAGGCGGGGTGAAAAATATGTGTGGCAGCTGAGGTATAGGCATGAGGTCGAGACCGAATACTATCCATGGCGGAGTGAATATGCCTATGAGTGCCGCTATGATTTTCTTTGTCCTCAGTATGCGCATCTGCGCCAGTCCTATTACGAAGAGAGGGATAAAGAAAAGGAATTTCCAGTCATATAGAGTCCCTACGCTAAGAATGGCGAATATAAGGAAAATACGACGGTTGCTGTGAGGCTCGTTGTACAGAGTGAACAGAATCCACATGCAGAATATCATGCATGCCGCCAACACAGATGAGGTACCTGCAAAACAGCTCATGAATGGTGTGGAGCAGGTGATGAAGAGGAAGTAAGCCGCAAAGAACACTGACAGCGTGCGCAGGATATTGAACTGCCGGTTGATTGCTATCATTGCCCATGCGGTAGCCGAAAGAACGGCAAAGTTGACTCCCCAGGATAGTTCGGACATAAAACCGAGCCATCCTGAGGGTGTCAGTGACGGAAGAGCTCTCCACGTCATCCATGCCGAGACAACCGCAATGATTGCCCCGACTCCGCGCGAGCGGATGAAGTTAGTGAAGCGTGTCTCTTTACGAGTCATTTACGGGATTGTTCGATGGCTTTGAGATCAGCACCGATGTCGCGGCGGAAATATTTACCCTCATAGGTCACTCCGGAGGCACCAATGAACGAGTTGGCAAGAGCTTCGTCAATATCCTTGCCGTATGCGCTGCATGCTATGACACGTCCGCCTGATGTGGCGAGAGTTCCGTCAGGATACAGTTCAGTACCGGCATGGAAGAAGATCACATCTTCAACCTTGTCAAGCCCGGAGATTGTTTTCCCCTTGGGATATGAGCCGGGATAGCCGCCTGACACTACCATGACGGTAGTCGCGTAGCGTGGATCGATGGAAAGTGGCATTGTGCCGAGATTGCCCTCGGCCGCTGCGCGGAGCAGAGGCAAAAGGTCGGAGGCTATGCGGAGCATCACTACTTCGGTCTCCGGATCGCCCATACGTACATTATACTCTATCACCATCGGCTCACCGTTGACCTCTATGAGTCCGAGGAATATGAACCCGCGGTAGGTGATGCCTTCCGATATGAGTCCGTTGACAGTGGGTATTATCACGCGCTCTTCAACCTTTTTCATGAATGTCTCATCGGCAAACGCCACAGGGCTTACCGCTCCCATGCCGCCAGTGTTGGGTCCGGTGTCCCCTTCGCCTATACGCTTGTAGTCTTTTGCCACAGGGAGTATGCGGTAGCCTCCGTTGCCATCGGTGAGAACGAACACAGAACATTCCATGCCTTTAAGGAATTCTTCGATCACGACTGTGGCGGATGACTTCCCAAACATGCCTGAAAGCATCTCGCGAAGTGAGTGCTTCGCTTCGTCTAAAGAGTCGATTATGAGCACACCTTTTCCGGCAGCGAGACCGTCGGCCTTCAGTACATACGGCGGGCGTAGCTCTTCAAGGAATTTTTCTCCTTCGGCGATTGTCTCAGCTGTGAAGCTGCGGTAACGTGCTGTGGGGATGCCGTGACGCACCATGAATTGTTTGGCAAAATCCTTGCTGCCTTCAAGAGCAGCTCCAGCCTTGGAAGGACCTACTATTAGCGGCGCATGCTCACGCCCCTGAAAGTAATCGTATATTCCAGCCACAAGAGGATCTTCGTTTCCAACTACGATCATGTCGATGCTCTTTTCGTCAGAGAATTTAGCAATCGCATCGAAATCGAGGGGTGACAGGTTGACATTCTCGCCATAATTTCCTGTGCCACCGTTGCCCGGAGCAATGTACAGATGTCTGAGTGCCGGGCTTTGTGAGATTTTCCAGGCAAGGGCGCATTCGCGGCCTCCTGAGCCGAGGAGTAATACTGTCATGGGTGAAATTTTTTCCTGTAGAGTTTCGCCGGCGTTGAACGGGCTTTTTTCGGGATGATTGCTCACGGGATATCTTAGGGTATTGAGGGTTTGCTGAATGGACATTATTATATAAGGATGGAGTGGTTGGCTATGCCTTGGAGCATTTCTTATTCATTGCTTTCCTTGTTGTCACCTGGT
>CAJTRI010000021.1:7649-14355 GCA_910578615.1 uncultured Duncaniella sp. | reverse complement strand
ATTTCTCGCTCAGAGGAGTGTCCTTTGGCAAGCCTCGGCGCGGACCTGAGGGCTTGTCACTGCGTTTGCCTCCCATACCTTTGCTGAGTGCGTCGCGAGTCCATTCGGAGTCGCTTTTACGGGCTAATTTCTTGTTTCTCTCTTCACGGGCGGGACGGTCGCCTTTTATGGTGCCGCCGGATGCTCGGAAGTCGCTCTTGGAGCCTTCGAAACTTACGTATTCGCGGAGTTCGCAGTCGAGACCTCCGTTCTGCATCTGTTCGCGCACTGACGGTGTAAGACCTATGTGGGTTAGGCAGTCATCGTTGGAGGATATCACCCATGAGTGATATCCGCAGAACACACGTTTGAACTTGGTGCCCATTGTGCGGTAAAGACCTTCGAGGTCCTCGGGCTTGATACGTTCTCCATAAGGAGGATTAGTGATTATCACACCTGGAGTGCCAGCCATAGGAGCTTCTTCCCATTGCTGTATGGAACGTACTTTCAGGTTGATGTATTCGTCGACACCTGCCGAAAGCACATTGCGTTCTGCGATATCAATTGCCTTAGGAGAGATGTCGGAGCCGTATATCTTGAATGGTATTTCGCGAGGCTCTTCCCCCTCATGAAGCACGGACTCGAAAAGTTCGGGATCCCAGTCGCGCCATTGTGAGAATGGCCATGTCTCACGGTAGGAACCGGGCTTGATTCCTGCCGCGATGAGGGCTGCTTCGATAAGGAATGTTCCTGAACCGCACATAGGATCGATGAGGGGGCAGTCGCCTCTCCATCCGCTCTTGAGTATGATTCCAGCGGCGAGCACCTCATTGATCGGGGCATCGGTCTGTGCTACACGCCATCCGCGTTTGTGGAGTGATTCTCCTGATGAGTTTAGTGAAAGGGTGACGCGTGTGCCGTCGATATGTACATTGAGCATCACATCGGCATCGCTCAGTCGTACTCCGGGACGCTTGTCGGGACCGAACCGGTCCTTGAACCAGTCGACGATTGCGTCCTTGACACGATAGGTCACGAACCTGGAGTGGGTGAATTCATTTGAATGGCTGGTGGTGTCGATTGAGAATGTCTTTCCTAAGGTTAACACACCGCCCCAGTCGTATTCCTTGACCATCTCATAGAGAGTGTCAGGGTCGGAGGCTATGAATTTGTATATGGGGCGCAGGATGCTGAGTGCGGTACGGCAACATAGGTTGGCACGATACATCATTGCGAGGTCTCCCTCAAAGGATACCATACGGCATCCCGGCTCGACATTTTCTGCCCCGAGTGTGCGGAGCTCTTCGGCGAGAACCTCTTCAAGACCTTTAAGGGTCTTGGCTACCATTTCAAATTTCTGTGACATATTGTATTTTAATATATGAGAGGGGAAAGATATTTTAGCGTGTGGAGTGGGGGAAAGGGCTGTCGGGAGGAACTTGAGTTTGCGTCATAGCCTCGGTTGGGTTACAATGTCCGGTTTCATGCCACAGGACTCTCGGAGGAGTCTCTATTTTTGTTGCCGGAGGCTGTGAGGTTAGCGTGACATCACCTGATTGTATGCGGTCAAGTGGGTGGTGTGTTCCATTATTTAAATGTATCGACTCTGCAAAGTTACGATTTTTACCCGGAATTAACACGACCGACGGATGATTTGTTGATATTTTATCATTTAAAAAGTGGGTGAATGCATGAAAATACCGGGGACATAAGAACCATAGGTTTATAAATCTCGGTGGTTCTTATGTCTCCGGTAGATATCATGTCCCCTTCGATTGAGGGGGCGGCTAAGATTGATTACAGAGCCTTGGAGATGTTGTAGCGTGCAAATTCGAGGTCGTTGGCTGCCTGGGTCGCATATTTGCGGTCAAGCTTGACGGCCTGACGTAGATTGGATGTCACCATATGCTCGTTGCCTGTGCGTGCGCCAAGCACTGCCATCAGGTAGTAGGTAGTAGCGTCGGGGTTGGCGATAGCTGCAAGTGTTCCTTTGGCTGCATTGTAGTCTTTGTTGAGGATCTGTGCGAGAGCCGCATTGTTGCTCTTATCGTTTCCGAAAGCCTTTACAGCAGCTTTCACATCGCCCTGCTTGAGATAGAGGAGTCCGAGTGCCGGTGAAAGCTCATTGAGTCCGGCTGCCTTGCCGAAAGCGGTGTTGGCGGCACGGTAGTCATCGTTTACGAGTGCTACGAGACCCTGGTTCATCTGTGATTCGGGGGCGTTGGCGTTGATGCGTGCTGCTTTCTTGAAGCTTGCCATTGCTGCATCGTAGTCACCCTGCTGGTACTGCACCTTGCCGAGGTTGTTGAAGCCGCGGTAGTCGTTTGGGAAGAGGCGGGTGGCAGTGGTGTAGATGGCTCCCTTGCGTTTGAGGTCGTCGGTGAGTGTGGCGGTGTAGAGAAGCTCGTCGACGGTGAGAGTGGACGGATCGGTGTTGAATGCCTTGTTGAGCTGCTCATCGCTCTTTCCGATCACGTTTACGCTTGCTGTGATGCGTGAGTAGCGGAGCTGCGGAAGGATCTCTTCGGCAAGCTGGTCGAATACGCTTGAAAGGTTGCGGATTTCGCGCTCACGCTGTTCGGGATCTTTGTACATTGAGAGCACGCTGAGGATAAGGTCCTTGTCCTGGATGTTGCTTGCTGCAACGAGCTTCTGGAAGCCTTCCCAGTCCTCGGGGGTGAAGTTGGCGGTAAGTTCGCCGAACTCGGTGATGTTGTCCTTCTTGAGCTGTTTGTTGAGATAGTCGGAGGTGTTGGTCTCACGGTTCTGGGCAAGACGGGTGTTGAAGTCAATACCGCCTTCGGGAGAGGCGTATGACTGGATATTGATCTCTTCGATCACACGAGTTGTGTCGCCTGAGGCTGCGCGGAGGTCGCGGTGCAGACGGAGCACTTCATCGCTGTTGAGCTCGCTCTTGCGGAGGTTTGCCTGATTGATGAGGAAGTGTATGTCGGCGGAGTATTTTTCGTTTATGATACGCTGGAACTTGTCGTTGGCAGTGGCTGGTGTGAGGGTCCCGGCATTGGCGAGTGCAGCTGTGGCTACTACACCGTTTGCCACCTTGACGCGTGGCAGTACATACTGCTTGCCTTTCTGCTGTACTTCAAAGTTGAGGTAGAGCTCGGACTTCTGCATGTCGGGCTGGTAGAGATAGTTGACAGGGATGGTCACGGTGCCTCCGTTGTCGTAGGAGATCACGGGGTTGTTGCCGCGCACTTTCTCTCCCTGGAAAGTCATGGGTGCTGCTTTCTCCTCGGTTGCGCCGTATACGAGCACCGGGGTCACTGACACAGTGGCGTTCTTGACAAAGAATTTTGCCGGGATGTGACCTGTGACGGTTGCCGGTACATGGGTGCCAACGACTTCGAGAGGATTAGGATTGGTGGTGAAATAGTCGGCTGCAAACTGGTTCATCTTCTTGCTGCATCCTGTGAGGGCCATTGCGGACCCAACGAGCAGTGCGAACCCTGAAAGCTTGTTCATAATGATTTTGACTTTGAGGTTGATTGGTTGGATGTGTGAATTGTTTTTGTCATGTGCTATGACTGGCGCAGGGCTTACCTGTGCTATATAAAGCTATTGGCAAAGGTAGTATCTATTAATGAGGAATGCAAACGGCAATTGTTAACATAATACAAAAGCTGGTGTTATATTTTTCTTTGATAGCTGTTTTTTACAGAAAACGACATTTAATTTCCGTTATTCTGACTAATTTATGCAAAAAATGTCCGAAATACAATTGGAAATATGTACCTTTGCCCTCTTAAAACACATAATAATCATTTAAGTAATTAACAATCCTTATTTTACCGAAATTAGCCGATGAGAAGATGGCGCATTGAGGACAGCATGGAGTTGTATAACATCCAGGGCTGGGGTCGTAAGTATTTCTCCATCAATACTAAGGGCAACGTGGCTGTGACTCCGCGTGAGGGGTATGCCTCGGTCGACCTTAGGGAGGTTATGGATGAACTGCAAGTGAGAGATATCACGTCGCCGGTGTTGCTGCGTTTTCCTGATATTCTCGACAACCGTATCGAGAAGATTTCCAATTGTTTCGCTGTCGCTTCACAACAGTACAACTACGAAGGTCAGAACTATATAATCTACCCTATCAAGGTCAATCAGATGCGGCCTGTGGTGGAGGAGATTGTGACCTATGGGGAAAAATTCAATATAGGACTGGAAGCCGGCTCAAAGCCTGAGCTGCATGCTGTCCTTGCGACCAATATAAGGGAGAATGCCCTCATCATCTGTAACGGCTACAAGGATAAGACTTATATTGAGCTTGCCCTCCTTGCTCAAAAGATGGGCAGGCGTATATATATCGTGGTTGAGAAACTCAACGAGTTACGTATAATTTCCGAGGTTGCCAGACGTATGAACCTGCGCCCTAATGTCGGGTTGCGTATCAAGCTTGCCTCGTCCGGTTCAGGAAAATGGGAGACGAGCGGAGGCGATCAGTCGAAGTTTGGTCTGAATTCTTCGGAGCTTCTGGAGGCTTTGGATTATATGGAACGCAATAAGATGTCTGATTGCCTGAAGCTCATACATTTTCATATTGGGAGTCAGATAACCAAGATCCGTTTTATCAAGAATGCTATCCGAGAGGCTGCCCAGTTCTACGTCAATCTGTGCAATATGGGATTTGATGTGGAGTTCATAGATATTGGGGGAGGCTTGGGTGTCGACTATGACGGCTCTCGCAACTCTGCATCCGGATCGTCCATGAACTATTCAATTCAGGAGTATGCCAACGACGCTGTGTCCACTCTTGTGGATGCATGCGAAAAGAACGGATTGAAGCAGCCTAATATAATCAACGAGAGCGGACGCTCGCTCACTGCGCATCATTCAGTGCTTGTGTTTGAGGCTTTGGAGACCACTCAGCTGCCAATATGGAAAGATAACCGCGAGGTTGACGAGGGTGCTCATGAGCTCATCAAAGAATTGTACAATATATGGGACAAGATAGACCAGCAGAACATTCTTGAGAGCTGGCATGATGCCTTGCAGATACGAGAGGAGGCTCTTGACCTGTTCAGCCTTGGAATGCTCGACCTTAAGATGCGTGCTCAGATGGAGGAGCTGTTCTGGTCCATAGCGCGCGATGTGTGTGATATTGTCAACGGTATGCGCCATGCCCCAGAAGAATTGAAGAAGGTGGCAAAGATGATACCTGACAAGTATTTCTGCAACTTCTCGCTGTTTCAGTCGCTTACGGATTCATGGGCGATTGATCAGGTGTTCCCGATAATACCTCTGTCGCGTCTTGACGAGAAGCCAACTCGTACCTGTACAATTCAGGATATCACATGCGATAGTGACGGAAAGATATCTAACTTCATATCCAACACCGGAGCTACAGCAAGTTCTCTGCCTGTGCATCCTGTCAAGCCCGGCGACCCATACTATCTTGGAGTGTTCCTTGTGGGGGCATATCAGGAGATACTTGGGGACATGCATAATCTGTTTGGCGATACTAATGCTGTGCATATATCTGTATATAAAGACCGCTATGAGATAGACCGTATTATTGATGGGGAGACGGTTGCCGATGTGCTTGATTATGTGCAGTTCAATCCCAAGAAGCTTGTGCGCAATGTCGAGGCGTGGGTGACATCATCGATGAAGGAAGGCAAGATCTCTCCCGAGGAGGGTAGGGAGTTCCTTAGCAATTACCGCTCAGGACTGTATGGATATACATATATAGAGAAAGACTGATGCGCTATTTCATGCGTTTGAGCTATCGCGGGGAGCCGTTTCACGGTTGGCAATGCCAGCCTGGGGCGGTGACTGTGCAGGAGGTGATAGAGGGTGCTCTGTCACAGGTGATGCGTGCTCCGATGAAGATTGTCGGTGCCGGTCGCACTGATGCCGGGGTCAATGCCCGCATGATGGTGGCGCATTTTGATGTCGAAGCTCCGGTCGCATGCGTGTCCCGCCTTATTGCCAGCCTGAATGCTATAGTCGGCAAGGATATTGCTATACAGGATGTATATCGGGTGCCTGACGATCTGCATGCACGGTTTGACGCCACCTCGCGCACCTATCATTATTATGCTGTCACGGAGAAGTCGCCGTTCTTTTATCCGCTTAGCTGGAAGGCTCCTGCCTCGCTGGACTTCGACGCTATGAACCGTGCGGCATCTCTTCTGCTCGCCACAAGCGACTTCACATCGTTTGCCAAGTTGCATGCCGATACCAAGACTAATATATGCCGTGTCACCCATGCCGGGTGGCATCGGGTAGGCGGTGAGGATAGCGGAGTCTGGGTGTTTGTCATCACTGCCGACCGTTTCCTGCGCAATATGGTCAGGGCTGTTGTCGGCACGCTTGTGGAGGTAGGGCGCGGAAAGATATCCGTAGAGGAGTTCGGGCGTATTATCGAGCGCAAGGACCGTTGTGCGGCAGGAACCTCGATGCCGCCTCAGGCCCTGTATCTTTGGGATGTCACTTACCCTGAGTCAGAATCGGCTAACAAACAGGAATAATAAGCCACATGTTTTAATATCTATTAACATAAACAGGCGCGTCTATGACGCGTCCGTTTGCTATCTTTGTCAGGAAATAATAACATCGCATTATGAAAAGGACTATTATTGCAATTCTCGTATTAGTCACCTCTTTGGGGCTAAGTGCTCAATCTCTCTTTTGGGACAGTTCGGATCCTGATAGGACTGTGACTTTCGGTGCTCGTCTGGGATGGAATTTCGCTAAGATGGCA
>CAJTRI010000021.1:0-7639 GCA_910578615.1 uncultured Duncaniella sp. | reverse complement strand
GAAAAGGCAGCGGGCTTTTTGGTGACCGAAAGGGGATTGCTGTTGGTGCGGAGGTGGATGTCAACCTTATAAAGAGTTTTTCAATCAATTCTGGTCTTTTCTTCACTATGAAGGGCGCAAAGAGAGATGGAGAGATGACAGTCGGCGACATTATGGGTGTTAAGTCCTCTTTGGCATTTGCTGTCAATTTTCTGGAACTTCCGGTATATGCGTCATATCATCTTCGTTTTACTCCGGAATCTGATCTCCAGATATTTGCCGGACCTTATTTCGGTGTCGGTGTTTACGGTAAGATGGGGCTGAAATTGCGGGACCAAGAATCGTTTGACAAGTCAAAGGTCAATCTGTTTTCCGACAACGGTTTTCATCGTTGGCAGTATGGTATCGGACTCGGAATGTCCTACACCCATGCAAGCCGTTATGTGATCGGATGGCAGTACCAGTGGGGAGTCCGTGATGTGGCTGAACTTATGGATAACCAGTGGAACGCATTCCAGATTTCCGTCGGCTATAATTTCTGAAATATCCCGGAGGGATGTGTGATGACAAATATCCATATCCCTCTTAAAAATAGTTGGATTAAAAGAGGGGGAATTGAAGAAAAATTTCTATATTTGCACAGCCAAAAGCGCGCCTGCCTTTGTCCGGGAGCGTCTTTTGCTGTACATGGCACTCTGTCACAGATGAATAACCTTATTTGAAAATAAGATATAACTCATACATATGATAGCATTAGCAATTCAAAATGCAACCTTAGCGGTGGTCGCGCTCTGTACGGGCATCGCCTTGGTGGCTGTTGCTCTTTGGCTCGCCGGGCTTATTTCGCCACGGTCGTTCAACCCTCAGAAGGGCGAGGCTTATGAATGTGGTATCCCTACCCGTGGAGAGTCTATGGCTCAGTTCAAGGTGGGATATTATCTTTTTGCCATCCTCTTTCTGATGTTCGATGTCGAGACCGTGTTCCTCTATCCTTGGGCGGTGCGTGTGCACGAGCTGGGCACAGAGGGTCTCACAGCGATTGCAGTATTTTTCGGAATCATAGTGCTGGGTCTCGTATATGCCTGGCGGAAAGGAGCTCTTGAATGGAAGTAACTACGCAAGGCATGCCCTACGAGGCATGGAAAGATAATGAGTATATCGAGAAACTCGTAAAAGAGCTTCAGGAGAGCGGTACCAACGTGATAGTCGGTTCGCTTGACAAGCTCATCAACTGGGGGCGGTCCAACTCTATCTGGCCACTCACTTTCGCCACCAGTTGTTGTGGCATTGAGTTCGTGTCGCTTGGCGCGGCGCGTTACGACATGGCGCGTTTTGGCTGGGAAGTAGCACGTGCCTCACCTCGTCAGGCTGACTTCATGATGGTTGCAGGTACTATAGTCCACCGTATGGTGCCGGTGTTCCGCCGTCTCTATGACCAGCTTGCAGAACCGAAATATGTGATAGCCTGTGGCAGCTGTGCCATCTCTGGCGGTCCTTTCAAGAAGAGCTACCATGTGGCTATGGGCATAGAGGATATCGTGCCGGTTGACGTTTTTGTCCCCGGTTGTCCTCCTCGTCCGGAGGCTATGATATATGGCATCATGCAGCTCTCAAGAAAGATCAAGGTCGAGAAGTTCTTCGGCGGAGTCAACCGTCAGGAGAAACAGCAGGAGTTCCTGAAGTCTCATCCTGTAGAGGGTGTCAACGACTAAACCATCATTATTGTAGAATACTTATCACACCTTAATATAATGGCAAACATCCAGGAAAAGATTTCCAAGCTGTTTCCCCAGGCCGCTTTCGCTCAGACCGATGTCCTTGAGATGACCATCGCCGATGAGCAGTGGCACGACTTGGCTCACACTCTGCGTCATGATCCGGAGCTCTCATTTGACTTTCTTGTCACAATTGCCGGCATGGACTGGAAAGAGAACGGTCTTGGCTGCATCTATGAGCTTGTGGCCACCTCACGTAACGAGCGTGTATCTGTCAAAGTGATGGCTACCGGCGATCGTGAGAAGCCTTTCATTCATTCCGTGTTCGATATCTGGGATATCGCTACCGTATATGAACGTGAGGTATATGACTATTTCGGCATAATATTCGTCAACAATCCGGATATGCGTCGTCTCTTCCTTAATATTGACTGGAAGGGGTATCCGTTGCGCAAGGATTATAACGATGATCCTGATATCAATCCCGTATCCATAGAGAACGAACGTCAGACCGACTTTACCGATACATGGGTGGAACGTGAAGGCAAGATTGTGAAAGAGGAAAGACGTATATTCCAGGCTGATGATTTTGTGGTCAATATCGGTCCTCAGCATCCTGCGACTCATGGTGTGCTTCGTTTCCGCACAGCAGTCGACGGTGAGATCATAAAGAAAATCGACCTGTATCTCGGCTATATACATCGTGGCGTGGAGAAGATATGCGAGGTGGATACCTATCCTCAGACCCTCCATTTCATGGATCGTCTCGACTATTTCTCGGCGCATCCTTACCATCACTGTCTGTGCATGCTTTACGAGGAAGCTATGGGGATACAGATTTCACGCCGTGCCCAGGTGATACGAGTGCTTATGGACGAGCTCTCACGTATCGCTTCCCACTGTCTGTTCTTCGGCACCTATTGTATGGACCTTGGTGCTACTACGATGCTGTTCTATACACTGCGTGTGCGTGAGCAGATTCTCGACATCATGGAGAAGACTTGCGGAGCTCGTATGACATTCAATTATGACTGCATAGGAGGTGTGATGCAGGATCTTCACCCTGACTTTGTGAAGGATGTTCACGCCCTTCTTGATGTGCTTCCCGCCAATATCAAGGAATACAATAAGATATTTACCGGCAATGTAATTGCCCGCGACCGTATGGAGAATGTAGGTGTGCTCTCTCGTGAGGATGCCATCTCTTGGGCTGTGACAGGTCCTAACGGACGTGGCTCAGGCTGGGCATGCGATGTGCGCAAGACATTCCCCTACAGCATTTACTCCGAACTTGAGTTTGACGAGGTGGTGCGCTCTGAGGGTGATGCTATGGCCCGCTTCAAGGTGCGTATGGACGAGATGGTCCAGAGTGCACGCATCATAGCTCAGCTTATCGACAATATTCCGGAAGGGGAGTATTGCGTGAAGGTGCCTAAAGTGGTCAAGCTTCCTGCCGGCCATTGGTTCAAGATGGTGGAGGGTTGCCGCGGCACATTCGGCATATACCTTGAGAGCGATGGCTCCGCTTCACCGTATCGCCTGAAGATAGTGCCTCCGTGTCTGCCAGCCGCAGCTGTTGTTGACCACATCACTTGCGGACAGAAGATAGCCGACCTTATCACTATCGGCGGATCTATGGACTACATTGTCCCAGATATAGACCGATAGCCGAATGGATGGCTTCCACAATATAGAAATACACGATTATAATATACCAATCATATATCCATAACAAGATTATGCAAGACTTATCAGTAGGAACTGCCTGGTTTCATTCCTTCCTGCTCGGTTACATGCCCGAGTGGCTTGCTGTCACCCTTGAGTGTGTGCTCGTAGGAGTGGGGTTGATGCTCCTCTATGCGGTCCTCGCCCTGTTCTATATTCTTTTCGAGCGTAAGGTGTGTGCCTATTTCCAGTGTCGTCTCGGTCCTAACCGAGTAGGTCCCTGGGGATTGTTACAGAGTGTTGCCGATATGTTCAAGATACTTATAAAGGAGCTTATCTCGCTCAATCATATCGACAAATTCCTTTTTGCATTGGCTCCTTATCTGGTGATCATAGCTTCTATGCTCGCGTTTGCGGTGCTTCCATGGGGCAACGGTCTACAGATTATTGATTTCAATGTCGGTATCTTCTTCCTGCTCGCAGTGTCCTCGATAGGTGTGCTCGGTATACTTCTCGCAGGATGGTCGTCCAACAACAAGTTTACTCTTATCGGAGCTCTCCGTTCCGGAGCGCAGATGGTAAGTTATGAGCTTTCGATGGGCTTGTGTGTCGTTACAATGGTAGTGATGGCAGGCTCTATGAGCGTTACCGATATAGTGATGGCTCAGGAACATCTGTGGTTTATATTCTCAGGTCACATCCCTGCCATTATCGCATTTGTGATATTTATGATAGCCGGTACAGCAGAGACCAATCGTGGACCTTTTGACCTTCCTGAAGCGGAGAGTGAGCTTACGGCAGGATACCACACCGAGTATTCCGGTATTCATTTCGGATTCTTCTATCTTGCGGAGTATCTCAATCTCTTCATTGTTTCAGGTGTGGCTGCACTGCTATTTTTCGGCGGATGGATGCCTCTGCATATCCCCGGGCTTGATGCATTCAACAATGTAATGGACTATATACCTTCGGTGGTATGGTTCGTAGGCAAGGCTGTCGCTCTGTCGTTCATAATCATCTGGTTCAAGTGGACATTCCCTCGTCTGCGTATCGACCAGCTGCTCACACTTGAATGGAAATATCTCCTCCCCATCAACCTGTTCAATCTTGTGCTGATGGTGATAGTGGTGACCTATAGTCTCTACCTCTAAAATACCGTTAATACCATACAAATAATGTGGCGCGTCCGCTCGTGGACCGCAATCTAATTAAAGACAATCGCGATGAGTGAAAAATATGGCAAAATCGTCCAGGTGATCGGACCTGTGGTCGACGTGATGTTTGACGGCGATGGCAATGTCATCCCTCCCATCTACACTGCTCTCAAAGTAGTGCGCCCCGACGGCACCGAACTGATACTCGAAGTGGAGCAGCATATCGGTGAAAAGACCGTACGTTGTGTGGCTATGGAGAGTACCGACGGTCTCCAGCGCGGAGCTCGTGTTGACAATCTTGAGCGTCCGATTGCTGTCCCCACCGGCGATCAGGTGAAAGGTCGTCTGCTCAACGTCATCGGTGATGCCATTGACCGTCTTCCCGCTCTCGATCGCACGGAATTGCGCCCCATACATCAGCCAGCCCCCGAGTTCGATGACCTTACAATCGGCACGGAGATTCTTTATACCGGTATAAAGGTGATCGACCTTCTTGAGCCTTATAGCAAGGGTGGCAAGATCGGTCTCTTCGGAGGCGCAGGCGTGGGTAAGACAGTGCTCATTATGGAGCTCATCAACAATATCGCCAAGGGGCATAACGGCTTCTCGGTGTTCACTGGTGTGGGTGAGCGTACACGCGAGGGTAACGACCTTCTCCGCGAGATGATTGAGAGCGGCGTTATCAAGTATGGTAAAAAATTTGAGGAAGGGATGGAGAAAGGCGAATGGAATCTTGCCGACGTGGATATGTCGCAGGTGAAGGATTCGCAGGCCGCACTCGTGTTCGGACAGATGAACGAGCCTCCGGGCGCACGTCTGCGTGTGGCTCTTTCAGGTCTTACCGTGGCTGAGCAGTTCCGCGATCAGGATGGCGGAGGTAAGGATATCCTTCTGTTCATCGACAACATCTTCCGTTTCACTCAGGCTGGTTCGGAGGTGTCCGCTCTTCTCGGACGTATGCCGTCGGCTGTTGGTTACCAGCCTACACTTGCCTCAGAGATGGGTGCACTCCAGGAGCGAATCACATCCACAAAGAACGGTTCAATCACATCGGTCCAGGCTATATATGTCCCAGCCGACGACTTGACCGACCCCGCTCCCGCCACTACATTCAGCTTCCTTGATGCCACTACAGTGTTGTCACGTAAGATCACTGAGCTTGGTATCTATCCTGCTGTAGATCCATTGGAATCCACATCTCGTATTCTCGATCCCAACATCATAGGTGAGGATCATTACAATACTGCCCAAGCTGTAAAACAGCTCCTTCAGAAGTACAACGAGCTTCAGGATATCATCGCCATCCTTGGTGTCGACGAGCTCAGCGATGAGGATAAACTTGTCGTGGCTCGTGCTCGCCGCGCACAGCGTTTCCTTTCGCAGCCGTTCCATGTGGCAGAGCAGTTTACCGGTCTTCCGGGTGTGATGGTGCCTCTGAGCGAGACTATCCGAGGCTTCAAGATGATTCTTGCCGGTGAGGTGGACGATCTGCCCGAGCAGGCATTCCTTAATGTAGGCACAATCGATGATGCTATCGCCAAAGGCAAGAAGCTTCTTGCCGAGGTGGGAGCTTGATCCGGATGAGACACAGCATCTTTCCTCAAAAAGTCAACATTCTAAGAATCATAACAAGCCGATGACACTTAAGATAATTTCAGCTGATGACATTATGTTCCAGGGTGATGCCTCTGTGGTACATCTGCCCGGGACTATGGGGGCTTTCACAGTGCTTCCCGGTCACGCATCTCTAATATCCACTCTTACCCCCGGCACCGTACGCTACACCTCGGCCGATGGGGAGCATTCTGTGAAAATAGAAGGTGGTATTGTCGATGTCGACAGCGATATAGTGTCGGTGTGTATATATTAACCCTCTTGACGACGATGAAACAGATTTTCACAACAATAGTTCTTGCGCTCATCGCTCTTGTCGCTCCGGCATCAGCCATGGCTTCCGGTCATGACAGCGGGGAGAAAGAGGGTATCGATGCTCAGGCTATAATCTTTGAGCATCTTGGTGACGGCTATGGATGGGAGGTCCCGTTCAATCACCACAAGCGTATCCCTCTCCCGGTGATAGTATGGGGTTCTGACGGATTGCATGTGTTCTCTTCGTCACGTGTCACGCACGGCGATGTATATCGTGACGGTAATGCAGAGTTCAAGATAGCCGGAGCCGACAGCCCTTACAAGGGAAAGATTGTTGAGATAGTCAATGGTCAGGAGGTAAAGCCGGCTGTGGATATCTCAATCACAAAGAACGTTTGCGGTGTGTTTATCGCAGTCATACTTTGTGTATGGAGCATCCTGTCAGTGGCTCGTTGGCATCGCACTCAGGGGATGAAGGGTCCCCGCAGGATGGTGGGAGCCATAGAATTGGTCATTCTCTTTGTGTATGACGGTGTGATCAAACCCACACTCAAGAACAAGGCAGGCAAGTTTGCTCCCTACCTCTTGACAGTGTTCTTTTTCATTCTTATAATGAACCTTCTCGGACTCATAGTGATCTTCCCCGGTGGAGCCAATCTCACCGGCAATATCGCGGTCACTCTCGTCCTTGCATTGTTGACCTTGCTCATCACAAATATCTTTGCCACGAAGCATTACTGGAAAGAGATATTCAATCCCGATGTGCCATGGTGGCTTAAATACCCTCTGCCGATTATGCCCCTTATAGAGGTTTTCGGTGTGTTCACCAAGCCTGCGGCATTGACTGTACGTCTCTTCGCAAATATGATGGGCGGACATATGATAGTGATCGTGCTCACTCTTCTCATCTTTATCTTTGCGGCAATGGGTCCGGTAGTGTCCGGTGCAACCGCAGTGGTGTCGGTGATATTCTCGGTGTTCATGCTCTGTATAGACGTCCTTGTAAGTTTCATACAGGCATATGTGTTCACGATGCTTTCAACCCTGTTCATAGCTCTCGGGCAGGAAGAGGGGCATGAAAAGCATGAGGCAACAGAAAAAGCGGTAATCCCGCATAACCCATGAGACCGTAAGTCAGTTGTCATTACTGAAATGATCGTAATAAATCCAAGAATAATTATCTCTAAAAAATAACCTCTCAAAATTCTACAGTTATGTTAGCAATGATTTTAGCAGCTATCGAAGGAACTCTTGGCA
>CAJTRI010000020.1 GCA_910578615.1 uncultured Duncaniella sp. | reverse complement strand
CAAGAAGAACGCGGTCTAATCGGACATTGGGAACCCGAGAGGATGGAGAACGGAGAGACTATGCCGCAGATTATGGCGCGCAGCCGGCATATCATACTCAAACACAAATCAAAATGGAACGATCAGCAGAAAGCCCGTGCAAAAATACTGTTCAGCAAATTCCCTGACTTGGAGAAAGCCTACGGGCTGTGCCTTAAGATTGTGGACATCTTCAACGCCAAGGTCTCACCGGATGTCGCACGACTCAACCTCGCCAGGTGGTACAATGAAGTGGAAGCTTTCGGAAATAATGAATTCAACAAAGTACTGGAGACTTTCGAGAACCACAACACCACGATAATAAACTATTTCGAACGGAGGCTCACAAATGCTTCGGCCGAATCCTTCAATGCCAAAATCAAAGCTTTTAGGACTCAGTTCCGCGGAGTAGGTGACATCAAATTCTTCATGTTCAGGCTGGCAACACTATACTCTTGACATCTTCCACACCCACCGGGAAAATCCGCTGATCCATTATTTTAACATTGCGACCTAAATACACATTTTATTTTTAAAACGACATAGATTGACGCCTTGGTTTGCTAACTTTGCGACATGAATCACAACATGGGACGGTTAATCCGCTACATACTCATCATACAGAAGCTCTCCGGGAAAAATAAATTTATCCCGGCTGATGAACTAATCTCATATCTCAACCTCCAAATGGAACTTCGTGGATACGAAGTTGGACTAAGCATCCGCACGCTCCAAAGAGACATTGCAGAAATTGAAAGTATGTTTGAGATTGAGATTAAAAACCGTCGTGGGAAGGGTTACTTTATTGTTGAGAGGCCGGTCAATGCAGACATGCGCTATGAAGAACTGCTCCTTAATTTTGATTTATTGACTTCTATCAATAATTCTGCTGAGACTTCAGGATTCATCATTCCTGAGCATCACCGTCCTAAAGGAGTGAAAAGTATCCCTATGCTTATTCATGCAATCAAAAATTCTAATGTGATTCATTTTGATTATAAGTTAGTTCGCAAAGATAACAAGATAATTTCCAAGACAGTTAATCCGTATTTTCTCAAAGAGTCATTAGGGCTATGGTACCTTGTGGCTATCGATGATATGGGGAAGCTACGTATTTTTGCCGTGGATAGGATTATCAATCCTGAATTACTTCATTCAAGATTTAAGAGAGATGAAAGCCTCAATCCGAATAATCTGTTCCAAAATAGCTATGGGATATGGGATGACGAAAGTATTTCGGTTGAAGAAGTCGAACCATCATATTCCCCACTTGACGGATACTTTATCAAAGCAACACCGCTCCATTCCTCTCAAGAAATTATCATCGATAATAATGAAGAGTTCCGTATCAGATTGCGTATTCGTATTACGAATGACTTTGTGATGGCGCTTTTGGCACGGAGCAATTCATTGACGGTCATCAAGCCTCAGTCACTACGGACAAGAATAAGAGAAATTTACAGATATGCTATTGAAAGAAACAACTAAAACAAACATAATAAGATGATACAAGAAATCGAAAATTACAAAAAAGATGGTTTCATCGGATTTATCCCGGTATCGAAACTCCGTGAAAACACTAAAATCTTGCCAGAGAACGGGGGTGTTTATATCGTTGTTCGCAATAGTGACAATGCACCCGAATTTCTTGATAAAGGTACCGGAGGATTTTTCAAAAAGAAAAATCCCAATGTCAGCATCGAGGAACTTGAAGCAAACTATGTCCGTGACAGCAAAATCGTTTATATCGGAAAGGCAACCAGCCTTAAAAAGCGTATTGCCCAGCTTCTGCGATTCGGTGCCGGTTCAGCCGTAGGTCACTGGGGCGGTCGTTATCTTTGGCAATTATCCGATTCTGATAATCTACTAATCGCATGGAAGCCAACTCCGTCAATCGACCCAGGAGACGAGGAAACGCGGATGCTTGAAGAATTTGAGTCGCTCCACGGCCAGTTGCCTTTCGCGAATCTCAGAAAGTAATAGATATGCTCAGTCTGTCTTCCTTGTTACAAAATGTGCTGTTTCAGTCTACGAGGGTGTACCACGATGCCAATGGTAACCACAGTGGTTCGAGGACAGACACCACCCATTGGCTTGTGCTTCATAGGCGCAGTTAGGGAAGTATTGTGTAGTTATACATTGAATTTAAGTTCGATATCAGGGTGAGATTTCCTGTCTTTGCGTTATTTACATCACAAGATACTTTACGCCCCCACAAATCGTGTCTGCGGGGGCGTAAAGTATTATCATACCTGCTTATGGTCAGCCGTTTATTACATCCTCTATGGCTGAGAGCTCATCGGATCCGAATCTGTAATTATCGACAGCTTTGAGATTGTCTTCCAACTGTCTGACAGAACTTGCTCCTACAATGACCGAGGTCAGTACTTGCTTCTCCAAGAGCCATGACAAGGACATCTGCGCAAGTGACTGGCCACGCTGTCCGGCAATCTCGTCAAGCCGGATGATCTTTGACACCAATTCGGGCGTGATGTCCTCCTGACGAAGGAATATCCCACTTTTCGCCACTCGTGAATCAGAAGGTATACCACCTATATATCTGTTGGTAAGCAATCCCTGTGCAAGCGGAGAGAAGGCGATGAAACCGAGCCCTTCCTGACTCATGAAGTCAAAATATCCCGGCTCCGGCCGACGAGACAACATGTTATACTTATCCTGATATATAAGGCATCTCACATGCTGCTCCTTCATCATGTCGCATACCTGACGGGCCTTGTCTATGGGGTATTTTGATAGACCCACATATAGAGCCTTACCCTGTCTCACAATATCTATAAGCGCCTGTGCCGTCTCTTCGAGAGGGGTCTCCTCACAGTAACGATGGCTATAAAATATGTCAAAATATTCAAGTCCAGTGCGCCTGAGACTCTGGTCGATACTCGCCATTATATACTTTCTTGACCCACCGTCGCCATAAGGGCCTTCCCACATGAAATGTCCCGCCTTGGATGACACTATTATCTCGTCACGGTGGGAACCGAGACCCTCGCGAAGAATCCTGCCGAAATTAAGTTCGGCACTTCCGGGTGGAGGCCCGTAGTTGTTGGCAAGGTCAAAATGCGTCACTCCGCGTTCAAAAGCCTTGAACACCACCTTCTTCATGGTAGAGAAACTGTCGGTATCGCCGAAGTTGTGCCACATGCCGAGCGAAACCAAAGGAAGCCTGAGTCCGCTCCTTCCACAAAATCTATACTCCATTTTATTCTTTCATTCTAATGTTGGTAATTCCGATGGCCTGCAACAGCCGATAAATCAGACAGACCTACGAATCAAGGCTTGACCACAACGCCGGTTCCTTTCAGGCCGTTGACTCCGATGCTCAGCGGCTCCGGGAAGGTGACGATGCGGATATAATCGCTCTCATATATGGCAGGGAGGCTGTCCAGAAAGGCCACATCATATATATCCCCGACATCGCTTCCTGACTTCCGTGCCTTGGCCGTATCAATGGTGAAATAGGCAACTCCGAATGATGTGAGATTCTGGAAAAAGTGGGTACCCTGACTCGGTTCTATCCTGTAATTCGGAAGTGCTGACTCCACTATGAGTCTTGCACCCGATATCGCCGGCCATTTTACAGGAATGCCGAGAGCGGTATCTGACGACCCCCAGCGGCCCGGCCCGATAAGTATATATTTCTCGTCACGTTCCAGAAATCCACGGTTGATCTTCTCCATCTCTCGTGCTATCAACGAATTGTTGAATGACGAAAACTTGTCCGGGCGGACATATACCACGGTTCTGACACCCTCGATATTGCCATGTCCGAGAGCTGTGGATGATTTGAGCAGGAGCCTGTCATCAGGAGTGTTCATGACCGACTCGTCAACATTTTCCTTACGGTCGACTATGGGACGTATCTGAAGCCAGTAAAGACGCCCCTTGCTGTCACCTTTTTTGTCAATCATTCCGGCAAACTCTATCTCCACAGGACGCTGCATCTCCTCCTGTCCTGTGCGAAGCATGAAATCAAGGGCCTCGGCAAGAGGATATACATTGTGTTTCAGGACATTGCTGAACGTGACAAGCTTACGTCCCTCTCCAAGGTCGTTGTCACGTATTACGTTGTCACGGAAATCAAAGGTAGACACCATGTATTTAAGTTCGCCTCGGTCTGCCATATCCTGCACACGTATTTTAGCGACATTGTACCCGTCATCGACTTCAAGCCGGGACAACGACGGTATAGGCGACGAGATTTTAGACCCGTTGAGCGATACCTCACGCTCATCTCCCTTCATATCAAGGGCATACATGCGTGTCTGGGTGTCACGAAGAGCAAGTTCGAGTTCGGACGTCTGCAACACATTCTCGGGATGGCGTGGCGAAAACCGCAGGCCCACGCCGCCGTCAACGATATATTTTCCGAGTCCGACAGCAATCTCGGCCACACCGTCCTCGGGCCTCTCGTCACCGAGCGGATAGTAATTAAGCGAACGCCCGACACCAGAGAACGAAGGGAAATAATAACCATCTACATCCTTTCCGACCACCTCCTGCAATATCACGGCCATCTTTTCCTGATCGATGATATTGGACGTAGCAGTCATATATGCCTTGGAATCGGCATAGAACACTGACGCATAAACACCCTTGACGGCATCTATCAGGAATCTAAGCATCCTCTCCGAGTCTTTGAACTTGGGCACCATGTAGGTCGAATATATTCCGGCAAAAGGTTGGTAGTGAGAGTCCTCCAACAGACTTGACGAACGGACGGCAATAGGTGTGTCCACCACCTCTATCAGAGCCTTCAAATCATCCTTTATACTCTTAGGGAGCCGGGCTTTAAGAAATGCCCTGAGGATTTCCTCGTCCGAGGCATTGCTCAACGCCACCGGGTAGAGCTGGTTGCTCTCCATGAACTCGTCAAACACATCGGTACAGAGCACCACGGTGCGCGGAATCGTGATGCTTATGCCGTCAAAGTTGTCACAGACAGGATTTTTCTTGATTATGGAATCTATGAAAGCAAGACCGCGTCCCTTGCCTCCAAGCGATCCCTGCCCTATGCGTGCAAAATTGGAATAATGGTCAAAACGATCCTGACGGAACACGGCGACTACGCCACGGTTCTTCATCTTGCGATACTTGACTATGAGGTCAAAGAAAAGCTGGCGCACCTGGGGCGCGTCACTGACGCTGCGGAACCTGTGATGCTTTATGACATCCGCAATCGGGAACATCGCACGAGAGTAGAGCCAGCGAGAGATGTCGTTGAACGATGCATGCCAGTACAGGGCATCGGCCGGGATATCGAATATGTGTTTTTGAAGGTCTTTGAGCGAATGTATGCGGCGAATTTCCTCCCCGGTATCCGGGTTTCGTATCACGAAATCCCCGAAACCGAAATTGTCAATGATGGCCTTTCCGAGGTCTACCGGGAACTTCTTGGAATTCTTGTCTATAAAGGTGCCTCCGAGTTCGTGGACATCTTTGGAATTCTCCACTTCGGAACTCTCTATTATGAGAGGCAGATACGGATCCCTGCGGCGCAACTCGCGTGCGAGCCTTATCCCTGCCTTGGAGTCCTTGACACCTTCCCTCTTGAACGAGACATCGCTTATGACACCGAGGATATGTTCGGAATATCGGTCGTAAAGCTCTACGGCCTCCTCATAGTCACGGGCCAGCATCACTTTTGGACGACCGCGCATACGCAACATCTTCTCATGCTCGTTAAGAGCCTCGGTGGAAAATTCCCTTGACTGTTTGAGTATGAATTTGTAGACTATGGGGAGCACCGAGGAATAGAATCTCACAGAATCCTCTACAAGAAGTATCATCTGGACGCCGACACTGTTTATGTCATTGTCGGCATTCATCTTGTCCTCCAACAGCTTTATGATTGCAAGCAGAAGGTCTACGTTGCCAAGCCATGAAAACACATAGTCTATGCCTGAGAAATCCTCATTGGAAAGACGCTGTGACACCTCCTTGGAGAACGGGGTGAGAACTACGATAGGCTGGGAAGGATACATCTCCTTAATCCTGCGGGCACCTGTGAATGTCTCGCTAACATCATTGCCCGGCATCATTATAACGAGGTCGAATGACTTTTGGCTCATGATTTCAAGAGCCTCGGCCGAGTTTAGCGCCCTTGTCACACGCGGAGGCGAAGAGAGGTTAAGGGATGTGTACTCAAAATACAACTGTTCCTCCACTCGTCCATCCTCCTCCATCATGAAGGCATCATAAGCCGAAGCGATAAGGAGGACATTGAAGATGCGCCTCTGCATCAGATTCTGAAAGGAAGTATCTTTGAAATAAAGCCGGGTCAACGCGTCGTCATGCATGGCAAACTTTCTTTGTGTGGTTTTTTAAAGAATGTATCTGATAACAAATGCCGGATACACTTTTAAGACTCAGTGATAAATGAATCCTTGAAGCCGAGGAAATATAGAACGCCGTCAAGCCCTATGGTCGAGATTGACTGCTCCGCATTGGCTTTTACCTTCGGCTTGGCATGGAAGGCTATTCCGAGACCGGCGGTAGAGAGCATCGGAAGGTCGTTGGCTCCATCGCCAACAGCGATGGTCTGGGCTATGTTGACATTCTCCACCTGGGCTATCAGCCGCAGAAGTTCGGCCTTCCTGCGACCATCCACAATCTCCCCTTTATAGCGTCCTGTGAGTTTGCCGTCCACTATCTCAAGCTCGTTGGCATAGACATAGTCAAAACCAAACTTCTGTTTCAGATAATTGCCGAAATAGGTGAATCCGCCCGAAAGAATCGCCGTCTTATATCCGGCTCGTTTAAGGACGTGCATCATTCGGTCGACACCCTCGGTTATGGGAAGGTTGCGTGCTATATCCTCCATAACGGACACATCAAGTCCTTCGAGGAGGGCCACACGCTCACGGAAACTCTCGCAGAAGTCGATCTCACCCCTCATGGCTCGTTCCGTGATATCCTTTACCTTGTCCCCCACCCCGGCCCGCATGGCAAGTTCGTCAATAACCTCGGTCTCTATGAGTGTGGAATCCATATCGAAGCATATCAGTCGACGGCAACGGCGATAAAGGGTATCCTCCTGCATGGAAATGTCAAACTCATCCTCTTGGGCCAGCTGCATGAATCTTGCCTGCATGGCGTGGGCATCATCGGGAGTGCCTCGTACAGAAAACTCCACACACGACTTTGACAACGGAATCTCCTCGGTCAGAGGCATGCGTCCTGTCAGACGCTGGATGGCATCGATATTCATTCCCTGCGCCGAAATCTCTGCCGTGACATTTGCAATCTGACGCGCCGTCAACCGACGGCCGAGCAGGGTGATAATCCAGCGGTTCTTCCCCTGACGCCCCACCCAGTCCTCATATTCCTTTATGCTGACGGGAGTAAACCTGATATTGACATTAAGTTCAGAAGCCTTGAAAAGAAGTTCCTTCATTATATTGCCCGAGACTTTCGAATCAGTCTTTATAAGGAGTCCGAGCGAAAGCGTATGGTGGATATCGGCCTGTCCGATGTCAAGTATTCCGGCGTCATATCGGGCAAGAATCTCAGAAAGAGCCGAAGTCACGCCCGGGTGATCCTGACCTGATATGTTGATAAGAATTAGTTCAAGCTGTGATGTTTCCATGTGCTACCTATATGTTTTCAGATTGCAAAGTTAGTATTAAAATTCAGCTTTATACAGTTTTTGTCTGACAATGTGGCATGGCGGAATGAAATATTTTGTAATTTTGTGGCTTGAAAGCGTCCGACCAGATGCCAACAAACCACGACTACTCCCCTAAATATGAACCTTTCACGAAAAGTCATTATATCAACCCTTGTATGGGCTTCATCGGCAATCGCGATGTCTGCCACGATAAAGGATTTACCCGTCAGAACAATCAACGGCAAAGTATATCACTACTACGAGGTGCCCGCCAAGGAGACCGTCTATTCGATATGCTACAAATTCGGCATCACCAAGGAACAGCTGCTTAAAGAGAATCCTGCGGTGGCCGACGGCCTTAAATCCGGGATGACACTGTACTTCCCTATGGAGCAGGAACAGCCTGCGGACAATGCTACATCCGCTACCGTCTCACGTAAGATCATAAGCCACAAGGTAGAGAAAGGCGAGACAATCTTCGGTATAGCAAGAAAATACGGCGTCACCACGGATGAAATTACAAACTGGAATCCGGCCTTGCGCGAAGGCCTGAAAGCCGGACAGACCATCACCATCAAGACCGATACTGCCGGCGACACACCCATTAAACCGGCCGCATCCCGACCAGCACCGTCACAGCAGAATGCCTATATAGTAAAGAAGAAAGAGACCTTCTATTCCATAGCCCACGAACACGGCATCACCGTGGCACAGCTCGAAGCCGCAAATCCGGGAGTAACATCGCTCAAAGCCGGACAGGTGCTAAATATACCCGGCAACGCAAAACCCGGCAATAAAGATTGTGCCTCGAAGCAACAAGAGCTACCGCCCCACGAGACAGCCACGACCACCGATGAGAATCC
This sequence comes from uncultured Duncaniella sp., assembly GCA_910578615.1. Classification (GTDB taxonomy): domain Bacteria; phylum Bacteroidota; class Bacteroidia; order Bacteroidales; family Muribaculaceae; genus Duncaniella. The sequence continues at coordinate 37,619 of CAJTRI010000020.1, read as the reverse complement.
GGCCCTGCCGAAACCCGAAGAGACCACGGATGAAGGCAACGCCACTCCTGACAGCGGGAAGCCAGCAGTAAACATAGCCGTAGTACTGCCGTTCATGCTCAAAGAAGAAACACCGTCAAAAGGCGCCCTGAGATGTACTGAGTTCTATAAAGGTATGCTTATTGCTGCCGACTCTCTGAGACACTCCTCTTCTCCCATCCACATAAAGGCTTTCGACACGGAAGGTTCGACTCTCACAGTCAAGGAGCTTACAGCCTCCCCGGAGTTCAAGGACATAAACGTAGTCGTGGCACCTGACAATGCCGAACAGCTTGCCGTGCTCGGAGAATGGGGTAAGGCAAACAACGTCAAGATACTCAACTCGTTCCTTGTCAGAAACGACTCCTATCTCACCAATCCTGACATGATGCAGGGCAATCTTCCCAGCAATCTCATGATAGAGAAAGCCATCGAGGGAATGGCTGAAAGACTTCGTTATTCCACACCTGTGTTTCTGTCACTCAACGGATCTACCCCCGACAAGGCCGACTTCGTAAACGCCTTGAAAAAGTCCCTCGATGCAAAAGGAATCACCTACATGGATGTATCGTTTGACGGCCGACTCATGCCGGCGAACCTCAAAGCCCTTCCTGCCGACGGAAGCTATACATTCATCCCGCTATCCGGCAAACAAGCCGACCTGAACAAGATGATGCCAGGAATAATCGAATGGCGTGACGAGGCTGTCACCCCCACAGTAAAGATGTTCGGATACCCAGAATGGATCACATATCGAGGCGAGACACTTGACAACATGCACAAACTCAATACCACCGTATATTCTCGCTTCTATTCGGACGATGACAACGACCGTACACGCGATATCGAACACAAATTCCACCGATGGTATGGCAGGAACATGGAAGCCGCCGTTCCGCGCCAAGGACTTCTCGGTTTCGACACCGGCATGTTCCTCATACGCAATCTTGCCGAAGGTACCGAAAAGTATGACGGCGTGCAGAACGGTTTCCGCTTCATCAACGCCTCTCCCGACTCAGGAAGCTACAATGACGTGCTATACTTCATAAACTTCCGTCCCGGCGGTATAACCGAAAAAAATATTCTCTGATGCGCGTCCGTCTGCTACTCATATTCCTGATAGCATCTGTGGTCTGTCCTTCGATGCTTATGGCGCAGCGCGAATATTCCCCCAAGTTCTATCTCGGAGGCAAGGGGGGTGCCACTCTGTCAAAGATGACTTTCTCACCCGGCGTACACCAGAAGATGGTACAAGGCGTGACTTTCGGACTAACAGCACGATATACCGAGGAAAAGATTTTCGGACTCCTTGCCGAAGTCAACGTGACACAGCGCGGATGGAAAGAAGACTTCGTGCGCGACAAGGCTCCTGAATATGAATACTCACGCCAACTCACCTATATCCAGATTCCGTTTATGACGCACATATATTTCGGATCGGACAGGTTCAAAGGGTTTATAAACCTCGGCCCGGAGTTCGGCTACATGATAGGGGACAATATCACGTCCAACTTTGACTACAAGAATTACAAGGAAATAGAGGGGTTTCCGGCAGGTTTCCGCACCAACGAACAGCTGGCCATGGATATCCAGAACAAATTTGATTACGGAATAGCGGCAGGCATTGGAATGGAGCTGCTTATCAAACAGAGACATTCCATAATGCTCGAAGGGCGGTATTACTATGGTCTTGGCAACATATTCAAAGCCACAAAGCGTGACTTCTTCGGAGCATCCCGAGGAATGTCCATAGAAATCACGCTCGGATATATGTTCAGAATCAGATAGACTATCCCATATCCCTCACAGGCAGAAAGGCTTTCAGCAACAGGTAGCCTGTGAGTCCTGACAGGAGCGATCCGACAACGATTCCTATCTTTGCCTCGGAAAGCAACACCGCAGCCTCGGCGCCTCCGTCGCCGAAAGTCAGACCGGCTATAAACAGCGAGACGGTAAAACCTATTCCACCAAGCATCGAGATCGCCGCTACCATCTTCCAATCGGCCTTATCCGGCATGGGTGCCAGCCCTATCTTTACTGTCAGCCACGAGAAGAGGAATATACCGATAAACTTTCCGGCAACGAGACCTACTATTATAGCGAGGCTTATACCGCTCACGATAGTGACAGGATTGATGTCAAGAAGATAGATTCCGGCGTTGGCAAACGCAAAAAGCGGGATAATCAGATATGACGTCAACGGATGCAACAGGTCTTCCATATCTTGAAGAGGAGATATCACACGGTCAGACGCGCTCTCTATACGTTTGAGCCAGTCCATCTGCTCATGGCTGAGTATGCTTCTCCTGGCAAGGTCATCCTCGTCATCATCACTGAACTTGCGTATATTCTCCCATATCTCCTTTATGTATTTCTTAGGGGCATATACCGGTACAGCCGGGACGCAGAGAGCCACAAGCACACCGGCTATCGTAGGATGTATTCCCGAGTTCAACACAAGGAACCACACTATTCCGCCTATGATGAAATAAAACATCTTGGACTGAATCTTTACCAAGGCTCCTCCCGCAAAAAGGATGGTCAGCCCTATGGCTGCATAACCGAGGAAAGCAACATCGATATGCGAGGAATAGAACACGGCTATCACTATTATACCACCGATGTCGTCAACCACGGCAAGGGTTGTGAGGAATATTTTGAGAGAAATAGGAACCCGCGTACCAAGCATTGCTATCACACCCAGAGAGAAAGCGATATCAGTGGCCATTGGTATGGCAGCTCCATCGACATAGTCCGTACCGTGGGCAAGGGCGAAATACAGTCCCACAGGAACAATCATTCCACCGACTGCCCCCATGACAGGCAGGAGGGCATTGCGAAACGATGACAGTTCGCCCACAAGAATCTCTCGCTTTATCTCCAAGCCTATATTGAAGAAGAATATGGCCATAAGGGCGTCATTGATGAACTGCAAGATGGTCATCGGATGGCCTGCATGGGAGAATATATTGAAATCTCCGACTTGAAGCCTCATCTCCTGGTTCCAGAAATCGTTATAGAGAGAACCAAGACCCGGAATATTGGCCACGATAAGGGCAAGGACTGTTGCAAAAATCAATACATTCCCACCTGTGGCATGGTGGGAAAGAGCCCTGCGGGCCGAGAAAAATATCTCACGCGGCTGACTGCCGGAAGTAGTAACTTTGTGACTTGACATAGAGCGAAACGCAATAAGGTTCTTTTCAATATAAAAACATCTGTCTTCAATTTATGTTTTATCCGCAAGAGCCTTATTTTTCAATCTTCGTCGGGATATATGCCATGCAAGCAACTTGCCGCTCCTGTCGAGTACAAGCAGCACAAGCAGTATGGCGGCAAACGGCACCGTGATGAGTCTCAGCAGGTAACCCGGCTCAGGGTCAAGCCTCATTATGAGCTGCGAGGCTGGAGTCTCGGTAACAAATGTATAACTTATCGAACTCAGAGTCCTCTTCCACACCACCTTTCCTTTATCAAGATATACCAATGCAGCGTTACCGCGCGCCAGTTCTTTCATAAGCTTCGGATCGGTCTGATATATATCATAATCAGCCATAGATATATCCTTCCACCATTCTATCCCTGCCGAATCGGCATTGATGAGCACGACGAGGCTGCCACCACGCTCACTGACAAAGTCTTCAAGCTCGTTTATAAGATATGTATACGAGAGATCCACCCTCGATATATCCGGGATTGTGACCATGAACTGTTCCGTGTCCGTGCTTACAATATCGGGAGCAATATCGTCACCATCCTCGTCAAGAATCACGAAGCCGTCATCGTTGTTCACGGTACCGCTCACAAGCACCCGGTCAACGAATATCCATGTGGAATCAGGCAGATTGTCTATGTCGAATTTCTCACGCTTACCGTCCTTCTCATAGATATATTCAAAGACGGTCTCCACGTCTTCCTCTCCGGCATCACCTCCTAAAAGCTCCGTACCGGGAGAGAAACGTCTGAAATCAAGGAGCGGCTGGATGTTGTAGCCACACAATTCTATCGCAAATATATATATAGTCACAAGACCTCCGACAATCCACTGCACATAGGGCATGAAAAGACCATCCACGCGTGAGTTGAATAACCAAAGGTATACCAGTCCGGCTGTTATAAACAGATTCTTGACAAACGTGGCATTGTTTGATATAATGAGAAAATCTCCGAAACAGCCGCAGTCTGCCACAGGGGAAGCCATGGCAATGTACAACGTCAGCGGAAGCATTAAAGCCATCATGAGAGTAAGAATCCATACCGACACACGTTTATAGCAACCCAGAAGCAACATGAATCCCCACAGGAACTCAAATCCGGCAAGCAGGAAAGCAGCACAGGTAACAAGGGCCGCAGGTATCTCCCACCCCCACACATCAAGATACTCACCAATCTTTATACAGCTTCCCCAAGGGTCTATCCCTTTGACAAAACCAGAGAAGACAAACGTCAGCCCGACAATAACTCTCAGAATCCAGACCACTGCCGGATGAAACATCCGCTCTCTCAGAGATATAGGCGTTTCAGGCATTGTTCTCAGTAAGTTTGATTATACCGAACACGGCGTAATTGATGATGTCGAGATAGTTGGAGTCTATACCTTCAGAGACAATGGTACGTCCGTAATTACCTTCGATCTCTTTCACTCGCTGCAACTTCGTGAGAATGAAATCGGTATAGGAGTTAACACGCATACCTCGCCAGGCGTCTCCATAGTCATGGGTCTTTGCAGCCATCAGTGCACGTGCCGTGGCAACCTTTTCGTCATAAAGGTTCAAAGCCTCCACAACGGTCATATCCGCTTCATCGGCATAACCTTTTTCAAGCTGTATCAACCCCACGAGACCATAGTTGACAATGGCCATGAACTCCCCGAGGATACCCTCGTCAACCATCGCCTCTCCTTCTTCGAGGGTACGTATTCTTTTGGCCTTGATATAAAGCTGGTCAGTTACAGAGCGGGGACGCATTATACGCCACGACGGGCCGTAGTCGCTCAGTTTCTTTGAAAAAATGTCACGGCAGATACCGAGTGCGAGATCAAACTGTTCAAGGGTATTCATGGGTTGTTTCTGTATGGGATAGCCCCGGGACAGAGGCCCGAGGCTATCATAGATTTAGAATGTCGTTACTGTAAGTATCAGAGAAGAAGTTTCTCAACACGATCAAGATTTTCTCCGTCATTGAGGTTGTAGTAGACAATCTTCAAATTTGTGAGAGCGTTTGTCAGCTCGTTGTCAAGCTGATAGGCCTTTTCAAGATACTGCGCGGCCTCTTTGAGAAGAGGATTCATGGTCTCCACACGATACTTGTTGTATTCAGCCTGGCTCATAGAGCCTGTCTTCTCGTCAAGACGCTCATACTCCTGTATGAGTGATGTGCCGTAGCTGAAATTGATAAGGGAGTTCTCAGGCTCCATTTCAACGGCTTTCTTGAAATTTGACTTCGCGGTCTCCTTCTCGCCCTTGTCATCATAGAGGACTCCGAGGAGATAATAGAACGTACCGTTATTCGGATCGGAGGCAATCGCATTTTCGAGAGTCTTCATGGCGGTGTCATAGTCCTTGTTGGAAATATAGTAGGATATGATACGTTGAAGGAACTCAGGCTTCTGTGTGCCGAACTTGTCAAAGGCTATCTTTGAATATTCGAGCTTCTTGGCCTCGTCCTGCATCTGATATGCCACAGAGTAGGCATAGTCATAGGCAGAAATGTCATCATAACCGATAGCCATCATCTTCTCGAAAGCCTTTGCGGCTTCGGGGAGCATATTTGCCTGCCACGCAGAAAGTCCGGCATAATAAGCCATCTGCGCTGCCGTTGAATCGGCGATAGCCTTGGGAGCGGAATTGCCGAGACGGGGGTTCTGTGGGATATCTACATAAGCCTGGAACGCCGCATAGGCCTCGGGATACTTCTGGGCATCCCAGAAAGCAGAACCAGAGTTAAGGAAGTCGTTGTGATGGCCGGCGATAGTGCTGGCAATCTCTTTGGAATACTTGGTCTTCACCTTTCCCTTCGCATCGACCACGGTGTCTACCGCAAGGGCCATCATGCCATATTTGTAACCGTCGATAAGGGCTGCCCCCATCTCGATGAGGTCAGGATTCTTGCCGATAAGCTTCTGGCTATACATGTCGTCATACACCTTGAAGCCGGCTTTTCCGGGAATCCAGAATGTCTGAGCATTGCCTTTTGTCTCATCATTGGTGAAGGCGGGGGTTATCTGCTCAATCGCTTTCTGTAACGACGCGTAGTTGTTAACCCCTTTGAATGTCTTCTCAGCCTCTTTTACAAGAGCGGTCTGGGCCGACATCGACACGGCGGCGATAAGGCCGAGTGTCACGATGCTGATTTTCTTCATAATAGATGGTTATTAGGTTGTTAGTTATTCTTCGGTTTCATCAATCTCCTCGTCATATGACGCATCATCCTCTTCTTCCTCGTCACCGAAGTCAAGGATACCGTCTGTAAGCTCCTCGGGCATCATCTCCGGTGTCTCCTCGGTCTGTTCCTCAACGGTCTCCACCTCTTCCTCCGGATCAGAGTCAACACAGCATACAGAGGCGATCGTGTCTGCGCGCTTGTCAAGGTTGATGATGCGCACACCCTGGGTATAGCGGCCCTGTACCTTGATATCGCTGACATGGATACGGATTGTTATACCGCTCTTGTTGATAATCACGAGGTCGTTGTCATCGTTGACACTCTTTATGGCCACAAGGGCGCCTGTGCGCTCGGTTATATTCATTGTGCGTACACCCTTGCCGCCACGGTTGGTGATTCGGTAGACAGGGACACGCTCTATTCTGCCGTCTATCTCGGCCTCGGTGTCAAGCGGGGTACGTTTGCCATATCCACGTTCGCTGAGCACCATCACGTCATTGGCTGTGTCCTGTGGCATACATATGAGTCCTACCACCTCGTCATCATCTCCGTCAAGAGTCATGCCACGGACACCTGTCGACATGCGTCCCATCTCGCGTACCTTCATCTCCGGGAAGCGGATGGCACGTCCGTTGCGGTTGGCAAGAAGGATCTCGCTATTGCCGTCAGTCATCTCTACTGCAAGCAGCTCGTCACCCTCACGGATTATAATGGCGTTGACACCCTTGGCACGCGGACGCGAGTAGGCTTTGAGCGATGTCTTCTTGATGACTCCGCGCTTGGTAGCGAACACAAGATTGTGGGAGTTGACAAATTCCTCGTCACCAAGATTCTTGGTGCAGATAAACGCCTTGACAGCGTCATCGCTCTCGATATTGAGAAGGTTCTGTATGGCACGCCCTTTGGAGTTCTTGGCTCCTTCGGGAATCTCATAAACTTTGAGCCAGTAGCAACGACCCTTCTGCGTGAAGAAGAGCATGTAATTGTGCATCGAGGCCGAATAGATATGCTCTATGAAGTCCTCGTCACGTGTGTCAGAACCTTTGGCCCCTACTCCGCCACGGTTCTGTGCACGGAACTCACTGAGGGAACTACGCTTGATATAGCCACGATGTGAGATGGTGATGATCATGTCGTCATCAGCATAGAAATCCTCGGCATTGAAGTCGCCGGCGGTATAATCTATGTCGGTGTGACGCTTGTCGCCCCATTTGTCACGGACTTCGAGAAGTTCGCCCTTGATGACTTCGCGACACACATCCTCGTCTGAAAGAATAAGTTCAAGACGCGCTATCTCAGTCTCTATGGCCTCATAGTCGGCTTTTAACTTATCCTGTTCAAGACCTGTCAGCTGGCGGAGTCGCATCTCGACAATCGCAGCTGTCTGCGGATCGCTAAGGCCGAAACGTATTTTCAGCTTTTCGCGGGCCTCGGCCGTGTCAGCCGCACCGCGTATTATTGCAATAACCTCATCTATGTTCTGGGAGGCTATGATAAGGCCTGCAAGGATGTGAGCACGATCCTGGGCTTTTTTAAGCTCATACTTTGTGCGACGTATCACCACCTCATGACGGTGGTTGACAAACTCACGTATGAGGTCTTTGAGATTAAGAGTCTTGGGACGGCCACCTACGAGCGCCACGTTGTTGACGCTGAAAGATGACTGCATCTGGGTCATTTTGTAGAGCTTGTTGAGCACTACGTTGGCATTCGCGTCACTTTTGAGTTTGATGACGATGCGCATACCCTTATAGTTGCTCTCGTCATTTATGTCGGCGATGCCGTCCAGCTTCTTCTCGTTTACAAGGTCGGCAATATATGAAATAAGCTCGGCCTTGTTGACATTATACGGGATCTCGGTGACGATGATGTTCTCATGATTGTCCTCAACCTCGATTTCAGCACGCGAACGTATAACGATGCGGCCACGTCCTGTCTCATATGCATCCTTGACACCGTTATACCCATAGATGGTACCGCCGGTGGGAAAGTCAGGAGCAGGAATGTGCTTCATCAGTCCCGGTATGTCAATCTCTGGATCTTCGAGATAGGCCACACAGGCGTTGATTGATTCCGTAAGGTTATGTGTGGGCATATTGGTGGCCATACCGACGGCTATACCAGAAGCTCCGTTGACAAGAAGGTTGGGGAAACGTGCCGGGAGCACCACCGGCTCCACACGCGAATTGTCATAGTTGGGCTGGAAGTCTACAGTGTCACTGTCTATATCAGAGAGCATCTCCTCGCCGAGACGCGCGAGCCTTACCTCGGTATAACGCATGGCGGCCGCGCCGTCACCGTCAACCGAACCGAAGTTTCCGTGTCCGTCTACAAGGCAGTAGCGCATGGCCCAAGGCTGGGCGAGACGGACAACGGTGCCGTAGATTGAAGAGTCACCGTGGGGATGGTACTTACCCATTACTTCACCCACGCAGTTGGCGGATTTCTTATGAGGATGGTCGGACGTATTGCCCATTTCGTTCATACCGAAGAGCACACGCCTGTGCACAGGTTTGAGACCGTCACGCACGTCAGGCAACGCACGTGACACGATCACCGACATCGAGTAGTCGATGTAGGCACTCTTCATCTCGTTTTCGATGTCGATTTTTATTATTCGGTCTTCTTCAATCATATATTGGATTTGAGATGTGAAGGTAGTTGTATTGTTCTGTGAAAATTCTCACAAAGGTAATGATTTTTTTTGAGAATAAGGGTGTCCCGAAGCATAATTTTACCTCACCAAGCGGCTAAATGCGGATAAGTTCAAGCATTATAGCATCAGACCGCAACCATATATGTTCAGGTATCGCGAGACGTCCCTCTGCGGTCTCTACGAGCAGTCCGTCTGAAAGCATGAGTTCTGCCTGTCGAAGGCTTCCCGGGCTGAGAGACAGGTCTTGCCGGCTTATGCCGCGCGCAGTCCTGAGAGCCGTGATTACGAGATCGTTGAATCTCGAATCATCATCCTCATACTCGGTCTCATACACTCCGCAGCCGGAGGTAGCGATATATTCTTTCAACGAAGGCCTGTCAGCCCCTCTACTACCTCTGACATATGAATGGGCGCCCGGCCCGAGCCCGATGTATTCTGATCCGTCCCAATATGACGAATTGTGCACAGCCTCTTTTCCGGGAAGGGCGAAATTGGAAATCTCATAATGGACATACCCGGCCTCTCGTGCGGCTGCGCACAGATAGTCATACATACTGACGGCAAGCTCCTCTGAACATTCCTCTACCCTGCCTTGCGAGAGCATGACTCCGAGACGTGTGGTTGGCTCATAAGTCATCAGATAGGCTGAAAGATGGTCTGGACGCAGCGCGATGACGCCGTCAAGAGATTTCTTCCAAGAATCCATGTCCTGTCCGGGGAGTCCGTATATGAGGTCGAGGGATATGTCAGGTATTCCGGCCATCCTCAACAACCTGTAAGCCTCAACAGCTTCGGCGGCTGTATGGCGCCTCCCTATGAAAGAAAGCAGCCTGTCATCAAGTGACTGCACCCCCATACTGACCCTCGCAGAAGGCCCAAGCGATGCAATGAACCCGGCATATTCCTTGGTTACATCCTCCGGATTGGTCTCCACTGTCAGTTCCCTGAGCTTCTCATCAATCGGAAAAAACGAAATGACACGGTTCAGAAGACCGAGCGGGAGCGAAGACGGCGTACCGCCTCCGAGATAAAGGGTCTCGACATAACCGATCCCTCCGACTCTGCCACAAATCTCCCCTTCGAGCGCATTTACGAATGCCTCCGCCAGTTCTATCCGTGGCATGGAATAGAAGTCACAGTAGGCACACTTGGCATGACAGAAAGGTATATGGACGTAATATTTCATCGTGTGCGCCGGCAGATAGCCGTCAAAGAACAGAAGGTACAGTTATGACTGTCAGGGGCCTGTACAAAAGGAACCTCCGAATTGAACATTTCGGATATCACACCCCGGAAACGCGTGAGAAACTCCTCGTTGATATCACGATAGTCATCCAGCGGCGTCCTGTTGTATGACACCGGCCTCAGTCCGTTGGTTGACAATGTCTTCAACTGATATATCACAGGGGCAATCGGCCCGGTATATCCCGAATCGGCAGCATAGGCGTTGCAATAAAACATCAACTGCACTATTGCTTTGCGTCTTTTCAGTTCCTTATTTGAGAAAAGCTGTTCAAAATCGCTGAACGAAATTTCGTCTGCGCCGGTCTTATAGTCCACAATCCTCAGTCTCTCTCCTCCTCCGTCACAGACACGGTCTATGCGGTCTATCACCTGCTTTATATTGATCGAAAGCGAGGGCGATATCTCCATGGTTCTCTCAACCTTATACTCGGCAGCTATAAAGTCGAAAGGTGTTATCTTCTTCTCCTCGCCAAACATCAGGCGGATGAAGTGTTTCATAATCACGCCGAGCACCTTGGCCTCCCCGGTCAGAGGCGTCAGGCATTCATCGCCAAGACGGTTGAAACGTTTGTTGACCTCACGCGTGATTACCGAGTCAAGATAGGCGGCCGAACCAAGCACACGGTCAATCATAGCCGATGTGATTCTGACCTCATCGGCTCCCCCGAGAAAGTCGCGGTAAATCCTTTCGACAGCAGCATGAAGGATACTGCCGTAGGTAGCCGAGTCCATATAGTCGATAACATCCTCGTCGAGATCGAGTTTGCAGAGATGTTTGAGATAAAATGACAATGGACAATTGATATAATCGTTGATCGACGAGGCGGAAAGCGCACGAGACCCACCGGGCATAAACTCCCGCAAGGCTCCGATAATCTCAGGGGTCTTGGGAATAGAGATACCATCCTCCGGCACTGTTGAAAGCGTGTAGGAGACCAGCTCATGCTTCACCGCACTCTCCGGGTAAAGATAAAGCAGCTGGGCTATGTAGCGCGACATCTCGCTGTTGCGTCCCGAAACATTGCGCGCGTCATAGTAAAGCTGCACACGCGAAGCCCGTGATATGAGTCTGTAAAAACTATATGAGAAAATAGATTCCTGGAAGTCGCTCGTAGGAAGGCCGTAGCTGCGACGCAGATTATCAGGTATAAACGACCGTGAATATAGACGGCGGGGAAAGACGCGCTCGTTCATTGAGAGGATTATCAGATTATCGAAATCAAGAGCGCGCGTCTCCAACACTCCCATCATCTGCAATCCTTTCAGCGGTTCGCCGGTAAAGTTGACACTCATCGAGGCAATCGCCTTTTGGAGAAGCTGTATGAACGTCATCTCCTTCATCTTTACCTTGCGGCGGTCTATGGCTCCTTTCAGTTCTTCGAGCGCATCAAGATAGGAACGCACCAGATATACTTCCACACTGTCAGGGGCGGGATGTCCTTCCCCGCCCTCCTCTTCGTCAACCACCTCCTCGTGGGTGACATTAAACGAGTTTTCAAGCAGCGACAGCAGCAATGTGCGGAAATAATGGTATACCTCGTCCGTCGAGTCTGAGTCTGTGATGACTGTGAAGAAAGGTTTGAGAACCGGGAGACTCCCGCATATCCATGAAGCGTCTACAAGAAACATCCTCTTGTCGCGTATGGCACGCATGAGCGTGTCACAAGCCTCTCCATCAACACCCCTGAGCAAAGGATGTGACGCAAGAGTATTGACATCGTCATGAAAGAAATACCACGAGTCGCGCGAGAACTGTGCCCTTAGCTGCAACGAGACAACAGCCGAAACGAATGAGGCAAAGGAAGTAGCCCTCACCGGGAATCCCATGGTGACGTTGAGCGCCGTTATCTCAGGCGGCACCGCATGGGTCATAGGGATGAATAGCGATTCGTCCGGGAGTACTATGGCTGTCTCGATGGCGTTTGACGGATCAGGTATGACCCCGGCCTTAACCCAGTCGCCCAGAAGCCGGCCGGCATCCTTGGTCTGTCCCACCCCAGATGACACACCTGTCACTGTGATTGACGGAAACCTGCCGGACACATCCCCGTCTCCTTCCAGAACGTATCTCGAACGGAAACACTCCGCGTTCCGCTTCATAAAACGAGAGGCCTTGTTTCCCTCGGATACGATAGCGGCAGAAGCCATATCCCAGTAGAAATCAGCAACGCCACGCTCGTTAAGAATGTCAAAAAGCTTGATTTCAGCAAGCGAAAGGACATTGAACCCCACAAACACGTATCGCCTGAACCTAAGCGATTCCGCCGGAGTGGCGGCAAGATTCCTGACAGCGTCACGCACTATCATCCCTCTTGACCCCATGCCGTCACGCTTCAGCGTCGCACGGAAATTGTCATATAACGGCCCGAGAACTTCCCACAGTTTGAGAAATTTCTGCTCAATGACACTGTCATCATCCTCTCTCAGATGAGCCCAGAACTCTTCGGGAGAATGACGTGAGAAACGATCACCCCAATAGCGCGATAACACCTCCTCCTGCTCAGGAGTAAGATAGAACGCGCTCACCTCGCGATAGCGTTTGAGATTGACGAACAGACGCGAGGCATCGGCAAGATTAAGGTCTATGTCGTCAAAATCCGAGAGAATCATCTCGCCCCAGAAAAGGAATCTGTCGAAATCAGCGATATCATTGCTGAGCTTGCTATATTCCTCATAAAGGAGGAACAACCTGTCAAGACGCGAGGCCTCGACAAGCGGGGAGAGGGAGGATGTCAGCTCACCTATGGTGGTGATGTGCGGAAGTATGAGAGGTGTCCCGGAGGCAAGACGCGTGAGATGGTGACGAAAGAAAATACCGCTGCGCTTGTTAGGGAAGACAAAACAATAGTCCACCATATCCTTTCTCTCATTGGCGAGATAGGCTGCGGCCACCTGTCGTAAAAACGGATTCATAAGGCTGTCAGCACTCCTTGATAAGGATTATCATTTTCACTGCGAAATCAAAATTGACTATCTTGGCATTCGCGTTTCCGGCTATATCTTCCGAAGCCCTGTCCATGGCACGTACGATGCGTTCGGCATTCTTCTCGGTCACGAAACGGGCAAAGTTGCGACTGAATTTCTCTTCCTCGGCATTAAGATAGTTAATCTGGGGCATGTGGAAATTGTAGACAAAATTCTCGCGTATAAGGCGTGTGGCATAGGTATAGAATCTCACAGCTCCCTCACGCCCAAGGTCGGCCACGGCTGCACCCCACTCTTTCATACCCTTCACGTCCCTCTGGTAAGCAAGACGCATAAGACGCACAAACAAGTCGAAATACATCCTTGACGCACTTGCAGCATCCATCCCCCGTAACGCTGCATTGACGCTTCCCTCGGCAACATGAGCCACAGAAAGAGCCTCGACCGGATCCATGGCCATATGCCCAGACAGCCATGAGGCAACCGCTCCGTCACCAAGACGACCGACTTCAAGGGGACGGCAACGTGAACGTATGGTAGGGAGTATGGCCGAGGCATCGTTGCTCACAAGGATGAAAAGCGTACCGTCTGCCGGTTCCTCTATGATTTTCAGCAGCTTGTTTGCCGCTTCCTCTCCAAGTAGTTCGGGAAGCCAGAGTATGACAATCTTCCATTTCGACACCAGCGAGGTCACGGCAAGTCTCTCTTCAAGACGCTTACTCTCCTCCACATATATCATGGGACGCACGGTCTTCTTCTCAAATACAGCAGCCCATTTGTCAAAATCCATAAAAGGAGAGCGGGCCGTAAAGGCCTTGAACTCATCCATAAAATCCTCTGACAGAGGACGCCTTCCGCCCTCGTTTCTGACCACGGGAAACACATATACGGTATCGACATGATTGAACGATTCGTGCTGCAAGCATGAAGGGCACGCCCCGCACGGCTCCCCCTCAGGAGTCGGCGACGTGCAGTGGATATAACGGGCAAACGCCCGTGCCAGTATGAATTTGCCTGTACCGGCTGGGCCGTGGATAAGAAGCGCATGAGGGATGCGCGATTCGTCCGCCATCTGCCGCAACTGCGCCTTCACCTTTTCATGGGATGGAACATCGTCAAACTTCATAGTTACAAAATTAGTGATTTTTCCTGAAACACATTTTTATATTGGGGAAATTTGCTAAATTTGTGGCCGGAATACTCACAAAAATCCGAATCAATGCTTGACATGCTTCGATTTTCACGAAAGCCTTACAAGATAGGCCTTGTCCTGAGCGGAGGCGGCGCCAGAGGCTTTGCCCATGCCGGCGCACTCAAAGCGCTGGAAGAGATGGGCATCAAGCCTGATATAATGGCCGGAGTGAGTGCCGGGTCAGTCGTGACTGTCATGTATGCGTCAGGAATGAAGCCTGACGAGATACTAAAAGCATTCACCGATGCCAAGTTCAGCGACTTTGCAGAACTCGGAGTCCCGCGTGACGGGTTCTTCTCTATGGACGGATTCAAGAAATTTCTACGCAAGCACATCCCATACAGGGATCTCTCCCAGCTCCCCCTCCCGGCCATAGTATGTGCCACTGACCTCAACAATTATTCCAAAGCGGCCTTCTCGCAAGGCGACATGGCCGAATGCGTCTCTGCCTCATGCAGTATCCCTATCATCTTCAAGCCGGTGATAATCAATGGAATCACATATGTTGACGGCGGCGTTACGGCAAATCTCCCCGCATGGGTTTTACGAGACAGATGCAAATATCTCATAGGGGTCAACTGTTCCCCCCTCCCCAGACGCGGAAATCCGAAATCAATCCTCGACATAGCGCAACGCACCTATGACCTTCTCGTCAAGACCAATTCCATGGAACAAATGGCTATGTGCGACCTGGCAATCCCAATCAACGATATAGCCAACTACAAAGTATTCAACCTTAAAGAAATTACCAGAGTCTTTCGCTCGGGCTATGACAGCACTATAACAGCACTGCTTGACGCAGGATTTGTTCGTCAGGCTGACAAAGCAAAGAAATAGCATATTACATAGTATGAACCGAAAACCAGTCATTTACCAGTTATTTCCCCGCCTATTCACAAACAGCAATCCCGCCTGTATACCCAACGGAACCATCACGCAGAACGGCTGCGGAAAGATGAACCAGATAACCGATACAGTCCTTAACGCCATCAAACAGCTCGGAGTCACGCATATATGGTATACGGGCGTCATCGAACACGCCACAAAGACCGACTATTCCGCCCAAGGCATACTACCGCCGGACAACCCCCATGTCGTGAAGGGACAAGCCGGCTCGCCATATGCGATAAAGGACTATTATGACATCGATCCTGACATAGCCGAGAGCGTTCCTGACCGAATGACCGAATTCGAACATCTCGTGGCACGTACCCACGATGCAGGAATGGAGGTAATAATAGACTTCGTCCCCAACCACACCGCCCGCAGATATCACAGCGACTGCGCCCCGGCAGGAGTGGAGGATTTCGGAGCCGGCGACGATACCGACAAATTCTTTGACGCCGGCAACAATTACTACTACATAACCCGCCAGCTCTTCGCTCCGGCATTTGACCTCGGTAATGGAAAAGGCGCATATGTGGAGTTTCCGGCAAAGGCAACAGGCAATGACTGTTTCAGCGCCTTCCCGGGAGTCAATGACTGGTATGAGACTGTGAAACTCAACTATGGCCGTGACCCCGGTGACGGTTCGGGCCACTTTGACCCCATACCCGACACTTGGTTCAAGATGCTGAACATCCTGCGTTTCTGGGCTTCGAAAGGTGTTGACGCATTCCGCTGCGACATGGTGTTCATGGTGCCGCTCGAATTCTGGCAATGGGCCATCCCGAATGTCAAAGACCACTACCCTCACGTAAAGTTCATTGCCGAAATCTACGATGTGGCCCTATACCGTGACTTCATCTTCACCGGCGGATTTGACTATCTGTATGACAAGGTCAATCTTTATGACACACTACGAGGAATCCAATGTTCCAACTATTCGGCGGCTACAATAACCAACTGCTGGCAGACAGTAGAGGGCATCCAGCCACACATGCTGAACTTCCTTGAAAATCATGACGAACAGAGATTCGGTTCAAAATTCTATGCCGGAGACCCCGCAAAGGTCATCCCCTCGCTCGTGGTCAGCTCAATGATATCCACCGGCCCCATGATGATATATGCCGGACAGGAACTTGGCGAACAAGCCACTGATTCTGAGGGATTCAGCGGATATGACGGTCGCACCACGATTTTTGATTATTGGAGCGTCCCCACCCTGCGACGCTGGTACAACAACGGCAAACCAGACTGTTCACAGCTCACACCGCGCGAACGCTGGCTAAGGGCCAAATATACAACAATCCTGAGACTCTGCAACAGCGAACGGGCCATCTCGGAAGGGCGTTTCTATGACCTCATGTACGTCAACTACCACAATGCCACACTGAACCCTCACAGACAATATGTATTCCTACGCAGCTGTGACGGTGTGACACTGCTGATAGCTGTCAACTTCTCGGCTGATTCATGCGATCTGGCCGTAAACATCCCCCGCCACGCATTGGAAATGCTCAATATCCCGGAAGGGGAAGTGACAGCGACAGAGTTGCTCTCAGGCGATACCGATGTCAAGACAATATCTTCTGAAACACCGTTTTCTACAATGATTCCGCCCTACGATGCCGTAATCTGGAAAATACGCCACAAAAAAATCAGCACAACCGAAAGATAAGAATCTGTTACTGTCCGCCAAACCATAGAGTCAACCCAGGCCATTGAGAATCTGACAATTGCGCTTGTCTATCGCAAATACACACACAATTGTCAGATTTCTATGCTTTGAGGAATGATTCAGGCCTTTGTGAACATATTTTTCAGATCCGCATCCGATTTATCAATACCGACATGATACAGCTTGGGAACCTCTAAGGTGTTTACAATTCATTTCTACTATTTTTCGTAGTCGAGCGATTTTATCAGTTGACCATATATAGGCTGTCCAAAGAAATTAATACTTTTGAGTGAGTTTGATATAATAATATGACCATTCAAGAATAAAAACAATCAGCCATTTAACATATCGATATTGATGATGTGGATTTCGAGGAAATAGACACCGAATTTACTAACATTATCATCACCAGACGACGCACGGGCAAGACCGACAGCATCGCAACCCCTTTCGTATTGTGAAATATCAACCCATAATGACAGTTAAACCGGCTTGCTGCTTTGCTCCGCAAAGAACACATATTCAGACACAATAAAAACAGGTCTGCCAAATCAATGGCAGACCTGTTTTATTTATTACAAGTAGCTATTAGGGCTAATTTGACTATTAATTACTCTTCGATGGCAGCCTGCGCCGCAGCTACGCGGGCGATGGGCACGCGGAATGGTGAGCAGGATACGTAGTTCATGCCAAGTTTGGCGCAGAACTTCACAGATGAGGGTTCGCCTCCGTGCTCGCCACAGATGCCGACTTTGAGATCGGGGTTTGAGGCACGGCCTTTCTCTACGCCCATCTTAACGAGCTGGCCCACACCTTCCTGATCGAGTACTTCGAAGGGATCGGTCTTGATGATACCATGTTCCTTATAGAATTTCAGGAACTTGGGAGCGTCGTCACGTGAGAAACCGAATGTCATCTGGGTGAGGTCATTGGTTCCGAACGAGAAGAACTCGGCTACCTCGGCAATCTGGTTGGCAACGAGGGCGGCGCGGGGTACCTCGATCATGGTTCCTACCTTGAAGGGAACTGTATGACCCTGTTCCTCAAATACTTTGGCTGCGGTAATCTTGATGATGTCGGCCTGGTTCTGGATCTCTTTGAGAGAGCCAACAAGAGGAATCATAATCTCGGGGTGAACATCAATTCCACGAGACTTAACGGCAAGTGCAGCCTCGATGATGGCACGGGTCTGCATCTCGGTAATCTCGGGATATGTGATGCCGAGACGACAGCCACGGTGGCCGAGCATAGGATTGAACTCTTCAAGCGAGTCAACCTTGGCCTTCACCTCTTCGAGAGTGATGCCCATCTGTTCGGCGAGTTCTTTCTGGGTAGCTGTCTGATGGGGCACGAACTCATGCAACGGGGGATCGAGGAGACGGATGGTGACGCCATAACCATCCATGGCCTCAAAGATTCCTTCGAAGTCGCCACGCTGCATGGGAAGGAGCTTGGCAAGAGCCGCGCGACGGCCTTCAAGGTCGCTTGAGAGAATCATCTCGCGGACAGCCTTGATGCGGTCACCCTCAAAGAACATGTGCTCTGTGCGGCAGAGACCGATACCCTGAGCGCCGAAGTAGCGTGCCTGCTTTGCATCACGGGGTGTATCGGCATTGGTGCGGACAAGTGTCTTGGTGTATTTTGAAGCGTAGTTCATGACTGCGCCGAAATCGCCACCCAGTTCAGGCATAACGGTGGGAACCTGGCCGTCATAAACCTCGCCGGTAGAACCGTTGAGCGAAATCCAGTCGCCTTCCTTGTAGGTCTTGCCACCCATCTGGACGGTCTTGGCCTTGTAGTCAACCACGATCTCTCCGGCACCTGACACGCAGCACTTACCCATACCACGGGCCACAACGGCTGCGTGAGATGTCATACCGCCACGCATGGTAAGGATACCCTGTGCCACGGCCATACCGCGAAGATCCTCGGGAGATGTCTCTATGCGGACAAGTACGACCTTGCGCTTCTTCTCACTCCAAGTCTCGGCCTCTTCGGCTGAGAAGACAATCTGGCCGGTAGCGGCACCCGGAGATGCGGGAAGGCCCTTGGCTACAACGTCAGCACGTTTGAGGGCTGCCTTGTCAAAAACAGGATGGAGAAGCTCGTCAAGTTTCTGAGGCTCCATACGCATGATGACGGTCTTCTCGTCAATCACGCCGGCGCGGAGAAGATCCATGGCAATCTTGACCATGGCTGCACCTGTACGCTTGCCGTTACGGGTCTGGAGCATCCAAAGCTTGCCGTTCTGGATGGTGAACTCCATATCCTGCATGTCCTTATAGTATTCTTCAAGACGGTCTGAGATTTTGAAGAGCTCGTTGGCGCAGTCAGGCATAGCCTCTTCGAGCGAGGGGTATTTCTCGCGACGAACCTCTTCGCTGATGCCTTGGAGAGCGGCCCAGCGACGTGAGCCTTCAATGGTTATCTGCTGGGGAGTACGGATACCGGCCACAACGTCCTCTCCCTGTGCGTTGATGAGATACTCACCGTTGAAGAGGTTTTCGCCGGTAGCGGCGTCACGGCTGAAAGCAACGCCTGTAGCCGAGTTGTCGCCCATGTTGCCATACACCATTGCCTGTACGTTGACGGCGGTGCCCCATTCCTCGGGAATCTGGTTCATACGACGGTAGAGGATGGCGCGCTCGTTCATCCAGCTGTCAAACACGGCACAGATGCCGCCCCAGAGCTGATCCCAGGCGTTGTCGGGGAAGTCCTTGCCGGTGTATTCCTTAACGGCTGACTTAAAGAGTTTGACGAGGTTTTTGAGGTCGTCCACGGTAAGCTCGGTGTCAAGTTTGACACCCTTCTCCTCCTTAACCTTGTCCATGATTTCCTCAAACGGATCGATATCTGTCTTGCTCTTGGGCTTCATGCCGAGCACGACATCACCATACATCTGGACGAAACGGCGGTAGCTGTCCCAAGCGAAACGGGGGTTTCCGCTCTTCTCGGCCAGCGACGCCACAGTGGCATCGTTCATACCGAGATTGAGGACGGTGTCCATCATACCGGGCATTGATGCACGGGCACCAGAGCGAACCGAAACAAGGAGAGGATTGGCGGGATCGTTAAACTTGGTCTGTGTGAGGGTCTCGACATGTGCGATAGCGGCCTTTACCTCGTCTTCGAGGCGGCTTACCACTTCTTCACGTCCATATTGGGTGTACTCAGTACATACATCGGTAGTGATGGTGAAACCCGGAGGAACGGGCATACCCAGAAGGTTCATTTCAGCAAGGTTAGCACCTTTGCCGCCGAGGAGATTGCGCATCGAGGCATTGCCTTCTGCCTTGCCGTCTCCAAATGTATAAACTCTTTTCATTTGTAGGGTTTAAAATTTGATATTATATTATATAATAGTTTTCAAGAGAGTGCTTTTCGTGGAAAGTGCAAAGTTAGTCATTTTTCGGCGGAGAGTCAAGACTTTTCGGGTTTCTTTTGGGTTTCTCACTCATAATTTATGACCCGTGCCGGTTTGATCGTGGCTATTATGGCAGAGGGTAACAGGAGTACTACAAAGGCTATAACGGCGGCCGCGACATTGAGAGTAACAACCACCGGCCATGAAATCTCCACCGGCACATGGTCAAGATAATATGCCTCGGGATCAAGCGGTATGACGTGGGTAGCGCTCTGGATCCATATGATTCCGAGACCTATCACATTGCCTGCCAGAAGCCCCATAAGCAGCATTCTCAAAGTCAGAAGTATGAATGTCTGTCTCACAAGCCTGTTACCGGCACCGAGGGCTTTCAGGACTCCTATGGTGCCGACCCTGCGCAACACGAGGATGAAGAGGGATGAGACGAGGGTGAGAGACGCAAGCACAGACATGAGCGTGAGTATCACCACGACATTGGTATCAAGCAACGCGAGCCAGTTGAAATATAGAGCGGCACTTTCGTGGATATTCAGCACGGTATATGTCTTGTCTGTACGGCCTGAGTAGAACCTGTCAGCCAGACTTCCTGCAATCAATCCAGACACCCGGTCTATCTCATCATCAGACCCCAGTCCGTTAATCTCAGCCAATGCCCCGCAATCGCCATCAATACCTGCCGCCTGCCTTATCATAGGAAGAGTCGCAAAAATGACATTCTTGTCATATTCTTCAAAATGCGTGTCATAGATTCCTGCGATTTTCAGACGGCGCATCCTATATGTTCCGTTGCCGAGAAAATATGTGTCAACCCTCTCTCCGGCGCTCAGCGAAAGATCTGACGCAAGGGTTCGTGATATTATGATGTCATAGAGCGTGGAGTCGGCCTGATAGTCAGGGATAACACCCTCCACGAGATTGGATCGGACAAAGTCCCAGTCATGTCCGGCACCAATTCCTTTAACAATCACACCGGAAAAACTTTCAGGCGTCTTGATTATGGCCGGTTGACGGGCGGTAAGCGTGACAGTGGCACTTGCCGGAAGAGACCCGACGGCCTCTTCGATTTCTCCAAGTGTTATGGTGGGAACCGAGTCCGCATCATCCGCACTACGGGGAGCAATGGTAATCTGAGAGTCAAAACCGATTATCTTTGAACGGATTTCATCTCTGAAACCCATCATGACGCTCACCGATACAAGCATTACTACAACCGAGAGAGCTATACCTGTGACTGCGACGACTATGCCGGTCATTCCCCCACGCAAGGAAGAGCGCAACGGCAGACGACCGGCAAGATAAAACGGTAGGGACATGGAAGGATTAATAATTTATTTTCTCACAAAATTAACCATTGCCGCAAACGTATCCAAAAAAACGCGTCTAAAACAACAGGGCTATATGGAAGGTTACAAACGCAAACACCCATGCAACCGCAGTGTTGTAGAGCACGGTGAAAAGTCCGTAACGCGGATTGCCTGTCTCCTTGACTATGGCTGTCACAGTGGCTATACAAGGACAATAAAGAAGGACAAATACCATGAATGCCAGAGCCGAAGCCGATGAGAAGTCAGGGCTGCCGGTGACAGGATTCACCTCTGTCAGACGTGCGGACAGAGTGGAACCCTCAGCCTCTTCCTCGCCTGTATATAGCACACCGAGGGTAGAGACCACTATCTCCTTGGCCGGAACCCCGGCTATTGCCGCCACGGAGGCGCGCCAGTGGAAGCCTAACGGTTCCATGACGGGGTTGACGGCCTTGCCTATCATTTGGAGATAACTGTCACGCGAAAAATCTATTTCGGAATCATCATGGGCCGCATGATTCGAAAGCTCCGAATCATGACGCGGAAAATAGTTGAGTGCCCAGACCACCATACTGGCCACAAGGATTATACCTCCCATTTTCTTCAAATACTGTTCACCCTTTCCCCACATGTGACGCATGGTCGCCTTCAATGTCGGAATCCTGTAAGGAGGAAGCTCCATGACAAACGGAGTCTCATCCTCTCCGAAATGAAAGCGCCGTAACAATCTGGCCGTCAGCGCGGCTACAAGTATGCCGAATATATACAGTCCCAGAAACACCAACGTGGCATGTGCAGGAAAGAACGTGCCGATAAGCAGTACGTATATCGGCAGACGCGCCGAACAACTGACAAAAGGATTGATCAGTATGGTTATCAGACGGCTCGACCGGCTCTCTATGGAGCGTGAAGCCATAATGGCAGGGACAGTACACCCGAAACCCATGACAAGAGGAATGAACGACTTGCCGTGAAGCCCGAGCCGATGCATGACCTTGTCCATTATAAATGCCGCCCGTGCCATATAGCCGGAATCCTCCATAAAGGATATGCACAGATAGAGAATCAAGATATTCGGGAGAAAGACTATGACGCCCCCTACCCCGCCTATAATACCGTCAGCCACAAGATCCTTGACCCAGCCGTCAGGAAGATATTCTCTCGCCACGCCGCCTATCCATCCCACAAGACTCTCAATCCATTCCATCGGATAAGCACCTATATAGAAGGTGGCCCAGAATATAAAAAGCATTATGGCGATGAAGATAGGAAAGCCAAACAACTTGTTAGTGACTATGGTGTCTATTATATGGGTAGAGCTGTTGCGGTCTGTCTCCTCATTCTTGGTCATTGTCTCGGCCAGAGCGCCTGCAATGAAACCATACTTCTCATCGGCAATCGCTGCCGTTATATCAGTGGAGGGATGCAGACGGCCAAATTCGGCAAGCTTCTTGTCCCTCAGCCCTATCAGTTGTCCGGCATCCGGCATTTCGAGTATATGGTGCTGCACCTCGGCATCCTTTTCAAGAAACTTTATGGCAAGATAGCGCGGGGAGAAATGACGCCCTACCGTGGGATGTCCTTTGAGGGCATCCTTGATTTCGGAAAGCGCATTCTCAATGTCAGATCCGAGACTGACATGCACATGACGCACGGTCACATCAGTGCCCTCATAGACCTTTATGATAGTGTCAAACAGATTATCCACACCCATCCCGGTCTTTGCGGCCGTCGGGACAATCGGAACTCCTATCATCTCGCCGAGAGTCTTGTAGTCAAGAGAGACACCCTCTCGTTGAAGCTCGTCATACATATTGAGCGCGATGACCATGGAACAGTCCATGTCGATCAACTCCGTGGTGAGATAGAGATTCCGCTCTATATTTGAACCATCCACCACGTTCACTATCACGTCAGGAGTCTCATCCCTTAGATAACGCCTGACATACAGCTCCTCAGGCGAATAGGCTGCGAGAGAATATGTTCCCGGCAGGTCTACTATCTCAAACCTGTAACCGCCATGTCTGAAACTGCCTTTTTTCGCATCCACGGTGACACCGCTGTAATTTCCCACATGCTCGCGCGATCCTGAGGCAATGTTGAACAGCGATGTCTTGCCACAATTAGGATTGCCTATCAGGGCGACGTTGATAACCTTACGGCGGTCTTCCCGATGTTGTGATGGTGCAGCCTCGCAGTCACTGACCGTGTTGGTATGGAGAGCGCGTGCAGAATGGGACTCCTCGACAGTCTCAACCTCTACAAGTTCGGCCTCCACGCGTCTAAGGGACACCTCATAGCCCATAATCTCATACTTGACAGGATCACGCAGAGGCGCGGCCATGAGCACCTTGATCTCGCGACCCTTCACAAACCCCATCTCTATCATGCGCTTTCGGAAAGCACCATGACCGAGTATCTTTATAATAACACCGGTACTCCCGGTGGGTAACTCCGACAATCTCATCTATGACTATTGTTTTTCAGACCACAAATTTCGCTAATTCCACTCAATGGACAAATACCCACTTTTAGTGATTTTTACCTTTTCCCCTGCCACCGCCATAAGGATATGATGCGGAAGGAGGGAAAAGACGTTTCAGGAGGTCTGGACGGTTCATCTGCCGCAAAGAGCGGGTTATATCGGCACGATATGAACGGTCATACCAGAAGAAATATTTCCTCTGGGCCAGTTTGTCGGCTGCATCGGTGGCTGTAAACACCTTTTCGAGCGTATAAGGATGATAACCTGTATAATATATCTCCGTAGAGAGCGTCATAGGCGTCGGCGTGAAATCCTGCACCTGTTCAAGATGAAGATTCAGTTCCTTTGTCTCAGCCGCAAGCTCGGCCATATCCACCTCCCTACATCCGGGATGTGACGATATGAAGTAGGGTATGAGCTGCTGTCTGAGGCCGTTGCGGGTGTTGACACGTTCGAAAAAACGTGAAAATTCATGATACAGCACGAAAGATGGTTTGCGCATAAGGTTCAAGACAACATCCGACGTATGTTCCGGCGCCACTTTCAGACGCCCGGACACATGTGAGACTATCAGCTCCTCGTTGTAACGGCGGTTGGCCTTATCCACATCAGGAATACCCGTGTGATGCATTGAAAGGTCATATCTCACACCGCTCCCTATAAATGACTTCTTAACGCCGGGAACCGCATCGACCGCATGATACAGATCAATCAAAGGACGGTGGTCGGTGTCAAGATTGGGACATACCGACGGATGCAGACATGACGGTTTGAGACACCTGCGGCATATATCCTTGTCCCGACCTCCCATTCGGTACATATTGGCACTCGGCCCCCCGACATCGCTTATATAGCCCTTGAAGTCAGGCATAGCCGTCACCTGCCTTACCTCCCTTATGACCGACTCTTTGCTGCGAGAGGCTATGAACTTGCCCTGATGGGCGGAAATGGTGCAGAACGAGCACCCTCCGAAACATCCACGATGGATGTTGACCGAATGGCGTATCATCTCATAGGCAGGTATACGCTTGTCCTTGTAGCGCGGATGAGGCATACGTGTATAAGGAAGATCAAAAGACGCGTCTATCTCGCCGGTGGTCATCGGAGGAAGCATAGGCGTTACCTTGATCCACACCTTGCCGTGACGCTGCCAGATTGTCTTGCCGTGCATGGCATTGCTCTGGCGCTCGATGTGTCGGAAGTTCTCCGCATGAGCACGCCTGTCTCTGAGACATCTTTCGAAACTATGGAGCACAATGTCCGAGTCGCCCTCGAATATCTTTCCCTCTGCGGCGTCTATGGGACAGAAATCCTCTCTGACCACTATCTGCCCCATGTCATGCAGATCTCCGACCGTCTCCCCACGCGAAAGTCTTTCGGCTATCTCTATCACCGACCGTTCGCCCATACCATAAGATACCATGTCTGCCTTACAGTCCATTAGTATAGAGGGACGCAGACAATCCTGCCAGTAGTCATAATGCGCCAGACGACGCATCGATGCCTCTATGCCGCCGGCTATGACCGGGACTTCGGGATATAGCTCCCTAAGAATATCGGAATAGACAATAGTGGGATAATCGGGACGTCCGCCATGACGTCCGCCGGGAGTATAGGCATCGTCACTGCGACGGCGGCGTGCCGCTGTGTAATGGTTGACCATGGAGTCCATGGCACCCGCAGATACTCCGAAAAACAGTCTCGGCGCTCCGAACTTCCGAAAATCGCGAAGATCGTCCTGCCAGTTGGGCTGCGGAACTATCGCCACATTATATCCTGCGGCTTGGAGGGTGCGGCCTATTACCGCAGCACCGAACGAGGGATGGTCAACATAGGCATCGCCACTGAAAAGAACCACGTCCACGTGGCCCCATCCGAGTGCCTTCATCTCCTTTACACTCGTGGGAAGATATAATTCCGTTCTCGGGTTCATGACTCGGATGTTAGCTTTGACAATTGTTCCTCCATTGCAAGAACCTCGTCACGCAGACGGGCGGCCTCGACAAATTCCATCTTCCTGGCAGCCTCGACCATCTCGACACGGCGCTTGGTTATGAGTTTCTGAATAGCATCGGCCGACAGATAAGGCATGACGGGGTCTGCGGCGATATCAACCTTTGTTGAATATTCCTCGGCATACGGAACAGCGGGTTTTCGTACACGGACTTTTTGCGACTGCGAACCGCCTCCACGACCCGAGGTACGGACAGAGCCGGTATCGGTATCGTCATTATCAATACCTATGATGGCATTGCGGGCCTTTATGATGGCCTGCGGTGTTATGCCGTGCTCCTCGTTGTAGGCGAGCTGGATGGCACGACGACGCGAAGTCTCATCTATGGTCTGCTGCATGGAGTCAGTAATCTTGTCGGCATACATTATGACCGTACCGTTGAGATTTCGGGCCGCACGTCCCACTGTCTGTGTCAGGGAGCGGTGGTTGCGCAGGAATCCCTCCTTGTCGGCATCAAGGATGGCCACAAGTGACACCTCGGGCAGGTCAAGACCCTCTCGAAGCAGATTGACACCAATCAGCACATCAAACTCCCCCGCACGAAGGCCGTCAAGAATCTTTATTCGGTCAAGAGTATCAACGTCACTATGTATATAGGCAGCCTTCATCCTCAGGTTTAACATGTATTCGTTCAGTTCCTCTGCCATCCTCTTGGTAAGCGTGGTGACAAGGACACGCTCATCACGCTCTATCCTGAGGTTGATTTCTTCAAGCAGGTCGTCAATCTGGTTGAGCGACGGACGCACCTCTATAAGAGGATCCAGCAGACCCGTAGGACGTATGATCTGTTCGACAACCACACCCTCGCATTTTTCCAATTCGTAATCGGCAGGGGTGGCGCTGACATAAAGCACCTGCGGTGTAAGGCGTTCAAATTCCTCGAATTTGAGCGGACGGTTGTCGAGTGCGGCAGGCAGGCGGAAACCATATTCCACAAGATTGAGTTTGCGCGAAAGGTCGCCTCCATACATGGCGCGACACTGTGGCAACGTCACATGGCTCTCGTCAATTATGGTAAGGAAATCCTTGGGGAAATAATCAAGCAGGCAGAACGGACGCATACCCGGCTGGCGTCCGTCAAAATATCGTGAATAATTCTCTATTCCAGAGCAATGGCCCACCTCGCGGAGCATCTCGACATCATAGGACACACGTTCGAGCAGCCGCTTGGCTTCAAGCTCCTTCCCTTCTCGGAAGAAGTTGTTGTACTGTTCGCCCAGATCAAGCTCTATCTGCCCTATCGCGTTTCCAAGTCTCTCGGGAGAGGTCACAAAAAGATTGGCAGGATATATCTGGAACACGTCATGCGAACCAAGAGAGGTGCCGTCATCTGGATGAAGGGTCTTTATAGACTCTATCTCGTCACCCCAGAACGTAACCCTGACAATAATTTCCTCATAAGCAAGACGGATATCCACAGTGTCCCCCTTTACCCTGAAAGTACCACGCCCCAGCTCCACCTCGTTGCGCGAATACAGGGCACCCACAAGAGAGCGAAGAAACTTGTTGCGCGTGACTTTCTGTCCCGCCTTAATCAGCACCACGTTGCTGTCAAAGTCCTCGGGATTACCCATACCGTAAAGACAAGACACTGATGAGACCACGACAACATCCTTTCTACCCGACAAGAGGGCGGAGACTGTGGAAAGGCGCAGCTTCTCAATCTCGTCATTGATCATTAGATCTTTCTCTATATACTTGTCAACGGTGGGGATATAGGCCTCCGGCTGGTAATAATCATAATAAGACACAAAGTATTGCACTGAATTGTCAGGAAAGAAATTCCTGAACTCGCCATACAGCTGCGCGGCAAGTGTCTTGTTATGGCTGAGTATGAGAGTCGGCTTGCCTACTTCCTTGATGACGTTTGCCATCGTGAACGTCTTGCCGGAACCTGTCACGCCGAGGAGGGTCTGTGCCTTCTCCCCTGCACGGATTCCGTTTACAAGCTGTTCTATTGCCTGAGGCTGGTCGCCGGTGGGCCGATATTGTGAGGACAGTTGGAAATTCATAACTTACAAAGTTACAAATTTCCACCGACATGTGCAACAAGCCGGAAAAACGTCACATGCGCCACCCTCCTGACCGGCCTCATTCAGCACAGACCATGCGGGTAAAGAAGTGCCATATCGCTATACCGCCGGACACGGAGACATTGAGTGAATGCTTGGTGCCACGCTGGGGTATTTCAAGGCATACGTCACACTGGTTTACCACATCCTGAGCCACACCGTCCACCTCATGACCGAGTATCAAGGCATAACGCCGACCGGCCTGAGGGTTAAAATCCTGGAGTTCTATACTTCCCTTGACCTGTTCGAGGCAACACAGGGTGTAACCGTCACGTTGAAGGCTCTCCACACAATCGGCCGTGGTGGGGAAATAGCACCAGTCCACGGAGTCCTCGGCCCCGAGGGCTGTCTTGTGTATCTCGGGAGAAGGAGGACAGGCGCTTATGCCGCACAACATTATCCTCTCCACGGCAAATGCGTCGCACGTGCGGAATATGGCACCTATATTATTGAGCGAACGCACATTGTCAAGCACCACTGTAAGTCTTATCTTGGGTTGGCGTTTATAGTGTTCGAGATCCACGCGATGGAGATCCCAGATAGTCTTCTTTTCCATGTATGATGAACGGATTTTCCACAAAAATAGCTAATTATTTCCAAACATACAAACACAGAGACAGCCCCGGAGCCGTCTTGACGACCGAACCGAGGCTGCTAATACTAAGACTGATATCTATTTCACTTACTAATACCCGGGATTAATGAAAAGGCTGCCTGTGGTAATCAAGTCTGTATAATTAGACGGGATCGGACGGAGGGCATATTCGGGCTTGAAGTAACCTGCAAGTTCCGGGAAGGTAGATTGGAGGTAGGACGCATCCTTGTACATTCCGGTACGTTTGAGGTCAAAGAAACGTGTAAATTCGCCACACAATTCGCGGCCACGCTCGTCAAGGACGGTGCGGATAGTCGCAGACCCGCCGAGAGTCTTGGCCCCTGCACGCTGGCGTACCTTGTTGATATAGCCCATTGCGCCGGCGCCTCCGTTGAGGAGAATGTCATATTCGGCTGCGATGAGATATATCTCGGCCATACGCATAGGCATTACACCGTTGAGATTGCCGTTGCGCATCTTGCTTTCATTTGCCACATAGTAGTTGCTGCTTGCATGTTTGTTGAGCGAGGGATAGAAGTAGCGGTAGTGATTCTCACCGTTTCCGTCAGTCATGATGATTGACTTGGTGGCATTGTCATAAAGGTCTTTGTAGTCTACCAAGATGTAGTTGGAATTGGCCTTCTCAGCCACCTCCGTGTCATAGTTGGCATCCTGTGGCATCACGAAACGGATGGCCACATCGTCAACGTTGACCTTGCTACCCACCTTTGAAGAAGTCTTGTCGTAACGCTGAGCATCCCCCTCAGTCCATACATATTCCTGATTGGCCTTCCACTCGGTGATGAAGAGTTTGTGGAAACGGGGGTCAAGCGAACCGTCCTCCTGCACATACAGGCTGAGAAGATGGCCTGTGGGCATGAAGTCACCCTGCACACCGCCGTCCCATGCAAGACGAACATCCTGATTGTCCACACGCGCTCCGAAGTGATTCAGCTGGCAGAGGAAGTGTTCGTCATTGCGGTTTGTACGATAGTTACCGTTGCTCGAACCGTGGGTCTTTCCACCGAAGACAGTATACTTCCACAGAGCCTCTTTGTTTTCCTTATTGTTGGCTTCCTTGAACACATCTTCAAAGTCTGAATACATGAACGCGAGATACTTGGAACCTCCACCCTCGCAGTCAGAGATAAGCTCTTTGGCGGCATTGAAACCTTCTTGCAGGAACTCAGTGGTGTTGTATTGCTGTGTGGCAAGACATGCCTTTGCAAGATAGCCGAGGGCAGACTTCTTGGTGGGATTGGCATCAGCCGAATACGACCCCACAGGAAGCCACTTGAATGCGAAACGAAGGTCGGGAATGATGATGTCGCGATAGATCTCGATAGGCTCTGTACGGGACGGCGAATAGTCGTTGGATGTCTGCACATCCGAGAGTTTCACCACGCCGCCGAAGATCTCGACGAGGTTGTAATAATATACCGCACGCAGGAAGTGAGCCTCGGCAACCTTTGCATTGCGTTCCTCCTCGGTCTTGAACGAGCATTTGTCAGCCATCTTTATGGCAAGATTGCAGGAGCCGATGCCGTCATACGCAGCATTCCAGAGGGAATTTGTAAAAGTCTGGTTGGGAACAGCGTTGGCAAAGAACTTGAACATGTTGTCATTCTGGCCTATCTGGTTGGTCTTCGCAGTCCAAAGGTCTGTATTGCCCTCCATGAAGCCCATGAAGTCTATACCGTTGTAGAACTGGCGTTCCAGACCGAAATAGCACTGATTGAGAAGGGTCTCGTAGCCTGCGGGGTTTGTTCCGAGGTTTTCCAGAGTGAAACCGCCGGGATTCACCTCGTCAAGTGAGCATGACTGCATCATGAGCACAGTGCCCACTCCGCATACCCGGAATATATTGGATATTTTCATTTCTGTAAGTCGAATTAGAGATTAGAGAGTGAGGTTGATACCGAATACAAACTGCTTGTAGGTCGGGAAGGCATCCGAACCGCCGGTCTCGGGGTCTGTACCTTTGAGTTTGCTGTCATTGACGATAATCCAAGGATTATAGGCCGTGAAATAGAGACGCATACGGTCAATGAGAGCCTTCTGGGTGAGCTTGCGCGGAAGGGTGTAACCGAATGTGATGTTCTTGACCTTGACAAACGATCCGTCAACTATGCGGAGCGCGGGATAGAACTTACTCTGTGCATTGGCTGTGCCGGGACGGGGATAATAAGCACCCTGGTTGCTTTCTGTCCAGTAGTCTATGCCTGAAATCTGGTTCTTGGTGCGTGAGTCCTCGCCGGTGTAGTAACCGAGAAGATTGCTGGAGATGGTCTGGCCGAAACGCCCCATCATGAATACGGAGAGGTCGAAGTCCTTATAGGTAAACGTATTGTTAAGACCGAGTATCCAGTTGGGGTTCTGGTGGCCGACAATCTGGCGGTCATCATCACCATATTTGTGGATACCGCCATCACCGTTGCCTTCGTCGTCAAACTTCTCGATAGTCTCGATCTTGATGAAACCGGGCTGCACGCCGAGAGTCTTCATCAGCTCGGGGTCGTCATCGGTGCCCCATATTCCGGCATACTTCCATGAGTAGATGGACTTGATGGGACGTCCTTCAAACAGGTTCTCGTTGATGAGATCGCCTTCCGGGAGCGACTTGATCTTTTCCTTGTTCCATGTAGCGGTGAACGTGGTTGACCAGTTGAAATCCTTGCTGACGATATTGCGTGAGTTGATAGTAAATTCAAGACCATGGTTCTCGGTTCTGGCGAGGTTCTGCCAGCTTGCAAGAGGAGAACCCCAGCCGGTGATACCGTCTGTGATAGGTACGGTGCGCTTGTAGAGAAGGCCCTTGGTGTCAGTCTTGAACCATTCTACCGATCCGTCAATGCGGTTGTTGATAACACCGAAGTCAAGACCTACATTCCAGTTGTATGACTTCTCCCAGCCAAGGTTGCTGCCGGCAAACGTGCCTGTATACTGGGCAAACTGCACGGGAACGCCACCAACGGTGACACCGCCGTTAGGATAAAGATAGGCCTGGCTCTGTGTGACATATGCGCCAGTACCGCCTGAGTTGCCTGTGATACCGTAGCTGACACGGAGTTTGGCATTATTGAGCCAGTCACGGGTGCTTTCCATGAAAGCCTCGTCTGAAAAACGCCATGCGACAGCGCCTGCGGGGAACGAATCCCACTTGTGACCCTGTGAGAACCAGCTCACACCGTCCCAACGGTTGGAGAATGTGAGAAGGTAACGGCCCTTGTAGTTATAATTCACACGGAAAGCATATGACATCTTCTGTGTGCGGGCATAGTCAGAGAAAGTATAAGGGCTGGTGGAGCCTGAGAGGAGACGGTGGAACTGCCATGAATCGACAAGGAATCCGCCACTGCCGGCAATAGTCTGCTCGTTGGTATTCTTGTTGTATGATGTGATGAACTGGGCGCCGAACGAATGATCCTTTATGTCGGCATTATAGGAAAGAATGTTTTCCCATGTGTATGCCCAGCTGTTGTTGTGGGTTTTCTGGGCATAAGGCGACGATGCATATGACGGCTGGTTGGCATTGGCCTGTGAACCCCAGTACTGGCCGATTCGGCTGTTAGAGAGCGTAGTGCTGATCTGGCTGCGGAATTTAAGGCCTTGAAACGGTGTGATATCAATATAACCTATCGAATTGATATAGGTTGACTTGTTATTGTTGGCATATTGGTCATCGATAAAGTCACCGAGAGGTGAATACTGGCCGGTGATATACTCGTGGTTGATATTACCGTTGGCGTCAAAAGCATCTCCGAGAGGGAACGATGTGAGCGCCTTGGTGAATGTGTTCTTCACCCCACGGTCATGGTCAGAGTAAGTGAGGTTGCTTGTGAAGCCGATGGTGGCATACTTGTTAATCTCCTGGTCAATATTGAGACGTAGCGAGTAACGGTCAAGCTCATCGTTTTTGAGAAGGCCTTCCTCTCGAGAGTAGGAAGTAGAGGCAAAGATGCGGGTCTTCTGAGTTCCGCCACTTACAGAAAGTGCGTATTTCTGACTGGTGGCACGACGTCCCTGCGCCAGATCCACCCAGTCAATCCACTTGCCGGCATTATATGCCTCGGTATAGGCGGGATTTCCGAGAAGAGTAGCCATATCGGCGGGAGCAGAACCGTTGGTATATTTGTAGGCCTCGCTCTGATAGTCGATCCACTCCTGCCCGGTCATACCGTGCTTGTAGTTGGGATCTCCGCTAAAACCATAATAGGCGTCAAAGTTAACTATCGCCTTTCCTTCCTGTCCGCGCTTGGTGGTGATGATGACCACGCCGTTTGCACCGGCCGAGCCATAAATAGCGGTGGAGGAGGCATCTTTGAGCACGTCAATCGACTCGATATCACTGGGATTCACCTGGCTGTAACTTCCGGGAATACCGTCGATGATGAAAAGAGGCTCATTACTGCCATAAATCGAACGCGATCCGCGAAGAAGGATACTGACGTCACTGCCGGTCTCGCCTGACGATTTGGTGATATCCATACCGGCCACCTTGCCCTGCAAGGCTTCCATGACATTGTTAGTAGGCGCCACGACCACATCGGCATTTTTCATCGATGACACGGCGCCTGTGAGATCGCGACGCTTGACTGTGCCGTAACCCACTACGACCACCTCGTCAAGAAGTTCGCGACTTTCTTTGAGCGTCACATCTATGACGCTCTTCCCATCCACCGGGATTTCTTGTGTAGTATACCCTATATAGCTGAATATCAGCGTACTATTGGGGGGGGGTATTTAATACGTACCGCCCGTCGATGTCGGTGGCTGTGCCTGTCTTGGTTCCTTTGACCATTACAGTCACACCGATAATTCCATCTCCGGCTTCATCGGTCACTGTTCCGCTCACGGACTTTCCCTGTGCCGTAGCCATAATGGCTATAACAGCAAAAAGCACCGAGAAGCAGACTCTTCCCAGATAGGTTACACACCTACCTCGGGAATCTGAAAAACTGATAGATTTCCCGTTTCTCATGGCAAAATTTGATTGGTTGATAATAATGTGATTTAAGATTGGTTTGGCAAAGTTAATTATTTTTACAATGATATTACAAATTTTTTCGTTATTTTTTCGTATAATTATAAAGCAATCGCGCCAACCAATACTCTGACTGACGCGAATTTAATCGTATTTAAGTGTGCAACACACACTTTTACAGGTACTTATATTTATTACATATTTTAACAGTCTGCAAACCTCTGTCCGGCTATCTATTCCTTCATAAACTGGCGGACACGGGCCGGATCGATTCCCAGAGAGACGGCGCGGCGTGCATCCGAGTCGGCATCGTCCGGGCGAAAGCGCATCTTGTTGAGGGCGGCCCTGTACAGATAGAGTTCAGGGTCATCAGGGCTTAGCTGGAGTGCTTCGGCTATGTCGTCAGAGGCCTCTTGGAGATTGTCGGTCATGAGATTGCACATAGCCCTGCCTGTGAGATATTCCAACTCCCTCGAACCGCGCAACAGCTCGTTGTAATATGGAAGTGCCTCCCTGTATTCCCCTAACGCACAATGCAGTGTCGCCATGCCGGTCATAGCCTCGGGAGTGGAAGGGTAATATCGGGAAAGATACTCGAAATCTGCCTTAGCCACATCAAACTTTCTGTCTCTCAACGCTATCACGCCATGTCGCAGACGGGCATCGACATCAGTGCTGTCAAGCTCCATTATCAGAGCGTAATCCTCGTAAGCCTCCGAATCATATCCAAGCTCTGTGAGTATATAAGCCCGGTTGGAAAGTATCGTCACCGATGACGGGGCCATGCGATGTGCCTCGGTCAGCGTGACTATGGCGAGGGAGTCCTGCCCCATACGGTAACGCACCATCCCGAGGTTACTCATAAGCATTATATTGCCGGCATTGTCCGGCTCAAGCTTCATGGCCTCGCCGAGCAGACGTGAAGCCTCATCCCAACGCCCTTCCTTACAGGCCTTGTCAGCCTCGTCAACCTTATTATAATAAGGAGACTGCAACTCGGCGCGCAGGAGCGGCGCCAACATTATTATAAAGGATAAGACAACGGACTGTCTCCGCCATATCCTGCTAAAAAAGATACCCGGAATCAAAATTCTGATAGTTTTGACCGATATTCGCGTGGCGACGAACCGGTGAGGTGTTTGAAGTACTTTCCAAAAAACGACTGGTTGGAGAAATTGAGAGCCGCACTTATCTCTTGGACATTCATTCCAGTGGTGCGCAACATTAGCTTGGCTTCGAGGACAACGCGGTTGTCAATCCACTCCCCTGCCGTCTTCCCACTGATCTCTTTCAGAACGGCCGACAGATGCTTGGGGGTCACAAAAAGTTTGTCGGCATAGAAATTCACAGCCCTTTCCGACTTGAAATATCGTTCAAGAAGGTCTATGAATTCAGCAAGAAGTTCCTCGCGGCGGCTCTTGTGGGTGGTCTGCTTCGAACGTGACGCGTAGATGCCGAGCGCTTCGTAGAACAACACCTCGAAAAGCGACGCAAGCGCCCTCTCTGAGAACGGACGTGTCTCTTTGAGCTTGCGACGCAGCATGTCATAAATCATGGTAAGTGATTCAAGCTCCTCCTGCGTCATCTCTATGACAGGATCGGACGTATATTTGAGGCTGTACGGAATCACATATTGAAGTGAAGGAAGAATTATGTTAAGCTTTTCCTGGGCCACTGTGATGAAGAAGCCGTCAAAATCCGGGCTGACGCGGCAACGGCCTATCTGGTGGCCGGGGCGCAACACCATGACGGAGCATTCCCCCATCCTCTTGCGGTCAAGGTCAATCTCAGCCGCTATCTCCCCCCTGCGACACACTACCATCAGCATCCTGTCAAGGCGCGTGGGAAATTTGATAAACGGAATGTCGTCAAGCGAGCGGAAGACCGCGATAGACTCGTCGGTCGTCGAAGATAATTGAGATGTCATAGCAATGATTGGCGATTATCTCTGCAAAGATATATCAAAATCACCATTTACTATTGCCTTTTGCCTTTTTTTAACGAATATTCCTTCTGTCAAGCTCGGCCTGATAGCGCCGCGCATTGGCTTTATGCGCGTCATAATCAACGGCAAAATTATGATAGCCCGAGAAATCCTCTTTTGCACACATATACAGATAGTCGTGGCGTGGAGCGTCAAGAACAGCATCAATAGCGTCACCTGCCGCCACACGTATAGGCCCGGGAGGAAGCCCGGAAATCTGATAGGTATTATATGGCGACTGCGTTCTGACATGCTTCCCCGTGATGCGGCGGAGCGTGAAATCGCCGGTAGCAAACTTCACAGTCGGATCGGCTTGAAGCCTCATTCCTTTGCGAAGACGGTTGAGATAGAGACGCGCCACCTTTCCTCGCTCGTCCTTCTTCGCAGTTTCCTCCTCTATGATAGACGCTACCGTGGCCACCTCCACCTTGCTAAGACCGAGAACACGCGCCTTAGCCTCACGCCCGGGTGTCCAAAAGCGGTTGCGATAATCCAGAAGACGCTTCACTATATTGCGCGGCGAAGCACTCCAATAAAACTCATAACTGTCCGGAACAAATGCAGCCGGAAATCCCGGTCGTGTAAAACCGCTGTCAGGAAGCACCTCGTCACATGCACCGAGAAACTCTGACGGCGTACATTCAAGCTGCGAGGCTATCCTATCGGCCAGCTGCGCCATGGTGCGCGTCCCGTTGAAAGTCACACGCACAGGGGTCTGGCGTCCGGCAGCCATTCGGCGGCTGATAGAGAAAGCCGTGCGCCCGTTCTCCACCCTGTAAGCGCCGTTGGCACGTACCGGGGTGCCTCCCATCATGTTCCACAATATATATACCCTCATCCCCATCGATGACCCGAGGGCACTTTTAAGGCTGTCCCTGACATCATCCTTCGAGGCCCCGGACGGCACATATACCCAGTCGCCCCCCGGCTCGGTCTCATCGGTATAAGGAATGAACGCAAACGCTGACACCCCTCCTATCGCCACGACAAAGGCGATTACGGCAATCATCAGTCCCAGCGAATGGCGCGACACCCACGACTCGCCTCTCTTCTTACCCTTGGTTCTCCTTGTTTTTCTCTCAGCCATGTCATTCAACGTAGTTTATGAAGCGAATCGAGAAGGTCTTGCAGACTGTCTCTCACCCTTTTCAGCCCGGCCAAAGCCTCGGCCTTGCGCGACACTCCGTGGCGGTTGACTTTCAACTCTTCAAGAGCGGCCTCGATATGCATCCCCTTGTCTTTGACAAGAAAATGTACCATTCTCAGAGCCTCGATATCATCGCGGGTATAGAAACGCGTGCCACGAGAATTGCGCTTGGGACTCACCGTAGGGAAACGGCTCTCCCAAAAACGCAGCGTCGATGTCGGGAGGCCGAGCATCTCCGACACCTCCCCTATCTTGTAATACTTCTTGTCAGTATTCTCTCTCATCGCGACAGCAAAAATACATAAAAATGCTCATTTTGCAAAAAACACATGGCAATGATAAAAAAACAGCCCAAACATTTGCACGGTTCAAGTAAAATGTCTACCTTTGCATCACGAAAACGGAAAACCACTTCCCGATTCTACCAATGGTTCCTTGGCCGAGTGGTTAGGCGCCGGTCTGCAAAACCGTTTACAGCAGTTCGAATCTGCTAGGAACCTCAAAAGTGTCTGTTTAAAACAGACACTTTTTTATTTTACCTCACAATACCGACATAAGACACAGACTCAGGCACCATAACCAAACGGCATTCACGATATTCAGCAAAGATCGGATCAGCGGATTTTCTCGGTGGGTGTGGAAGATGTCAAGAGTATAGTGTTGCCAGCC
>CAJTRI010000019.1 GCA_910578615.1 uncultured Duncaniella sp. | reverse complement strand
TTTTCACTCCCATTTCCTCATAATACCGGCCAAGCCAGCTCATATCCGCCCCGGCCTCCTGGACATAGTAGACATCCTCCCGCTCAATCAGCGCCGCGTGCATCTCATAGCGGGAAAGTTCTCTCGCTATCGCACAGCCGGTCACACCGCCGCCGATAATCACCGCATCGAAATTCCATTCCTTCATGTCTCTTCCTCCATATACATTTTTGCGCCTCTGCAGCCATGCCCGGGCACAGCCGCACCTACCAGTCAGGTAACGGCCCGGATCCCCGGGCCGTGTTTTGTACAGCACTGCCCATATCGAAGCAACGCCATACCAGCCAGTTACTTCCCCCTTCAAGCCTTATAACCGCCGTTTCCCGTTGATTATAAAAAAAGAGCAAGGAGAAATAAACGGTCTGTCCGCTTCCTTCACCTTACTCTGTCATCTCAAAGGTTTTTTAACTGTTCTAATGCTACCACAGTTCTACAGGAATTGTCAAGACAATTTTACTATTTTTTTGTTAATTTGCATATAAATTCCACCTAATTAATCGGGACAACATTAATGAATACAGAATATTTTGAAAAAAGATACTCGGTACGTGCCTACGACCAACAGCGGGAAGTCGGCATGGATCTTATAAACAGCCTTCTCGGAAAGGCCGTCCATGCCCCTAACACGGGCAATATGCAGACATACAGCGTCATCGTCACCACCGATGCTGATAAGATTGCAGAACTCGCCCCAAGCCATTTCAACCAGCCTGCCATACGTAGCGCCAAAGCAGTACTCACATTCTGCCTCGATTTCAACAGATTCAACCGCTGGTGCCGCCTTAACGGCGTCGAACCGGGTCTCGACAACCTGCAAGGCTTCACATGGGGTGTGATAGATACAGCCATTGTGGCACAACAATTCTGCACGCTTGCCGAGATGGCCGGGTTGGGGACATGCTATCTCGGCACCACCACATATAATGCCGAACCGATAGCTCGCGCCCTCGGACTTCCGACCGGCGTAGTCCCGGTGGTTACCGTAACGACCGGATATCCGGCTGAATGTCCCGGGACACAACCCCGGCTGCCTCTATGGGCCGTGACACATGAACAGGTCTACCACGATCCGTCTGACGAAGAAATCCACGAGATCTATGCCGAAGAGGAAGCCCTTGACAGCAACCGCAGATTTGTCGAGGAAAACGGCAAGGAGAGTCTTGCAGCCCTCTTTGCGGAAGTAAGATATCCCAAAGCCGCCAACGAGCAATTCTCGCGCGTCTACCGTGAATTTCTAAAAAATCAAGGGATAAGTCTCTGATTACGGTGGAAAATTCGTAACTTTGCGTTCTCAACTATAATCCGCCAATGACCTCCATAGCAGCAAAAACCCGTGAGAGGCTTCTTGACGTGGCTCGCCAACTCTTTGTCAGCAACGGGGTTGAGCGCACCACTATGAATGACATAGCCACCGCTTCTGACAAGGGGCGGCGCACTATCTATACCTATTTCAAGAACAAGAAGGAGATCTATGATGCCGTGATTGAGCGCGAGGCCGACAGCATAGTCAGCCGCCTCAGGGAGATTGTTGACAGCAATGTGGATGCCGAAGAAAAGCTGAGAAGATTCATCAAAGCCCGGTTTGACATAGTAGAAGACACCATCTCATCTTCATCAACCACAAGCCAGCTCATATCCTACCTTACATTTGATTACAAACGTCTCGAACGTATCCGTCACATGGCCGTGGCAAAGGAACGCGAACTCTTTGCAGAAATGATAGAAAAGGGTGTCGGCGACGGGACTTTCGATTCAGCAGCAGCAACAGGGCTCCCCTCTGTCTACCAGATGATATTCCAAGGAGTCGATATCTGCCGCCTCAGAGAGACGTATGAGTCAGTAGGAGTAAACCCTGACACCATACGCGACGAAGTGACCGAATTCATAATCTCCCGTCTCGTCAGAAAAGACAAGTGACATTTAACAAACACCAACAACCTTAATATAACAAACCCTTATGAAATTACTCGAAGGAAAAGTTGCCCTCATCACCGGTGCCGCACGAGGCATCGGCAAGAGCATCGCAATGAAATTTGCCGCCGAAGGCGCCGACATAGCATTTACCGACCTCAACCGCGACGAGAATATGGAAGCTACCGAGAAAGAACTCGAAGCCCTCGGCGTAAAGGCTATCGGATATGCATCCAACGCTGCCGACTTCGCCCAGACCGAAGAAGTCGTTGCAAAGGTTAAGGAAGACTTCGGCCACATCGACATTCTCGTAAACAACGCAGGCATCACAAAAGACGGCCTTATGATGAGAATGACCGAGGCACAGTGGGACGCCGTAATCGCAGTCAATCTCAAAAGCGCCTTCAACTTCATCCACGCCGTACTCCCAATCATGATGCGTCAGCGCAGCGGCTCCATCATCAACATGGCCTCAGTGGTAGGCGTACACGGTAATGCCGGGCAGTCAAACTATGCAGCCTCCAAAGCCGGTCTCATCGCCCTTGCCAAATCAATAGCCCAGGAAGTAGGCTCACGTGGCATCCGAGCCAACGCCATAGCGCCCGGATTTATCGAGACCGCCATGACCGCCGCACTTCCCGACGAGGTGCGCAAGGAATGGGCGCTCAAAATCCCCCTCCGCCGCGCAGGACAGGTTGACGATATCGCCAACGTCGCCACCTTCCTCGCATCTGACATGTCATCCTATGTCTCAGGACAGGTTATCCAGGTCGATGGCGGCATGAATATGTAATCCCCTACCGCCATCCGTGACTGTTGTTATACGGTCACGGATGGCGGAAACTAATCCCCTATTTATAAGTGCTAACCTACAACACCGGCAAACCAAGACTCATCCTCCCGGAATACGGAAGAAACATACAGCAGATGGTAGACCACTGTCTCACCATCACTGACCGCGAAGAGCGCACCGCGTGTGCCCACTCCATAGTCTCGGCCATGCTCAAACTATTTCCAAAGATCAGAGAGCAGGAAAACTACATGCAGAAGCTGTGGGATCACCTGGCCATAATGAGCGGATTCGGTCTCGATATAGACTACCCGGTCGAAATCATACATGCCGACCCCCAGGAATCACGCCCCGACCGTGTCCCCTATTCCGGCCACCACATACGCTACCGACACTACGGGAAAGATGTGGAGCTTATGGTGGCGCGTGCGTTGGAAATGCCGGTCGGCCCCGAACGTGACGAGTTATCCCTTCTCATAGCCAACCATATGAAGAAACTTCTTCTCGCGGTTTCAAAGGACAGCGTGGACGATGCAAAGATATTCAAAGACCTCGCCGAATACTCCCACGGTGAAATCCGTTTCAATCCCGAAACCACCCGTCTGCACGATTTCCAGATAATAGCACCTCCCGCCTCAGGGAAGAAGAAAAAGAAAAAACGCTGATGATAAGA
The DNA here is from genome assembly GCA_910578615.1 of uncultured Duncaniella sp. Classification (GTDB taxonomy): domain Bacteria; phylum Bacteroidota; class Bacteroidia; order Bacteroidales; family Muribaculaceae; genus Duncaniella. The sequence goes on along the minus strand of CAJTRI010000019.1, from coordinate 46,708 downwards.
GAGGAAGAAATCACACTCGCCGGACATTTCAACAAACCCCATGGAATCAAGGGTGAAATCTCGGCCACACTTGACATTGACACCGACCTTGAAGATGTGCGATGCATCGTAATGGAGGTGGAAGGCATCTTCGTGCCCTTCTTCATCACAGGGGTCAGGCCGAAGACAGCCGATACATGCCTCATCACCATAGAAGGCATAGACTCAGACCAGAAAGCCCGCAGATTTGCCACAATGCCGTTCTATATACTCAACGAGGACGCACCGGCATTGGAGTTAGATCCAGAGGAAGGATTCTATGCCTCAGACCTCATAGGGTTCACCGTGATCGACTCCGCCAACGGCAGAATAGGCACTATCACAGATGTCAACGATATGACGGACAATGTGCTCTTCATCCTCACATCTGATGACGGATACGAGATACTCCTCCCCGTTGCCGATGAATTCATACTCGGCATTGATGTCACAACACGCATTGTGGAAACTTCCTATCCGTCAGAAATACTCCAACTCAACAAATAACGAATGAACGAATACGACGAAAAAGAAGCCGTAAAGGCTATGAGACAGTCCATCAGCGAGGAATCATCCAAGATTTATCCTGATGACGAGCTTCTTAACATCATCGACATAATATGGGACTGGTATGATGAAAACGGACTGCTTGACATCGACTCCGAAGCCGATGACGAAGACATCAATACAGCCGGACTTACGGCCCATGTACGCCGCATGATTGCCAAAGACAAACAATCGCCCATCCGTCCCGAGGACATCGAACCCCTCGTTGCCGCCGAACTCGCCTATGAGCAAAGCCTTGACCCTCTAAATATTTAAGAATGAACCGCATACTTCTCTCCATAGCAATACTCCTACTTTCCATTCCGGCCATTGGCAAGGGTAAATACACCGACCCGTATAAGGGTTATGAAGAATCGGCATTCATGGATATGGATTTTGACCAGAACATCCTCACCCCTGCCGTAGGTGACAAGGAACATACCGCCATAGTCAAATATATGACAAGACTCGGCAACAACCTTGCAAAAAAAGGATATACGATAGACCTTACGCGTGACGACGAGGTCATTATTGTCACAATTCCGTCAGACGACCTCTTTCTCCCCAACGACACCTTGCTGTCTCCCGACGCACCGGCCAAAATCAATCCTCTTGTCACAGTCCTTGCCGACCCGGAAATGTTCAAGGTGGTATATACGGTAAACACCGACAATACCGGCTCGCAAAAATACAACCTGTGGCTGTCACATGAGCGCAACAACTCCATTTACGACTGGCTTCTCGGGCGTGTGAGCGAAGACCTCATCGTGATACCCTACGAAATGGGCGACACCGAACCAGTTGACGAAAGTCGCACCAGAAAAGCCCGTGCAGCCAACCGCCGTGTGGAATTCTACCTTATTCCCGGCCCCAAAATGATAACCCAGGCCCACAAAGGCCTCCTCAGATAAGAAACAAAGACAAAATCATCATACAATCAATGGCTAAAGAACTGAAAGACCTCACCAAACGCAGCGAGAATTACTCGCAGTGGTACAACGACCTCGTAGTGAAAGCTGACCTTGCCGAGCAGTCGGCAGTCAGAGGATGTATGGTAATCAAGCCCTACGGCTATGCCATATGGGAGAAAATGCAGCACGAACTTGACCGCATGTTCAAGGAGACAGGCCACCAGAACGCCTATTTCCCCCTTCTGATACCCAAATCATTCCTGTCACGCGAGGCTGACCACGTAGAAGGTTTTGCCAAAGAATGCGCCGTAGTCACCCATTATCGTCTCAAAAATGCCGAAGATGGCAGCGGCGTGGTAGTTGACCCGGCAGCCAGACTCGAAGAAGAGCTTATCATACGTCCTACCTCCGAGACTATCATCTGGAACACATATCGCAACTGGATCCACTCCTACCGCGACCTGCCTATACTGATCAACCAGTGGGCCAACGTCATGCGCTGGGAGATGCGCACTCGCATGTTCCTCCGTACCGCCGAATTCCTCTGGCAGGAAGGACACACAGCCCATGCCACAGAAGAAGAAGCCTGGGCCGAGGCCCGCAGAATGCTCGACGTATATTCCGACTTCGCAGAAAACTTCATGGCTGTCCCCGTCATAAAGGGTGTTAAGAGCGCCAACGAACGTTTTGCAGGTGCCATCGAGACCCTCTGTATCGAGGCTATGATGCAGGATGGCAAGGCCCTTCAGGCAGGCACCTCACACTTTCTCGGCCAGAACTTTGCCAAGGCTTTTGATGTGACATATGTCAACAAAGACAACCAGCCTGAATATGTATGGGCAACCTCTTGGGGTGTTTCAACACGCCTTATGGGAGCACTCATCATGACCCACTCCGATGACAACGGCCTCGTCCTGCCTCCCCATCTCGCCCCCATACAGGTGGTTATAGTCCCCATCTACAAGAACGACTCACAGCGCGATGAGATAGCGGCAGTGGTAAATCCCATCGTTGAGGAGCTGAGAAAACTCGGTGTAAGCGTCAAGTTTGACGATGCCGACAACAAGCGCCCCGGATTCAAGTTTGCCGACTACGAATTGAAAGGTGTGCCAGTACGTCTTGCCATCGGAGCACGCGATATCGAAAACGGCACAGTGGAAGTAATGCGCCGCGACACGCTTGAAAAACATGTGGCTCCCCTTGAAGGAATCGCCACATATTGCAAGAATCTCCTCGAAGATATCCAAGCTAACATCTACCGCAAAGCCCTTGACCACCGTGCCTCCCTCACCCGCACCGTGGATACCTATGACGAGTTCAAGAAGGAAATCGAAAAGGGAGGCTTTATCCTTGCCCACTGGGACGGAACACCCGAGACCGAAGAGAAAATCAAAGAGGAAACCAAGGCCACCATACGATGCATCCCGTTTGACGGCGACAAGACGCCGGGAGTGTGCATGGTGACAGGCAAGCCATCGGCCCAGCGTGTAATATTTGCCCGCAACTATTGATATGGACGCCAAGACTTTCAACTCACGTCTTGCAAAGGCTCTCGGCTGCGAACCTGCCGAGGCTGCCAGTCTCGTTGAGGGCCTTGCAGGTGTATTCGGGCGCGAGGCAGCCAATCTCAACTCCGTGGCAATACCCGGATTCGGGACATTCGTGCCGACGAAGACCGATGAACAGATTGTAACCGATCCTGCCACGGACGAACGTTCGTTGATTCCGCCCGCTATAACCCTTGGCTTTCAGACAAGCGTTGTATTACGTAAAAAACTCACGAAATGAGTCGCAAAATACCCATACAAGAACTTGCAGAGCTTCTTGCAAAGGCCCGATCCATAAGCACGGAGGCTGCCGAGTCGTTCATCCGCAGCTTCTTTGACATCGTTGCCGAAGGCGTGACATCTGGTGAGACAGTGAAGGTCAAAGGGATAGGCACATTCGCCCCCTCTGACCATCCTGAGAATCCCGTAGAGTTCACCCCCGACAAAACCCTTGCCGATATCATAAACGCACCGTTTGCAATCTTCGAGCCGGAACCGTTATCATCAACTGTCACAGCCGAAGCTCTCGCTGAAATAGACGAGGCCGAAAAGGAATCCGCTACTGTCTCGGAGGACTCCGTAACCGTACAGGAGACCGAGCCTGATAATGAAACGTCGGAAGAACCAACGATGCTATCAGAATCTGAGACGGAGACTGTGTCTGTGCAGCTTGTCCGACCGGAAATCAAACCTGAGCCGGAAATCGCGGAAGAGACAACAATCGAAGACAACACTACGACCGCCGAACCGATAGCGGAGTTGCCTTCACCTGCTCCGTCCCCTTTACCTGAACCGATAATCGCGACATTACCTGCTCCTGAACCTGTTACAGAGCCTGAACCAGCCAATGTACCTGAACCGGCACCTGTAATATCAGAGCCGGTAGCGGAAATAAAGCCGCGTCCGATCGTTTCCACTCCTCACCCCTTTCCTGAGGAAGAACCGGAAGAACATGTGTCTTCTGACGAAAAACCGTCAAAAGGCATAGGACAGGTATGGTGCTTTGCAATCGGACTGCTTGTCGGCGCAGCCTTCGGTGCCTGTGGCGTATATTTCGCCATAAACACCCTTTTCCCTATGCCCGAGATTCCACAACAAGAGATGCTGACCGAGATGACGGAAGAAATACAGACAATGCCTGAAACCGTGGTCTCTTCGTCAGACCCCTCAACCCCTGTAACTGACAGCATAGCATCAGTTCCGGCCGACACCGTGGCAACGGCTCCCACTCCGGCCACAGTCAATGAATCAAACCAGAATGTGGCACAACAGCAAAATGAGGTGAAAGATGTCATAAAACCCGGCTACTTAATCCACGAGATGGCACGCAAACATTATGGCAACAAGGCATTCTGGGTCTATATCTATGAAGAGAACAAGACAAAGATAGGCAACCCCAACCGTCTATCCGCCGGCCTCGAACTCGTCATCCCTCCCGCAGAAAAGTACGGAATAGACTCACACAACCCAGCAAGCGTCAAAGCCGCAAACGAGAAAGCCGGAAAGATTCTGGCCAAATTCCCGTCCTGACACAGGAGACAATCCAACTCTAAAACGCCATCCTGTCACAGACTGACATCAGCATGTGACAGGATGGTGTTTTTAACATTTCGTTAATTTAAGCCTTGGATTGCGTTAAAATTAATAAACGGCATGAAAATAAAGGGAATTTTAACACACTTTTACTCACCCTTAGGTGTTGATATTGTAATTTTGTAATCCGTTTCAAAGAATACTAATTTATTATACATAACCCAACTATGAGCGAATCGGTAAACATCAGAGAGCTCAATGACCTCGTAGCAGGCAAGAGCGACTTTATAAATCTCATTACCAAAGGGATGGATCAGCGCATCGTAGGACAAAAACACCTTGTCGACTCGCTGCTCATCGCTCTCCTCAGCAACGGCCACGTGCTCCTCGAAGGTGTCCCCGGTCTGGCCAAGACACTTGCTATCAAGACCCTCGCGCAGATTATAGATGCAAAATACAGCCGTATCCAGTTCACGCCCGACCTTCTTCCTGCCGACGTCACAGGAACAATGATCTATTCCATCCAGAAAGAACAGTTCCAGATCAAGAAAGGCCCCGTGTTCGCCAACTTCGTACTTGCCGATGAAATCAACCGTGCTCCGGCAAAAGTGCAGAGCGCGCTGCTCGAAGCCATGCAGGAACGTCAGGTCACCATTGGTGACGCCACATTCCGTCTTGACGAACCGTTCCTCGTGATGGCGACACAAAACCCCATCGAACAGGAAGGAACATATCCCCTCCCTGAAGCCCAGGTAGACCGTTTCCTTCTAAAAGTCGTCATCGGATACCCCTCTAAGGAAGAAGAAAAGGTCATCATACGCCAGAATATCTCAGGCGACCGTCCTGACGTGCGGCCTCTGCTCCATCCCTCGGAGATAATCGAGGTACAGAAGATTGTCGAGAGAATCTATCTTGACGAGAAAATCGAACGCTATATCGTAGACATCGTCTTCGCCACCCGTACCCCCGCCGATTTCGGGCTCAAAGAACTCGCCAGCATGATCAGCTTCGGCGCATCTCCACGTGCCTCCATCGGTCTGGCCCGGGCCTCGCGTGCATACGCCTTCCTTCGCGGTCGCGGCTACGTCATCCCGGAAGATGTCCGCGCCGTGTGCCACGATGTCCTTCGCCACCGTATCGGCCTGACATACGAGGCCGAGGCCAACAATATAACCACCGACCAGATTATTTCAGAAATACTCGACAAGGTCGAGGTGCCCTGATTCAAGAAGTATAGATTCCTATGGAAGCAAACGAGCTCCTCAAAAAGGTACGTAAAATCGACATCAAGACCCGTGGACTCTCCCAAAATATATTTGCCGGAGAGTATCACACGGCCTTCAAGGGTCGTGGCATGACTTTTGCGGAAGTCAGGGAGTACCAGTATGGCGATGATGTCCGTGACATAGACTGGAATGTCACGGCACGCCATAACCGTCCCTACGTGAAGGTCTACGAGGAGGAGCGCGAGCTCACCGTCATGCTCCTCATAGACGTGTCACGCAGTCGCCTCTTCGGTGCAGTAGGTGAAGAGAAGCGCGAGATGATAGCCGAGATTGCCGCAACACTGGCCTATTCCGCCATTACCAACAACGACAAGATAGGCGTGATTTTCTTCTCTGACAAAATCGAGAAGTTTATCCCTCCCAAGAAAGGGAAAAAGCACATCCTGCTCATAATCCGCGAACTCCTCGACTTTACTCCCGAGAGTCCGGGCACTGACATAGGTGTAGCTCTCAGATATTTCACTGACGCGCTCAAAAAACGGTGCACAACGTTCGTCATATCTGACTTTATCGATACCCACGACTACTATCGTCAGCTCTCGATTGCCACAAACAAGCATGACATCATAGCCATACAGGTCTATGACAAACGGGACACATCACTGCCCGATATAGGACTCATGCGCGTTGCCGACCTTGAAACAGGGGCGACAAGATGGATAGACACCTCGTCAGGTAAGACACGCAAACTATATGGAAAATGGTGGTACGAACGTCAACAGACTCTGATGGACAACCTGCGCCGTCTCCGCATAGACCATGCATCGATAGCCACCGATGAGGATTTTTCCCGCTCGCTTATGACACTCTTCCAAGGTCGCGGCTCACGTTAATCCGCCACCGTCTCCTGTTAAAAGATATTGAAAATGAAGAGAACAAGACAAATTATATTTCTTCTGGCCATTCTCGCCACGGTCATTCCTGCAAGCGTGAAAGCCGCCCCTCAGACCACACTCAAAGTAAGCCTCGACTCGGCTTTCGTACTGATGGGAAAGGCAACGACGCTACATGTGGAACTGGTTGACAACGAAGACTCGCAGGGACGTCTGATAATCCCCGAGGACTCCGTCTGCGGGAAAGTCGAGATTCTCCGCATTCTGGACTCAGACACATCTTCAATAGGGAACGGTCGCCGAGAAATAAAACAAGACATACTGCTCCAATCTTTTGATTCCGGCACATACCGTCTGAACCCTCTACGCTACGTGCAAGGTTCTGACACCGTCTTTTCCAATCGTCCGGTATTGAAAGTGCTTCCGGCCATGGTGGATTCCATGACCACGATTCACGACTATTCCGATGTTGCCGATGTAGACCGCCGATTTGTGGACTATCTCCCGGATTTCCTTGCCGACTATGGACTGTGGATTATAGCCATACTGATTGTCGGGACGGCGGCATATCTGATTATCAGACGCATGATGCGCAAGAATAAGGATGAAATCCGGCCAAAAGAAAAACCCGTACCACCTTATGATATGGCAATGGGTTCTCTCAACCGGCTGCGCGCCGACAAACTCTGCGAACAGGGGCGTGAGAAGGAATTCTACACACGTCTCACAGATATACTCCGCATATATCTGCAAGGACGTTTCGGCATAAACGCCATGGAGATGACCTCCACACAGATAAGACATTCCATACAGGCAAACGAAGAGACACGCCTCTCAAAGCGAAACATGGATGCCGTGCTCGAAATGGCCGATTTTGTGAAATTCGCAAAGATGCGTCCTCTCCCTGACGACAACACACGTGCCTTCAATTCGGCCATGCAGTTCGTGGAAGACACCAAGCCACAGCCTGTGGCAGAGACTGTCGAAGAAGGGGAAGCCGAGAAGACTGAAACCCAAAAGAAACCCAATAAGTAAACAATATGCAACTGGCTCATCCGCAATATCTCTGGCTCCTGCTCCTGTTAGTACCGCTAATCGCATGGTACATATGGAAGCACCGCTCGTTGCATCCCGCACTCGGGATTTCCACAACCATACCCTTTGCCCGTCTCGGGCGTCCGCTGCGCGCATGGCTGCGCCATCTGCTGTTCCTCTTGCAAATGGCTGTGATAGCATGTGTCATAATCATACTTGCACGCCCGCAGACTCGTGACTCCTGGAACACATCGTCAGTGGAAGGTACAGACATCGTGCTTGCTCTTGACATTTCAACCTCGATGCTTGCGAGAGACTTCAAGCCCGACCGTTTCGAGGCGGCAAAAGAAGTGGCTTCTAAGTTCGTGGCCGGACGTGAGGGAGACAACATAGGCCTTGTTATATTTGCAGCCGAAAGCTTCACCTCGCTTCCCATGACAACAGACCGTTCGATGGTGGCAAACTACATCAACGACATAAAGATGGGCATGTTGCAGGACGGAACGGCCATCGGTGACGGACTCGCTACATCGATTAACCGTATCAAGGACGGCAAAGCCAAGTCAAAAAGCATCATCCTGCTCACCGACGGTTCCAATAATACCGGTAACGTGGCTCCCATAACCGCCGCCGAGATAGCACGCCAGCACGGCATAAAGGTTTATACGATAGGTATCGGAACCAACGGTACAGCCCCTTATCCGCAGGAAAACATGTTCGGACGCATCGAATATGTCAACCTACCGGTGGTCATCGACGAGGCAACACTGCGCACGATAGCCGAGACAACAGGGGGAAAATATTTCAGAGCCACAGGCAACAACGTACTGAAAGATATATTTGCAGAAATAGACCGTCTTGAAAAGACCAAGATGGATCTACGCAACTTCACATCTACCGAGGATGACTATATGCCGTGGGCCATAGCCGCCCTTGCACTTTTCAGTGCGATAGTGATTCTCCGATACACTTTCCTCCGCTCAACTCCCTAAGCTGAAAAGTATATGATAACCTTTGCATATCCACACCTTTTATACCTCCTGCTGCTGATTCCGGCCGCGCTGGGACTCTTCATTTGGACGAGAATCTCCCGCCTCAGAAAGTTGCGCCGTTTCGGAAACCCCGAGACACTCGCCCCGCTCATGCCGGAAGTCTCACGATACATGCCGTGGGTGAAACTTGTATTCTCACTCCTCATCATCGGCGTACTCGTCGTCATCCTTGCCAGACCACGTGCCACAGGCGGGCTTGACGAAGACTCCGCAGACACGGAGACCACTCGCGGCATAGAGGTAATGGTATGCCTCGATGTATCTAACTCCATGCTTGCATCGTCAACCGACGACGAGGCCGGGATAAGCCGTCTGCAACGAGCCAAGTTCATACTTGAAAAACTTATCGACAAAATGCACAACGACAAGGTGGGTCTGATAGTATTTGCCGGCGACGCCTACACACAGTTGCCTATCACGTCAGATTATATATCGGCAAAGATGTTTATCAACAACATCTCCACCGACATGGTTCCGACACAGGGCACGGCGATCGGTGCGGCAATAGATATGGCCATGAATTCGTTCACCCCCGATGACAAAATGGGAAAAGCCATAATAGTCATTACTGACGGAGAGAACTTTGAGGACAATGCCGTCGAGGAAGCCGGTCGTGCAGCCAATGCCGGAATCCAGGTTGACGTCATCGGTCTCGGATCGGGGCGTGGCGTACGTATACCGATAGGACGCAACAACTACATGATCAATCCCTCCACAGGCGAGGAGGTTCTTACAAAACTTGACGATGCCACAGCAAGCGAGATAGCCAAAGCCGGCAAGGGAATATTCATAAACGGCGCCGCATCTTCGGCTGTCAACGATATCGACAAAAAGATGGACGAACTTGAACAGGGAGAGTTCTCACGCAAGACCTTCTCGCCACAGAGCGAACAGTTCCCTGTCTTTGCATGGATAGCCCTGCTTCTTCTTGTGACTGACACAATCGTGGTCACACGCAAGATCTCATGGCTCAAAAAATACCGTTTCTTCTCAAAAGAAGAGGAAGGAGGCAACAAATGAAACACATGCTCACACTGACACTCTCTTTGGCGTTGGCACTTACCGCCTCGGCCAAAGGAGAAGACAACTCCACGCGCCATGAGCGCAACTTCATTGTGGAAGGCAACAGACTCTACCGCGAGGAGCGTTATGCCGATGCAGAGGTAGCCTATCGCAAAGCGTTGCAAGAAAACGCAATGAACGAGATAGCCCTGTTCAATCTTGCCGCCTCGTTACTCCGCCAAGGATCAGCCTCAGGCGAGACAGAAAAAGAGGCTGCAACCATATTGGCGAACCTTGCAAAAAACGCCGAAGACATAGCCATCTCCGAAAACTCCTTTTACAATCTCGGCAATATCGCTTTCAACGACAAGGACTACGCAAAAAGCATAGATCTGTACAAAAACGCATTGCGCCGGAATCCTGACAATGACAAGGCTCGCGAAAATCTGCGTCTGGCCCAGAAGCGCCTCGAAGAGCAGCAAAACCAAGACCAAAATAAAGATCAGAACCAAGATCAGAACCAAAATCAAGATCAGGACAAAGACAAAAAGGATCAGGACAAACAAAACAAGGACAAGGATCAGAACAAAGACCAAGAACAAAACAAAGACAACCAAGACAAAGATAAGGATAAAGACAATCAACAACAAGACAAGCAGGAGCAACAGCCCCAGCAACAACCACAACAGCAGCAGGGTGGCATAAGCCAAGAGAATGCCGACAAGATTCTCAAAGCTATGGAGAACGAGGAGAACGCCACACGCCAACGAGTGGAAGCCGAAAGGAAAAAGAACGGCGCGCCATCACGCCGCACTGTCGTGAATCCTTGGTAGAAAACCATTTATCCCTCCCATAACAAGAGATATGACAAAAAATTCATTCATATTGTTAATCTTAATGCTTATCGCCATCACGGCGAAAGGAGCAGATGTGAATTTCACTGTCAAGGCCCCGGGAAGGGTCTACGAAGGTGACAAATTCCCCGTTACGTTCCGTCTGACCAACGCAGACGGTTCAGATTTGAGGGTTGCACCGATAGAAGGATGCACACTCCTCTACGGCCCGAGCACGTCCACATCGCAAAGCTACTCTGTCACAAACGGACGGGCAGTATCGTCATCTTCAATAGAATACACATACTATTATCGTGCGGACAAGGCTGGCCGGTTCACTATTCCTGCCGCGACCATCATCGCCAACGGCAAACGCCTCGGGACGAAAGCGGCCGAATTTACCATACATGCCCGTGCAGACCGAGACAAACCAGCCTCCCAACGCCCGGTGGCAGTCGATGATCCTGACACACAGGTCGCAGGAAGAAGGGTGAATGCCGATGACGTATTCGTCCGCATCATCCTGTCGAAATCTTCGGCTTACGAGCAGGAGGCCATAGGATGTACCATAAAACTATACACAAAGTACTCCATCTCGTCATTCCTCCCCACTCGCCAACCATCTTTTGACGGATTCCTCATACAGGAACTTGACGTGCAACCAGCTCTCAACGAGGTGGAAAACTACCGTGGACAGGACTATATGACCGCCATTCTCAAACGCTGTATAATCTTCCCACAGAAGAGCGGAAGACTGACCATCAATTCCGGCAACTATGATATCTCGGTAATACAGTATGACAATGTAAATATGGGTATGTTCCAGGTACGTCAGCCACGAGAATCAAAGATACAGGTAAGTTCAAACTCCGGCACCATCGACATCCTCCCGCTCCCCTCCCCCAGCCCAGCCGGATTCAACGGCGCTGTCGGAGAATTTACCATTGACTCGCGACTGATAGGTAACACATTCCGAACCAATGACCCGGCCACACTTATCTATACCGTCAAGGGAACAGGCAATATCAAGTATCTTAAAGAACCGCAGATTGACTTCCCGTCAGAGTTCGAGCAGTATACACCTAAGAGCGACATACAGACAACCGTGACCGGCAACGATGTAAGCGGGACATTCGAGATAGAATATACATTCGTGCCGCAAAGCGTGGGCGACTTCACCATAGGGGCCGACAAGTTCGTGTTCTTCAACCCGGCCACCCGCAAATACGAGACCCTTACCACCCGTTCCTACCCCATCAAGGTAACCAAGGGACTCTCGGCGCCATCATCAAGCGCTGACCAGCAGGATATAGAAAACAAGAACTCCGATATACGCCACATCTATCTCGGAGAAAAGAATCCCTCGATGGATCAACGTCCCGTCGTCACCCGTCCGTATTACTGGATACTATACATGCTCCTTGCAGCACTTACAGGCGCTGCAATATTCATCAACCGCAAGAACGCGCGCCGAAACGCCGACGTAGTAGGCCAGCGTACTGCAAAAGCAAACAAGGTGGCAAAGCGCCGGCTCAGATTAGCCGAAAAATATCTCAAGGCCTCAGACTCAGACCATTTCTACGAGGAAATGCTCAAAGCCATATGGGGATATCTGTCAGACAAACTCAATATTCCTGTCTCACAACTCTCGCGAGACAACATTGCCGCCACTCTCGAAAGCAAAGGATATTCCCCGGAGGATATAGACTCTGTGGTCAGCGTCCTTGACGACTGCGAGATGGCACGCTATACACCTGACAGCTCCTCTCGTATGGACGAAGTCTTCACACGCGGAGCCAACGCTATAAATAATCTCGAAAGAAACTCAGGAAAATGAAACGCATTTTCATAATAACACTTCTATTAGGCATATTACTTCCGGCTGCACAAGCCGAGTCTCCTGTAATTGCAGCAGCTGACTCAGCCTATATGGCAGATGAATACACAAAAGCCGTAGAGCTGTACAAACAGGCTATCAGCACCGAAGGCCCGTCGGCAAAACTATATTACAACCTTGGAAATGCCTACTACCGGCTCGGAGAGAACGGCAACGCCATTCTCTCTTATGAACGTTCGCTCAGACTTGACCCCGCCGACAAGGACGCACGCGACAACCTCGACTTTGTCAATGCCCGCATCACCGACCGTCCCGGCGAACGCGGGACGTTCCTTGGAAACTCCCTCGATGCAGCAGCCGAATCCATGCAGTCAGATACATGGGCATGGATAGGGTTTGCAACATTCGCCCTTACTCTTGCAGCCTTGATTACTTATCTTTTTGCCAATGCGGTCAGTCTGCGAAAAGTAGGATTCTTCGGAGGGATAGTTACCCTTATAATATGCGGCATCTCGGTTTTCATGGCAGCCCGTTCGGCTTCAATCTCCCTGGCAGACGATATGGCTATTGTCACAGCTCCGTCCACCATTCTCAGCACCTCTCCTCGTGCACCAAAAGACCGTGAACAGGAAGCCATGTTGCTACATGAGGGAACAAGGATACAGATACTCGACTCTGTCCGTACCTCCACAGACTCAGTAGCGCCTCTATGGTATGACGTACAGGTTGACAACTCCCACCGTGCATGGATAAATGCAAATGATGTAGAAAAAATATAATCGGAGTATAAATTATCCTTTTAATCCATGACGCCCCAAAGTCTTTATCTGACTTTGGGGCGTCATGGATTAAAAGGGATTACGGCCTATAAGATCTGACTATTTCATATTATCGATAAAGAACTGTTCTATTTTGCCAAAAGGTATCACCGAAAGATTGTCGTAAAGATCGGTGTGATTAGCGTTCGGAATAATCAACAGTTCCTTGTTGTCACCTTTCAACTTTTTGAACGCATCCTCGCCGAAATAACGGGAATGAGCCTTTTCTCCATGAACTATGAGCACGGCATTTTCAATCTCATCCGCACGGCTCATCAGCGGGAAGTTAATGAACGGAATGGCCTCCGTAGCATTACGTCCCTGATTGGAGTTGAGCGAACGCTTGTGATATCCGCGCGGAGTCTTGTAATAGTCATGATAGTCTTTGAAGAACTGCGGTGCATCGGCGGGCAGCTGGTCAGGGACACCACCGCCCGGTTTTTGGAAGCCGTTACGGAAATCCTCGGTGCGTTGTGCCGCCAATGTCTTGCGGAGCGCATTGCGGGCTTCGGCATTGTCGTCTGCATCGAAATAACCGTTGGCATTTACACGGCTCATGTCATACATCGTGGACGCAACTGTTGCTTTGATACGCGGGTCTGCGGCTGCGGCATTGATAGCCAGTCCGCCCCAACCACAGATACCGATGATGCCGATTCGTTCGCAATCGACTTTATCATTTGTGGCAAGAAAATCGACGGCAGCCGAAAAATCCTCCGTATTGATATCAGGTGATACCACGTAACGTGGTTCACCGCCGCTCTCTCCGATATATGATGGGTCAAAAGAGATTGTCAGGAAGCCGCGTTCTGCCATTGTCTGGGCATAAAGCCCGGCTGCCTGTTCCTTGACCGAGCCAAACGGGCCACAAACGGCTATGGCCGGCAGTTTGTCGGCCGAGACCTTCGGTACATACATGTCAGCAGCCAGCGTGATGCCGTAACGGTTGGAGAACGTTACCTTGCAATGGTTTACTTTGTCACTTTTGGGAAACGTCTTGTCCCACTCATTGGTTAATTTCAAATCTTCCATATTCTTATGATTATTTTCTTGTGCTGATAGCTGAATCCATAGCGGCAAAACCGCCATGATAACTTGTAATAGTCTTGAATTCACGATAATATCTTTTATCCAATTGATTGTTTCAGATGCAAAATTACCATTACCGCATATGATATGGAAACCCAGGTTGCGGTAATTGTGACCAATTTTAAAGTTATAGACCTCTTATCGGCAATAAAGGTAATTTTTACCCGGTTCTTGTTTCTAAAAAGGTCAGTGATTATTAGTAATTTTGCAGATATAAAGACCACGACCTATGAGCGAAATAAAATTAGACTCTATAAAACTGTTTAATGAACATTACGGTTTCGAACACCTCAATCCCATGGTGACCGTGGGACATCATAGCGGAGCCGCACAACCCGGAACAACAACATATAATTTCGGAGTTTATGCGATATATATCAAGGAGACCAAAGGATGCAAACTCAACTACGGTCTGACGAAATATGACTTTGACGAGATGTCGGTGACCTCCTTTGCCCCAGGACAGAAGGTGACTGCGGTGGTCGAAGACGGTAGCGAAACGCCACAATGGACAGTGCTTGCCTTTCACCCTGATTTCCTGAGCCGTACAGCATTGGGAAAAAAGATGTCGTCATATGGATTTTTTTCTTACAACAGCAATGAGGCCCTACACCTTTCGAAAGAAGAAGTCGGGCTGATACAGTCAGTACTCTCGTTGATAGAACGAGAGATGCGACATGCCACCGACCGACATTCCAGAAACATAATCATATCACACATCGAAGTATTTCTTGACTACTGCCTGCGGTTCTATGAGAGACAGTTTTACAGCCGTGAGATAATCAACAGCACGGTGATCGACAGATTCAGCGCATTACTTGACGAATATATAGCCGAGGACATTCAGGAACATGGGTTGCCGACAGTGGCATATTTCGCCGACCGTCTCAATCTCTCCGCAGGATATTTCGGGGAACTTGTCAAAACCTCGTCTGGAACCAATGCCAAAGACATGATAGCCGACCGTATGGTCAATGCCGCGAGAGAGTTGTTAAACGATGTAAGTCTGTCAGTAACACAGGTAAGCGACCGTCTCGGATTTGAATATCCACAACATTTCGTGCGTTTCTTCAAACGGCGCACAGGACACACTCCAAGAGAATTCAGAACCATCTCGATAAATTGACAAACTCATATGCAGAATAGATCAAACTATGACTGCACACAGACGGGTATCATTCACGACATGGATGATACCCGTTTTCGCAGATTGTTGATTTTTATTTGTCCGTTACACAGTATTTTTCTATCTTTGCGGTGACAAAGGGGTGCGGCAGACCTTCTTAAAGAAAGACTACCGCTGAGATGATACCCTCCGAACCTGATGCGGTTAGTACCGCCGAAGGGATTGCTTCACATGTGTCTCCGACACGCCCTCTTGTCGCTATTATACCTTTATTACAAAGCGATGAGAAAATACTTTCCAGTCCTCACTATCGCCGGTTCCGATTCGTCGGGAGGCGCGGGCATACAGGCCGATATAAAGACAATTTCGGCTTTGGGATGTTATGCCATGAGCGCGATAACGAGCATCACCGCCCAGAACACCACCGGAGTAAAATCCATCCAGCCCATACTTCCCGGTATAGTCGCTGACCAGATTGACATGGTCATGACCGACATTCCGGCGATGGCAGTCAAGACAGGGATGCTGTGTGACGCTGCTGTATCAGCAGCCGTGGCCGAAAGACTCGTACATTACAGGCCGGCCAACCTCGTGATAGACCCAGTGATGGTATCAACATCAGGCTCACGTCTGTTGTCAGACGAAGCGGTAGATATAATAACATCACGCATCTTCCCTCTGGCTTCACTGGTAACCCCTAACCGCATGGAAGCCGAGGCACTAACAGGCTGCACTGACCATAAAGAACAGGCTGTCAGACTCCGCGAGGCCGGATGCCGCAACATACTCCTCAAAGGAGGAGACTCGGACAATACGGATTTCAAGACTGACTATCTATATATCGAAGGCCAATCCGAGGCCATAGAGCTACGTGCAGACTCTATCGAGACCAAAAACTCTCACGGAACAGGATGCACGCTTTCAGCAGCCATAGCCTCCTATCTCGCACTTGGGAACGACATGCTTACTGCCGTAAGGCTCGGAAAGCTATACATCACCCGGGCACTTGAAGCCGGAGCATTCGTGACCGTAGGACACGGACACGGCCCTGTCAACCACTTCTTCTCTCCACGCCGTCTGAAAAATTATAACCCGTCAAGAAAATGAACGTCACTATCAACGACCACACAGTAACACTCCCTGAGAACTCAACCCTCAACGATGCCCTCGAAGCACGGGAGATCCGACCCGGCGGTATAGCCACGGCTGTCAACGGGACAGTCATCCCGGCGGCCAAACGACCCTCGACAATACTTTCTGATGGAGACAAAATAGTTATCATCAAGGCTTTCTATGGCGGATAATCACGCATTCCGCCTCATTGCTATAACACCCGAGATTCCCGTTGCCGATGAAGGACTAAAAATAGAGTCACTGCTCATCAACGGCTGGGATAAAGTCCACCTCAGACATCCGGGCAAAAGCCGAGACGGGATACTCGAAATAATCAATTCTGTCTCACGGCAACTTCACCCGCGTATAATCTTACACGACCACTTCGATATTGCCGGAGATTTAGCCATAGGCGGCCTACATCTCAATCGTCGCAATCCTTCCCCTCCTCCGGGTTATAGCGGAAACCTCAGCAAATCCTGCCACTCAGTCTGCGAGGCCTATAACGCCTCAGGCATGGAATATGTCACACTCAGTCCCATATTCGACAGTATCTCAAAAGCGGGCTACCGGGCGCCTTTCTCGGAAGAAGATCTGGAATCTCTTGACGCTGTGACAACCCCTGTCATAGCCCTTGGAGGAGTGACGGCAGAAAGTCTTCCGACACTCAAAAAATACAATTTTGCAGGAGCTGCCATGCTCGGAGCAGCCGGATGGCATCTGGAACTGTCAGATTTTACAGAATATATAAGAAATATCATAGAATCATGCTGATGTTTATCACCCACCCCTCGGAACGTTACTCTATCTCCGAGGAGGTACAGATGGCTCTTGAAGGAGGATGCAGATGGATACAGCTGCGTCTCAAAGACGCCACCGATGAGGAATTCCGACAGACGGCTCTCGAAATCATCCCTATGTGTAAGGAACATGAGGCCTTTCTCGTCTTTGACGACCGCGTAGAACTTGCCATAGAGACAGGTGTACACGGAGTACACCTTGGTAAGAACGACATGGATCCCCTGCAAGCCCGCGAGACAATGGGGCCAGAGGCAATAATAGGCGTCACGGCCAACACGACTGACGATATTCTCCGTATAAACGGTTGGGACATAGACTACGTAGGTCTCGGCCCCTATCGGTTCACAACCACCAAGGAACGTCTGTCCCCGGTAATCGGTACAGACGGATACAGAGAGACAGTGGCCGAAGTCCGTGCAGCGGGAATGGCTATACCCATTGTAGCCATAGGAGGGATAACTCTTGAAGATATACCCTCATTGATGGCCACTGGTATAAACGGCGTAGCCATGAGTGGCGCGATAATCAATGCTGATGACCCTGTTGACTACACAAGGCGCGTACTCGCCTCTCTCAATGAACACAAACAACAATAACCATTATCAGATTATGTCCGATATTCTCACCATAGGCGGCAAGGATTTCACTTCCCGTCTTTTTGTCGGAACCGGCAAATACGCCTCCAACCGTCTCATGCTCGAATCCATTCTCGCCTCGGAATCTCAGATGATTACCGTGGCCATGAAGCGTATCGACATGGAGCACGAGGAAGAGGACGATATGCTCGCACATATCAACCGTGACCATGTACAGTTCCTACCCAATACCTCCGGCGTCAGAAACGCCGAAGAAGCCGTGCTTGCCGCCAATCTCGCCCGCGACTGCTTCGGCACGGACTTCATAAAACTCGAAATACATCCTGACCCGAAATACCTTCTTCCTGACCCGATCGAGACACTTAAAGCCACCGAAAAACTTGCTCGTCTCGGATTCAAGGTACTACCCTACATACAGGCTGACCCAGTACTCTGCAAAAGACTCGAAGAGGCAGGTACGGCGGCCGTAATGCCGCTCGGTGCCCCAATTGGTACCAACAAGGGACTCAAAACCCGCGACCTACTTGAAATCATTATCGCAGAGAGCCGTGTCCCGGTGGTGATTGACGCCGGTCTCGGCGCCCCCTCTCATGCAGCCGAAGCCATGGAGATGGGTGCCGATGCCGTACTCGTCAACACGGCAATAGCCGTTTCAGGAGATCCGATAGAGATGGCAGTGGCCTTCCGACTCGCTGTCGAGGCAGGGCGCAAGGCCTATCTGGCCGGTCTCGGCACAGTCTCGGCAAGCGCGAGCGCCACAAGCCCTCTCACCTCGTTCCTCGATCTATAACCCAAAACACCAAATATCGAAAATGACTATCGAAAATATCGACGTCAACTCCTATCCCGGTTCCGAGAAGGTATATATTGACGGCACCATACATCCTGTAAAAGTGGCCATGCGCCGTGTCAATCTCACTCCGACCGTCAAGGTTACCGCTGACGGAGAGAAATCAATACGTGAGAACGCCCCTGTATATATCTATGACACAAGCGGCGTATATACCGACCCGAATGTGACAATAGACATCAACAACGGTCTTCCCCGTCTCAGGGAAGAGTGGATCTCCAAGCGCGAAGACCTCGTACAACTCCCCTCTATCACCTCCGAGTACGGACGCATGCGTGAAGCCGACAAAAGTCTTGACGCCATCCGATTTGCATGCCGCTATGCCCCTCGCCGTGCTGCCGAAGGCAGGGAGATAACCCAGATGGCACTCGCAAAACAGGGAATAATCACTCCCGAGATGGAATATGTGGCAATCAGGGAGAACAACAACGCCACAGCTCTCGGAATCAAGACCCACATCACACCCGAGTTCGTGCGTGACGAGATTGCAGCTGGTCGCGCGGTGCTTCCTGCCAATATCAACCACCCTGAGGCCGAACCTATGATCATAGGCCGCAACTTCCTTGTCAAACTGAACACCAACATAGGCAACTCAGCCCTGTCATCGGGAATAGAGGAAGAGGTCAGCAAGGCCGTATGGAGCTGCTACTGGGGTGGTGACACCCTCATGGATCTCTCAACAGGAGACAACATACACGAGACACGCGAGTGGATCATTCGCAACTGTCCTGTCCCTGTCGGCACTGTTCCCGTCTATCAGGCCCTTGAAAAAGTCAACGGTAAGGTAGAAGACCTCACATGGGAAATATACCGCGACACGCTCATAGAGCAGGCAGAACAAGGCGTGGACTATTTCACCATCCATGCAGGTGCTCTACGGGCACATGCCGAGATGGTTCAGGAACGTCTGACCGGCATCGTGTCACGCGGAGGTTCCATTATGACCCGCTGGGCAGTCATCCACAACGAAGAGAATTTCCTATACACCCATTTCGATGAGATCTGCGAGATTCTTGCAGCCTATGATGTGGCTGTATCTCTCGGCGACGGACTGCGTCCCGGCTCTATCCATGATGCAAATGACCGTTCACAGTTTCTGGAACTCGACATACTCGGAGAGCTGACAGAGATAGCATGGAAACACAACGTACAGGTGCTTATCGAAGGCCCCGGACACGTACCCATGCATAAAATACGCGAGAACATGGAACGCCAGCTCGACAAGTGCCACGAGGCGCCTTTCTACACACTCGGCCCTCTTACCACCGACATCGCTCCCGGATATGACCACATCACATCAGCCATCGGAGCGGCACAGATAGCATGGATGGGGACTGCCATGATATGCTATGTGACTCCCAAGGAACACCTCGCGCTCCCGGATCTCGAAGACGTGCGCAACGGCGTGATAACCTACAAGATAGCAGCCCATGCCGCCGACCTCGCAAAAGGCCATCCCGGCGCACAGGTGCGTGACGATGCGATGAGCAAGGCCCGGTTCGAATTCCGCTGGAAAGACCAGTTCAACCTATCGCTTGATCCCGCCCGCGCCCGCCAGTACTACGTTGAAAGCCATAAGGACGATGACCGCTTCTGCACCATGTGCGGCCCCAACTTCTGCGCCATGCGCATCACATCGCAGCTGGTGGAGGACTGCGCCAAATCATGACCATGTTCTCTGACGAACTAAAAAAACACTCCTGGGATGAGACAACGCGCTTCATAAACTCCCGCACATCGCGCGACGTGGAGATAGCCCTGTCAAAGGAATATCTTTCCATAGAGGACTTTATGGCGCTTGTCTCCCCTGCCGCCGCTCCCTACCTCGAACCTATGGCGCAGCTTTCCCACCGTTACACACTCGAACGCTTCGGGAAGACAATCTCGATGTACATACCCATGTATGTCTCCAACGCCTGTACCAACTCTTGTGTATACTGCGGATTCAACCACAACAACCCTCTGGAACGACTGACGCTCACGCTTGACCAGGTAAAGGCAGAATGCGAGGCAATACGCCGTCTCGGGCCGTTCGAAAACCTGCTCATAGTATCGGGCGAGTTTCCGTCTCTAAACGGGGTTGACTATCTGGAAAAAGTGCTGCACGTCTGCCGGCCCTACTTCAACAATCTCACGATAGAGGTGATGCCGATGAAGGCCGAAAGCTATGCGCGTCTGGTGAAGAGCGGTCTAAACGGGGTGGTCTGTTTTCAGGAAACCTATCATGAGGCCAACTACAAGAACTATCATCCACGCGGGATGAAGTCAATCTTTGACTGGCGCGTCAACGGTTTCGACCGTATGGGTCAGGCCGGAGTACACAAGATAGGGATGGGAGTGCTCATCGGACTGGAAGACTGGCGGACAGACCTCACCATGCTTGCCCGCCATCTGCGCTATCTGCGCAAAAACTACTGGCAGACCCGTTATAGTGTCAACTTCCCCCGCCTCTGTCCTGCCGAAGGAGGATACACTCCGAGGGTGGTGATGACAGACCGAGAACTGGCACAGGTGACATTTGCATTCCGCATATTCGACCACGATATCGACATCTCTTATTCAACGCGGGAAGAGCCTTCATTCCGTGCCAATATGATGAAGCTCGGAGTTACCTCCATGAGTGCCGGAAGCAAGACCGAACCGGGAGGCTATTGCTCTGCCCCTGACGCACTGGAACAGTTCCATGTATCCGATCCACGCTCCCCGCTCGCCGTTACCAACGAGATACGCGCTCTCGGATATGAGGCCGTATGGAAAGACTGGGACAAAATATTTGACTAAACGCAGTCAATCGCCCCGGAGCCGCCCAATAGCTCCGGGGCAATTTTTTGACTGTCCTGCCGTTAATATAATGTAATAAAACAGAACCAACCAAGACTGATGACAATGGCAAGGGCGGCCCTCTTAATAAATATACTGATACTCCTCCTATCTGTCCCCTCTGCGAAGGGACAGATAAAAATCCATGGCAAGATTACAGACGCTGCCAACGAACCTGTGGAATTTGCCACTGTGCGCATAGGCGGAACTGCAATCGGCGTCACATCGGGACTCGATGGAGATTATTCACTCACATGCGCCAAGGCAGACACCATCACGGTCTATTTCTCGTGCATAGGCTTCCGTGAAGAGAAACGACAACTCGTATCTCCTGACAGCGATGTCACCCTCAACGTGCGCCTGCAACTCAACACCGAGATGCTCCAACAGGTGGAAATCACTGAGTTGAAAAAGCAGACTGGCTCCATCCAGACCATCGACACCAAAGACCTGCGGCGCAATCCTGACGCCTCAGGCGGAAGCGTAGAGTCGATAATTACCACCATGGCCGGTGTCACAGGATCAAACGAAATGTCGTCGCAATACTCCGTCCGAGGAGGATCGTATGACGAGAACTCGGTATATATCAACGGAATCGAAGTATACCGTCCGCAGCTTGTATCATCAGGACAGCAGGAAGGGCTAAGCATTATCAACCCAGACCTCGTGGGAGCGGTTGGATTCTCCACAGGCGGCTTCCCGGCCGAATATGGTGACAAAATGTCATCAGTCCTTGACATAACATATCGCGAGCCGGAGGCCTTCGAAGGCTCCGTATCAGGCAGCCTTATGGGCGCGTCACTGTCAATCGGGCAAGGGAACAGGCATATCAGCCAGCTACACGGACTCAGATACAAGACCAACTCCTCTCTTCTCGGCTCGATGGATACGAAAGGAGAATACGACCCATCCTTTTTTGACTACCAGACATCTGTCACATACAAGGCTTCTGACAAATTCAAGGTGTCTTTTCTCGGCAATATAGCCATAAACCGATATAGGTTCACCCCTGTCAACCGAACGACTACGTTCGGAACCTCGACAGATGCAAAACAGTTCACGGTATATTTTGACGGACATGAAAAAGACCGCTTCGAAACCTATTTCGGCGCCTTGTCTCTTGACTATCGTCTCAACCGTGGCACAACCCTGCAAATGCTCGCGTCTGGCTATCTGACCAACGAGCTCGTGGCCTATGACATAACAGGCGAATACTGGCTCGATCAGGCCGGAACGTCAGAAGTGGGCGGAGAGTTGGGCGTCGGACGCTATCACGAACATGCTCGCAACAGGCTGAAAGCCTCTGTAATGGCACTGGCCCTGAAAGGCAAGACAGCCATCAACACGGCCCACACGCTGGCTTACGGTATCAACATGCAGACAGAGAAAATCATGGATCGCAGCCGGGAATGGGAACTACGTGACTCGGCAGGATTCTCACTGCCGACACTCCCAGACCAATTGCGTGTGATCTACAACCTTGATTCACATCACGACCTCAGTTCCACAAGATTTTCAGCCTTCGTGCAAGACGCTTGGAAAATATCCACATCCGCCGGATTCCTGACACTCAACGGCGGCATAAGACTGAGTCATTGGAGTTTCAACAAAGAGACATTGTTAAGTCCGAGAATCTCGGCAGGCTTCATCCCTGACAAAGCACCGGGATGGGCGTTCCGATTTGCCACAGGACTTTATTATCAGTCCCCTTTCTATAAGGAATACCGTATGCCTGTGACAGATGCTGTTGGCAACCAGACAATAATACTGAACAACGACATCAGATCGCAACGTAGCTTCCACATCATTGCCGGAACCGATTTCACCTTCCGCACTTTCAACCGTCCGTTCAAACTATCAGGCGAGATATATTACAAGGCATTGTCCAATATTGTACCATACGAGATTGACAACCTCAAACTCGTATATTCCGGCAAGAACCAAGCCTCGGGCTTTGCCACAGGCATAGACCTCAAACTATTCGGACAATTCGTACCGGGAAGTGACTCCTGGGTAAGCTTCTCGCTCATGAAAGCCGTGGAGAAGACAGGCGGAAAATCAGTCCCCCGCCCCACTGACCGCACTTACAGCTTCGGACTATTCTTCACCGACTATTTCCCAAAATTTCCCAAACTGAAATTCTCCCTCCGAGGTATCTTCATGGGAGGACTTCCATCCACATCGCCGCACTCGTCAAGATATGAAGGCTATTTCCGTATGCCGCCATACAAGCGTATTGACGCAGGACTCTCCTACGCCATCCTGTCACCACTCAAAGAGGGAGAGACACGCGGAGGTCTGGCCGGAAAGCTCCGCAGCATATGGGTCGGAGTGGATATTTTCAACCTTCTCGACATTTCAAACGTAGCCTCGTACTACTGGGTGACAGACGTCAACGAAATCCAGTATGCGGTGCCAAACTATCTGACACGTCGCCAATTCAACGTGAGACTGAGCATAGACTTCTAAAAAATATATATTAAAAATGAAACAAGAGAAAGAGGAATACCAACGGCAGCTTGACAGCGGTGAGTGGATGAACGGCTTCGTAGGGACATGCGGTCGTGATTTGGAAAGATGTGAGAACCTGTGCTTTGAGCTGAATCAGCTCCCACCGGCCCTAAAAGAACAACGTTACGGACTGATCAGACAAATCGTGGGCCGAATAGGAGAACGGTTCATAGTCCACAGCCCTTTCCGCTGCGACCTTGGAAGCAATATAGAGATCGGCGAAAACTTCATCAGCAACTACAATCTGACAATACTTGACGAAACATCCGTCACAATCGGCGACAACGTCTTTATAGGCCCGAATGTGACAATCTGCACCATTATACATGCCACCGAACCCGAGAGAAGAAATTCGGGTATCATGCGTGCCCTGCCCGTAACAATCGGAGACAACGTATGGATAGCGACAAACGTAACCATACTACCGGGAGTGACGATAGGAGATAGATCAATAATCGGAGCCGGAAGCGTTGTCACCAAAGACATCCCGGAAGGAGTCATAGCCGTAGGAAACCCTTGCAAGGTGTTACGCCGTATCGATGACACTACCGCCCCATCCGCCTCAACAAACGCACAATAGCAACCAGCCATTGACATCCTCTCTACTCCACACATATAGAAACAAAAATGACAGCCTTGGAAGACTGTCATTTTTGTTTCTAACGAAAACTTGGCTTGGGGTGAACAGTGGGGGTCGAACCCACGACCTTCGGAACCACAATCCGACGCTCTAACCAACTGAGCTATGCTCACCATGTTTATCGGTTTTGCGCTGCAAAGTTAGGTACTTTTTTCTAATCCGACAAATTTTTCGGGCACTTTTTTCAAATAAAATTTACATTATTTTAAAACTCATTGAATACCAGCGTATTTAAGAATAATCAATTCCATTGTCCCAGTATTTGGCAAACGGTGCTTTTATAATAAATGGAAATTTAGTAATTTTGCATCCATGAAACGAATCCGCAACTTCTGCATCATAGCTCACATCGACCATGGTAAAAGTACCTTGGCCGACCGTCTGCTTGAATATACCAACACCGTGGCCGGAAAAGACCTCCAGGCCCAGGTGCTCGACGACATGGATCTTGAACGAGAAAGAGGCATCACAATCAAAAGCCACGCCATACAGATGAACTACCGTCTGAACGGCGAGGAATACATCCTCAACCTCATCGACACTCCGGGACACGTTGACTTCTCATATGAGGTGTCACGCTCCATAGCCGCATGTGAAGGAGCGCTTCTCATCGTAGACGCATCACAGGGAATACAGGCCCAGACCATCTCCAACCTCTATATGGCCATCGACAACAATCTTGAAATAATCCCTGTCATAAATAAGGTAGACCTTGACAGCGCCAAGCCCGACGAGGTCGAAGACCAGATTGTAGACCTCCTCGGATGCGACCCGTCGGAAGTAATACGTGCCAGTGGTAAGACAGGCATAGGTGTTCCTGAGATACTTCAAGCAATCATCGAGCGTATACCCGCCCCGGAAGGCGATCCCGAGGCTCCGCTCCAAGCTCTGATATTTGACTCCGTATTCAATCCTTTCCGAGGCATCATAGCTTATTTCAAAATTGTCAACGGCACAATCAAAAAAGACGATTTCGTCAAGTTCGTGGCCACCGGCAAGGAATACCATGCCGACGAGATCGGTGTCCTGAAACTTGAAATGCAACCATGCGCAAGCCTGTCCGCCGGAAATGTCGGCTACATCATATCAGGCATAAAGACATCTCGCGAGGTAAAGGTAGGCGACACCATCACCCATGTGCAGAAGCCTTGCGAGTCTGCCATAGACGGATTCGAGGAGGTAAAGCCAATGGTATTCGCCGGCGTTTATCCTATCGAGACCGAAGACTTCGAGAATCTCAGATCTTCGCTGGAAAAATTACAGCTCAACGATGCCTCGCTTACATTCCAGCCAGAGTCATCAATGGCTCTCGGATTCGGTTTCCGCTGCGGCTTCCTCGGACTCCTGCATATGGAGATCATACAGGAACGTCTTGGACGAGAATTCGACATGGATGTCATTACCACCGTCCCCAACGTGTCGTATCGTGTCTATGACAAGCACGGAGAGATGACAGAGGTACACAACCCGTCAGGACTTCCCGACCCGACGCTCATCGACCACATCGAAGAACCATATATACGCGCCTCGGTCATCACGGCTGCCGAATTTATCGGCCCCATCATGACCCTATGTCTGTCAAAACGCGGCGAACTGGTCAAGCAGGAATATATCTCCGGCAACCGCATGGAGATGATTTTCGACATGCCGCTTGGCGAGATAGTTATAGACTTCTATGACAAGCTCAAAAGCATCTCGAAGGGCTATGCATCTTTTGACTATCATCTTCACGATTTCCGCGAGTCACGGCTTGTCAAACTCGACATACTCCTCAACGGCGAAAGCGTTGACGCGCTCTCAACCCTCACCCATGTGGACAATGCCGTAACTTTCGGGCGGCGCATGTGCGAGAAACTAAAAGAGCTTATACCCCGACAGCAGTTCGACATAGCGATACAGGCCGCCATCGGTGCAAAAATCATAGCGCGCGAGACCATCAAAGCCGTCCGCAAGGATGTGACCGCGAAATGCTACGGTGGCGATATTTCCCGTAAGCGCAAACTTCTCGAAAAACAGAAAAAAGGAAAGAAGAGAATGAAACAGATTGGCTCGGTGGAGGTTCCTCAGAAGGCATTCCTCGCAGTACTGAAACTTGACTAACCCTCTATCTATCGATAAACAAAGACCGCGCAGAGGCTGTTATTTACACCTCTGCGCGGCTTGTCTTTCATTACGGGTTGTAAAGATCGGGGTTGAAGAAACCGGCTATCTCTCGGGCTTGTTCGAGAGCATATACCGCCGGAGATGCCGGATCAATACCGGCAGCACGCGCATAATCGCCGGTGGCTGCCGAATGGTTGCCAAGTTTCCAATAAATCTTTCCGCGCATAAAATACAATGATGCCTCAGAAGGATGACGCTCTATCATATCATTTATGACGGACAAGGCCTCTTGAAGCCGACCGACCCGGACAAGCCGGTCAACCTCTTGCAAATCAGTCGCCATCAGGGTCAGCCGAGAATCTGTGAGGCATGAATCTTGGTCTTGACCTGCTTTGGTGTTATCACACGCTCCACTGTTCCGTCGGAGTCTATTATGAACGTGGTGCGAAAAGTTCCCATATACTTGCGTCCGTACATCGACTTCTCTCCCCACACACCCATCTGTTCCACAAGTTTGTGGTCAACATCGGAAACAAGCGGGAAAGGGAGCGAATTCTTGGCTATAAACTTCCTGTGAGATTCAGCCGGATCGACGCTGACACCTATCACCTGATAACCTGCATCAAGCAGCTCATGGTAATTGTCACGCAGATTGCAGGCCTGGGCCGTACATCCCGAGGTCATATCCTTAGGGTAAAAATACAAGGCAATCTTCTTGCCCGGATAATCACTGAGTCTTACCTCCCTGCCATCCTGGTCAAGGCCGAGGAAATCAGGGATTTTTGTTCCTGGTTCTATCATAATTTTTTTCTTGGAAATGCATCTATAAACGAGCCTGGGGTGGCATTGTATATATTGACTCCATGCCTTGCCGCGAAACGGGCTATGGAGTGATAACTCTTGAAGGCGAGGTGCATCGAGAGAAGAACGTCATGGAGACGGACTCCGCGATAGACATCTGTCACACGTGCCTGTTCTGAATTGTTATCCTTATAAAAATGTGGCTGCACTGATACCACGGTATTATCATCGGCAACTTCCAGAGTCCTCGTCCACGTATGATCGGCACCTATAATATATATATCCTTGAATCCCATGAGTATCCCTGTCATCAATGCAGGCACAAGCACATTGCGAGGACGCGGCATACCTCTGCCGGACTTATATGCGGCATCTTCAAGCCAGCCGAACCCTTCGACAGCGACAAGGTTGAAGCTCTCTATCCTCACATGCGGATTACCGATTCCCTGTTCGGAAGGATTTCTGTCAGACGGAATAAAAAGTGTCATATCCCAGTCCACCATAGAATCTATACGATCAAACAGACGCTTTATATTCGGATCTGTTTCCCGGCCTTTAAAGAAGTGCGGATCGGCTATTACATAGAAGTCAGGACGCAGGACGGCAAACTCATCGGCATTTGCCGCAAAATTCACCGCCATGGTACAGGCAGACGACAGTATCTCCGCATCCTCGGCTATATTACGGGCAAGTGACGGCCCGTTGCCCATAATAATCAGTCTCTGGCCGTTCTGGGCAACATGGGTTACAGTGCATCCGCGTGACTGCAAGACAAGCTTTAACACACTCTTGACAGATGATCCGAGGAGCGAGAGGAACGAGGATAAACGATCGGCTACTCCCATTTTTCAGAAATTATAGGAAACTGTGACAAATCCTCCTTGGAGCCAGCTCTTTGAAGGATAAAACTCCTTGAAGGAGACATTATTGTATTCAAGATTCCGATACATGCCATAGATATTGAGGCTTGAAACGACATAACCGGCCTGCACATAGACAGGGCCTGCATGAAGATATATGCCGGCACGGCAGTCAACCGCACACCACTGCCCCTTGGTGGTGCTGACTTTGACATTGTCATTATAATCCCAGTCATTCGAAATCTCTATCGTGACCCTCTGATGGGGCACATTGAGCATGACGCCCGGACAGGCAGTGAGTCCTACCGAGACACTGCCCATTTTCAAGATGGCAGGAGACATGAGCAGCACGGACGGACGCAGAAACACATTGGACGGATGACGGTCGCTTCGAAGCACCCACCAGTTAGGGCCTTCCGGCGAAATCGGAGATGAATACTGACGCCATCCGCCTATACTGCCCCCCAGACCCACATAAGGATTCAGCATATAGTGGCAGCCAAAATCAATCTGCCAAGAACTATGCGAGGTGAATTGCAGATTCAATCCCATCCTGAAACGGGAAGTACCGGCCACGCCGGCATGTGACTCTCCGGCCATGGATCCGGCCAAAGCAAACGTGATGAGCAATATGAGAAACAGTCGGCGTTTCATGATGATAATTAACAGATGCAAAGATACAAAAATAAAAAACAGGGAGACTGTTTTGTTCACTAAAAACAGCCTCCCGCCTTCATGGTACGTGATATTTTCTTATATGCGCGATTACTTCTCAACCCTTGGGCGGATATTTGAGAAAACATTGAGTCCGAGCAAGGATGCAACCTCTTTCACGGCCATAGCCGACTTTAAAGCTATGACTCCATCAACAAGTTCTGGTGCAAAAGCAGCTATCGAACCGAATCCGGGAATCACAGCGACAAGACCTCCGCCAAAGCTGGACATGGCCGGCAGGCCGGTACATACGAGCCATGTCTTTTTGATACGCTTAGGCCCTTTTGAAGCCATCATGCCTACCACCCACTGAGAGATTTCGCCGTCATAAACGGAATGACCTGTAACAGGGTCAGTGCCGTCAGCGGCTATCACCGCTCCCATCCTTGCGAGCTGGCCTGTGGTCACAAGCATGGAATGGAGCTTGGTGGCGACCTCGAGAGACACGGGCGCCGAATCATAGAGTTCGTATCCGTTGGTGGCAAGCAGATTTTCCACCCCTTTGGCCTCGTTTTCTCTGACTGAACGTTCATACAGCCTGTCATCCATGACGGGAGACGAACCCATGAGCGATATCATGAGGTCTGAAAGGAGCTGCATCTTGCCGTCTGCATCGCCCTGCGGCTGAATGAAGCTCACCATTCGCAGATTCTTGGCATGTACACCCTTCGGACGATTCTCAATCCCACGGTCACACCCGGTGGGACACTTCCCCGTACTCATCTCCTTTACAAAATTTTCGGGTGATATCTGGGTGAATGCCAAAATGGCGACAGGTATTCTCAGAAGCGAACCCATCGGGAAGAGAGTGGCTGTATCACCACGGTCAAAGCTCGTCCCGTCAGTAAGACGCACGGATATGCCGAATTTTCCGGCAATTTCCGGCGCTATCCGAGAATCAGGCCCGGAGCCTTCCACTCTGAATGTCTTAAACTTATCGTAGGCGCTATTGACGGCTGCCTCAACGGCCGCCTGTTTGATGATTCTTTCCATGACAATCTGTTATTTATTTTGCTCATATGTCATAATAACCGTCATAGAAAGGCGCTGGTTGCCTTATTTTCGCTTAATTGGCCTGAATTTAAACTTTTTAACCGCGACAGTTGTTAACAAAACAAAAACCTGGTATAACGAATTTCATTAAGTCTATGAAAAACCATATCAGCCTCATCATTGTCTCCCTGTTGTGCGCGTTGCTGCTCGGCTCCTGCTCAACCGATGCTCTTGACAGCACTCCTACGGCCGTGTCGGAATTCATAACGGAGTATTTTCCAAATACCAGGGTAAAATCCTACACACCACTTGCCGACGGTTCACACAAGGCTGTCCTCGACAATAGCGCGACAATAGTATTTGACAAAGAAAATCGTTGGATAGATATAGACGGCGAGGGATCCACGCTCCCGGACGTTCTTATGTACGACCAGCTACCCCCGGAGCTTTACTCCTATCTGCAAGGCACAGCCATGCAACGGGATGTTTATGCAGTCACACGCGACAGATTTTACTACAAGCTGACAATGCTCGATACCGTCATCACCTACAACATATCCACAGGAGCCATAACATACCCGAGTGTCAGATAAACCCACTGACAAGTATCAAGGCTATCAATACCGGCGCTATCCACTTGACGATGAAATGTATTATCCCCACAACGCGTGAACGGATAGCACCGAAATTGGTGAGCTGTCCGTCAAGGAATGACTTCGGAGCCACCCAACCGAGATAGATACACATCAGGATGCCTCCGACAGGAAGCATTATATTGGTGGTCACGTTGTCAAGAAAGTCAAACAGCGTCATTCCGCATATGGTATATCCGCTCCAAGGCCCTACCGAAAGCGAACAGGCCGGACTAAGCAACGCCAACGGAAGTATTACGGCCATACAGGCCTTGCTTCGGGACAGTCCTCCCCTCCTCTGCATGAACGCCACCGAGACCTCGGCAAGGGAGATTGTAGAAGTGAATGCTGCCACAGTAAGCAGCAAAAAGAACAGGGATGACCAGATACGGGTGCCCTGCATCTGGGAAAATATCTCGGGGAGCGTGACAAAGACGAGTGACGATCCGGCAAGATTCGAATCAGAAAGGCCGAACGTCATAACCGCCGGAAATATTATAACCCCCATCATCAACGCCACAAGAAGATCGAGAAGCGAGACGGTCACAGCCGTGCGCGTCAGCCGGGTAGAGGATGGATAATAACTTGAATAAGTAAGAATTATGCCCATCGCGAGACTCAGTGAGAAGAACGACTGCCCAAGAGCCTCAACCACTGTCAACGGCGTAAGTGCCGAAAAATCAGGCCGGAGGAAGAATTCCAGGCCAGCACCAGCACCCGGCAGACTCAGAGACACGCCGCAAAACACTATAAGAAGAAGGAAGAGGACAGGCATCATGACGTTAGATACCTTCTCGATACCACCGCTCACACCTTTCAGAAGCACAAAAAGATTGGCCGCCACCATAAAAAGAGTCATCACTATGGGACGATAAGTGCCGGTTATATAGCTACCCATACGGTCAAGAAATGCCTCCTCTCCCTGTCCGTGAACCGGGGAATATAGGTCGCCTGTGACAGACTGCACAAGATATTCGAAAGTCCACCCGGCTACCACCATGTAGAACGACAGTATAAGATAGGACGAGAGAATGGCGAGTGCGCCAACCATCCACCATCCCCGCCGTCGCGGAGTGACATTACGAAAGGCTCCCACCGCATCGGAATCTCCACCACGTCCAAGAGCCATCTCGGCTGTCATCACCGGGATGCCGAGAAGAAAGATACATATTATATAGACCAGAAGGAATACCGCGCCGCCGCCACTCTGGACTTCGGCAGGAAATCGCCAGACGTTGCCGAGACCGACAGCCGAACCGACCGTGGCGGCTATGACGCCTATGCGTGAGGAGAATTTTGCCTGTTTAGCCAAATTTTGATACTTTTCGGAGTTGGGGTTCGTTGAGAATCTTTATCTTTCTGCCATCCACAACAATAAGATGTTCGTTTACAAAGGTCGACAGAGTGCGTATGGCATTGGCGGTCGTCATATTTGAAAGACTCGCGAGGTCTTCACGACCCATATATATTTTCAGGGTCATGTTGTCATCAGCCTCGTACCCGTAATTGTCAAGAAGCACTATAAGGGCTTCGGCAAGACGTCCGCGCAGATGTTTCTGCGTGAGATTGACAATCCGTGTATCCGACGAGCCGAGATTTCTTGACAACTCATGGATAAAGAACATGGCGAGATTATTGTTTCGCGCAATAAGCTCCTCTACAATTGCCATCGGAAGAGTGCCAAGGGTAGAAGGTTCAAGGGTGGCCGCGCTCGACACATAAGGCTCACGGGCAAAATAAGCCCTGTAACCGAAATACTGAACCGGCTTGATGAGACGGATTATCTGAACCCTTCCGCCTATACCGTCCTTGTATTTCTTGACCTTGCCTTCCAGAAGACACCAGATAAATTCCGGCTCGTCCTTCTCCATATAGACAATCTGGTTCTTCTTGTAGTGGTGGATACGGAAATTTTCGATGATGAGCCGTTTTTCCTCACCACTCAGAACCTGCCAGATTTCTGAAAGATCCTCGGTTATTACCTGTTCTATTGCACTCTTTATCATTAGCGTGTTCGAAAACTATGTTGTAAAGCACATTTTTACAAATCGATGTGCAAATTTACCACCTTTAATTAACAATAAAAACAAATCATCGTTAAAAATGACAAAATCCACGGATATATCCTTGGCCGATGGCTATTTACCTTCCAACGCCTCACGGATGAACATGGCGGTCGGAGAATCTCCTTTCGCAATAACGGCAGGAGTCCCGGAAGCAATTATACATCCACCGTTCTTTCCACCTCCCGGCCCCATATCTATGATATGGTCGGCTGCCGCCAGAATATCAGTGTTATGCTCTATGACGAGGACGGTATTTCCCTTGTCTACAAGGCGGTTGAGAACACCGAGGAGCACCCGTATATCATCAAAGTGGAGGCCTGTGGTCGGTTCGTCAAGAATGAACAGGGTGTTTCCCGTATCACGGCGTGACAGCTCGGTAGCGAGTTTGACACGCTGGTTCTCTCCCCCTGACAGAGTGGACGACGGCTGTCCGAGCTTTATGTAGCCGAGGCCGATCTCATGAAGAACCTTTATCTTATTGATTATCGACGGAACGGATGCAAAGAACTCCACCGCCTGGTTGATGGTCATGTCAAGGACATCAGCGATAGACTTGCCTTTGAACCGCACTTCAAGCGTCTCGCGATTGTAACGCTTGCCGCCACATGTCTCACAGGGCACCAGCACATCCGGGAGGAAATTCATCTCTATTGTCTTATAACCGTTGCCGGCGCATGTCTCGCACCGACCTCCGGCAACATTGAACGAGAACCGCCCGGGACGATAACCACGTATCTTCGCCTCGGAAAGAGAGGCATAAAGATCTCGTATGGCAGTAAAGACTCCTGTATAAGTAGCCGGATTGGAACGAGGCGACTTGCCGAGAGGCGACTGGTCAACGGTCACCACCTTGTCAATATGCTCGATGCCTTCGATTGACTTATAAGGCAACGGATTGGTAAGAGAACGATAAAATCTCTGGCTAAGCACAGGTTGGAGAGT
Source organism: uncultured Duncaniella sp. (assembly GCA_910578615.1). GTDB lineage: Bacteria > Bacteroidota > Bacteroidia > Bacteroidales > Muribaculaceae > Duncaniella. The sequence goes on along the minus strand of CAJTRI010000019.1, from coordinate 12,800 downwards.
GCCGTTGACGAGAGAAGACTTGCCACTGCCGGAAACACCGGCCACACACACCAGCTTGCCGAGAGGTATGGTCAGGTTGACATCACGGAGATTGTGTCCCGAAGCACCTTTGAGAACAAGTTTTTTACCATTTCCCTTCCTCGTTGCCGACGGAACCGGGACAGAAAGATCTCCTTTCAGATACCTTGCCGTGAGGGTGTCTGTTTGAAGCATCTCCGAAGGAGTCCCGGAGAATACCACTTCCCCACCTTTGCGTCCGGCTTTCGGCCCTATATCCACTATATAGTCGGCTTCAAGCATTATGTCCCTGTCATGTTCGACAACAAGTATTGAATTTGAGGCGTCACGAAGATTTTTGAGTGAGTCTATCAGACGCCGGTTATCTCGTTGATGAAGTCCTATCGAAGGTTCGTCAAGGATGTAGAGGACATTTACAAGCTGGCTGCCGAGCTGGGTAGCCAGACGGATACGCTGACTTTCCCCTCCAGAAAGTGTGGCCGACGCACGGTTGAGTTGGAGATAGTCCAGCCCGACGTCACAAAGAAATTTGAGACGGCTGCGTATCTCCTTCATTATCTCTCCGGCGATGAGCCGACGCGTGGGGTCAAGACGGTCTTCCACACCGAGAGACCACTCATACAGATCAGAGATATCCATCCTGGCAAGGTCGGCGATGTTCCTGCCATCAACAAAGAAATGAAGAGCTTCCTTGTTGAGACGGTCTCCCTTGCATGACGGACACACACCACGTGTGAAAAATCCCTCACTCCACCTTTTAGCCGCTGACGAAGCCTCGTCGCCCTGCTGCATCTCTATATACTTGACCAGACCCTCATAGGTGTTGAAATAATTATATGTGGCCATGGTGTCATTCTCGATTACAAGGCGTTCAGGCGTACCGTTGAGAATATCACTCATTGCTTCCTCCGGCAGATTTTTAACCGGGGTCTTCAATGTACAGCCATATTTCCGGCAGATAGCGTCAATCTGCCAGAAGACCATCAGGTTGCGATATTTGCCGAGCGGGAGTATAGCGCCCTCATGTATGGAAAGAGATGTATCAGGTATTATCTTGTCACGATCTATTATATTCACATACCCGAGTCCCTTGCAGCACGGACAGGCTCCGAGAGGCGAGTTGAACGAGAAGTTATGAGGCGCAGGCTCTCGATAAGAGATTCCGCTCTCGGCATCCATAAGCGTCTGGGAGAAATAAGAGGCCGAGTCAGTCTCCACATCATAGAGCATCATCTGTTTCTCTCCATGGGCAAGTGCGTCTGTGACAGTGGATTCAAGACGCGTAAGATCCTTCGCCGAGACTTTCAGCCTGTCAATGACAAGCTCTATGTCATGGTTTTTGTAACGGTCGACCTTCATCCCGAGTGTCAGTTCGCGAATCTCGCCGTCAACACGGGCTGAAAGAAAACCTTTCTTGCGCATGTTCTCGAACAACTCCTTGTAGTGGCCCTTTCGGTTTCTGACAACCGGGGCAAGGATATAGACCTTATGCCCGTCATAGCGTTCCAGTATAAGGGACACAATCTGGTCTCGGGTATATTTGACCATGGGTTTGCCAGTGGCATAGCTGACGGCAGTCCCCGCACGGGCGAAAAGAAGACGTAGAAAATCATATACCTCCGTGGTGGTGCCTATGGTGCTTCGGGGATTTCGGTTTATGGTCTTCTGTTCTATCGCTATTACAGGTGAAAGGCTGGTAATCTTGTCAACATCGGGACGTTCGAGATTGCCGAGCATGTTACGCGCATAGGCTGAGAAAGTCTCTATGTAACGACGTTGTCCCTCGGCATAGATAGTGTCAAAGGCGAGTGATGATTTCCCGCTTCCGCTCAGGCCGGTCACGACCGTAAGCGCGTTGTGGGGAATCTCTACATCTATATTTTTGAGATTGTGAACCCTCGCTCCGAGCACACGGAGCGAGGGAATATTAGAGATAGGATTGTTATTGTCCTGTACGTTCATTCTATGCCTTCTAAGTAATTATTCGGTCACCCACCGCATGTCATAGACCTTTTTCTTCATTGCCGAACGTGAGAGCGATTCCTTGGTAGGAACCTTGACACGGTAGGTCTTGCCGGTCTTGTTGGGAAGTGTTTTGGAGCGTATCCACGGATTATGTTCGCGAAGGGTAAGATAATCTATCCCGGCGGCAAGTGCCCATGACGGCCAGTCCTCGACAGGAGTGGAGACCTCCACAATTTTATAGTCAAGAGGATAGTAGAGATTGTCAGCCGTAAGTCTGAAACCATATTCCGAAGGGTTCTCCATAATGAGCTTCATGGAAAGGAGACGGAAGATGTATCGCATAGTCTCCTCGGCAAGATAAAGATCATAGGCCGAGGATGCCTGCTGTGCATTAAGTTCCGAAGAGATCCGTCCCATACCGCCGTTATAGCTTGCGGCGGCTGACTCCCAGTTGCCATATTTGTTGTACGCGTTGCGAAGATAGCGACATGCGGCCTCCGTTGATTTCTCAATATCAAAACGCTCGTCGACATTGTCGTTCACTTCGAGTCCATACTCACGCGCCGTGGCCGGCATAAGTTGCCACAATCCACCTGCCTTGGCCGAAGATATGGCTTTGGGATTCATAGTAGACTCTATCGCGGCAAGATATACCATGTCAGCCGGAATGTTGTTACGTTTAAGTATCGGGGCTATCTCGGGAAAATATCTGTTGGCACGCTTGATTGTCAGAAGCGTGTTTGTGTGGGTATATGACATTGCCGTCAATTCGCGGTCAAGACGTTCCCACATATTGACAGGGTCAGTGGATATAGTCTGTCCGGCAAATGTGACCTTATCTGGCACATAAGGGGACACAACGGCAGACGGAGAGACAGCCGAAGCAGGACGTTTCCCGTCAGGAGCCGGTTCGGCAGACAACTGCCCCGTAGGTAGGACAAAGGCAAGGGTGGCAAGAGCAAGGGCCGACCCCAGAAGTGATTTGCGATGGAAATTCATACTATCGGTTATGTGTGTTTTTTAGTTTACTTATAATCTATAATGTTTATATCCCCGGAAAGGTTGTAATCACGTCCATCAGCACCACGTGCCTTGATGACATAATAGTAGACCCCGGCGGGTACGAATTTGCCATTGTATTTTCCATTCCATCCCTGCGAGGGATCTGAAAAAGACGCCATCTTGTGGCCGCCACGATTGAAAATAGCACATTCGAATGACACGATCGAACTATAAGAGACCTTCCATTCGTCATTGACACCATCCTCGTTGAACGGAGAGAAAGCATTAGGACATTTGAGAAATGACTCCCCTATCGACACCTCGTATGTCTCGCTGTAATAGTCACAAGAGGCATCGGCATTGGCACAGTAAAATCTCACATATGTCACCCCCTGCTCCTCAAAGGAATGTGTGAACGAAAGATCGCTTACCCGAAGGGAAATGTCGTCAAAATCAGGGGTGTCGGAAAACTGCCACTCACGGAATATAGCGGCATCAGTGACTGCGGCCTCGAAATCAACAACACATGGCGCCGAACCACCGAGAGCACCCTCAGAACTGTTTACCTCGTTATCCGCCTCACGCGACTGCTGCACGGCGACAGTACGGGCCTCTACGGCGACAGGTTCATATACCGGGGACTCCACAGAGATCTCTCCCCCCCATTCACGCAGAAACTTATCACCTTTAAGGGTAAACCCCGTGGCACAAAGCGGTGCAGGCGCAGACAGGACTGGGTGAAGATAATCATAAGTCTCCGAAGCATCCACCTCCTTGTATTCCCTCGACTCCTCGTCATAGGAAAGCGTAAGATAAGAAAGCTCTATATCCCGAGAAATGGTCATACGGCGTCCGTTGACCGAATAATATACAATCTCGTCACCAGTACCGCTAACATCAAGAGCCACACGGCCGCAATCCTGTCCGGCAGACTCAGACAAGGAGCCGAGTGAAAGCCTGTGACGGCTATAATCCACGAGCCAGAATATATAGCGTCCTTCCGAGGTCTCCACAATATAACCCATGTCAGATTCAGGCGCAGGAAGGACTGCTCCGACAGCAATCTCCTCGGCATATCCTCCACCGAGATTCGAGAATCTTGACCATCTTGCCGAAGATGCGTTCCCGCCGGTGTAGGTAATGGAAAGGCCGTCTACGGACGGAGCCACATAAACAGCATCAAGGCCCGTAGACGATGCCACGGACTCCCTTAGGACAGGCTCAGAAGTTCCGGCCCATTCTATCTGAGCTGACATGTCAAGCCAGCTTACAGATAATATTACAGCAATCAGTGATTTCGAACTTTTCATATGAAACATACAAAATTACAAAAACCAGGGCATAATAACAAGCGCCCAACAACGCCTATGGCTTAAATAATCAAAAATATGCACATCCGGCATTAAAGCACAAATACTCATACAGGATTGTATCTCATCGTCACCACCTGCAAACCCTGACAGAAAAAGGACATGAAGTCTGCGAAAAAACATCCGCTCTGACTTCACGTCCTCAAGAAAGTAAGTATCGGAACCCGCTATATCAATTTGTCTCTACTGCCGCACGCTCCACTGGGAGACGGCGGAGATAGTTCTTGATATACGCGTTGAACCCAGCCACATCTTCGGGGGTTGGAGCAATCTCCGTACCGTCATTTCCACGGAACACCACATCGTTGAGCCATTCTGGAAGCGAGGCCATGCCTCCGCGAGCCATGAAGGCCCCGAGAAGCGCCATACCCCATGCACCACCTTCTCCTGCCGTCTCCATGACGGATATGGGCGAGTTAAGGGCGGCGGCAAGTATACGCTGTCCCACCACGGGGGTCTTGAAGAGTCCGCCATGGCCGGTGATGCGGTCTACCTTTACATCCTCCTTGTCAAAAAGAATGTCATTACCTATTTTGAGAACAGCCACAGAGGCGTGGAGATGCGCACGCATTATGTTGGCAAGATTAAACCTGTCAGCCACCGAACGGACTAAGAGCGGACTTCCCTCTGCAAAACCTACCACAGGCTCGCCTGAGAAGAAGTTATAGGACACAAGTCCGCCACAGTCGGAATCTCCACCGAGAGCACAGTTATAGAGCTTGGAATAGATCTCGTTCATATCCACGGGGAGACCGAGAAGCTCATTGTATTCACGGAAAAGATTTACCCACGCGTTAAGATCGGAAGTGCAGTTGTTGCAGTGAACCATGGCCACAAGACTACCGTCAGGGGTGGTCACCATGTCAATCTCCTCGTAAGGCCGTGAAAGCTCCTTCTCTATCACTATCATAGAGAAAGATGATGTGCCTGCCGAGACATTGCCTGTACGCTGTTCTACGGCATTGGTAGCCACCATGCCTGTACCTGCGTCACCCTCGGGAGGACAGAGTGGCACTCCGGCTTGGAGATGGCCGGATGTGTCAAGAAGGGTTGCCCCTACCGGGGTAAGCACACCCGCCCTCGTCCCTGCGGTAAGTACCTTGGGAAGAATCTCGGAAAGTGTCCATGAGAATCCCTCGGGCTTAACGAGGTTGTCGAATTTCTCAACCATATCGGACGAGAAGTTCTTTGTGGCAGGATCTACGGGAAGCATACCGGACGCATCACCTATACCAAGCACTTTCTCACCTGTTAGGCGCCAGTGAATATAGCCGGCCAGAGTGGTCAGGAAGTCGACATCCTTTACATGGGGTTCGTGGTCAAGAACCGCCTGATAAAGGTGGGAGATACTCCATCTAAGGGGGATATTGTAGACAAATAGTTCGGAAAGAGCCGCAGCGGCCTTGCCTGTGTTCGTGTTACGCCATGTGCGGAACGGCACAAGAAGATTTCCTTCCTTGTCGAAAGGCATATATCCGTGCATCATCGCACTTATACCTATGGCCGCCAGTCTCTCAATCTCCACTCCGTAAAGGGAAAGGACGTTTTCGCGGAGGTCTCGGTAACAGTCCTGCACTCCCGCCCATACAGCTTCGAGGCTATAAGTCCACAGGCCGTCAACGAGCTGGTTTTCCCACTGGTGGCTTCCCTGTGCGATGGGATTATTGTTCTCATCAATCAGGACGGCCTTGATGCGGGTTGACCCAAACTCGATGCCGAGAATGGCGTTGCCACTTTCAATGGTTGCTTTTGCTTTGTCAGACATGGCTTAGCAGAGTGACTTGTTGAGCATATAGTAGACCTCGTTCCAACGAAGCTCGTTCTTGAACGACGGAATAGTAGTGTCCTTGTTGATATGGGCCATCTCGATGCCTGCAATCTCGGCATAGTCTTCCCAGTATTCAGGGGTGAGATCATACGAGAAGCATGAGTGATGGGTTCCTCCGGCCAAAATCCATGCGGCGGCGCCGGTTGCGAAGTCAGGCATAGGAATCCAGAGAGCCGATGCGACAGGCAGCTTCGGCAGGGGCTTGGACTTGATGCACTCCACGTCGTTGACAATAAGGCGGAAACGGTTTCCAAGATCAACCACAGTGGCGGTCACACCCTTGTCAGGCTTGGAAGTGAACACAAGACGGGCTGTCTGTGCCTTGCGTATACCGATGCCGAGGAAATGGACTTCCAGACGGGGACGTTCTTCGGCAATGAGGGGGCAGACTTCGAGCATGTGTGCTTGAAGGATGGAACTGTTAGCGCCATCGAAGTTGAGGGTATAATCTTCCAAGAAGGAACACCCCTTGGGCATCCCCTGCGACATGAACCACACCGTGCGATAGAGAGCGGCGCTCTTCCAGTCACCCTCGGCACCGAAACCGCATCCCTCGGCCATAAGACGCTGAGATGCAAGACCCGGAATCTGGTCAAATCCTACAAAGCAAGGTGAGTTTATGTCATCAGTACCAAGGTCGTCAAAGTTGGTGGTAAAGCCCTTGGCACCCTTAGCTTTGAGGATGGCACGTAGAGCAAGCTCGGCACGGGCCGCGTTCCAGACTGACTTATAACCATCTGTCCCCTTCTCTTCGAGACCCGGGTCATGTGCATATTCCTTGAAGTATGTGGCAACGAGGGCATTGGTCTCCTCATCAGTTACCTTCTTCCAGTACTCCATGAGTTCGGAAACAGGAGTATAGTCAACATGATAGCCAAGACGCTGTTCGGCCTCGACCTTGTCTCCGTCTGTAACGGCAACATTGTTCATCTGGTCGCCGAAACGGATTATAAGCATATCCTGAGAATCGGCCCATGCGGCGGCCACACGTGACCACACGGCGATACGATCCTGGGCCTCGGGGTCAGTCCAATGGCCTACGACAACCTTACGGCGGAGACGCATACGTGTGCAGATATGTCCGAACTCACGGTCTCCATGGGCACTCTGGTTGAGATTCATGAAGTCCATATCCATAGAATCCCAGGGAATCTCGGCATTGAACTGTGTATGGAAGTGGAGCAATGGCTTGTTGAGCTGTTGGAGTCCGTGAATCCACATCTTGGCGGGTGAGAAAGTGTGCATCCATGTCATGACGCCAACACAGCGGTCGTCATTATTGGCAGCCTTCATGATGTCGGCAACCTCGCGTGAGGAGTTGGCAGTGCCTTTGTAGACAATCTTCACAGGGATACGTCCCGATTTGTTGAGCCCGTCGACCATTTCTCTTGAATGAGCGTCAACCGAGATTACTGCATCACCGCCATATAGGAGCTGGGCACCTGTGACCCACCATATTTCATAATTATCGAACATGATTTTTTAATTAAGATTTGACTTGGTTATTATTTAAGGTATGTGTATTATTTCTTTATCTGGCCGTAATAGGCGTCAGCGCCGTGCTTGCGGTCAAAATGTTTCTCTATAAGAAGACGGTTCATGGTGAGGGCCGGATTTACCTGATAGGCCACAAAGGCCATCTTGGCAACCTGTTCCATCACGACAGCATTGTGGACTGCCTCGTCAGGAGTCTTGCCCCATGAGAACGGGCCATGATTCTTGACAAGCACGCCTGGTGTATGTACGGGATTCATACCCTCAAAACGGCGCACGATGACATTTCCGGTCTCAAACTCATACGCGCCCATTACCTCTTCACGAGTCATGTCAAGAGTGCAGGGAATAGCGTCATGGAAATAGTCGGCATGAGTGGTGCCGATATTAGGCAGGTCTATGCCGGCCTGTGACCACGCGGTAGCATAAGTGGAATGGGTATGCACCACACCGCCTATCTCGGGGAAGGCACGATAGAGTACAAGATGGGTCGGGGTGTCAGAAGACGGACGGAGTGCCCCCTCGACAACCTCGCCGGTCATGAGGTCAACCACCACCATATCCTCAGGTTTCATGGAGTCATAGTCGACACCGCTCGGCTTTATTACCACGAGACCTTTCTCGCGGTCTATACCCGAGACATTCCCCCAGGTGAATATTACGAGACCGTGTCTCACGAGATCTATATTGGCCTTGTAGACCTTTTCTTTAAGTTCTTCGAGCATGATTCAGATTTTAAATTTTGATTCGGAATTGAACAGCGTTTCATTGTAGCGATAGAGCGACGCTCCACGGCGCGAAGAAGACTTATCGATATAAGGTGTCTTCTCTACACAGGGGGTCTCGGCTATACGCTTGCGGAAGTTGCGTTTGTCAATAGTATGGCCGAGGATGGTCTCATGGAGCATCTGGAGCTGTGTCAGCGTGAAAAGCTCGGGCAGGAGATTGAATCCGATGGGGCGCACCGGCAGACTGTCCCGCACCAGCTGCAACGCCTTGCCCACCATCTCGGGGTGGTCAAACCCAAGAGGAGGCAGGTTGTCAACCGCCACCCACTCGGCATTATGCTCGGCCAGAAGCCGGGGGATATATTCGCCGGGGCCGAGAAGGGCGTAATAGGCTATCGAGATGACCCGCTCTCCCGGATCACGGTCGATGGCACCGAAAGCCTGCACCTGCTCCATATAGACATTTTCCAGACCTGTGAGTTGTTTCAAGACTCTCCGGGCGGCAGCATCGGCACTCTCGTCGGCTTGGACGAATCCTCCCATAAGAGACCATTTCCCTTTCTCTGGTTCAAACCTGCGCTTGGTGAGGAGAAGGCAAAGCTTCTCCTCGACAACGCTGAAAATAATACAATCGACAGCCACGTAGAAACGTGGATTTTCGCTATAAAAATTCACTTGATTACCAGAAATAGATGTAGAAGGCAACAGTGATGGCAATAATAATCACGGAGTGAACCACATCCCACATATTCCAGCTTGCACGTGTGGCGGCACGCTGTTCGGGAGTTGAGGTTCCGAATACGAGACCCTGTATCTTCTGAGGATCGGGAGCCTTGGTGAAGAGGCTCACGACAATGGCCACGAAGAGGCAGAATACAAGCATCCATCCGCAGAAGAAGAGCCAGTTCACATCATAGAAAAGATATTTGAAAAGGTTGTCCGATCCTGCCATAATGTCGGCATTGCTGTAATAGACCTTGGCGCCGAGACGGGCGATACCTATGATAAGGCCGGTGATAAGGGCCCACATACCACCCTGTGCGGAAGTACGTTTCCAGCAGATTCCCAGAAGGAACGCGGCAGCTATACCGGGGGCAAGGACAGACTGTACATCTTGAAGATAGAGATAGAGCACATCACCGACCGAACGCATCACCGGGATCCAGAGAATACCGAGAATCACGATTACCACAGTGGCAGCCTGACCTATACGGACAAGTTTCTTAGGATCTGTGTCAGGACGGTAACGCTGATAGAAGTCTATGGTGAAGAGAGCTGCCGAAGAGTTGAAAAGAGAGGCAAGCGAAGACATCAGGGCGGCAAGTATACCGCAGACAATCAGACCTTTCACGCCGGCGGGAAGCAGCTTGGCCACAAGAGTGGGGAAAGCGGCGTCAGAATTGACATTTCCATTGGCAAGCATTGGGAGGAAACCCTCGCCTCCTGCGGCCACAGAGTTCTGGTGGATGGCAAAAGCAATCATACCGGGAATCAGGAAGAGGAAGACGGGAAGCAGTTTGAGATAGGCTCCGAAGATAGTGCCACGGCGCGATTCTGTCTCATTCTTGCCTGAAAGGACACGCTGCACGATAAACTGGTCGGTACACCAGTACCAGAAGCCGATGACTGCGGAACCTATCAGAGCGCCGAGCCAAGGATATTGCGCATCATTGTTGGAACGGATGAGATTGGTCATGGTGTCTCCATACTCGTTGACCTTCACGCTGCTGCATATACGCATCATCTCATCCCAGCCGCCAAGTTCGCGGAGACCGAGGACAAGGATTATTAGCGAACCGAGCAAAAGTATAGGGGTTTGAAGCACAGAGGTATAAAGAACCGATTTCATACCGCCGAATATGGTATAGATGGCTGTGAGGATCACAAGACCTATCGCGGCAATCCAGAAGAAGTCGATACCCCAGAGTTCCTCGATGCCGAACACCTGCTGGAACACGAGACCGCCGGCGTATACAGTCACCGCAACTTTTGTAAGCACATAGCTGATAAGAGAGATTACAGAGAGAATGGTACGTGATTGCGGGTTGTAACGACGTTCGAGAAACTCGGGCATCGTGTAGACCATGGAACGTGTGTAGAATGGTACAAACACCCATCCCAGAAGAAGTATCATCCAGCCCTGGATTTCCCAGTGGGCCATCGCCATGCCGCTCGAAGCTCCCGAGCCGGCAAGACCGATGAGGTGTTCGGATCCGATGTTTGATGCGAAAATAGACGCGCCGATAGCAATCCATGTCGCGTCCTTGCCGCCAAGAAAGTAGTCGGCGGCATTGTTCTGCTTCTGTCTCATCACCCAGACGATTATACCTATCAGGGCAAGGAAGAAGACGGCAATGACAATCCAGTCAAGTAAGGCCATTTTGTTTTAAGGTTTAAGATTAGAGGTTAAGGTTTCAGAAATTATAGAATTCGATGATTGTATGGCTTTTATAAGTCTCACCGGGACGGAGCATAGTAGAGGGCCACTGAGGTTTGTTGGGAGAATCGGGATAATGTTGTGTCTCCATAGCGATGCCGGTGCGTTTGTTGTAGACATTTCCGCCCTTTCCTGTCACAGTTCCGTCAAGGAAGTTGCCAGAATAGACCTGTATGCCGGGTTCCGAGGTGTAGATATTCATCCCTATGCCGGTCTGGGCAGATGATAGAGTCGCTGCAACGGCCGAGATGTCTCCCTTGGTGTCAAGTACCCAGTTGTGGTCATATCCGTTGCCGTTTTTGAGCTGCTCATAGTCAAAATTGTCAATTCGTGCGCCGATAAGCTCGCCTTCTTTAAAATCCATAGGAGTACCGGCGACAGGAAGAATCTCACCGGTCGTCATGTAGGTAGAATCAATGGGAGTGAAACCAGACGCATTGAGATAGAGAGAGTGGTCGCCAATCTCGACGGACGGATCACCCGTGAGATTGAAATAGGAATGGTTGGTGAGATTGATTACAGTAGGCTTGTCGGTGGTGGCAGTATAGGCTATATCCAGACGACTGCCGGGAAGAAGGGTGTAAGTCACGGTCGCATGCACGTTGCCGGGGAAACCGTTATCACCGTCTTGCGAATCCATGGTAAGGACAAGCGTAGAGTCATTGGGTTGTTCTGCCGCATAAACCTGATACTGCCAGCCGTTTGGGCCTCCATGAAGCGAGTGGCCGAAGTTATTGACCGGGAGACTGATGGTATCACCGTCTATGACAAGGCGCCCATGGTCGATGCGGTTTCCATAACGACCGATAGCCGCTCCAAAATCCGTCTTGTTGTTTTCGGGATAATAAGCCGCAATGCTGTCAAAACCGAGAACCACATCACGCATCTGCCCGTCACGGTCAGGTACCATAAGCGAAACGATACGGCCACCGTAGTTGGTAATGTCAGCCTCTATCCCGGATGACGATCTGAGGGTGTATAGAGCGGTTGGCTTCCCGTCTCTAGTATCCGTGAATTTCTGAGGGTCAAGGCCGGCTGCATTCTGCGATGCATCAGACCCGGTACCGCTGCATGAAGCCAGCGAAACAGATGCAGAGACTGCGATAAGTGTTAGAATGTGATGTTTCATGGTGATAATATGGCTGGTTATTTCTACTTACCTTTGGGTGTAAAATTTACACCCATTTTATGCCTCAAAATTACTAATTATCCTCCTATCTGACAAATATATAAATATGTTTAACAACATATTTTTCATAAAAACAACAATCCCGCAGAGATTTATACTCGCGGGATTGTTACTAAGGTGCTCTATGCAGCAGGGTTATACACCCTGAAGTTTGAACTGGATGGGGAGTGTGTACCACACATTCACAGCATGACCGTTCATCTTGCCGGGAACGAATTTGGGAAGTGACTTCACAACGCGGACAGCCTCCTTATCAAGGTCGGGATCCTTGCCACGAACCACTTTCACCTCACCCACGCTACCGGTCTTGGTAACGACGAACTGAACGACTACGCGACCCTGGATATTGTTCTCCTGAGCCATGGCCGGATAGCGGATGTGCTCGGCCACATATTTGAGAAGTGCTGCATCACCACCGGGGAACTGGGGCTTCTGCTCCACAACGTCAAACACACGGTTGTCTTCAACGGGTTCGGGTTTCTTTTCTTCAACGATTACCTCGTCTTTATGCTCGCGGACAACGTTGAGGTCGTCGGTACCCTTGTCAAAGTTGGTTGTACCTACGGCTGTATCCGTTTCTTTGAGATCATCCTGCGACTTGATTTCCTCGACTACCTCTTCATCACGGGTAATCTGGAGCTCGGTAGCCTTTACAGTATTAAGGATTTCTTCGGGAAGGGCTTCAGGCTGCTGTTCTTCAACACGCTGCATTTCCTCTTCCTCGGGTTCTTCTTCTTCCTGCTCATCGGCCGAGTAGTCAATCATAGCC
>CAJTRI010000018.1 GCA_910578615.1 uncultured Duncaniella sp. | reverse complement strand
GGCTACGACCTCGGCAGCCTCATAGAACAGCACCACGACAGGATAAACAGATGGGCGAGGTACAAGCCCGTGCAGTACTACAACGGCCCGTTCGCGAGTGTTCCGGGAAACGACCCGGACTGGTGGAGGGCGAGGTATCCCCCCGGTTCCGGCCATGACGGTGACTGCGGGCTGGCCCTGCCCGCCGCGCCCGGCGACCAGACATCGTGGTTCGGCTGGGACTATCTGTATCCCAAAGGCGGCGCTTCCGAGGCGTACCGCCTCTCGGACTGGGCCGGCTACGACCACGGGGCGGTCTGCCCCGTCAGGCTGGAGATGCCCTCCGCGATGAGGGTGAGCAACGCGCCGTCCTACCTGAGGGCCGTGCTCTCGTTCCCCGACGCGGGGGACGGAAGCCTGCGGCTGGAGGACATAAGGCCGGACGCCGCCTCGGACATGGGTTCCATGTACCTCACGCTGGCCGTCACCACGGCGTCGTCGGCACAGGCCGCGTCGTCCGCCAACACGCGGTTCTTCCAGCCGCAGGAGCCGGTGTCGGACGGGGCGGCCGCCGGCAGGTCGGTCATGGAGGTCTCGCTCGACTGCGGGCTCGAGGCCGAGAGACTGGACACCGCCATGACCGACCTCGGGTTCCACATCGCCCCCGGCACGGAGGTCAGGGTACTCGCCATGCTTGGCGCGAGGCTCCCTGACGCGGTGGCCCTCGGAGGCGGGCGCGGCGTCAGGGGCACGGCGCCTCCATCGCCGTGGTCGACCCTCTACTACGAGGACAGGCCCTCGGCGCGGCTCGTGCTCACCGAGCACAGGGTCTACGCGGAGATCGCGGCGGAGGTGGAGGCCGGGACGGAGGACGTCGTGCTATCCACGCAGGGGGGACGCGGCAGCATAGACCTCCAGAGACTCGCTTACAGGCTCAGGTACACGCCGGCGGTGCACGTCGACGTCTTCCCGACCGTGCGGGCCTACGCCGACCACGCCGGAACGAGGGAGTACCTTGTCGACACCGAGATCCGGGGCAGCGTGCAGAACGCGCCCACCGACGGTTCCCGCAGAACCATGGAGGTGCACTTCCCGCCGGAAGGCAGGGCGTTCCTCCTCGACAACGCCGAGGCTGCCTCATACGGCACCTCCTACACCCTCGAGATAGGGCTGGGAACCACCGCCCGCAACATGGTAGTCAAAGGCTCCAAGAAGGGAACCCTCGTGCTCGACAGGGCGACAGGCATATGGACGGCGAGATTCTGAACAGACAAAGACAACAACGGTAACATACAGAAAACAAAAAGAAAGACAATGGAACAAAGCAAAGACAAAGACAGATACATCAGGTGGGACGGCACGGCGACGTTCGACAACGTCAGGCCGCACGACGGGAGGGATCTCTTGACTGCGGGTGACGCCGGACAGGTCGTCACCTCTACACTGTGCCGGCGCCCCGTCGTGGACATCCTTGTCAGAGGGGGCATAAGCGCCCGTTCCGGGATCCACGCGACAGACAGGGCGGACATCGTCAGCTGCCCGGAGGGACTCCTCGGACAGCTCTACGACATATCCCGGGCCGCAGTGTTCGAGGGCGACATCTCGGTTGACTCGCTCACAGCATCGGGACTCGTGGTGGCGACAGGCCCAATAAGCATCCAGAACGGATAGCCGCCGCACTGATGTGACGGCATTATAAAAAATAAAATGAATAACCGTAGAAATACCCCCATTATAGAGCAATGGAAACATCTGACTTATTGGCAATAATAGGCGGTATCGGAGGCATACAGGGGATTATCGAGCTGATTAAATGGTGGCGAGGACTCAAGGTGCAAGACCGTCACGATGTGGCCGATGTAACAGCCTTGGAAGATGAAAACGACCGCAGACAAGTTGACTGGTTGGAAAAACGATTGGCCGAGCGTGATGCTAAGATCGACCGCATATATGGAGAACTACGTGCCGAACAAAACGCGAGGCTTGAAGAAATTCATGCCCGTCACGAAGTCGAGCTGAAATTGGCCGAAGCGGAAGTAAAGAAATGCCACAAACGAGGATGTGCGGACAGAATACCCCCCAGTGATTACTAAGATGTAAGTTTATATGATATGGCAAACGTAGAAAAAATAGTGTCTTTTATTATTCAGTTTGAAGCAGGAGTGAACCCTGCCGGACTGACAGGCGAAAAACTTTTTGAAAAGGCCCGTACAACCGGGTATGCAAACGATCCCGATGATCCGGGCGGTGCTACTATGATAGGCGTTACACTGGCGACCTACACGGAATACTGCCGTAAAAAAGGATACCCACACCCTACTGTCGAGCGGTTGCGTGGCATGACATACGCCCAGTGGCTTGACATTCTAAAAACCATGTTTTGGGACAGATGGAAAGCCGACGAAATCGCTAACCAGTCTATCGCCGAAATACTGGTAGATTGGGTTTGGGCTTCCGGCAAACATGGCATCACCATACCCCAGCAGGTATTAGGCGTTACCGTTGACGGCGTGGTAGGGCCTAAGACGTTGGCGGCGGTCAACCGTCAGAACCCGGCGCAATTCTTTGCCCGGATAGTGGCAGAGCGTAAGGCATATATAGACCGCATTTGCACCAGCCGCCCGACAAACAACAAATATAAACGCGGCTGGCTGCGCCGTCTTAACGCTATCACCTTCCATCCATGAAACGGTTAACGCTCATAGCCGCCGTATGTGTGGCGGCGTGCCTCTATTCATGCAAGACCCACAAAACCGTTACCGCTTCCGACCTCAACTCCGCCCAGTCGTATGTCGATACGACAAAGACCGTGGCCGACACTACCAGCCATAAACAGACCGATACCGACACTACCAAGACCACGGTAGCCTATGAGGGTGGCGGCCTTATAGAGTTTGTCGAGGGTGGCGGCAAAGTAAGTATCGACAAAGCCGGTAACATCACCTTTGAGGGCGTTAAGAACATAAAGGGGCAACACAAAGGTAAAATCGCGCAGGACAAAGGCATCAGCCGTAATGCGGAGGAAACCGCCGGACACCGTGAGCAGCTTAACGGCGTTAAGGCCGACCAGACCCAGCGCGAGAAACGTAACGAGGAAAAGATCCCGGCGCAAAAATGGCATGAAACGATCTTTGCCCAGATAGGGCAAGGCGTATGTATCGCCGCGATACTGTGGTTACTTTTCCTGTACCTCAAACGAAAGAAAT
This sequence comes from uncultured Duncaniella sp., assembly GCA_910578615.1. GTDB lineage: Bacteria > Bacteroidota > Bacteroidia > Bacteroidales > Muribaculaceae > Duncaniella. Next base: position 48,113 of record CAJTRI010000018.1, on the reverse strand, counting down.
AACCCCGATCCGTAATAAGTGAATGTGAGGAACGCGCCCGGCTGTGAGGTCAGGCGCATTTCGTATTATTATGTGAGAAAAGTGCTTTGTATGTGCTTTGTATGTACTTTGCTAAATATAAAACCCTTATAAATCAGATGATTATAGTAAATTTATAGTACCGATCACATGTTCCGAACCATCCTCGCTACAAGCGATATATTTAAGAGTGCCAGACTTGATATAACCAAGATTCCGGGCCACATGGCCCGCTGTGAAGAAATACTCACCTTTGTCAAAATGTCGCAAAGTTCCCTCTCGCAAACATAATTCGCGCCAGTACTCCATTGAAGGACTTTCGATGTATGTATTGAATTTATTAGCCATAACGAATGTAAATTTAGGCATTTTTCTTAATAATCAGCCACTCAATATATAAAAACATTCGGCACTCTGACAAAAATATATTTACAAAATAGCAATCCCCCTCCTGCTGACACAAGAGGGGGAGACACATAAAAAGCCAACTATTCCGAAGGATTAATCATATCACTTATTCAGGAATTACAATATGACCGCCATCCTTGGAAATACGGTATGTCTTGGAAATATTTCCATCTTTGTGATGCACGCTTATCAAAACATCATCTTTTGCTATTGAAAAGCTGCTGATATATCCTTTGTCTTTGTAACCTGATGCGTCAAGCGCCTCTTTGCAATAAACGGGCAGATTATCAAGATATACCCGGACATCATCATAGGTAAACAGCATATCTTTGTAACCCTCATATGTGTCAATCACATCATTAGATACCGAGGTCGCAACCGTAAGTTCAAAGCGCTCGTAATGATTCCTACGGTCTTTCATATCAGACCAGTCATACTGCAACATCTTGTTTTTGTCATCCGGCGAAATAATCTGGATTTGAACAGTGGCCAGATTGTCATCGGGCTTGTATTGGAACCCTGTATTGATTTCCGCAAATTCAACCTTCGTAGAGTCGGTACCGGCTTGGTCGAGAATCTCACCTATTTTGGATTGTAACTCACCCGGGGTATCGCCGACAATATCCTCAGGCACCGGGCCGGGATTCAAGATGTTGCATGATACCATCGACCATGCGATAATCAGTGCGGCAAAGACACTTTTCAAACAGTTTTCTTTCATATCGATTGATTTATTTATTATGTATGTTGGTTCTGTCTGGTTTGCAAACTTTCATGGCGCAAAATTACAAAAACAAGGTGAAAAAACAAACCGATTGGTTGGTTTTTCACCCATCATATACATATCAAACCTCAAATACAGATTATAGCGCTATCATTCAGTATTTTATCAAAGAATAAGCAAACCGCAGTTTTGAAGTCAACAGACCGATATCAAGGCCGTCCTGAAAAGACTGTTCAAATGAAAGGCCCAAAAATATCTGCCGGAACATCAAGGCCGCGCTATCCTCATCAATATCACTCCTCACCTCTCCGATCTTCTTAGCCATAGTTATAGCCGATTTCCACACCTCATAATCCTGCTTAAACATTGCGTCAATCTTCTTCTCTACATCAGGATAATAGAGACGCACCTGCATCAACAGATGAAAATAGTAGAAATTCGAACTGCAACCAAACTCGTTATCTTCATCTGCCAGCAATGCGACAAGTCTGGTCATCGTGCGCTCTACACCGGCTACATACTGGTCAATAAATCCTGACAAAGAATCAAAAGTAAATCTGAACTTTTTTGATACAGACTGCATCCCGAACACATATTTGTCTATTACCGCGATAAAGAGATCAAGCTTTAAAGGATAATAATATATCAGTCCGGCCTTCGACAATCCGCATGCCTTGGCTATCTCTGTCTGACTCGCTTTCTCATAATTCATCCGTGCAAAAACACGGAGGGCATTTTCAAGAACTTCTTCACGATTGGTAATCATTATATCAATAATTTTTCGTTAATGTCACGAAATTACAAAATTATATCGACAATCTGAATTGATAGCATTTTTTATTCATAATGGAAGCCTTTATTGATACATATCCAAAATCTGTCCAAAGAATCGATAATACCAGACAGAAAGAGATGACCTCGCTTAAAACATTATCATTTGCGAAAAAATCTTAATTCAGAGGCACTGAGGTTATATTTTTTGCACATTATAACAAAAATATATAACTTTGACCCAACTATCGTTTCGACTAATTGTTTTTTAGTGTAAACATATCTATTAAAATTAAAAGCGTGTAATGAACGCACAAGAATTAGATTTTTCAGATATTGCACCCTACGATGACTCATGTTTTGCCGAGCACATCAGCAAAATGGTTAAGGAACCAGGGTTTGAGCATGCGGTTCGTTGGGTGTTACCAGATATAGAATATGATGATTTTGTGAGGCTTCTTAAAAGCTGTCGCGGAAAACGTGATTTCCAGACAAATGTCATGGGGCGTTTTCTTGAAAATCTTGAAAGCGGGACAACTTCCGGCATCACATCTACCGGCATTGAAAACATTGACCCGGCAAAGGCATATTCCTTCATATCAAATCACCGTGATATAGTCCTTGACGCCTCATTTATAAATCTTTGCTTCATACGCAAAGGCATAAAGACATCAGAGGTGGCAATTGGTGACAACCTGTTGATCTATGACTGGATTACCCATCTTGTCAGACTCAACGGAAGCTTTATTGTAAAGAGAAACCTCCCAACGCGTCAGGCTCTTGATGCCGCAAAGCAACTTTCAGGATATATCCATCATGCAATCACGAAAAAGAACGAGAGTATATGGATTGCACAGCGCCAAGGACGTGCAAAAGATTCAAGCGACCATACACAGGAAAGCGTGATCAAGATGCTCGGACTCGCCGGTGGTGGCTCTCTTGCCTCAAATCTTGAAGAACTTAATATCCTACCTGTGGCCATATCCTATGAATTTGACCCCAACGACTATCTCAAAGCTCGTGAATGGCTGTTGAAGCACCGAGACCCCGAATTCAAGAAAAGCCAGCATGATGACCTCTTCTCCATGGAGACCGGCTTGCTCGGGCACAAAGGGCGAGTTCATATAGCCTTTTCAAGCTGTATTTCACCCCTCGTCAAAGGTATGGAAGGAGAGACAGACAAGCAGGAAATTGTCAGGTTGGTATGTAGGCATATAGACTGCGGTATACATGTAGGATATAAGATTTTCCCCATCAACTATGTCGCGTATGACAAGGCATTTGATTCAGACATGTATGCCGACCGATATTCTCCCGAAGAGGCAGAAAGCGTGACTGCCTATGTCGAAGGCCAGCTTGACAAGGTCGATGTACCCGGAATAACCGCACAGGAACGCAACTTCATGCGCACATACATGTATACAATGTATGCCAACCCTTTGCGCAACAAACTGCTTGCCGCAGGATATTGCTGAAAAAACAATACCTCAGAATAAAATCCGATGCGACTACCCATCCTCCCTGCCGTAATACTGATTCTTCTAAACATATTTATAGACTGGTATATTTACGGCATTCTGAAAAGAAGGTTTGGCAGACGTGGCCTGACCATGATTCATTCATGGCTGGCAGTGATGTTGCAGGTTTTGGTAATCGTGGCAATCTGTCTTCCTCGGCGTGGTGGTGACAATGACACCCTGCTTACCATAATGTGGATGCTCTATGGATATCTGACCGTCTATACGTCAAAGTTTGTCTTTGTCATAACAGACCTCATCTCCCGCATTCCCAAACTGTTCGGGCGGAGAAGCTGGCACTGGTTAGCTATAACAGGCGCGATATCTGGATGCATTGTATTCGCCGCAATGTGGTGGGGCGCGCTTCACAACCGCCTATCACTGCAAGTCAAAGAGGTTGAGATCCCGGTGTCAGGACTTCCTGAGAGATTTGAAGGTTTTAGAATAGCCCAGATTTCCGATCTGCATGTAGGCACATTCGGAAATGACACATCATTTGTAAGCCGTCTCGTAGACCGGGTAAACAGCCTGAGACCCGACATTATAGTCTTCACAGGAGACATAGTCAACACCCGGTCATCAGAACTGCGTCCCCACGTAATGACATTGCGTAGACTGAAAGCCCCATCGGGCGTTTATTCCATACTCGGCAATCACGACTACGGAGACTACTCTGACTGGCCCAACAGTCTTGCAAAAGAAGACAATCTGAGCCACATCAAATATCTGCAAAAAGAGATGGGATGGCGTCTGCTGCTCAACGAGACCGAATTCCTTCATCGTGGCTCTGACTCAATTGCAATCATAGGTGTGGAAAATATAGGCGATCCTCCTTTCAAGGTCTACGGATCTCTCACCAAGGCCTATCCGACACTTTCTGATAATGTCACCAAGGTACTGCTGACCCACAATCCGGCCCACTGGACTGACTCGATAGCCGGACATTATGACGTCAACATACCGCTGACACTTTCCGGGCATACCCATGCAATGCAGATGGAGATAGGCGGCTGGTCACCTGCCAGATGGCGTTACCCTACATGGGGGGGCTTGTACACTGACTCGGATACAACCCACTGTCTGTATGTGAATATCGGCGACGGCACTGTGGCATTTCCAGCCCGTATAGGAGCTACGCCAGAAATAACAATCCTAACGTTAAAAAAACGGTAAAACAAATCTAATGGTAAACGTACATGCCAATATCATAACCAAGGAGCTGGGGACACATCTGCGCAAACATGTCGCAGCATGCCTCAAGCTACTTGACGACGGCGCCACCGTGCCCTTCATAGCCCGTTATCGTAAAGAGGCGACAGGCGCTATGGACGAGGTCACAGTAAGAACAGTCCAGCTCCGTCACCAGGCTCTTGCCGAACTGGACAAACGCAAAGAATACATCATGGATGTCATCAGGGAAAAAGGGGAACTGACACCCGAAATGGAGGCCCGCATAAGCGAGACCCTTGACCCGATAGCCCTTGAAGACATCTATCTCCCATACAAGCCGAAACGCAATACCCGCGCACAGGTTGCCAGAAATCTCGGTCTCGAACCACTTGCCAAAATGCTTATGGCCCAGTCATCCACCGCCGACCCGGAAGCAATGGCTGCGAAATTTGTCAAAGGAGATGTGGCATCGACAAAAGAAGCCGTGGCCGGCGCGGCAGACATCATTGCCGAATGGGTAAGTGAAAGTGAGAAAGCACGCAACATCGTGAGAGCGCGATTCCAGCGGTCTGCCGTCATCTCATCCCGTGTAATAACGGGGAAAGAGACCGATGGAATCACATATCAGAACTATTTTGATTTCTCGGAACCTCTGCGTACATGCAATTCACACCGTTATCTGGCAATGCGTCGCGGAGAAGAGGAAGGTTTCCTCAAAGTATCCATCACCATTGATGATGAAGAGATGACCGACCGTCTATCCCGCATGTTTATTCGCTCCACAGCCTCGGCGGCTGTGGCGACGGTTGTCAGAGGAGCTGTAAGAGACGGCTACAAACGCCTCATGAGACCGTCAATAGAGACTGAGACCGCGTCGGCCATGAAAGAGAAAAGCGATGACGCGGCTATACAATTGTTTGCCGACAATGTACGGCAACTTCTCATGTCAGCTCCCCTCGGACGCAAAAGGATTCTGGCCATCGACCCCGGATTCCGCACCGGCTGCAAAGTCGTTGCCCTTGACGAACAAGGCAATCTGCTCGAACATGACGTGGTCTACCCCACCCCTCCGGCAAATGATTTCGTCGGAGCAGCCGACACGTTGTGCTACTTGGTCAACCGTCACCGCATAGACGCAATAGCCGTAGGCAACGGGACTGCCGGGCGTGAAACAGAACGTTTCCTGCGTGACGTGGTCTTCCCACGCAAGGTACAGGTATATATGGTGAACGAGCAAGGAGCGTCAATCTACTCGGCTTCCGAAGTGGCGAGAGAGGAATTTCCTAATGAGGATGTGACTGTCCGGGGAGCAGTCTCTATTGGACGGCGTCTTCTCGACCCTCTTGCTGAACTCGTAAAGATTGACCCCAAAAGTATAGGCGTGGGTCAATACCAACATGCCGTAAACCAAACCAGATTAAAAGAATCGCTTGACTTCGTAGTAAGCAGCTGTGTCAACACCGTTGGTGTCAACGTCAACACCGCCTCGCGCCAGCTTCTTAGCTATGTGTCCGGAATCGGGCCGACACTTGCCTCTAATATCATTGCGTATCGCAAGGAAAACGGCCCGTTTTCTACCCGCAGCGAACTTATGAGCGTTCCACGAATGGGAGAAAAGGCTTTCCAGCAATGTGCGGGATTCCTTCGTATCCCGGGAGGTTCAAACCCGCTTGACAACACAGGCGTACATCCCGAACGTTATTCACTTGTAGAACAAATGGCTGCCGATGCAGGAACAGATGTTGCCAGTCTCAGCCGCAACCGCTCATTGCTACACAATATCGAACTTGACAGATATGTGGTAAAAGGTACAGGGCTTCCAACTTTGACCGACATCATCATCGAACTGGAAAAACCCGGACTCGATCCTCGGGAAAAAGAAGATGAGCCGGTATTTGACGACTCTGTGAGCAAAATAGATGATCTGCACCTCGGACAAGAGCTTTCCGGGAAAGTCAACAATATCACGGCTTTCGGAGTATTCGTAGATCTCGGCATGAAAGAAAACGGCCTGATCCATATCTCTCAACTTAGCGACCGTTTCATATCCTCACCATCCGAAATAGTAAGAATCGGACAGACTGTCAGGGTAAGGGTCATGGATATAGACACTGCACGGGGACGCATCGCGCTGACCATGAAAGGCGTACAGCAATAAACCCCGTCTAACCAAATAATCAAATGGATCGTACCATATCATGTACTATAAGCCTCGGGAGCAATTCTCCCGACCGTGAAGAGCGTGTACAGAAGGCTATAAAGTATCTCAGCGACCGTCTCGCATCATTCAAAGTATCGTCAATATATGAATCACCGGCTGTTTCGGGAGACGGGACAACTTACACTAACGCTGTGGTTCACGGCCTGACAAACATGACCTCCGACCAGCTGGTAACATTCCTGAAAGACTGGGAATCAATGCAGGGACGCACCCCCGAACGGGACAGAGAGGACTCTGTGGTCATAGACCTTGATCTTGTCATCTATGATTCACGCATACTCCGTCCTCGAGACTTCGAGCGTCACTATTTCAACCGTGGATACAGCGAACTACTTGCAGAGGGGGCCTACATTGACTGAGGCATATGGCTCTACCAATAAAAGATGGCCTTTTTAAGATAATATCGAACAGAAAAAATAAGGATTATGGCAAAGATCGGCGACCGCGTACGCTTCCTTAACTCTATCGGAGGTGGCGTCATAAAAAGAATAGAGGGAAATATCGCATATGTGGACGATGACGGTTTTGAGACACCTACCCTCCTACGCGAGTGTGTGGTTGTGGCTCCCGCAGAGGAAACCGAACGCCGTGTCGCAGCATCCCAGACTCCGACTGTGGACTCTCATACACGAAACGAGAAATCCGAGTCAAAACCCCGCCCAACGGTGGAAGAGACTTCGGAAGGAGATAAGCTCAATGTGGTGCTGGCCTATGAACCGACAGACATAAAACATCTCAATACATCGACATTTGACACATATCTTGTCAATGACTCGAACTATTATCTGTATTTCACATATCTCACCCGTGCCGACGGAGCGGAAGGATGGACTACGCGCTACGCCGGCGTGGTAGAGCCTAACATACAGATATTCTTAGAAGAGATAGCCGGAAACGATCTGCCCGAAATGGATCGAATAGCCATCCAGTTCATAGCATTCAAAGAGGGGCGCGAATTCCGCATGAAATCCCCGGTAGCGGTAGAGACTTCGCTTGACACCACCAAGTTCTTCAAGCTACACTGTTTCCGCAAAAACATGTATTTCGATAAGGAGGTAATATCCGTTGACATTGTGACAAACGACGTACCGCGTTCTCGAATGGTTCTTGATTCGAGCCGCATAGAGGAAGGTATAAAAAAGAAAAAAGCTGTCGACCGACCTCTAAAACAACCTGTCAAAAAACAAAAATGCCCTGACGTCATCGAGATAGACCTCCACATCAACGAACTCGTTGACACCACAGCCGGGCTTTCGCCGGCAGACATACTCAATCTCCAGATTGACGAGTTCAGAAAAACAATGGATGCCAACCTAAAAAAACATGGTCAAAGAATCGTGTTCATACACGGCAAGGGCGAGGGCGTGCTGCGAAACGCGCTCATAAAAGAACTCAATCACCGTTACAAAGGTCACGATGTCCAAGACGCCTCGTTCAGAGAATATGGCTTCGGAGCCACACAGGTAACAATCCGATGATTCTTTGCTTCTCAGGCACAGGCAACAGCCGGGCGGTGGCCAAAAAGCTCGGCGAGGAAACAGGAATGACCGTCACGCTTCTCTCCCACAAGATGCGTGACGGAGAAAACTTCATCATCCCGGATGGAGACAATGACATAATATGGATTTTTCCAGTCCATTCGTGGGGCGTACCTCCGATAGTCAGAAAGATTATACGACACGCCTCGTTCAACCGTCAGAACCTGCGCCATCATATGGTCGTCACCTGTGGCGATGACTGCGGTAAGACAGAAGAGATGTGGAGAAATGAAATTGAAAAAAGAGCTTGGAATGCAACAGGTGCTTACTCGGTAATCATGCCCAACACATATGTCGCATTTCCATTCTTCGATGTCGACCCGAAAGAAGTCTGCCGGACAAAGCTTGACAAATTCCCGTCAAGGGTTGCAGAGATTGCAAGAAAAATATCAGAAGGATCAACAATCTCAGATGTCAAAGCCGGAGTTTTTCCTGGGTTAAAGACACAGGCTATATATCCTGTCTTCATGAAACGACTTGTCAATTCCTCCTGGTTCAGAGTGTCTGACAGATGCATTTCATGCGGGAAATGTATAAAAGCGTGTCCGATGTCCAACATATCGATGCAAGCCGGACATCCGCAATGGAGAAAGGATTGCTGCGGATGCCTGGCTTGTTATCATGTCTGTCCAGTAAAAGCCGTCAGCTACGGCCTATTTACAGGAGGTAAGGGGCAATATTATTTCGGAATCAATGATAAAAAGCAATAACGGACACCGCTTTTAGGGTCAGTCTCTGTAAAATCGACTTCCGGGAGGGTTATGTCCGGGAACCTTATATCAGCGTCAGGACACACGTCATCAATAAGCGTCATCTCTATCTCATCGGCATACGGCATGGCAAGCCGATAAATCTCGCCTCCGCCAATTACAAAAGCTTTCTCCTCACCGGCACAGAGACTCACAGCCTCTTCAAATGAATGAACCACCTCGGCACCTGCAGGCTTATAATTATCCGACCGGGTAAGGACTATGTTACGCCTTCCGGGCAGAGGGCCGTTAGGAAAAGACTCGAAAGTCTTACGTCCCATAATAATGGGATGACCTGTTGTCAAAGCCTTAAATCGTTTAAGATCAGCGGAAATATGATACAGAAGGTCTCCACCGTGACCAATGGCGAGATCACGCGTCGAAGCGACTATCAAGATAAGCTTCATATGGCCACCTCCCCTTTTATGTGTGGCTGTGCCTCATAATCCAGAAGGGTAAAATCCTCATATCTGAAATCCAGAATATCCTTAATCTCAGGATTAAGCACCATTCGAGGAAGTCTGCCGGGAGTTCGTCCAAGCTGAGTCCTGACCTGTTCGAAATGATTATGATAGATATGCGTGTCTCCGAGAGTGTGAATAAATTCGCCCGGTTTTAATCCTGTGACCTGCGCGACCATCATAAGGAGCAATGAATAAGATGCAATATTGAAAGGCACGCCAAGAAAACAGTCGGCGCTTCGCTGATACAGCATTAGCGAGAGCCTTCCGTCAGCCACATAGAACTGAAACAGCAGATGACACGGAGGTAGAGCCATCCCCGGAATATCGGCCACATTCCAGGCACTGACTATCATACGCCTTGACTCCGGGTTCCTACCGATAGTTTCTACAACTTCCTTAATCTGGTCTATGTGTCCGCCATTATAGTCAGGCCACGACCGCCACTGATAGCCGTAGACATGCCCGAGATCTCCGTCAGGACGTGCCCATTCGTTCCATATCCTTACGCCGTGCTCTTGAAGATATTTCACATTGGTATCACCTTTTAGAAACCATAGCAGCTCATATATTATAGACTTGAGATGCAACTTTTTGGTGGTCAGAAGAGGGAATCCTTCACCAAGATCAAACCGCATCTGGTGACCGAAGATGCTGCGAGTACCTGTACCTGTGCGGTCTCCACGGTCAATGCCTTCGGTCATTATCTTGTTTAACAGGTCGAGATATTGCTTCATATAATAATCTAAAAATCAGGAGAGACCATTGACGATTATAGCCTTATATGGCTTGGAGGGACATACGAACTGACACGAACCACAGCCTATACATAATCCGGGGTCGACCACGGGTGCAGGCCCACGACTGACAACACCTCTGTCAGCCATGACAATGGCTTCAAGGCTGCAAGCCTCTGCACATTTCCCACACCGAATACCATCGGAATAAGACATACATTCCGAAAGGGTAACCCTTGCAAGCCCGACAGGAGAATGACGTTTTTCCTCCTTTGTCAGAGGACGTAGCGCACCAGTGGGACAAAGATGCGTGCATCTCGTACATCCGACACCGCAACGGGCTATGTCATAATTCTTGACCGGGTGAAGTACACGGAGTAATCCATATTCCGTTGTGGAAGGTCTCAAAACGCCTGTCATACAATGGGATATACATAGGCCGCAGCCGGTGCAACGTTCCAAGAATTCCTGACGGTCAGACACCCCCGGAGGAGTTACTGGTACAGACGGTTTTGACGAGACCTGCCCTTCCGACAGTCCTCCCACCATCCTCGCGGCCCGCTTGGCCTTCGCCACCACCGGGGATACGGCGATAACGAGTCCTGTGGCAAGGAATGCACGGCGGTCAAGCACAAGTCTGGCTCCGGGAACATCTGACGGTGAATTGGTATCAAGATGTCCTGCCCCCATTCCGGCCGCACTCCCGGCAAGAGAACCGCGACTGCGCATCATCATAGGTATCGAGAGCTGATGACGCGTCCATGTATAATGGATGGCATCATTGGGGCATACCGGCAGACAATCAAAACAGTCAACACAGCGTGATGAATCAACCACATGGGATACGAGATCTATGCATTGCGCCTTGCAGACATGTTCACACTCCCTGCACTGAATGCATTTGTCAGTATCTATATCAATCCTAAAAATAGAATATTTCGAGACATATCCGAGAGTGGTTCCGACAGGACACAGCGTGTTGCAGAACAAGCGTCCACGAAGAGAGGCTGCACAAGCGATAGCTCCGAGCACAATCAATGAACTTACAATTCCTGTCACCGATGCTGCGGCCATAGTTACAGGCTTAGACAAAAAGAAATTTGAGAGCCATATCCACTCCGGTTGGAGCAGATAGGCACATCCTCTCGAATATATGCTATAAGGATCAAGAAATGACACTATCAGGGAAATTCCCAGCAATATGGAGAGAACAACTATGGACAGTGTGAGGTTACGCAGTTTTGTGGCAGGCTCACAATAGTGATACCGCCTTCTCCGATGATTAGGGCCAAGACGCGATACACGTGCAAAAAAATCCTGAAAAGCCCCGAGAGGACATAATACCGAACAGTATATACGCCCGAAAGCAAGAGTAGCTATCAGAATCACGATGACTGTCACTACCGAAAAGGCCATGGCGGCAGGAAGAAACTGGATCTTGGCCAGAAATCCGGCAAATCTCGGAGCCGCCATCCCATGGCTGGTAAGCACGGCTGTAAGTAACGCTGTAACAATTATAGCCGTTATTATACGGCTCCAACGCAATATGTTCGGTGTAATCTTTGCCATCACACCGCAAAGTTAGCAATTTTCCAAGGAATAGTCAGCCTCATCAGGCCAATTTATTCAATAGTGGCAATAGCCTGAGCCGATATACCCTCTCCACGCCCTTCAAATCCAAGACGCTCGGTGGTGGTAGCCTTGACTGACACGGCATCTGGCGAGACACCCAGATCTGCCGCCACTGTCTCAATCATCTCGGGAATGAAGCCAAGCAGTTTCGGTCTTTGGGCTATGATGGTTATGTCCACATTGTTCACTTTGTACCCCTTTCCGGCAATAAGCTCTACGACACGTCTCAGAAGCTTACGGGAATCAGCGCCCTCAAACTGCGGATCCGTGTCAGGAAAATAGTAGCCTATATCCCTCATGGCAGCCGCTCCGAGCAGGGCATCGGCAAGAGCATGAAGCGCGACATCCGCGTCACTATGTCCGAGCAGTCCAAGCTCATATGGAACCTTTACACCGCAAAGCACAAGTTCCCGTCCTTCTACAAGACGATGAACATCATATCCGAGTCCGCATCTCATAAATCTGATTATCTTTTACCGAAGATTTCTTTAAGACCGTCCATATCGAAGGCCAATGTAAAACGTAATGTCTGGTCAAGTGGCGAAGTCTGGGCTGTCGAAAGCATATATGATGCATCAAGACGCAGGACGTTGAGGGCAAAGCCGGCTCCGATTCCGAAATATTGCAGATTACCTTTTGTCGGATTCTGGTAATAATATCCCGCACGAAGAAAAAACTGCTGGTTATAGCTGTATTCGGCACCGAGAGAGAAGGAGATTTCCCTGAATTCTTCTGACATGCCGCCGGGTGCATCACCAAACGACTTGAATATGCCTTTTATAGAAGACATGTTCTGCCAGTCCTCGTAAGCCTTTACATAAGCAATCTCACCATCCGTGCCTTCTTCGAAGTCATCACGGCGCGGCATGGTAGGTACGAGTAGTTTATTGAGATCAAGGTTAAGCGCGAGGTTGTGGTAGTCGGCAAGAGGAAATGTGAAAGATGTTCCCACACGTAGATTTGTCGGAAGAAACGCGGGATTGTCACCATGATTGTAGTTCACCTTCGAACCGATATTGGATATGTCAAAACCCCATGCCCACTGGCATTCGTTACGGCCGATAATAGGATATGTCGTGTAGTAACCAGAAATATCGGCTGAAAAAGCCGATGCCCCGGTGGACTGGTCACCTGCATAACTATCTGAAAAGCCAAGGTCGGAATAGATATACCTAAACACCACACCCATCGAGAACTTTTCGGAAAGTTTACGCGAATATCCCACGTCAAAAGACATTTCATAAGGATTGAGCGTCTGACCACCAGTTTCACCCTGATTAGTCAGCGCGACCTCTCCGAGAGAAAAGTAGCGCAACGAGGCAGAGACAGCCTGATTGTCTTCACTGCCAAGTTTCCAATAACCTGAAAGATTGGCCAGGAAGATATCGTTCACAAGTTTTCTGAGCCAAGGGGTATAGCTTATCCCCACCCCTCCGCTACTGTAAGCGAAAGCATATTTTGACGGATTCCAAAACTGGCTGTTGACATCGGGGTCGGTAGCCGCACCAAGATCACCCATTGAGGCGCCTCGGGCATCAGGGGCAATCCCAAGCGATGTCACACCTGTCTGGATAGGGTTGAAATCGTTCTTATCCTGGGCGGCGACGTTCATTGTTACACCTCCTGTAAGACAAAGCGACAGAAATATCTTGTTTGAAAAATTCATCGTGAAAATAATGTGATTATACACATTATATTAACTCAACTTTCCCTCTTTTATTGTCTGTAAAGAGGGAAAGTTGGGTCAATCAATAAAATCAATCCCTTTTCACGAGGGCTATGACATTCTCCACATGCTGGGTATGGGGAAACATGTCAACCGGCTGCACAGCCTCGATATCATACTTCTCATAAAGAAGAGCCACATCACGCGCCTGTGTCGCAGGATTGCAGCTGACATATACAATCCTTGAAGGTTCTGCGTCAAGAATCACCTTGACCACGTCTTCATGCATACCGGCCCGTGGAGGATCGACAATCATCACATCAGGACGTCCGTGGCTTGCTATAAAGTCAGATGTGAGGACATTCTTCATATCTCCGGCATAGAACTCGGTATTATCAAGACAGTTAGCGGCAGCGTTGACCTTGGCATCCTCTATGGCCTCTGGCACATACTCTATTCCTACGACATGCTTCGCATTTCGTGCTATGAAGCAGGCTATCGTACCAGTTCCCGTATAAAGGTCATATACAAGCTCACTGCCCGTGAGACGCGCAAAATCACGTGCGACACTGTACAGTCTGTATGCCTGACGGGAATTGGTCTGGTAGAATGACTTCGGGCCTATACGGAACCTTAGCCCCTCCATATCTTCTTCTATATACGGACGTCCTTTGTATAGACAGATGTCAAGGTCTGAGATGGTATCATTGAGCTTTGTGTTCACAACATAGGACATAGATGTTATCTCAGGAAACTCAGAGACAACAGACTCCATAAGCGCGTTTATTTTTTCCTTGTCATCCTCACCAACCGACAAAACCACCATGACCTCGCCGGTATCCGCTATACGTATCATCAGCGTGCGAAGAAACCCGCTATTAGCCCTTATATCGTAGAATTCATAGCCGTGTTCCTTGCCAAACTCCTTTATAAATATTCTTATTCGGTTTCCGAGGTCGTGTTGCAGATAACATTTCTTTATATCCAACACCTTGTCAAAACCTCCGGGGATATGGAATCCGGCCGCCCTTCGGTCAGGGAACTCCTCACCCGAGCGCAGCTGGTCAAATGTCAGCCACATCTTGGAGGAGAAAGTATATTCCATTTTGTTACGGTATTCCCATATCGTCTCCGAACCGATAATCGGTTTTATCCCAGGATACGGCACCTTGGCTATCCTCTCAATAGCATCCTGCACCTGTTTTTGCTTGCATTCAAGCTGGAAACTATATGGAAGATGCTGCCACCGGCAACCTCCGCAGACTGTAAAATGCCCGCATCGGGGAGTTTCCCTTATAGTAGACGGCGTGACAATCCGCTCTATATGCCCCTCGGCATAACTCTTTTTCTTCTTATCGAGTTTGACATCGGCCACATCGCCCGGAGCGCCAAACGGAATGAACACCACCATGTCGTTGACCCGTGCAAGAGCGTTTCCCTCGGCGGCTACATCAGTTATAACCACATTGTCAAGCACAGGCAATTCCTTTTTCTTTCTACCCATTTATTCTATATTAAGATTTACCGGGCCTCTCACACAAAAATTTCGTCGGCAATGGATTTGAACCATATGCCGACGACATGTTCATATGATAGGTCTGGTTAGGTTAGTTTTATTTTTTAACTGCGACAAAATTATTAAATTTTAAGCAATGAACAATGTCATTGGCGATTTTTAACATTCTTTCAGCAACAAAGAAATAATCTCATTGAATTATGATTGTGGGCTTAGGAGCCAGGACACATCCCAGACCTTCCTTGAAATCACACAATCCGACAGAAGGGATCCCATCTGACGAGGACGGCCCTATATCCACAATCCTATGCGAGGATGCAAGATATCCGAACGTCCTGTAAGCAAGCTGTTCCATCGGACGGTATTCCGAAAATCCAGGCGCATCACCCCAATAAATAACCTGCACAATTCCGTCAGCCGACTCATAAGCCTGCACTGCGGCGACATCCTCACCTTTCAAGGTAAGCACCATAAACATGGCATTAACGACCCCGGCCGTTGATACAACATCGTCAAGGGTCATTTTAAGAGGATAACCATGGCTCTCCCGGTTAGCACGTATCACTTCATAGGCTCTCGCAATGCCTGACATATCAGATCTGAGAATCTCGAATTTAAAACCTGATTTCTCAGAATTACGGAACTTGTTTCTGGCCGATGATGAGAGATGGTCTGAAAAACGTCCGAAATAAGATAGCGGATAATGATAATTGTAATCCAGATTCAGACAGTTCGGCCCGCATTTCGTCCGTGCAGCACATAGCAACTTTTCAACATTACCCTCACGGTCATAAAACCACGGTGGGAGTGTGATTTCCACTCCTGCCGATATATCAGCAGCATAACCCTGCAAAGCATCCACCGCCTCCAAGAAAAAACTCACTGACTGCGGACGTGTCTGTTCTATTCCACCAAACGGAGCAGAGAACGGAGACCTGAGGCATCCGCCTCTCTGGCCGAGCGTCATGCCAAAACGAGCCTTTCCACGGCCATCCCTGAATACGAGATAATGAATCTCATCACATTTATGACGGTTCAGCTCATTGAAGGAGACTGAATTATATATGTGGGAGGGGTTGGGAAACAACGACACGTATTCCCGAGGGAGTATTCTTTCTATATTCATCACATATTTTATCTCAATACCCCTCTTCCCTCTCGGATAATCACAGGATTTCGGCTGTCTGTTATATCCACGACTGTCGAAGGAGCACCCTCACCCTCACCGCCATCAATCAGAAGAGTGGCAACGCCCTCATATCCAAGTGCCACCGTGGCCGGATCCACCCAGTCTCCATCCTGAGGCACAGAGGTCGAAAGCAAAGGGTGTCCGAGCCGTCCGGCAAGAGCCGTAGCAATGGGATTTGCAGGAATCCTTATTCCCACTTCCTTACGACCCTTGAAAACCTTAGGAAGGGTTGTTGACGCAGGAAGGATGAATGTGAAAGGCCCGGGAAGATTACACCTTAGTATACGGAACGCCTCGTTATCCACTCGTGCATACTCGCTGGCCATCGATATACCGTCACAGACCACGGAAAGGGTATGCTTCCTCGGGTCGACACCTTTGATTTTACACAACCGCTCTATGGCACTATTGTTGAGCGCGTCACAGCCAAGCGCATAAAGCGTGTCTGTGGGATATATTATTATTCCGCCATCTTCCAGACATGCAGCCGCCTCGTCAAGGAAACGGTCATTGAGGCTGGTAGGATACATTTTTAGCTGTTTCATGCGCTAATATATTTTATTGTTATGTTTGTGGCAGAAACGAATCTTTCAATCAGTCCTGTGATGAGCGAGACAGTGTCAGCCACAGGCATCTCTTCTCCATACATATTGACACACATAAGAAGTCTGCGGGTTGCAGATGTCAGCTTTGTACGCTCATTATCACTTGTCGGAGTGCCTATGCCACCCATCGCATCACGATAGACCGGCATCCCTGCGATATTAAGCTGTCCGCGACCTATCGCGTCAAAAGGCTCGCCCTCTCGCCCTACTCCAAGAGCCAGACAATCACCTTCGATCTTGTCAGCATCAAAACCGCCTATGGAATATCCGCTTTGAACAGACACGAGATTTATAAGATCAACAAGGGCATCTATCCTGTAAAGCCCCATTCCTTTCAATATGCGACGGCAAAGGGCCTCGGCAGAAGGACGATATCTGTTTGGCTCCTTGCCAAGCGCCTTATACGCCTCACGTGTAGCCCGGATAGCCGGACGCTTGTTGATATCCGCCAGCTCCATGACCGCCGCCATATCATCTGCCGCACGAGTCATCAACCCCCACAGTTCGTCAGAGGTCTCGGTATTGACCACGTCCGCCTCTATGGCTATGACTTTAAGTCCCGGAGCCGCCTGTCTTACAACATCTTCTATAATTATATTCATGTCAGAAAATTTCCATTACAAATTTAGACAAAAAAGCACAAAAGATTCAAACATTTGCAGTGATTTTATAGGCAAGCATCCTCATCATACACGTGAACACAATAAAGGACTGTTCAAGATCTTGCATCCAGTTAAAGCACAGGCATCTTGGAGTAACGGACGGTTGTCTTCAATAACGGAAAAGAAAGAGAAAGAATGGCTTCGTCAACTATATCTGCATGAATATCCTCGACAATCGTATCAAATGTAGAGTCAATCCATTCAAGATCATAATGATTGGCGAATATAGTCGGAACGAGCCTGCCTTTAAGCATCATCGAGCGCCAGTGTTCAGCCATTGTCTGAGCACCGTCCACATAAACGATGTCATATCCTCCGGCTGTGTTTCTCACTGTTGCGATAACATACCTGCCACCCATACGTGCATATTCCGGGTCATTTTCACGATCAAGATATTTCCAGAACCCCTCGGCGGAATCTGACGAGGATCTGAATCGTTCTATCAGAGCATCCATCGTCCATGATGACGAGGCAACGAAATCAGGCATAACTCCAAGTTCGCAACAAAAAAGCGGAACCGTACCATTCCCTATGATACTCAGGCTCACTTCATCAGGCCGCAAGGGAGAGTCAAGGGGTATGTTAGCAACAATCTCCTTTTTTCTCGAACCACCACTTACCGTAAGAATACCGTTCATGTCAAGTTCGGCAGAAATAGTGTTATAACCACTTGGCCCCGTGGCAAATCCGCCGACCTCTTCCTCTGACAGCAAATTCCCGCCTCGACTTACAGACAGGAGTGTGAAACGATGGTCAAGAATATCACCAAAATCACTGTTGCCATGACTGACATTGACCGACAACGTATCTCCCGGAGATACAAAAGACATTCTCCATGACGATTTCGACATGCCTCTGCCCTCCTTGATGTCAGTCAAAGCCACCCTGGCTTCGGCTGTTACTCTTCCAAGACCGTTGATTGACGTAGAGATAGTTATTGAAGAGTCAGACAGATATGCGGGAGCATCATGGTAAATACGTTCTCCTATACTTGGGGATAACGAAAGAGCAAGAGTAAAAAGGAGAGAAGTCATGACCTTGATTAACGCTTGTCAGCGTTCCCCTCATAATAGTTGACAAAAGCACGGTTTACAAGACGTACACCTCCATGGGTAGGATAGTCTCCTGAAAAGTACCAGTCACCCGGACATGTCGGTATAGCCTCATGAAGCCCCGCGAGAGTCTGATAGACAATCTCTACCTCTGCATTGATTTCGCCATCGGCAGTAAGCATTTCCACAATCTTATCTGAAATCTCCTCCTGCGTAAACGGCGCATACACAGCCTTCACACAGTTTGATATTTCAAAATCAAGAAGTTGTTCCTGACGTTTACAATTCTCATAAGTCTTGTCCAGCACACTTTCCATACCTCGGTCTTTAAGAAGCTGGACTGCCGCACGGAAAGCGATGAACTCGCCCATCCTTGACATATCTATTCCATAATAATCAGGATAACGCACTTGCGGGGAGGAGGAAACAACCACGATTTTTCGAGGATGTAGACGGTCAAGCATCTTAAGGATTGACTGTTTCAGCGTAGTCCCACGGACGATAGAGTCATCTATTACCACAAGGGTGTCCACTCCATTTTCCACAATGCCATAAGTCACGTCATAGACATGGGCCGCGAGATCGTTACGCGCCTCGCCTTCGGCAATGAAAGTGCGAAGCTTGATATCCTTGATTGCCACCTTCTCTATGCGCAACTTCTGCCCCATGATTTCACCAAGATTCCCGGCATCAAGACATCCGGCCTTCTGAGCATCGAGAATCCTGGCAGACTTTATCTTGTCAAGTTCTTGTTCAAGGCCCTCACACATACCGATGAAAGCTACCTCGGCCGTGTTGGGTATAAATGAAAACACAGCATGACTGAGATCGTTATCAATACTTTTCATTATTGCTGGGACAACGTTCCGCCCCAACGCCTTGCGCTCACGATATATGTCGGCATCACTTCCTCGGGAGAAATAAATGCGCTCGAACGAACATCTCTCATTCTGGTCTTCACCAAGAATATCAGAGACAGAGACCTGTCCGGCCTTGCTGACAATCAAAGCACTACCCGGAGTCAGTTCCCTGACGTCGCGACGGGCAACGTTAAGAACAGTCTGGATAACCGGGCGCTCAGAGGCAAGAACCACGATTTCGTCATCATAATAATAAAACGCAGGACGTATCCCATGCCGGTCACGCAGCGCGAACATATCACCAGAGCCTGTAGCCCCGCATATCACAAAGCCTCCGTCCCATTCCGGGGATGCAGATGCAAGCACACGCCTTATATCAAGATTGTCCTCTATTGTGTGGGACAGCTGCGGATCTATCTGTGAATCCCTGTATTGACGATATATTCGGTGGTTTTCCTTGTCAAGCGCCTCACCGAGCTGTTCGAGAAGTATGACCGTATCACTATATATGCGCGGATGCTGCCCATGACTGACAACTTTCTCGAATACAGAGTCAACATTTGTCATGTTGAAGTTTCCACACATCAAGAGATTACGCGAACGCCAGTTATTGCGTCGAAGGAAAGGATGACAATAAGATATGCCGCTCTTTCCAGTCGTGGAATATCTGAGATGACCCATGTATATCTCCCCAAGGAAAGGCGCAAAACACTCCACATCACGCTCAGACGTATCCCCAAGGCCAAACGAGGCAATCTTGCCGTTGACTTCGCTAAAAATATTCTGGATAGCATCCTTGCCGAGAGCCCTCTCGCGAAAGACATATTCGTTTCCCGGGACGGAGTGGAGCTTCACGACTCCTATTCCGGCACCTTCCTGCCCTCGGTTGTGCTGCTTTTCCATCATCAGATAAAGCTTACCGAGACCGTAGGTATATGTCCCATACTTTTCTTTGTAGTATCCAAGGGGTTTGAGAAGGCGTATCATCGCCACGCCACACTCATGTTTCAGAATTTCCATAACGAGGGCAAAGTTACTACTTTTTTCATTTGTATCACTGTTTTTTTTGCCGTAATTTTGTAGGGATTTATCTTACAAGACATCCACATGGGCTACATAACATCTGAAAACATATTACTCGTAGGGTCGAGCCTTCTTGTTGCAGGAGTGCTCATAGGTAAGACAAGCTATCGTGTCGGCCTTCCGCTGCTTCTAATATTTCTTCTCGTCGGAATGGGCTTTGGAACCGATGGTCTCGGAATACAGTTCAGTGATATGCACACAGCTCAGTTCATAGGCATGATAGCGTTGTGCATCATCCTTTTCTCCGGCGGTATGGGTACTAAGCTGTCAGCAATAAGACCTATATTATTTCCGGGACTCGTCCTATCGACAATCGGAGTGCTGCTCACGGCATTTGTCACAGGTCTGTTCATATGGTGGCTTTCAGGTATGTCTTGGACAAACATACATTTCGCGTTTCTTCCCTCGCTTCTTCTTGCTGCTACAATGTCATCCACTGACTCAGCCTCGGTATTCGGCATACTCGGCAGCCAGAAAGTGGGACTGAAAAACAATCTTCGTCCCATGCTCGAACTCGAAAGCGGCTCAAACGACCCTATGGCTTACATGTTGACAATCATCCTAATAGAGACAATAACCCTCGGCGGAGAACTATCAGCATGGTCTGTATTGATACAGCTCATATTACAATTCGGAGTTGGAACGGCGGCAGGCTGGGCCATGGGTAAGATTACCGTGTGGCTCATCAGCCTGTACCACAGACTTGGTAAAAACAATTCAGAGGATCTTTCACAGGCCACAGCCATGATATCCATACTCGTTCTCGGCTCAGTATTCCTTACCTTCTCGGTCACAACCGCTCTTTCCGGCAATGGGTATCTCGCTGTCTATATCGCAGGAATAGTGCTCGGCAACACCAGACTGCCGGGCCATCGCGGAATATCCAAGTTTATGGACGGCATGACATGGCTGGGACAGATAGTGGTATTCCTCATGCTCGGACTGCTTGTAAATCCCCATGAGATGGTCAGCGTCATAGCCGTATCACTTCTCATCGGTATTTTCATGATTCTTATAGGACGCCCTTTGAGCGTGTTCATATCTCTGGCTCCGTTCCGTAAGATATCAATGCGCTCAAAGGTATTTATCTCTTGGGTAGGGCTAAGAGGAGCCGTACCCATCATATTCGCAACCTATCCGGTAGTGTCAGACATAGAGGGGGCGGGACAGATCTTCAACATTGTCTTTTTCGTCACGCTATTATCCCTGCTTGTACAGGGAACGACCGTCATAGCCTCGGCGCGAGGACTCAACCTTGTTGACTCAGACGCCGGAAAAGACGAGGATTTCGGCGTTGAACTGGCTGACGAGCTACCCACATCGCTGAAAACCATCACTCTGACCGAAAAAATGCTCACATCAGGCAACACCCTCCGTGACATGTCTCTCCCGGCCGGCTCACTTGTAATGATGATTCGTCGCGGACAGAGATATATAGTCCCCAACGGCACAAAGAAACTATTGCCGGGAGATCATCTGCTCATCATAGAGGAAGACTGTCAAAAATCTATTCACGATAATAGACCCTCTTGACACGGTCTGAGACAGATGTGAGAACCTCATAAGGTATGGTTCCGAGTGTCTCGGCAAGAGTGTCAACCGAGATGGTCTCGCCAAAAATCTCCACCCTGTCACCCACAGTGACGCCCGGAACATCCGTCACATCAACCATACATGCATCCATACATATGCTACCTACGGTGGGACACATCACGCCGCGCACATTGAACATCGCATTGCCATAACCGAGGTGACGGTTTAGCCCGTCTGCATATCCCACAGGTACCGTGGCAATGACTGACGGCCTTGACAGTTTCCCCCGACGATTATATCCAATGGTAGTTCCCGACGGCCAGTTTTTCAGTGATATAATCGTAGTATGCAGAGCCGAGACAGGCCTGAGAGAGTCCTGAGAGCCATCATGCATGGTTCTGACCCCGTAAAGACCTATGCCGAGACGCACCATATCAAGCTGATGGCCCGGGAAACGGGTGATGCCGGTAGAGTTAAGTATATGACACAATATGCGCCGTTCAGGGAACGCCTCTTTTAACATAGCACAGCATTTGTCAAAATATTCAAACTGCATCATCGTATAGTCATCCTCCATAGGATCGTCAGCGGCACATAGATGAGAGAATATCGAACGTGGCACCACCCTGTCTGTCGACTTTAACATCTCTATTACCTCAGGAAGTGTCTCTTGAAGAAATCCGAGGCGATGCATGCCCGAATCAATCTTTATATGGACAGGATAGTCCTTCACACCATAGCGTCCTGCTTCAGCTATCAGACGGCGCAGAAAGTCAAGACTATATATTTCAGGTTCCAGACGATTGTCAAAAAGAGCCTTGAAATTATCTACCGCAGGATTAAGTACGATAATCGGCATCGTTATACCGGCTTTACGAAGATCCGCCCCTTCATCATGAACCGCCACAGCAAGATATGCGGTGCCCTGATCCTGCAATGTTCTGGCAAGCTCATGTGAACCGGCTCCGTAACCTGAGGCTTTGATCATACAGCATATACCTGTCGTAGGAGATATCAGCGACCTGAAATAATTGAAATTGTCTACGACAGCGTCAAGATTTATTTCAAGCACAGTCCCGTGTTGACGTGCTTCAAGCATTTCCACAACTGGGGAGAAATCATCTTCATGAGAACCTTTCAACAATATCAGTTCAGATTCAAAGACTTCCGGGGTGACCGATTTCATAAAGTCATCAACCGATAGATAAAACCTGCTCCCATCCGGGAACAATGATGCATAAGCCGATATCTCACTACCGATACCTATGAACTTAATCACATCCTTGTCTTCAATTAAAGACGCAACTGCCTCATAACGGTCTGACTCCGGGTTGGAATCCTCAGACAAAGACCCGAGAATGACGGTTTTTGTCAGGTCCGGGGCCGCACGTCTGCCGGTAAAATCAAGAGCTTGGGCGAATGACGGGAGGTCTGCTGTATAGGTGTCATGGACAAGCATACATCCGTTTAACCCCTCCACCACTTCAAGGCGGGTGTCAACAGGCTTCAATCCTGCCATCCTATCGGCTACAATCTCGGGGGTCTCCCCCATAAGAAGCATCACGGCGAGTGAGTTTATGGCATTCTCAATATCTATCTCTGATGTGAACGGTATCAAGAATTTACCGCCGAAATTCCCGGGACGCCATGTATATGAAACGGAAGTACTATCCGCACCCTTCTCCACTGATGATATAAATAGAGGAACAGACGGATTATGTCTCGACCAGCCGGCACGCATAGGACCATCAGGAAGTGAAGACACTATAAGGGGATTGTCCTCACAATATACCACTGACTTGCAGTTTTCAAAAAGCATGGCCTTCTGCCGACATTTCTCCTCTATGCTTGCAAACCCTTCGCTATGAGCGCCTCCTATGTTTGTAAGCACTCCTATCTCCGGTCTCACCATATCTTCCAGCAAGGCCATCTCTCCCGGTCGCGAAATACCTGCCTCTATGATTGCAAGATTCTTTGACGATTCAAACTGCCATAAAGACAATGGCACTCCGATCTGAGAGTTATAGCTGCGTGGAGACCGTGCGATGTCAAAATCATTCCGCAGGAGAGAATAAATCCACTCTTTAACAGTTGTCTTACCCTGACTGCCTGTAATGCCTATAACAGGTGAATGGAAACGATTACGACACTCTGCCCCAAGGCGATGAAGCGACTCGATAGGCGATGCCGAACGAATAAATACTCCGTCTACGCACTCCTTCGGTATCACATAGTCATTATTGACTACAAACGCGCGCACACCCTTGCCATATAGGTCAGTAATATATCTGTGACCGTCACCTACGGATGTCCGAAGTGCAAAAAAGAGAGTCTCACTCGGATTTACAAGCGAACGACTGTCTGTAAGAATTACTGAAATGGTATAAGAAACCGTGGATGAGCAGGAAAAGCCGAGAATCCCGGCTATTTCAATAATATCAAGTTTCATGTGGCAGATATCTGAGAAGAGCTGTTGTAAGTTCAGGGTTAGATTGAATCACTGTCATCTCCGGCCAGGACTCCATATCGCATGGTACGGATGTCCTGTGGGAAATACGCCGGGTGAGACGATGTGCCAAGCCGGCCAACATTATTGTCGACTCGTTAAAAAAACTTTGAGAGAATTTATCGTATATATAGTCTACCGCCTTGTCTGACGGATGGCGCATGTCATCAGCATAAAATCGATAATCACGCAGATCATCCATCATTATCTCATATGCGGGAAAATAAGTAATACCCGGATAGCTGCCGACCACTTCCGAGACAGCAAGATGAAGGACAGACTTCGACACCGTATTATCATGAGGATCAGTCCCCGGATATCGCAACGGACTTACAGTAAATATTATTTCGGCATCATTGTTGACCTTGCGTATGACCTCTACTATTTCTCCGATAGCTCTCACAGTCTCATCAAGCCCGATTTTGCGCTCAGAAAATATATTACCCGGTTGTTTGTGACAATTTGCCACTACTTTGTCATCGGATTTTAACGAGAATACGCGCGTGGTACCGAATGTCACTATGACCGCTTGTGCCGATGTCATGGCCTCACGGGTGCAGGACACCGTTTTTCTAAATAACGAGGAGAATTCCTCCGAGGAAGGCGCTGAAAGGCGCGAATGCGCGTCAAACGAACAGACAAGTCCGTCACGATTACAAAAACGCGGCTCCATATCTTCCCCGGCCACAATCCTCATAGCCCTCAGTATTGACAACGGATTATAGAGCGGCCCGAACGGATTTACAAAGGTTTCAAAAAGATCGTCACACAGACGGCGCCCTATGTTGTCTGAAAAACAAGAGCCTATAAGAACCAGCGGACGACCGTGGACTATCATTCCGCGCCGACCGGGAAGCGGGTCTATTTCTGTACGGAACCGCATCAGAACGGCGAATACATCCAGGCCGGGCCTCCGTCAATCGGGTAAAGATAAAGATACCCGTTGCGTATTGCCCAGTTGAAATACATCGTATCGGTTGAGAAATATACTGTCAGCTCGTTGCCGAAAGTCTCCCACTCGATATAGTAGGTATCAGTCCCATAAGCATCATCTACATAATAAGTACCGCTGCCATCAGGATAGAACACAAACTCATTATAGCCCACGGACGGAGGGCCGACAAGCTGCCATCCACCGATGATGGGCGGTTCGCCATAATACGGCTCATCGGCACATGACGTAAGGCCGAGCAGCGAGAATGCAATCATCAGCACCGAAAACGTGAAAAGGTGCTTTTGTTTCAGTAATCTTTTCATAATTCTAATAACGCGCAAAGGTACTAATTTGTCAGGACAGATACAATTTTTTATGTTAGCGAGATATGATTATCTCAATACCAGTGGCGCATCACGCAATGAACGGAAATGAGCGCCCATCTCTGAAAGTTCGCGGGCATAGCGGTCATGACGACGCAGGACTATATCACTACTGAGAATGACACTGTCCGGCCCCAACCGGCTTATGATGTCTCGGATGTCTCCTCTGAACCCACGGCAGACAATAGCATAATGCGGCCTTTTGCGCATTGGCGGGAGACTGTCTGAATTTATGAAGACCAAGCGTCTATCCCTGAAAGTAATCATGTCCCCCTCACGATTAAGCACGTTTGAAGTATAACCGTCATGCAAAGGCGTTATTGCCAAAAGGCCACGACGAAGCATATATCCGGCATATCTTGCCGAGTCTCGTTCCATGACCGCACGTGCGGCAACATTGCGAGCCGTAGTATAGCTTAACAGCTGTTCTCCGTCCTTGACCACTGCCGTTGTCTCTGAATGAGACCGCGTCACATAAAGTTCAGCCTCCGCATGATGTTCCTTATAAATATATGGAAGAGAGACTGTAAAAACAAGCATAATCGACATAGCTGCAAGACAGGCCGACCGCCTGTAATAAAGCCATAGTGCGAATAAGCCAAGTGTGACAAAATAAGCTACAACTTCCAACGGCCGCAGGTAAAGCCCGGAAACCAAGGCTCCGGGACATGACGTCACAACATCCGCCACACCATGAAGAATATCATACAATCTGTCAATCACCACGTCCAGCCATCTTGGTGAAAATCCAGCGATTCCAAGGACGACTTTTATTACACCGCCACCAAGAAGCAGAGGAAGCACCAAAGACGCAAACACATTGCTTATAAGAAAAAGTACAGGGAACGAGTGAAAATGAAATACGCTTACAATCCCTGTGCCAAGCATGGCCGCAACAGGGACAGTGATAAGCATCATCCACCGACGAGCATCAGACCTTAGGGTGCTGAAAGGATTAAGCTTTTCTGCAAACAGGAATATTGACATAACCGCCATAAATGACAACTGGAATCCGATGGAGAAAACAGCCCATGGCGAAACAAACAGGATGGCGACAGCCGCAGCACACAGAGAATTGACAGGCATCCATTCTCTCTGCGACATGGTTGCGACAAGGAACACAGTGCACATCAGCACAGAACGTGTAACTGACGGAGTCATCCCTGTCATAATGGAAAAGCACCATAACAGGACAATTGTCATGACCCCGGCAGCCTTACGACAACCAAACAACGTGAGCGGAAAGAGAAAAACATATAATACGCTGGCCAATATACTGACATGGAGACCGCTTATGGCCAGTAGATGCGCAAGCCCGGAGGAAGAAAACATCGCCCGATGATACGGAGTTAGAATCTCACGCTCGCCGGCAAGAGTCGCAATAAGGAAATCGGATGCTTCAGAAGAAAGACTTCCTTCAGCCAGAATTGAAGCCATATCAAACCTCAGACGCCTTATGTTATTGACAAATCCCTGTTCGGCCACCACGTTCATAATACTGTCAGGGACGATGAAAGCCTCTCCTACAACCCCTTGTCTCGACATGGAGGTATTATAATCTGTCTCATCCGGCAAGTCGGTAATATGAGACAGAGGTCTGACATCAGCCACAAAAGTCACACGGTCACATTCCTCTATACATATCCCCAAAGTGGGCAAAATGCATTTCAACAAAAAACGAGCGGAAGCCCTGCCGTTGCAAGAATCCACCCTTACGACCATCACCCTCATAGATCCGCTCTCCGTCTCACCAGTCACCACGCCGGAATAAAGACAGTTCCTGCCTGTGATTCCGTCAGGGAGCTGAGAAGGAGCACGGAAGGAGGCCGTCAGATATCCCACTATGCAACCGGCTATCATAAGAGCCACAAGCCTGCGGCGCATCAGATAAAGCATCGTTGAAATTGCCACCGGCAATAACAAAAGCCATCCCATCTGTCCGACACCATAATAGAGAAAGATGCCGATGACAAATGGGACGGTAAAAGGTAAGAGAGGATTGCGTGACAGCAACATCATTCAATAGTGGACATCACCACAAAGAAACTGCTGACACCGATCAGTATCCATAGGGCGACAGCAAGGACAAACGGCTTGACACCAACTGACTTCACAGTCTGCACAGAAAGTCCGGCCCCTATAAGGAAGAGTGTGAGTACAAGACCCTTTTTGGAAAGATATACCAAGGAGGCAGTCAGCCATTCAGGCATAGGAAGATAGGTATTCATAACCATGGCAAGTATGAAAAGGAATATAAACCATGGAATGGAGATTTTCCCTTTACCTGTCCCATTCTTGTCACGGAACACAAACATCGTGAACAAAGCCAGAGGTATAATCCACAACGCGCGTGTGAGCTTGATCAAGGTGGCAAGACGAAGGGCTTCAGGCCCATATACATCACCGGCACCAACCACGGACGAGGTATCATGTATGGCGATAGCCGCCCATGTGCCGAATTGTGCCTGAGACATCTCGAAGAAACGTCCGAGCGGAGGAAAGATAAAGAGTGCCACGGCATTAAGGACAAACACCACGCCGAGCGAGACTGCCATCTCATTGTCATCGGCTTTCAATACCGGGCCTACCGCAGCTATGGCACTTCCACCACAGATAGCGGTGCCGGAAGAGATAAGATAAGATGTCTTGCGGTTAATGGAGAGCCACCACCCAAGAAGGACACCGATGACCATGACCCCTATTACAGAGACCACGGTAAAAAGCATTCCCTCACTGCCGCTTTTCAATGATTCTATGAGATTCATACCGAATCCAAGCCCCACCACTGAGGCTTGGAGAAGATATTTGGACGTTTTCTTGTTGAATTTCGGATAAGGGCACTGGAACACCATTGCATATAGAAGTCCGAGAAAGAGCGCAAACCAAGGCGCAACCGACACACCGTAAGGAAGAAGGTCAACAGGCAGAATCACCATAATGACCAGTACGATATAAATAATTTTAGCTGGATTCTTCATTCTTTAATCTTAGGTTTGATTTGTCATACAATTAAACTCTGTTTATCTCACTTTATTGTTTGAACCAGGCCTAAAATTAATCCCTATATCTTATTTGTTCCAGATTTTCCATGACTCAAAGGCTTGAAGAAGGAGCATTTCGAGACCGTTTTTGGTCTCAGCCCCATATTCCGACGCTTTTTTCATGAAAAGTGTCACATCCGGATTATAGAGCAGATCATAGCAAAGATGGTCAGGCGTGAGATATTCATAAGGTATGTCAGGACACTCGTCAACATGCGGATACATACCCAGAGGCGTGGTATTTACTATTATCTTATGTGACGCAATTATCTCCAAAGTCAGATCGTCATAAGCCACTACTCCGTTTCTCCGTGTGCGTGACACAAAGACATACTCCACGCCCAAGGTTTCAAGACCACGGGCGACAGCTTTCGAGGCCCCCCCTGTACCGAGGATAAGAGCACGTTTACGTTCGGCATTAAGCAACGGCGAGATGCTGTCACGGAAACCAACCACATCACTATTATATCCAACAAGGGTGAAATCATCGTCAGAAGCGCCATCCTCACGTACCACCTTCACGACATTGACCGCGCCAATCTGTCTTGCTTCCTCGTCAAGAGAGTCCATATAAGGTATTATCTGTTCCTTATAGGGAATAGTGACATTAAGGCCCGCCAGATCGGGGGTCTCGTCAAAGACCTCCATAAGGTCTCCTATATCCGGGATTTCGAAATTTACATATTCGGCATCAATACCCTCAGCGGCAAACTTGTCGTTGAAGAAACCTCGCGAGAAAGAATGGGACAATGGGAAACCTATCAATCCGTATACCCTGTGATGTTCTATTTTCACTTTACCAATTGTTTTTTTATCAAAACGCAAAAATACAAAAAAAGCATATCTGTGCAAAATATATTTAAGAAAGGTAGCAAAAAGAACACTTCCGACAAATGAAAAGTTAATAATTCTGAGGTTAAATTTGAATAATCGTGTTAAATTGAGTACCTTTGACCCAGAATACTGAAAAGCCACATCCGACGTGGAGAAAACCCTTAAAAACAAATACTAAAAACTAAATCTCAGATATGGTAAATTTTTCGCTTGAAGGCAAGGTCGCACTTGTCACAGGAGCCGCCTATGGCATAGGTCTCGCAATCGCACAGGCATATGCCGAAGCCGGAGCAAAAATCGTTTTCAACTGCTCACGCCAAGAAACCGTAGACCGTGGAATGAAAGCCTATAAGGAGCTGGGAATCGATGCCAAAGGTTATCTGTGCGACGTCACTGACGAAGAAGCGGTAAAGGCAATGGTGGCCGACATCGAGAAGACCGTAGGAACCATCGACATCCTCGTAAACAATGCCGGTATCATAAAGCGAATACCTATGGAGGAGATGGCCGTCGAAGATTTCCGCCGTGTTGTGGATGTCGACCTGATCGCCCCTTATATCTGTGCCAAGGCCGTCATTCCCGGAATGATTAAGAAAGGTCATGGCAAGATTATCAATGTGTGCTCTATGATGAGCGAGCTTGGCCGCGAGACCGTAAGCGCTTATGCCGCTGCAAAAGGCGGACTCAAAATGCTCACACGTAATATCTGCTCAGAATACGGCGAGCACAATATCCAGTGCAACGGTATCGGCCCTGGCTATATCGCCACAGAACAGACTGCCCCTCTAAGAGAACTCCAACCCGACGGAAGCCGTCACCCGTTTGACCAGTTTATAATTTCCAAGACACCGGCAGCACGCTGGGGCACACCCGAAGACCTAATGGGGCCTGCCGTATTCCTCGCATCAGACGCATCAGACTTTGTAAACGGGCACGTGCTGTATGTAGACGGAGGTATTCTCGCCTACATCGGCAAACAGCCTAAATAAATCTGCCATAACGCTATAAGACAAGGGGGGCCACGGCCCGTACAAAACTCCGTGCGGCCAGCCCCTCTCTCACATACCTGCCTGAAACACCCTCCTCCGAGACAGTCGAATAACACACGACTTCGGAGGATTAGCAAGTAAAAATCCAAACTTTAAACCTTAAACTTACAAACTTGGAACAAATTTTCGCCTATATAATAGGTTTGGGAGCCGCTGTGATGATGCCCATCATATTCACCATTCTGGGATTATGCATAGGTCTCGGCTTCGGTAAATCACTTATGTCAGGCCTAAAAGTCGGTGTGGGATTCGTGGGCCTTTCCATAGTGACGGCTCTGCTTACCAGCGCGCTCGGCCCGGCACTCAATGAAGTGGTGGATCTCTATGACCTCCAACTGAAAGTATTTGACATGGGCTGGCCCGCAGCTGCGGCAGTGGCCTATAATACCGCCGTCGGCGCGTTCATAATACCTGTCTGCCTTGGTGTGAACATCCTGCTCCTTATCCTAAAAGGTACCCGCACTGTCAACATAGACCTGTGGAACTACTGGCATTTTGCATTTATCGGAGCCGTGGTGTATTTTGCCTCCCACTCTCTTGCCTGGGGATTCTTTGCAGCCG
This sequence comes from uncultured Duncaniella sp., assembly GCA_910578615.1. Taxonomy (GTDB): domain Bacteria; phylum Bacteroidota; class Bacteroidia; order Bacteroidales; family Muribaculaceae; genus Duncaniella. The sequence goes on along the minus strand of CAJTRI010000018.1, from coordinate 16,693 downwards.
TAATCTGCTACATCATCACCCTTGTGATAGCCGATATGACAGCAAAGCGATTCCAGAATTATTATGAAGGAATGGAAGGTATATCCATCCCACAGCCTTTCTGTGCAGGATTTGTACCATTTGCATGGCTCATAAACAAATGCCTTGACAAAATCCCCGGCATGAACCGCCTCGAAATCGATGCGGAGGGACTGAAAAAGAAATTCGGTATCCTTGGCGAGCCTCTATTTCTTGGTATCGTTGTAGGTATCGGCATCGGCTGCCTCACATGCAGCTCATGGAGCGAGGTTGTCAACAAGATACCCTATATCCTCGGCCTCGGAATCAAGATGGGCGCCGTCATGGAACTCATCCCACGTGTGACCGTACTTTTCATAGAAGGCCTCCGTCCCATTTCTGACGCGACAAGGGAGCTTGTGGGACGCAAGTTCAAAGGCGCCACCGGCCTTTCCATCGGTATGAGTCCGGCTCTCGTCATCGGCCATCCAACCACACTTGTAGTATCACTCCTTCTCATCCCCGTGACCCTATTCCTCGCCGTCATACTTCCCGGCAACGAGTTTCTTCCCCTCGCCTCTCTGGCAGGCATGTTCTATATATTCCCGCTCGTACTTCCTTTTACAAAAGGAAACGTGGTGAAGACATTCATAGTAGGACTTGTAGTAATCATTCTCGGACTCTACCTCGTCACTCTGCTATCACCCTCATTCACCCTCGCCGCTCATGACGTATACGCCAATACACATGATGCCGCCGTGGCTATTCCCGAAGGATTCTCAGCCGGTTCGCTTGACTTTGCCGGAAGCCCCTTCTCAGGAATCATATATTACTGCTGCGAAAATCTCAAATGGATAGGTGCCGCCCTGCTGGTCATCTCGACCTGCTCACTTGTGGTGTACAACCGCATCCGTATCAGCCGCTCGGAAACCGTCGCTGAAAAAGATTAACCTCCGAATTAACACGAAACAAAATGAAAAAAATATTTTTAACCGTCTCTCTCGCACTTGCCTCACTTTCATCCATGGCACAGACTGAATACACCATACTCCGCGCCTGTCATCCAGATGACGTAAAGAACTATGACACCACCCAGCTGCGTTCTCACTTCATGATGCCGAAGGTCATGGAGAATGACAAAATCAATCTCACATATTCCATGTATGACCGTCTCATATATGGCGGAACCGTACCCGTCAGCAAAGAAGTCGTTCTGGAAACCATCGATCCTCTCAAAGCCGAGTACTTCCTCGAACGTCGCGAACTCGGCGTAATCAATATCGGCGGAGAAGGAATCGTCAATGTGGACGGCAAAGACTACGAGCTGCATTTCAAAGACGCCCTTTATGTAGGACGTGGCAACAAGAAGGTGACATTCCGTTCAAAAGATGCATCTAACCCTGCCAAATTCTATATCAACTCCACTCCGGCCCATAAGGAATACAAGACCCAGCTCATCACAATAGACGGTCGCAAGGGTTCTATCAAGGCCAACCAGATCAAGGCCGGCAGCCTCGAAGAAAGCAATGACCGAATCATCAACCAGCTCATTGTCAGCAATGTGCTACAAGAAGGCCCTTGCCAGCTCCAGATGGGACTGACCGAACTCATGCCGGGATCGGTATGGAACACCATGCCAGCCCATACACATGACCGTCGTGTGGAGGCTTACTTCTATTTCAATGTGCCGGAAGGCAATGCCATATGCCACCTCATGGGTGAGCCGCAGGAAAACCGCCTCATATGGCTTCACAACGAACAAGCCGTGATGTCGCCCGAATGGTCGATCCACGCCGCAGCCGGTACATCAAACTATATGTTCATCTGGGGTATGGGGGGCGAGAACCTCAACTATGGTGACATGGACAAGGTCACCTATCTCGACATGAAGTAAAGTCAACGCATAGAAACCACCCATCTCCCTCCTCATCACATAGAAAAAGCAATGAACATAATCAAAGATATAGTGCGTCATTCAGCCCACACGGCCGAAGTGGTCATCGAGTCTCCCTCGGTGGCCCGTGCGGCCCGTGCAGGCCACTTTGTGATGATAAGATTCAGCGAAGACCTCCCCCGCATCCCTTTTACGATAGTCGATACCGACCCCGATGCAGGGACATTCACAATCATCATCCATAAAGGGGCCAGACTCACCGATCTTATAGACTCACTTGCACCCGGCAGGGAGGTGCCAAACCTTCTCGGCCCTCTCGGACAGGCATTCGAAGTCAAAAACTACGGTACCGTACTATGCATAGGCGACGGTGTCGGCTTCGTGCCTCTCATACCTGTCATAGAGGCTCTGAAAAAGGCCGGGAACAAGGTCATAACGGTAGTCTCTGAATTTACCGAACACAACGACTGCCTCAAATCAAGAGCCGGACTATATAGCGACGAGGTTCTCAGCTCCTCTTCACGTGAAGAAGCCGTGGAACAGTTGTGTGCCGTGTCTGACCGCGAAAAACTCGGACTTGTTGTAATGACAGGCCCGACAGATATGATGCAGATGCTTGCCAACATATCCAAAGAAAGATCCATACCGGCCACCTGCATACTCAACATGATAATGCTTGACGGTGTGGGGCTATGCGGAATATGCCGTGTGATGGTTGACGGCAAACGCAAACTCACATGCATAGACGGCCCGGCTTTTAACGCCCATCTCGTGGATTTTGACCAGTTACTAAACCGCCAGCGCAACTACGTATGACAACCCATCCTGAGGAATATCCCAATATATCCCGCACCACGGAATGGCGCGGCAAACTTCGCAACGAGTTGTCAACCAAGGATCGCACAGCGCTCCCGCGTGTGACGATGCCTGAACTTGACAAATCATACAGGACAAAATGCAACGACGAGGTCAACCAAGGTCTCTCTGTACAACAGGCCGTCCTTGAAGCACGTCGCTGCCTCGACTGTCCTGATCCCGGATGTATGAAAGGTTGTCCTGTATCCAACAACATCCCAGCCTTCATAAAGAACATCGAGCGCCACCACTTCCGCGAGGCCCTTGACGTACTCTCGCTTACTACGGTACTCCCTGCCGTATGCGGTCGTGTATGCCCTCAGGAGAAACAGTGCGAGGCCGGATGTATCTATAATAAGATGAAGAAGCAGCCTGTGGCTATCGGCAATCTTGAACGATTTGTGGCAGACTTCAACCGCGAGCTATCCCTGCAAGGACATGAGGAACAGCAAGCTCCCCGCCAGTCAGCCTCGTCAGTACTTTCAAGCATCAAGATAGCGGTCATCGGTTCCGGGCCCTCCGGCCTTGCATTTGCCGGAGACATGGCCAAACAAGGTTACAGTGTCACCGTGTTCGAGGCTCTTGACCGACTCGGAGGCGTACTGAAATACGGTATACCCGAGTTCTGCCTACCCAAGGATGTGGTCAATGCCGAGATAGCCCGTGTGGCCGGTCTCGGAGTGAAATTCGTCAAAAACGCCTTTATAGGCACGACTGTAACTTATGATGAACTGCATCGCCAAGGTTTTATAGGAATCTATGTGGCGACAGGTGCCGGCAAACCACGTTTCATGGGCATAAAAGGAGAAAATCTGCCGGGCGTAATGACAGCCAACGAGTATCTTATCCGATATAATCTGGTCAAGAACGAGATTTACGGACAGAACGTAATGTCGCTGCACCGCAAGAAAGTAGCCGTCATAGGAGCCGGTAATACAGCCATGGACGCTGTACGTGCCGCCCGACGTCTGGGTGCGGAACGCGCCATGATTATCTACCGTCGCGGCGAGGATGAGATACCGGCCAGAGCCGAAGAAGTGCGCCATGCGCTTGAAGAGGGAGTGGAATTCCTCACCCTGCACTCGCCGGTGGAATATCTTGCTGATGAAAACGGTATTCTCCGCGCCGTGCGCCTACAACGCATGACTCTCGGCGAGCCTGACGAGAGCGGGCGTCGCTCTCCTGTCGAAATCCCGGGCGCGATAGAGGAAGTGGAGATTGACCTTGCCGTGGTCTGTGTAGGCTATCTCCCCAACCCCCCAGCCCTGACCGGAGATGTCGAGATATCATGCAAAGGCATGATAGTGGTCGACTCCGAGTCGGGCAAATCATCCACCTCCAACGTCTATGCCGGAGGCGACATAGTCCGAGGTGCCTCCACAGTCATCCTGGCTATGGGTGACGGACGCAGAGCGGCTAAGGCCATGAGCGATGCCTTGGCCGAACGTGTACGCAATATCCTACTGTAAGATCAGCTATCAAAAAATATCTAATCCAAAAATCATCTTTACCTATGAAAGTAGTAACATTAGGCGAAATCATGCTTCGCCTCTCCCCTGCCGGATGCCATCGCTTCGTTCAGGTTGACAATTTTGACGTAATCTGGGGTGGCGGCGAAGCCAATGTCGCTGTCAGCTGTGCCAACTACGGCCACGAGGCTGTCTTTGTCAGCAAGCTCCCCAAACATGAAATAGGACAGGCCGCAGTCAACGCACTCCGCCGCTATGGAGTAGAGACCAAGCACATAGCTCGTGGCGGTGACCGTGTAGGCATATACTATTGCGAGACCGGCGCATCAATGCGTCCCTCCAAGGTGATTTATGACCGTGCAAACTCCGCTATCGCCGAAGCCGATCCCGAGGACTTCGACTTTGATGCAATAATGGAGGGTGCTGACTGGTTCCATTGGAGCGGCATCACTCCCGCCATATCTGACAAGGCTGCCGAACTCACCCGTCTTGCCTGCGAGGCCGCAAAACGTCACGGCGTAACCGTGAGTGTCGACCTCAACTTCCGCAAGAAACTCTGGACAAAGGAGAAGGCACAGTCAATCATGCGTCCGCTCATGCAATACGTAGACGTATGTATCGGTAACGAAGAAGACGCTGAACTTTGCCTCGGCTTCAAGCCCGATGCCGATGTTGAAGGCGGTGAGACAAATGCAGAAGGATACAAGGGTATCTTCAAGGCAATGGCCAAGGAATTTGACTTCAAATATGTCATTTCAACACTCCGCGAGAGCTTCTCGGCAACTCATAACGGATGGAAGGCTATGATATACAACGGCGAAGAGTTCTATGAGAGCAAACGCTATGACATCAACCCCATCATTGACCGTGTAGGTGGCGGCGACTCTTTCTCAGGAGGTGTGATCCATGGCCTCCTCACAATGCCCACCCAAGGCGAAGCCCTCGAATTTGCAGTTGCAGCATCTGCACTGAAACATACCATTCCTGGCGACTTCAACCTTGTGACAGTTGACGAGGTCAAAGCTCTTGCCGGAGGCAACGCCAACGGACGCGTACAGCGCTAAGGTATTAAATAGGATTTGTGCCATGATTTTATTCCTTATGGAGAAATCATGGCACATTTTTCATAGATAACGAAACTTTTCTTAAAGAATGACGTCCTACAATTACAACGCAACAACCATAAAAACAATGAAACAGAAAGTCAGCCTCGACACATGGCAGGTCATCCTCTCTTTGATTATTACAAGCATCCTTATTCTCATTGTTTATTATTTTGTCGAGAAATACGAACCGATCTACTATATTACGGTTATAGGATGCCTTGTCCTATGGAGTGTTTCCACTCTGTTGTTCATGCCCATGTCGATAGAAGCTACCAATACCGACATAGAGATAAACATGTCGCTTCGTCACAGGAATATCCCGTTAAAGGAAATACGTGATGTAAAACCATACATTCCGGGAAAGAGTGACAGGCGCATTATCGGAAGCGGAGGTCTCTGGGGTTACTGGGGATGGTTTTATAACAGCGAATTCGGCCGGTATTTCGCATATTACGGACGTAAAGAAGAGTGCTTTCTTATAACACTTGACAACGGACGCCGTTATGTGCTCGGGTGCGATAACGCCATATTGATGACCGAAGCCATCAACAAGCGTATAAGCCGATAATACTGCCTTATCTATCAATACATCTGATAATCAAAGGTCAGCACCTGAAACTCCGTGCGACGGTTTATCTGGTCTGCTGCATCCTGATCCTCCTCGCCAAGCGTCAGGATATACTCCTCATCAAGTACCTGCCCCTCCGGAAATTGCGGGTATTCGCGGTTGACACGCTTTGTCACCACTTTCGGACGTGATTCTCCATAACCCTGTGCCTGCAAACGGTCAGCGGCAATACCAGACTCTATAAGATAATCCACCACGCTCTTGGCACGACGTTGTGAAAGGTCAATATTATATTCGTCTGTGCCATGACGGTCAGTATGTGATGCCATCTCTATCGTTATGTTGGGATTGTCGCGAAGCATGTTCACAAGTTCGTCAAGAGCCGTTTTTGACTCTGGACGCAGAGTGGCCTTGTCAAAATCATAGAAAATATTTTCAAGGATATTAGGTTTGGAAAGAGAGGCCAGTATGAAATCAATGCCATACTCGGCATCCTCCTCGGCTGTGTCACTCGTAAATTCCTGCTTGGCATTGAGATACCCCTTGGCTCCGGCGAGCATTACATAACTCACGCCACGGTTTAGCGGAAATGAGAATGACCCGTCAGCACGTGCCACGGCTTTCTGATTGGATCCGTCATTGCCTACGATACGTATTATGGCGTTAGGCACCGGCTCTTCATCCTTGTCAAGCACCCAGCCGGAAATCAGGATTTTGAGATCAGGAAGTTCGAATGAATACAGGTGGTCATATCCTCGACCGTCGCCTCGGTTGGAGCTAAAATATCCTGCCTCTTTGCCGGGAGTGGCATATGTAATTCCGAAATCGTCACCCTCAGAATTGACCGGACTGCCCATATTCTCGACGAGCCATCCGCCGGAGGGTGTTAGCGTGGCACGGAATATGTCAAGCCCTCCGAGTCCGGGATGGCCGTCAGATGAAAACAGCATCACAGAATCGGTCAGCATATAGGGGAACACCTCGTCACCGGGAGTGTTGATTGCCTCGCCAAGATTTTCAAGGCTGCCAACCCTCTCGCGAAGATTTATACGCCATATATCTTTCCCTCCATGCCCGGGCATGTCCGAGGCAAAATAAAGCCAGTCTCCTGACGGAGAAACTGCTGGATGTCCGTAAGACGAGATGGTATCTGCCGTAATCTCGAATTTGACAGGAGCGCTCCATTGGGCGTCACTGCGCGTGGAAGTATATATATCCGTGCCCGTGTTGGAACCCGGAGTGCGTATGGCACGCGTAAGATACATAGTGGAACCATCAGGCGAGAATGAACATATCCCTTCGTCCCACTCTGTATTAAGCTCACCCTCCACAGCCTCTGGGCGCTGCCAGACTCCTTGTTCGTTCTTTTTGGCCATCCATATATCACTGCGCTTCATGCCGGTAATCTCACTTCGGTTAGTACCCTTAACCTTCTCATTGGTAGTGGTAAAATAGAGAATGTCACCATTGAACATCGGAGAGAAATCCGATCGGCGCGAATTGAAAAGCGTGGCGTTCCTAACCACATATCTGGTCTTGTTCTTTTTCAGCTCTGCGGCCTTACGCGCCCCGGCCATCCCTCGCGCGGCAAACTCATCGCCCGGATATTTGGATATATATTCCTCATAGGTTCCAACAGCCTGTGCATAGGCACCCTGACCATGCTGGGCCTGAGCCAGACGAAGCATTATAGTGCTGTCGGGATAACCGTAACGCAATGCGTTCTGGTATGCAGCAGCGGCTCGTGCATCCTGTCCGAGCTGTCGGTGGCACTCTGCCATCTTATAGGCCACCTGAGCGCGTTCCTGACGCTGTTCTCTGGGATTCAGCTTGTTATAAATCTTACGATAGGTTTTGGAGGCATCAAAATATTCTCCTCTCGCAAATTGCTCGTCAGCCACGCTGAGTTTTGGCCCGCGACAGGCCGGAAGTAACGGCATAACGAGCGCCACATATAGTAAAGGCAGTAATCTATTGTACCGAATCATCTGGAAGTGCTATATCGGAGGTTCACAATGAGGCGGAAACAAATCCTTCATAACAAAAGACACGAAATAATTCCGACCGCCCACATATTTTTTAACGACAAATACACGCCATTATTTTAATTATATGTAATTTTGTGTAATTATGCCACGAATCCTTATCGTCGATGATGACTCGACCATCGTTATCTCTCTTGGTATGCTTTTAAAGCGTGCCGGCTATACGTGCATTTCTGCCCGGTCGGAGGCAGATGCGCTCGAAAAGGTGCGGAAATCCATGAAATATGGTGAAGCCGAAGGTATAGACCTCATAATGATGGATATGAACTATACCTCGTCAACCACCGGGCGTGACGGAATGGAACTATTGCAGAAAACCAAGGTACTCCTGCCGTCAGTCCCGGTCATACTAATGACCGCCTGGGGCAGTATACCGCTTGCTGTGGAGGGGGTCAAGAACGGAGCCATGGACTTCATTACAAAGCCGTGGGACAACCGAGACCTGCTATCTCGCATTGAGACAGCGATCTCGCTCAATTCAGCCGCCCCGGCTAACGATAGCGGTGCTTTTGAGGGAATAATCGGTGAAAGCGCTTCTCTCAATGCAGTGCTTGACAAAGTGAGAAAAGCCGCACCCACAGACGCCGCCATACTCATCACCGGGGAGAACGGAACCGGCAAAGAACTTATTGCCCGCGCCATCCACCGACTGAGCCGGCGCAAGAACGGCCCGTTCGTGACCGTCAACCTCGGGGGAATGCCCGGGACATTGTTTGAAAGCGAAATGTTCGGTCATGCCAAAGGATCTTTCACTGGCGCGGATGCCGACAGGACAGGCCGTTTCGAATCAGCCCACAACGGAACTATATTTCTTGATGAAATCGGAGACCTTGACACATCATGCCAAGTCAAGATTCTGAGAGTACTCCAAGAACACACATTCGAACGGCTTGGCGAGAGCACCCCTCGCAAGGTTGACATACGCATAATCTGCGCCACGAACGTAAACCTTCATAACGCTGTGGCCGAAGGCCGTTTCCGCGAAGATCTTTTCTACCGTATCAACCTTATCACCATCCACATGCCTCCCCTAAGGGAAAGACGTGACGACATCCCTCTCCTCATCCGCCACTTTGCTGGTGACAAGATCGTGTTCAGCCCTGACGCAATGGATTTGTTGTGCTCTCTCCCATATCCCGGAAATATCCGCGAACTGAAGAATCTCGTAAGCCGGTTGATTATCATTGCCGACTCACCACGGATAACGGCACGGGATGTCAGGGCCTCTATGAACAATGACACACGAAGCATCAATGAGATGTCCTATGTCCCGGCAGAAGCTTTGACACTTGAAGAGATAGAGCGCAGAGCCATAACAGACGCACTAAGGCGTTTCAACGGGAATCTGTCACAGGTGGCGGCATCACTCGGCATAACCCGTCAGTCACTTTACCGGCGCATAGAGAAGCTGAATATTACGCAATGAACGCCCGGCTCATATTCTATATATTGTTCCTGCTGACCATATCCACAGGAACCGTCATGATTATGACCCTGCCCAAAGGCAACCTTGCATTGCCTCTGATACTGACGTCTGTCACTCTTGTGACAGAATGGGTGCTCTTCCGCAGCGTTATCCGCACCCAGCATGTGGCCTCGGTCGGGATGAACCTTTTGCGTGAACAGGATTACAGTTCTCGGCTTGCCAAAGTCGGCTATCCTGACGCTGACAGGATAGTCACTCTTTTCAACGACCTTATCGCACAAATAAAAGCGGAAAAACTACATGCAGGGGAACAGAGCCACCTCTTAAACCTCCTTATCGAAGCCTCACCGCTCGGCATTATCTCCCTTGACCGTGACGGCAAAGTGATGATAGCCAACAAATCCGCCTCACGCATATTCGGATGCGACATTAAGGGAAGGAAACTGTCCGATATACCTTCACAGATAGCCTCATGCTGTGCCTCTCTCGGCAGAGAAAAAACGGCGACATTGCGTCTTCCAGACAATATGGTCTACCGATGCTCACGCCATTCATTCCTTGACCGAGGACTCCACTATCCCTTCTTCCTAATCGAGATATTGACCGAGGACGTACTGCTTGCCGAAAGAGAAGCCTATGGCAGAGTCATCAGAATGATGGGACATGAGGTAAACAATTCAATGGCCGCGATAAATTCGCTCCTCACCCTGCTTCTTGATATAAAGCCCTGGGGAGAAGAGGATGCCGAACTGACCGAGGCTGTCAGAAGCTGTGCAGATCGCACTGCGAGTCTGAGCAAATTCATCGCCTCATACGCCAAAGTGGTCAAGATTCCTCCTGTGAGAAAGGAACGTGTCTCACTGACCTCATTCATCGAAAGACTGCGCCCCTTCATGACGGCAATGGCCGCAGAAAAGGGTATAAAGATGCGTATAAACACCCCGAAATCCGAAAAGTCCCAGATAGGGATAGATATCCCGTTGATGGAACAAGTGATGATAAATATCGTAAAAAACTCCATCGAGAGTATCGCAGACCGGCCCGACGGACTTGTGGAAATCATTATTGAAGGCAGCAACAGGCTTGTCGTCACTGACAACGGAGCCGGCATAGCGCCATCGTCTGCCGGAAACATATTCACACCGTTCTTCTCAACCAAGCCATACGGGCAAGGCCTCGGTCTGATGTTCGTGGCCGAAATCCTCAGGCGTCATGGAGCCACATTCTCTCTGGCTACATCTCCTGATGACGGACTTACAAGATTTTCAATACGAATGAACAACACCTGACTCGAACAATACCATACGGCAAACCAGACATTTAAAGATAATCTCACAAAAAATCATCAAAAAAATTGTTATCAAGTGTAGCAAAATGCTTACCTTTGCAGGGTATTTCAAATTCCTGTCGGAATTATTCACTCACAGACTTGATGACATCTTCCATTAAGAAAGACAGAGAGGTGATTCACTTCACCAAGATGCACGGTCTCGGCAACGATTACATATATATTGACTGTATGGAACGAATGCCGGAAAGAATCCCGGCCCTTGCCCGCGAGATGAGCGACCGACACTTCGGCATCGGGAGTGACGGAATAGTGCTTATCTGTCCTCCTTCCAGTCCCGGCGCCCATTACAGGATGAGGATGTTCAACTCTGACGGCTCAGAAGCCGGTATGTGCGGCAACGCCTCCCGCTGTATAGCCAAATACGTCCACGACCACCTCGACCCGCTCCTCAACCCCATAAACCTTGATACCATCTCAGGAATCAAGGTTTTATCGCTTAATATGGCAGACGGCTATGTAGAGTCTGTGACAGTTGATATGGGTGAGCCTATACTCGATGCTTGCAACATCCCGGTAGTTGTGCCTACCGACAGAATATCAGAGATACGGGTGGACACGCCTTTCGGAACCATCAATGTCACGGCCGTTTCCATGGGAAATCCCCATGGCGTGATATTTGTTGAATCAATAGCATCGACAGATTTTGACAACATAGGGCCGTATATGGAGAAACATCCTATGTGGCCAGACAGGGCCAATATAGAGTTTGCCGAGATCATAAATCCGAGCGAAATCAATATGAGAGTCTGGGAACGTGGAGCCGGCGAGACACTCGCTTGCGGAACTGGCGCGTGCGCCACAGCGGTAGCCGCAGCACTGACAGGACGCACAGGACGCGATGTTATCCTGCACCTGCGTGGCGGAGACCTTCATATCCGATGGGCGTCTGACAACCATGTCTACATGACAGGGCCGGCCTCGGAAGTCTTTAACGGAATTTATCAAAGGAAAGGCTGAACATATGTTTGCCATCAATGACAACTTCACACGTCTGACCACCTCCTATCTATTCAGCGAGGTGGCAAATAGGGTCAGAGCCTACACAGATGCAAATCCTGACGCAGACATTATAAAGATGGGTATAGGAGACGTCACCCGTCCGTTATGTCCCGCAGTGATAGACGCACTCCACCGGGCTGTTGACGATGAAGCATCGACAGAGCGTTTTCATGGCTATGGGCCAGAGCAGGGATACGCGTTTCTCGTATCAAAAATAGCACGGCATGACTACCGCGAACGAGGGATAGAGATCTACGAGGACGAGATATTCATAAGCGATGGTGCGAAAAGCGATACCGGCAATATTGGTGACATTCTGTCCATTGCCAACCGTGTAGCCGTGACAGACCCGGTCTATCCTGTATATATAGACACCAACATAATGGCCGGACGTGCCGGAACCCGTCTACCTGACGGGAGATGGAGTGAAATAGAATATCTCCCCTGCACTGCCGAAAACGGATTCGTCCCGTCACTTCCCGTCACCGGGACGGACGTGATCTATCTCTGTTACCCAAACAATCCAACAGGCACAGTCCTGACCAAAGAACAACTAAACGGATGGGTGGACTACTGCCGGAGAAACGGAGCGCTCCTTCTATTCGATGCGGCCTATGAAGCCTTTGTACGCACCCCGGGGATTCCGCGATCTATCTATGAGATCGAAGGCGCCAGGGAAGTAGCAATAGAGTTCCGCAGCTTCTCCAAGACTGCCGGATTCACGGGTATAAGACTGGGATACACAGTGGTTCCAAAATCACTTAAAGGACGTACGGCCGACGGAAACGTCATAGAGCTAAATCCTTTGTGGCGCCGTAGACAGACCACCAAGTTCAACGGTGCGTCCTATCTGTCACAGAAAGGAGCCGAAGCCCTTTACACCCCCGAAGGTGCACGCCAGTCACGCGAGACAATAGACTACTATCTCGAAAACGCGCGCATAATGCTCGATGGTCTCAGCGAGGCCGGATATGTGGCAACAGGAGGTATCGACTCTCCTTATATTTGGATCAAGGCCCCAGATGGCATGACATCATGGGAGTTCTTTGAAAGACTGCTACATGATTACGGTATAGTAGGCACTCCCGGATGTGGTTTCGGGCCATCAGGAGAGGGCTATCTGCGCCTTACAGCCTTCAATACACGGGACAACACGATACGAGCCATGGCCCGTATCGGTAAAAGAAAATAAAGAAAACAAACATCATTATCTCATATTCATTACTTTAACTTATCGTCTTTTATGGCAAGTTTACGATTCAAAGCTGTTGAAGAGGCATCCAACCGCAAGCCTGTCGCCGTGGAAATCCCAAAGGAACGCCCCGGGGAATACTACGCCGGCAAAGTGTTTAATCGCGCCAAGATGTTCCAGTATCTTCCATTAAACACTTACAAAGCCCTCGTTGATGCCATCGACAACCGGAAACCAATCTCCCGCAAGGTGGCCGACAGCGTGGCCGAAGGGATGAAGCAGTGGGCCATTGACAACGGCGCCCGCCACTACACCCACTGGTTCCAGCCCCTGACCGAGACAACCGCCGAGAAGCATGACGGCTTCGTAGAACATGACGGCAAGGGAGGAATGGTAGAGGAATTCTCAGGAAAACTCCTCGTACAGCAGGAGCCGGACGCATCCAGCTTCCCCAACGGAGGCATCCGCAACACCTTTGAAGCCCGTGGCTATTCGGCATGGGACATCTCATCGCCCGCTTTCATCATAGACAACACCCTCTGTATACCCACCATCTTCATCTCTTATACAGGAGAGTCACTCGACTACAAGACCCCGCTTTTACGTGCCCTTTCAGCCGTAGACAAAGCTGGTACGGCGGTGGTCAACTACTTCGACCCGGAAGTAAAACACGTAATCTCCAATCTCGGATGGGAACAGGAATACTTCCTTGTTGACGAAGAGCTATATTCCGTGCGTCCCGACCTCGTTCTTACAGGACGCACCCTCATGGGTCACGAATCGGCCAAGAACCAGCAGCTCGAAGACCACTACTTCGGCGCCATTCCAAAACGTGTGGAGGCCTTCATGCTTGACCTTGAAATAGAGGCCCACCGTCTCGGCATACCTTGCAAGACACGCCACAACGAGGTAGCACCCAACCAGTTCGAACTGGCACCGATTTTCGAGGAAACAAACCTTGCCAACGACCACAACATGCTCCTCATGTCGATCATGCACGAGGTGGCACGCCGCCATAACTTCCGCGTGCTCTTCCACGAGAAGCCCTTTGCCGGAATCAACGGCTCAGGCAAGCACTGCAATTGGAGTCTTGCCACAGACAACGGCACCGTCCTTTTCGCGCCCGGCAAGACTCCTGCCGAAAACCTGCGGTTTATCACTTTCGTTGCCAACGTTATGGCCGCCGTACATCGCCATAACGGTCTTCTGAAAGCCTCCATCATGTCGGCCACAAACTGCCACCGTCTCGGAGCCAACGAGGCCCCCCCTGCCATAATCTCCATCTTTGCCGGAAGCCAGCTGTCTGAAATCCTCAACAAAATCAAAAACTCCGACAAGGACGAGCTTATCGCCATGGCCGGGAAAGAGGAAATGAATCTCGGAGTGGCCCAGATTCCCGAGCTAATGATTGACAACACAGACCGAAACCGCACGTCACCGTTCGCATTCACAGGCAACCGTTTCGAATTCCGTGCCGTAGGTTCGAGCGCCAACTGCGCTTCGGCCATGATAGCCCTCAACGCAGCCGCAGCCGAACAGCTGTCAGATTTCAAGAACAAGGTAGACGCACGTCTCGCGGCAGGTGAGGAACTCAATCACGCACTTCTCGCCGAAATCAAAGCCCTCCTCCTATACTCCGAACCAATCCACTTCGACGGAAACGGATATTCCGATGAGTGGAAGGAAGAAGCCGGTCGTCGCGGACTTGACTGCGAGACCAATCCCGCCCTAATCTTTGACGCCTATCTACGTCCGTCGTCAATCGAGATGTTCCGCAAGACAGGCGTGATGACACACGTAGAGCTTGAAGCCCGCAACGAGGTGAAATGGGAGATGTATACCAAGAAGATCCAGATAGAAGCCCGTGTGCTCGGTGATCTCGCCATCAACCACATCATTCCCGTAGCCACACGCTATCTCTCAATCCTTCTCGACAACATGGTAAAAATACGCCAACTGTATCCCGGAGAAAAAGGTATGCACCTTTCTTCCCAAGATTCAGACACAGTCGAGACCATAATGCATCATTGTTCCATAATCAAAGAGGAGGTCAACAAGATGGTCAATGCCCGAAAGGATGCCAACAGAATAGACAACGAACGAGACAAAGCTCTCGCCTACTCTCTTAACGTGGCTCCTTGTCTCGAAACAATCCGCTACCACATCGACAAACTCGAATTAATGGTAGACAATGAGATGTGGCCCCTGCCAAAATATCGTGAGTTACTTTTTATAAGATAACAGACGGCAATCTTCCCCCACAGACAGGCTGAGAATGTGCCGGAACCATACAGGCAATTACGCATGTTTGGAATTCTGACACATTCTCGTCATCTTTTTTGGTTAAATATTGTTACTTTCAACTAATATTATTGGTAAACCAAATTTTTTAAAGTAGCTTTGCAGAGCAATTTCGCCAATTCGATAAAGCATCATGGCGATAATAAGATTTGCAACTTAATACCGGCATTCATCGAATTCACTTTCAATTAAATAATACCATAAACCTTAAAATCTCCGTATGAAGAAAATCTTTACTCTCGCCGCCATGGTATCCATGGCTTGGGGTGTAAACGCCCAGACTCCCGAATCATGGTACGTAAATAACGAAGACGGCACCCTCAAAGCCGACTATGTGGCCAATACTGATGCATCCAAGATGTCAGAAGTAAAATTCGCCACAGCCAATGTTGACGGTGTGCACACCTCTGGCCCCGTTGCCGGCTACACCGATGACTATACCACTCCTCTTCAACCCAAAGTTGACAACACATGGGGTGACATCAAGAAGCAGGATATGAGCAAGGACGGCTCGGTTGCCCCCTTCTACTATGTACAGGGTAAAGGAAACCCCGTCAATATCGAAAAGGTAACCTGGGAAGAGGTTATGACTGACGGCGAGCCCACAGGTATGTATCGCGCAAAATGGGATGATTCATATTATGCTCCCGACGGCTCAAACGGTCTGCCTTCAAACGGCACATATGTTGCACTCACCCCCAAGACAGACGGTACACTGAAAGTTGCCATGTGGACTAACAAAGGCAACCGTGATGTTTATGTAGTAAAAGGTAGCGACGCCAAGGCTCTCGCTTTCGGAACCGATGTGAAGGTATCAGGCTACGTACAGGCAACCAACAACGATGTTCCCGAAGACAGCCCTCTCTTTGGCTACATGCTTTATCAGGAAGACATCCCCACTAAGGGCACAGAAGGCTCTGACGCTTTCGTTATCGGCGCAGGCAACCGTCCTGTATGGGTTTGGCTCACATTCTCAGCCAAGGCTAACGAAACTTATTACGTCTTCAACAAGAACACCCAGATCGGTTTCGGCGGCTTTGAGTTCACCTCGACCGGTGGTTCTGCTGCAATCGATGACATCCTCAGCGAGGATAACGCTCCTGTTGAATACTTCAACCTCCAAGGTATCCGCGTTGCCAATCCCGAGAACGGTCTCTACATCCGTCGTCAGGGCAAGAACGTAAGCAAAGTTATACTCTAATCCGTTTAGAGAATCAACAATAAAAACCGGGCGGTTCATTCATCTGAACCGCCCGGTTTTTATTGTTGTATAATCCGCAAAACGAAATGTTCCGGCCTTACAAAACGAAACGTATTTTTTTGAAAAACGAAACGTATCCTTAGACGCATTTCATGCAGACCGTCACATCGGAGCGGCAGCCGCCTTCAGACCCATCTCGAAGGCGGCTGCGCGTTTGTGCGGCGGCTATCCGTTCTGGATGCTTATAGGGCCTGTCGCCACCACGAGTCCCGAGGCTGTGAACGAGTCA
>CAJTRI010000017.1:14241-66700 GCA_910578615.1 uncultured Duncaniella sp. | reverse complement strand
AAATTTTGCTTTTCTCACCACGATATCTTATTGCTTGGCGAGGGCAGTTATGGTAGCAGGAACCACAGGTAAGGCAGTCGGCTCCGATTTCCGGCCCTATGGTTGTCATGGTTATGTTGGCTATCGGGCACACGTGACTGCATATTCCGCAGTTGTTACATCTGTCTTGTCTTGTGTAAAACCGTTTATATGCATTAGGCGATAGCGGGAATATGTTCATATATAGGCTGGCGATCCTTCCGTAGAGGTCTGGGACTTCCATGTGGTGTCTGCGCGAACGGATGTCGGTTATTATTCTGTAAATGTTTTCGGATATATGTTTTCGTGGCACGAGTTCGATTTGTTTCCCTACGTCAAACATCGGGAAATAGTTGTCCACCATCTCAATCGATCGGATGTAGTCCCATCGTATGTTTCTGATGTCCTGTACCTGCGATGGCGCCGTGGCCGGTGTGGATCCGCATGTCAGGATGCAGAATATGTAAGGAGAATCAATTTTGGCATTGTCGAGAAACTTACCGACCGGGAGTGGGAGATGTCCGAAATAGACAGGTGACACTATTCCTATGGCTTCGCAGTCAGCAAATGTGTGTTCGTTGTTTCGTATCGCCTGCGGAATACTTACGAGGCGTCCTCCTATTTGTTTTGCGACGGCAAGTGAGTTGCCTGTGGTGGTGAAGTAGAGGATAGTCATTGTGGTGTGATATAAAAAAGGTCACGGGGGAGGGGAGAGGCTGTCTCCCCGCTCCCGCGACCGATGTGGGATCTTTATGTTTCGGCAGGATCAGATGATGCCCTGTCCGATCATTGCGTTTGCCACTTTCATGAATCCGGCGATGTTGGCGCCCTTCATGTAGTTGATGAAACCGTCAGGTTCTGTGCCGTGTTTTACGCACTGCGTGTGGATGTTGCGCATGATTTCGTGGAGGCGTCTGTCGACCTCTTCGGCGCTCCATTGCAGGTGTTCGGCGTTCTGGCTCATTTCGAGGCCGGAAGTTGCCACACCGCCTGCGTTTACGGCCTTGCCCGGGGCATAAGTGGTGCGTGACGCTATAAATGTATCGATGGCTTCGGGTGTACAGCCCATGTTGGATACTTCGGCTACGAGTTCTACGCCGTTGGCTACGAGCGTGGCGGCATCCTCACCGTTCACCTCGTTCTGGGTAGCGCACGGCAGGGCGATGTCCACTTTCTGCTCCCAAGGCTTGCGTCCGGGGAAGAATGTGGCTTCCGGGTAGCGTTCGGCATACGGGGCCACGATGTCTTCTCCTGTGGCACGGAGATAGAGCATATAGTCAATCTTATCTCCCGAGATGCCGGTGGGGTCATAGATATAACCGTCTGGGCCTGAGATTGTGACTACCTTTGCTCCGAGTTCGGTGGCTTTCAACGCCGCACCCCATGCCACGTTGCCGAAACCTGAGATGGCAACGGTCTTGCCTGCGATGGTGTCATTCTTCTCGGCAAGCATGCTCTGCACGAAGTAGAGGGCGCCGAATCCGGTGGCCTCGGGACGAATGAGCGATCCGCCGAAGTCAAGGCCCTTGCCGGTGAATGTGCCTGTGCATTCGTTGACCAGCTTTTTGTACATGCCGTACATGTATCCTACCTCGCGACCGCCTACGCCTATATCTCCTGCCGGCACGTCGCGGTCAGGCCCGAGGTTCTTCCACAATCCGAGTATAAAGGCCTGGCAGAAACGCATGATCTCAGCCTCGCTCTTACCTCTTGGCGAGAAGTCGCTGCCGCCTTTGGCACCTCCCATGGGAAGGGTGGTGAGTGCGTTTTTGAAAGTCTGTTCGAATCCGAGGAACTTGAGGATGGAGAGGTTTACGGACGCGTGGAAACGTATGCCGCCTTTGTAGGGGCCTATGGCGTTGTTGAACTGGACGCGGTAGCCGATATTGTTCTGCACTTCGCCACGGTCGTCAACCCATGTGACGCGGAATGTCACGATACGGTCAGGCTCGACCATGCGTTCCATGATTTTTGCCTTTTCGAATTCAGGATGCTGGTTGTAGACATCTTCTACGCATATCAAGACTTCCTTTACGGCCTGGAGATATTCCTTTTCTCCGGGGTGTTTTGCCTCAAGTGAGTTGAGGATACTGTTAATATCCATGATTCAGAATATTTAAAAAATGTGTTTCGGTTATAGAAGTGTTATTTGGTTAACGATGCAAATATAGCACTTAAATCTGAATTGTGTAACGCTTGTCTGAGAAAATTTTTTTATTTAATTTTGCGACATAAATAATATGTTCTATGGCAGTGATATTAAACATTGAAACCTCTGCGGCGCCCTGTTCGGTGGCTCTGACGGCCGAGGGGATGGTGCTGGCCCATCAGGAGGAGCTTGATGGCCGTGCCCAGGCTTCGTTGTTGAGCGACTATATAAAATATTGTCTTGACTTCGCTGCCGGCAAGGAGTTGAAGATAGAGGCTGTGGCGGTGTCGATGGGGCCTGGCAGCTATACGGGACTTCGCATCGGGCTGTCCGAGGCAAAAGGGCTGGCCTATGCGCTTGATGTCCCTCTTATAGGTATAGATACCCTCAGGCTTTTATGCTGTCAGGTGATGTTCACTCTCCCTGATTTTACCGGGGATGAGATTTTTGTACCTATGGTTGACGCGAGAAGGATGGAGGTTTATACGGGGGCGTATGACTTTGCCTTGGAACCTCTGATGCCACAGCAGCCGCTCATTCTTGATGACGGTAGTTATGCCGGGATTCTGTCCACAGGGCGTCCTGTCCTTTTCTTCGGAGACGGCAGTGACAAGGCTCGTGATGTGATTAAGGCGCCTAACGCCCGTTTTGTTCCTGATATCCGACCTCTGGCAATCGATATGATCGCTCTTGCCGAGAAGGCATATGCTGCCCGCGACTTTGTCGACACGGCATATTCCACACCTAATTATATAAAGGATTTCCAGGCCACGAAGCCTCGGGAGAAAGTGTTGGGCTGAGAGCTATGCCGGTAGATTATCCAGCCCTCCGTCTTAAACATCACGGAGATCGAGCAAAGCTTGACGAGATTCTCCAAATGGAGTGTCGGGATAAGTGCGCGCGCAAGCTGCCTTCGCTGGTCTTGCGGGAGGGGTTTGTGTTTCCTTCGATCGCAGTGGCCGAGATGTCTACTTCTGAGGCGGTGGCCGAGGTTCATGCCTCGCTTGTGGCTGATGGCGAAAGCGTGCTTGACATGACTTGCGGACTTGGGATAGACACATTTGCCATGGCGCGAATGGGGGCTTCTGTGACATCGGTAGAACTTGACAGACATACTTTCGAGACAGCCTGTCATAATGCGGAAGTGCTCGGTCTTGGTAATCTGGAGATTGTCAATGCCGATAGCGTCGAGTGGATTAGTAAATGTGGAAGACGGTTTGATGTGATATTCGTAGATCCGGCACGCCGGGACTCTTCCGGGCGTCATTTCGCTCTATCTGAGTGTATGCCGGATATAACGGTATGCAGGGATATGCTGCTGTCACGTTGTGACCGTCTCATTGTCAAGATGTCGCCTATGGCCGATATCTCGCGGGCTATGGCGGAACTTGGAGTTGAGAGATGCAGGATAATTGTCATAGGTACTGTAAAGGAATGCAAGGAGGTGGTGCTTGTCATAAGCCGGATGCCGTCTGGTGACGACGAGTTGGTAGAGTGTGTCACCGTCGGTCACGGTAGATTGACATTCAAACGAGGGGGGGCTGTGCCGTCCGTTGTATATGCGGTTCCAGAGAAGGGTGAGTATTTGCTGGAACCATATCCAGCCGTTATGAAGTCCGCCTCTCTCGGCGCTCTCGGTCATATAGAAGGTGTGGCAAAAGTTGCTCCCAATACCCATCTATTTGTCTCACCGACAGATCAGCGTGGCTTTCCGGGAGAGAGGATGCTGATAGAGGAGGTCTTGCCGTTTGGCAAGACTGCCATAAAGTCGTTTGCCTCGCGCTACGGCATTATTAATGTGGCCGTGCGTAATTTCCCTCTCCCGGCTCCTGCTCTTGCCGCAAAACTCAGGGTGAAGGAGGGTGGTGACCGTATGGTTCACGGAATAACGACGGTGTCTGGTGACAGACTGCTTGTTGTGACATCGATGCCTGTTCCGTGCTGAGGCGGAAATATTAATTTTTGAAAATGTTTGGAATATAAGGAGATATATCATACCTTTGCGCTAACAAAATTGTTAATCAAGATAGTTAAACCGCAGAGTAAGTATGATGGAAGATTTTAACAGGCCGTCTGATACAGAGACACTGATACTCCGGGCTGCTGAGAAAGAGTTTCTTGAAAAGGGCTATTCGGGGGCGAGAACCTCGGTCATTGCCGAGGCTGCCGGAGTAACCCATGCCATGCTTCATTATTATTTCCGTACCAAGGAGAGGCTTTTTGACAAGATTGTGGCAGGCAAGATGGACAAGCTTGGCGAACTCCTGCTTGGTGCTATAAACAAGCCGGGACTACCGTTGAAAGACAGGATTCGGCAAGGAATAGAGAATCATTTTGATTTCCTTGTCGCTAATCCGGATCTTCCGAGGTTTATAATTAACGAACTGGCCGAACATCCGAAACGTATCGAACTTATTCGCAACGGTCTGTTGAAGAAAGCCTATGTCTTATTGGCAGGTATTCAGGAAGAAATAGACATGCTGGCTGCCGAGAATGACTGTGAGTCGGTTGATGCCCGGATGTTGTTGGTTGACATCGTCTCCCTCAACATATTCTCCTTTGTCGCCGCTCCGATAGTCAGAGGGATGGCCGGTAGCCTTTTTGATGATTATGAGACGTTTCTGAGATTACGCAGGAGTGAGAATGTCAGGACAATACTTGGAAAACTCAGATTGGCTGATTAAAATACGGTATGATGGTCAAACGGATATTATTGTCGGCGTTTTTGTCGTTATGCGGTCAGGTATTGGCGGCCCAGCTGACGTTGGAGCAGTGTGTGGTTCTTGCTCAGGAAAATTATCCGCTGGTAAGCAGGTATGAGCTTCTTGACCGTACACGTGAGATAAATCTTTTCGATATAGACAAGGGATGGCTTCCGCAGATTACAGTCTACGGACAGGGGACAGTGCAGAATGTGGTGCCATCGTTCCCCGATCCGCTTTCAGACATGATGGCCGATAGCGGTATGGATTTTACGGGACTTGGCCGGGTGCAATACAAGGCCGGTGCGGATATCACTCAGACCTTATGGGACGGCGGCCAATCGAAGTCGAGTCGGAAAATGGTGAGAATGCAGACCGATGAGCGTCGGTCTGAACTCGATGTTCGGATGTATGCTGTAAGAGAGAGGGTTGAGAATCTTTTTTTCAGCATCTTGCTGATGGACGAGCAGGTCAGACTGACAAGGATTATGAGTGAATTGCTGGAAAGTAATCTTAGGAAACTTCGTTCGATGAAGGCTAACGGCACTGCCATGCAGAGCGATGTGGATATGGTGGAGGCAGAGTATCTTTCCTCCATACAGAAGACCATTCAGGCAGAAAGCAATGCGATGAGTTGTCGGAGGATGCTTGGTATATTTGTAGGCATGGATATTTCGGGTGACAGGCTGGTTAGGCCGGAGGGACGGATGCCTTCTGTTATGTCTATTGACCGTCCTGAACTAAGGCTTTATGAGGCACGATTTCTGGAGAATGACGCAAAGAATAGTGTCATAAAGGCCGGCACGATGCCAAGAATCGGATTGTTCGCACAAGGTTTTTACGGATATCCCGGCTTTGATTATTTCAGTAGTATGATGAACCGTGAACCGTCATTCAACTTTCTTGCCGGAATAAAGGTCACATGGAACATCGGTTCGTTTTATACCAAGAAGAACAGCGAACGCAGACTCCGGTTTCAATCTGAGGGTATTGTCGCGGACAGAGAGGTGTTCTTGTTCAACACTTCCATTCTGGCTCAGTCCCAGAAAGACAGGATAAAGGAATTGTCGGACATCATGACGGAGGACGGACGTATCGTTGAGCTTAGAGCCAGCGTAAGAAAGGCCGCTGAATCCCAACTCGAAAACGGTGTGATAGATGTCACCACGCTTCTGACTAAGATAACAGATGAGAACCGTGCGCGTCTCATGGCCATATATCACGAAATAGAACATCTACAAAGTATCTACCAACTCAAATATACCTTGAACCGATGAAATATTTTGCCCTGTTAACTATTGTCGCAATGACGCTGGCGTCGTGTCAGGATAATAAAAAGTATGATGCCACAGGTATCTTTGAAGCCACCACTGTCACTGTTTCCTCTGAGACAAGCGGGAAAATACTGTCACTTGATATAGCCGAGGGGGATAGCGTCATACGTGGCCGGCAGGTAGGGGTCATAGATACAGCCCTTCTTGTACTCCAATATAAGGAACTCCACAGCAGCCAGTTGTCGGCCGGACAGTCAGCACCTGACATAGCGGCCCAGGCAGCCTCACTGAGATCACAGATAGAACATCAGAAAAACGAATGTGACCGTATAGACCGTCTTCTCGTTGACGGTGCCGCCACACAGAAGCAGAGCGATGATGCCGATGGGAGGTTGCGGGTACTTAGGGGACAGCTTGAAGGGCTTATGTCAACTCTTGGCAACAGCCGTGGGGCGATACGAGAGAATGTCTCGGCCATACGATATAAGATGGATCAGGTTTGTGAACAGATTGCCAGAAGCTTCATCAAGTCACCTATTACAGGCACTGTGTTGCTTAAATATGCCGAAGCTGGTGAGTTTGCCACGCCCGGACGTCCGTTGTTCAAGATTGCTGACCTTGATAATATCTATCTGCGGAGTTATTTCACGGCCTCACAACTTGCGGATATCAGGATAGGTCAGGAGGTCACAGTGATAGCCGATTTCGGTGGAGACCGGCAGTTTGAATATCCCGGACGGATAACATGGATTGCGGATCAGAGTGAATTTACGCCGAAATCAATACAGACAGATGACTCGCGGGCCAATCTTGTGTATGCAGTGAAGATATCCGTGAAGAATGACGGCCGTCTGAAACTCGGCCAGTATGGCGAGGTACGTCTATGAGTATCGCTGTCGATATACATGGCATCACTAAACGATACGGAGTGGTGACAGCGCTTGACGAGGTCTCCTTCTCCGTGTCAGAGGGGACTATGTTCGGACTGATAGGGCCGGATGGAGCCGGCAAGACAACGCTTTACAGAATATTGACAACGCTGTTACCACCTGACAAGGGACGTGCGGAAGTCATGGGGCTTGACGTGGTGCGTGATTATAAAAAGATTCGTTCCAGGATAGGTTATATGCCTGAAAGATTCTCCCTCTATCCAGACCTGACGGTAAGTGAGAACCTTGAATTCTTTGCCTCGTTGTTCGGTGTGCGTGTCAGGGATAATTATGACCTCATAGCCCCTGTGTTCGGACAACTGGCTGAATTTCCTGACCGTCGGGCTGGTGAATTGTCAGGTGGAATGAAACAGAAACTCGCTCTTGGGTGTGCTTTGATCCACCGTCCTAAAATACTCTTTCTTGATGAACCGACTACCGGCGTGGATGCTGTATCGAGAAGTGAGTTCTGGGAGATGCTGGCCACATTGAAGGAAAATGGAATAACCGTCCTTGTTTCCACATCCTATATGGATGAGGCCGGGCGTTGTGACATGGTCGCGCTTATAGACGGCGGGAAGATTCTTGACATCGATACTCCTCAAAGACTCGAAGCACGTATGGACGGTAATCTCTACAATGCTTCGGCTCGCGATATGTACCCTCTTTTAAATGCTCTTAGGACATTCCCGGGCGTCATTGGCTGCTATACTTTCGGTGCGACGCTTCATGTTGTCACAGATTGCGGATTTGATGCTGATGTCGCTGTAATGGCTCTGTCAGGCATGGGACTTGCTGATGTGAAGATTTACCCTGCAAAGGGTGATATAGAGGATTTATTTATAAAACTTGCAGGCAATGGATGAGTCTGTCGCTATCTCGGTAAAAGGTCTCACTAAGAGATTTGGAAGTTTCACGGCTGTTGACAATATTACGTTCTCGGTTCGGAAGGGCGAGATATTCGGTTTTCTCGGCGCCAACGGCGCCGGGAAAACCACGGCAATCCGTATGCTTTGCGGGCTGAGCCTGCCCACATCCGGGACTGGTATGGTCGCCGGGTTTGACATATCATGTGGATCGGAAGATATAAAGCGCCATATAGGATATATGAGTCAGAAGTTCTCGCTTTATGAAGGATTGACCGTCATGGAGAATCTGATATTGTTTGCCACTATTTACGGGATGAAAGATGCTCAGATAAGGTCAAAAGCTTCTCGTATATTTAAGAATCTCGGTATGGAGGCTATGTGGGACATGTATGTCAAGGATATTCCCACGGGGTGGAAGCAGAAACTCGCTTTTGCCGTGGCTACGATACATGACCCGGTGATTGTGTTTCTTGATGAGCCTACGGGAGGGGTTGATCCTGTGACGCGGCGTAAATTCTGGGAAATGATCTATGAGGCATCATCGCAGGGAATGACGGTCTTTATGACCACGCATTATCTTGACGAGGCTGAATACTGTGATCGTGTATCCATCATGGTCAGTGGACGCATACAGGCTCTCGCAAGTCCTGCGGAATTGAAAAAGCAGTATGGCGTGCGTACTATGGACGAGGTGTTCCGTATTGTGGCAAAGGGTAATAAGACCGGGAATTTGTAGAAATATTTGTCATGTCAATATTTACATCTCTTGTCAAGAAAGAAACGTTGCATATTGTGCGAGATTTTCGCACATTGACGATAGTGCTTATTATGCCTGTCATCCTATTGCTACTTTTTGGTTTTGCCATTTCCACGGAGGTGAACAATATAAATGTGGTGGCTGTGGTCAATCAACACACAGACCAGACGAGGGATGTGCTCGAACGTTTAAGGGTGAATCCGTACTTCACCTTCAAGGGGGTCGTGTCGTCAGACGAGGTCGGACAGATGTTGTGCTGTGGCAAGGCTGATGCCGCAGTGGTGATAATGTCGGATGACGGCCGTCTTAAATACCAGATAATGGTTGATGCATCTAATACAAATATCGCGCAGACTGCTGCGGCCTATATGGAAGAAGTGATGAGTGGGCGATCTGTCACTCCGTCGGTGATTACACGTACCTTGTATAATCCGCAGCTCAAAAGTGCCTACAACTTCGTACCGGGAACTATGGGCATGATATTCATTCTCATATGTGCCATGATGACATCTGTTTCTATTGTCAGAGAAAAAGAGACGGGTACGATGGCATTGTTGCTTGTCTCTCCTGTGAGACCGCGTACAATCATTCTCGGCAAGCTTGTACCTTACTTCTTGCTGTCGTGTGCCATCCTTGTCGTTATGCTTCTTCTCAGCTATACCGTGTTAGGGTTGCCGCTTTCCGCGAGTGTGCTCGATGTGATATGGATCACGGTTTTGTATATAGTGCTGGCTCTTTCTCTCGGGTTGTTGGTGTCCACTCTGGTCTCGACACAGGTTACGGCCCTTCTTGTGTCGGGTGTTGTCTTTATGCTCCCGGTCATCATGCTTTCTGGCATGATTTTTCCTGTTGACAATATGCCGTTGCCCATACAATGGATTTCATGTCTGATTCCGGCCCGATGGTATATTTCGGCTATGCGTACTCTTATGATCCAGCGTCTTCCGTTAGGTTACGTCGTGACAGAGGTCATTGTATTGTCTTTCATGACGTTTGCCGTATTTTGTCTCGCGGTCAGAAAATTCAAGTCCAGAATATGAATATCAGAATACTCGGAATACTTTTGAAGAAGGAGGTATGGCTGATGATACGCAATCCGTTCATCCCCCGCATGATTGTGGCGATGCCTGTTATGGTGATGCTGATTCTGCCTCTTGTCGCAAATCTGGATGTCAGAAATATAGATGTGGCGGTTGTTGACCATGACCGTTCAGAACTGTCAAGACGGATAATGAGTGATATGGATGCTTCTGGAACCATCACTGTAAGATGCCTGACTTCTTCCTATACGGAGGCCATGTATATGGTTGAGAATGGTGAGGCTGATGCCGTTATTACCATACCGGCGTCATATGAAAAGAATATTGGTGAGGGGAAGATGCCGGCTCTATCCTTGGATGCTGACGGAGTCAATGCCACAAAGGGGATGCTCGGAGCGAGATATGCGTCACAGTCGGCCATGGGTACGGTTGCGCGGTGGAAGTCGGAACATGCTGCCGGAATGCCTGTCCCTGATGTGTCGGTCATTTATCTCTACAATCCCACCCTTGATTTCAGCAACTACATGATACCGGCTCTGATGGTCGTGCTTATCATCATAATATGCGGTTTCCTGCCGGCTCTCAATCTTGTAAGCGAGAAAGCGACCGGGACAATCGAGGCCATTAACGTTACCCCTGTGGGAAAATTTACGTTTGTATTGTCAAAACTGATTCCTTACTGGGTTGTGGGAATTCTTGTGGTAACAGTCGGGATGCTGGTCGGCTGGCTCGTTTACGGTCTTGTACCGGCAGGGAGTCTGATGATTATATATCTTGCCGCCATATTGTTCAGCTTTGTGATGTCGGGACTTGGTGTGTCTATCGCCAATAGGTCTGCTACAATGATGCAGAGTATCTTCGTGATGTTTGCCTTCATCATGGTTTTCCAGCTTATGGGAGGTCTGTTCACGCCTATCGCGTCGATGCCTCGTTGGGCACAGTTTATCACTTATGCCGTGCCGCCACGTTACTATATCGAGATAATGCGTTCGGTCTACCTCAAAGGCACATCTTTCAGCCAGCTTGTTCCACAGTTCGTGGCACTTGCATTTTTTGCAGTCCTATTCAGTATGATAGCCTCTCTAACATATACAAAGCGTAGTTAGCGTGTCAGACTGTCTTACCATCCTTCGTTCTGGGTCAGGTTGGTGCTACAATCCATCATAATATGGCTTAGGAAGATTCCAATAAGAAATGCAGCGGTAAATTCTTATTGGAATCTTTCTTTAAAAGTTAATTGCCAAAAATATAGTCTCTTTCAGTCCCCACTAAAAACATATTTTCAGTGGGTTGTGATTGGTTGGATTAACATAATTAACGTAGGTTGTTAACAAATATCCCCGTTGTTGGTTGGGTTAGTAACGATTTTTGTTCTCCTGTGGACTGTAATAATTCATACCTTTGCAGAGAGAGAATTCAGAGTGTTCACGATGCCCTAAATCAATATCACAAAATATGAAGAAGAGTGTATTAAATTTATGTTTGCTGCTTTCAGCAAGTGCTTGGGCTGCGCCTGTTGATGTGCTCAGCCCTGACGGGAGGCTCAAAGTGGTTTCCGAGATTTCTGACGGTCGGCCGGTATATTCTGTCACTTATGACGGGAAATCTATTCTTGAAAAATCACCTCTCGGCATCAAGTCGGATGTCGGAGATCTTTCTTCCGATATGTCATTGGTAGAATCCAAGAGGGGACAGGTGTCCAAATCATTCGATCAGGACAAAATAAAGAAGAGCCATATCGAGTATAAGGCCAACCAGCTTATAACTACGTTGAAGAACCGAAAGGGTCAGGCTCTTGATATAGAGTGGCTGGTGTCTGACAACGACATTGCTTTCAGGTATCTTATACCTTGCCAGGGAGATACCGGCGCGATGGTGATAAACGAGGAAGTGACCGGCTTCCGTTTCCCGAAGGAGACCACGGTCTTCCTTACCTCCCAGAGCGATGCCATGATAGGCTGGAAACGTACAAAGCCGAGTTATGAGGAATTTTATATCACGGATGCGCCTCTGGATTCTCCGTCTAAGTTTGGTCAGGGCTTTACGTTCCCCGCACTGTTCAGGGTAGGTGATGACGGATGGGCGTTGCTGACAGAGACCGGGGTGGATGGTTATTATTGTGCCTCTCACCTGACAGACTACAAAGACGGAGTCTTTTCCATCGCATATCCCATGCCAGAGGAGAACAACGGCAACGGCACCACCGCCCCTGGTATATCGCTTCCGGGTGCTACACCATGGCGCACAATCACAGTGGCCGACAACCTTGCCCCTATCGTGGAGACAACCATACCTTGGAACGTTGTGGAACCACGTTATGAGACTATGCGTCCGGCACGTCCGGGGCGTGGCACATGGAGCTGGATCGTATGGCAGGACAACAGCATGAATATGGATGACCAGAAGACATTTATAGATCTTGCGGCCGATCTCGGTTACGAGCATATACTGATTGATGCCGGATGGGATAAGAACATAGGCTATGACCGTATGCCGGAGCTTTTAGGTTATGCGAAGTCAAAAGGTGTGAGACCTGCCCTGTGGTATTCGTCAAGCGGTCACTGGAATGACATCGTACAAAGCCCTATAAATAAGATGGATCGCCCGATTGTCCGTAAGAAGGAGATGAAATGGCTACGTGACAACGGGGTTGAATGTATAAAGGTAGACTTCTTCGGCGGTGACAAGCAGGAGACGATGCGCCTTTACGAGGATATTCTCAGTGATGCCGCCGACTATGGAATCGATGTGATATTCCATGGCTGCACACTTCCGAGAGGCTGGGAGCGAATGTATCCCAACCATGTAGGCAGCGAGGCCGTATTTGCGTCGGAAAATCTTATATTCGAGGATATATTCTGTGAGATGGAGGCTTTCCATGCAACGCTGCATCCGTTTATCCGCAATTCGGTCGCCCTTATGGAGTATGGCGGTACATTCTTTAACAAGCATATGTCACGTGACAACAAAAGCGGGTGGAAGAGACGTACCGGCGACGGATTTGAAATCGCTACCGCCGTGCTGTTCCAGAATCCTGTGCAGAATTTTGCGATAACGCCCAACAACCTGACCGACACTCCGGCTGATGCGATATCATTTATGAAAGAAGTTCCCACCACATGGGATGATACCAAACTGATTGACGGTTATCCCGGCAAATATGTGGTACTCGCAAGGCGCAACGGCAATAAATGGTATATAGCCGGTGTAAACGCGCTTAAAACCCCGGTAAAGCTGAAACTTGACCTTTCATCACTCGGAACCGTGTCCGGCTCCGCTACCATTCTTGCCGATGAGAAGGGTAAGGATCTTAAAGCCAAGACAATAAAGATCAAAAACACCAAGTCTGTCCCAGTGGAGATACTTCCTGACGGCGGGTTTGTAATGATTGCAGAATAAAAATCCCTGTAATATGAATTTCCGTAAGATACTGTGTGCAGTGGCGCTGGCGGCCACATTGTCAGCCCCTGCCCAAAAAAAGGTTGAGATGTTGTTGTGGGACAAGAACCCGGCAGACACCTCGTCAGTGAAGCTGGATGCGATAAGGGCTAACGATTTCACCCGTGACCCGGCTATCACCGTATATCTTCCGCAGAAGCCCAACGGCAAGGCTGTCATAATGTGCCCCGGCGGCGGCTATGGATGGCTTGCAATAGGACACGAAGGCCATGACATGGCCCAGTGGTTCAATAACCAGGGAATAGCCTACGTGGTGCTGAAATACCGTCTTCCGCAGGGAAATCACCAGATACCTCTCGGCGATGCCGAGCAGGCCATGAGGCTCGTGCGTAAGAACGCGGCTGAATGGGGGATTGATCCGACCAAGGTCGGAATCATGGGGGCTTCGGCAGGAGGACATCTTGCTTCGACACTTGCCACCCATTACTCCTCCAAGGAGACAAGGCCTGATTTCCAGGTGTTGTTTTATCCTGTGATAACCATGGATCCGTCCTATACGCATGGCGGTTCACGTGAAAACCTTATCGGCAAGTCTCCGACAGAAGAGTTGCAGGACAAGTTTTCCAACGAGCTTCAAGTGACCGCCGACACCCCTAAGGCATTTATCATGCTTTCGTCTGACGATGGAGCCGTCCCGGTAAAGAACAGTATAAACTACTATTCTGCCCTCCTTGCCAACAATGTCCGTGCGTCACTTCATGCATATCCTGACGGAGGACACGGCTGGGGCTACGGAGACGGTTTCAAGTATAAATGCCAGTGGATGGAAGAACTTGAAAAATGGCTCCGTGAGGAGATTTGATAGATAAGTAGAGAATAGTATTTTTTGCGATTTCTAAGGTAGGATATAACGAATCCGTCAGATGGATTCGTTATATCTTTTTCCATGCCTTGCCTGATATTCGGATGGTAATAGTCCGAATTCGTTTTTGAAGTATTTCCTGAACAGGCTTTGGCTGTTGAAGCCTGTCTGATAGGTTATTTCGGCAATGCTGAGCTGGCTTTCGGCCAGTAGCTGGGCCGCACGTTTAAGACGTATTATGCGTATAAACTCTATCGGTGTCTTCCCGGTGATCGATACCATCTTTTTGTAGAGATGTACCCTGCTCATGGCGAGGACGCCGCTTAGCTCCTCTACCGACAGGTCGCTGCGTTCGATGTTGTCCTCTACGTAGCGTATGGCCTTCTGCATCAGTTTCTGGTCGAGGGAAGTGACGGCAATTTTGTTTGGCTCGATTTCCATAGGCTGTTTCTGTTTGTCAGTCCGGCGTTGGAGCAGATTCTTGATTCGCCGCGTGAGAATGTTGATATTGAACGGTTTCGTGATATAGTCGTCGGCGCCGCTTTCGAGGCCGGCAAGCTCGTGTTCTTTTGCCGTCCTTGCCGTAAGGAGGATTACAAGTATATGCGATGTGCGTATGTCGTTCTTGATGTTTCTGCACAGCTCGTATCCGTCCATTTCCGGCATCATCACGTCAGAGATGACGATGTCTGGCTGAAGTTCGGGAATCATTTCCCAGGCTTTGGCGCCATCTGCTGCCTGATGGACATTATAGTCGGCGTTTAGACAGTCTTTCATGAACAATCTGAAATCGTCATTGTCATCAACTATCAGTATCACAGGTCGCTGTCTGTCGGCGTTGTCTTGCTCTTCGCTTTCATTGTATTCAATATCTGTCGGAGGTACGTCTGTCATGGCAGTCTTATCAGACGGCTCTTGCGAACATGACTCTTCGGTATCGACAATGGGAATAGTTATGATGAATACCACCCCCTTGTCCACGTTGTCACATACACGTATAGTTCCGTTGTGGAGCGTGACAAATTCCTTTACAAGGTTAAGTCCTACGCCACTGCCTGTCGAATGGCATTCGTTGACGAGCGGTACTTGGTAGAAACGTTCGAATATCATCTCTTTATCTTCGTCCTTGATGCCGCATCCGTTGTCGGCAACCCTTATTTCCAGAGATTCGCGTCCGTCATCGGAGCGGACGGTGTTGAGCGAGACATCTACGCGACCGCCGGCGGGTGTGAATTTGAAGGCATTGGAGAGCAGGTTCATAACTATCTTGTTGACCTTGTCCTCGTCAAAGTCCATGAAGAGCTTCTTTTCGGACGAGAAGAATGTAAGGCTGATATTTCGATGCTCGGAATACATTGTGAAATTGTCACATACGGTACGCACTGTATCTACGATATCTCCCCGTGTGATGACGAGTTTGTGGCCTTTCATGTCGCTTTTGCGGAAGTCCAGCAGCTGGTTGACCATCACAAGGAGCCTCATGGCATTGTTATGGGCCATCTCCAACTTCTTTTTGAGGTCTTGATTGTCAATCCTTTCGATTACATATTCCAACGGCGTCAGTATGAGTGTGAGCGGAGTACGCAGGTCATGGCTTATATTTGTAAAGAACCTTAGTTTGAGGTCATCTATCTCATGCTTCTTCTCGGCATCCTGCTTTATCTGCATCATCTCGTACTTCGATTGTTCCTTGCGTTTCAGATAGAGCCTTACAAGCACAATCAGGCCGACAAATATGAGCGTATAGAGGATATATGCCGACCAGGACTGCCAGAAGGGTGGGGCGATGATTATTTTCAGCCGGGCATACTCGTTGCTGGCATATCCGTCATTGTTGACGGCCTTTATCATGAGCGTGTATTTTCCCGGTGCAAGGTTGGTATACGTTATTTTGTTGGAGCCTGTCTCTGTCCAGTCTGAATCGAAACCGTCGAGTTTATATGCATATCTCATTTTGTCAGGGAACATATAGTTCATTGCCGAGAATGATATGGAGAATACGTTTTGGCTGTGATTCAGATGGATTTCGTCTGCATACGGCGGTGCCATTGTCATTATCCGGCGGCCATCATAGACGCTGTCTATTTTCACCTCATGGTTGAACAGCTGGATTCCAGTAATCTGTACATGCGGAGTAGTGGTATCATATTTCAGGTCGGACGGGTCGATGAAACTTACACCTCCTACTCCTCCGAGCACTATGCGTCCGTCGGACTTTCTGAGTATGGCTTTCTGGTTAAGCCCGAGAATATCCGAGATACCGGCATCGTCAAATTTTCGGTTAGTGAACGAGTATGTCTGCTCCCTTGGGTCGCTGTTGACAATCAGATGGTACATTCCGTCCGAACAGCTGACCCACATGTTTTTGTCGTTATCCTCGGCAACGCCGTTTATAATCTTGTGTCCCAAATCGTTTTCTGGAATCATGAGTTCGTCGTGGCGTCTGTCATAGATGTTGAGTCCGGCTGCGGTTGATATCCACAGGAGTCCTCTGCTGTCTTCATATACGTGGGAAATCAGCGTGTTTGTGAGATGTGTGTCATTTTTCCTGTTCCCGAATATTTTCTCGGAAGTGTCATTTTGCGGGTCATATATGAGCAGACCGTATGTGGTACCCATATAGATCTTGTTGTCTTTTGAGATGCAGACCGATGAAATCTGTTCCTTTGTATATGCCCCGTCTTTTCCATGATGGGCCGTGACTCTGCCGGTAGAGGTGTCAAGACTGTAAAGACCGGCTCCCCATGTGCCTATCCACAGACGTCCGCCATTGTCAAGACCTATCGCCCAGATTGTTTTGTTGGCTATGGAATGGCGGTCGGAGGTATCAAGCTGATGTCTGTGGAAAGATTTTCCGTCAAAAGACATCAGTCCTCGGTTGTATGTGGCGAGCCATACGGTTCCGCCTTTCTCTGTGGCGATTTCGACAATGGCGTTGTCAGAAGTTTCAGATTCGTTTGATTCGGTAAGTCTGAACATTTCAAGGTTCTTTGTCTTACGGCCCATTCTGACGAGCATGTCGGATATTCCCACCAGAAGGTTCCCGGAGGAGTCCTCGGCGAGGGCGCCGACATCGGGGGTGAAGTTGGATACGTTGTTGAAGACCCTGAATTTTTCAGATTTGAATTTGAAGAACTTCTCGTTGTAATATGACACCCCTCTCTTGAATGTACCAGCCCACATGCCGCCGTCGTTGTCGGCATAGAGGCATGTAACGCCGTCCTGCCCAAGACTTCTCTCATTGTTTATGTTGTATCGGATGTGGCTGACTTTGCGTGACTTTTTGTCAATGATGTTCAGGCCTCCGTTGTCAATGGCCAACCATATACGGCCATTGTTGTCGGAGTCTATGTCGCGTACCCTTGTGCCGCTGAGGCATGATGGAGACCATTCGCGGGTTATATCATACCATTTATTGTCAGACGGATTGAACATCCATATACCTTCGTTCCCGTATATCCAGTAATCTCCGTCTTTGTCGCAATATATGCGGTAATTGTCTTCCGTGGCATTGTCTGTTGCGGTAAGATGGCTGGAATAGTCCATCTTTCCTGTCTTATAGTCAAAATGCCTTATGGAACAGTCGGAATATACCATCATCACGCCGGTACGGTCTGAGGTCATGCCGGTAGGGTTTTGTCCGGGATGATCGCCGCTCTTTACGGGCAAAGGGTTGTCTGAACCTGAACGACATAGATACATATTGTCTTCCGTGACTATCCATAAATCCTTTCTGGAATCAATATATATCATAGAAGGTGCCACGGTTATGCCATATTGGTCAGGGAAGATATCGGTTACGTTTGTGAATGTCTCTTTTTTCGAATCAAAAAAGAAATATCTTTTGCTCCCGAAGTTGACCAGAAGGTTGCCGTTTTCATGTTCCTGTATGTCGAATATCGTCTTGGCTGGGATTTTGTCTTTGGTGAAGTTTCTGAAATCGTATCCGTCATAGCGGCTTAGACCGTTTGAAGTGGCAAACCACATGAATCCGCGCGAGTCGCGAACCATGTCTATAATCTGGTTATGGCAGAGTCCGTCATTGGCTGTCAGATGCATGAAGTTTATATTGTCAGTAGCAGCCGACGTCAACGTAATCCATATTATGGTTAATAGAGGAACTATTCGATGTGTCATTCAATGGTAGAGTTTGTTTAATACAAAATTAAACAAAAGATTACAATAAGTTAAATCCGGGAAGGGAAAATAAGCATATTTTGGAAAAGCATGTCTCTTTTTGTAATTTGCTGGTAGACAGACCGCGTATAGGATGAGTTAACAAAACTGCACGTATTTTATAACATTCATCGCGTGGTTAGGGGTGGGAATTAATCCTGAATTAAAACGTCCTGCTATGTAAAATCAAACCTTGTATGCTAACTTTGCAGAAATAACAACAACCTCGGTCTAAACCAAAAAATGAAAGATATGGGTAATGTGAGAAAGAAATTGATATGTTCGGCTATGTTGGTGGCATCTATGTTTTCAGTCACTACGGCTTCGGAGACGGATAGTTTCCGCAATCCTATACTGACTGGTATGAATCCTGATCCCACCATCTGCCGTGTGGGGGATGATTTCTATCTCATGACATCCACATTCGAGTATTTCCCCGGACTTCCCATATATCACAGCAAAGACCTTGTCAACTGGAAGCTGATAGGGCATGCGTTGTCAACGCCTCGCAACAACCCGCTGAAAGGGGCCGGCACATCGGGAGGGCAATATGCGCCCACACTCAGATATCAAGACGGGACATTCTATGTCATCGGCACGAATTATGGTGGAGAGGGGTCACACGGTATTTCGATAGTTTCTGCAAAGGATCCTGCCGGCCCGTGGTCTGACCCTGTATGGCTCGACCAGTGGTGGGTGGATCCCTCGCTTGATTTTTATGACGGGAAGGCTTATTATCTCAGTCCTGACAATGCAGGTAATTTTTTGCTCGGTACCATTGATGTGAATACAGGCAAGGAGATAGAGCCGCGCCGCCAGGTCGCATCGGGACTCGGCGGGGCATCGCCCGAGGGCCCTCACTTTTATAAGATAGGTGAGTATTACTATATAATGTCGGCAGAAGGCGGGACGGGTTACGAACACCGTGAGGTAATCCAGCGCAGCAAGAACCCCTATGGCCCGTATGAGCCAAGCCCGATAAACCCTGTGCTTTCCAACATGAATGTTCCGAATCATCCGTTCCAAGCCATAGGACATGCCGATCTCGTACAGCTTCAAGATGGGAGCTGGTGGGCGGTTTGTCTGGGTATACGTCCGCAGAACGGCAAATACCAGCATATAGGCCGTGAGACATTCCTTGCTCCCGTGACATGGACTGAGGACGGTTGGCCGAAGGTTGGTGATGACGGTGTAGTGGCTGAGACCTATCGTCGTCCTGATCTGCCGTTGCATAAATGGGATAAGGATCCCGTGCGTGACGATTTTGATAAGGCCGAACTGAATCTTTTTTGGTATTTCCTTCGCAATCCTTATGACAAGGACTGGTCTCTGACCGAAAGGCCCGGCCATCTAAGGCTTAACGGATCGTCATTGTCATTCAGACAGAATGATTCGCCTGCCTTTGTGGGGCGCCGTCAGACGGCTTTGAACGCCGTGGCATCGGCAAAGGTAGATTTTAATCCTGTCTCAGAAAACGAGGAGGCCGGACTTGTGATACGTGGCAACGATAAAAACCACTATGACCTTCTCATTACTAAACGTAATGGTAGGAAAGTGGCCATAATGCGGCAATATCTGAATGACAAGGAGGCCTCGTTAAAGACTGTCGGACTACCTGATGGCGAGGTGGTGTTGAGAATCAAGGCTACTCCTGATAGGTATGATTTCTATGTGGATGTCGAAGGCGGAAAGTCAGTCCTTCTGGATAGTGCCACGACCAAGAATCTCGCAAACGAGGTCATAACAGGTTTCACCGGGGTATTTATAGGTATGTATGCCTCCGGCAACGGCAAGGATAATACCAATCCTGCCGATTTTGACTGGTTTGATTTTGAAGAGCTGGATTATTAAAAAGGAATGATGAAACGGCTGATAAGTATTGTGATAATGTTCGCTGTGTGCCGTGGCGCCTTATGTGTCGCCACAGCGATGAGTGGTCATGACTGGGAGAACGAGAATGTCGTAGGTATCAACAAACTCCCATATCATTCCACTCTGATATTGCCTTCATTGCGTGACGGAGATTCGCGATGGCTGTCTCTTGACGGTGTGTGGCGGTTTAAATGGTCACCTGATCCGAAACAGAGGCCGGCGGATTTTTATCGTGGCGGATTTGATTCTGCCGGATGGGATTATATCGATGTCCCGGGTCATTGGCAGCTTCAAGGTTTCGGGAAGGCGGTATATACCAATCAGCCTTATCCTTTTGCCTCTAATCCTCCGAAAGTGACTGACGAGCCACCGTCTCATTATTACAGCTATGAGAACCGCAATCCTGTCGGTTCTTATCTGAGGGATTTTGATTTAGAGTCATATTCGCGCGGTCGTAGGTATATATTGCATTTTGACGGTGTGGAATCCGCCATGTACGTCTGGATAAACGGGCATAGGGTGGGGTATAGCCAGAATTCGAGCAGCCCGGCTGAATTTGATATAACCGACTATCTTGTAAAAGGGAAGAACTCAATAGCTGTCGAGGTTTACAGATGGTGTGACGGCAGCTATCTCGAAGATCAGGATATGTGGCGTCTGAGCGGTATATTCCGCAGTGTCGGAATATGGTCACGGCCCGAGGTGAATATCAGTGACTATTTTATCAGGTCAGAGCTTGACGAGGATATGGATAATGGTCATGTCACGCTGGCTTTTGACGTTATGAATTCCTCTCGAAAGGCAGCGGGAGATATATCGGTTGAGATCGATATCAGAGGAACAGACCGGGAAGGGAGAGCTGTCTCGGTGATGTCCAAAAAAGATATCGGACGTATAGATTCCGGTAAGAGCGTTAGTTACGAACTGGGATGCCATATTCCCGCTCCGGCATTGTGGAGCGCGGAGACACCGTGTCTTTACGATGTCATAGTCCGCATGAAACGGGCCGGGAAGTTGGTTGAGACACTGCGTTATCATACAGGTTTTAGTAAAATCGAGATTGACGGCGAGGTATTCAAGATAAATGGGCGCCCTGTAAAGCTCAAAGGTGTGAACCGCCATGAGTTTCTTCCGCGCAGCGGGCGCACGGTAGACGAGGCCTCGATACACAAGGATCTCCGCATGATGAAGCAGGCCAACATCAACATGATACGTACCAGCCACTATCCCAACATGCCTTTGTTCTACGAACTGTGTGACCGATATGGTTTCTATGTGATGAATGATGCCAACCATGAAAGCCATGCTCTGGGGCTTGGAAACAAGATTCTGGGTGATGCTCCTTCGTGGGAGAAGGCCCATGTTGACAGGGCTGTTTCACTCGTCGAACGTGACAAGAACCATCCTTGTGTGATTATCTGGTCTATGGGTAACGAGGGTGGAAGCGGGGCCAATCTGCGTGCTATGCGGGAGGCCGCGCTGGCCATTGACTCTTCACGTATAATATATAGTGACACAGACCGTTCGATATCTGATATATACGATGAGGGGTATCTTTCTCCGGCTGATTATAAGGCTCTCGGCGAGCGTATTACCGATCGTCCCGTGTTCATGCGTGAGTATGCCTATGCTATGGGTAACTCGACCGGTAATCTGCGTGAGTATTGGGATGTGATTTACAGTGACCCGGGTATAGTGGGCGCAGCCATATGGGAATGGACTGACAAGGCTCTTATAAAGAACAGGTATAATGACAATACAGACCTTCGTGGCAAACCTGCGATGTCGGGGCCGGACAAGGATGAGTTCTGGGCTATCGGCGGAGACTTCGGCGATTTTCCGAATGATGCCAATTACGGAACTGACGGTCTTCTCGGCGGCGACCGTGTCCCTCATCCCGGTTATTATGAGGTAAGGAAGGTATATCAGAATCTTGATTTTACCGTATCGGATTCTACGACCATGAAGATTGCAGTGAAAAACAGATATGATTTTCTTACGGCCGATGATTTTGATTATGTCTGCGAGTGGTATGTGGAGGGAGGTCTTGTTTCCCGTGATTCCGTCAGGATTGAAAACGGTGTTCTGACGGCTCCCGGACTTCCTGATGCGGTCGGGGAAAAATGCCTTAATGTCGCTGCTGTATTGCGTGCACCGACATTGTGGGCAGATAAAGGTTTTGCCGTGGCGAGAGAACAGTTTGTCTTCGGTTGCCATAACGGCCCTGTGTCTGGCGCCGTGAATGAGACAGAAATGCATGTCAAGGATTCTGGCACTCTTGTCACCATATCTTCCTTGGATGGACGTAGACTGACCTTTGACAAAAATAACGGTTCCTTGGCCGGCTGGACTGAAAAGGGCAGGGAAATGCTCAAAAAACCGTTGGAACCTTATTTCTGGAAACCTGCGAATGATGTGCAGCAGTATAACGGATATAGCGAGAGACTCGGGGTATGGAAAGAGGCTGGGAACTCACGCCGGGTAAGGCAATGCGATGTTGAAGAGACTGATTCGGTGGTGTCTGTAAAGTTTGACATGGAACTTCCGGCAGTTGGAGCCGGATATGAGTTGGCATACGATGTAAGACGTGACGGAAGGGTCAGAGTTTCATGCAGATACGTGCCTGTGGCTGATTCGATTCCTCTTATGCCCAAGTTCGGGTTCAGGGCCGGAATTCCTGAAAGTGACAACCGCATTACATGGTACGGGCGCGGAGAATGGGAGAATTATCCCGATAGAAAGACCGGCTCGTTTATAGGACGGTATTCTATGAATCTTGATGAGTTTGCTCCTGACTATGTCATGGCACAGGACAATTCGAACCGAACGGATGTCAGATGGTTCACTCTTACAGACAATTCAGGGAACGGTCTCTGTTTCTCATCCCGCCGACCGTTTAATTTCAGGGCATGGCCTTATAACGAGGATGATGTGGACAATTCACGCCACAGATTCGAACTGCCGGTACGCGACTACATCAACGTAAATATAGACCTTCTGATCCACGGAGTAGGAGGAAATGACGGTTGGGGGGCTATGACGGCGCCGGAATATACCATTGATGCCCCCCGGCCATACGGGTTCAGTTTTGATATTTCGCCGATAACCTTATAAAAACTAATAAACCGATGAAAAAATTATCACTGTTTTGTCTTGGAATGGCTGTGACCCTTGGCTCGGCTGCCCAATATAAGTTTGAGACCCCGCTCTATGGTGCGGCATATTACCATGAATATATGCCTTACGAGAGGCTTGACAAGGATATATCCATGATGAAGGATGCCGGACTGACCGTGGTTCGTGTCGGCGAGTCGTCATGGGGACTGTTCGAGCCTCAGGAAGGACAGTTCGAATTTGAGTGGATGGACAGGATTATTGACAAGTTTCATGCTGCCGGAATCAAGGTAATCCTCGGCACTCCCACTTATTCCATGCCTGCATGGCTTGCCCATAAGCACCCCGAAGTGCTTTCCGAGAAAGTCAACGGGGAGAAATCTCATTACGGAATCCGTCAGAATATGGATTTCACCAATCCTACATTCCGCTTTTACAGCGAGAGGGTGATACGCAAGATGATGGAGCGTTATGCAAAACATCCGGCCATTATAGGCTATCAGGTCGATAATGAGCTTGAGGCCCGTGGTATCAACAATCGAGACTACTTCATCGGATTCCGCAATCATGTGAAGGAGAAGTTCGGCGGAGATCTGGACATTCTCACAAAGGAGTGGGGTATGAATTACTGGGGTATGAATATCAACACATGGGAGGAATTTTATGAGCGTGACGGCGTTACGAATCCATCTTATAAGAATGAGTGGGAACGTTATAATCGCAGACAGATAGCAGACTTTCTCAATTGGCAGTGTGATATTGTGAACGAATACAAGCGCCCTGACCAGTTCGTCACTCATTGCTTCATGCCCGCATTCCACAATGTCGACCAGGTGGAATCGTTCCGTCAGATGGAGTATCCCGCCATCAATGTCTATCACGGAGTGCAGGATGGACAGGACGGACAGCTCATCGCCTACGCAGGTGATTATCTGAGAACTGTGTCTGGAAATAACTATCTCATCACGGAGACGAACGCGCAGGGAACGGGTTGGGATTCGGCAGGACAGTATCCTCCTTATGACAACCAGCTGCGTCAGAACGTTTACTCTCACTATGCCTCGGGTGCGAACATGGTGGAATACTGGCACTGGGCCACGCTGCATTACGGGCAGGAGACCTACTGGCGCGGTGTGCTCGGGCATGACCTCGAACCCAACCGTGTGTATCGTGAGTTCCAGCGTACGGCCGGTGAGCTTGAAAAAATAGGTAAGGATATAGTGAATCTCAAAAAGAGCAACAGAGCCGCCATCCTGTACAGCCATGATTCACACCATGCCCTTACCTTCATGCCCTATACCAAGGTGGGAGGTTATCCGACAGACGTGAACTACCCGGTTCATCTCGCCCATAAGGCTCTTTATTATCAGAATATTGAGACTGACATCGTGCCTTGTGACAAGGTGCATGATTTCAGCAGTTATTCACTTCTCGTCATTCCCCCGCTATATGTGGCTGACGACGAGCTTCTTGCTGCCATAGACAAGTTTGTGATGGATGGAGGCAATGTTGTCATGATGTATAAGAGCGGATATTGTAACGAGCATTCAGCCGTACGTCCTGTAATAGCCCCCGGCCCGCTCAGAAAGGCCTGTGGATTCTATTATCAGGAGTATTCCTCTATCTGGGACATGAAACTCCGAGACAACGCTTTCGGCCTTGGAGACAGCAATAGTATAGGGACATGGTATGAATTCCTTGTGCCTGAGACTGCCAAGCCGCTTGCCTATGCCGACCATTCCTTCTTCGGACAGTGGCCGGCCGTTACTGAAAACGAGTATGGCAAGGGAAAGCTGTATTATATAGCCACATATCCCTCACAACAGCTTATGAACAAGATTGTCAGGCTTGCAGCCGTTGATAAAGGGGTCATAACTGATGATGAGTACCAGTTCCCGGTGATAATGCGTGCAGGTGTGAATGGTGACGGAAAGGAGCTGAGATATGTGTTCAATTACAGTGCGGAACCTGTCACGATAACATACCGTCATGACGATGCGAGAAACCTACTCACAGGTTCGGTTGTGAAACGTGGCGACAATCTAACAATCCAGCCGTGGGACGTGGCTATAATGTGTAAGAAATAATGGTTTTGTCTGATATGGGAAAGAATATTACAGCGGTGCTTGTAGCAATGATTGCTATTTGCGATACAGTCGGAGCCGATAATCTCAATCTAACCTCTCCTAACTCAGACGTCAGCGTCTCGATAACCGATGTCCAGTCGGGTGGCTCTTGCATGAGTCTCGGAGTCAATGATATAAACGTTATTGACATACCGGCATTGGGAATTGTTATGGACGGACGGGAAAGCAGTCCGTGGAAGGTGAAGTCTGTTGTCTCTCAACGTCCTGTGGAGGAGTCTTATGAAATGCTTACAGGCAAGAGGAGGCATTGTTCCAATAAAGGGACTGAATACCGTCTTGACTGTTCCGATGACGGCAGCCGTGTGATGGTGGTACGTGTCTATGGTGACGGTGTGGCGTTCAGATATGAATGTGATAATATCGGCGATGCCGTTTTGGCTGACGAACTTACCACCTATAAAATCAAAGACGGGGCTGAAAGATGGTTGCAGGAGTTCCGCAATGACTATGAGAATTTCTATCCTCGGACAACTTCCTGGGATGGCGATGGGAAACACTATGGCTATCCGATGCTCGTACATTCGCAGGACGGAGGCCCTTGGGCGCTAATATCAGAGGCCAATGTCAATCACGGTTCCACCGCATCGTCAGTCAAGACTGTGAATATGAATGAAGGGGAGTATAAGGTCTTTCCGGCAGGCCGCACGTCACATCATGACAAGTATGTGTCTCCATGGCGTGTGGTAATGCTCGGAGAACTTGCGGATATAGTAGAATCAACCCTTATAACGGATGTCAGCGATGCTGCATCGTTTCAGGACGTTTCATGGATCAGACCCGGTGTAGTTTCGTGGATCTATTGGGGATATAACCGTGGCTCCAAAGATTACCAGATTGTAAAACGATACATAGATATGGCTGCCGACCTCGGATTGCCTTACGTGTTGATTGACTGGGAGTGGGATGTCATGGCCAATGGCGGTGATATAGATGATGCCATTGCATATGCCGATGCAAGGAATGTGAAAGTGCTTGTGTGGTACAACTCTTCGACTGCATGGGTAGACCAGATAGCGGGGCCGTTGTTCCGTCTTAACAAGCCTGAGGACAGAGAAAAAGAATTTGCATGGCTTGAATCCAAAGGAGTGGCAGGTGTCAAGATTGACTTCTTCTGTGGCGACGGCCCTGAGGTGATGGACTATTGTACCGACATTCTTGAAAGTGCGTCACGACATCATCTCCTTGTCAACTTCCACGGGGCGACTATTCCGCGTGGCTGGCAACGCACTTATCCCAACTTCATGTCTGCCGAGGCTGTCTATGGGGCCGAATGGTATAATAACGGGCCGGCTCTTACACAGCTTGCTGCCTCGCACAACGCCACACTTCCTTTTACAAGGAATGTGGTGGGGCCGATGGATTATACCCCATGTACATTCTCTGACTCCCAGAACCCGCATATTACGACTGACGGCCAC
The DNA here is from genome assembly GCA_910578615.1 of uncultured Duncaniella sp. Taxonomy (GTDB): domain Bacteria; phylum Bacteroidota; class Bacteroidia; order Bacteroidales; family Muribaculaceae; genus Duncaniella. Next base: position 39,974 of record CAJTRI010000017.1, on the reverse strand, counting down.
GAACTGGCCCTTACGGTGGTGTTTGAGTCAGCCCTCCAACACCTTGCCGACAAGCCTGAGGTGTATCTCGGCCAGCCTGAGGAGATAAGGGCTTTCCTCGGGGCGCTTCCGTCCGTATGGGAGGATACAAAGCTGCTTTCAGGCTTTCCCGGCAGACATGTGGCACTCGCGCGTGAAAGTGGTGGCAAATGGTATGTGGGATTATTGAACGGAACAGAAGAGCCTGTCTCGATCGAGCCTGAGTGGTCTGTGCTGAATCTGAATAATGGCAGACACACTCTATATACTGACGGAGAATCAGGTTGGAGGATTGAGGAGAATGTGGAGAAACTTCCTTCCTCGATTAAGCTTGCACCTCGTGGCGGTGCGGTATTTGTGATTGAAAAATAAATGTTACCAGTATGAACAGGCGTTTGCTCTCATTTATCCTTATATGTGTGTTCGGAGTATGCCGGATGGCATGCCTCGCTTCAAAGGTTGACACGGAAAGATGTTATCTTTCCGGCCTTGACAAGGATACGGATGTGGTATGGGACTTTATGTGCACATCGGGACGTAACAGTGGTAAGTGGAGCCGTATAAAAGTCCCCTCCTGCTGGGAGACACAGGGTTTTGGTACTTATTACTACGGCTGGGAAGAGCCTTCCGGTTCGGATGAGAGCGGAATATACAAGCACCGTTTCCATGTGGAAGATTCATGGAAAGGCAGTCATGTCGAAATCGTATTTGAAGGTGTGATGACCGATACTGACGTCATGATCAACGGCATGAAAGCCGGCGATAAACATGAGGGCGGTTTTTATAGGTTTAGATATGACGTTTCCGACCTGTTGAAGTATGGAAAGAAAAACGAACTTGAAGTAAGGGTGAGGAAATGTCCTTCCGATACTTCGGTTTACCGGGCCGAGCGTCAGTCGGACTTTTGGCTGTTTGGTGGAATCTACCGCCCTGTATATCTTGAAATAAAACCCTTGCATCACATTGCAAGTATCGCCGTAGATGCAAAGGCGGATGGCTCCATAGCTGTAAAACCTTATCTGTCAGACGGCTGCCTGATGAAGGATGTGAGTGTCCGTGTAGAGACTCTTGACGGGAAAAGACTGTCAGGGCCGATTGGTGTCGGTGATGACGGTGTGGCACGTTCTATCGTGGGCGGTATCACTCCGTGGAGTCATGAGACGCCGTCACTTTACCGTGTCGTGGCCGAACTTCGCGAGAATGGTAAGGCCGTTCACCGCGTAGAAGAGAAGATAGGTTTCAGAACGGTGGAATTTCGTGAAAATGACGGTTTTTATCTCAACGGCCGACGTATTATATTCAAAGGTGTAAACCGTCATTGCTTCTGGCCTGAAAGCGGCCGGACGCTGTCACGTGAAATATCTCTGGCAGATGCCGAGCTGATAAAGGGCATGAATATGAATGCCGTGAGAATGTCGCATTATCCTCCTGACAAGGATTTTCTTGAAATATGTGACTCGATAGGCCTTCTTGTGATTGACGAGCTTTGCGGGTGGCAGAAAAAATATGATACCCGTGTGGCACGCCCGCTTGCTAAATCGGTTGTCGAACGAGACCGCAACCATCCTTCGGTCATCCTGTGGGCCAATGGCAACGAGGGCGGCTGGAACCGGGAGGTCGATGGAGATTACGGGCTGTATGATATTCAGAACCGTTTCGTCATACATCCTTGGGAGCGATTTAACGGTACTGACACCAAGCATTATCCTGATTATAATTATGTGGTTAATTCCACTATTTATGACCGTGACATATATTTTCCCACTGAGTTTATGCATGGGGTATATGATGGTGGCGCCGGAGCCTCACTCGGTGATTTCTGGGACGTGATGATGAGACATCGCGCTCCTGCCGGTGGCTTTGTGTGGGCTTTGCTTGACGAAGGACTTGTGAGGAGCGATATGAACGACAGTATAGATTGTCGCCGCGATGCCGCTCCTGACGGTATTGTCGGGCCGTACAGAGAGAAGGAGGGCAGCTACTATGCCATAAAGGAGATATGGTCGCCGGTAAAGATTACCAACCGTATTATTCCCGGGAAAGGTACAGTCTCGCTCAGTGTCGAGAACAACCATATGTTTACCAATTTGTCGGAATGTGGCTTTACCTATTCTTTGTGGGAAATGCGTAGAAATGCCGATGGGTCATATTCTGAAAGTCTGGCTGACAGCGGTATCGTCATTTCTCCCGACTGTGCCCCCGGCGAGAGGCGTAACATAGAACTGCCGTTGCGTGATGGATGGAACAGGTATGACAGACTGTCGGTATCGATAAAAGACCCGAAAGGACAAGAGATATATACTTACAGCTGGCCTATCGGGGCAGGAAATACATTCCCTGAGCGTCTTATGGGCGACTGGAAGACGGAGCCTGTAAAAGTATTCAAGTCAGACAGTATACTCGTCATACAGCAAGGTGATAATATGTATGGGTTTGATGTCAGGTCTGGTATGTTAAACGGTATCAAGACCTCCGGCGGCCAAGTCTCTCTTCATGGCGGCCCTGTCGTGGTTCCCTCCGAAGGTGACAGCCACGGCCTTCGTCATTACAGAGATGGCGATTGCTATGTGGTGGAGCCGGTTATGGATGGCGGAAGATGGATAAAATGGATATTTTCCCCTTCCCGACCGCCTCGGATCGACTATTCATTCTCGGTGAAAGGCGAGTGTGATTTCTTCGGAGTTGGATTCATGTATCCCGAGGAGAAGGTCACAGGTATGGAATGGATAGGAGAGGGGCCATACAGGGTGTGGAAAAACAGGCTTGAAGGCATGTCGTTCGGCTGTCATGCAAAAAAATACAACAATACGGTTACGGGAGAGTCGTGGGAATATCCAGAATTCAAGGGCTTCCACGCCGACTGTCGGGCTGTGACTGTAAGGACGTCTGAGCGTGACATCACATTTATCCCGTCATCTCCCGGACTTTTCTTCCAGATGCTCAATCCACGGAAACCGCAGTGTGACACCAACGGATACACAACTCCTGTTCTGCCAGAGACTTCGCTTGGTTTCATGCACGCTATTCCGCCGGTTGGTACCAAGTTCCAGCGTCCTGAACAGCTTGGCCCTTCCGGCATGAAGAATATGCAGCTAAACTGGGTGCCGATCTCTGGAAGCTTATGGATTATAATTTAAATATGTATTTCACTAACTACTAAACATATAAACAACCATGAAAAAGGAATTGGTTCTTGCTGCCATGCTTGCGTGGAGCGGGAATGTTTTCGCACAGCGTGAAGCCGCTGAGACAGGAAAGTTTGAACCTACGTGGGAATCGTTGTCGCAATACGACACACCCGAATGGTTTCGTGATGCCAAATTCGGCATCTGGGCACACTGGGGCCCACAGTGCCAGCCTGAGGCCGGCGACTGGTATGGAATGGCTATGTACCAGGAGGGTGGAAATGCCTATAAAAAGCATATTGAAAAATACGGCCACCCCTCGGAATTCGGATTCAAGGATGTGATAAACGAATGGAAGGCCGAGAAATGGGATCCGGAGAAACTTGTCAGTCTCTACAAAAGGGTTGGTGCACAGTATTTCTTCGCCATGGGCAACCACCACGACAATATGGATCTATGGGACAGCAAATACCAGTCCTGGAACTCCGTGAACATGGGGCCGAAAAGAGATATCCTTGCCGAGTGGGAGAAGGCAGCACGTAAGTGCGGGCTTCCTTTCGGAGTGAGCATCCATTCGTCACATGCATGGACATGGTATGAGACGGCGCAGGGTGCGGACAAGACCGGCCCCTATGCAGGTATTTCCTATGACGCGCGAGTGGTGACGAAAGAGGACGGCAAAGGCAAATGGTGGGAAGGTTACGACCCCCAGGAACTGTATGTCCAGAACCATTCCCTCAGCGAACATATATGGAGTGTCTGGGATTGGCCCGAAGGTGTCTCAATGCCTTCCAAGGAGTATTTTGACAACTTCTTCAACCGCACTGTCGATATGATCAACCATTACAATCCCGATCTTGTTTATTTCGATGACAGCGTGCTCCCGTTCTGGCCAATCAATGACACAGGCCTTGACGTGGTGTCCCACTACTACAATCGGAACATGCGTCTCAACGATGGCCGTCTTGAAGCGGTGGTATTCGGCAAGAAGCTTCAAGATGACCATAAGAAGGCATTGGTGTGGGATGTTGAAAAGGGTGTTCCCTCCGAAGGTCAGAAGGATGCATGGCAGACATGTACATGTCTTGGCAGCTGGCATTATGACCGCTCCTGCTATGATGACAACTGGTACAAATCGGCAAAGACCGTTATCCATATGCTTGTGGATATCGTGAGCAAGAACGGAAATATGCTTCTGAGCGTCCCTATGAAGGGAGACGGCACTATTGACGATAAGGAAGAAAAGATTCTCGAAGATATAGCCGCGTGGATGGATATCAACAAGGAAGGTATCTTCGGAACACGTCCATGGGCAGTATACGGCGAAGGGCCTTCCACAGATAATATAATACCTCTTGACGGCCCCGGTTTCAACGAGGGTAAGACTGCTCCCTATACACCTGCCGATATTCGGTTCGTGAAGAAAGGCGATATCCTGTATGCCCATGTGCTGGCATGGCCCGAGGACGGAAAGGTGCTCATAAAGTCTCTTGCCTCCGACAGAGGTCTTTACCTCGCTAAAATCAAGAAAGTGGAACTTCTCGGAGCCGGGAAGGTGGGTCATCAGCTTACGGCCGACGGTCTTGTTGTCAGACTGCCCCGTAACAAGAAACCTAATGATATATCGTTTGTGTTGAAAATCTCATAATCCCGGTCAATCATGAAGAAACTTATATTCAGCTGTCTTGCCGCGATGTCGGCAGGAATGTCATACGCATCGGTCACCCTTCCTGATATAATGAGTGACAATATGGTGCTCCAACAGAAGTCTGACGCCAGTATATGGGGATGGTGTACTCCGGGAGCCGAGGTCTCGGTATCACCGTCATGGGATACGAAATCCTATACGGCCCGCGCCGGCAAAGACGGTCGCTGGGACGTGGAGATCGCTACCCCCGAAGCGTCGTATACTCCTCGGTCTATCGAAATCGTGGGTGACGGGTCATCTATAAAGCTGGACAATGTCCTTGTCGGTGAGGTCTGGCTCTGTTCCGGACAGTCTAATATGGAGATGCCGCTTAAAGGTTTCTGGTGCCAGCCGGTTGAAAATGCCGGACAGGCCATAGCCTATTCCGGGAAATATCCCGGCGTACGTGTGGCCACCGTCACCCGTCGTGGCGATTACGAGCCACAGGAACGTGCCGAAGGTAAATGGATGGAGAGCAAGCCTGTAAACGCAGGAGAGTTTTCGGCTGTGGCTTATTTCTTTGCCTGTTCTCTCAATGATATACTCGGTGTGCCGGTGGGTGTGATAAACTGTTCGCTCGGTGGTAGCAAGGTGGAGGGCTGGATGCCTAAAAAGCAGCTTGAACGCTATCCTGACTGTGATGTAGAACGTGAAAAGGCCACCCCGGATTCCGTCCTGCCCCTATGGGAGCGTATAAACGTGATGTATAATGCCATGCTTCATCCCATTACCGGCTATACAGTCAAAGGCTTTTTGTGGAATCAGGGTGAAGCAAATGTAGGTTCTCACAAGAACTATCCCCGGCGTCTTGCCGATATGGTAAGGATATGGCGTGAGGAATGGAATGACGGTGAGCTTCCGTTCTACTTTGTGGAGATTCCTGCATGGAACTACGGAAACCCGGATGGCTCTATTGCCGCCATGTTGCGCGAGGCCCAGCACAAGGCTGCCGGAATCATCCCAAATAGTGGCGTCATATCCACAACCGACCTTATATATCCACATGAGATTAATGACATACATGGCTCCAAGAAGAAAGAGATAGGAGAACGTCTTGCCTTTATGGCAGCAGGCCGCACGTATGGTGTGGAGGGGATAGACAGTCCTTATCCTAAGTTCGCTTCTGCCGACTTCCAAGGTGACAAGGTTATACTACATATCGACAATGTGGAGAACGGCCTTACCCCCAATGCCGCGCTGGACGGATTCGAAGTGGCTGGTGATGACAAGGTCTTCTATCCGGCCGATGCCAGAGAGCTGTGGTACAACCGTGCCATAGAGGTTTCCTCCGAAAAGGTAAAGGACATAAAGGCTGTGAGGTATTGCTTCAAGAATTTCTCGATAGGCGCCATCCACAATCTCAAAGGTCTGCCCCTTGTTCCATTCCGTACTGATGACTGGGATGAGTAATCTGTCCCTTCGAGCCATATAGTCAGTGATTTAACAAAACTACACATTTTATATAACAAATTTGCACTGTCCTTACGGGACGATTCTCACATGCGGTAACAAATAAAATGTCCTGCAAATCTGACATATCGTAATTTTGCATAACAATAATAATTTAACCATCTAATCTCATGAACTAATGATTAAAGTAACTTTACGAAAGCATTTATCAGCTTTTATGGCTGCTCTTTGCCTGACGTTGTTTACAGCGTTTTCGCTCAGCGCGGCAGGGACAAAGATCACGGTTTCAGGAACGGTCACGCTCCAATCTGACGGAGAACCTCTGACCGGTGCGAGTGTAAGGATCAAAGGCACGAGCCTTGGAGTAGCCACCGATATCGACGGCCGTTATTCGTTGCAGGCCTCTACGGGTGACGTGCTTGTTTTTTCCTACATAGGTTGTGTCACCGAGGAAGTCAAGGTGTCCGGCCCTACACTCGACGTCCAGCTCAAAGATGACATCCAGAAGCTTGACGACGTGGTTGTTGTGGGATACGGAACCATGAAACGAAGTGATATTACAGGTTCCGTGGTCTCGGTGTCGGAAAAAGACATCAAGAAAACCGTTGTAACCACCGTTGACCAGGCTCTCCAAGGGCGTGCGGCCGGTGTGCAGGTGACACAGAACTCAGGATCGCCCGGTGGCGGTATATCTGTTGCCATCCGAGGCACCAACTCGCTCAATGGCAACGAACCTCTTTATGTCATAGACGGTATAGCCGTGGAAGGCCAGACCAATGGCAACTCATCGGCACTCTCCAACATCAACCCTTCGGACATCGTGTCGCTCGAAGTGCTTAAAGACGCTTCCGCTACTGCCATCTACGGTTCGCGTGCGTCCAACGGCGTCGTGCTCATAACCACCAAGCGCGGTAGTGTGGGCAAGACCAAGATTTCATATGAGGGTTACTATGCCACACAGCGAATACCCAAGTATCTTGAAACGATGAACCTCAGACAATATGCCCAGCTTTACAACGAACGTGTTGACGTGCTTGGCTGGGGAGAGCGTGAGGAGTTTGCCGATCCATCCATTCTTGGTGACGGTACCAACTGGCAGAAAGAGATTTTCCGCAATGCCGGTATGCACAACCACCAGCTGACAGTGAGCGGCGGTACGGAGTCTACCCAGTTCCTCATCAGCGGCGGCTACACCAGTCAGGACGGTATCGCCGTCGGTTCGAGCTTCGAGCGTTTCACTGCCCGAATAAATGTTGACACCAAAGTGGCCAAATGGTTGAAGGTTGGAGCACAGTCTTCTTTGTCAACCACAAAGCGCAATAATACCATCGATGACTACAATGTTATCGAGACCGCCCTGCGCCAGCTCCCTGAAATGCCGGCCAAGAACCCTGACGGATCATGGGGTTATCAGGAAGACAACCAGCTCGGAACATATTACACCAACCCTCTTGCGGACGCTCTTACTCGTGAGAACTACAACAAGGGTTTGCAGGCCATCGTGAATGCCTATGCCGACATCAACATTCTTCCCGGCCTCAGCGCACGCATAGAGTATGGTGGCACATATGACCGTAACAACTCCTACTATTTCCAGCCTGAGATGGTTCTGGGCCAGTTCAAACAGAACAGCAACAGCCGTCGTGATGCGTCCAACAGCCAGTTCACCAGCTTCAAGCAGTATATCACCTATATGAAGGACTTCGGCAAACACGGTCTTAACTTTATGGCCGGTCATGAGTCTCAGGAGTCTTCATGGGAGAATCTCTCAGCAGGCCGTCAGGGTTATCTCTTCAACAATATTCATTCTATTGAAGTAGGTGACCTTAAAACCGCTACCAATGGAAGTTCTAACAGCTCTTATGCAATCGAGTCATATTACGGACGTCTCAACTATAACTTTGACAACCGTTATCTTCTCACTGCCACTCTCCGTGCTGACGGTACCTCCACATTCGGCCCTGACAACCGCTGGGGCTGGTTCCCCTCACTCGCTCTTGCTTGGAGAATGAAGAATGAGTCATTCCTCAAATCTGTTGAGTGGGTTTCTGATGCCAAGCTGCGTTTCGGCTGGGGTATCGTGGGTAACCAGAATGCCGGAAGTTATGCCTACGGATCTGTGATGTCATCTGTCGCCACGGCATGGGGCACAGGTTTCTTCCCTGGAAACTTCTCCAACAACAAGCTCAAATGGGAGGAGACAAAGTCATATAACGTAGGTTTTGACCTTGCCCTGTTCAACAACCGTCTGGAATTTATCTTTGACGCTTATTTGAAAAACACGGACAACCTTCTCATGCAGGCTGCCCTTCCGTCCTATATCAGCGGTGTTATCTCATCTCCTTGGGTGAATACCGGGGAGCTGCGCAACAAAGGCTTTGAGTTTACCCTCAACACGGTCAATATCTCTAACCGTGACCTCACATGGACTTCGAACCTGACATTCTCTCTCAACCGCAACAAGATAATGAAACTGTATACCGAGAGCACCGGCATACAGGGCAACCATCAGAGCCAGACATTCACCTACACCACGGTAGGAAATCCTGTGGCCCAGTTCTACGGTTACAAGGTGATCGGTATGTTTGAGAAAGAAGGAGACTTCTATCTCAAAGACAAGAATGGTGACTTCATCCTCGATAGCGCCGGCAAGCCACGTTTCGTTGCTATTCCCGAAGACAAACAAATTAATGAAGGTACAGGCGTGTGGTATGGTGACTATATCTATGAGGATGTCAATGGTGACGGCGTGATAGACGAACAAGACCGTACATATCTTGGCAACCCCGAGCCTAAGTTCACATTCGGCTTCAACAACACCATCACATGGAAGGGCTTTGACTTCAACCTATTCCTCACATCGTCCATAGGTAATGATGCCTACAATTATCTTGCACAGCAACAGAGCGATCCTACCAACCGATGGGCCACCCTCGTCTCTGTAAGTGATTTTGCAAAGTTAGGTCTCATCGACCCCGAAGGTGAGCGTACACTTGACAACATGCAGGTTATAAATCCCGGATGTTCCACATACCGTATTGATGCCTCCTCCTCCAACCAGAACTCGCGTCCAAGCAATATCTTTGTGGAAGATGCCTCATATCTCCGCATCAAGAACCTTTCGGTCGGATATTCTCTGCCCAAGTCACTCATCGGCAGAATCGGTATAGAGAATCTGCGAGTGTATTGCAATATCCAGAATCTTTACACATTCACCAACTACAAGGGATATGATCCCGAAGTCGGAGCCTACAATCAGAGCGTTCTCCTGAGAGGCGTGGACTATGCGCGTTATCCCTCGCAGCGAATGTTCACCTTCGGCCTGAATGTGTCATTGTAACCTTCTTTTTCCAACCTAATGAATTTAACATACATGAAATCTCTTAAATATATTATAGGTGCGGTAGGAATGCTCTGTGCCACATCCTGCGGGAGCGACTTTCTTGACAAGGCTCCCGAAGGAAGCTATGTGGGAGACAATTTCTATGCAACTGATGATGCGGTAGCCGCCTCTACGGCTCCTCTCTACAATCGTGCATGGTTTGACTACAACTCACGTTCCATAGTCCTTCTTGGTTCTGTCAGGGCAAACGAGGTATATTCGCCCTACAACAACCCCCAGTTCAACATGTTCACCGTTGATGCTCTTAACGAGAATCTTGCCAATGCATGGCAGGGACTTTTCTCGGTGGTGACAATGGCAAATGCCACTCTCGCCAACGTCGAGCGCAACTGTCTGCCCGAGGTGACTGAAAGTGCCAAGCTCCGCGCGATTGCCGAGTCACGCCTCATGAGGGCCTGCGCATACTATTATGCCGTGCACATCTGGGGGCCTGTAATCCTCTTCGAGGACAATCAGGCTGTTGTGGACAATCCCGTGCGTCCGCGCAATTACGAGGAAGATGTCTTCGAGTTCATCATCCGCGACCTCGAATTTGCGGCTGAGAATCTTCCCGAGAGTCCTGCGGCTGTCGGTCGTGCAACATGTTGGAGCGCCAAGGCCATGCTTGCCAAAACCTACCTGAGCCGTTCAGGATGGGGCAAGGCAACCCGTGACGAGGCCGACCTCGAAAAGTGCAAGGAGCTGTGTCTCGATGTTATAGACAACAGTGGAGCCATGCTCATGGAAGATTACCATAACCTGTTCAAGTACCGTCACAACAACAATATAGAGTCGTTGCTCCAATTGCAATGGTATGTTTCTTCCGACGGCCCGTGGTATGTGAAAAACACCCTCAATTCCGACCTCTGTGGTGACTCCAAGATGATGGGCGGTGTTGCATCGTGGAGTGCCTACAATGCAAGTGCTGACATGCTGATGCAATACCGTTACAAGGACAGCCGTGGCGATTATGACTGGGAGGTCATCAGACGTGATGCCACATTTACCACTCCCGGCGTGCATTATGACTACATATGTATCGCTGACGGCGGATATACTTATGAAGGCGAGGGTTCTCTCGTCAAAAAAGGTGTCCCCGGCGGCCCGGATGACGACAATGACGGATATGTGTCTGACATGAACTCTCCTCTCAATACCTATATCGTCCGCCTTGCAGACATATATCTGACATACACGGAAGCATGTCTTGGCAACAAGGAGTCTGTATCCGGCAATGATATAAGATACTTCAACGACGTGCGCCGTCGTGCCGGCATCAAGGAAGCTACAACCGTTACTCTTGACGACCTGATTCGCGAACGCCGTGTGGAGTTCTCCATGGAGTATCAGAACTGGTATTACATGATAGACCTCTACAAATGGAAGCCTGAGAAGATGCTCTCATACTTCAACAACCAGTATCGCGGTTATAGCTTTGACAAGATCAAGATGGGTTCCAAACAGGAAATCATGTTTGATTCAGCCGGTGATGACTACAAGACCTATGTTGACACCGAGTTCGGCCCGCTTGTAGAGCCTTCTGTAAAGGCCACGGTGACAGCCTCTAATATCTTCCTCCCTTATCCCGAGGTTGACGTAATCCAGAATCCTCTGCTTAAAGCCGAGCCGGAACATTATAAGTTTAACGATTAACAACCTGTATCATGAACAGACTTTATATATTGCTGGCTGTATTGCTTGCAAATATCGCGCTCCTCTCCCTGTCATCATGTTCTGACGATGACAACGGGGGCACGCCCGAGATCCACTGTGTGCGCACCACGGATCCCGCACTTGCCGATTCCACCTTCACGGATGCAACTCTGGGACAGATGATTCTCATCGAAGGTGTCAACCTCAACAACGCCCTCCATGTGTACATCAATGACCAGGATGTATATTTCAATAGCAATTACAATACCTCGACCCATCTCATCGTCACCATTCCCTCTGACCTCATTGTCCACGGAGTTGATGAGAGCCTGCCTCTTGAAATCAGGGTAGTTACCACTCATGGCACAGCGACCTACGCGTTCCATGTAATAGCCGGAGTCCCGTCACTCGAACTGTACAAGGCTGATCTTGAACTCAATGCAGACGGAATCCCCGAAATGAAGCCGGGCCAGAAGGTTACCCTTGTCGGTACCATGCTGCATGAGATACAGCGTATATATGTGGCAGACCTTGATACCGTGCCTCTTTATGACGTGAAAGAGTTCAGGATCAACGAAGAGCGCACCGAGATAGATGTCACTATGCCTGCCAACGCCATTCCCGAATTCGGTATTTTCGTAGTGGAATGCTATGCCGGTGAGGCTTATTGCGGGTTCTCAAGATCTCCGATGAAGCCCGAGATTGCCGATATATCAACCGACATGCCTGTTCCCGGCCAGAAGGTTGTGATTTATGGCAAGTATCTCACCACCCTGACCGCTATTAACATCGGCGGAGAAATCGATATCAATATCGAGGATGTCACCGAGAACGAGACTATGACCGAGCTGGTATTCACCATGCCTGACCAGATCCCCTCGAAAGAGTCCAACGGGCTTATCTCCGTTTCGACCCTCGGAGGAAAGGCTACACTGCCGTTCTATCGCTATGACTGGATCTATGAGGACTTTGACGGAAATGGCACATCCATGATGTGGCAGTGGGGTACCAACAGCTACTGGGGTGCCGAAAACAAACCTGCCGACTGTCCTGTCAGCGTATCAACAGGCGGATTCCTCTACTTTGACGGTAACAACACCGGCTGGTGGAACAATATCAACGTCCACGGTAAGACTGTTCCCGAGGCAATCGATGCATCCACACCTCTGAGCAAGATCGAGTTCCGTTACGAGGTGTATTTGCAGGAAGATGCCAAATTGACATCCAACGTGACATTGTTCAACAAGGAAGTCGCAGTACCTGTCTCCGACCGTGTCGCCGGAAACGTTCTTCCCGGCAAGTGGATGTCCGTATCAGTCCCGATGACCGAGTTTGGCCCTGATTTCTCCACTTGGGGCGAACTGGTGGCAAGCGATGTGCTTGACAATGACAACTTCAAGGTATATCATGCCACCGAGTCAGGCGATAAGATGCACACCGCCTATGACAACTTCCGTTTCTATGTCAAAGAATAATTCAGAAAGATAAGTTATGAAATATATCACATCTGTAAACAGGCTTCTGCTTCTTATCTGCCTGTTGCTCCCCTCGGTCGGACTGGTTTCATGTTCCGACGATAACGAAGGCTTTGTACCTGACGGCCCGATATCGCTTTCTGTCACTCGTGACGGAGCCGATGTGGATGCGCTCGAATTCGGAACCTATGGCGGTAATGTGCTGCTTACTCTCGAATCCAACGCTTATTGGGAAATCTCTGTCCCGAAGGATGCCTCTTGGCTTGTCCTTTCCAATCGTTCCGGCGACCCTACCATAACCGAAGACGCAGAAGATGAGGACGAACCGCGCTACATCAAGCTTTCTGCCGAACCCCTCGGCGACGGCTCCACACGCACATGCACCGTGTCATTCCGTGCCGGCGATGTGGTAAAGAACGTGACTGTCACCCAGAAACAGCCCGAGTTGGCCGATGAGTCAGGATGGGAGAGTGCCTTTGTCGCCAACCGCAACATGGGTGTCGGTGTCAATCTCTGGAACACTCTGGACGCCGTGGGCGATTGGTTTGACCCGGATGACATCGTGGCTTGCGAGACATGCTGGGGCCAGCCCCTTGCAAAGCAGGAATGGTTTGATGCCGTTGCCGCTTCGGGATTCAAGGCTGTGCGCGTGCCTGTGACCTGGTGGTTGCACATGGATGAGAATGATATGGTCAAGGAACCATGGATGAACCGTGTGGAAGAAGTGGCCAACTACGCGCTCAACGCAGGTCTCTACTGTATCATCAACGTTCACCATGATACTGGCGATGGTGGCTGGCTGTGTGCCGACAAGGCCAATATCGAGCGTATAGCTGCAAGGTTTACCAAGCTGTGGACGCAGATAGCAAATCGCTTTAATAAGTATGACCACAAGATTATCTTCGAAGGCTACAACGAGATGCTTGATGAGAAGAACTCATGGGTAGAGCCTGAGGCTTCCGGCTATGAGGCTGTCAACATCCTTGCCCAGACATTTGTCAATGCGGTGCGTGCCACCGGCGGAAACAATCTTCACCGCAACCTCATAGTGAATACCTATGGCGGAGGAGGCAGTGCCACACGTCTGGACAACCTCGTGATTCCCGAAGACAAGATCAAAGGCCATCTTATGGTACAGGTTCACAACTATACACCCTCTAATTTCTCCAACCTTGACGGATCGCTCAGTGATCTGGATGATGAAGAGATGCCGTTGTGGACTAAGGAGTTTGAAAAACAGCTTGGCGAGGAGCTTGAACTCCTGATTAAGTTCTCCAATACCTATGGTGTCCCTGTCGTAATCGGTGAATGTGGTGCCTATGACCGCATTGCGGAAGAGGAGAGGGCCAAGTATGCCGAGTTCATCTCTACCTATGCCCATGGCAGGGCCAATATAAGTGTCTTCTTCTGGGGACAGCTTATAGACCGTAACACTTGCGAGGAACTTTATCCTCTCTTTATAGACGGTTTCTTAAAGGGTCTTAATAACTAATAGTTTCTGATTATCGGCGGTGTGTTGTTGTTTGTAATATACGTCACACCGCCGATTTGTTTTTTTATATAAAGATGCGTCTGATATCAATCATTACAACAATATTCCTCCCCTTTGCACTTTCGTCACAGACCTTTACTGCCATATCTAACGGTGTGAGGGCTGACGTTGACGGGAAGACGATAGAGGTGAGCTTCTATAATCCCGGTGCGGTCAGGGTTGTGAAGTATCCTTCTGACAAAGGGTTCGAGAAGAAGAGTCTTTCGGTAATCTCGGCTCCTGAGACCGGGTTCACCACAAGCCTGTCCCACAACAAGAACCGAATTTCTGTGAGCAGCCGGGATGTTACCGTTGACATTGACCGCAAGAACGGTGTGGTTTCATTCCGAGGGCCTAAGGGAAGACATCTTCTCTCCGAGAGTGCCCCTGCGTCGTTTACACCATTTGATGACGCAGGAGTCCCGTCCTATCGTGTCAGCCAGTCCTTCCGCTTGGATAAAGACGAGGCCGTCTATGGACTTGGCAACCTTGAAAAAGGCTCGTTGTCAATGCGCGGGCATCAGCACAACCTTATACCTGGAAATATCGAAGACGGTATTCCGGTGATGCAGTCTGTGAAAGGCTATTCTGTGATATGGGATAACTATTCACCCACATTCTTCAATGATACCGAGTCCGGGACGGTGTTTGAGTCAGAGGTAGGAGACGGTGTTGACTATTACTTCCTTTATGAGGACGGCAGTATCGATGGCGCTGTAAGGCAGATACGTCGTCTGACTGGCGATGTACCTATGTTCCCACTGTGGGCCTATGGTTTCTGGCAGAGCCGCGAAAGATATAAGTCTCAGGATGAGATTACGGAAGTGGTAAAGCGTCACCGTGAACTTGGAGTACCCCTTGACGGCATAATACAGGACTGGCAGTACTGGGGGAGCAACTATCTGTGGAATGCGATGGAGTTTCTCACTCCGGGATTTTCCGACCCTCAGGCCATGATGGATACCATCCATTCCAACAACGCTCATGCCATCATCTCCATATGGTCATCTTTCGGCCCTCAGACAAAGCAGTTTAAGGAACTTGGTGATAAGGGGCTTCTATTTGATATCACCACATGGCCAATGTCAGGCATAGCCGACATGTGGCCTGCACGTATGGACTATCCCTCAGGAGTAAAGGTTTATGACGCTTATAGTTCCGAGGCCAGAGATATATACTGGAAACACCTCAGACGCATCTACGAGATAGGGATGGACGGTTGGTGGATGGATTCTACCGAGCCTGACCATTATGGAATAAAGGAGGAGGATATGACCAGACACACAGCTCTCGGATCGTTCCGACGTGTGCGCGGCGCCTATCCGCTCATGACTGTCGGGGGTGTGTATGACCACCAGCGCGCCGAGTCTGACAGGCAGAGGGTCTTTATACTCACACGCTCTGGTTGGACAGGGCAACAGCGATACGGATGTAATGTGTGGACAGGTGATGTGGCTTCTACATGGCAGATGCTGCGCAACCAGATACCTGCGATGCTTAATTTCTCTCTGACGGGCAATCCGAATGTGAATTCCGACCTTGGAGGATTCTTCTGTTCTGCCTACAATATTGACGGTGTGGACAACGGCCCGGCTAAAAATCCCCAGTTCAAGGAACTGTATGTAAGATGGCTTCAAATGGGAACGTTCCTTCCAATGATGCGTTCGCACGGGGCCGATGTACGCCGTGAGATATATGAATTCGGTTCCAAGGGCGAACCTGTCTATGACGCAATCGAGGAGGCTATAAGGCTGAGATACTCTTTGGTTCCCTACATATATTCTACATCATGGGGTGTCACCTCGCAGCGTGAATCGATGATAAAACCTTTGGTGGCTGATTTTCCGGGAGATAAGGCGACATGGAATCGTGGCGACCAGTTCCTTCTTGGCCGGGCACTCATGGCCGCGCCTGTATTGGAAGCACAATATACACCTGAACACGTGTCGACAATTGATGAGAACTCCGGGTGGGATCGTGCCGAAAAGGCAGCAGGTGTCGCAGCCGGTAATAATATAGACTTTATGGCACCCTCGACAGCAGAAGTGTTTCTTCCAAAGGGGACGGACTGGTATAATTTCTTTACCGGCAGCAAGCATCGTGGTGGCCAGACAATCACCGTGAATACCGATATCAAGACAATACCTCTGTATGTAAGGGCCGGAAGCATTATTCCCATTGGGCCGGATGTGCAGTATGCCGAGGAAAAGTCGTGGGACAATCTCGAAGTAAGGGTCTATACAGGGGCCGATGGTGATTTCACTCTTTATGAGGACGAGTTTGACAATTACAATTATGAAAAGGGACTGTATTCATTAATCAGGTTCCATTGGGATGACAAAACCCGCACTCTCACGTTGGCTGACCGTGAGGGAGAATATCCCGGAATGATTGAGAATCGTAAATTCAGAATACGTCTCTTTGACAATGGTTCTGTCGCCAATACTGAGACAGTGGTAGGATATGATGGTAAAAGCCGGTCGGTAAAACTGTGATGACGACGTCATTGGCTTATTGGTGTTTAGAAGTATGTAAATTTGTTATATTTAACTCGTTTTTTTGTTTTTATAGACATATGATGGTATATAATATAACAAAACGCATCCTCGGATTTTGTAAAACAATAATAATTTTGACAGCAGAATTCGGAATATACACATATTACGATCAGAAATCAATAACCAAAACTATCTAAAACCATCAAACAATGCTTAAAAATCTACTTTCATTTTTCACTGTGGCCGCGCTTTCTGCAAGTGCGGGAGCGGCTACGTTGGAGATCAATCTTGACAATCTGTCTATGTGGGGAGCCGGAACATATGACGGTGCTACCAAGACTATCACTTTCGGAGAGGAATGGGGTGCTGCCGCCCTGTGGATAGGTGATGCCGATTACAGCAAGTTTACCGAAATGGTGGTAAACTATGAGAAGTCGGACAACAGCGTGTCTCTTTCGGTTGCTTATGCCGAATCAGCAGGTGTTGAGGCATCGTTGGCTATTTCAGAACCAGGTTCCGACCAGGTTGTCTGCAAACTCGATCCCGCCGGTAGCGCCCATATCGCAAGCTTTTCTATATCAGGCGCGTCAGGCTCCAAGTTGGTTCTTGTCTCGGCATATTTCCAGAATGATGATGATGTGTCTGACAAGGACTATGTGCTGTGGTCAGGTGACAAGGCCATAGACTATTGGGAAAACGGGGTTCAGGTTCCTGTAAGCGACCTGCAATATGCCGCTCCGAAAGAAGGAGACAGGCTCAGCGTAAGCTACACCACCACGACAGGTGGCGGCATGGGCGTAGGAATGCTTGGCAAAGATTGGAATGTGGTCAAACTTCCTTCGTTTGTGGAACTTGGTGGCGGACTCGTAGAGTCAGGCTCTCTTTCGGCTGTGCTTGGTGCTGATGACGTTGCCGCTCTCACAAGCGATAACAACCAGTGTCTCTTCATTACCGGCGAAGGTGTGAATGTCACCAAGGTAGAGATTTTACGTAGCGGTACCACGGGGATAGAAGGAATCTCGACAGACAACGGAGCTGACTGTCCCGTGGAATATTACAATCTCCAAGGTGTAAAGGTCAATACCCCCTCTGCGGGTATCTATATCTGCCGTAAAGGCTCTGATATCAAAAAGGTTATTATAAGATAAACTGGCAGGATTTTGCAGTCCGGGTGTGACTCATGCATGTATCAGACTCTTAGTTGG
This sequence comes from uncultured Duncaniella sp., assembly GCA_910578615.1. Classification (GTDB taxonomy): domain Bacteria; phylum Bacteroidota; class Bacteroidia; order Bacteroidales; family Muribaculaceae; genus Duncaniella. The sequence continues at coordinate 21,990 of CAJTRI010000017.1, read as the reverse complement.
TTTCTCAGTAATCGTTAGGTAAAGAGTTTTCGGTTCGTCATCTTTAATGAGTCTGAGTCACATCCGGGTTGCGGAATCTTGGTTTCTGCAATCCGGATTCTGATTATGAAGATTAAATATGTGATAACACTGGTGTCGATTGTTCTGACAGCCGGTATAGGCGTGGCGCAGACAGTCCTTGACATCAGGGCCGACAAAATCGGGGCTGGTGTTTCTCCGACAATGTATGGCATTTTTTTTGAGGATATCAATTATGGCGCTGACGGAGGTCTGTATGCCGAGATGATAAAGAACCGCTCGTTTGAGTTTGTCAACCCCTTGCAGGGTTGGAAGGCATTTGGAGATGTCGAAATCAAGACTGACGGGCCGTTTGAAAACAATCCCCACTACGTGCGTCTCAGAAGCATGGGGCACGCCCATAAAGTCACAGGAATAGAGAATGAGGGGTATTTTGGTGTGAGTGTATGCAAGGATGCGGACTATCGTCTCTCTCTTTGGGCAAGGGCGCCGAAAGGTGGCACCGGGAGATTGAAGATCGAGATTGTCGATCCCACACCTGATGTTAATTATGAGGTACTTGCCCGACAGGTCGTAGAGGTCGCCTCGTCTGAATGGAAGAAATACACATCAGTGCTCAGGTCACAGAAGACTTTGGAAAAAGGTGTGATGCGTCTGGTTCTTGAATGGCAGAACGACGGGATGGTAGATGTAGAGCATATATCACTCTTCCCGGTAGAGACATGGAAAGGACACGAAAACGGCCTGCGTAAGGATCTGGCCGGGGCGTTGTGCGATCTCAAACCCGGCGTGTTCCGCTTTCCCGGCGGATGTATAGTAGAGGGAACGGCCATGGATGACCGTTATCAATGGAAGAATACGGTTGGCCCGGTGGAAAACCGCCCTACGATAGTCAATCGTTGGCAATATTCATTCCCAGACCGTCTCGCTCCTGACTATTATCAGTCAAACGGACTTGGATTTTATGAATATTTCCTTCTTGCAGAAGAGATCGGAGCCGAGCCAGTTCCTGTCCTTAACGTAGGGATGGTGTGCCAGTGTCAGAATGGTGCGTATGCACATGCCCCTGTTGACAGCCTTTGCCGGTTTGTTGACGATGCCGTCGATCTTGTGGAATTTGCCAACGGTGACGCTGTTAAGACCAAATGGGGGCGCCTTCGTGCCGACATGGGGCATCCTGCCCCGTTCGGACTTAAATATGTAGCCTTAGGCAACGAACAGTGGGGACGGGAATATGTAGACCGCATGAAACCGTTTGTCGACAGGCTGAGGAGCGTATGCCCTGATATAAAGATTATAGGTGGTTCCGGGCCGTCGTCTGACGGAGACGAGTTTGACATGCTCTGGCGCGAGATGGACAGGATGGCGGTAGATCTTGTTGACGAACATTATTATAGGGATGAGAAATGGTTTCTTGGCAACGCATCGCGTTATGACGGATATGACCGTAAAGCGCCCAAGGTCTTTGCCGGGGAATATGCCTGTCATGGTTCCGGCTCTTATAGGAGCGCCATTTGTGAGGCTGCCTTCATGACTGGATTGGAGCGTAACGCCGATGTGGTGCTTATGGCGACATATGCGCCCCTGTTTGCCAATAAAAAAGCATGGCAATGGGGGCCTGACCTTATATGGTTTGACAATTCCGATATCAGTCTGACAGACAGTTATGAGATACAGCGTCTTTTCTCTCTCAACAAGGGAACAAACGTGGTGCCGGTCACTATGGACGGCAGGCCTGTGGCTGGTCAGGAAGGACAGAACGGGCTTTATGCATGTGCTGTATATGACAAGGTGACGGATTCTTATGTGATCAAGGTCGTAAATGTAGGTAATGAGTCACAGGATTTAAGGTTGGATCTTGAAAAGCTGCCGGCAAAGTCAAAGATCAAAGACGTGAGCCGGATTGTGTTTTCAAAGGACGAATCTGTCACAGGAAATCGGTTTAAGTCGTCAAAGACAGAGACTGACGATGTTACCGGCGGTGTGGTCGTGAAAGGACGAAATGCGGAGTTGTCTGTCACACTCGCTCCCGAATCGTTCGCCATATACAGGTTCTCATTGTCATCGCGATCTTAATTACACCCGATGGCTATATATAAAACAGAGAAATGAGAATAGTCTATATTATAAATATGATATTGCTGGCTTCCTCCATGGCGCCGGCTGCATGGTGTGAGGAGCCTAAGGCAAGCACGTTTCCGCTGAATGATGTCAGACTCCTTGACAGCGGGTTCAAGACCGCGTGTGACCTTAATATCGAGGTATTGCTCAGATATGACACAGACAGGCTGATTGCCCCGTTTTTAAAAGAGGCCGGTCTGCCTGTCAGTGCGGAACCGTTTTCAAACTGGGCGGGTCTTGACGGACATATTGCCGGACATTATCTGAGTGCTCTGGCTATCTCTTATGCGGCAACTGGGGATAAGGAGTGTAAGCGGCGTGTAGATTTTATAGTCAGTGAGTTGAAAAGATGCCAGGACGCTAACGGAGACGGCTATATAGGCGGCATCCCTGATGGCAAAGCCGTCTGGGAGCAGGTGAGGGCCGGTGACGGAGGTGCGGTCAACACCCGGTGGGTTCCGTGGTATAATCTGCATAAAACCTTTGCCGGTCTTCGTGATGCCTGTGTATATACAGGTAACAGTGATGCCGGCAAGATGTTTATCGATCTGTGTGACTGGGGCATAGGTGTCATATCCAATCTCAGTGAAGAGGAGATGGAGAAGATGCTTGATAACGAGTTCGGGGGGATGAACGAGGTTTATGTGGATGCCTACGAAATGACGGGAGACAGGAAATATCTTGACACGGCTATACGGTTTTCCCACAAAAGATTGTTTGACAGTATGGTAGCCGGGATTGACAATCTCGACAACATGCATGCGAACACCCAGGTGCCGAAGGCTGTGGGATATCAGCGTGTGGCAGAGGTTACCGGCGATAAGGATTTTACCTCGGCGGCAGGTTTCTTCTGGGAGACAGTGGTAAAAAACCGCTCTCTTTCTTTCGGTGGTAACAGTCGGCGTGAGCATTTCCCTTCGGCACGCGGATGCCGGGAGTATATAGAGGAACGCGAAGGCCCTGAATCATGTAATACCTACAATATGCTGAAACTTTCGGAGGGTTTGTTCCGAATGAATCCCGATGCCGTATATGCGGATTTCTATGAAAGGGCCTTGTATAACCATATCCGTTCCACCCAGCATCCGGGACACGGGGGATATGTCTATTTTACGTCTGCCAGACCGAGGCATTACCGTGTGTATTCAGCTCCCGACCAAGCGATGTGGTGTTGTGTGGGGACTGGCATGGAGAATCACGGAAAATATGGAGAGTTCATATATGCCCGTTCCGATGACGGACTTTACGTCAATCTTTTTATCCCGTCAGAATTGTCATGGAAGGAGAAAGGTCTGGTTCTCAGACAGGAGACCGATTTTCCCGCTGAGGAATCAACAAGGCTGGTATTCTCTCTTGACAAACCGTGCACAATGACCTTGAAGATTCGTCGCCCGGCATGGCTGGCTGTGGAGAGACCGCGAATAACCGTGAATGGCGAGGTATGTGACTACGTGACAGGTGAGGACTCCTATTTGTCGGTCACAAGAAGATGGGAGACAGGCGACACAGTCCGTATCGGACTGCCGATGAAGACATACGTAGAGGAGATGCCCAATGTAAGAGATTTCATCTCCATACTTCACGGGCCGGTAGTGCTGGCCGCGAGGACAGGAAAAGAGAATCTTGACGGACTTGTGGCTGACGAAGGCAGGTGGTCGCATATAGCTTGCGGACGATTGCTCCCGTTGTCAGAAGCCCCTATTATAATTGGTGGCCGGGATGAGGTTGAAGAGAAACTTATGAATCTTAAACCTGTGGCAGGATGCCCCCTCCACTATACCAGTCCTGGACTGTTCGGGCAAGAAGAATATGCCGGTCTCGAACTTGAACCGTTTGCCGGCATACACGATAGCCGTTATTCGGTCTACTGGCAGACAATGACCGGGGCTGAGTTTGATGAAAGCCGCAGAAAGATAGCCGAGGTCGAGCGCGTTAAGCTTGAACTTGACCGCGTAACTGTTGATGTTATAGAATGTGGCGAGCAGCAGCCCGAGGCTGACCATCGGATGGAGTCGGATAAATCGTTCAACGGCGTCTTCATGGACGAGAGTTATCGTGGAGTCGGTTCCGGCGGGTTTGTGAGCTATGAGATGTCTACCGGCGATAGTGACAATCTGAGGCTGCGTATAGGCTATTGGGGAAATGAGAATGGAGATTGCCGTTTTGACATTATTATCGATGGCACCTTGATAGCTTCTGAGAACCTTGCCGGAAGATGGAACAAGGAGGAATTTACAGATGTGTCCTATATGATTCCCCGTGATTTGTTGAAGGATAAGAAAGTTGTCAGAATAGAGCTTAGGCCTAAGGAGAACAATACTATCCCAGGCGTGTATAATATCAGGATGCTGAGACATTGATCTGGCCGGTAGCTTAACAGGCTGTTAAATAGATGCTTGCCGATATGATGAAACATTCTTACATCATATCGGCAACATTATTGGCCCGTCAGTGGCGGAAATGTGTGGCCAATATATACGATGCGGCAGGTCTTTTTTATGTCGTTTTGGCTAATTTTGCGATATGGTCAAGTGAGCAACCTTAAATTACAATATTTTAATGAACAGAATCTTATCATCATTGACAGCATTGTTTATAATGGCCGGTGGCATGACGGTCATGGCTGATGCTTCAACGAAAAGCGATCGAAAAAGCCCGGATTGGGATTTCAATAATTCCGAACTCGGGATTGAATGGAGCCGGCTTGGCGACACGGAACGTGGTGACTATTCTCTTACCGAGCGTGGCGGTTTTCTCAGACTGAAACCCGGGCGTCCCGGGCAGTCTGCTTTTGTGGGCCGTAGACAGGAACATAAGGATTTCCAGGTTTCCACTCGTGTCGAGGTTTCAAACGGAGCGGCTGCCGGTGTGGCTGTCTATGGAAGTCCTGATGCAAATTGCGGAATGTATGTTTCAGGGGGAAAAATCCATTTCCGTTACAAACTCGGCAAGTCAAACCATGACGCCGAGGGTGAATCTGTCCCCGATGGATTCGTGGAAATGAAGGTCAAAGGAACCCCGGAATCATATAATTTTTATTACTCGACTGATGGTGTGAAGTTCAAGGAGGCAGGACATGTGGAGACCGATAGACTTGTGTCAGGTGTGTCCGGCGGTTCAGATAATGTCTATATAGCCCTTTTTGCGGAAGGTAAGGGACATGCGGATTTTGATTGTTTCAAATATCGCGAGGTCATCCCGGAGATTTCTCCAAAACTTGCCACGGGACATGGGAATCCGCTGCTTGACTTCCAGTTTACTGCCGACCCTACCGCAGTGGAGCATGACGGTCGACTATATGTCTATGCAACCAATGACCACCAGCAATACGAAGGCGTCGGTCGGGATGGAAAGAACACATATGAACGTATCAAGTCGCTTGTCATGATGTCCACTGACGATATGGTCAACTGGACTTATCACGGGCTTATAGATGTAGGCAGTATAGCGCCTTGGATTATGGCGTCATGGGCACCTTCGATTGTGAAGCGTCAGGAGGATGACGGAAAGACCCATTTCTATCTTTATTTCTCCAACAGTGGTTTCGGTACCGGCGTCCTAACGGCCACGTCGCCGGTAGGGCCTTGGACAAGCCCGCTTGAAAAGAGTCTTGTCGATGCCAACACGCCGGGCCTCGGCAATTGCAAGGTGCCGTTTGACCCCGGAGCCGTGATTGACTCTGACGGGATAGGATGGCTCACGATAGGCGCCGGAAACAGCTGTATCATGAGGCTCGGAGCCGATATGACAAGCATTGACAGCGAGATTAAGGAAATAAAGGCTCCGCATCACTTTGAGGCCAATGAGTTGAACTATATAAACGGGACGTATGTGTATACATATAATACCGATTGGAAAGACCGTGGTGACTGGCCCGCAGGAAGGGAGGTACCGTCGATATGCTCGATGAGTTATATGACCAGCAAGACACCTCTCGACACGGACAGCTGGGAATATCATCACCATTATCTTGCCAATCCGGGTGATTACGGGTTCGACTATTCCAATAACCACACCCATCTTCACAAATATAACGGTAAGTGGTATCTTTTCTATCACACCATGTCACTCCAAAACAGCTTCAATACTGACGGCGGTTTCAGAAACGTGTCTGTGGATGAAATCAAGGTTGACGAGAAGAATCTTGATATAGCGATGGGTGACCAGACTCTTGAAGGGCCGTCACAGATAAAACCGCTTGACCCGTTTGCCGTCCAGCAGGCCGAGACGACCGTTGCTACTCATGGCATGAAATTTGTTCCCGGAGACAAGTCCGGCAATATGGTGGCCATGCCAGTCAAGAGTGAGGGTCTTACAATGGTTAGGGGTGTCTCTTTCTCCCGCAACCCGTCACGGTGTCATTTCATGGCCTCTGGAAAAGGTATTATCGAGGTACGTCAGGGTTCGTCCACAGGAAGACTTATCGCGGCAGTGGATGTGGATTCATCACATGGCAGACTGCATGAGGCCGGTGTTTCCGAAAACATTGACAATTCACAGTGTGACCTGTGCTTTGTCTTTAAAGGTGAAGGCGTCAGCCTTGACTGGTGGCAGTTCAAATGACTAAATGATAAAATAGATTAAAACGGCTCTGAATAAAACTACAATTGGCCGTTTTCAGCAAAAAAGACTCCTAAAAATTAGCTATTAGGAGTCTTTTTTGCCTTTAATCGATATTCATGCCATTTTTTGTTTTGCCGTCAATGTAATATTCACTAACTTTGCATTCATATAATCCATAGTGACTGTGTAATAAAAAGAAAAACCAGAGATACGCAATTAGAACGGGAATAAACAGGCTTATTCCTGAGTAAGGTTTTACTTTTTATTTATTGATTACTATGAGTTTGCAGGTGAAGGATGTCACTTATATTCATCCTGACAAGGAGATTCTATTCCAAGGGATTAGTCTTTCAGTTTCTGAGAATGTCAAATGTGCCGTCACGGGACACAACGGTAGCGGAAAATCCACTCTCTTACAAATTATGGCACTTCGGCTGAGTCCTGCATCAGGCACTGTCATCTGTGAGAGCGAGCCTTATTTTATCCCGCAACATTTTGGGCAGTATGATTCGCTGACAGTAGCGGAAGCCTTGGGTGTCTCCAAGCAAATCCATGCACTACGCTCCATTTTGGAAGGTGATGTGTCGGAAAATAATTTTGTGTGCCTAAATGACAGATGGGATGTTGAAGAACAGGCCATCAGCGCTCTTGCCAAATGGAAAGTGGGGCATCTCTCATTGGATACGAGATTGGAAGTCCTGAGTGGTGGTGAGAAAACGAAGGTGTTTCTGGCCGGAATGACTTTGAATCGGCCGGAAATAGTCTTGATGGACGAACCGACCAATCATCTGGACTTGGCCGGACGGGAAATGCTTTATGACTATATCCTGCAATCTTCCCAGACATTGGTCATTGTGAGCCATGACAGGACTTTGCTTAATCTTATATCGGCGATATATGAGATGTCGGCAGACGGTATACGCTTTTATCCCATGAATTATGACGCGTATAAGTCCCGGAAGGATGAAGAGCTGTCTTCAAAAATCTCACAATTGGAAAACCGGCAGAAGGAATTGAAGAAAGCCCGGAAAGAGGCTCGGGATGCGA
>CAJTRI010000017.1:0-14231 GCA_910578615.1 uncultured Duncaniella sp. | reverse complement strand
GAACGCCAGCAGAAACACAATGTGCGCGGAGAGAGGCTTAATCAGAGAAAATGTGTGGCCCGTATCGCTATGGGTAATCTGCGGAATAGGGCAGAGGAGTCGACATCAAGACTGAACAAGATACAGCACGCCAAGTTACAGACAATGCGCTCGGAGATTGAGGATATAAAATCGTCAATCTCCGATATCGAGACAATGAAAATTGATTTTCATTCATCGGAACTGTATGAAGGCAAGAAATTGATAGAAGCCATAGGGATAAATCTCTGTTATGACAAAAGAGTGAAACTTTGGGATCACAATCTGGATTTTACCGTTTACAGCGGGGAACGCATCTGGCTGTCTGGCAATAACGGAAGCGGAAAGAGTGCTTTGCTCAAATTGATGGCTGGCATATCAGGGCCAACGGAAGGAACCATTTACAGAGCTGACAATCTGCAATGCGTATATCTGGATCAAGAGTATTCCTTGATCCGAAACGATTGCACGATATTGGAACAGGGGGCCGGTTTTGGATCTGGAATGCCTGAGCACGAACTAAAAATATGTCTTAATCGTTTTCTTTTCCCGCAGGCAGTATGGGACAAGAAATGTGCATGTCTGAGTGGTGGAGAAAGGATGAGGCTCGCTCTTTGCTGCCTGATGGTAAGTCAGAACAAGCCGGATATAATAATGGCAGACGAACCGACAAACAATATCGATATCGCGAATATCGATATCCTGACCTCCATGCTGAAAGAATACAAAGGTACCCTGATAGTTGTCAGCCACGATATGGCATTTATAAACGATTTAGAATTAAGCAGGACTATAAATCTCTGAATTGCCATGGGATTTCTACCGGATTTCGCGAGTCAACAATAAAAGATCAGCCATTTATCAAGAAACCAAGTGACTGATTTTATTGGGATATTTATGGAAAATACGTAAATTTAAGTACCTAATCATAATATTTACAATAATTTACCATTATGATTGTCGAGGACAAATTTACTGAATTTTTCTGTTTTGCCGATGATTTTTGCATCTCTTTTAGATGTGACAGAATGGGGCGATGTAATAAAAAGTATAAAGGACAAAAGATGGTCAAGCCTTCTATATTACATTTCTTTGGTTTTTCTCAAAATATGGGAAATTGCTGACAATCTTATATGTATGAAGATCGAGGATCAGGCATGTCATATAGTAAGGGAGATAAAACGTTAAATATCGCGACACCACCTTGAAACCTCATAGTCTGGTTTCAAGGTGGTGTAGTAGGTTATGGATTATCTTTAGATGATCTATTTGTTAACAGTAGTCAGCCTCATATCTTGTAGTAGGCGAAGCCATGTTCTGTGACTTCCTCACGGTCGTAGATGTTTCTTCCATCAAGAAGGACTTTCCTTGTCATTATTCGTTTGAGTGCGGCAAATGACGGTATGCGAAATTCGTTCCATTCAGTCACAAGCAGCAGCGCGTCAGCATCTACTGCGGCCTCATACATATCCTTGCAGTATATTACCTTGTCTCCGAGTCTGCGACGGCATTCGTTCATGGCGACGGGGTCATAGACCTTGACTGTGGCGCCACACCGTGTGAGATGGTCTATCAAGACAAGTGCGGGAGCCTCGCGCATGTCATCGGTCTCAGGCTTGAACGCAAGTCCCCACATGGCTATGGTCTTTCCAGAGATGTCGTCATCAAAATGTTTCATAAGTTTGTGGAACAGTATCGATTTCTGTCGTTCGTTCACACTCTCCACCGCGCGGAGCACCTCCATCGGGTAGCCTTTCTGTTCGGCCGTCTTTATGAGAGCCTTGACATCTTTTGGGAAACATGACCCACCGTAGCCGCATCCGGGATAGAGGAATTTCTTACCTATACGTGTGTCTGAGCCGATTCCTTTGCGTACCATGTTGACATCGGCACCCACGAGTTCGCAGAGATTGGCTATGTCGTTCATAAACGATATTCTGGTAGCGAGCATGGAGTTGGCCGCATATTTTATCATCTCTGCCGAGGGTATGTCTGTGAATATCATACGTTCGCTGCTGAGCATGAACGGTTTGTAGAGTCGTGACATAATCTTGCGTGCGCGTTCACTCTCGGTTCCCACCACTACACGGTCTGGTGACATGAAGTCCTTTATGGCCGCTCCCTCTTTGAGAAATTCAGGATTAGATGCAACGTCAAACGGGATCTGTTCGCCACGGCGGTCAAGTTCGGCCTGTACTGCTGCCTTGACCTTTGCTGCGGTACCAACGGGAACAGTGGATTTCGTGACGAGTATGGTGTGTTTTTTGATGTGTTCTCCGAATGTCCGAGCCACGGCGAGTACGTATTTGAGATCGGCGGAACCGTCCTCGTCCGGGGGTGTTCCTACGGCCGAGAATACCACCTCCACATCATCGATGACTTCCGGGAGCGAGGTGGTGAACCGTAGCCTTCCGGACTCCACGTTCTTGCGCACTATCTTGTCAAGGCCCGGTTCGTAAATCGGGATGATGCCACGGCGTAGTTTGTCGACTTTTTCGCTGTCAATATCAACGCATGTCACATTGACGCCCATTTCGGCAAAACATGTTCCTGACACGAGGCCTACATAGCCTGTGCCGACTATTGCGATATTCATAGTTTATAGTATTTTTTGAACCAGTTCACGGTTTCTATGATTCCGTTGGCAAGGGTTGTGGATGGGCGGAACCCTGTGGCTTCCGCGAGAGCCGACGAATCGGCATAGGTCTGGTAGACGTCTCCCGGCTGCATGGGGAGGTATTCCCTCAGTGCGCGCTTTCCGGCTGCCTTCTCGATGGTGGCTATGTAGTCCATCAGGTTTGTAGGGTGCTGGTTGCCGATATTGTAGATGCGGTATGGGCCGGTAGACGAGGCCGGGTCGGGTGATGTCTCGTCCCAGTCTTTGTCTCTTTCGGGTAATACGGACGATATCCGCACGATTCCTTCCACTACATCGTCTATATAGGTGAAGTCTCGGAGCATGTCACCGTTGTTGAACACCTTTATAGGCCTTCCCCTGAGGATGGCGTCTATGAAGAGGAAAGGCGACATGTCGGGACGTCCCCACGGGCCGTAGACGGTGAAGAATCTCAGTCCTGTGGAGGGTAGTCCGTAGAGTTTGCTGTATGCATGGGCCATAAGTTCGTTGCTCTTCTTAGTGGCGGCGTAGAGGCTTACGGGGTGGACGGTCACATCATGTTCTGAGAATGGCACTTTGCCATTGAGTCCGTAGACGCTTGACGAGGATGCATAGACGAGGTGGGCCACACCGTTACGGCGGCATCCTTCGAGGATGTTTATGAAGCCGAGGATGTTGCTCTCTATATAGGCATGAGGGTTCTCTATGGAATATCTGACGCCGGCCTGTGCGCCAAGGTGGATGACACGATCAAAGCCTCCGTTGGCAAACAGTGTGTCAATGGACAGTGTGTCGGCAAGATCCATGCGCACGAACGATAAATTACCATATGTTGAGCTTCGTGCCGGTCGATGCCATTCCGTTGCCTCGCGCGATATGCCGAGAGTGGCCAGACGGTCAAGTTTGAGCGAGGGGTCGTAATAGTCGTTTATATTGTCGAGGCCCATGACCTCTGCGCCGTTTTCAAGAAGCCTGTGGCAGACCGCGCTCCCTATAAATCCGGCGGCTCCTGTGACAAGGTATCTCATCATCCGAATATTTTCTGAGCCTCGTGATATGAGTCAAGTGACCCGATGTCAAATCGTGTTCCCGGCATCTCCCATGCATGTAGCACTGTCTGTGACGCAAGGTGGCGGGCGAGGTTGCCGGGAGCATCGAACCCGCATCCGTGGTCAAGACTACTTTTTATGAGCGGGAGGTCGGCTCGGCTGTATATGTAGAAGGGTGGGACGGCAAGGTTGGACGGCGGCACCTCGGGCTTCTCGTGCATAGAGGTCACGCGCATGGAACCGTCAACTGTAATCACCCCTGTACGTTTTAACCTGTGCAGTTCAGGCTCGTGGTGACACATGATTACCGATGTGCCTTTGGCATGGAAATAGTCTATGAATCCCTTGAATGAGAAAGAGAGGATGTTGTCGGCGGCAAGCACCATGATGTCCTCATCATCCACACCGCATTTTTTCAAAGCCAGCAGAAGGTCTCCCACGGCCCCAAGACGGTTGTCGTTAGATGTGGTGCCGTCATCGACTATCGTTATAGTCTTTGAATAGGATGCCGTCTTTTTCCATTCCTCGAAATGTCCGGCAAATCTGTGGTTGGTCACTATTATATGTTCGTCGATATCCTCAATCGGGTCTATGTCGTCAAGCATACGTTCGAGTATGTTGCGACTTCCTACTTTGAGCAGCGGTTTGGGGAAGTTCTCTGTGAGCGGATAAAGGCGTGTGGCATATCCGGCGGCTATTATGATATCTTTCATAAGAAGTCTACCCCGTTGGCGGGGTTGCAGAAAAAGATTTCGAACGAGTCCCTGTATTGCGGGTATTCCCGTAGGTATTCGTTGGTGACAAAGGTGCGTATTTCCTCTTGGCGTGAGGGATCCACAAGGGCTATGCATGCTCCCTTGAAACCGGCTCCGCTGAACCGTCCGCCGTAGATTCCGGGAGTACGGCGCATGATGTGGTAGAGGGCTATTAGTTCCGGCGACCCGCACTCATAGTTGTTCATAGAGCTTTCGCAGCTATCGAACACATATTGTCCGAAGCGTTCGATGTCTCCATCTTCCCAGGCCTTTATACCCTCTGTCACCCTGTCGCACTCGGTGAAGAAATGGCGTGCGCGTCGGGCGAAGCGGTCGGGCATACGGTCGCTGCATCTTTCCAGTTCCTCCTCCGAGACATCGCGTAGACGGGTGTCACCCAGTTCTTTCAGATGTTTTCCCTCATAGGCCTGTATGATCCACGCTGCGGTCTTGCATTCTGACACCCTCAGATTGTAGTCCGTTCCTGTGAGACGGCGTGTCACCCCCGAGAAGAATATGCCCAGTTTGAAGGGGAGTGGTTTGGGATTCTCACCACCGAACGGCACAAGCCTGTGCTCGCCGGTAGCCGTGTCGAGATATAGTAGCTTGTCGGCCTCGCACAGCACCACGCAAGCCTGGTCGAGAATACCGTTGTTGAGGTCTATATAGCGGCGCTCGGCCACCGAGGCATAATCGATAATCTGTTGGCGCGACAGCCCGAGGTGGTTCACCTTGTCTACGGCCATGACGAACCCGCATAGCAGGGCGGCCGACGAAGACAGGCCGCCTATGGGAATCGAGCCTTTGACAATGCCCTTTATCCCTTTTTCGAGGCGGAAATCCTGTTGGAGCGCCCAGATGGCCCCGCGTAGATAGTCGCCCCAGTTGCCCTGACGCTCTTCCACGGGGCGCTGCACGTTGAACGTGACAAGTCCTTCGAAAGTCAGGGAAGCCATCTCTACCTTGCCGTTCTCGGTCTCAGAAAACAAGAAGTCGATGCCGGAGTCGAAAGCGAAGCCGGAGACGAGTCCGTGCTGATGGTCAACGTGTGCGCCGAGCGGGCATATGCGGTAAGGCGCGAAAAGTCGGTACAGAGCGTCACCCTTACCGAAGAAAGTTCGGTAAGCTGTGAACAAGTCGTCAGTCATAAGAATAAATTCTAAATGGAGCTTTTTTTAGGATAGTTCGTGGTATATTTTAAGATGTGTATTTATTACAGTGTTAATGTCGAATTCGTTTTCGGCATGTTTACGGGCAGATTGTCCCATTCGTATTCGTAAAGACTTGTTAGATATGAGCCTTTTGAGTGATTCTACAAGTTGGTCAATATTTTTAGGCTCTATCAGGAATCCATTTTCTCCGTCTGTTACTACGTCTTTGCAACCTATTGAATTACACGTGATTATAGGGCGTCCAATAGCAGAAGCCTCTATTAGTGATTTTGGAACACCCTCACGATAATATGATGGGAAGGCCATTATATGACTTTTTTCTAAAAGCTTTTGTATATCTTTTCTTTCACCAAGCCAACAGATGTATTCATTATCGCAATGGCTCCTCATATATTCTTCTGTGACACCTGTTTTGTTAGGAGTTAGTCTTCCACACAACCAATATCTTGATTTATTTCCAAATAGAGGTTTCAGCCGTTCGGCTGCTTCGATTAGGTCACATATGCCTTTTTCTTTGACCATACGTGCTGTAAAGATAATGTTTATATTTTCATCGTCAGGTTCGTTTATTTGGTGGAACTCGTTGAGATCGATACCAGAACCTTTGGTAAACTCAACTTGCTCAGGTTTTATGACGTGATTATCAATAAATATCTTTTTGTCATCATTATTCTGGAATATAACCTTAACTCTTTTCCTATAATTAGAGAACCTCATTATTCTCATAACACATTTTGATACAAAGGAGAGTTTGTTACCATTAAAAAGGCTCCCCAGTCCGCTTACGGCATTTACAACCCCATTAATTCGTAGTAGTCTGGCTACCAGTCCACCCCAGAGAATATTTTTAAGACCTACGTGGTGTACTATATCTGGTTTTTCTCTCCAATAGAGCATCGTTAACGAAAAAAATGTCCTAAATTCTTGTATGGGATTCATACTAGTAGGATTGATTGTCAGAGGAATAAATTTCAATCCTAATTTTTCAATTTCATCTCTTGAACCAGTGTCTTTTGCTACTATGGTTACATCATACCCTTTGTCCTTTGCCGCAATAGCTATTGGTTTCCTGTGAGATAGAAAAAATCGGTCTTCATTGACGACCATAAATAACTTAGTCATAATTAATTATAGATTGCCAGATATTAAGGTTGGTTTCATAAGAATAGTTTTTATTCCATTTGCTATATGCGTTAAGGCTCATTTTCTCCCATTTTTGTTTGTCATTTGCAAGGGATATAAATGCAGAATGCCATGAGTCTGTTTTATCGGCATCAATGGCATATCCCACACTCTTGTCAATGATACTTTTGTTAATTCCTATTGCTGAACCGATTACAGGTAATCCGACAGATAGATATTGTATCAATTTGAAGCCTCCTTTTGCCTTTGTTTTTATTTCATCGGGTAAAGGCATAATTCCGATATGATTTTCAAGTAGTTCTTTGAGTGCAATATCACGAGACCACTTTATATTTCTTAGTTTGAAATTGGTTGGTGAATATTCTAAAGGCTCGTTACATATGATTGTGAGAATAAACTGGCGTGAGCCTGAAAAATATTTTGCAGCTGATTCAATATATTTGCAAATATCTAAAACAAAAGGTAGACTAATAGAAGTCCCTACCCATATAATCTTAAACTTATTATCGTATTCGTTAAGTCTAATCATGTTAATTTTTTCGCAAAAACAATTATACATGCTGCCGTCTGTTGTCGGAAGAATTATTGTTTTCTTTAAACATGAAGACGGAATCATATTTAGATGTACTGGGGATGCTACTATTATTTTTTCAGATTTATGCGCAAGATAATCAAATCCTTTTTGGGTGACTTCTTTTGTTTCTATAATTTCATCATCGAAATCCCAGATTAGTTTTGTGCCATTCTTAATAAGATGATTGACTATTAGTTTATAGCTGAAAGGTAAAACCCTATTAATGAATCTGCGAGATAAGATAATTATATCTGGTCTATCATAAAGGTCTTTTAGAAGTTGTATCAAGACTCTGAAATATACATATATGAAGATACCAAATTTTAGGTATATAGGTTTTGTATAAATCGGCATAATCTTATCATATATAGAGTCGGATATCATTTTACGTTTTTTGATTTCAATATCCATTTTGTCGATGTATTGATATAGTCTATAGTATGATGTGGCGGCTTTAGGGCCTGTCTTGGTATATACAGATATTTTCATTGAATCGATCTATTAACAATAATATTATGTATTTTAGAGGTTTGTTCTTTTAAATTGTAACGCTTTGTAAAATATTCAGCTATATTTTCTCTTTCTTGGAGAGAAAGAGGATTTTTTAATCGATAGCTAATCGCTTGTGCTAAGGCTTTTTCATCAGTAGCAGGGGAATAGTAGTCTACTTTTCCAGCGGTAACATCTGGAAGACTGTCAGCAGTAGAACTAATTACATGGCACATTCTGATTGCAGCCTCAATGGGTGTATAACCAAACCCCTCACAAAGAGATGGAGTGACAAATAGGCGTGCATTTTTATAAAGCCAGGTTAGTTCTCCTTCCTCAACATAGTTTAGGTGGATGATGTTTGATATATTGTTTGTTGAGATGTAACTTTTTATAACATTGTCCCAATAGGATGTTTGTCGTCCGACAATTATTAATTTTAAGCTGGGATAGTTTAGAATTTGGAATGCTTTTATTAGGGTGATTATATTTTTATATTCAAGTAGATTATTTACATAAAGAATATAATTTTCCGTATCTCTGATTTTTGAAGGCTTATAAATGTTAGATGTATTATTGGGGACACCGTTGTAGACAACATTGATCTTTTCGGAATAACAAGGCCATTCCTTGATTATGTCATTTGCAACATATTGAGAAATAGCGATGACCTTGTCTGCATTTGCTATGTGGTCTTTATAGAAATTTCGAGCTTTTGCAAGATATAGTTTCTGTAACCTTAATGCATTGGCCCATTTTTTGTATAGCCAAGGCACATCAGGAACACGCATAGGACGCAGGTCATGAATTGTGATGATTTTTCTATGTCTTAATTTGGCACTGTTTTTTGCAATCGCATATGGTATGTATACTGTATCTACATTTAAATTATTAATAAATTTCTGCCATCGATATAAATTGTAATATCCCTTAATTATAGGGATTTTTGTAAATATAGGTTTCGCTTTTGGTAAAATATAATAATTAAAGTCAGAGAAAAGATTTTTTAGGTAATCCATCATCTCTTCTGCGACCAATATTGAGTATATATTATTTTTATATGGTGTCAGACTTTGAAGGAAACGATAGGAATATAGGGCAAGGCTTCCTTTGGCCCGTTGTTCTGAATTAATAAAAGATAAATCAATTAGAATATGCATTGTTTAAGAATTTTTTTACGAACAAAAAGTTCTTTCGCATGATATTTACGACCTAAAAAATAGTAAATATACGGTGTGATTGAAAGAGTTATGCCGTATATTTTATAGCAAAGATTCTTTACAAACGGTGTACAATTCCGAGAGATATAGGTAAATTTACTAATTTCCTGAATCTTTATTTTTTGTTGATTGATGCATGTTTTCGGCCCAAAAGTTTTTCCTTCCAGATGTATAATCTTACTATCTGGGATAGCTTGTATTTTATAACCTACTTTATTAATCCTAAAACAAAGATCAGTTTCTTCATAATACATGAAGAAGTCTGGTGAGAAAAAACCGATTTCTTCGATTACAGATCTTTTTACCATTAGGTCGGCACCAACAACATACCCTACGTTTATGGGTTTATTTGAATTATTGAAATATCTGTTTTCTCTCCATATCAGATGCTCAAACAAACAGAGACATAATGCATTTATTTCCCAAAGAAGACCGGGCAATATACGTCTGAATGAAATTGTTGACTTCCCATCGCAATCATATAGATTGCCTCCACAGGCTCCAACTGTATCATTACTATCTAAAAAATCAGATAGAATCTTTACAGCATTGTTAAGTAATAATGTATCTGGATTTAAGCAAAGAATGTTTCTTCCTGTTGATATATTATATCCTTCATTATTGGCACGCCCGAAACCAATGTTTTCATTTAGAAGTACGTACTTTATATTTAAAGTATTCAAATTGTATTTTTCAATTTTAGATTGAATATCTTTCTCAGAATTGTTATCAACTATTATTATTTCAAAATCAATATCTTTGGTTTTGGAATATATGGTCTTTAAGCATTCTATTATAAGCCCAGAAGAATTATAATTTACGATTATAATTGAGACATCCATACTTTGTATACATTAAACCAGTAAGGTGTTATAGGTATTTATACATTTAAATACGCAGATTAATATTATGAAAATTGAAAGAAGTTTTTTATATTTTGGAAATGCTAATGGTATCATAGCATAAGATAATATTTGGGCAACGTTTAGGAATTCAGCAATACGGCCAGCCATAACAGGAATATCTATAAACAGTAAATAAAAAGCCGCCCCGATAAGATTTATTTTTAATACTATTATTGCATATGGGTATTGTTTGAGAATATCGTATGACTTGTAAACACACCACATATAAAGTGTGGCGCGACTTAACCATACAATACCGATATGGTCGGCCTCAAAAGATAAACTAGTCGAGTATACTGCAAAATATACCTGAATAGATTTTATAGGTATGTAGCTTATAAGATTCCCAATACCATATCCCAAAGAATAAGCGATATATGAGATTGGGAGTATTAGGATATATATGGGGCGAATTATTTTTTTTGTATATAGGAACCAGAATGGGATATATATGATTGCTGAGTTGTGGAATAGAATAGCTATAACCATCAAAATAATAAAAACTTTGAGATTACGCTCAACAATATATTTTATAGATAGAAGACAGATACCAGAAGCAACGGCGGCTCTGATTTGAATCATATCATGTAAGACAAAGAAGTATGAAAAATATACCATCAATGAGATCCAGATGTTTGGTGACAATACTTTAATGGCATATAATTTAACTCCGACTGATATGAAAGCATATATCAATAATAGAATTCTAAATGTCGGAGCGTATTCTTTGATTAGCCAAAAAGTAATCTCCATTTTGTCAATACTGGGTCTTGGAGCATTAAACCGTTTTAAATAGTTTTGGTAATCAGGGAGATAATCAGGTTTATTGTAGCATATTACGAGGCATATAACCATAACGGTTAGCAATCCTATCTGGATGTTCAGACTATTCTTGACAGGATAGTTTATATTGCCACTATTTGCAAAGGTTCTCATATGACCAAGAGTAAGTGTTGATCCGAAAACGAAAATGCAAAATGTGAGATAATATAGTGTCAAACTCAGTGACATAATATAGCTCCTTTAATCGACTTGTAACTGTTGTCTAGTGGGTTTGGTCTTATTTAGCAAGGATTGAAAAAATATTTTTTTAATAATTTGACAACAATTTGATTCTGATATATCTCAAAACGATGTTTTATTCGTTTGAGTAACGGACGCTTAATAGATTCATGTCTGAAAAATTTAAGTCCGTAATAATTACGTGTGGATTGTCCTTTTGGAAATATTAATGATGGGATAAGGGAAAGTTTCCAGTAGACATAACATAATGAGAATTGATCACGACGTGAAAAATTGTTGAAAAGCTTCCACCATATTTCAGACGCTTTGATGACAGTTGGGTTATTATGCATTCGGAATATCATATTGTTCTCATATAGACCGAGATGTTCTGGATAATTCTCTGATTTTAGGAATTGCCACTGCCTAATCATCGTTGATAGTTTATCTTTTGCAAGAAGAGTACAAGTAATAATCTCATCGTATATGCAGTCACGGAGTGGATGGGCTACGTGTGCAATCTTGATATTGTTTTTAATGAGATTTTCAAAACGGTTATAAAAATCATTATTTACAATCTGTAGGTTTGCATCCAGATATATACTCCAGTTATAATTAGATAGAACTTTGTGTGGTAATATTTTTACAAATCTGGATTTTCGACTGACATCATCATTCATATAAGGTATCGGCCTGACATCCCATACTCCGTTTTTTCCTAATGGCAGACAGTCTGAAAAACAGATATAATCCCAGTCGGGATTAATAGCCAACGGTTGTTTTAAATCATCGTAACCGCCGGTCAGGCAGGTGTATATCACGCATTTGTTCATACGGAATTTACAAATTGATCCAACTACCAATCTTCATTTCCCACTCTTTTGGTTCGAATGGTGAGTATCCGGAAGCGGGAAAGAACGTGAGTTCTCCAAAATATATATGGTTGTCAGGGTTAAAGAAATCGACCCTGAGGAATCTGTGACCCTCAGATAACTTTTCTGCAAGAATAATCATATTTTCAAGATTTGTCGGTTTCTCAATGATTTTGTTAGGATCAGAGGGTACGCCGTGTTCAGAGAATGGTGCGAGAGTCCAATCTGGAAAATAATAATTTGCACCGTGTGATGAGAACCGATTGAAATCTACTTTTAAAAATCTTACTTTTCCATTAAAACAGAAGAATTTATAATCATTAAGTTCGCCGTTAGAATCGGTTTTGTATTCTTCCGCAATGATGCGTCGCTTTACATTTTTGTAAGGCCACTCTCGTGTGAGGATATAGATTTCATGACTAAGTTGTTCGTTCAAGTATTTAATAGCTATTTCACGGTTGAACGTTGACTTATCTTTGCAGATCAGTATTCCGCCCGAATTGTGGGTGGTTTTAAGAACAAATCTATCTGGAAGTCTGTTAAAATCAATATCTTCCGGCTTATCCCAAACCCCAATAGTAGGGATTATATATTGATTTCCTATTTTTGATGAAACATACTCTTTTGCTGAGTATTTATCGACCATTGTAGAATAATGAGGTTTACGGTCGTAAATTTTGAGCCATTGGATTTTTTCGCAGAAAGTAACAGGGGCTTTTAGATCAGGGGTGCGTCCAAAGTGCTTCTTATAGGCTCGTTTCAGAAATATGTCATCTGGAATAAGACGTATAAGGTTTTTTATCGGTTTTATTATTTTCATATGTATTATCTTGTCTTTATGCGCTTAAGAATCATCTTGTTTATAGCTTTGCGTTCCGAGATGTTAAATCCGGCAATATATATAATGGTAGCGGTAGAAATGAATAATAATGCTGTCGAATAGACAAACCTGAATCTGAGTTCTGGAATTGATTGTTCTATCCAGAAAGCTGCTATTAAGGATATTATGGTGGTAACTATAATTCTTGAAACAATTTTCCTGATGTATTTGCCGGATGGGAAATTAGCAAGATGATTTACATAATATGTTCTGACTATGGCTGTTGTAAGGTTTATTAGTGTATAAATTATCATTAGGGCTACTGGGGAATAGCCAGATTTGAAGGCAATATATGACAAGGGAAGATTCAGATAGATAAGAGCACTTAGCCATATCTGATATACCTTGACATTGCCTGTTGCGGAAATCAGGACTATAAGAGGAGTCTGCATGGCGTCAATATAGCAGTATGCGAATAACCATATTATAAACGTCCCGCTGAAATCCGGGACTTTTACCAACCAAAAAGACAATATCTCTTGTATATTGAATGCCAGAGGTATAACAAATAATATCACAAGGTATGCCGACCAAGCTGATGTCTGGAAGCACAATCTATACAGTCCGTCTTTTTCATTTGATGCGTATAGCTTTATTATTTGTGGGCGGAACGCTGTTTGAAAACTACCTACTAATGAGGTAACTGCATTATTGACTTGGTTTGATATTCCGTATGCTGCATTGACTGTGACGCCGAAAAAAATATTGAGTAGTATATTTCCTCCTTGCTTGGCCATAACGTTGGATGACGCACCGAGTAGTGACCATCCAGAATAGCTGAAAAGCTCCTTAAAAAGTCCGGTTGTACGGTGATATATAAGGCTGCAACCAATCTTTTTTGTACAGAATAGATAATAACATAGAAGACTCCCGAGAGGAATAATCATAACCACTATTGCATAGTCGATTAGTTTGTTCCCGGGTAGAATCATAAGTAAGAAAATCATACCCAGTTTCAATATGGCTTCAACAACGCTGACATATGCGAAAAAAGACATCTTCTCAAAGGAGATTACGGCAGCCTCGAATGGTATGCGGAGCATACTGATTACAAATGTAGCAATGGTGCATTGATATACTATATTTGCAGATGAGACACTACCCTCTGGAAATGATAATTTGGTATTTAAGAAGTAAAGACCGATTGTCTCTCCAAGGAAAACAATTGATATAACCAATATCACAAAGCATAACAATGATGATGAGAATGTTGATTTAAATAAATCGAAATCGTTTTTACCTAATGCAAAAGACAAAAATCGTTGTGTTGCTATGGATAAAGCGGTTTGAATGAAAGAAAATAGAACGATAACTCCTCCCACGATATTGTATATACCATAGTCTGTTTCTCCAAGGATATTGAGAACTATTCTTGTGGTATATAGTGTGACGAGCATCACCACGATCATCCTGATATACAGGAATACGGTGTTTTGGGCTATGCGTTTGTTGTCGGACGATGAGGACATTTCGATACTTCGTAAATGGTCATTATTGACAATACGGTGAGGAAATCGTGGGGGTTGGTGGGGGAG
>CAJTRI010000016.1 GCA_910578615.1 uncultured Duncaniella sp. | reverse complement strand
CTCAAAAGCGAGTGCAAAGGTAGACACTTATCCCCTCACTTCCAAATTTTATATGCCCTTTTAACGATTATTTAACACTTTTGCAGTGAAAACAAACTAAAAGTGGTGTGTTTGGCGCTTGTGAAGAGCCGTAATAATGGTTTCTATTCCTTAGCAATACCAGCGGCTACCTGGTCAGAAATCTGCTTCATACCTTTAATGGAAGGATGACCGCTTTTCTTATCTATATCCCGAAGTTGTATAAGTTGCACCCCGTAATGGTCACAGATTGTCTTTACAGACTCGTTGATTTCATCAGAAAGGATGTCATTAAGTATAAAGAAAATCTTAACATTCGGATACCTGGCATCAAGTCCGTCCAGAAGCCGTGCCATTGCCGGACGGAAACTGTAAAGCTCCATAGGTGTCCAACCTCCGTATTTATACTCTCCCATAGGTACTCCTGCCCATGAATCATTCGTGGCACCGAACACCAGAATAATATCAGGATTGCCGAGATTGTTCATGCGCGTGATAAATGCCCGGTCGGTATAGTCCTCACCACGATAACCCGTACGCGACACCGTTGCTCCCGAATAAGAGTTGTTAACTCCTATCTTATATCCGTGCTCGCGCGCGAGAAGCTGCCACCATGTCTGGCGCACATCGTCCACATCGGTATAGTCCCTACCGTTGCCGAAATACCAGACCTCATTTCCCTCAGGCTCCACAAATCCTTCGAACGTGGAGTATGAATCACCAAGAATCGCGATGGTCGGTTTTGTCTGCGCAACAGCGGGTACAACCGACAATAAAAATAAAATTAAGGCTATATAGTTTTTCATACCGCAAAAATAATGCTTTATCAGAAATTTTATTAACTTTGCGATTAATAATTAAAAAATTTTATATACGATGGATAAAGAGTTAGACTGGAAAAATCTTTCATTTGGCTACATGCCAACTGATTACAACGTCCGTTGTTATTTCCGTGACGGCAAGTGGGGAGAGGTCGAAGTGTCTCAGAGCGAGGAACTAAACCTCCACATAGCCGCCACCTGCCTGCACTACGGTCAGGAAATCTTCGAAGGACTCAAAGCCTTTCGCGGAAAAGACGGCAAGATAAGGGTGTTCCGCCTCGAAGAGAACGCACGCCGCATACGCGAGTCGGCCAAAGGCATCCTAATGGAACCGCTTCCTGAAGAGAAGTTCAAGGAAATGGTGATGAAAGTGGTCAAACTCAACGAACGGTTCGTACCACCCTACGGTTCGGGAGCCTCGCTTTATATCCGTCCGCTTGAAATAGGTATCTCGGCCCAGGTGGGCGTGAAACCTGCTTCAGAATACCTCTTCCTCATCCTCGTCACACCCGTCGGCCCATATTTCAAGACAGGCTTCCGCCCCACCAACATCTGCATAATGAGACAGTATGACCGAGTGGCACCCAACGGCACCGGCCTATGGAAGGTAGGAGGCAACTATGCGGCATCCCTCACCGCAGGCGAACACGCCCA
Organism: uncultured Duncaniella sp.; assembly: GCA_910578615.1. Classification (GTDB taxonomy): domain Bacteria; phylum Bacteroidota; class Bacteroidia; order Bacteroidales; family Muribaculaceae; genus Duncaniella. Next base: position 69,481 of record CAJTRI010000016.1, on the reverse strand, counting down.
CGAACTCGGATATTCCGCCGTCCTTTATCTCGACCCTAAGGAAAAGAAATATCTCGACGAATGCGGCCCTGCCAACTTCATAGCCATCAAGAACGGAACCTATATAACCCCCGCCTCCCAGTCCATCCTCCCATCCATCACCAACAAGAGCCTCATGCAGCTTGCCGAGGATATGGGCATCACCGTGGAACGGCGCCACATCACCGTTGACGAACTTGAAGAAATCGACGAGGCAGCAGCCGTAGGGACAGCCGCAGTGGCATCCCCGGTAGGAGAAATCGACGACCTTGACACAGGAAAGAAATATGTCGTGTCAAAGAACGGCGAACCCGGTCCAGTGGTAACGCGCCTCTATGAGACACTCCGAGGCATACAGCTCGGAGAGATCGAGGACAGACACGGATGGTGTACAATCGTGGAATAATGACCTGCGAAGAAATCATTGACAAATATTACCCGCCGGAAACCACCCGGCGGGTAATATATTTGCGCCATTGCACAAGTGTAGCCGACCTTGCAACAGAGATAACCCGCAACAAGCGTCTGCCTCTCGATGAGAAATCCGTCCGTGAAGCCGCCATGCTCCACGATATAGGCATCTTCCTCACAGACGCCGAATCAATCGGGTGCACTGGCAAAGACCCCTACATAATGCACGGGGTGCTCGGTGCCGGACTCCTCAGAAAAGAGGGTATCCCTGAACAGATAGCCCGGGTGGCCGAACGCCACACCGGCGCCGGAATCACGGCAGAAGAAATCACTTCCCGACACCTCCCCCTCCCACCGGGCAACTATATCCCTGAGACCTTGCTGGAACGACTCGTATGCTACGCCGACAAGTTTTATTCCAAAAGCGGCGACATGAAACGAAAACCGATCGACAAGGTAATAAGCTCAATGGAACGCATCTCCCCGGAGACCGCCGCCAGATTCATGGCCCTTCACAAGGAATTCGGGCCGGCCTGAGGCGCTCTTACTATGACCCGCCGTTGAAACGCTCCGTAACCAAACCAATACCCCAGCGCCCCCGGGATATTGGACGGACAGTCATGGACTAAGTTGAAAAACACATTGCCCGACAGAGAGACGGAATTTTCATAGGCAGTCCAAAAATCAAACTGCTCCCGCAACAGGGTGCAGAGCTTTATGTCCACCGTGTCCCCAGCCACATAATACGGAGAGAAACTATGTTCTCCCTCAAACGTGTTGTGGATCCCCTTTGAGACACTAAAACCTGTGACGGGATCATACACACGACCTTCAAATATACCCAGAAAAGAAGAGTAATACCTCGACTCCTTGTTGACCACCCGGCTGAAAAACTTATAGTATCCCTCATCCGTGTCAGGAGAAATCCTCGGGAAAACGTTTATCTGATACAGCGTGTCACTATTGGCCGTCTTCGACACTCTCACAGAGTCAATCCTGACCGAGGGAAGAATAGAGGTGACAGCACGGAGGGTATCATCATCGGTCTCAATCGTAAGAGTGTAATCCACACCACGGCGCCCACGTATCTTCGAACTCGTATATACGAACGACGGTATGTAGTCATGATTGACCCTCGCCGTCAGATAATACTTGCTATCCCCGTCATCTATCGATACCCTGCACCATTTTTCAACATAATTTTCAATGGAGTCCATCGGTTTGGTGAGATCTATGGCCCGGGTGACAATCACCACCGGGCGCTCTCCCTCCTCTATCCATCCCTCCACCACAAGCGGCATCACGGCGGGAAGGACGGGACGAGGGTCGTCGGAACATCCGGCAACAGAAAAAACGCACAACGATATATAAAGCAGCTTACGCATCGGTCAGAACGATATTGTATAAGACAATCCGGGAACTACATATCTGAACGAAGACCTCAGATTGACGAATCCCTTCTCAGGCGAATAGGTGTAATGGCTCAAAATCACATTATCGTGGGCTGTAAGATTGTAGAACGAGACATCGAGCCTCTGTGACAACCGTCCGCACCTCGGCAGTTCCCATCCGAATGAAAAATCCACCCGGAAATAATCAGGCAGCCGGGAGGAGTTGTGAGGATAATACCGGCATATCAGATTCTCACCTATCATATATCCGTAGGCAGCCTCTGTGTAAGGAGTCCCGGTGGCATATGAAACAGAAAGATTGAAATGGAACCGATTTTTGAGAATATAACTGCCCGTCACCCCAAGATCATGACGGCGGTCATAGCCGGACGGAATGTAGCCGGCAGCCAGTCCGGGAATCCTGACCTCGCTGCGACCGAGGTTATATGACGCCCATCCCTGAAAGTTTCCACGGAGAAAAGCCAGCGTCAACGACACGCCATAGGAACGTCCCTCTCCCTGACGGACGTCATCCAACGGATCATACCTGCCACCCACCATGTTTAAAATGCTTCCGTCAAATTCCGTCACCCCTTTGATACCCCTGTAATAGGCATCCAGCTTATAGTTCACCATCCCTTCCATTAACAAGCCTTTCAACGAGACAGAACAATTCCACGATGACTGCGGACGAAAACGTTCTCCCGCACCTATCCAGAAGTTGGCCGGCAGTCCTGCATCAGATTCCTTGACAAGATGGGTGAACTGCACAGCCCGGCCCAGAAAGGCCGAGACGACCAGAGACCGTCCGAATCTGTAAACCAGTTCCACCCGTGGAAGCGGGAAGAACCGTCTCAATCCTCCACATGAATAATACACCCCTCTGATACCGGCAGATACAGACAGTTCATCGGTCAGCCGTCTGCGTCCGTCAATAAACAGCGAAGCCTCCACCCCTTTCCGGCTCTTTTCCTCACAACCCCGTGTCTTGTTGTACTGCGGCCTTATATCGCGATAGACCACCTCTGTGCCACAATCCAGCCATCTGTTTAAGCTTACCCGTCCGTGATATGCCAGCTCCCTCAACGAGGATGGCAGCGAGACCTTGAACGAACTTTCCCTAAGGTCAAACCCATTGTCAAAAAAACTCCATGTCAGACGATGCTCCATATCCGATGACATGAACGAAACGTTTCCAAACATGTTTCTCCATCCAAACAATCCGTCCGAATCATAATATTCATCACACAGCCTCATCCTGTCAGATGAATAGAATGCATCAACAGAAATCTTCTCAGACTTACCGAATTCGTGGATATAAGAAAGATTCAGATCCGTAAAATGGTACAGCAGCGCCGCGTGATCGAATTTAAGAAGTCCAGGAAACACCTTATCTATATACGACCTGCGCCCTGAAATCCTAAGCAGTCCCCGTTCACTGACAGGAAAGTCCAACGTGGCCGAGGCGCTTAACAGCCCCACGTTGGCCGAACCGCCCATTGCTTCCTCCCCGGTCAAGGCCAACGAAGAGTCAAGAACGGCACCAAGCACATTTGGCGAAACTCCATGACGAGGAGAATCATAGAAAGTGAAATTTCGGAAATGCTCCGTATTGAATGTCGAAAACAACCCCAGCATATGATAGGGATTGATAATCCTCCCTCCGTTTATCGACGTATAGTTATGTGAATAGTCCATACCCCTGACAGAGATGCCGGGAGATATTTCTCCTCTCGTAGCGACCTCGGGAAGGGTTTCAAGAAACCGAAGAGGATCGGATGTCCCGAGAATGGTCGGAATTACGGACAATGAGGACTTTCCCACCACGAGCCTGTCTCCTGACGGAATCACTCTGGCCGGGACGCGGACAGACACGACCACCTCGTCCAGAGCCATGACGGCAGAATCAGGCTCCGCATCCGAGGCCTTTACCGCTGACTGGGCAAGATTAAAGACTGCCGCCAAAATTATAAAAACTCTTTTGACGGCAGTCATAACGATGAAATTATTGCCAATTGATTAATAGGTTAAAGACGGAGGGTTAATATTCATCGTTTTCCTTTTTATTGCCGGAGATGGCATAATAGGTGTCAAGGATAGCGTTATAATCATTGACGAGAGTGGCAAAGTTTTTCTCGTTGAAATAGTCTTCGACAGCAAACGTCGTCAGGTCGGGGAACACCAGAAGCGGCATCTCTCCATAATAAATATACTGCACCCAATGGGGATTCACCTGTATATAGTCACCTTTTTCATCGTCCCACTGCCAGTCCTCGTCATACCATCGGTCATCCAGATCCTCATCACAATCCCACGAGATATAGCCCTGAACGGCAGGCTTGCCGTCATAATAGAAGGAGATGTCCGAATAATTGTTGAGATGAAGCACGGCGTTGTCAACCACCTCCTTGTCATCCCATATAGTGGTAAGCGTACCTGTCGCTTCGTCCCATTGCTTTATAGGTTTATCCAGATATGACCTCTTACCCAAAATATCGTGGAGTTTCGAGATTGCGGAGACACGTCCCTTCACTTGAAGTTTTCCGAGGACATCGACCTCGCTTGTCGCATAGGTCACATGGCCGGCCAGCATCTCTGCACGGGTATCATCGACAACAATCCACTCACCAAAATCGTCATAATACGAGTCTGCACCGTGCGTGTTGTCAAAGTCCTCCTTCCATTTGTCATAATTGGTAAGTTCCACACCATGGACAACTGCCTGTGCAGTCATAAGCACACCGTTGCCGTTGGAAAGGTTTACATGGTCGGTTATCATCGTGTTGGTTATAGACATGTCGTTGGTCACTATGTAACCCTTCTGTAAATCGACCGTCATATCTATGTCGGCCGACTTTGCATCATTGTCTATATCTGACTTTATGGCAATACCGAGAATCTTGCTGCCTTCAAAAGTGGCCTCGACATTTATGACCTTTGGCACACGGCCCACGAAGTCAACCTCTGTCCAGTCCGTATACTCCTCGCTCTGTGTCAGTCTGAGTTTGTACTGTGACACTCCGTCAGGAGCAGTGAAACGCAGTTCGAGATAGTCAGCATTGGCTATCTTCTCCCATTCATGCTTGCGGTCATCAGCCCGGAACACTCCGAAATAATCAGAAATACTGTAAAGACTGACACCTTTCTGTCTGGCACGGCGTATCCCGGACAGGTCACCCATCGCAGCGTCAGAGATGCCTTCTGCCAATCCCTTTATATCATCAGAAAGAGAAGTATGGACATCATAGTATTTCGAATCAAGGTAGTAGTCGCAATACCTGCGCAGGAATATGTCAAGCATCCTTATGAGGTCTGACTGGTCATTGGCATCAATCTTGCTGTCAAGTTCCTCCCCTATCTGTATCAGCCTCTCCTTAGAAGCCGTGGGGGTGAGCCCTGTCTGGTCAACGGGAGCCGAGAAGGTGATGAAATCAATCTTGTCAAGGTCTATACTCTCCTCATATCCGCTTACGGTCAGTGTGCGGCCTCCGTTGCTGAACATAAGGTCGCCGGCCACTCCGAAATTATATTTGGCATAGCTGTCACCTTTTTTCACATAAATGGCCTTCTGGAAAGCTCCGGCTGCTACAAAGCCCATGGCCATGATGGCCACAAGTAAAATCTTCTTCATGATCAGATACGGATTTTAACGGTGGAACCATTCAGTGTCACCACGTAGACACCGTTTACGATAGCTGAGAGATCGACCGTCTGCCCTGCCGACACAGACAGAATCTCCACACATAGCCTTCCGCCCGCATCGTGGATGGCAAGCGCTCCGTCCTCCTTGATTGTAAGTATCTTCCCTTCGAGCTTTATCGGTGACTTATCAGTCTCCGACCCGATACCGATTATTCCCGACACCTTCTGCTCACTGACCTCCATCGACGCCAGCCCGGCAGACGAGAATGATTTTACCAAATTGTCGCCGGCATCAAGCACCTGCATCCCGTTCTCCCTAAATGTAAGTTTGTCAACCTGTCCGAGGTCGAGGACAGTCCAGTTTCCGTCACTTTCCCAGATGTGCAGATATAGGGATTCGGCCCTTGCCGTTATCCCCGCCATCAGCGACAGCGCTACGATAAACAAATTCCCATGTTGCATGACCATATCACCCCGTCAGGCCCCACGACGAGTTTTTCTGATTGGTTCTTGTATAAACTGAAAAAAGCGGGGGCCTGTATCTCTTGCCCGTCCCGCTTTGTGAGGCCTTCGCATTGCCCATCTTCGTAGAACGAGCAATGCAGAGCCCACGCCTATATGCAGAGACCCTGAGGTGCGGAAAAGACACACCTCGGACTGTCATGCATAACCATGAGCATCTATCATTGCTTCATTCCTGACGAAGATTGAAAGTTGCGAAGTTTCACAAAGCCAAGAATCAAGCGTCGGATAAACGCCTTTTCAGTATTTAAAATGCTACCACCACGCTTGTCCCACGATTATGGCCCTGCGAGGTAATCGGCAACGCAAATATAGCAATTCCATGCCAACCGGCAAAATCCTGACACAAAAAAAACGCCTGACCCTCCCGGCCACCCGTAAGAGGCCGAGGAAAATCAGACGATTTCTCTTTATGTTTATACTATTATCAGCAGTTCTCGGGACGGAGTGTGCGCACTACGGCACCCGTGCGCCACATCTCGCTTTCGCGCAGGGCTTTAAGCTCCTCTTCAAGCTTCTCTCGATAATCGGGCTGGGTGTTGGAGTCGATGGAACGCTGGGCCTCACGGCCTGTCTTCACGCTCTCATAAAGGTCTCGGACAACGGGCTTGATGGCATCATGGAACGGGCCCATCCAGTCGAGGGCGCCACGCTGTGCGGTGGTTGAACAGTTGGCATACATCCAGTCCATACCCTTTGCGGCAAAGAGAGGCATCAGAGACTGGGTAAGCTCCTCGACGGTCTCGTTGAAAGCCTCCGAGGGAGTGTGTCCGTTTTCACGAAGTACCTCGTACTGGGCAAGGAGAAGTCCCTGTATGGCCCCCATGAGCGAACCGCGTTCGCCGGTGAGGTCGCTGACTGCCTCACGCTGGAATGTGGTCTCGAAAAGATAGCCCGAGCCTATGCCTATACCAAGGGCGAGAGTACGGTCAAGGGCACGGCCGGTTGCGTCCTGATATACCGCAAATGACGAGTTGGTACCCTTGCCTTCTTTGAAAAGCACGCGGAGCATGGTACCAGACCCCTTGGGAGCCACCATGATCACATCTACGTCGGCAGGGGGCACCACACCAGTGCGGTCGCTCCAATTGATAGCGAAACCATGGCTGAAATAGAGAGCCTTGCCGGCTGTGAGATGCTTCTTGATGACGGGCCACTGGGAGATAACGGCCGCATCGCTGAGAAGGCACATGATTATGGTGCCGCGCTCACAGGCCTCCTCGATTGAGAAAAGTGTCTCTCCGGGAACCCATCCGTCTGCCACGGCCTTGTCGTAGGTCTTACCCTCGCGCTGGCCCACGATGACGTTGAAACCGTTATCACGCAGGTCAAGCCCCTGGCCCGGGCCTTGCACTCCGTAACCGATCACTGCGATAGTCTCGTCCCTGAGGACTTCACGTGCTTTCTCGAGAGGAAATTCTTCGCGGGTAACGACGGTCTCTTCTATGCCGCCAAAGTTGAGTTTTGCCATAATTTCTTTTTTGAATTATTATGTGTTTGTGGATTATCTCTTTATAAAATGTATCTTTGAAAGGTTGCATACCGTGCCTTCCACCGAGGTCTCGGTGTCAAACACCCCGTCGCCATCCGGCCCGGAATGCCACCGGGTGAGTCCCTCCTGCCCATAACGGGCTTCGTGCTTGAAGGCTATCTCGAAACGAGATATTCGGTTGTGCTCGTAATGTCCGAGAGGGAAGATGTCGGTTATAATGTCTATGTAGCGCCGGGTGGTGACATGGCGGTTCACATCTATGTCCGACACCTTGAACACATACTTATCCTCCCCGTCAGCCTCTTTGAGCGGCAGAAGCCTGCCACTCTTCCCGCCACCGAATTCCCACCGGACTGCGGCATCGGCAATCTCGGTTATCCTCGTCAGGTCGGCAGGCCTACGGCTGTCCATGTCTATCGCCATCCACGTGGTATGCGCCCAGCCTATGGTCTCATCCGTCACGGCATCTTGAAGCTCGAACAGGCGGTCGGAATACAGACGGTTAAGACTGTCTACCCATGTCAGAAGGCGGTATTGATGATTAACGCTTGGCATCCTTAAAATGTCTATGCTGAGGCGCGAGAGAACCCACGAGGTATTGTCACGCATCATTCTGGCATATCCTCCGCCAAGGGCGTTGGCATGGCCGGTAGCCGTGTCTATTATAAGGGTCACCAGACGTGACAGGGGCATCTCGCACTGCGCGTTGACCTCGGCGGCAGTCAGATAGAACTCGTTGGTATAAAGTTTCATATCCATAAGGCTCACTACTCCTTGTCACTGCCCGAACGCTGACGGCCACGTGCCTCCTGCTCTTCAAGGAAGTGGGTGAAATGTTCCGTGGGCGACTTTGTCACACAGATACGGCCAGAACGGATGAACTGCTGTATGTCATATTGTTTTAGAAGCTCATAGAGTGCCTGGGTCTCTGTCTCGTGACCGCTCTTCTCTATGATGGTATAGTCACGCGTGATTTCGAGAATACGGGCATTGTGTTCACGTATGATGCGTTCAAGGTTGGGTTCGTCAAGAAGACGCACCGTCGGCACCTTGTATAGGGCTATCTCCTGATATACGATCTCGTCATCCGTATAGAGAAACGCACGGAGCACGTCTATACACTTCTCAATCTGTTTGATGACCTTTTCAAGAGTGTCGCGGTCACCGTGCAGGGAGAAATTCATCTTATGTATGCCCGGCATGGCGCTCGCGCTTGACGAGACACTTTCGAGATTAAGCCCTCGGCGTGTGAAGATGATGGCGATGCGGTTGAGCAGACCCACCTGGTTCTCGGTAAACACCGAGATCGTATAGAGTTTCTTGTCCTGTTCCATATGTGGCGTTTGCTATTTCTGATATTTCTTTGTGGGGGTGAGAAGAATGTCGTCCGTGGCACATCCCGGAGCTACCATGGGAAACACCATGTCCTCTGTCTCGATATTGACATTGAGAAGATACGGCCCTTCGGACTTCACCATCCTCTCCACAGCCTCGTCAAGCTGCGAGACGTCCCTGACATCCTCGGCTTGAATGGAATATGCGCGGGATATAGCGACAAAGTCGGGATTGAGGAGCGGGGTGGCTGAGAAACGGTTGTCATAGAACAACGCCTGCCACTGTCTGACATTGCCAAGGAAGTTATTGTTGAGGATAATCATCTTCACAGGGATGCGGTATTCCATGATTGTACCGAGTTCCTGCATGGTCATCTGGAAACCACCGTCGCCCATGAATGCATAGACCCCGCGTTCCGGCACGGCAAGTTTTGCCCCTATGGCTGCGGGCAGACAGAAACCCATGGTTCCGAGACCGCCGGAAGTGAGGATGCTCCTCGGACGGGAGTAGTTGAAATATCTTGCTCCCATCATCTGGTTCTGTCCAACATCTGTCACGATCATACCGTCAGGGCCGGCTACTTCCGAGACCTTCCTGACCACCTGCCCCATCCGCATCACCCCGTCACGTGTGTCCGCCGGACGTAGCTCCCGCTCCATAACCTCGGTCTCCTCTACACGGCGCGGGGCCTCAAAAGATTCAAGCCATTCCGTATGGCGGGCCTGGTTGACGAGATGCAGCAGGGCCGAGAGAGCCTTCCGGGCATCAGAGTGCACATGCACATGGGTGCGGACTGTCTTGTTGAACTCGGCGGCATCTATATCCACATGTATTATCCTTGCCTGCGGCGCATAGGCATCGAGCCGGCCGGTAACACGGTCGTCAAACCGCAATCCGACAGCGAGTATCACATCTGCCTCGTTGGTCTTCACATTAGGAGCTATGTTTCCGTGCATACCTACAAAACCCTTGTTCAATGGGTGTGACGTAGGGAGTGATGAAAGTCCGAGCAGGGTAGTGGCCACAGGTATGTCCGCTTTCTCGGCCAGTGCGGCCAGTTCCTCTTCCGCCCCGGAGATCATGACACCGTGACCGGCTATTATCATCGGACGCTCCGCGCGGTTGAGCATACGGGCGGCCTCGGCAATGACATCGGGCCTCAGCTCGGGATCCGGGTCATAGCTTCGGATATAGTCGAGCTTGCTGTAATTCCATTCAAGGCTTCCTAACTGGGCATCCTTCGTGAAATCAAGGACAACAGGGCCGGGATGGCCTGTCGAGGCTATATAAAAAGCCCTTGCCACAGCCCAGGGTATATCCTCGGGACGGCGTATCTGGTAGGCCCACTTGGCGATAGGCTGCGTGATGCCTACCACGTCTGTTTCCTGAAAGGCGTCTGTCCCGAGGGAGGCTACTCCCACCTGCCCGGTGATGACGACAAGCGGTGTCGAATCGACCGAGGCATCGCTAAGGCCGGTGATGACATTTGTGGCCGCCGGGCCTGACGTCACCGACACAACCCCGACCCTGCCCGAAGAGCGGGCATAGCCTTGGGCGGCATGGATAGCGCCCTGTTCATGGCGCGTCAGGATGTGGCGGAGGGTGTCACGATGGTCATAGAGCGTGTTATAGAACGCCATGATGGCACCTCCCGGATAGCCGAAGATGGTGTCTACACCTTCGGCTATAAGCGCTCTGCACAGAGCTTCGGAACCTGTTATCTTTTCACTCATAGGAAATGACGTGTTAGGTAAATACGTGATGTAAGCTTTTGGCTTTATCTTCTTTATTGGAAACTTAGAGGGTGTCTGGTCACAAATATTAAGTCCAAAGCCCGTTTGCACGGGTCGGTTTTTATTCGATACGGCGGACGCCGCCTTTGTCGGCAGACGTCACCATGGAGGCATAGGCGCGCAGTGCACGGCTTACCTCGCGCCCGCGCCCGCGTGGCTTGAACGCGTCGGCTCCAAAGGCCTCCTCTTCCAGGCGGCGGGATGCAAGTTCCTCATCGCTCAGACGCACGTTTATGGAACGGGCAGGAATATCGATATCTATGATGTCACCGTCGCGCACCAGCCCGATATTTCCTCCGGCAGCGGCCTCAGGCGAGACATGGCCTATCGAAAGGCCGGAAGTTCCCCCTGAGAAACGTCCGTCAGTGACGAGGGCACACTCCTTGCCGAGGTGCTTGCTCTTTATATAGGATGTAGGGTAAAGCATCTCCTGCATTCCCGGGCCGCCCTTAGGCCCTTCATGGGTTATTACCACGACATCACCGCTCACGACCTTGTCTCTGAGGATTCCGTCAACAGCCTCCTCCTGGGAGGTAAAGACCTTGGCCGGCCCGGAAAAACGGAATATGCTCTCGTCAACCCCGGCGGTCTTTACCACGCAGCCGTCTAAGGCTATATTGCCTTTGAGAACCGCGAGGCCGCCGTCCTTGACATAAGCGTGATCCATGTCGCGGATACACCCGGTCTCTCTGTCAGTATCAAGCTCTGAATAATAGCTCATCTGGCATCCAAGCTCGGTGGTGCGCCTCATTCCGGGTGCACTCTTCCACAACTCGTCGGCCTTCCGGCCGAAATTCCTGCCTCCCACGGCATACTCGTCCATCGCCTCGCGCAGAGTCCTGCGGTCAACGCGGCGGACATCTGGATTTATAAGCCCGGCGTCTGCAAGAATCTTCATTATCGACAGTATACCGCCGGCCCGGTTGACATCCTGTATGTGATAGCCGGAGTTAGGAGCCACCTTGCAGAGCACCGGGGTCTTGCGTGACAGACTGTCTATATCGTCCATCGTGAAATCCGCGCCAGCCTCGCTGGCCACGGCAAGAAGATGAAGCACCGTATTAGTCGAGCCGCCCATCGCTATATCAAGAGTCATGGCGTTGAGCATGGCATCCCGGGTGGCTATATTGCGAGGCAGCACGCCCTCGTCCCCGTCACGGTAATAGGCATAGGCGTTTTCCACTATGCGGCGCGCCGCCTCCTTGAATAGTTCGCGACGGTTGATATGGGTGGCCACCACCGTACCATTGCCCGGGAGGGCCAGTCCGATGGCCTCGTTGAGGGAGTTCATGGAGTTGGCCGTGAACATGCCGGAACATGATCCGCAGGTAGGGCATCCTTTCTCTTCGAGAAGACGTACACGGTCGTCCGACACACTGTCATCCGCACTCTCTATCATGATGTCAATGAGATCCACATCCTGCTCACCCACACGTCCGGCCTCCATGGGGCCGCCGGACACGAAGACAGCCGGGATGTTGAGCCTCATGGCGGCCATAAGCATACCGGGTGTTACCTTGTCGCAATTGGAGATACAAACCATCGCATCGGCCTTGTGGGCGTTGACCATATACTCGATAGAGTCTGCTATCATGTCACGCGAAGGAAGCGAGTAGAGCATCCCGTCATGCCCCATGGCGATACCGTCGTCAATGGCGATGGTGTTGAACTCGGCGGCGAAACAACCCTGCCTCTCTATCTCCTCCTTGACCACCTGGCCTATCTCGTGGAGATGGGTATGGCCGGGGACAAACTGGGTGAATGAATTGACCACGGCTATTATAGGCTTGCCGAACTGTTCCTCCTTCATGCCGTTGGCGCGCCACAAGGCGCGGGCGCCTGCCATGCGGCGTCCTTCCGTACTCGCTGAGCTTCGCAAGGGATGTTTCATATCTTTATGCTAACGTATTTTCAAAAAACAACCGTCCCGACACATAAATTTGTCGAAACATACCGCAAAAATATGAAAATATGTTTTAAAACACAAATTTATCTGCCATTTATTGACATATTGTTAGACTTCATGTGCTTATGCCGACATTTTGACAGAATACCGACTCTGAAAGCAACATCCCGGTCACCCGTCCGTCCCGGCATATACCGGTTATTTTTCTATCGGCCAGACGTAGGCATCCAGCTTCCCGGCAAGCTCGGCCTCACGGCCTTCAAGATAACGGTCGCACAGGAGGTGGAAACGCGGGGAATGGTTCATCTCCGTGAGATGGGCAAGTTCGTGGCAGATTATATATTCCCTCAGCTCCCGAGGCAGGAACATGCATATCGCCGAGATGGCTATGTCCCCTTTCCCCGAACAATGTCCGAGCACCTTGTGGCCTCTGGAAATCCTTATACTCCTCGGGGACAGCCCCAGACGGTCAGCGGCCTCCATGGCCTGAGGAAGAATGACATCATCGGCATATAAGCGGGCACCGTGTATGAGCAGACGGCTGATGCGTCCCGGCGTATCCGGGGCCGACATGTCAACACCGTCCCCAATCCTGACCAGCGCGCCGCCTTTGGCCCTTGCTATGTCAATTCCGTCACCGAGAGAAGGGAAACGCTCAAAATTGAAGATTACGCCGCCGTCCAGTACCAAGGGGCGTCCCGGTTCGAACGAGACTCCCGGCCTGCGGGCCATAAGACGCGGCCTCATGCTCTCCAAGGCATTATATACAGTCTCACCCGAGACCCATTCGGGCACTATCACAAGGAGCCTTCCGTCAGCCCACCGCGCCGTGATGCGTGACGCATTGCGGCGCATGGATATTCTCACACGTCCCAACTCAGGATGTAAAAGTTCCTTATATGCCACGAAAAATCACCGCTTGGATATGCCCCAAAGAAGCTTGCTGCTCAGCGTATCTACAAATGTGCGTCCTCGGCGGTGGATGACCTTGACCACAAAGGGCGCGCGCCTTATGTTGAGAGACACATCTATGGGGAGTATCAAGGCTCGTCCGTCAAGAGTCACGCGGTAGGTATCCACACGAGACTCCACCGATGCCTTGATCACATGACTGTCACTTACCACCAGCGGGCGCATGGTCAGGGCGTGGGGCGCGATAGGGGAAAGGACGAAACAGGGAGCGGTGGGCTGCACGATAGGGCCTCCGACCGACAGGTTATAGGCCGTGGAGCCGGTAGGGGTGGAGATTATAAGCCCGTCACCCTGATATGACGCCACCTCTATGTCATCCAAAAAGGTGTGGACACTGACCATCGAGGCATTGCCCCTCCTGAGGATGGCAACCTCGTTGAGCGCATATGCCCAGCCAGAGACAAACTGCCTGAGCCCGTCGCCGGACGCATGGACTTCGAGCAGGGAGCGCTCCTCTATGAAATAGTCGCCTGAAATAAGGATATCCACCACGGCATGAGCCTCATGTAACGACTCCTCGGCAAGAAATCCGAGATGGCCGGTATTGATGCCTATTATAGGCACCTCCTTGGATCCCACCCAGCGCGCCGTGCGCAGGAAAGTCCCGTCACCGCCTATGCTTATAGCCGCATCGGCCGTGAAGTCATCACCGTCAAAGACATCGTCAACCGGGGGGGTATCTCCGAGGTCGCGGACAACGGACTCATAGAAATGGCGCTGTACCACCGTGAATACCCCTCTCTCCGAAAGCAGATGGAACAAGGCGGCTATCAATGGAAGGTCGTCGGAACTCTGGCGGCGCTTGCCGAAAATCGCGATTTTCATATTTCAAGGTAATGAAGCAGTTGGGCGAGACGCTCCCCTCCCACCTCGTCGGCCGCAAGGGAACGGCTGTCTGTATCGACCACCTCGTAGCCGTATCGTTCGAGCGAACGGGCCACCGAGGAGGGACTGCGGTGGGTGACCCTCACCTCACACACCACACGGTTGTCAAGGACGGCGCCGTCAGTGGTGACATTGAGATTGACCAGATGGGCGTCACAGTCCTCCACGGCCCGCGCTATACGAGAAGCGCTGTAATCGGAAGGCAGACAGCTCAGAAGCAGCGTGGACGCCTCCTCCATAGGGGGGAAGAGACGCTCTATCGTCGGTGCCGCCGGAAGGGCGGGAGGGAGGCTGTCAATCAATATGTTTTCTTTTGACCCCAAATTTTTTCTGTTTTCGGTTTTTCTCAGTAATTTTGCACTCTATCCGTATTGACAATACAAAATTACAAATAATCTATCACTTATAAAACCCGTAACGGGATGAAAAGGATTATTTAACGATGACAAATCTGAGTGTAAACATCAACAAAGTGGCCACGCTGCGCAACGCCCGGGGCGAGAACCGCCCCGACCTCTTGCAGGTGGCCGCCGACTGTGAGCGCTTCGGCGCGCAGGGCATAACTGTGCATCCGCGCCCGGACGAACGCCACATCCGCCGTTCTGACGTGTACAGCCTGCGCCCGCTCGTAAAGACCGAGTTCAACATAGAAGGCTATCCTGCGCCGGAGTTCATGGAACTGGTGCTTCAAGTACGTCCCGAACAGGTCACCCTCGTCCCCGACGCCCCTGACGCCGTCACATCCTCTGCCGGATGGGACGTGGCATCCAATATGGAATTTCTCACCGGCATAGTGGAACAGTTGCGCGAGGCCGGCATCAGATCGTCAATATTCGTAGGCACAGATCCCGATAACATCAGACTTGCCGCCAAGACAGGCGCTGACCGAGTGGAACTTTACACCAAACCCTACGCCGACCTCTACCCGTCCGACCCCGAAAGCGCCGTGGCTCCGTTCGCGGAGGCAGCCGAGACTGCGTTGAAGTGTGGCCTCGGCGTCAACGCCGGCCACGACCTCAGCCTTGACAACCTCGAATGGTTCCACCGTCACATCCCCCGTCTGAGCGAGGTCTCCATAGGCCATGCCCTCATCTGTGACGCCCTATATCTCGGACTTGAAGAGACCATACGTCGCTATCGCGAGGCACTTTCACATTGATCAACATCCAAACACTACCAAATCCACCACATGTTTCAACAGCAGATATCTGACACCGTCGCCGCAGTCGCGGTGACAACACCCGAGGCCGTACAGGCAGCCACCGAGCTTTCGGTCTGGGATCTCACAATGCGCGGCGGTTTCATCATGATACCGCTCGCCCTCCTCTCCATACTCAGCATCTATATCTTTGTGGAGCGCTGTATGGTCATCTCCCGCGCGCGCCGGGAGGATTCCTCCTTCATGATGCGTATCAAGGACTATATACACGAAGGCGAGATCGAGAGCGCACGCAATCTCTGTGCCCGCACCGACACCCCCTATGCACGTCTTATATCCAAAGGTATCTCACGTATAGGGCGCCCGATGAACGACGTGCTCGTCACCATCGAGAATACAGGCAACATGGAGATAGCCCGTCTTGAAAAAGGTCTGCCATGGCTTGCCACCACGGCGGCAGGAGGCCCCATGATAGGATTTCTCGGCACTGTGATAGGTATGGTTGACGCTTTCTACAACCTTGCCTCGGCCGGGACAAGCGCCAATATCGCCGTACTTGCCGACGGCATTTATGCCGCCCTCGTCACCACCGTGGCCGGCCTCATCGTCGGCATCATAGCCCTCTTTGCCTACAACTACCTTGTGGCCCGTATAAACAAGGTCATGAACATGCTCGAAGCAAAGACCATGGAGTTCATGGATCTTCTCAACGAACCCGCGTAAGCCATGGCCCTGAAACGTCAGAACCGCATGATCGAGGTGTTCTCGATGGCCTCGATGACCGATGTCATCTTCCTGCTCCTCATCTTCTTCATGGTCACCTCGACCTTCGTATTCCCGACCGCGCTCGAAGTCAACCTCCCCGAAAGCTCCCATCAGACGGCCCTCAAACCCACCACCCGTGTTTTCATCGACAAGGAAGGGCGCGTCTACGTCTCCACCGTGGCCGGAGAAGAGCCGGTAGGCGTAAGCTTCGAAATGCTCCCCAACGCACTGCTGTCAGCCCGCGAGGCCGCCATCTCAGCCGGACAGGACGAACAGTTCATAGCCGTATATGCCGATGAAGAAGTCACATACGGCACCCTCGTCAAGGTTCTCGACCTCGGCGCCCAGAACAATCTCAAAATGGTGCTGGCCACCAAGCCGGCCCCGGCATCAGCCCAACCGTGACCCGAAAATGGACAACCCCAGAAGCCGCATAACGGCAATTGCCGCCACCCTGCTCTTCCACCTGCTGGTGGCAGGGATTCTCGCGTCTCTATACCTGCGCTATTCCCCCGCAGAGGAGGCTATGCGCGAATGGCCTCCTGTCGATTCCTCCGAGGTATTGTTTGGCGGCGAATACGTCATGGTCGGGGATAACCCCGAACTTGCCGAAAACGGAGACAAGAGCGCGCCTGCCGAAGCTGACGCACCGGCACCCGAACCACAGGTGGAGGCTCTTGAAAACACCGGCACCCCTTCTCCCACTCCGGCGCCGGTAGTGACTTCCCGGCAGCCATCACCAGCAAAGATAGAGACGAAGGAGACCACCCAGCCCACCGGCCCTTCGAAGGCCGAGAGAGAGGCAGCCGAGAAGGCCCGCAAGGAGGAAGAGACCCGTCAGGCCATAGCCAACAAGGTACAATTCGGAAAATCAGGTGCCGGTAACGACGGCAAGGGCAAAGCGGGATCACCAGACGGTAACTCAGACTTCGGAGCGGCGTCAGGCTCTCCCGGTTTCAATCTCAAAGGACGCACCATAGCCTCATGGGACACACCCCCTCGCGCCCCGCTCGGAACCGTCACCATCAGGGTCTCTGTAAACCGTCAGGGAATAGTCACCGATGCCTCATACGCCTCGGGGACAGGTGCCGCAGCCGCAAGTGCCTCCACGCGCAACAACTGCATCCGAGCGGCCCGGGCTTCCAAGTTCTCGGTAGATACCGATGCTCCGGCAGTCCAGACAGGCACTATAACCTATCGGTTCCAGTAGGTAAGGATATAGATAAACAGACAAAACCCGGCGGCGTCCGTAGACAGCACATCAGATCCATGAAACTGAGTCTGTCATACGGACGCCGCCGGGTTTTGCAGGATAGCTGTCGCTATTGCTCTGAGAACTTCTTGCCAGTCCATCTATAAACGAGCGAAGGACGCAGCGAAGTAGCTATTATCTCGTAAATGTCAGGGTCAAGAAACTTGGACAGGTTGTTTGTCACAGTAAGGACGGATGTTGCAGGGTCATATTCATAAGACGCAAGCATGAACGGCGTGTGCATGGTCACATCCTCCACCTTAGCGCCCTGGGTGACCCAGTCCTTCCAACCGGGCTTTGCAAAATACCTGTCGGCCGGGAGCGGTTTCCAGCTCTTGTCATAGAAAGACACGGACGAGTCAAGTCCCGGAGTCGCCACCGTGGATATAAGGCCGATAACTGTATCACTTCCAGCTGCAAGTACTATGACCTGTGCCGTGGATGAATCCGTCATCCTTACTTTGAGGGACGAAGGCTCGATGGACGTGATGGCCGACTTCCCTTGCAGAAGGTTGGCCGACGGGGTGGACAGGCCGCCTGAGAAATAGTCAACCATGTCGAGACGGGTATTGCGGTCAAGAAGAGGGAAGACCGACGGTGGCGCGGATGTAAAGGCATCGGCGGCAGTGAGTGCCGATGCACCCAAGGCGCAGACTACGAAAAGGGGTAATAGCAGTTGTCTCATAAAAGTTTCGGCTTGGCGCCGTGAGCATGGCCGGCGGCCACACCCACGGATACGCGGTTAGTTATTCTTCTTTTTGCTCTTTTTCTTGTCGGCTAAGCGCGAATAGTCGCGCTCCGGGTCGGCTATCTCGCTGTGGAGACGCTTTCCGAAGAAGTCGGCGCCTGTGAGCGCGCCCACCACCTTGCGGGCATCGGACTTCCGGACATCGAAAAGCGAATAACCGGGCATAAGGTCTATGCGCCCCACGTCCACACGCTTCCCCTGCACGAGCTTGTTGAGAATCTCGATGAGGTTGCCGGCATAGAACCCGTCACGCTTGCCCACGTTGACATAGACACGCTCCATACCCTTTGAGGCTGTACGGCGGTCTTTTTCCTTGTCATCCGCCGGACGCTCGTGGGCAGGCTTGTCACCCTTCTTGCCCTTACCCTTGCGGTCAGGCTTGGCATCAATGAAATCTATCACCGGGGCATCCTTGTAGTAGTCAAGCAGACGGTTGAATTCGAGCGATATCACACGCTTGATAAGATCCTCCTCTGAGAGCCATTCGAGCTTGCGCGATATGCCGGGAAGATAACGCGCTATCTCCTCTTCGTTCACTTCCACCCGTTCCAGACGGTCGGCAAGGTTGTAGAGCTGTTTCTCTATGATATGCTCAGGGGTGGGGACATCCTTTCGCTCGAAGGTCTTGCCTATTATGCGCTCAATCTCGCGCATACGCCCTTTCTCGCGCGAATGTATGATGGCTATCGACACACCCGACTTTCCGGCACGGCCTGTACGGCCCGAACGGTGGGTATAGACGGCGGTATCTTCGGGCAGACCGTAGTTGATCACATGTGTAAGATCGCTCACGTCAAGTCCTCGGGCTGCCACATCGGTGGCCACAAGGATCGAGACCACCCGGTCACGGAACTTCTTCATCACTATGTCTCGCTGCTGCTGGGAGAGATCGCCATGAAGGGCCTCGGCATTATAACCGTCTCGGATGAGGTTGTCAGCCACTTCCTGAGTGTCACGCTTGGTGCGGCAGAACACGATGGCATATATGCATGGCGAATTGTCTACGACACGTTTCAGGGCCAGATACTTGTCACGCGCGTTGACCATATAGTATATGTGACGCACATTCTCGGCACCTTCGTTGCGTGAGCCAACCACGATTTCCTCGTAATCCTGCATATAACGCTTGGCTATTTTGAGGATGCCGGCGGGCATGGTGGCCGAGAACAAGAGCATCTTGCGGTCTGAGGGGACATGGGTGAGAATTTCCTCTATGGATTCGAGGAAGCCCATGTTGAGCATCTCGTCAGCCTCGTCAAGCACCACGGTGGTCACCTTTTCCAGATTCACAACTCCGCGCTTTATAAGGTCGATAAGACGTCCGGGAGTTGCGACAATGACTTGTCCGCCCGAGCGCAGGGCGCGTATCTGGCTCTCTATGCTCGAACCGCCATAAACGGGTATTACCTTGACCCCCGGTTCATAGATCGAGAAGTCAACGAGATCGCTGCATATTTGCAGACACAGCTCGCGCGTAGGGGCGAGTATTAGCGCTTGTGGACTCTTGGTCGCCGCATCCACACGTTGGAGCACAGGAAGACCGAAAGCGGCTGTCTTGCCCGTGCCTGTCTGGGCAAGCGCGATTATATCATGGGCATCGCCGAGGAGACGCGGGATTACACGTTCCTGAACAGGCATGGGACACTCAAAACCGAGCTCTTCGACGGCCTTGCGTAACGGGGCACTGACCCCGAGTTCTTCAAATGTTTTCATATCATAATATTTATAAACAATCTCTTCCGCAGGGAAGTTCTGTTTATTTTACCCATTGAAGGGGATTTAATTTGCGACGTTCGTCGCGGATTTCAAAATGTAGTGTTGACTTTCCGTCATTGTCGGGATCAGACATCAGTGTCCCGAGCGACTGTCCGGCTTTCACCTTGTCGCCGCGATGCACATTCACGGATGAAAGTCCGGCATATACTGTCAGATATTTGCCGTGGCGCAGCATCACGATGTTGTTGAAGCCGTCCTGTCTGAATATGGCCGATACGGTGCCGGAATATACCGAACGCACCGACGCGCCCCCGGAAGTCTCCACATCTATACCCGCATTCTCGGTGACCACATGCGGGAGGGTGGGATGAGGCTGCCGGCCGAAACGGCGCACCACCTTGTATCTTCCCGACACCGGGAAGAGCAGACGACCCTTGCATTTCTCAAACGAGCCTGTGAGGTTGGAGGGGTCTGTGGCAGCGGCTACCTGTTCCTTGGCACGGGCAGAGGCCACCTCGCGTGCCGACGGAGAGTCTGCATCAGACTTGTCACGCTTGCGCTCGGCAGCACGTTCGGCTTTCTCCTTCTTCTTTCTTGCTGCTTCCTCCCTGGCTATGCGCTCCTGTTCGGCGGCAATAAGGCGGTCAAGCTCACGGTCAAGGGCGGCTGCACGCCTCTTCTGGGCCGACAATTCGGCACGCAGCTCTTTGTCCTGTTTGCGCAGGGATGAGACAAGCCCCTTCGACTCCTCTTGCTGGGCAGCAAGCTTCTGGCGTGCAGCCTCGGCCTGACGGTAGGCACGGTCTTGCGCATGACGCAGCCCTGTGAGGCGCTGACGACGCTCGGCTATACGGTCTATGGCCCGGTCTATGTCACGGGCCTTGTTCTCCCGCCAACGGGAGAAGCGCCGGAGATACCTCACACGCGCCCAGGCTTCGGAAAAGCTCTTTGAAGAAAACACAAAGGATAGGGTGCTCATATGTCCCGCCGCCGGCTGCAACTGTCTCAGAGCCTCCACATATGCCTGACGGAGCGCTGACAGGTCTTTTTCCAGAACGGAGATGGAGTCAGACGTTGCCGTGATACGGGAACCGATGGAGTCAATGTCCGAGCGCAGACGGGTCACGTCGGCATTGGATGTGGCTATATCCGCTTCAAGCGAATTGAGGCGGTTGAGCTGTCTTTTCAGCTCGACACCGGTCGTGGATAGACGCGTGGATGTCTCGGATATCTTCAAACGGGCATCGCTCTGTTCCTCTCTGACAGCCTCCATGGAGCGCGATGTTTTTGGAGGTGATGATGAACGCTTGCGCGACTTTCGACGTTGCGCGTCGGCATCAGGCGCCGTGAGGAGAATCACCGTCAGCAGCAATAGCAGACAGCGGAAGAGAGATGGGTATTTAAACGTTCCTGTTTTCACTTCAACGAATCAAGCAGCTTTATAAGAGATGAGGCAGATACCTTGCGGTAGCCGCGCGGGATTGAGAACGCCCCGGGCATACCGGCGTCACGGTCAGCCTTTCCGGCCGAATATTCAAGATATGCCTCTACCGACCTCCCTTTCAGGCTGCCTGACAACGCCACCTCGGACGGAATCCCGCCTGAGACGTCATGCGGGTAGTCATAGGACACTCTGGCGGAATGACCGCCCGTATGGGTGATTTCAAGACGGTCAAGAAGATTGCCGTCAGTCATTGCCTTGAATCTGTATTCCATGCCCTTGGCGGCAACAGGGGGCATAACGGTATAGAACCCGTCACCGGCCTCAACCCTGCATACCCGCAAATCCGGAATGGTCTGCCCTACTTGGAATATTCTCGCCAGAAGCAGACTCTGGACATTGTCAACCGTGGCAGGAAATCCGCCGAGAAGGGCGGAAAGACTCTCAGACAGATAGATTTTCTGCATCTTGACATAGGCCTTTACAGAATCCCCGGTGATGGACGCAGCTGCGACCTCGAACCCGAGGAAACGGAGCGAGACACGTATCTCCTTGCCACGGACAAGCGTCATATTGCCTCCGAGCCTGACCGACACTGGCTTTCTAAGCACCACGTTTACGGGAATCTTCATTGTCTGCCAGTCCCCCGGTTCTGCGAGAGCCGATGCAAGCTCTCTTGCCCCGCGAACCGAGAGATCCTCTCCCGATGTGACGGAAGGCATCCCGGCCTCTTTTGACGAGGAACATGACACAGCGATGAGGGCCGAGACGGCCAATGCGATGAATATATACAGCAATCGATTCATTATCAATCTGTTTTTAGTCTTTTACAATACACTTTTCCCTGACCTTTCGCTGTATCTTCTCATTATCGGGATCGAGTTTGAGCGCACGGCGCCAGAAATCTATGGCCTTGCGAGGTTCCCCGTCCATAAAGTATATGTCGCCGGCATGGTCAAGCACATCTGCCGAGGGGTTTTCACTTTCCAGTGCGAGTACACGGTCCATCACCTCGCGGGCTTTCTCATATTCCTTCCGTTTGAAAAGCACCCATGCATATGTGTCAAGAGACGTGGCCTGGTCAGGTTCGGCAGCCACCACCTTCTCTATCAGACGCAGCGCCTCGTCGAGATCCGCACCCTCACATGCCATGAAATAAGCCGAATTGTTCATGGCAAGATAATTGGTGGGATCATACATCACCGCCTTCTTGTAACAGGTAAAGGCACTGTCGGCCATATTTTTGGAATATAGGGCGTCACCCCAGCTGCCATAGATGCGAGAAAGTGTCTCCACGTCATCATCGGGAGTCAGGGAGAGCGAGATGCCATACTGCTCGATTGCCTTGTCATGCTCTCCGTCCTGATTGTAGATAGACCCGAGCATAAGATGTTGCCGGGCATTGTCCGGATAGTAGCGGAAAGAACGGATTATCGCGTCAGCCGCCTTGGGATACTCCTCGTTTTGGAGATAAAGCGAGGCAAGCATCTCCCATCCTTCCGGGTCGGCGGGGTCAAGTCCGAGTGTCTGCTCGGTCTGTTCGGCCGCTCCTCGATAGTCGCGTACAGTGATAAGGAAGCGGGCATAGAGGTCATGGATGTCATGTTCGAGAGGATGCACCACGAGAAGAGTGTCAAACAACTGGCGGATTCGCGGCTGCTGTATGGAATCGGTGATCATCTCCGTGATATAGCTGCGCAAAAGCATCAGCTTTGTATCAACGTCAAGACTATTCTGTTTCAATGCCACAAAGACCTCGCGGTCAAAACCTGCCGAATCGCCTGCCTCCTTGAAATAACGGGCTTTCGAATAACGGGCATAACCGCTTGAAGGATCAAGCTCTACCGCGCGGTCAAAGAAGGCAAGGGCCTCGCCTGTACGCCCCATCATGGAATATACCTCGCCCGAAAAGACCTGGAAATCCACATTTGACGGGGATGCCTGTCTCAGACGGTCAGCCTCGGCTATGACGGCAAGCGAGTCGTTCTCAATCATGAATAGTTCTATCTTCTTGCCCGAAAGTGGGATATTCGGCCCCTCTACAAGCTCTATCGAGTCATATATGGCAATAGCCCTGTCGCGGTCGGAAGCATCCCCTCCCTCGGCAAGGACATCGGCAAGACGATATGAAAGCTCTATCTTGTCACCATGAAGCCTGTGAAGGGTCTCCCACACCCTCAGTCCTTCGTCACGCCTTCCCATATTGTCATTGAGAAGACCGTATCTGACACCCGAATAATAGTCGGACGGATTGGCTTCCCAGTAATCCTTCATCAGGCGGAGCGCGGTGACAGCGTTGGCCGTATCGTTCTGCGCCAGAGAAAGAAGGAAGTAAGACAACTCCATCCCTGTCTCCTTGTCAGAAGGATTCAACTCGTTGGCACGCCTGAGAAGCTCGAAGGCAGCGTCAAGGTTGCCCTGCGACTTCTCGCGCAAGGCTTCAAGATATATATAATCGGCCTTCGAGGCATCCTCGTCAGGCATACGTTTCTTGCCCGGCTTTGCCGAGGCAAGGACAGACATGACAAGGGCCGCAAGGGTTATAATGAGGGGGAGTCGCTTCATTTCGGTTGTTTTAGAGAGTATTGGCTGGTTCAGAGACCCGTGTGGCCGAAGCCGCCCTCTCCTCGGACGGTCTCGTCAAGACGTGTCACCTGCTCCCATTCCACATGGACATATTCCTTTATGACCATCTGGGCTATACGTTCGCCGGGATTGACGGTGAAGGGGGTGTCTGAGAGATTGATAATCACCACCCCTATCTCGCCTCGGTAGTCGGCATCGACAGTTCCGGGGGTATTTACTATCGAGATACCGTGGCGTAACGCGAGCCCCGAACGGGGACGGATCTGGCACTCATAGCCTCGGGGGAGCTGTATGCGCAGCCCGGTCGGTATAAGGGCCCGCTGCAAAGGAGCGAGTACCACAGGGGATTCGAGACGGGCATGTATATCCATTCCCGCCGACGACGGGGTCTCATAGGCGGGCAGGTCATAGCCCGAGTCATTTATAATCTTTACCTTTATATTTTCCATAAATCTGAGTTGCTGCGTGAGTCGTCTTTGTTTACGGGATATTATCTAAACACCCGGAGAGGGGATAAATGTTTAACCCGGTACATGCAATGGGGACTTGTCACTCCTCCGGGTCATGCCACTTGGGAAGTGAGAAGATGAATTCGAGGCCGCCGGTGGAGCGGTTGTGCACCGATATTGTCCCGCCGAGGGTCATAATCGTCCCTCTGACTATGGGTAGTCCGAGACCTGTGCCACCCTGCTTGCGCGAACGCCCGCTGTCTATGCGGTAGAAACGCTCGAAGAGATGGGGAAGATGCTCCTCGGCCACACCGGTGCCGTTGTCGTAATATGCGAACACATAGAAGCGCTCGCTTTCAGATATGAGCCTCATACCTATCTTTGTTCCGCCCGAATACATGGCCGAATTGCGTATAAGTCCGCATATCATGCCGTGCAAAAGGCCGTAGTTTCCATTGACATAACACTCCATGGGGATATCGAACGAAAATTCCATGGAGCCGGCGATGTTGCTGGCCGGCATGTCATATTCTATCTGGTAGACAAGGTCATACATGTCCACCTTGTTGACGGCTATCTTGTCAGAACCGTTTTCGAGACGGGTCATGGTGGATACATCGTTGAGGAGGTTGGTGAGACGTTCCACATTGCTGAGCATACGTTGCAGGAAACGCGTGCGTGTCTCAACATCCATATCCGGGTCGCCGAGTATTGATTCCAGATAACCGCGTATGATGCCGACCGGGGTCTTTATCTCGTGGTTTATATTGTTGGTCATCTGCTTGGTGACACGGGCCTTCTCCTCTATGGCGTGTATTGTGACCTTGCGCTCTTTCTTGATAAGCTCTATCGCGCTCTCACGCTCTCGGTAGAGGGTGACTATCTCGCGGGAAATATCTCCCAGCTCGTTACGCGGAAACTTGTCAAACCCGGTGAAACGTCCCCCTGTCGCTGCCCGGTAAGCGAAATCTTTCAGAAGGGTGACACTGCGGGTGAGCATTCGGGTGAAATAGTAGGTCACCAGAAGAGTAGCGACCATACAGGCGAGGATTATGAGCCAGACCGTAGTATCGATCTCTATCGCATCATCCATATCCGAGCTGTAAGGCATCGCGGTCACCACCTTGACCCTTCCGTCATCACTAAGGTTGGAACTTACCAGATAGAGATTGTCATCTCTGTCCTTCACAACACGACGTGGGGAATGCCCGGAATCGATCTGTTTTACCACGGCCATGTCTCCATCTTCATAGGGGATTGGAATTCCCAGCGAGTAACGCAGCATACCCTCGGTATTGTAGACCGAGATACGCACTCCTTCGAAACGGGAGCCGGAGAAATAACTCGCTATAAAAGCATTGAACGGACGGAGGGTCTGGTCTTCCTCATAGGCACGCAGCACCCTTCGGTTGATCAGGTCGAGCTGCTGGGTCAGAATCTCGGCTCTGTACTCAGCCTCGCGCTTGTACTGATACCAGATGATAAATCCGAATACCACGCACAGGCACAATGCAATAGGCAGAAACAGACGCAGGTGGTAGTTAATCCTTCTCTTTAAACCCATATCCGAATCCAAGGCGGGTTTCAATATTGTTGCCGTAGGCCCCTATCTTCTTGCGGAGACGGGTGATATTGGTATCGATGGTGCGCGTGGTGACCACAACGTCATCCGCCCAGACACGGCGTATGATTTCCTCACGCGAATATATGCGGTTGCGATGGGTCAGAAAAAACTCAAGAATCTCAAACTCTGTCTTGGTAAGCGACACCGGGATACCGTCAATGTAGCATTCCTTGCTGTTGGGATCGAGCACGAGACCTTTGTATTCGATAGGTTTCTCAAGAACGTCATCGTTTGAAGATATGGCGGAAGCCTCGGCGGCCTTGCGTGCAAAAGCGGCCCTACGCAACACGGCGTTGACCCTCGCAATAAGCTCGCTCATCTTGAAAGGCTTTGTGACATAGTCGTCGGCACCGATATTCAGTCCTGTGACAGTATCCTCCTCTCCGTTGAGAGCCGAACAGAAGATGATGGGCACATCCTCGGTTCCTTCCCCGCTGCGCAGACGCTTGGCAAAGTCAAACCCGCTCATTTCCTCCATCATGATGTCGACAATGAAAAGGTCATACTTGCGCAAATCCATTTCAAGTGCCTCTTCGGCACTGAATGCCGTGTCTACATGGTGGCCTTCCCTGTTAAGGTTGTATCTTATTATCTCGCAGATTGACTCTTCGTCATCTATGGCTAATATACGTGCGTTCATATCTCTTATAACTTATCATTCAGTCATCCGCAGCCATATAATCTTTACCCTTCCGAAGCAGCCTGCGAATGCAATATATTGAATCTGTTCTTATCCCTAACCGGCCGGTGACAGTCTACCAACCAGCCAACTACCTGTTTAGGACGCTAAATTAATACTTTTTTTTCTTTTACTTGGTTAACATATGTTAAATCGGACTATCTCGTGAACTATATCGGAGCATGGAAGGTTATTATGGCATAGTTACTATATTTGCACTGTGTTTTCATGGTATTAGATTTAAGGTTAAAAGACATCGGGACGTCGCGATGACGCCCCGATGTCCATTTTCTTTAAACCGGGATTTTTTATGGAACCGGCAGGATGTGTCACACGGTTTCATCTTCCCCGCGCCCGCGTTATCTGCGGCGACGCTTGGCTGCCGATTTGCGTTTGGCATACGCACGACCTTTTTTTGACACTCGCTTGGAGGGTGCGTATTTCTTTGACTTGTTGTAGGTGGTCTTGTCGAATGCAAATACATCCTTATGCACCACTCGGTTGTCAAAGTCTATGATAGCGGCAGGATTGACGGCTATACCGAGATAACGGGTCTCGAAATGCAGATGCGGCCCGGTAGAACGCCCCGTGTTACCGCCGAGGGCTATGGGATCGCCGGCCTTTACCACCTGGTCAGGTTTAACAAGGAAACGCGAGAGATGACCATAGACAGTCTCCATGCCGTTGTCATGGCGCATTACCACATAGTAGCCATATCCACGGGCCTCGTATTTGGTGAGGCGTACTTTGCCAGAGAACGCGGCACGGACGGTGTCACCGACATGCAGACTCAGGTCTACGCCATAGTGCATACGGCGGAAACGCGAGCGATAACCATAGCCGGAAGTAACGATACCCTTCACCGGGGCGACATATTCACTCACATCTATATTCTTATGCTCCGGGATAGTCACGGCTGTGCCATAAGGGTTTACACGGTCAGAGGCCCAGAATTTGGAGTAAATCTCGGCATCGGTGGCTATATCAGCCTGTTCACGCTCCCGTATCTGGTCAAGGAGCATATTGTTGTTCTCTATCTTGAAAGGATTGACCGATGGCTTCTGATTGGCAAGAAGCATGTTGTGTTCGCGGGAATGCGAAGCCGGCAGACGGCGCTGGGCCGAGGATGTGAATGAGAGAGTTGTGACGAGAAGAGAGACGGAGAGAAGTATCTTTGCAGTAAAGTTCATTACGTTATCTTGTTTTCGTGGCAAGAGGCTTATTCTGTTCGACAATATTATTGATTAATTTCTGAGACACCGTTGATGAAGCCCATCGCGGCGGGGTAGTAGTCAAAAATCTCACCGGGCGCGAAGAAGCGTTTCAGCTCGGCTTCCGCATCTTCGGGACTGGCCGAGGCGTGGATCATGTTTTCCTGGTTCGACATGGCAAAGTCCCCGCGCACAGTGCCCGGAGCGGCCTGACGTCCGTTGGTGGAGCCGGTCATGGCACGCACCACGCTGACAGCCTCTACGCCGCGCAGACACATCACTATCACAGGACTTGCGGTCATGGAGTCTACAATCTCATGGAAGAACGGGAGATGCACCAGATGGGCATAATGCTCACGTAGCAACGTCTCGTCAAGCTGCATCATCTTCATCCCGGCTATAACCAGCCCTTTGCGCTCAAAACGGGCGAGAATCTCACCTACGAGATGGCGCTCGACAGATGACGGCTTAAAGATGACGAGTGTCTGTTCCATTTTTGTTTTAACGATTGTTTGCAATTGATTTTCTTGTGCTTCAAAGATAGTCATTCTGAGCATCTTAACCAAACGCAATCTTCTATAAGGACAAAAAAACATACCAAGCACGAAGCCTGAGAGCAAGTAACCAGCTATATTACAGCGCGTTGGGCGTGAGTGTAAAAATAACCTAAAAAACCTCAACCCTATTTCACACTCTCTCCCGAATGTGAAACGATGCAAATTATTGTATTTTTATCATTCCCGAATTTAACACTATCATAATGCCATTATCCTTTGATGGCATTGTATGTCACTCACTTATATGTTTTAATGAAGTTTTTTTCTTACCTTTGCGGGCAATATGAAAATCGCTATTATTGGATATGGTAAAATGGGACATGCCATAGAGCGCATAGCCCTTGAAAGAGGCCACGAGATAGTGGCTGTGATAGACACGGAGAACAGTGACGATATGGACGGCGAAGCCTTCGGCACAGCCGATGTCGCTATAGAGTTCACCACCCCTGCCACAGCGCCGGACAACATTGTCCGTGCATCTGGACACGGGGTGCCCGTAGTGTGTGGATCTACCGGATGGGGCGAGAAGCGAGAAGCCGTGGAGAAAGCCGTCAGTGAGCAGGGAGGCGCATTGCTTGCATCAAGCAATTTCAGCATAGGCGTCAACGTGTTCAACGTCATATCGCGCAGACTCGCATCAATCATGGGACACCTCCCGCAATACAGGCCCACCATGACCGAGGTTCACCACATCCACAAGCTCGACCACCCCTCCGGCACCGCCCTTACACTTGCCGAAGGCATAATGGAAGAGGACAAGAAAATCACCTCTTGGACTGACGCCGGAATCGTTTGGGCCAATGCCACCCCTGACGAACGCGACGCGCAGCTCAAAGCCGCAGGGGAAGCCCTTGACCGCGTGGATGCCGACACCCTTCCCATCCTGTCTCTACGTAACGGTGAAGTGCCGGGAATACACACCATCAAATGGGACTCGCCGGTTGACATCATCACCATAGAACACTCCGCAAAGTCTCGCGACGGGTTTGCCCTCGGCGCCGTAATGGCCGCCGAATGGATAGCCGGACGCAAAGGCATATTCACCATTGACCAAATGATGGAGGAACTGTTGAAATGAACGGGAACACTGACAAAAAGAATCTGCGTGACGACTTCGAAGCCCGCATAAAAGCCACGAAAAAAACACGGTGGATAAGATTCGGCATAGTCTCGCTCATCTTCTTCCTATGGGTGGCATGGCTCGGCAACTGGTGGGTGGCCCTCGCCTGGTTCCTGCTGCTCGACATTTACATCACCGGCTATATCCCGCTGACATGGTGGAAGAAGTCGAAGAATCCCGCCATCCGTGGCATAATGAGCTGGGTGGACGCAATAGTGTATGCCCTCGTGCTTGTATACTTCGTATTTACCTTCATAGGGCAGAACTACCAGATACCATCATCATCGCTCGAAAAATCACTCCTCGTCGGTGACTACCTGTGGGTCAACAAGATGGCCTACGGGCCACGTGTACCCAACACCCCTATCCATTTCCCTCTGGTACAGAACACCTTCCCTGTCATCAATACCAAGAGCTATCTCGACCACCCGCAGTGGAAATACCACCGTCTCGCCGGCCTCGGCAAGGTGGAACGCGGAGACATAGTGGTGTTCAACTTTCCCGCCGGCGACACAGTGGCTATAAAAGTACAGAACCCCGACTATTACACTCTCGTCAAGATGTATGGCCGTGAGAACGTCCATAACAATCCTCAGACATTCGGCGAGATTGTCTACCGACCCGTTGACCGCCGAGAGAACTATGTAAAACGTGCGGTCGGACTTCCAGGCGACCGTCTAAAAATCGTGGACGGAGAGATATTCATCAACGGAGCACCGATTCCACAGCCCGAGAACGTACAGTTCAACTATTACTACCAGTTCGGCGAAGGTACCGATATAGAGAAGGTATGGGAAGACCTTGAAATAGCCGTCGATGACCGCCACCGCGTCCCAGTCACGCCCGATGACATACAGGCTCTCCGAACCCTCGGTTTCACAGTAAACCCCGACGGTAGCGTTCCCCCGGTCTACGTATCGCCCCTCACCCCGGCCATGGTCAAGGCCATCGAGGCAGACAAGAACACTGCCAAGATAATGAAGATGCCGGCAAGTGACGGCGAGATACTATACCCCGCCGGCGAAGCCGACACATGGACACGCGCCGACTATGGCACCATATGGATTCCTAAAAAAGGAACACGCCTAAGGCTCACGCCTCGCGCATGGGGCATATATGGACGCGTGATCCGTGACTATGAGGGCAACCACGATGCCACACTCCGGGACGGAAAGGTATATATAGGAGGTAAGCCTCAGGACTACTATACCTTCAAGATGGACTATTATTTCATGATGGGCGACAACCGCGACAACTCGCTCGACTCCCGATACTGGGGATTCGTTCCCGAAGACCACATCGTAGGACGGCCCGAACGGGTGCTCATCTCGTTTGACAAAGACCGTTCCATCTTCAACGGCGGCATACGCTGGAACCGCATCCTACGTGACGCCAACCCTGACAAATGATGCCGCAACGCCCCGTAGCATACCCCGACCTACACCTGACACTCCCGCCACGACTGTGTGCGGGAGTGTCAGACTATGCCCTTGCCTGGGCCTGTGGCTCATCCTTTCAGGACTGGACAAGACCTTTCGACAAACGCGACAAGGACACCCACCGTTTCGACATAGCCGATACCAGAGGCCGGCTGAGCCTCACAGTCCCGATAGCCCGTCCGGCATCCTCGCGATGCCGGTGGGAACAAATCGAGATTTCCACCCACGGCGCCTGGTGGGATGTACACCGCGTGGCTCTCGAAAGCGCATACGGGCGCACCCCTTACTTCGAGTTCTACATAGACCGCTTTCTCCCGATGCTGACAGTGGGAGTCGAGGAGCGCTATCCCCTGCTCCGAGACCTCGCCCTTGCCTGGGACACGCAGATACGCGACATACTCGGCATTTCCCCATTACCGGGAGCAAAAACACCGGCATTGCCGCCTTCCTCGCTTCCCGACTGCGGGATATACCGTCAGATACGGGCTGACCGTCTCGGCTTTATCCCGGGCCTCAGCATCCTTGACCTTATCTTCAACCTCGGCCCCGAGGCACAGATATATCTTAACGACATCCGTCCCGGCATAGAGATAGCGCCCCGGCAGTTGCAATGACGGATTATTTGTTGTAAATTTGCAGGGATGACACATATTCCCTCCACCACCATACTCAATATCCCCGTCCTCGCAGTCACCCGGCAAGAATTGCTCGACTCCCTTGACGAGGGAATGCTCTTCACGCCCAACCTCGACCATCTTGTCAAGCTTCAACGCGACAGGCGTTTCTACGATGCCTACCGGCGTGCTGAATGGATTGTCTGTGACAGCCGCATACTCCGGGTTTGTTCCCGGCTACTCCCCTCCCCCATCCCCGAGGCAATCCCGGGAAGCAGCTTTTTCACTGACTACTACCTCCATCATGCCTCCGACCCAGACTGCCGCATATTCCTTCTGGGAGCGAGAGAAGGGGTTGCAGCCGAAGCCGCAAGACGCATCAACGCAAGAGTAGGGAGAGAGATTGTCGTAGGCACATACTCTCCACCTTTCGGGTTTGAAAAATCACCCGCAGAGATATACCGAATCATCGCCGAGGTCAACGGGTCAGGAGCCACCGTGTGTCTCGTAGGGCTTGGAGCACCCAAACAGGAACTATTTATCACAGCCCACCGTGACCGAATGCCCGGTATACGGCTGTGGATGGCGCTTGGCGCCACCATCGACTTCGAGGCCGGAAACATACGCCGTGCCCCGCGATGGGTACAGAAAATCTGCATGGAATGGTTCTATCGGTTCCTGTGCGAGCCTAAACGCATGTTCCGCAGATATTTCGTTGACGATGTCAGCTTCTTTGTCCATTTCAGCCGCCAACTCCTCGGTCGCTACAAAAATCCCTTCTGAGCGCATCTCCTCAGATACCCCACAAGATAATCTGTCCTGCTATCCGTTCAACCAATGTCTTTATTTCCCATCATAGGGAAACCATATTCAGGTAATCTTCACCAAAGAGAGTCATAATACTCCCTCAAGCTTCCATACCTTGAATAAAACACCCTTATGAGTTCTTCTATCCTGTCCTCTATCTTTTGCACAATACTCTCATTGCGAAGGGCAATATTGGCTACACTGTCAATATTATCAATCAGAATGGTATGATAGTTCTCATTCTCTGATATAAAGTCCCATAATTCCCTTCCAACCAAAGTCTTCCGATCCCAGTCATCCAGATATGACCTTAACAACCCGGAGGTGACGGTAACATTTTCCTTTTTACCATAGGTAATACCTATATATCCTTTATTTCCATTCTCCTCCACAAGTCTTATCTCGTCGGCATAATGCTTTACCTGTGCGGCATCCATATCATTAAAGCCGCTCTTAATCTCCAAGAAAGACTTGACCTCTCCAAGCCTGTCTATCACGAGATCCCATTTAGTCCTTCCACCTTCCAAATATTCCTTTCCATCAAATATATATTCATTGGAATAGAGTAACAGATTCTGGACAAGAAACCCCATAGAGGTCACTATGCTTCGTCCTATCGCCTGATAAGCATTATATCTCACAAACTCTTCGGGAGTTTTAAGATTAAGGGCCGAACACAATATGGGATTAGCGTTAAATGAGTCTATTGATATGGCTGACAACATGTAAACCTGCCTGCTCACAAACTCTTTGGTCAGTATCCTTATAAAATTCTGCACTATCGTCCTCTCCGGGTCTATCTCATTCTGGAAAGCAATGATCGCTCTCTCCTCCTTTGGTGTGAGAGGTCGGAAATAAGTATCACCCTCTATTGTCCTGATGTTATTCAGCGAAGATATAGATGCGCTCTTAAATCCCCGGATAGTGGAGAACTGAGCCGCTATCACATTAAGCTTGTTCTTAAACGAACTGCTTGCAACACCATCAAAGGATACGGTGCATCCTTTTACTATCAGATTATATAATGTGGCTGCCATCTAATCAAAATTTAATACACCGTCTTTTACATCGGACAGTATGATATCTCTGTCTGTCGTATATCTGTATCTGGAATAAGGTATGATATTATTGCCATCCTCATCTCCTTTCAGTTCGCCATTGTCAAAGCTGACAATCTGCCTGCCTGCCATATACCCCAGCCCGACAGGAACCGCGTTTCCTATCTGCTTGTATATATCGGCAGTTTTACCGCTAAACATCCAACTATCAGGAAACTGCTGCACTCTTGCATATTCTTTCACTGACAGAGGCCTCAGGCTGGTCGGATGACAGATCAGAGTGGCCGGCATGATTGGACTGGTCACCAATGTGGGAGAAGGCTTCTTATTTGACAACCTTCTAAGAAACCCGGTCTTACCACCGGGCAGATCATAAGCCTTACCCATTGCCTCCTTTGCTACATCCGGCCTCAGGCTGGTCCAATTCTCACCCTCCTTGACCAACGGCATATATTGAAGCATCCTTTTGCTCAACGGGGTAAATTCCGATTCATCCGGCTCCGGGAGATCGCTGATAACGCTGCCTAATGTCACCCATTTCTTTGTTCCATTCACGCCTGACTCACTATGAGTGGGCTGTGGCAACGGTATCCTCTTGCTCCCTTTTGCCCCAAATATGATAACCCTTTCTCTGACCTGCGGGACACCGTAATTCGCGGCATTAAACAACGCAAAACTTATAGTATAGCCCAACTTTCTGAACTCATTGGCCAGAAACCTAATCACACTGCCTTTTGTATCCTTTATCTCTTCATATTCCTTATATGATTCAGGCAATGAGTTTAACTTGGCAGACAATATACCTCTGACATTCTCTAAAATGAAATACTTAGGCTTTATCTCAGACACCACTCTGAGATATTGGATAATAACATTGCCTCTGAAATCATCAAGCCCCCTTCTGGCCCCGGCCGTACTGAAAGCCTGACACGGAGGGCCGCCGACTACCAGATCAACATCCGCCGGGGTCAATCCCGCGACATCCAGAATCTCTGCCGTAGGTATAGATGTTATATCCCTGTCAATAACCGGGATATTTGTATTATTCCTTATTGTGGAGGCGGCCTGTTTGTTCATCTCCACACACAGCCTTATATCTATACCTGCTTTCTCTATCCCTAAATCCAACCCCATAGCACCGGAAAATAGAGATATCGCTTTCAGTTTCTTCTTTGTCATCTTTCGTCAGAGTATGGTGCAAAGGTACGTAAAAAATGCGATTTTTTACGTACCTTTGCACCATTATTCATTTTAACATTCACTTAGCCATGTGGTTTGAAACAAAAGTACGCTACGATAAGACAATGGAAAACGGCTCGATCAAGAAAGTGACCGAAGCCTTCATGGTTGACGCCCTCTCTTTCACGGAGGCCGAAGCCCGTATCACCGAGGAAATTGCACACTTCACATCGGAGTTTACCGTCTCGGCTGTGAAGATTTCCAAGATTTCCGAAATATTCCGCGAGATTACCGGCGACAAGTGGTATCTTGTCAAGGTGGCATTCATCACCCTCGACGAGAAGACCGCTGTTGAGAAAAAATCCATTTCCCAGATTCTCGTTGCCGCAGACTCTTTCAAAGAAGCCTATGACAACTTCATGGAAGGCATGAAGAGCACAATGGCCGACTTTGAAATCAACACCATACAGGAGACCCCCATCCTTGACGTCTATGACGCCGACCTGGCCGGAAAGAAAGAAGCTTAAATAATGAATTCCATCACCTCGCGCCTAACGGCCCTGCGCGCCGAGATTCCCGCCGGAGTGGAACTTGTGGCTGTTTCCAAGTTCCATCCCGCCGAGGCTCTGCGCGAGGCCTATGACGCCGGACAGCGCGTTTTCGGCGAAAGCCGCGTCCCGGAGCTTGTCTCAAAAGCCGCCGAACTGCCTTCCGACATAGCCTGGCACTTCATCGGGCATTTGCAGACCAACAAGGTGCGCGCCCTCATGCCCCACGTATCGCTGATCCACAGCGTGGACTCCGAGAGGCTGCTGCGCCTCATCGATGCCGAGGCACGCAGGATAGGAAGGCGTGTGGATGTCCTCGTGCAGCTCCATGTGGCACGCGAGGAGACAAAGTTCGGTCTTACCCCTCTGGAGGCACTCGAACTCATAACGCCGGAACTCACCGCCTCACTCCCGGGTATAAGGATAACGGGGGTAATGGGAATGGCCTCCAACGTTGACGACGAAGCCCGCATAAGGGCCGATTTCAGGAAAATCCGCACCACGTTCGACCGTCTTGCCTCAACCGTGTTCGCCGGCCATCCCGAGTTCTCAATCGTCAGCATGGGGATGAGCCACGACTGGCCGATAGCTGTCAGCGAAGGGGCCGGCATGGTACGTATAGGTACCACCATCTTCGGTGAAAGGGAATACTGACATTTTATTTCTATAAGACGGATGAGAACAATAGCCATAGCGACAGGCACGCGTGCAGACTGGGGACTTCTCAGCCCGGTGGCACGCGCCTTGGCCGCACGTGCCGACTGCCGGGTGGAGATACTGGCTACAAATATGCACCTCTTCCCGCGTTACGGCAACACCATCGACGAAATCATAGCCGATGGCTTTCCCTCTCCCCGCCGTGTGACAATGCCACCCGGAACAGACACTCCGCTTGGGACGGTCGACTCCATGGCAGCGTGCATGACCGCCATGGCGCATGAGCTGGCCTCCGTTGCCCCCGACATGATAGTGATTCTCGGCGACAGGTTCGAGATGCTGGCCACTGCCACTGCCGCATTGATGCTGCGCATACCCATAGTCCATATTGCCGGGGGAGAAATATCAGAAGGCGCCGTAGACGATTCCATCCGCCATGCCGTCACCAAGATGTCAGCGCTCCATCTCACCGCGACAGAGCCTTACCGACGCCGCGTCATAGCGATGGGCGAGGATCCGTCAAGAGTGATAAACACAGGGGCCATAGGGGTATACAACATACTCCACACCCCCCTGCTCTCACGCCGTGAACTT
Organism: uncultured Duncaniella sp.; assembly: GCA_910578615.1. Taxonomy (GTDB): domain Bacteria; phylum Bacteroidota; class Bacteroidia; order Bacteroidales; family Muribaculaceae; genus Duncaniella. Next base: position 32,911 of record CAJTRI010000016.1, on the reverse strand, counting down.
GAAGACTCAGTAGGAATAACCCTCCCTGACGGCTCCCTGCTGGTCACCTATCATCCGGCCACTCTGGATGACGGCGACATCGCAGCCAGATGTAAAGCGCTCCTTGATGCGCTTGACCGCTTCCCGGAGTCAAACGTGATTATCACCTACCCCAACAACGATGCGCGCGGGAAGGTAATAATAGACCTAATCGAGGAATACGCCTTACGCAACCGGGATAGAGTAAGGGTGATTCCCTCACTGGGTAAGCTTCGCTATCTCTCCGCCCTGCGCTGTGTCAGCGCGGTAGTGGGCAATTCGTCAAGCGGCATCGTGGAAGTCCCGTCAATGGGAATCCCTACCGTAGACATAGGGATCCGCCAGCGCGGACGCCTGTGTTCAGACTCGGTCATACACTGTGGCGACTCGGCAGACGATATCTCGGCCGCCATATCACGAGCGCTCTCAGCCGAAGCCCGCGCAAACGCACGTAGATGCAAAAACCCATATGCGCGTCCTGACACTCTCGGCATCATGGTCAAAGCCATAGCCGAAACACCTCTCGAAACCCTCCGCACAAAGAAATTTCACGACCTATGACCGCCGACACACTCTATATAATTCCGGCGCGTGGCGGGAGCAAGGGCATTCCGCGAAAGAACATAAAGCCTTTGGCCGGACGCCCGCTCATCCACTACTCCATAGACGTGGCACGCGCCATGGCTCCCGACTCCCATATCATTGTCTCCACCGACGATGACGAGATACGTGCCGTGGCCGGTGAGACCGGCTTGAAAGTCCCGTACCGCCGCCCGGAGAGTCTCGGCGCTGACAACACCGGCTCTCGCGAGGTCATTCTTGACGCCATGGACTTTGCCGACGGTCATGGTATACGATATGAAAAGTTAGTCCTCCTCCAACCCACCTCCCCGCTGCGCACCGTCGAGGATGTGCGTGAATGCCTGTCTCTCTACACCCCGGATATCGACATGGTCGTGTCAGTCACTCCCGCAGCCTGCAATCCTTATTATGACTGCTTCGAGACATCTGGGGCTGACGGCTCTCTTCATGTATCAAAAGGCGACGGACTCTTCACCCGACGTCAGGACGCACCGCCGGCCTACCAGTTCAACGGTGCCGTCTATGTCATCAACCCCGCCTCCATACGGCGTATGCCGCTCGGCGCGTTTCCACGACGCATCCCCTACGTGATGCCGCGTGAAAGGTCGGTCGATCTCGACACACCGCTTGACTGGCTGGTCATGGAAAAACTTATGGAAAAATGAAGCGCCACATCATACAACAGTCCGCCTCCGTCACTGACGCGCTTGGGAAAATCAACAGCCTCTCGGGCGAGGCCATGACACTGCTCGTCACCGACTCCGAGGGCCGAATGACCGGGACTCTCACCGACGGCGACATTCGCCGCTCCATTCTGCGCGGCACACCGCTGACAGCCCCCGTGGCCGATGCCATGAGACGAGACTTCCGCTTCATAACCGAAGGCTCCGATGCCGTGGCCACGATCAGGGAACTCCGCTCTCTCAATATACGGCTCATACCCGTGCTTGACAATGAAGGAAGGATCACCCGCATGATAGACACACAGGTGACATCATCCCTTCTCCCTGTCAGCGCCATACTTATGGCTGGCGGAAAGGGTGAACGATTACGCCCGCTCACCATCGATACTCCTAAACCGCTCCTGCCGGTAGGGGGACGCCCGATAATAGACCACAACGTCACGGCTCTCGCCATGGCCGGAGTGACTGACATATCGGTGACCGTGAACTACCTTGCAGAAAAAATCGAATCCCACTTCTCCACCCCCGTCGCAGGGGTCAGCGTCAAGTGCGTCCGTGAGCCGTCACCGCTCGGCACCATAGGGTCAGCCGCCCTGTGCGAGATTCCCGAAGAGGGAAACACCATAGTGATGAACTCAGACCTCCTCACCACCGTATCGTTCGAGGAGATGTATCTCCGCCATCTTTCCGAGAAAGCCGACATAACCATCGCAGCCATCCCATACAATATATCCGTCCCCTATGCCATACTCACCACGGACGGGGCGGAGGTAAGATCTCTTGAAGAGAAACCATCATACTCCTACTATGCCAACGCCGGCATATACATAATCTCAAACCGGCTTCTGCGCGAGCTTCCGGCCGACGAACGAACAGACGCCACCGACCTCATCGAATCAACGATAGACAAAGGCGGGAAGGTCACATTCTTTCCCATCTCCGGGACATGGATAGATATAGGCTCCCCCGCCGATTATGCCCATGCCTGCCGGCTCATGGAAACCATCAGGCAATACAACCGATAACGGCTTTGATCAAACCACTTCCCGGATTTGTTTAACAAGGGCGAGACCACACGTTTCCATCCCATACCATACACTCACCTTTTCATACAAGAATATATGGCAGACTCCAACTTCATAGACTACGTAAAAGTCCTCTGTCGCTCAGGCAAAGGGGGCGCCGGCTCGCGCCACTTCCACCGTGCCAAATATGTCCCCAAAGGAGGCCCTGACGGGGGCGACGGCGGACGAGGCGGACACATAATCCTCCGAGGCAACTCACACATGTGGACTCTTCTGCCTCTACGCTACCGCCGCCATATCTTCGCCGGAAACGGCCAGAGCGGATCGGGCGGACGGTCTTTCGGAAAAGACGGTGACGACGTGATTGTTGACGTGCCGTGCGGCACGGTGGTGTTTGACGCCGAGACAGGCGAATTCCTCTGCGAGGTCACAGGAGACGGCGAAGAGGTGAAACTCCTCCGAGGAGGTCGAGGAGGCCTCGGAAACTGGCACTTCAAAAGCCCCACCAACCGCACCCCCCGATATGCCCAGCCGGGCGAACCATCCATTGAGAAATCAATCATAATGGAGCTGAAACTCCTTGCCGATGTAGGCCTTGTCGGTTTCCCTAACGCGGGAAAATCCACACTCCTGTCCGCGATATCGGCCGCACGCCCAAAGATAGCCGACTACCCCTTCACGACAATGGAGCCACAGCTCGGCATCGTCTCCTATCGCGGCGACCGATCCTTTGTCATGGCCGACATCCCCGGAATCATCGAGGGCGCCAGCGAGGGCAAAGGCCTCGGACTCAGGTTCCTGCGTCACATCGAGCGCAATGCAGTCCTACTCTTCATGGTTCCCGCTGACGCCGATGACATCAACCGCCAGTACGAGATACTCTCCTCCGAGCTTGAACAGTTCAATCCCCAGCTTGCCGACAAGCCCCGCGTCCTCGCCATCTCCAAAAGCGACATGCTCGATGAAGAACTCATCAGCGAGATAACCGCCACCCTCCCGGAAGGGCTCCCCCACATCTTCATCTCTGCCGTGACCGGGCAGGGCATCACAGAGCTTAAAGACATCCTGTGGGCCGAGATTACAGACGAACACAACCGCATTGAGGCCTCACCGATCACCCACCGCCCCCTTGACGGACACCACCGTGTCCGCGAGGAAGACGAGTTTATCTTTGAGAACATTCCCACCCAGCCTGACGAGGAAGAGATGGAGGAAGACTGGGAGGACGAAGACCTCGAAGGCGAGGACTACGGCTACGAAATGCTTGACGAGGACGATTACCGAGACCTCTGATGGCACGCCACAACCAGCTCGGCGAATGGGGTGAGCGGATAGCCCGCGAACATCTTCTCTCACTCGGCTACGCCATAGGTGTCGAAAACGCCAGAATGGGAGGAGTGGAAATCGACTTCATAGCTTTCAAGGACGATTTGGTCTGCTTCGTGGAAGTCAAGACCCGTTCCTCCGACTTCGCCGACCCGCTCGAAGCCGTTGACAACCGCAAACATGCCCGTATGGTGCGTGCCGCCGATGCCTATCTGCGAGACAACGACATCCCGCTCGAACCGCGTTTTGACATCATCATCGTAATAGGCACACCCGCCACAGGCCACACCGTCGAGCATATACCCGATGCCTTTCTACCGCCTCTTTCAACACGTTGAATCTACTCTTTCTACCTCTTTTTGATTACCTCCAAGCCCGGAAAGGCATGAAAAATCCTCAAAATTAGGTATTTCCCCCATTGCCGGAAATACCTAATTTTGCATTCGGATAATTAAACGAACTCAAAAGTTCTCATAAGTGATTGAGTAAAGATTTGCCCCGCCCGAAGTTGAGACAACCGAAAGGCGGGGCTTCTACATGGCAGTCCCCCGCCTCATCCAGACTCCCGCCGGACGCCAAAGGCTACGGTTTCAACGTATATAATTGAAAAAACCTCCATTTTTTTGGCCGGACACATGGAAAAGATTAATTTTGCAACCATTCACATCATGCACGCAACTATGAGAGTCATTGACCACTTAAAAAACACACACGGACGGACGGCATTCTCCTTCGAGATTCTGCCTCCGCTTAAAGGCAACGACATAGAGCGCGTATATTCAATCGTAGACAAGCTCAGGGAATTTGACCCTCGATATATCAATATCACTTCCCACCGCTCGGAAATCGAATATCGCGAGAATCCTGACGGCACGATAGTCAAGAACAAGGTAAAAAAGCGTCCCGGGACAGTGGCGATCGCGTCAGCCGTGCAAAACAGATACGGCATCACAGCCGTCCCCCACATCATCTGCAAAGGATTCACACGTGACGAGACAGAATATGCGCTCATAGACCTGAACTTTCTCGGAGTCCACGACCTGCTCCTGCTGCAAGGAGACGCCAAAGGCCCCGACAAGTCGTCAGACCCGCGCGTGGTCAACCTCCACGCATCCGATCTCCAAGCCCAGGTCAACGACTTCAACCGTGGCATCTATCACGACGGAGTCCGTTTCGAGCCAAACGCCACCCCGTTCAGCTACGGCATGGCTTGTTATCCCGAAAAACACGAAGCCGCCCCCAACATGGAAAGCGACCTGCGGTATGCCAAAGCAAAAGTTGACGCCGGAGCCGACTATCTGGTCACCCAGATGTTCTTTGACAACGAGAAATACTATTCCTTTGTGGAGCGATGCCGTCAGGCCGGGATAAACGTCCCGATAATCCCGGGCATAAAGCCGGTGGTGACCATGAGCCAGCTGACGGTGCTGCCGCGAGTGTTCCGCAGCGACATCCCGGAGGCTTTCGCAGCCGAATTGCGCAAATGCCGCACCGACGCCGATGCCAGAGAGGCAGGCGTGGAATGGTGTATCGCCCAATGCCGTGACCTGATGGCCGGAGGGGTGCCGTCAATCCACTTCTACACACTGATGGCAACCGACTCTGTACGCAGGGTGGCTAAGGAGATATACTGACCGCGCCCGCAGGGGTCGGAAACTTTTGCATCCGCCGGGGCGTTAAAATAGGGTAAACAATATCTTACGCCCTATGAAAAAGGTTACATATCTTGACCACAGCGGGTTCGCGATAACGACACCTGCCGCAATAATGGTATTTGACTACTACAAGGATCCCGACAAGAAACTCAAAAAGATTCTGCATGACAACGAGGACACCCCTGTGGTTTTCTTCGTCACCCACCATCATCCCGACCACTTCAACACCTCGATATTCGAACTCGCACAAGACCACAAAAGAATCTATGTCCTCTCCAACGACATTTTCTCCCGGCTCGTCCCCAAGGAAGGCATACAGGTGGCATGGATGTCAGACGGAGACATTGTCGAGTCAGTCCCCGGCATAGACCGCATCGAGGCCTGCGGGTCTACGGACGCCGGTGTCAGCTATGCCATAACTCTCAGGGACGGAACCGTCATATTCCATGCCGGAGACCTCAACGACTGGCACTGGAAGGAAGAATCAACCGAACGCGAGGTGGCCAAGGCTGAAAGCCGTTTCGTCACCATCATCGACCGCATAGCCGCTAAGTATCCGAAGATGGATATAGTAATGTTCCCTGTCGATGCCCGTATGGGAGCTGACTTCGCTCGTGGAGCACGCCTGTTTCTCGACAAGATCGATGTCAGATACTTCTTCCCGATGCACTTCTGGGGCGAACCACAAAAAGCCTGCGACTTCTCGGAGTATATCCCGGAGGGAAGCAAAGCCGAATGCCACTGTCTTGACAAACCCGGCATGAGTGTCGATATAGGCTGAACATGACCGTATCCGACCCTGCCCATACGGCAGAACCACCGAAAAGCCATACACTATGACGGCGGTGTGTCAGACCTCATCCTGCAACCAGAAGGAAGCTTGGAAGATTCTGACACACCGTCATAGTTCCTGTCCCGACACTTCAACCATGGCCCGGACTCCTTCAAAAACCTGCACAATAAACGACTGCCGGCATACGTTATAATCAAATATGCTTTCAGGAATGCGACATATATTCATCCTCATACTGTTTCTGCTCGCGTCAGGGACGGGATACGTCATGGCGCAGTCCGACATACCCTCGGCCGAGGAAATCGAATCCGGCAGAGGACGCAAGAAACCGTTACAAGGATACTATTTCTTCCAAGACTCTATCGGACAAGACCGGCTAATGCTCGTGCTGTCCGAAGTCACCGTCTACCCTCCTCTTAAATTCAAAAACAAGAAAGAGGAAGAATTCTATTGGAAGACCGTGCGCGATGTCCGCAAGACACTTCCCTACGCCAAACTCATCTGCGAGACCCTCATAGAGACCTACGAGTATATCGAGACATTTCCGACACAGAAAGAACGCGAAGACCACCTCAAAAAGATGGAAGGCGCCGTATTCGAGCAATACAAACCCGTACTCAAAAAATTCACCAAGAGCCAGGCCCAGATGCTCATAAAGCTCATCAATCGCGAGACAAACCAGTCAAGCTACAATATCCTTAAAGCTTTCTTAGGTTCCTTCCGCGCCGGATTCTGGCAGACTTTCGGTCGCTTCTTCGGAGTAAACCTCAAAACATCCTACAAACCTGAGACTGACCGAAAAGACGCCATAATCGAACGCGTGGCCACCATGATCGAACTCGGCCAGCTCTGAACATAATTTTATTCCTATCCCTTTTTCGTTGACAAAATGTTAGGATTTCAACTTATTTTGATGTAACTTTGCAATCACAATATCAAGAATCCAACATTAATGCCAATTTCGCCTATGAAAAATTTTACACTTCTGGCCCTCGCCTTAGGGGTAGGACTCACATGCGCCGCATCCGGCCACAAGTCACCCGGTCTCTTCAATCCCCGAAAGACAACCGCCGCCACTGAGGCCGGCACCAATGCCAAGAAGACAGCACGCTTCCGTGCCGAATCCTCCAACAAGATCTGGTGTCCCGCAGTACAGAAAGTATACTCATGGTGGGGTACGGAATGGGGACTCGAAGAGACTTACAACACCACCTACACCGAGACCGGCCTTCCTGCCGTAGACCTCGTCACATCCGTTGACGGAGATGCCGTAAGGGAAACCAACACCTACAACGAGAACGGTATGCTGGTCAAACAGCTCTCCGAATACTCCGAAGACGGAACCACCTTTGAAAACTCACAACGGCTCGAACGCGGATACGATGCCCGCCTATCGAAAGTAATCACTTCCAACGACGAGTGGATGTGGATGAACTCCCAATGGAACAAAGCCGGCAACTGCTACCGCCGCAACATCACCCGTGACGAAGCCGGCAACATCACATCCGTAGAGATAGCCACTCTCTACAACGGGGACTATGACCCGTCCATCAAACTCAATGTGACCTATGGAGCCGACGGCAAGGCCGTTTCCATTACCGAGTCACAGCTCACATATGACGGAATCAGCTTCGCATGGAAAGATGGCTATGTTTATTCCGAAATCGAATGGGAGAACACCGATGGACAGATCTATCAGATTGACGACCTTATGCGCGGGGCCAACCGCATCAAATCCGCCAACGTGGCATCCCCGGAAGACGGACTCCGTTTCAATCTGACAGTAGAATACTTCGAAGGTTCCGAGAAATACGTTGCCCGTATGGTTCCTGTCATCGTAGATGAGGAAGACGGCGATATGCCTCAGTTAGGCATAGCCACCTATACACCGCTTGACGACAATGGCAGCTACACCCTCGTGACAGAGACCCAGTACACACCTGAGGACGTGTTTATCGAAACGGAGACAACCAAATACGACCCATACGGATATATCATCTTTGAAGAATTCAAATACAGCGAGTTCGGAGAAGAGTTCATTGAAGAACTCACCGAGGGAACCGTCGTCTATGACGAAGTTAACGGCTATCCCCTCTCCTATGAAAGCTCTATCTTAGACTATGAAACCGAATCCATGGTCAAAACAATACGTATCGAGTTCTCCGACTACTCCAACGTGGCCGGAATAGAAGGCATCGGTGCCGAAAGCAATGCCCGACCGGAATACTACAATCTCCAAGGCGTACGTGTTGATGCTGACAACCTCACTCCCGGCATATACATAGTCAAGACCGGAACATCGGCCAAGAAGGTAAGAATCTAAAAATCTTCTTACCTCAGATTTCGCGAAAAATTATGACGGAGACCCGCAAGCCACCCATACGGCTTGCGGGTCTCATCGTCTTACAACAGGTCGAGACACGGAGGAATGGATTGACCGACAGGAGCGTTATCCCCCGTTCCTAAACATCGTGATAATTTGTCTTTTCGGTAATTTTTTTCTACTTTTGCCAAAACGCGGGCCTATGGTCTGCGACAAGACTTCACTTACGTCCAAAGGATATTGATGACATTAAACAGTCAGTTATAGACCGGCGTTATATGTGAAATATATTTAATTGTCAGATGAATAAGGAAAACCTACTCCAAATATACGCGTCCTCTTTCCGGCAGAACTGGGATCTAAAAGCCCTCAGCGAATTCGGGACAGGGGCCACCATGACATATGCCGACCTTGCACGCCGCATAGCGGCAACACACATGCTTTTCAAGGAGTGCGGGGTGAAGCGTGGCGACAAAATAGCCCTTATGGGGAAAAACTCCATCCAATGGGTAGAGACCTACATGGCCACTATTACCTATGGCGCCGTGATAGTGCCCGTGCTGCATGACTTCAACATACAGGACGCCATGCACATCATCAACCACTCGGAAAGCGTGATGCTGTTCACCAACGACGCCATCTTTGACAATCTCGAGATAGAGAAACTCCAAAAAATCAAGGCCGTCTTCTCTCTCGACCGCCGCAAGGTACTTGCCGAACATCCCTCAGGCTCACGCGTGGCCGAGAAGTTCATAGCCCGGCTGGCAGAAAAGATGAGACGACGTTATCCCCACGGTTTCACCGCCTCTGACGTGGACTATCCCGAGATTGACGAATCCGCACTTGCCGAGATAAACTACACTTCCGGGACAACCGGATTCTCCAAAGGCGTGATGCTGACACTGGCCAATCTCGGGGGAAACGTGAGATTCGGCATGTCTTCAAGGCTCCACTACCGTGGCTCCCGCAACGTGGCCTTCCTCCCGCTGGCCCACGCCTACGGATGTGCCTTCGACATGCTCGTGCCCCTCGCCGTCGGCACCCACATCACACTCCTCGGCAAGCTCCCCACCCCCAAGCTCCTGCTCAAAGCCTTTGCGGAGGTGAAGCCGAGCCTCATCATATGCGTCCCGCTCATTCTTGAAAAGATCTACCGCAACAAGCTCCGCCCCGTCATAGAGAAACCCGCCATAAAGCGCCTGCTCAAAGTCCCCGGAGTCAACAAGGTTATATACCGCAAGATACGCACCCAGCTCATCGAAGCCCTCGGTGGGCGGTTCGAAGAGGTGATTGTCGGAGGCGCACCGCTCAACCACGAGGTAGAGGAGTTCCTCCATAAGATAGGCTTCCCGTTCACGGTCGGCTACGGCATGACCGAATGCGGCCCTCTAATCAGCTACACGCCGTGGCGGAAGTTCATCACCGGCTCCTCGGGCCGCACACTGCCCATCATGGAGACACGCATAGACGGCAGCCCCGATCCGGCCCGCATACAGGGCGAGATATGTGTGCGTGGCGAGAACGTCATGACCGGCTACTACAAGAACCCCGAAGCCACTGCGGCTGCAATAGACGCCGACGGCTGGCTCCACACCGGCGATATGGGGACATGCTCGGCTGACGGTACCATCTTCATACGCGGGCGGTATAAGACAATGATTCTCAGCGCCAACGGACAGAATATCTACCCAGAGGAGATAGAGGCGAAACTCAACAACATGCCCTATGTGGCCGAAAGCCTCATCGTGGAGCGTGGCCGCCATCTCGTAGCGCTCGTTTATCCCGACTACGAGGCCATGGATCGTGACAGGATATCCACCTCTGCCCTCGAAGAGGTGATGGAAGGTGTGAGAAAGAACCTCAACAAGCTGGTGGCGCCATATGAGCAAGTTGACCGCATCCAGCTGATAGCCAATGAATTTGAAAAAACACCCAAGCGCTCCATAAAGCGCTATCTCTATAACGCATGATGGAATATGCCTTTGAAACGACCATAAAGGTCAGAGACTATGAGACTGACTCGCAGGGGATTGTCAACAATGCCAACTACCTGCACTATCTGGAACTGACACGCCATGACTTCTGCGAGGAGGCCGGGACATCGTTCCGCGCCATGCAGGAACAGGGACTCGCCCCCGTGGTCAGAAAGATAGAGATAGAGTATCTCACATCTCTGACCATGGGAGACACCATGGTGTCTCGTCTGCGCATGCGCCGCGAGGGAGCACGCTTCGTGTTTGACCAGGACATATTCAATGCCGCCACAGGCGACAAGGTCGTAAGCGCCGTGGTCACGGTGGTATGCCTCGAAAAGGGGCGCCTCAGCCGTGGCGACATACTGGCCCGTGCATTTGAAAAATATCTATGATTCCGGCATCATGACAGGCGAAGACCCTCTGACCCTACGCGTAGCGTTTGCCTCGCTCCGTGGCCTGACACCCCGCCTTGCAGGAGAAATCCTCGCGCGCATCGGAGGGGAGGAAGAGTTCTTCTCTTTCACGGCGTCCCGGCTGACCGCCGTGATCGGATTCGGCAACCGTCTTTTCTCGGACTCTGTACGTTCAAAGGCCCTTGAAGAGGCACGGAGAGAGACCGAATTCATAGTCCGAAACAACATCAGACCCCTATATTTCACAGATCCCGGCTATCCCCGACGGTTACTGCAATGTGACGATGCCCCGCTCATGGTCTATACCCTCGGCGACTGCGACCTTAACGGCAGTCGTTTCGTGGGAATAGTCGGCACGCGCCATGCCACCCCCTACGGAGACAGATTCGTTGAAGACCTTGTCAGCACCCTTGCCACCACCCTCGATGAGAAACCCGTGATAGTCAGCGGTCTGGCCTACGGTATCGACATCGCGGCCCACAAAGCCGCCCTTGCCGCCGGAGTCCCCACGATAGGCGTGCTTGCCCACGGACTCAACACCATATACCCCGCCATGCACCGGGACACCGCCGCACGCATGGTCAGGGCCGGAGGTATGCTTCTTACCGACTATCGCAGTGCCGATGCCATACACCGGGGTAACTTTCTGGCCCGCAACCGCATCGTGGCCGGCCTGTGCGACTGCCTCGTAGTAGCCGAAAGTGACACAAAGGGGGGAGCGATGGTGACGGCCCGACTGGCCGCAGCCTATTCGCGTGACGTCTTCGCGCTTCCGGGCCGTGTGAGCGACCGCTTTTCAAGAGGCTGCAACAAACTTATCTCCGACTGTGTGGCCCAGCTCGTGGCCTCGCCTGACGACCTCATCGAGTCCATGCGATGGCCCGTAAAGAAGCCGGAAGGCACACAGACGTCCCTGTTTCCTGAACTTTCACCAGAGGAACAGGCGGTAATTGACCTTCTCGCCCAAAAAAGCGAGGCAACACTCAACGACATTTCCGCATCAATAGACATCCCCGTCCCGCGCCTGATGGGACTCCTGATAGACATGGAGTTCCGCCGCCTTCTCCTGGCAATACCGGGAGGACGCTACCGCCCGGCTCCCGGACGGTGAACAATAAGACAACATGTTACGTTTTACCTCAAACAACTGTATATCATGGAAAAGAAAATCATAGCCCCTTCGGAACTGATCATCAATCCTGACGGTTCGGTGTTCCATCTCCATCTGCGTCCCGAGCAGCTGACTGACCGCATCATCCTTGTCGGAGATCCCGGGAGAGTCAATATGGTGGCGTCATTCTTTGACACCACCGACTTCGAAGTATCATCCCGCGAGTTCCACACCATCGGAGGCACATATCAGGGAAAACCCATCATGTGCCTCAGCCACGGTATAGGGCCGGACAATATCGACATCGTGATCAACGAGCTTGACGCGTTGGCCAATATCGACTTTGCCACACGCGAGGTCAGGGAACAGAAACGCCGCCTCACCATGGTACGCATCGGGACATCCGGCGCCCTGCAACCCGAGCTGAAACTCGGCACCCCCGTGATAGCCGAAAAGGCCATAGGGTTTGACGGAGTGCTCAACTATTATGCCGGACGCAACGAGGTGGCCGACTTGGAGTTTGAAAACGACTTCTGCGAGGCTGTGGGATGGAACCCCACTTGGGCCAGACCATACGTGGTCAATGCCGACGAGGAGCTTGTGGAGCTTATCGGACGAGATGACATGGTGCGAGGAAACACCATCTCGGCCGTAGGCTTCTACGGGCCTCAGGGACGGGAGCTTCGCCTTCCGTTGGCCAACCCCGATCTCAACCGCCGCATCGAGGAATTCCGCCACAAAGGGCGCAAAGTTACCAACTACGAAATGGAATCCGCCCCGCTCCAAGGTCTCGGACGTCTCATGGGACACCGCGCAATGACGGTCTGCTCCATAATAGCCAACCGAATGAACACCGATGCCAACCCCAATTACAAGACCGCCGTCCACGACCTCATAGGCACCGTCCTTGAACGAATCTGAAAAAACGACACTTGATAAAAGATTTCTGACCGCACCCCGGAAGCCACACAGGATAAAGGCTTTCCCGGGTGCGGTCTGCATATTACACTACCTCCAACAATGTTCAGGTATTGAATGACATGCGGTATTGATAAGGAGAAACACCCACATATTTCTTGAAGAGGCGCGAGAAGTAAGACACATCATCATATCCGAGAGAATATGCGATCTCTTTTATCAGCAGCATCTCGGTCGCGATTTTCAGCCGTGCCCTCATCATCTTCTTCTCTATTATAAATCGGGCCGGAGTGCATCCCAGCTCCCCCTTGAACAATCTTATAAAATGGTCGGTAGACATTCCTACATTCTTCGACAGTTCATCGACATGCATCGTTTCCGACAGGCCGGCATTTATGATATCCAATGCGTTTTGAATCCTTGGGTCGGAGGTCTGGAACTTCGGCTTTGAGTATTTTACAAACCTCGATAACAATTGATATATTATCCCTGCGGATTCGAGACGGTCGAAAAGGGGACGTTTCCTGTTCAATCTCACACAGTTGATGAGGGCGTGCTTGTTGTCGTATAACTGTGGGTCACTGTCTTTCAGAACCATCGCACGGTTGTGGTCACAAAGATTCCGAAAGAGCATTTCATCCATCTTCGTACCTTTTATACTTACGGGGAGTTCCAGCCTTTCTGTCAGATTTAGTCCAAGAGCGTCATTCTCGTATATGTGCACATAATAGTGCTCGAACCTTCCGTCACATATATCATCATGCTGGGTGAATGCCGGTATCAGATATAGATGCCCGGGAACAAGATCGTGGATTATGCCGTTGATTACCACCCGGGCACAACCCCTGGTCACGTAATATATACGTGAAAACGGACTGTTGACCTTCTTAAAATTCCAGTCGGAATCATGCACCGCATATCCCACGTTCAGCATAAGCAGATGTTCCATTATCCAAATATCATTGAGCGTCGTGACTATTTTTTTTACAAAATAAGCACAATCAGACCTTAAATACAAATCCTCACGCATCATAATATCGATTTTGTCCTATAAAGTTTCGGTATTATCCCATAGATATAGATTTGATATAGTTAAATTTGCAGAAACAATCATTCACGCAAACTCCTAATAATCCCATGACATCGCACCCACTGCCATATGGAGTTTGCAATAATAAAGAGTCAAACCAAATAATTAATTATCATGATAAAACAGATTTTCACGCTAATGATGGCCGGAGTCTTGCTGGCGTCATGCAGCGAACGTAAGGCAGACAGCAATATCGATTCGGTCGCATCGCCTAAGGGAACAGACATCTTTCAGCCCGACTGGGATAACATCGCACAGCACTATCAGTTCCCGGACTGGTTTAAAGACGGCAAATTCGGCATCTTCATCCATTGGGGAGTCTATTCCGTCCCGGCATTCGGCAACGAATGGTATCCGCGCTACATGTATCAGCAAGGGACAAGGGAATATGAACATCACAGGCAGACCTATGGTGACCACACCAAATTTGGATATAAGGATTTTATCCCGATGTTCAAGGCAGAGAATTTCAATCCCGACGAATGGGCCGCGCTGTTCAGAAAGGCCGGTGCCAGATATGTTGTACCGGCAGCGGAACACCACGACGGTTTTGCAATGTATGACAGCGACCTTAATGAATGGAACGCCGCCGACATGGGCCCTCAGAAAGATATAATCGGCTTGCTTAAAGGCAGCATCGAAAAGGAAGGAATGATATTCGGCGTATCATCGCATAAGGCAGAAAACGCATGGTTCTTCAACGGCGGCATGAAGTTCCCGTCAGATGTCCGGGACACTACCATCACCCTCTACGGAAGACGTTATGACGATCAGAAATATACCGATGACTTTGCCCGTGAGTGGCTTGCCCATACCTATGAGATAATAGACAAGTACCAACCTCGGATGATATGGTTTGACTGGACTGTCAATGACTCGGTGTTGATGCCAAGCTTCAACAAGTTTCTTGCCTACTATTACAACAACTCCATAGATTGGGGCGAAGGCGTGGTGGTAAGTACCAAGCAGGGATATCCTACCAATGTACAGGTATGGGACATGGAGCGTGGCAAATCTGACAAGATGATGCAATTCCCGTGGCAGACCGACACATCGGTAGGTACAAAATCGTGGGGCTACCTTTCAGACGAGGTCTACAAGACCTCCGGCCAGATAATAGACGACCTCGTAGACATTGTCAGCAAGAACGGCAACCTCCTGCTCAATATAGGGCCTAAACCCGACGGTACCATTCCTGATGAACAGAAAAACATACTTCTATCTATCGGAAAGTGGCTGGATATTAACGGAGAGGCCATTTATGGCACACGCAGCTGGAAAAAGTATGGCGAAGGCTCGACCGAGGGAACCAAAGGTTCTTTCTCTGACAATGAGGCCGTGGCCTATACCTCGCAAGACCTGCGTTTCACCACCAAGGGAAATGATTTTTATGTCATAGCCTTGGAATGGGGAGATGGAGACATTGTCGTCAAATCCTTGACGGAAGAGATAATAGGCGATTCAGACATCAAAGATGTGAAAATGCTCGGCTCTGATGAAAAAATCAATTGGAAAAAGACGCCGGACGGATTGAAACTTTCATTCCCCTCCAAGAAACCGTGCGAAGCCGCCTATTCATTCAAAATATCTTTCGACAAGCCGGTAGGAGGAAATCTGGACTCCGAGGCATCAAACGAAGTCATGAGACACGGCGCCGCATAATAACCGCCAATAGATGTAAAAGAAGGCACTCTTAATAAAGAACCAAAATAAATAGAGGCGTGAACCATTATATCGGATTCACGCCTCTATAACATCTGTAGATCCCTGCATTTATAAACTTGCTCTACGCCTTGTTGGGTGTCATGCGAATTAACAACTTTTTACCGCCCAAACCATTTTAACATATTTTAACAAAGTCAAAAAAGACAATTCGATTTTTTATGCCTATCTTTGTTATATATCATATTTTACCAAATTATTCTGAAATCATCAAAATCTGACTGAGCATTATTTCCACCTATCAATAATACCGACATTTATCGCATGCAGCAGACGCTTTTCAGCATTGTTGCCTGGTACGGATAGACAACAGTTCGGAACCTTAGAATCCCATACACGGCTTTATTGACATGCCACTTTATCATTCAGCGAGAGAAAGTGCCCGAAAAAGATTGAAACCTACCGAGAGATAATATATAACAACATAAAAATTATGAAAAGACTTTTTATCTTGCTTGTTGCCATGATAGCGGTTGTGACACAGGCAATGGCTCTAAAAGCCGTGAAAAAGCCGGGATTCAAGCTCCCAGATGAAGAAAAAGTGCTTATTCTTTCCGACAAGTACTTTTATCTGAAAGACGTAGTGGATGAATACGGGGAAACTACCGGCCGCTGTCTGCATTGTTATAATACCGACATACAGACCGATGTTGCTATGGATGTGCATATACCGTCATTTATGGCTACGATGGGAGGTATGTGGCAAGACCCGGTGTCTGGAAATATCTTCATTACATGGGAGGAAGGAGGTATGGAGATTCGGGAGTTATATGTCAAGGAGATAGACAAAGACCTTGTAACCACTACATGCTTGCAACTTACAGGCTGCCTCCCCACACAATGGAACAATTATGACTCTTCCAGGATATGCAACATCAAGGTGAATGATGGCTATGTCGAGGTGAAGGGCTACAATGAGGAGAATGAGACATATATTAATGACATCTACACCCTCGGAATGAAGAAAGGATCATTTCCTCCTCCTTCGGAAATGAAAGTTGAGCCTGTGGCTGTAAAATTCGTAAAAGTCACCGCTGATGGCGTAAATGTGAGAAAAGAGCCGGATACAAAGTCATCAAGACTGGGAATAACAGCTTACTATGGGTCTGAGGACGATGATAATGCTGAATACGCATGGGAGGATGAGGAAAGAATCATCAAGCCGTATCATCCTCATAAAAGCACTATTCTGATTTCCGGAGGATGGGAAACGGAAGGATTTGTCAACGTAAAAGTGATGGGGAAAGATGGCTTTATCTCATCAAGATTTGTCAGCGATATTATACCGGCACCTTTACAATCCTTTTTAGTCGTTCCTTATTCGGATTGGAAAGCCCATGAGGTTAAAGATGGTAAATATAAAGGCTTGTGGATGTATAGTATGGGACAGCATCATCCTATATATTTTGGCAAGAAGACAGGCAATCAGATTGTATTCTTCGGAATATTTTTTGAAGGTTTTGTTTATGAAGAAAACGCCCCCGGATTGATGAAAAGCGAAAAATATCGAAACGGAGAATATATTTGTTTTGGAAAAAACAGAGCTTGGTATCCCGATGAAACAGAATTTGGCATTCCAGATGTAGCAAAATTCACAGATGAGGATATTGATTTCCTATATCGTTACGTAAAACCCCTTGAGAGAGAATTTTTCTTGGTGAATCTTGATGGGAAAGACATGTTTATGTCAATAGATTAATCCCCGATCTGTCCGATTTTAAGGGTCTTATTAGATTACAATACAGTAGAGGCGTGAACCCGAATAATGGTTCACGCCTCTTTATCAGGGATATCTAATGTTTATAACCTTTGCTCAAAGATTACTTGTTGACGCGGAAACGGTCTTCTCCCGTGGTGAGAAAGGCTATCACCTGACGTGCAGCAGCAATACCGGCATTGATATTGGCTTCGGAAGTCTGCGCGCCCATCTTCTTGGGGGTGAAGAACACACGGTCAGCAAAACGCTCCTTGATTTCGGCAGCGCGTTCGGGAGCCACGTCGGCTGCATATTTCAGGTCTGGACGCGCTTCGAGGGCACGGATCAGGCCTTCCTCGTCTATAACCTCCTTACGGGCGGTATTGACAAGGAGTCCGCCCTTGGGCATAGAGGTGATCAGGTCATATCCGATGGAACCCTTGGTCTCGGGAGTGGCAGGGATGTGTATAGACACTACCTTGTTGTCACGATAAAGCTCCTCTACGGAATGAACCGGTCTCACACCGGCTTCTTCCATGACAGCATCGGGACAGTAAGGATCGAGAGCCGAGATTTCCATCCCGAATCCGCGACCGATGCGGGCCACGTTGCGCCCCACCTGTCCGAAAGCCTGTATGCCGAGACTCTTGTCTTTCAACTCTGTGCCTGAGGTACCGTTATACATGTTACGGCTCATCATGACGGCCATACCGAATACCAGTTCTGCCACGGCGTTGGAATTCTGACCCGGGGTATTCTGCACGCATACCCCGTGGGCGGTAGCGGCAGCCAGATCCACATTGTCATAACCTGCACCGGCGCGAACCACGATTTTGAGATTCTTTCCGGCATCGAGCACCTCGGCGTCCACCTTGTCCGAACGAATGATGAGGGCATCTACATCGGCCACGGCAGCCAGAAGGTCAGACTTGGCTGTATATTTTTCAAGAAGTACGAGTTCCGCACCCGCGTCCTCTATGACAGCACGCATACCGTCGACTGCGACTGCGGCAAACGGCTTTTCAGTTGCAATGAGTACCTTCATGATCAGTGCTGTTTTTCAAAGTCATTCATAGCATCGATAAGCGCCTTCACGCTCTCCAAAGGAAGGGCGTTGTAGAGCGATGCACGGAAACCGCCCACCGAGCGGTGTCCCTTGATACCCATGATGCCACGAGCCGTTGCAAAGTCCACGAACTCTTTTTCAAGCTCCTTATATTCGGGCTTCATAACGAATGTCACATTCATTATCGAACGGGAGTCAGCCTCTGCCGTTCCGACAAACATCCTGCTGCCGTCAATGGCGTCATAAAGCATCCCGGCCTTGGCAAGATCAAGCTTTTCAAGCTCCTTGACACCGCCCTGTTCCTTGTAGTAGCGGAGGGTCATGAGGGATGAATATACGGGAAGCACGGGAGGAGTGTTGAACATAGCCCCCTTCTTGATATGGGTGCGATAGTCGAGCATGGTGGGGATGGCGCGGTCTACGTTGCCGAGGGCGCTCTCCTTTACAATCACGAGGGTGGCGCCGGCAGGGCCGAGGTTCTTCTGTGCGCCGGCATAGATAAGGTCATACTTTGCCACATCCACCGGGCGGGAGAATATATCGCTTGACATGTCGGCCACGAGAGGCATCTTCACATCGGGATCCTCGCGCAGCTCTGTGCCATATATGGTGTTGTTGGTGGTGATATGGAGATAGTCAAGGTCATCGGGCACCTCGTAACCGCGCGGATAGAAGTTATAGTTCGCGTCCTTGCTTGAAGCGAGCACTTCTACATCTCCGAAGAGACGGGCCTCCTTGATAGCGTTCGAAGCCCATGTTCCTGTATCGAGATAGCCGGCCTTGGTGCGGAGCAGGTTCATCGGGGCCATGCAGAATTGCAGGCTGGCGCCGCCGCCGAGATAGAGCACATGGTATCCATCGGGAACATCGAGAAGCTCTTTGACAAGAGCCTGTGCCTCGTCCATGACGGCCACAAACTCCTTGCTGCGATGAGAGACTTCGAGAATCGAAAGGCCGGTTCCGGCAAAATCGTTCACAGCTTCGGCCGTGTTCTTAATAGTGTACTCACTAAGAATAGAGGGTCCGGCATAGAAATTATGTTTCTTCATATCGGAAATGTTGAGGGTATGGTTTAATACATCTGACCGCAAATATACGACAAAATATTTAATAACAATACCTATTGCTGAAAAATTTCCTTAATCACGGAAAAAACCTTGTGACAAGTATCTCATGCCCCTCAGAACCCTCCTGTCCCACCGACAAAGATGATTGTATGAGTCCGCGTATCGGCGAGGATGTACATGAACGGCTGTCAGAAACAAGCTCCCCCGGCTCATTTCCACCCACTAACCCGACAATGCCTTCCTCTTATCCCTTTTTTCCCCAACGCTCGTTTTGGAGGGCGGCAGAGCGCATCTCGGCGGGGTTGTCGGCCGGTTGCCAGAACGCACGGTGACCGAGCTGGTCAGGCATGAATTGCTGTATCACGAAATTGCCGGGATAATTGTGGGCATACTTGTAGTCACGTCCATAGCCCATATCCTTCATCAGCTTGGTAGGAGCGTTGCGGAGATGGAGCGGCACCGGGAGGTCGCCACTCTCGCGGACTTCGGCTATGGCTGAATTTATAGCCTCGTATGCCGAATTGCTCTTTGGCGACAGAGCCAGATATATCGCGCACTGTGACAGGGGGATGCGCCCCTCCGGCCACCCAATCTTGTGGACGGCGTCAAAGGTGGCGTTGGCCAGCAGGAGGGCGTTTGGATTGGCAAGGCCCACATCCTCAGAGGCGAGTATGAGCATCCGGCGAGCTATGAACTCCGGCTCCTCGCCGCCCTCTATCATCCGGGCAAGCCAATAGACGGCAGCATCAGGGTCACTGCCGCGTATACTCTTGATAAAAGCCGAGATAATGTCATAGTGCATCTCTCCCCCCTTGTCATATGCTGCGGGATTCTCTTGAAGACGCTCGGTTATCACCTTGTCATTTATCACTATCTTCTCGCCCGGAGGGGTGGACTGTTCGAGCAGGTCGAGTATATTGAGAAGCTTGCGGGCATCGCCCCCGCCGAAACGGAAAAGCGCCGTGGTCTGTTCCACCTCCACGCCGTGGCTGCGGAGGACTTCGTCCTTTGTCAGAGCACGGTCAAGAAGCTCCTGCAACTCCTCTCCTTCGAGAGAACGCAGCGTATAGACCTGTGCACGCGAAAGCAACGGCCTTATAACCTCGAACGAAGGGTTCTCGGTGGTGGCACCGACAAGAGTCACCGTCCCGCTCTCCACGGCTCCGAGAAGGCTGTCTTGTTGCGACTTGCTGAAACGGTGGATTTCATCGATAAACAATATCGGGCGCCCGGAGGTGAACATGCTCCCGCCGTCCCGGCGGCATTTTTCAAGCACCTCGCGCACCTCCTTGACCCCCGAGTTGACAGCCGAGAGCGTATAAAACGGCACACTCACCGTGTTGGCTATAATCCGGGCAAGAGTGGTCTTACCCACCCCCGGAGGCCCCCAGAGGATGAATGATGCCACTCTTCCAGACTCTATCATGCGCCTTATGACCCCGCCCTCTCCGACAAGGTGGGTCTGCCCTATGTAGTCTTCGAGCGACCGTGGGCGCAGTCGCTCGGCCAATGGTGCGTTCATAAAGCAAATTTAGCATTTTCCGGCCATTAATATCCCCGTTTTAGTGTTAAAGGAGTTTAACGGCCTCTGCATGTATTTCCCCGTTAAGAATTTTTTGTTAATTTTACGCCGCGAGTCATCCCGGCGCCAATGGGCGGAAGTCCGAACCTTAACGCCCTGATGATTGTTAATTTATTATCATCTGATAAATTAACGTTTTAAACTATAAACACTATGAGCGCTCAACGTAACACCGGAACCCCCAAGACCATGCGCAACGTATTCGGCATCATCATGATAGCCATCTACCTCGGCGTGGGCATACTCTTTTTCTGCGGATATTTCAACATCCTCTTCCCCACGTGGACGTGGGTGCGCTGGGTAGGCGGAGCACTCTTCACAGTCTACGGCATCTGGCGTGCCTACCGGCAGTTTGCCGGAATAGACGCCGGGTACGGCAACGATTAACACCCCTGACAGATACATATGAGAAAGTCACTGACAGACGTCATAGCCCGTCCGTGTGCAGCGCTACTCGCCGTGGCGATGCTCGCGGCATGCGGCGGTAAAAAAGAGCCGAAAGCCCCCGGTATAGCCAAGATTGCCTGTGATGAGTCGTTTGAAAGCATCATGGAGCAGGAGGTCAACGTCTACGAATACATCTATCCCAAAGAGGATGTGATAGCCCTCTACATGCCCGAGAACGAGGCCGTAGATTCCATCATGGCCATGGGATCGGTAAAGGGAGCTGTCATTACACGTCCGCTCACCGAGAAGGAGGTAGCCTATCTTCGTTCCAACAAGAAGATAGTCCACCAGCAGAAGATAGCCGTAGACGCTCTGGCCCTCATCGTCAATCCCGAAAACCCGGTGGAGATTCTCTCCAAGAAAGACATTGCCGAGATTCTGGCCGGAGACGTGACCCGCTGGGATCAGGTCGAGCCATGCCGCCTCGGCGAAATCGACGTCATTTTCGACCATCAAGGCTCATCGACTGTCAAATACATGCGTGACTCCATCATGGGCGGACACCCGTTCGGCCCCAACGTCTCGGCTGTCAAGTCAAACCCGGACGTGTTCAAGGCCGTGGCCGCGAACAAGAACGCCGTCGGCGTCATCGGCGTAAGCTGGGTTTCAAGCGACCTCTCGGGGCGCCAGAAATCCGTGGAGGAACTTGCACAGTCGGTCGAGAGAAGCGACACCACAGCCCTCGAATTCAACTCCGATGTGAAGGTGCTCAAAATCCGAGGCAACAACGAAGTTACCGCCTACAAACCATATCAGGCATATATCTTTGACGGTTCGTATCCCCTATACCGTTCGGTCTACATGGTCTCAACCGCCCCCGGCGGCACAGTCACCCACCGCTTTTACAGCTTCGTGACAGGATTCCAGGGCCAGAAGATAATCCAGCTTACAGGCATACTCCCCGCAACGGTGCGTCCGCGCATGGTGCAGGTGGAATGATATACCCTTACAGAAGGATAATAAACACGCGGTCTGGAACGTTAGCAATATAATCAACCTGTTTGTAGACTCGATACCTTAGAATACAATCTTAAAAAACCAATAGAAAACTCTATTATCAGATGAAATTACGCTCATTGCTCTCCCTATGCATGGGAGGACTCGCCCTGTCGGCTCTCGCCCAGGGCGGCTATCAGGACGGTGTGGACTATTACAACGCCGACCGTTTTGACAAAGCCAAGACCATCCTCGAGAAGACTCTCAACGATGCGGGAACCGACAAGGCCGTCAGCTACTTCTACCTCGGTTCTCTCGATCTCCGCGACGGCAACACTTCGGCTGCCGCGACAGACTTCAACAACGGTATTGCCGCCAATCCCGATAACGGATACAACTACGTAGGTCTCGGCGAGATCGCCCTCCGTGCCGGAAACAAGGCCGAAGCCGAGAAACAGTTCAAGACAGCGCTCTCGTTCAACAAGAAGGATGCCGCCATGATGGCCGCCGTAGCCCGTGCATATGCCAGCGTCGATCCTGTCGCCTACGCCAAGGAGATTGACAAGAACATCGCACAGGCCATGAAGGTCTCTAAGAATAAGGAACCCCAGATATACGTACTCCAAGGCGACCTCGCCAAGAACCTTGACAAAGGCATTGCCGCAGGCTACTACGAGCAGGCCATAATCTATGATGAGGAGTCGGGAAACATCAATCCGGAGGCCTATGTAAAGTACTCCAACCTTTATAATAAGGTGAACTCCGACTTTGCCATCGGCAAACTTGTGGAACTCAACGAAAAGCTCCCGACCTCAGCCCTTGCACAGAGCGAGCTTGCCGAGAAGTATTACGACAACAACCAGTTCACCCGCGCCGCCGAACAGTATGGCAAGTACATGAAGAACCCCAACCACTTCCAGGGCGACGAGCAACGCTATTCAGGCCTTCTCTATTTCGGCAAGAAATATCAGGAGTCACTCGATATGGCAAACCAGGTTCTTGCAAAAGACCCTGACAACGAATATATGCAGCGCATGGTGATGCTCAACAAGGCCGCTCTCGAAGACTACCCCGGCGCCGAAGAAGCAGGCAAGAAACTCTTTGCCCATACCAATGCCAAGTTCACTGCAACCGACTATACCACCTACGGCGAAGTGCTCGGCAAGCTCAACCGCCCCGAAGAGGCCATAGCCGCCTATGAGGCCGCATACAAACTCAACCCCGAGCGCAACAAGCAGGTACTCGCCGACATCTCCGAGATGTACAACAAGCTCGAAAACGATGTCAAGTCGGTAGAATACATGCAGAAGTTTGTCGATGCCGGTGATGCCACCCTCCAAGACTACTTCATCCTATCCAACCGCTACAAAAACCTCGGTCTCTCACTCCCCGAAGGTTCGCCTGAGCGTGCAGAGGCTGCAACAAACGGCATCAAGTATATCGACCTCGCACTTGCCGACGCGGCCAACAAAGGCCCGCTCCTCCGCAACAAGGCCACTCTCCTCATGGTTCGTGACGGTGCCGACACCACCCCCGAGCTTATCGAGACCTACCAGCAGATGCTTGCAGCCTATGATGCCGATCCTGCCAACAAAGAAAAATACAAGGACGCATATATGACTGCCTACATGCGCATGGGTTCGTATTACATGAACTCGGGCGACAAGGATGCCGCACGCGAATATTTCTCTAAGGTGCTTGAACTCGATCCCGAGAACGGCCCCGTGAAAGACGTAATGAAGAAACTCTGACACTCTTTCCCTTCCAGAAAGGGAAATCTGTCCAAAAAAATCACCATGACCGCATATCATATGAGGTCATGGTGATTCTTTTATACGGAGGATTATATTCCTAACACACCCCTAACATAAAAATTAGGGCCGGACATGCATTTGTCAGCATATCCGACCATCATTCATAAGTCTTGTAGGAGGGAGCCTCCCCGGGATAGCTCCTTAGAAAGGAAGATCGTCTGTAGGATCGGGAGCAAGGTCTACCTTCGGAGGAGCGGCAGGAGCGGCATAACCGCCGGGCATCTGTGTGGCAGGGCCATAAGACGGAGCAGCGGCGGGTGCGGCAGGTGCTGCATAACCGGGAGCCTGCATAGCGGGAGCTGCATCAGGCGCCTCGGCCTTCCATGCGCGGATATCCACATACCAGCGGCCGTTGTACTCACGGCTGTCGATGTCAAAGCTGATTTTCACTACCTGGCCCACCTGTAAGGGATACTGGTCGACACGGTCACCGAAAAAGTTGAAAGCCACTTTCTTGGGGTAGGTCTCCATGGTTTCAAGCACATAGTCGCGCTTCTTCCATGCATTGCCCTTTGCCGAGGTTCCACCCACTTCGGGGAGAGCCGCTATGATTTTTCCTGTAATTTCCATATAGGTATATTTGTTTCGTTTTTTTCTGCAAAAGTGGAAAAACTCCGGCTTTATGAGCCGTCTTCCAACTTACAAAAGTAATCAAATTTTATCAACGCGGCAAATTATTTTCCCTCTTAGCCGTCTGGTATCCGTTAGGAGCTGGGTCGGTGACCACGACAGTCTTCCCTGTAAACGCGGAAAGCAGAGAGGTAAGATTGGCCACGGCCTCAGCCCTCGCTCGTCTCACATACCCCTTGGCATAGACAGCCTTGACAAACTTTTCGAGAATAAGTTGCTTCATGCGGTTTTCCTCAGCCGTGGTTATATTGGCACTCTCAAAAAGATTGTCATTCCATGTGTCTATGACAGTGTATGACTCCGGCCCGGTGCTCTCGTATACCTCCACTATCTCGCGCGGAAGGGTGACATGGACGGTATCTCCATTGTTTTCAAGCCTAAGCCCGTCAAGGTCAAACGATATATTGCCCACCAGCACCTCGCGGGCCACGAGATTGCGACTTCCGACATGCCCCTTTACGGGCACCTCCTCATATATCTCGACGGTGCATAGTCTCACTATCTCCTTCACCTCCTTCAATGTGGCGTCGTGCATCTCCACGCGTGACTTGGACGGAAGGAAATAATACCAGACTGCCGCCCCTCCCGCCGCAAGGAGGAGAAGTACGACAAACAGTATCTGGATTCTGGCCATTGTCTTCATAGTCAGTTCTTAAAATTAACAATTACCTTATATCCCTCCTCGCCGGAAAGCAGGGACGAGAAAAACATCTGCGCTTTCGACCGGGCCGAATTGACGAGGCGGTCTCTAAAGAAAGGTTTTTCTTCCACCTCCTTCTTGATGGCGGCATTCATGCGCTCCTTGATTTCCGCACGTTCGCGGGCGTCAATCTGGCTGCGAAGACCTGTCACACGGTAATGTACCTCCTTTATCCCCATATCCCGGCCTGAAAACTCGGTCTGTATAGGCGGAAGGTCTATCGTTATTGTCCCGGCCTCCTTGTCTATCCTCACATCCTGCGGGCCGAGCGCCGACAGATCCACAAATGCCGTCATATACGTGTCATAGGAATAAGCACCCACACGGCTCCCCACCTTAACGGCGTCACCGAGGGCGGCGATAGTCTGCTTGATATTCTCGGCCTCGTCAAGCCTGAGGTCGTTAATCGTTGCAAGCTTCGAGATAGTCATCCGGGAGAGTTGAAGCTTGTTGACCGACCTCACCTCCGAATATATTCTCCCCTGAGTGTCATCCCCACACGAAGGAAAAACCATAGAGAAAGCCGCTGTCACAAGAAATATCGCAAATACCTTCAATACATTCATTAGCTGATAATATTTTCCAGTCTAACGATTGTCACAGTCTGCATATTACTACCTGTTTCG
This sequence comes from uncultured Duncaniella sp., assembly GCA_910578615.1. GTDB lineage: Bacteria > Bacteroidota > Bacteroidia > Bacteroidales > Muribaculaceae > Duncaniella. Next base: position 6,712 of record CAJTRI010000016.1, on the reverse strand, counting down.
TTAAAATAACATAATAATACCTTATTTTATCATACCAAGATTCCCACATAGCGTTATTTATAGGTAATTTTGCATTCTATGAGCAAATATCTGAAATATCTTTTCCAACTCATTCTATCTCCGGGCCACGGATGGGAGGATATCGAGAAAGCAGACATCCCGCCCTCACGAATAGCCTCCGCCGGATTCTACCCTCTGATTGCCTTGGCGTCGGCAAGCGTGTTTTTCAACGCCCTATACGACGAACACACAGCCTTCATAAAACTGTTTATGGAAATGGTGGTGACCTTCGCCGCATACCTTGTCAGCTATTTCTTCTCCACATTCATGCTCTCCCTCTTCATAGAGCCGATGCTTGACAAAAAATATGACGAAGACCGCTGCCACACGTTCGTGCTATACACCCTCGGGTTGCTGGCCCTCATCACCATCATCCTCAACGGTCTTTCAATCCCGTTCGTACAGCTGTTTTTCCTGCCCTTCTATGTGGCCATCGTACAGTGGAAAGGAGCAGACTATATGAACATCAAGCCCCAACAGACAGGCCTTTTCATGATTCTCGCCATTCTCGGCGTACTGGCCCCGAAATATATGTTTGAATTCCTCTTCAACCTCATCTTCTGACACAGTCATGTCAACAAAAGAAATCAATATAAAGAACAAACGCGCCACCTATGACTTCGCCATAGGTGACACCTATACGGCCGGTATCGTACTCACCGGCACCGAGATAAAGTCCATTCGCGACGGAAAGGCATCCCTGACCGACTCGTTCTGCTATGTTGACAACGGCGAGGTATGGGTCAAGAACATGTACATAGCCGAATATTTCTACGGCTCATACAACAATCATGTGGCACGTCGCGACCGCAAACTACTTCTCAACCGCAAGGAGATTGCAAAAATCGAAAAGTCTGGCAAAGAAGCCGGCTTCACCATAGTCCCGCTTCGAATGTTCATCAACGACCGTGGATTGGCAAAGCTCGTCATCGGCATAGCCCGAGGCAAGAAGGAATACGACAAGCGCCAGTCCATCAAGGAACGCGAGGACAAGCGCGCTATGGCCCGCATCATGCAGAAGTAACCTGCACAACTCATCCCAACCCGTAATATCGGCTCACGGGGGAGACAAGTCAACAACAGACATGTCTCCCCCCGCTTCGTCTATCTAACTCTGGGATATCTCCCGGATACTTCATACGGCAATTACCTTGTCGGCCTTCGCACCATGTAGCCCCCTACCCATATCTGCTCATAAATGGCGCACACCCGGTCGGGAATACGCCGACTCCCAGAAACGGTAAAAGAGCCGCCCTCTTGGAAAAATCTATCCCGTCAGAGAAATTTATGTTTTAAAACATCGTCCCCGAAGATTACGTGATAATATTCGGATATACATCCCTATCTTGACGGTATTACAACGACATACATCGCACTGTCCGCGGCTGTTACGCGCATCCATTCAGTCTCACGGCTACGCCCCATCATCCGCGCTTCCACTATATCGACACATTTACCGTTGATTTCCAGCCGTGGCGCCAGAAGGGTAGAGTCTGGATGCATCCCCGAATGTACAAACGATACATCCGCCGCTCCGTCAAGGTCAATAATCCTCACCGCACCTGAACCGTCTGTCAGAAACATCACGCCCCCTCTGTCATACCTAAGGCAGACACGCGGCCCCGTCAGCCGCCACACACCGTCTTTCAGCTCTGGCCCGAACTGACGGTTGTCCTCCACATCCGGGCGCTCATTATCTCTCGGCGGCTCCTTCGGGTCATCACGATGCCCCTCCATGGAGCCACACGCACCTAAGGCCGCCATCACCATCACGCCACATATCAGTCTTTTCAGTCTCATGGCACTATCTTTATCATCACACGGCCACTCATACCGGCAAGAGGTGAATAAAACTCTACATCATGCTCCCCTGCCCCTACCGACTTTGCCGCGACGCGTTCACCCGTCACCGCCACGCCGTCAATACTCCATAAGGCATCCGACGGAGCGGAAGGTGTAGTCAGCCATATATCGTCAGCAAGGCGGTAGGTAGAATGCAACGGGACAGGCTTCCCCTCCTCGGCATATACCTCTCCTGCCTTCTCTCCCCATAGATATTCCGCAAAAGACGGATTGTCCACAAACGGGTTGCTGTTGCCCTGAAACCTCCTCATCATCTCGTTAAGCTCCTTCTCCTCACGGTCAGGAGCCGCCTCGCGATGCCATTTCATCAGAAGCTCCCTTCCATATACCGTAAGCCCGGGATAAGAAGCTCCCGTAAACATTGTATATGCTCTCGGACGCATTATACCCTGTGGATACATTACAGTCATATAGAAATAGGTTCGGGCCAGACGCCCGCGCAGTGAGGCAGGTGGCTCATAGAACTCCGTATCGATACTGCCGAGCCGCCCTATACCTGCACGCCATGACGGTGCCTCAAACGTCGGGGTAACGACATCGCCCGGCGGACGGTCGGCACGATGACGCCTCACATCCTCCGAGGCCGGATAATAATTGGCAAGGTCACGCCAGACGGTATCACCGTAAACGTCAAGTTCCTTCCACCACTCGGGACACACCAGCCCCGAGGCCGAGTATCCCTCTGGAAGCCTCCCTCCCTCTACGGTAACCTGCGTGCCCGTAAAATGGTCTGTCATTGTGAAATCCAGCTCCGAAAGCTCTGCAAGGCGCCGGGGCGCACCATAACACCTCAGTACCTCGGCCAGACCGGCACCGCTCTTACCGGCCACGGGCATCTCCGTGTCCGAAAAGCCGGATACGGAGATGCCCGTGAGCAGCAGGAAGACTGACAGCTTCCGCATAGCGGTATCTATATGTCGTCAGACATAACCGCGGACAATGCCACGGTTGGAATTGCGCACGAAGAGGATGATCTCGTCACGCTCCTTCGAGGCGGGAAGCTCGGCCTCTATGCGCGCGATGGCATCAGAGTTGTTCAATCCCGAGAGATAGAGATAACGATAGATCTCTTGAATGTCGCGTATGGCCTCGTTGCTGAACCCTCGACGGCGCAGACCGATGGAATTGACACCCGCAAAGGCTATCGGCTCGCGTCCGGCCTTGATATAGGGAGGAATGTCCTTGTTGACAAGCGCGCCGCCTTGGAGCATCACATGAGCGCCTATATGGCAGAACTGGTGGATGAGACCGCCGCCGCCTATGACGGCAAAGTCGTCTACCACCACCTCTCCGGCCAGTTGCACCGCATTTGACATTATGACATTGTTGCCCACGACACAGTCATGTGCGACATGGCAGTAAGCCATGATGAGACAGTTGGAACCCACGACGGTCTTCCCTTTCGAGGCTGTGCCGCGATGCACTGTCACACATTCGCGAATCACCGTATTGTCCCCGATGATGGCTACCGTCTCCTCCCCGCAGAATTTGAGATCCTGCGGAGTGCCCGAGACAACGGCTCCCGGGTGGATGGTACAGTTCTTGCCTATACGCGCACCGTCCATGATGCACGCGTGAGACATGATGTGGGTACCCTCGCCTATCTCCACATTACCGGCAATGGTCACGAACGGATCGATAACCACCGACGGATGGATTCTGGCATCGGGATGTATGTATGATAAAGGCTGGTTCATGCTCGATATCTGTTACTTGTTTTTGATTATTTGGGCCATAAACTCACACTCGGTGACAATCTTCTCGCCCACGAAGGCATAACCCTTCATCATGGCACATCCTCGGCGCAGTTCGGTCATAAACGATACATGGAAGACAAGGGTGTCACCGGGAACCACCTTCTGGCGGAACTTGACATTGTCTATCTTCATGAAATATGTGCTGTAAAGCTCAGGATTCTCAAGACCTGAGAGCACGAGGATTCCGCCCGTCTGGGCCATGGCCTCTATTTGGAGCACGCCCGGAAGCACAGGCTCCTGTGGGAAGTGTCCTTGGAAGAAAGGCTCGTTGGACGTGATATTCTTCACTCCCACTATATAGTTAGACCCCTTCTCTATAATCTTGTCAACAAGAAGGAACGGATAGCGGTGGGGCAGAAGCTCTCGTATACGCAGGTTATCCATCAGAGGCTCCTTATTGGGATTATAGACAGGGGCCTGTACCTCCTGATGCTTGATTTCCTTACGGATCTTTTTGGCAAAGGCAGTATTGATGGAATGCCCGGGACGTGTGGCTATGACGCGGCCTTTAAGGGGACGGCCTATAAGGGCTATATCACCGATGAGGTCGAGGAGCTTATGGCGTGCAGGCTCGTTCTCTGACGTGAGAGGTATATTGTTGAGATACCCGAGATCGCTCACATCCTTGCGTGGCACACCCATGAGGTCGGCCAGACGGTCAAGCTCTGCCTGCTGCATAGGGGTATCATATATGACTATGGCATTGTCAAGATCTCCACCCTTGATGAGATTGTTGGTCACGAGAGGCTCTATCTCGCGCACAAAGACAAACGTGCGGCTTGCGGCAATGTCGGCGGGAAAATCCTCCACCCGTTCCAGAGAGGCAAACTGGTTGTTGAGCACCTTGGACTGGAAATCAATCTTGACATCAAGCGAGAAGTCATCGTCGGGAAGCACTATGATGGACGAGCCGGTAGCCTCGTCACGCACCTCGATACGCTGCTTCACATAATAGAAATCCTTGTCAGCCTTCTGTTCCACAACTCCTGTTGCCGCTATCGCATCACAATAAAGCTTGGCACTTCCGTCAAGGATAGGAAGTTCGGGAGCGTTGACCTCGATGAGGCAGTTGTCTATCCCTGCGGCATAAAGAGCGGCCATGGCATGCTCTATCGTTGACACACGGACATCCCCTTTGGCGATGACCGTCCCACGGTTGGTAGCTACTACATTCTCGGCAAGAGCGTCTATCACAGGTTCTCCCTCGATATCCACACGCTTGATTTTGTAACCATGGTTCTCGGGAGCCGGGAGGAAACGAGCCGTCACTTCAAGACCCGTATGCAGCCCCTTGCCTGTGAACGAGAACTCGCCGCTTATAGTTTTCTGATTCATATATTTCTTTATTTTTTTGTTCTTTTTTCAAGCTCCTTGATCTGCTCCATCATTTTGGGGATACGCTTCTGATACACGAGTCCGCGTGCATATTCCCCCATATCGACAGCCGGAGAACCCATTATCCGGGCACCCGGCTCAGTTCCCTTGCTGACACCGGCCTGCGCGCCGATAAGGGTACCGTCTCCGATTGTGATGTGCCCGACAAAGCCCACCTGTCCGCCCACCATACAGTGCTTGCCTATTTTGGCCGAACCGGCCACACCGGCCTGCGCGGCCATGACAGTATGGTCGCCGATCACACAGTTATGGGCCACTTGGATAAGGTTGTCGAGCTTCACGCCCTCACCTATACGGGTCGAACCCATCATGGCGCGATCAACGGTCGTATTTGCTCCTATCTCCACATCATCGGCCACAACGACATTTCCTGTCTGTGGAATCTTCTCATAGTGGCCGTCGACAGGAGCGAAACCAAATCCGTCAGAACCTATCACTGCTCCCGAATGGATTATACAACGGTTTCCTATGACACAGCCGTCATATACCTTCACCCCCGGATAAAGGACTGTATCCTCTCCGACAGAACAATTGGCCCCGACATAGGTCTGAGGATATATCTTGGCGCCACGCCCTATCACCGCGCCGGCACCGATATAGGCAAAAGCCCCGACATAGGCGTCCTCGGGAATCTCGACCCCCTCGGCCACAAACGAAGGCTGCTCTACACCCCTCTTCTGGACTTTGGTCATCTCGCTCACCATTTCAAGGAGTTTGGCAATTGTGGCATACGGGTCATCCACCCTTATAAGAGTGGCCGCAATCTCGCGCTCCGCCACAAAATCACGCTTCACCAGCACAACCGACGACTTCGTCTCATAAATGAAATGGGTGTACTTCGGATTCGCAAGAAAAGAGAGAGCACCGGGGTGTCCCTCCTCTATTTTGGCAAAGGTGCCGACGGTTACATCTCCGTCACCATCCACCTCGCCTCCTATCAGAGCTGCAAGCTGCGACGCTGTAAGTTCCATCAATATAATAGGGTGAACTGAATTTTCAATGGTTATAATTATGCAACGGCTGAAAAAGATATATTTAGCCAATTACAATGCAAAGTTACAATAAATTTTCAGAACTCCAACAAAAAAATAGCCGGGCCTCCCGTGGCCCGAGACATACCATAAGGCCGGACTGGAATAATACTCCCGATGAGACAAAAGGGTTGAATTGCATTCTCAATCACAGAACCGCCATCTGTATTGAAAGACAAGATATGGTGTGGTGGTGGTCAATAGCTTCGATGAAAAGCACCTCGTACAGTCTCGTATCCTGCACCAAGCCTCTGGGAAACCACTGGACATCCTCTTCCATACACTCCGGGGGCACTTGCGGCTGTCTGTGAGAGACGGTGATACCGGGTGCGTACCGCCGGGCCATGACAGGCAAGGGATAACACTCTATAAAATGTCGCTACACATTAGGCTGCGAGAGTGCGTGAATGAGCCAGACAGATACTGTCTGCGATAGGATAACGGTATTATGCGGGATGCGCCGATACCTGCGGACTGGACGACATGCGTGGCAGGATCGGCACGGCGTGGCGGTCAGGGGGGGACTGTCCGGGCTACGGACAAGCCTGCGTGTCAGGCGCCCGCATGGAAGGGACTTTTGCAGGGATCGGGCGGTAGGAGCCATCT
>CAJTRI010000015.1:11535-73555 GCA_910578615.1 uncultured Duncaniella sp. | reverse complement strand
GATAACACTATACTCTTGACATCTTCCACACCCACCGGGAAAATCCGCTGATCCAAAATTTCTAAGTAGATGTTTTGGGTGATAACCGAGCGGTAGCCAATCAGTGTTGGGCGTTATAATAGTGACTTTTGGTATATTATCTATGAGTATGAGTTTCTTTCTGTTTTCATTGCTGATTCCCAGGTTAACCCGTTCATTGACAGCATTCCTGTATTTTCCATACCGTTCATTGAAAGTTCCTCAAAAACTTTCAATGCCGTCAATCACAATGCCGTCAATCACAATGCCGTATATTCGGATTCTGTTGCGTTTCAGCTATCTGGCTTCCTCTACAATAATGGGTGATCGTTACATGACGCCCATACTTGTGTCATAAAACAACTCCTTGAAGTGCATTCTTGGTAACCGTCAGGCCGAAGTGAGGTATCCATCTGTATAGTCAAATTCTTGTGCGTTGTGAACTTATGGATATACCGTATCAAATACCTGCGGATTGTCTGTTCGCAGACACCATGCTTGTAAGCAAGTATGTCTGTTTGCCATCTAATAAACACTGATAACACGGAATTTATAGCGCCGGATACAGCTAAATCCTTGTATTTATAACGTTGGGCACGCCCTCTCAGGCCGTCCCTGACACATTTTTAGACCCGCAGAAAAAATTTTTTTAATCACATTAATAATTATTTTCGCAAAGAAGACAAAAACAATAGAGTATGCGTAATCCATCACTCAAAATGTCCAATCTGCCGAATCTATGTTCTGATGGCTTATATCGAACTTATGTTAAATAAAAATCTAAAAGGCTTTGGTCTTACCATCCTTCGTTCTGGGTGAGGTTGGGGTTACGATCCATCTCTACGAGCGGGATGGGCCAGAGTTCGTGGCGTTTCTGGTATGAACGTGTGTACATAAGGTCTCCGAAAATGTCGGTGGCATTCTTTACGGAGTTTTCCAATAGCCCCCAACGGCGCAGATCCCAGTAGCGTTGTCCTTCACCGGCGAGTTCGAATGCGCGTTCGCGACGTATTCTTTCGGCCATATCTGCCTTGTCCTCTACGGCAAGCCACTCGGCACCGCTGTTCAGTCCGGGCATACCGACACGGGCGCGTATCTTGTTGACCTCCGTCACGGCTTTGTCCGTATAACCGGCCTCGTTATAGGCCTCTGCAAGCATTAGTATCACATCGCCAAGGCGGATAAGCGGAAACTCATAGGGTGTGCGGTTGTATTCTCCCCAATATCCGTCAAGATTGCCGGTCGGTATCCATTTTCGCCAGAAATAGGAGTTCCAGCCCTCCGAGTTGCGGATAAAGGCCATGGCTTCCATGGGAGCGCCTCCTTTTGTGGGGTCGGCAAGCACGAATTGTTTGTCCATAGGCGAAGAGCCTGCATCTGTCCCCAGATAATGTGAGTATGGAGTGATGATGTTGAGGCATAGGCGTGGGTCTCGCGTGCGGTATGCGTCCATGACCTTTGTCGTATCGCATTTCAGAAGATCTGTGACTTTGGTGCTTCCTTGGTCTATCGCGACGCTCATATATTCGCGTCTCAGCTGCGAACCGCCGAAGTTGAAACCGGGAAAAATGTCATCCCAGTCAAATGGAGATCCGTCAAGGTTCTCATACATGTCAGCAAGAGTGGTGGATGGCACGATCCTGTTGCTTGCTATGAGGCGCATGGTGGATTTGTTGCCGAAGTATGATACGATGTCAAGCGCATATCCAGGAGTGTTGCCGTCGAGTGACTGAATGGAGAATATCATTTCAGGACTGTGCTTGCCGTTGTAGAGTCTGAATAGTTCGTTGTAGTCCGGGTGTAGCGAATATCCGTGGTCGTTTTCTTTGTCATATACGACTTCCTCGAAATCGGCAATCGCTTTTTCCCACTCTCGGTTATATAGATACACTTTCCCACGGAGTGAGTATGCAGCCCCTTTGGTGGCACGTCCGAGGTTTTCCGTATCCCATTGTACCGGCAGTTTCTCGATTGCCTCGGTGAGATCGTCTATGATATGTCTGCGTATCTCATCGGCTGCGCTTCTTGGAGATTTGAGATTGCCAAATTCCTTGTTAATGTCGCAGGTCTCATCATAATAAGGTACGCCTCCCCAGCAATTGAGCATACGGAAATAAGCCATGGCCCTGAGGAATCTGGCTTCGCCGGTAACACGGTCAATTGTCTGCTGGCTTATAGGCATTGTCGCTACGTTGCGGATCACCGTGTTTGAACGATGCACAAGCTCGTAAAGATATTGCCAGTGGTTCTGTACTCCTCCACTATTTGAGGCAAAGGTGTTGCCGCGTGATATATCTGCCCAAGGGGACGTGCCGTCCGCGATATCACTGCACATGTCAAACGTGAATTCCATGCCGAAACACCAAGGCTCCTTCATGGCGGAATACAGCCCTACGGCAGCCTGACGGGCGTGGGCTTCGGTCTTCCAGAAAGTTTTGCCGGACATCTGGTCGGCAGGGGTGTAGTCAAGGCTCTCGCATCCGCATAATGACATGGCGGCTATGCAGAGGGCGGTGATATGTATGAGTTTCATAATCTTCATGTGTTAGAAAGAGATGTTTAATCCTACGGAATACTGGCGGACTGACGGATATCCCACGTTGGCTCCGACCTCGGGATCGAGTCCGGGAAAGTCGGTAATAGTGAATAGGTTGTCCATACTCGTATAGATTTTGAGATTTTCGATATGGAATTTTCTCGTTATGTCATGCGGGACGGTGTATCCAAGCTGTATATTCTTGCACCTAAAATATGCGGCATTGTGGACGAACGCGTCTGAGGCGATGTTGTTCTTGCTGTTGGCGTTGTTGCGCAGTATCGGGTATTTGGAGGCATATGGATTTTCGGGTGTCCATGCGTTGTCGGTTATATCTTTGTTGAGCGACTGGCCCATTACGGTTACGAAACGGAAGGCCTGATTGTTGTAATACACCTGATGATTGCCTACGCCTTGGAACAACATACTGAAATCAAAGTTGTTCCAGCTAAGACCGAGGTCGGCTCCGTATGTAAGTCTCGGAAGTGTGCCGTGGCCGATCTCCACGCGGTCGTCATTATCGAGTCTGCCGTCTCCATTGGCATCAGCATAAAGGAAGTCTCCGAGTTCAGGGCGTTGGAAGGTGGCGAAATATGACGGATCTTTGTCTACGAGCGACTGCACATAGTCGAGGTCTTTCTGGTCACGTATAATACGGTCTACCGTTATGACATACAGCTGGTTGGCGGGACGGCCTTCCTGGGTTTTATAGACGCTGTTAATCGATGGGGTGTCACCTTGGAACTTTGTCACCTTGTTGGTTACGAATCCCATGTTGAATCCGATATTGTATGAAACCTTGCCTATACGGTCATTCCAGTGGATATCAAATTCCATACCCTTGTTGTTGACCTCTCCGGCATTCTGGTTGGGCACAATGCTTGTGCCGTGTTCGAGAGGTGCCGGTAGGGAGATGAGTATTCCCTTGGTATTCTTGTCATAGATATCTACCGAGCCGTTCAACCGGCTGTTGAATAGGGCATAGTCAAGACCGAAGTTGGTCATATATGTCTTTTCCCATGACAGTGCCGGGTTGGAGAGAACGGTCTGTGCGAATCCACCAGCGATGTTTCCGTTAAGGACATAGCCTGTGGTGGCAAAAAGAGACTGATACATGTAATAGCTTGTAGTGGCGTTGTTCCCGAGTGATCCGTAGGATGCGCGTATTTTCAGATTGTCAACCCAGCCGGAAGCCGCTTTCATGAAAGGCTCCTGCGAGATGCGCCATCCTGCCGAAACTGACGGGAAATAGCCCCACCGTCTGTCTGGTGCGAATTTTGAAGAACCATCGGCCCTGAGGTTGGCTTCGAGAAGGTATTTGTCATCCCAGTTTAGATTGATACGGCCGAAATATGAGCGCATGGCCCACTCCGTGTAGTTGCCTGAGATCTCTCCGTTAGTGGTTCCGGCGTCAATGGAGGTCAGAGAGTCGTCAATAAGGTCGTATTTGCGGAACATTTCGTTCTCGTAGCGGTCATGCTCCTGGCTTGCTCCGGCCAGAATCGAGGCTTCGAGCCGAGAAATTCTGAATCTGTAATCGGCGGTTATCTCGGACGAGCGGAATGTATCGGCATAGTTGTAGCGTCGTATGTATGTTCTCACCACACCTTCCCTTATGAGCACCGGCCCTTCGAATGTGAAGCGGTAGAGATCACGGTCGGTCAGGTGCTGCTCCACCCGTCTGTCCCAGTAGTTGTAAGTGAACGAACCGCTTATTGTCAACCCTTTGACAGGTTTTATGCTGGCGTATAGCTTGGTGACGAGGCGCCTTGTCCTTGTGGGAAAGTCATCTTTGTAGAACCATTGACGGCGATAGGGATTGAAATTGCTGACATTCTCATCCTCGGGGTTCTGGATTCCACCATACAGCCCGGTAGCGGGGTCATAAAGAGTCATACCGGGCACCGTGTTGAATGCTCCTGAGCCGAATATCACGTCACCACCTGCAGCTGCATTTTCTGATGACGGATTGTTCTTGTCGATATAGCCGAATATGTTTGTCCCGATACTGAGCCAAGGCTTGATGTTGACATCTATGTTTGAACGCAGCTGGTAACGTTCATAGTCTGTGTAATAAATCATGCCCGGATTGTTTACATAGCCCATGGATATATTGTAGCGTACCCTGCGGCCTCCGCCTGTTATGCCGAGGTTGTGATTCTGGACTACAGAAGGGTTTCGGTAGATATGATCCTGCCAGTCTGTGTTGGGATATATCGTGGGGTTCTTTCCGGCATCGTTGCGCCATTCGTCTATTTTGCCCTGCGAGAAGCGCGGAGCCTGTCCGTTGGCAATAAGACCGGCGTTCTGTATCTCCATGAAATCTGCGTAGTCGGTCACGAGATTGAGCCGTTTTGCCACTTTTTCAAATGAAACGTTGCCACTGTAAGTGAGACGTGGCGCGCCTTCGGAGCCACGGCGCGTGGTGATGAGGATTACGCCGTTGGCTGCACGTGAGCCGTATATGGCCGAAGAGGCGGCATCTTTCAGCACAGATATATTTTCTATGTCTTTCGGATTTATGTCGCTGACAGCCACTCCTGTCATTCCGTCCACTACCACAAGCGGGGCAGAATTGTTGAGGGTGCCCTGACCGCGAATCATAAGTGTCTGGGACTCATAGCCGGGAGTGCTTCCGCCGGAGTTAGTCACTGTAAGGCCGGGGGCAAGTCCGGCAAGGGCGCTTGTGGCATTGGTCACAGGGCGGTCGGCCAGCGTGGAGGCTCCGATGGATGATACGGAACCTGTAAGGTCTATCTTGCGCTGCGTAGCATAGCCCACCACCACTACCTCGTCGAGCTGTGACGCGTTGCTATGGAGCATGATGACATACCGGCTCTTACCGTCGGAAAGCGGGATGTCGGCAGTCTTATAGCCGAGATAGGAGACTTGCAGGACATCTCCGTTAACGAGCCCTGTCATTCGGAAATTCCCGTCAAGGTCTGTTGTCACGGCATTGCGAGGATTTCCTTTCACAGAGACTGTGGCACCTATGACCGGCTCGCCGCTGTCATCATTGACCGAGCCTGATATGTCGCGTAGAGGGACACTGACGGTAGAGAGATCCTGCGCGAAGGCGCCGACAAAGGAAATAAGCAGTAGGAAAGATAACAAAGTGTGGTGATGACGCATGTTGTGGTCTGTCTAAAAAACTGACCGCAAATTTACGTCCGTTAACCCCTCTGTCAAAAAGTCTGTAAACAGACGGCGGAAATCTGTAAACGAAAATCAGTCCGTCTGTACCACAAGATAATTCGAAAGGTTCCAGAATCGGTCTGGGGAGACTATGTAGAGTGTCTTGCGTCCGTCGTGTTCGATTATGGTATAAGAACCCTCTGGATGGCTTGTGAGCAGACGGGCTTTCTCAGTAAGCATATCGAGGGTGTCTATGTTGCGTTTGTCGCTGATGACGAAGAAACCTCGGTCAAAATCCCCCTTCATGAGCTTTGTCTTGCGCAGGAAGCCTGTTTCAAGTATCTTGTGTTCTTTTAGCTGGGCCTTCGGAGCTACGACATAATAACAGGTATTCAGTTCGTTTTCAAGGATGACGGCGGCGCTTTGGGTGGCGTTTAGTTCTTCTGATACGTCCAAGACAGCCGTGTTGAGCGAGTCAACCGTAGTGTTGAGGTCTCCTATGAGCTGGTTTGCAGCCGTCAGTTGTCCGCGCAGGCTCTCTATCTCGGTTGTCTGTCGCTCTATCTGGGAATGCATGGCGTTTATAGAGTTTTGTAGCTCTTGGGAAAACATGGCCGAGTTTTTCAGTTTTGTTTCCAGTTCGGCCAGCTGCTGGCGGCGTTGTCTGAGAGTCTTCTGTATTGCGGCTATGTCACCGAGTATTTGCGCGCGCTGGGACTTGTTCTCGCCAGTATGGGCATTGGCCACTGTAAGTACGTTTTCGAGGTGTTTGATACGGTCTGTGGCCGATGTGATCTCACACATGAGGCTGATGAGCTGTTCTCGTTCGCCGAGGGCAGTGGCAAGTTCCTGCTTGGATGCCTCCATGAGTGTCTGGTCTTCTTTTTCCTGTACGGGCTGGCTGCACGCGCCGGCAAGTATTGCGGATATGATAACTGGTATGAAACGGTTCATTAAGTCTGTTTTAAGGTTACAAAATTAGTGAAAAATCGTGAGAATTTTCACTAATTTTGCACCTGTGAAAATTTTAGAGAACAATACATCGCGTATTTTTGATCTGTTTTTCTGCTTTGTGTTCATGCCCATGCTCGTATTTCTTGGGGGAGCACATTACTGGATTACGGAATGGCCGCTGTTTTTTAGCATAGTATGCGCCTATTTTTATGGGTGCTATTTCGTCATCAAACATCTGAATGTCCCCGGACTCCTTATAAACAGGAGGTATGTCAGCATTGCCGTTTCCGCGATGGTGTTTGTCTTGTTTACATGGCTTCTTACGCTTTATCCGCATCCCGAGGTGGATTTCTATATACCTGTGATGTCCAAATACCAGACGGAGATGAGGGATTACGGTGTGAGCCTCAGTCTTTGGCTGATGATGTCCCTTGTGGCGGCATATTCTCTGACCGTCTCGTTTGTAAGGGAACTTTACGGACAGATTCTGAGACAGAAGCAGATTGAAAACCAGAAGAACAAGGCGGAGCTTGCAATGTTCAAGGCCCAGATAAGTCCTCATTTTCTTTTCAACACGCTCAACACCCTTTACAGTCTTGTCATAGGAACATCTCAGAAGGCCGAGGATGCTTTTATAAAGTTTACGGAGATTATGAAATATACCTATACGACCATTGGTAACGAAATGGTTCCGCTAAGTGACGAGGTCAATTATATACAGAACTATATAGATCTCCAAATGCTTAGACTAAATCGACACACTACCATAAGATGGACTCACGATGTGGATGATGGCGGCGTGATGGTGCCCCCTATGATTATGCTCACATTTGTGGAGAACGCCTTTAAATATGGTGCATCGACGAGCCGGGACTGTGTCGTAGAGATCGGTCTGGAATTGAGGGACGGGAATCTGTCTTTCAATACATGCAACAATGTGATGAAACATTCTGACGAGTTCAGGACAGAGATGCCCGTGGGTATAGATAATTGCCGGGCAAGGCTTGCAAACCTTTTTCCGGGTCGATATTCGTTAGAGACCCGCGAAGACGGAGGTGTATTTACCGTAAATCTTGAAATCCAACTTATTTAATCACGGTTATGATCAGATGTGTGGCCATTGATGACGAGCCTCTGGCACTCGAAGTTATTGAAAAATTCTGTCGCCGGGCCGGTGGCATGGAACTTAGGACTTTCTCCGATCCCGCCGAGGGTATTGCTGCCATCAAGGCTGACAGGCCTGATCTTGTATTCCTTGATATAGAGATGGAGAATGTCACCGGACTGTCAATTGCTGCGCGGCTTGACAAGGATATATGTTTTATATTCACTACCGCCTATCTTGACTATGCGCTCGAAGGATTCAACCTTGATGCAGTGGACTACCTCCACAAACCGTTTTCCTATGATAGATTCAGGACGGCGGTAGACAAGGCGGTGCGCAGGATAGAGTATAACCGCGTCAACGCCTCGCGTGGAAGTATCACCGTCAAGCAGGAATATAACAATGTGAATATCCCACTTTCGGAGATTCTCTATATCGAGGCTATGGAGGGTTATTCCAAGATATTCAGGACTGGCGGCCTGTGTACGGTCTCACGCATAATTCTTAAAAATCTCTGCATGATGCTTCCTCCGCATGATTTCCTGCGCGTTCATCGCTCGTTTGTTGTTTCCGTAGGCAAGATAGAAAGCTATACCAGACAGGAACTGAGACTTGTCGGTGGCACTGTGGTGCCTGTGGGCCGACAGTATGCCGATGAGCTTTTTTCTCGTCTGTCCGCTCGTGGATAGAGTAGGAGAGAGGTGTCTGTTATTTGCCGTGATGCCTAAGCGGGGATGACTGTGCGGGGTTATTGTCACCACGGTTGATGACGTATTCCTCGTAATAGGCGAGTAGCAGGGTAGTGAGAGGGAGTGCGATAATCATGCCGATTAGTCCGAGGAGCGTTCCCCACACCGATAGTGACAGAAGTATTATGGCCGGGTTAAGCCCGAGGGCTTTTCCCATAATCTTTGGGGTCAACACATAGTCGCAGATACATTGGCTGACCAAGTAGACAATCAGACATTTGCCGAATATCACCCAGAATGCATCTGACCCGCCCAGAGATGATATGAAACACACGAAGGCAACAGGTATGAGTGTGACATACTGGAAGTATGGAATCATATAGAGTATTCCCACAAGTATTCCAAGAACGATGGCCAGCGGAATTCCTACGATTGAGAAGCCTATACAGTAAAACACTGCCGCGCAAAGGGCTATCACTGCCTGACCTCGGAAATAGTGGTTCATGCTTGTCTTGATATCGTCTGACACACGGGAGGCTATGGGACGGTATTTTCTTGGGACGAGCAGTTGGAATCCCCTCATAAGGGTGCGGTAGTCGAGAAGGATGAATATGACATAGATGAATGTCAAAAACCATTCGAGTGCGTGAAACAGGTATTCCACGGATGTGGAAAGCAGGCTGGCTCCCTTGCTAAGAAGGCTTTCGAGCTTTCCGCCCTCTATCAGCCGGTTCATATTGTCTGTGTTAAAGTAACCTGAGATAGAGTCTTGTATTTCTTTCGGTAGAAAAGGTACTATGTCGCCAGAGTCTGAGTATTTTCTGACGAGTTCCGTCATCTCGTTCACCTCGCTGACTATTGATGGTATGAAAAGATATGCAAGCCCTGCAATTACGGCTCCTACTCCTCCGAGAGTGAGGAATATGGACACTATGCGCCAGCGTATGTGGAGCTTGTGCATTCCGAATTCCACAATAGGTTCGAGGATATACGCTATGAGACATGCAAGGCAGAAGGGTAGCAGCACGTTGCGCAATACGTTTACGAGCCATACAAATCCGGCTATGAACAATAACGTGATGAGTATGCGGCACATGCGGTCAAAGGTGAATGGTCGTGACATGTCGTTAAGAAATATTTGACGTGATATGGTGACAGCCGGATAGGAGGTATACCGTATGGAAGTTGGTAAGGGACGGATATATGCCGCCACAGGCTATAAAATTTAAACCTCAAACCTTTGTCAAATGTTTGCCTGTGCACGTTTTTTTTGCTAAGTTTGCATTGTGAAAATGACCGTGCAAGAAGATATAGCCCGCGCCGTGGAGGTCATGAAGGCCGGAGGCGTGGTTCTTTACCCGACAGATACCGTGTGGGGGATAGGTTGTGACGCTGCCTCGGACGAAGCGGTTAGAAAGGTTTATGCCATAAAGCGCCGTGCCGACAGCAAGGCGTTGATCTCCCTTGTAGGTAGTCGCCGTATGCTTGAACTCACAGTCGGCGATGTTCCTGACTCTGTGAGTGGTCTCATAGAGTCATCCTCGCGTCCCGTGACCGTGGTCTATCCATCCGGGAGCAGGCTTGCCGGTTGTCTGTTGGCCGAAGACGGCAGTGCCGGAATACGCCTTACGTCCGAACTCTATTCATCAGCCCTCTGCCTCGGGCTTGGAGGCCCGGTGGTCTCCACATCGGCCAATGTCAGCGGTTGTCCCTCACCCCGTTTTTTCAGTGAGATAGAGGAGGAAATAATCAATGCCGTGGACTATGTGGCGTCTTATCGCAGGGACGATATTACTCCCTCTTTGCCGTCAATGGTTGTTAAATTGCTCCCGTCCGGGGAATTACTGACTCTGCGCCCTTGACCCGAGAACAAAAAATCAGAGCAGTCTATGTCTCGGTCGATTATGTCTCGACTCTTGCCGGGCTGGTAGCGTTCAGTATTGCGCGCTACCATGTCGTGCCGGGGTTGTCGGAACGGTTTCCTTCGATAGCTATTTTTTTGTTGTCCCACGGGGTAGTGATGACTCTGGCCATCTGTCCACTTTTCATGATGTTCGTCTACTATCTTTCGGGTTATTATGTCAGGACAGAGGGTAAGTCGAGGGTAAGCGAGTTCCTTAAAACGGTGAGTTCCGTTGCCGTGACGGCCCTTGTGTTTTTCCTCGTTGTATTGCTTAATGACATTCTTCCTCGGAGGGTTTACAATTATGAGATGATATTCATGTTCTTCGTGGTTGTTCTTCCGTTTGTCTATTTCCCGCGTCTGTGGCTCACGACGGTTCTGAAACGCAGGTTGGAGAAAGCACCGAGGCCTGGATATCTTCTCGTCACGTCTACATGTAGATTGCGGCAGGAAATTGACGAATGCCTCAGGCAGGGTGAGGAATATGGTTTCCGGCTTGTCGGAATAAGTAACTTTGCAAGTAATAATGATGATGGGGAAGACTCGGAGTATGACATTGTAACCCCCGGAGATATAGAGGGGTATATAAAGTCGCATGGTATCAAAGGAGTGGTGTTGAGGCCATGGAACATGGAGCCTGGTCTGGTGATGGAGCTGTTGTCCCGCTTGTTCCCGTTTTCTGTGCCGGTCATGGTGAGTCCTGATGACAAGGCTATCGCGACAGGCATAGTGAAATTTGATGTGGTCAGTGCCGAGCCTCTCACCGATCTTACTGATGCGCAACTGCCTGATTCATTTGTCGCTGTCAAGCGTATGGCAGACATTGTTTTTTCGGCATTAGGACTGATCTTATGCAGCCCGCTCATGCTTTATCTCGCTATTGTGATAAGATTGCAGTCGCCCGGCCCGGTTATTTATTCCCAGGTGCGGGTGGGATACCGAAAACGCCCGTTCAGAATTTTCAAGTTCCGTTCCATGGTGGTTGATTCCGAGCCGGACGGCCCGAGGCTGTCGAGTGACACTGACATGCGTGTCACCCCTGCCGGGAGGTGGATGAGGAAATACCGTCTTGACGAGCTTCCGAATCTATGGAATGTCCTTAGAGGCGAGATGTCTCTTGTGGGGCCGCGTCCTGAAAGGGAGTATTTTATAAATGAGATAAGTAAGATAGCGCCACACTACACCCTTCTTCACCTTGTCCGTCCCGGTCTCACATCGTGGGGGATGGTAAAGTATGGATATGCCTCGGATGTCCCCTCTATGGTGGAGAGGCTTAAATATGATATTCTTTATGTCCGCAATCTCTCTCTCTCGGTTGATCTGCGCATACTCTTTTACACGGTGCGCACAGTCCTGCGCGGCGAAGGCAAGTAATAATCAAAAGTTCAAGGAAGAAAAATAATGATAACATTGCTACATACGTTCGGCACGCGAATAAATGACGGATTCATGCGTCTTCTCGAATGGCGTGAGAAACATATCAAGGAGAAGACGTTCGTTATCATCCTCGCCCTCATGGTGGGCCTTTTTGCCGGATTTGCAGCCCTCGTGCTTAAATGGTTGATACATGCTGTCTCCGGGCTTCTTACATCGCGTCTCGCCATCAACGAAGGAAACTATCTTTATCTCCTTCTTCCTTTGGCGGGAATCCTCATCACGAGCCTTTTTGTAAAGTATGTTGTGCGTGACAATATCTCTCATGGTGTGACAAGGGTGCTGTATGCTCTCTCTCAGAACAAGTCGAGGCTGAAACGTCATAATATGTATACTTCCGTTATAGCAAGTTCGATCACTATCGGATTCGGAGGCTCGGTGGGTGCCGAAGGGCCTATCGTTTACACAGGTGCGGCCATAGGAAGCAATCTGGGACGTCTTTTCCGAATGTCACCGCGCATTCTCATGATTCTTGTGGGATGTGGTGCAGCCGCCGGTATCGCCGGTATCTTCAAGGCTCCTATCGCCGGGATGCTTTTCACCCTCGAAGTGCTGATGATAGATCTGACCACTGTCTCGGTCATGCCGCTTCTCATAGCCTCTATCACGGCGGCTACCGTGGCTTATACGTTTACTGGATATGACGTGGAGTTTTTCTTCGTCCAAAGCGAGCCTTTTCTGACATGGAAGATTCCATATGCCATACTTCTCGGTCTGTTTCTCGGATTTGTCTCTCTCTATTTCACACGTTCAATGAATCTTATGGAGAAGATGTTCCGCCGTTTCCACTCGCCGTGGGCCAAGGTCGCTGTCGGAGGTTCCATCCTCGCCCTGCTGGTTTATCTGCTTCCTCCGCTCTATGGTGAGGGCTATTCCTCCATCATGGATCTTCTGGACGGTAGCACCGCCTCTATCGTCAATAATTCGGTGTTTTATCCTGATCGTGACAATCCTTGGTGGATTATGGGCTTTATAGCCGCTATTGTCCTGCTGAAAACATTTGCAACCTCGGCCACCAATGGTGGCGGGGGTGTGGGAGGTACGTTCGCCCCGTCGCTATTTGTGGGATGTATGGCCGGATTTCTGTTTGCCTATGTGCTGAATCAGGTTTTCGGACTTGAACTCTCTACCAAGAATTTTGCTCTTATGGGTATGGCGGGTGTAATGTCGGGAGTGATGCATGCCCCGCTCATGGGCATCTTCCTTACGGCCGAACTTACAGGTGGGTATGATCTGTTCCTCCCATTGCTCATAGTCTCTACGATATCCTATGGAACGATAAAGATTTTCGAGCCTTACAGTATTTATACGATGCGTCTGGCCAGAGAGGGCAAACTTCTTACCCACCACAAGGATAAAGCCGTTCTTACGCTGTTGAAGATGGACTCGGTGATTGAGACAGACTTTGTTTCGGTCAGTCCTGACATGGATCTTCACGGAATGGTAGGAGCCATATCCCGCTCGTCACGCAACCTGTTCCCCGTGGTCGGGACTGACAACCGTCTTCTCGGTGTAGTGATTCTTGACGAGATACGCAATATCATGTTCCGCCCGGAACTTTACAAGCGTATGTTTGTCAACCAGTTCATGTCGATGCCGCCTGCACGTGTCGAGTTGGGCCAGAGTATGGAGCAGGTCATGAAGACATTTGATGATACCGGGGCGTGGAACCTCCCGGTGGTCGATAACAGAGGCCGTTATATAGGGTTTGTTTCCAAGTCAAAGATATTCAATTCTTACCGCAGGGTGCTCCGCCATTATTCCGAAGACTGATTCCTGTCCTTTCACAGGTCTTTTCGGTATAGTACGTGTTCTTTGAGCGGGTGCCCGTCAGGTAGGGCAGGGTGCATGAAACTCCCTGCACGGGTCATACCTGTTTTCTGCATGACTCGCTCAGACCGAAGGTTGCATGTGGCTGTGAATGAATATATATGCTTGAAAAGCTGTCTCTCACCGGCATATTCGAGACAGGCTTTTGCTGCCTCGGTGGCATATCCACGGTTCCAGTGCTTATGTCCGAGCCTCCACCCGATCTCTATGCCCGGGGAAAATTCGGCTTGAAAGTCAAAATGGTGGAATCCGACATATCCGATGAACTCGCCGGTGCTTTTCAACACTGTGGCATAGAGGCCGAATCCGTATTGTTTGAACTCGTCTGCTATGCGGTTATAGAAACTGACCGTTTCCTCGAAAGATAGTGTCTTTGGAAAATATTCCATGACTTTTAGGTCACTGTTTATTTCGGCAAAATGAGGTATGTCATCCTCGTTCCATTTACGCAGGATGAGGCGGTCGGTGTCAATCATGATATGTCAGAATGAGAAGTGGAACATGAATCTTAGACCTCCGCGACACGCGCCGGGGTTGTCCCTATAAGTGAGACGCCATGTGTAGTCAACGCGTAACACCTTGAAGAGATTGTCTATGCCTATGCCGGCCTCGATATAGGGAGTCCGGGTCATCACCTGTGTACGGGCATCGGCAGGGAAGGCAAACAACTCGGGGTTTAGCCATGGACGGTTGCGGTCGCTGAGGTTGCCCCAGAGTCCGCGACAGAAAAACGCCTCACGCAATTTCAGTTTTTTCAATAACGGGATATAGTTGAGAATAGCGCCATTGGCCCAATATGTCAGATCCCACTGCATGTATGAGTCATTGACAAACTCCATGGGGTTCATGCAGCTGAATGATTCAAGCTGTATGAAATAAGAGAGATTTGCGTTGGGGATGAGAAGGTTGGGGTAGGGCGAACGGCTCCATACATGCCCCCCTTTTAGGAAGACGTCCGTATAGCCGAATGCCGAGAACCAGAACCGTTTCGTGAATGAAAGTTCCGTGACATTAAGACCGAAACGGTTGCCGAGAATTCCCTTTGGGGCAAATGTATGGCTCAGAGTGAGGACTGGTGCGTCAAAGTTGATCTGGACACGCCCGGTCTTCATCTGATAGAACTTCTCGCCGGGAGCGTAGCGCAGTTCTATGGTGGCCGAGTTCATGGTGTAATCTCTGAATGATTCTCCATGTCCGTTGACAAACGTCATGTATCGCGTGGCCTCTTCCCTGGCGTTTTGCAGACGGCCGGTTATGGAAAGGTTATTTTCCATTTCCAATATATATTCAAGCTTTGTCAGTCGCTGGTAGGTCATCTGTATATCCTTGCCACGCCTGAAAGACATGAACATGTTGTCTTGGTTGTTTGACACAAACCGTTGTCCCAGCATGTTCATGTCATATTGGTGGGTGAAGCGTAGGGAATGGACTGGAAATTCGCGTGAGTGATATGTCTTGTCACGGAACGAGTATTCCAGCTCGCCTCGGTATTTCCATTTGTGATCTTTGAATCCGTATGCTCCGTATCCTCTGGCAAATAGCCTGCGGGAGAGATTTGCGGTTGTCATTCCTCCGAGTCTCAGTCGGAATCCTTCAAGAGAGTTGGAAGAGAATGTCGATGTCAGAGGGCCGATGTCAAATTTTGACGGATTTCCAGTGGTGATATAGCCGGATGCGAAGGTCTTGACAACCTTCTCTCCCCAATAATAAAGAGGCTTAGATCGTAACTGCCTCATCATGCGGTCAATGTGGCCTACACCACGATCAATAGGAGCGGTGCGGTTCTCGGCCCAGTAGACTGTGTCACGCGAATGTGCTCCCGGTGCATAGATCTGGGACAGGCCTCTATTGAATATTTTCTGGTCATTGGCCGGATTGAAATCGTGGTTTGTATATATCGTCGTGCGAGACGCAAACATTCCGGGAAGGCCGGAGAGGAGGCTTGCCTCTACCAGCATCTCGTCCGAACGTTTGAGGCGTGAGCCATCGGCACCTCTGTCATAGTCCTGCGTGACAAGGAGGTTGTCGATAAAGTTGAGATTGATGTCGTGGGGTACACGCATCACTATGCGTTTGATGAACATCGTAGAGTCCCCCTGGGGAACATAGAAGCGCCCTGTGAATCCCATTGTCGAAGGGTTGCGCGGGACAAACGTCAGTTCGATGCATCCCACGGAGTCTATCTCAACGGTGTCGGTGAGATAGAACTTGTAGAAGTCGGGAGCTATGCGGGAGAGAGGACTGACAAAGCGTTGTTGGAGCAGTGTGATGTCGTTGCGGTAGACATCTATTTCGCGCATGACATCCTCGTAGAACAACTGTGTGCTTTGCGGGTCGAGAAACTCGTCAAGCCCGGAGTTTCGGATAGCTGTAACATACTCTTTCTCCCCGGCAGAAGGTTTCAACCGATGGTGTACGGAAGATATTTTCTCACGCAATGCCACGTTGAGTATCGGTTTCCCCGACAGTTTGTTGGTATCTACGTAGTCTTTAAGAAATTTGAACTGTCTGTCAATACCGCTGCGAGCCGAGTCATTGAAATGATAGTCGTTTATTGCAAGCGTGATGCGTTCATATTTGTCATAGTTGTAATTGTCTCGTTTGCGAGGGTCGTTGATGTCTGCGGTGGCGCGTATGCGTTCCATGAAGTCCACAGCCGGATTGTTTTTCTTGGAATAATGCTCCTTGCGCGGTTTGGCCACGACGGTTCCGAGCATAACGCCTGTGGAGTGTAGGTCTATGTCGAGCCTCATATTGTCTCGGCGGGGAGGCGCGGGGAGGCGGCGGGTGTCATAGCCCATGGCCGCTCCCTGTACGGAGTCAAATCTGAGCGCGGTGGTAAGGGTGTATTGCCCGTTGTCGTCGGTAAGTGTGCCACGGTCTGTGCCGATAAGAAAGACTGTGGCAAACGGGACAGGCTCACGTGTGAGTGAGTCGCGCACGATGCCTGTAAGGGTGACTGTCTGCGCCGTGCCGCCGAGGCACATCGCTGTCAGTATCAGAAGTGTGAAATATAGTCTTCGCAAGTTATTTCTATAAATAGTCTGCGGTTGGAAACTCAAAAAATTATAATTTTGCAAAATTACTATTTTTCCACGAAATAATGCTCTATGGCACTTGAAATCGAACGAAAGTTTCTCGTAAAGGATAAGAGTTATATAAAGATGGCCGTCTCGTCATCATGTATCAGGCAGACTTATATTTCTGACCGTACTGACGGGACTGTGCGTCTGAGAGTGTGTGGAGACCGGGCCTTTCTTACTCTGAAAGGACGGAATTCCGGCGCTGTCAGACATGAATGGGAATATCCCGTCCCCGTGGCGGAGGCCGAGGAGATGGCCTCGCTTCTTGCCGGGGGATGGGCTATTGACAAGACCCGCTATATGGTGGACTACTGCGGTCTCACATGGGAGATTGACGAGTTTCACGGGCGTCACGAGGGGCTGGTTCTGGCCGAGGTAGAACTTCCGACGGCAGACACCGAAATCGTTATACCGCCTTTTGCCGGTGAGGAGGTGACGGGTGACGTGCGTTATTACAACTCTGTCCTTGCCTCTCAGGCCTTGTAGAGGTAGCGCTTGATTGATTTTTTAGGGGTCTTTTCGAATTCCTCTTGCTGGATACGGAATGACTGAACCTGTGAATAGGCGGGCAGGTTGGAGTTGAGGGTACGGATGTTATCGTCCATGATACTTTCAATCTCACGTTCGTCTATGCCTTGGTTGTTGGCATTTTCCATATCTGGAACTATAAGGGCAAGCAGACGTCCGGCACCGGAATCAATGATCAGAGATTCGGCTACATAGGGGAGATTGTTGAGTTTGTCTTCTATCTCCTCAGGGTATATGTTCTGGCCCGAAGCTCCGAGAATCATATTCTTGTCACGTCCTCGGATATACAGGAAGCCTTCGCTATCAAGATTACAGATATCGCCGGTGGAAAGCCAGCCGTCATCCGTCATTGCTGCCGATGTGGCATCAGGGTTTTTGTAATATCCCAGCATCACGTTATCCCCCCTGACATAAAGCACTCCCGGAGTTTCAGACGGTGAGGCGGAGTCTATCCGTGCCTCCATCCTGTCCACGATGCGTCCGCACGAAGCCATACGGTTGTCATCCCATGAGGCGAAAGATATAAGCGGCCCGCATTCGGTCATGCCGTAGCCCACGGTATAGGGGAAGCCTATGCGGCGCAGGAACTTTTCTACATCCTTATTGAGTGCGGCGCCCCCGATGATGATTTGTTCCAGACGCCCTCCGAAAGTCTCTTTGAGCCTTTCAAGGATGCGGGCATGGAGACGGTCATCAACGAACGGAACCATCAACATGAGTTTCATGAGTGGTTTTTCAAGCAACGGGAATACCCGGGTACGTATTATCTTCTCTATAATCAGAGGAACGGCTACCACATGGCGGGGTTTTACCTCGGCAAAGGCCGATATAAGTACCTGTGGTGAGGGAGTGCGGGTCAGCACACGGATATGGTTGCCACAGATGAAGGGACGTATCATGTCTATGGTCAGTCCGTACATATGGGCCAGCGGGAGCATACACACCACGCCTTCGCCGGGATTGGTAGGAAGGTTCTCTATGCAGTATTGGACGTTGCTCCATATGGAGCGGAAGGGGAGCATCACTCCTTTGGAGAAACCTGTCGAGCCGGAGGTATAGGATATGAGGCATAGCTCGTCACCCGAGTCCTCGTGATATACCACATGGTCACGTGTGAAACGGTCAGGATACTCACGGCCGAAAAGTTCGTTGAGGTGGGCACGGACGTTGGCGGGTTGTTCTCCCGCACTGTGCAGGAGGGAAAAGTCTCGGGTTGACAGGACGGCTGTCACCTTGGTAAGTGAGTCGGGGTTGAGGGCGTCCCAGACAGTCTCATCAAGAATGGCCAGACGGGCATCCGAGTGGTTGATGAGGTGCTGCACGTTGTCGGGCTTGAAGTCGGCAAGTATGGGGACGATGACGGCTCCGTAGGTAACGGTGGCGATAAAGGACACACACCACAGAGAGGAATTCTTACCACAGAGCGCTATCTTGTCTCCGGGTTTGATGCCGGTCTCTCTGAAAAGGATGTGGAGCTTTGCTATCTTGCGGGCCACATCTTTATATGTGAGTGTCTGAGAGGTATTGCCAAGGTCGGTGAAGGCCGGACGATCCCAATTGTTGCGTATGGAGTCCTGAAAGTACAGATTGAGGCTTTTTCGGGATATCATAGTAAATGTCTTGATTCTGAAAACAAGTGAAGAGAGGACAGGAAATGAAAATTCGGCACAAAATTACGAAAAAAGTGCAATTTTCTTCTGTGGGAGCTGTTAATAAACCTCAACTATGCTGTTGCTGTGCGGCCACAGGGTTCATGGAATGGTATTTTTCCAGAGCCACCTGTTGCAGGTCGGCGTTCTTGTCAGCCTCGTCCACGATCTCTTCTCCGAGCATTGTCTCTATGACGTCCTCCATTGTGACTATTCCTCGCAGACATCCGTATTTGTCCTCTATCACAGAGATGTGTTCCTTTTGTTCAAGCATCTTCTCCCAGATGGAAAAAGCGTTTTCATTTTCGTCAAATCTCAGGATAGGGCGCTTTATGTCGGACATTCTTATGTGGAACTTGTCATTTGCCAGAAGTTCGAGAACGGTTGATTTCAGCACATAGCCGGTTATATAGTCTTTATTGTCCTTAAAGACCGGGATGCGCGAATAAGTCATGTCGCCGTTTTTGAAAAACTCAGCCACGTTCATGGATTCCGGGACTGATGCCACGACAAGGTTGGGAGTCATGATATCTTCTGCCGATACGTTGGTGAGTTTGATGGTGTTCTGGATTATTTTGCTTTCCTTGGCTTCCAGTACACCCTCTTCGGAGGCTACGGCCACCATTGCCGATACCTCTTCACGGCTGACAGATACCTGGGCCTCGCTTGAAGAGAATATCTTTGTGATGTATTCTGAAAGCCAAACGAGCGGATAGGTGACAATAATCATTATGTGTATGACCGATGTGGACGGCAGTGCGAGTGTGCGCCAATAGGAGGCTCCCACGGTCTTGGGGATTATTTCGGAGAGCACAAGGATCAACAGGGTCATGACGGCCGAGATGATGCCGAAACTCGCCTCGCCGAATATCTTGACGGCTTCCGCGCCGACTCCTGCCGCTCCGATAGTGTGAGCTACGGTGTTGAGGGAGAGGATAGCGGCTATCGGTTTGTCTATATTTGATTTGTATTGTTTGAGACGGACGGCTTTTGACGAGCCTTCACTCTCTTTCATAGTTATGAATGACATCGGAGTCGATAGCAGCACGGCTTCAAGCACGGAACAGAGAAATGATATTGCAAGCGCCCCGATGAGGTAGACGAACATTAGAAACATAGTCGGAATCTTTTACTGGATTAATTAATGGTGGGTGTATATCTTGTTTTTATATTGGAAAGCAGCCGGGACATGCGGCCTGCCTTCTGCCTATTCACGATATACGCAGTAAAGATCTATATTTCTGCAATTTCTTATAGCGGGAGAGACGACGGCACGGAGGGGCGTCATCTTTTCATATTCGGGATTATGGTTGTTGGTGGTTTTGCGAAGAGTGTCAAGGGCCTGTTGTGTCTGGACTCTCGGGCTGAGCATGGCACAGTCGTCCGTAACATCGAAGGACGGTATCACGCAGTGTGCATAATAGGAAAACGCCCCGTCCTCTAATGCACAATCCGCAGATTCTGTCAAAAATGATGCAATGATGGCGAATAAGATGAATATCAGGCTTCTTACAGTCTTCATTATACTTTATTGGCTGTTTGACTCTTTTTTAACGTTTTTGTGATGCGGATGGTTCGTGGAATTTATGGGATTAAGTTTGCAATATGGTGCAAAATTAGGCAATATTTCTGTAATAACATTGTGAAATATTGTAAATGATGCGGAATAACCTTGTATCAAGGTCGTTACACGAACTGTGGGCGGTGCGGGCTGATTTTGGGAGCTGGTTACTGTCTCTATTGTAGCACGATGTTGATTTTTGAAATACAAACACGTGCTTGTTTCAGATTTTTTCACTAATTTTGTTCCGATTATCGGTGTTGCGTTGCCAGACAATCCGTTATTGAGGATTTCCGGCATTGTAAACCTTATTGTTACAGAATCTTAAATCTAAAAAACCATAGTCTCGTTATGAAGAATTGCAAGTATCGTGGCGTCGTAGTGCCTATGGTGACACCTGTCACTGAGGATGGCCGTCTGGATGTTCCCGCAGTAGAAAGAATCATTGAGTTTTTCGCACATCATCATGTGGCCCCGCTCCTTATGGGTACCACCGGCGAGGGGAACAGTGTGTCCGCTGCCGACGGATTGCTTATGGTGCGGACAGCGGTAAAGGCTGCGGCTGGAAGAATATTGATTTACGCCGGATTGACAGGCAACTGCTTTTCGGAACAATTGGAACAGGCCGAGGCCTATACAAAGGCCGGGGCCGATGTAATCGTGGCAACGCTCCCGTCATATTACGCTCTGACGGAGGAACAGATGTTTGGCTACTACAAGGCTCTTGCCGATGCTGTCACAGGCCCGCTGATGCTATACAACATACTGGCTACTACCCATATGTCTATTCCTGTGGATGTGGTAAGGCGTCTTGCTGACCATCCCAACATCGTAGGTCTGAAAGATTCAGAACGAGACCTCGAACGTATGCGGCAATGTGTGGAGATATCCAGAAACCGTGAGGACTTCGCTTATTTCTGCGGATGGGCGGCCCGGTCTGCCTATTCTCTTTCGATCGGCGGGGACGGAATTGTCCCGAGCACAGGCAACTATGTGCCCGAAATGTTCAACGAACTTTACGAGGCGGCTGTCAAGGGTGACATGACCACAGCCGAAAGGATTCAGGAGGAGACCGACGAGATAGCCAAGATATATCAGGCCGGTCGAACTCTCGGTCAGTCACTGACGGCATTGAAAGTGATGATGCAGACAAAGGGTCTGTGTGATCCATGGATGCTCATGCCGTTGACAAGACTTTCAGTCGAAGAAGAACAGGCTATAAAGGAAAGACTATGAATGACATTCACTGGATTGACTATCTTATAGTCATCTTTTCCATCGTATCGGCCATCGGTGTGGGGATTTATTTTGCCCGCAGGCAGAAAGATACGAGCACATATTTCGCAGCCGGCGGAAAGATTCCGGCATGGGCGGTGGGAATGTCTATTTTCGCCACACTTATATCAAGTGTGACCTTCCTGGCCTATCCGGGGGCTGCTTATGCTGACAACTGGATCCTTCTTGTGCAGGGACTTATGGTGCCGATAGTGTTGCTGGCCCTGATAGGTGTCATAGTTCCTCTTTTCCGCAAGGTGGTGCGTCTGTCTACGTACGAGTATTTCGAACGGCGTTTCGGCCTTTTTGCCCGCATGTATAGTTCGTTTGCCTTTACTCTGGGACATTTTTCAAAGGCCGGAACGGTGTTCTTCCTTGTCTCGATGGCTCTATCTACATTTCTCGATATCAATATTTATGCCATAGTAATAGTTCTTGGCGTGACCATCATTTTCTTGACTCTTCTCGGTGGCATGGAGGCTATTGTCTGGATGGACGTGGCACAAGGTGGACTCCTGATAGGTGGAGGCATAATATGCGTTGTGTTGCTTTTGTTTCTCCCGGAGGGAGGGCCGTCAGAGGTGTTACGCATAGCCGGTGAGTATGGCAAGATAGATGTCGGCCCTTATGACTGGGACTTTACACAGCTGACGTTTATAGTCATGGTACTCAATGGGATATTTTATGCATTGCAGAAATACGGTACAGACCAGACCATAGTGCAGCGCTATCTCACGGCCAAGAATGACAGTGACGCCAAGAAGGCTGCATATATAGGTGTCCTTATGAGTGTGCCCATCTGGGCGATGTTCATGTTTATAGGCACATGCCTGTTTGCATTCTATCATTCTTCCGGCGCTCCGGCGCTTCCTGACGGACTTAAAGCCGACGAGGTTTTCCCATACTTTATCAGCAACGAACTTCCTGTCGGTATTCGGGGACTCATTATCGCCGCCCTTGCAGCTGCGGCCATATCGAGTCTTGACACAGACCTCAACTGTCTGTCGGCCATAGCCGTGCAGGACTACTATGTGAGATTTAAGAAAAACAGTACTGATAAACAGCAGCTTCGGTTTGGACGTCTCATGGTGGTGCTTTCTGGTATCGGGGCTGTCGGAGTGGCCATCCTTTATATATCGTGGGGAGGTGAAGGCGTGCTTGGCGCATTGTTCTCGCTCTATGCCATCTTCTCTGCCGGTATAGTTGGTATATTCCTTCTGGGGCTTTTCAGCCGGCGGGCAAACAGGCAGGGACTATATGTCGGTATCGCCGCAGCAGTCCTCTTTACTGCCTACGCCGTGCTGACATCCACAAAGGTAGATATACACGGTACCGGCATAAAGGAGACGATTCTTGATCTTGGCGACTGGAACTTCTCTCACCACAAGTACATGCTTGGTGTTTACAGCCATATCATAGTCCTTGTGGTCGGATATCTTGCAAGCTATCTTTTTGCCGCGCCGTTGGCCGAGAAGGAGCTGACAATATACGGGTATCTTGAAGAAAAGAAGAAGGAGAACCAACTGGATGTGGAAACTGTCTGAAAAAAATTCCAATATCTATTAAAATATGAAACCCATAACGATATTGCAGCCACAGAAAATCGTATTTGGAACAGGCTGTATAAAAAACTTTGAGGAGGACTATCTGAAACTCGGCTATAAGCGCCTTTTTGTGCTTACAGCCCCTCCTATCATACCCCTTATCGAATCTACCATTGACGCTCTGACGAAAGCGGGAGTCAGTATAGAGGTGTTCAGCAATATCCTTGCCGAACCTTCGCTTGGAGATTTTAACGAAATCTTGAAGGTGGCCCGCGAGTTCGGGGCTGACAGCGTGGTCGGAATAGGTGGAGGCTCTGTACTCGATGTCGCCAAGCTTGTGGCAGCCTTCGTTGGCAGTGACCAGAAAGCCGAGGACTGTTTTGGAACCGGCTTTATAAATAAAAAGGGCCTATGGCTGGCTTGCCTGCCCACAACTGCCGGAACAGGTAGCGAGGTATCTCCGAATGCCATCCTTCTTGACGAGCGTGACAAACTCAAAAAAGGTATAGTAAGCCCGTATCTGCTTGCCGATGTGGCTTACGTGGATCCGGCGCTCACGATGACGGTTCCTTCTAAGGTAACGGCAGATACAGGCATGGATGCTCTGACACACTGTATAGAGGCTTACACCAATAAGTTTGCCCATCCTGCGGTTGACATATATGCCATTCAGGGTATCAGGCTTATAGCCGCAAACCTGCTTCGTGCAGTCAAGGATGGAAATGATGTGGAGGCTCGTGAGGCTCTGGCTCTCGGTTCGCTTTATGGCGGCCTTGTCCTCGGCCCGGTGAATACTGCCGCCGTCCATGCTCTTAGCTATCCGCTCGGAGGAGAGTTCCATATCCCACATGGTCTGTCCAATGCCATCCTGCTCCCGTCGGTTATGAAGTTCAACCGCCCGGCCAACTTGAAGAAATATGCCGAGGTGGCTGTGGCCTGTGGTGCCCCAGTCGGCAAGGATGACGATGAAACAGCCCAGAACGGTGTTGATTTCATATGCGAGCTTTCGAAGGCTGTCGGTATTCCGCAGAAGCTGACCGACCTGAACATCCCGCAGAGTGCGGTTGACGGAATGGCCAAGGCCGCCATGGAGGTGCAGCGTTTGTTGAAAAACAATCCCCGTGAGGTCACCGAACAGGATGCCAAGGATATATATAACTCACTTTATTGATTATGAGACCGATTTTAGCTATAACCATGGGAGATCCCGCCGGTATCGGGCCGGAGATCGTGGTTCGTGCCCTCAGCCACAAGGAAACCTATGAGAAATGCCGTCCTGTTGTAACCGGTGATGCGGCTGTCATGAGAGAGGCTGTAAGACTCCTTGGCTATGACTTTAAGATCAATGCCGTTGAGAGTGTGGGAGATGCTTTGTTTGAATACGGTACCATCGATGTCTATGACCTCCATTGTGTGGATATGGATACATTCCGTTTCGGAGAGGTGCAGTCACAATGTGGCAACGCGGCATTTGTCAGCATAAAGAAAGCCATAGAGCTTGCCATGGCCGGAGAAGTTGACGGAACTGTCACGGCTCCTCTCAACAAGGAGGCTCTGAATCTGGCCGGGCATCATTTTGACGGGCATACTGAGCTTTATGCCACTTTCACCAATACGAAGAAGTATGCCATGATGCTTGCTGACGAGAATATACGCGTGATCCATGTCTCCACCCATGTTCCTCTTCGCAAGGCCTGTGACCTTGTCAAGAAGGCACGTGTTATAGAGGTTACCGAGCTTATCCACGATGCCTGTCGTCAGTTCGGCATAGAGAATCCCCTCATAGGCATTGCCGGTCTGAATCCCCATAGCAGTGAGAACGGTATGTTTGGCGATGAGGAGGCTCTTGAAATTATCCCTGCCATAGAGGAACTCAGGTCGAGAGGTTTCAATGTAGACGGCCCAGTGCCTCCTGATTCGATTTTTGCCAAGGCAAAATGTGGTAAGTATGATGGCTGTGTGGCCATGTATCACGACCAAGGACATATTCCTCTCAAAGTATGTGCCTTCAACTGGAACAAGGAGACGGGCAAGATGGAGAGTGCCAATGGCGTCAATATCACTCTCGGGCTTCCGATCATACGTGTCAGCGTAGACCATGGTACGGCGTTTGACGTTGCCGGAAAGGGTGTAGCAAGTGATGATGCCATGGTGCTCAGCATTGACTATGCCACGCGTATGGCCAAATACAGACTGGGTATCAAGGAATGATTGCGGTTATTGCCGATGATATAACAGGAGCAGCCGAGGTGGCGGGAATAGCCCGCCGTTTCGGCCTTCGTGTAAGATTGTCTATACAGCCTTGCATGAAGCCGGACTGTGATGTCATTGTGATTGCCACTGATACACGGTCGATGACAGAGGATGAGGCTGTGGCGGAGACGGTGAGGGTGGCGCGTGCTATAAAGGAGATGCCATGCATTGAGCGGATATTCAAGAAGACCGATTCGGCACTGCGCGGACATGTGGTGGCCGAACTGGAAGCATTGATGTCGGTTTCCGGCTGCCGTAATGCCCTTTACATACCGGCCAATCCCTCAAAAGGCAGGACTATACGTGACGGGATATATTATATCGGAGGAATGCCTCTGCATGAGACAGACTTTTCATTCGATCCCGAGTTTCCGGCTTATTCTTCCGACCTCAGGGTGCGTTTCCCGGATTGTCGTGAGAAGGGGATACGTTATACAGACGCTGTGACGGAAGAAGATGTCAGAACGGCGATTGCCATGGCTGGTGACGATGTGGTGCCGGCTGGTGCCGCAGACCTGTTCACAGCATTCCTTCAAAGACATTTTTCCTGCAATGGCGTTGTCGACAGTGAGAGCCATGTGAATCTCGAAGACTGCATTATTGTATGTGGTAGCACGCAGAGCAAACCTGTCTCTTGTGGTGTAGGCATATATTATATGCCTTCGGATGTTTATAACGGAACCGCGCCGGCAGACGTATGGAACAAGGAGCTTGCAAAAGCCTATGGAGAGAAGCATTCCGTGATACTTGCTCTACGAGACCGAAGCCGGACTGGTAAGGAAAGCGCTGTCTATCTTCGTGAGACAATGGCCGGAACTGTAAAATATCTGGTTGATATACATCGTCCTGACGAACTTATCATAGAAGGAGGGGCGACGGCATTTGCAATCCTCGGCAGACTCGGTTGGGATTCGTTTGCCATAGTCAGGGAGATTGCTCCCGGAGTGATACGTATGCGGGCATCTAATGGGACATATGTTACCATGAAACCCGGAAGCTATCACTGGGGAGGACTCTTTGGAATATAATGATTCTTAATAACAGGAACAACAATCCGGGCCGTAATCAATATTTTTACGGCCCGGATTGTTGTTCCTGTTATCTGTGTGTCTGTTTTCGATAGCGGTTTAGGTTTCGAGAAATACGAGATAGACAGCGATAATAAGCAGGGAAAATGCAAGGAAGTGGTTCCAGTGAAGGGTTTCGCCACGGAAAAAGACTATTGTGAACAGAGTGAACACAAGAAGCGAGACAACCTCCTGGGTCACTTTTAACTGAACCAGTGAGAACGGGCCGCCATTGGCCGTAAAGCCGTAACGGTTGGCAGGAACCATGAAACAGTATTCGAACAGCGCTATTCCCCATGACAACAATATTATGATATACAGGGGAGTAGATGATGAGATGATGTTGAGTTCTTGAAGTTTGAGCTGTCCGTACCAAGCGAAAGTCATGAAGACATTGGAGATGACGAGCATCCCTACTATTATCCAACCTTCCATATATTTCAGAACGCTGACATTCGGTTTGAAGTATCAGGCGAGGACAGAAGTTTGTCCATTTTGCCTGATTCGATGTAGTCGATAAGGCTGTCATACAGCACTTCCTTGCTCCGGGCCAGAGACGTGGCACGGCTCAATGGTGTCATATAGTCGTTTCCGGCTGCAAGATAGTCTATTGTGGCGAGTCTGTATCTTTTGTCAGGATTTACTTCCTTTCCGTCTATCGAGGCCGAGTTGATAGCCTTTGTGGCAGGGTCATAGAGCACCCTTACATTTGAACTGACCCCGTTGCCGTCCTGTCCGGCCATTATGTCGAAGTTTTCAAGAAGATCTTTCCCGGAGATATCAAGCACGACGATGCGGTTGTCAAAGGGAGCGATGTCTATAATCTCCCCCTTTGTTATGGGGCCGGCAGGGAGGCTGTTGCGTATACCGCCTTTGTTCATTATGGAGAGATCGACTGGTTTGCCATATATTTCTGACCCACGGGCACGGACGAAATCGCTCAGTAGATTGAGCATTTCCGGTGATTTTCTGTCCCATAAGGATGGAGAGTTGCCTATTACGAGGTTTTTCACCGAATCAACTTTTGCACGATACGGCGCAATAAGTGAGGCGAAACTGCTGTCAACACGGCTGTCAAGCCTGTTGTCAACCGGTATGAGACGGGCTTTGACTTTCCCGGTGGCAAGATTGATGTCTATCTCTCCGAGGTTGGTGCCGGAAGAGCCTGTCTGTAATACCGATACGGTGTCTCCTACGGCATTTGCCACACGCCATGCAGGGATTCCCTTTGCAGGGTCTATCAAGGTGTGGGAATGGCCGCCTATTATT
This sequence comes from uncultured Duncaniella sp., assembly GCA_910578615.1. Taxonomy (GTDB): domain Bacteria; phylum Bacteroidota; class Bacteroidia; order Bacteroidales; family Muribaculaceae; genus Duncaniella. The sequence continues at coordinate 45,722 of CAJTRI010000015.1, read as the reverse complement.
ATGTCGATATCTTTTGAGCCGGCAGCGAGGCGCAGGTCATCACAGTCCTTGTCTTTGTCTTCGTCATATCCTATGTGGGTTACCGCGATGATGGTCTCTGCTCCTTCGGATCGTAATTTCCCTGCCTCGGCATTGGCGCTTTTGATGGCATCGAGATAATCTATCCCTCTGTAATTCTCTTCGGCTATTATTCCGGCAGGGTCAAGGTTGATTCCGATAAATCCCACCTTGTGGCCGTTTATCTCTTTGATTACGGAGGGCACGAAAAGTCCTTCCAGAGGGGTGCCGGTGAAGTCGTAATTGGATGAAATGCGGTCGGCTTTTACCTGTTTCCATTCAGAAGCCAGTGATTCTATGCCTCGGTCGAATTCATGATTGCCAAGAATGCGTATATCGTAGCCGAGTTCGTTCATAAGTTTGCGTTCCACCTCGCCACCGAACAGGGTGAAGTATAGCGAACCTTGGACGGCATCGCCCGCATCAACCAGCAATACGTTGTCTCGTGTGTCACGGACACTGTCAATCAATACTTTGCGTCGTGCCATCCCTCCCATGTCGTGGCGGTCTGGCTCGATGGCCGAGTGGGTGTCGTTGGTGTGCAGGATGACAAGATGGGCGGCATCCTTGTCTTTTTGTGCGCAGCCTGTAAGTAGGACGAGTGAGGCTGCGGCTTGCAACAGTAGATGGCGTTTCATTGGATGTTGATTAATTTGTGGGTTTGGAGCGACAGACGCCAGTGAGGGTGGGAGAGGATATATTCCACAGTCTCGGGGATATTTTCCCCGCTGCATGGTTGCAGGAAGTAATGGAATGCGTTGTGTCTTGAAGCGATTGCCTCGACGTCCTGTCCGATATAGACTACTTTCAGCTCGTCGATGCGCCGTAAGACAGACTCTGTATCTCCCTTTGGAGAGCATGTGACCCAGTCCACACCTTCCGGTAGTCTGTTTGTACCGTTGGTTTCTACCTGTATGTAGAATCCTGCGTCATGGAGCATCTCAACGAGGCGGTCGTCAAGTTGCAGGGACGGCTCGCCTCCTGTTATCACTATATGGCGTGAGGGATAAGTGCTGACTTCGGCGAGAATCTCGGGGAGGTCAATTTCACGCCATTCTTCATGTGATGTGTCACAGAAACCGCATTTCAGATTGCAACCGCTGAAACGCAGAAAGACCGCCGGCGTGCCGGTGTAGAAACCCTCTCCTTGGAGGGAATAGAATATTTCGTTGACGCGGTAGGGCATTGTCAGCTATGTAGGTTCACAGGGTTTCGTCAATTGTGTAGATCGCTATGTTTCCCTCGCTTTCGGCCACGTCTACCCGGTAGCAGCAAGGAATCTGTTCGCATATCCAGCGTGCGATATTTTCGGCGGTTGGATTGAACGGCAGGAGTTCGTTGAAGTTTCCGTGATCAAGGTAGGTTGTGATGCGTTCCTTGATGTGGGAGAAGTCAGTCACCATGCCGTCGGCATTGAGCCGGGCCGAGCGGCAGTAGACGGTCACAATCCAATTGTGGCCGTGCATGCGGGAACATTTGCTCTCATATGAGAGGTCGAGCCTGTGGCAGCCCGCGAGTTCGAATCGTTTGGTTATAAAATACACTTCTGAATTATTGATTCTTTGGGGTCAGGCCGTTTTCAGCGGCTAATTCATACATCAGTTTCAGGGCGGCTTCCCGGTCGGTAGCACCTATCCTGCCGTCAAGGATGGCATTCTTGATGCCGCTTTTTATCAAGCCGATAACGGGGCCTCCCGATATTCCGAAGATTTCCATGATCTCGTGTCCGTCAACCGGGGGTTGGAGGTTGCGTATCTCGTCACGCTCGTTAAGGTCGACCATCTTGCGTCTCACGAGGGCGAAATTATCGAGTATGCGAAGCACTTTCTCCTTGTTCTTGGATGTGATGTCTGCCTCGCACAAGGTCATAAGGTCTTCAAGGTCATCTCCGGCATCGTTTATGAGGCGTCTGACGGCCGAGTCGGTCACCTCGTCCTCCACAAGTGATATGGGGCGCATGTGAAGTTCCACGAGTTTGGCCACATATTTCATTTTCTGGTCTTGTGGCAGACGCATGGCACGGAATATACGGGGTACCATCTTTGCCCCTATGAAATTGTGGTTGTGGAAAGTCCAACCTGTTTTTTCGTCCCATCGCTTGGTGACAGGCTTGGCGATGTCATGCATTAGTGCCGCCCAGCGCAGCCATACGTTGTCACTCTTCGCGGCCACGTTGTCAAGCACGGCGAGAGTATGATAGAAGTTATCCTTATGTCCGCGTCCGGCCACCACCTGGACACCCTTCATGGCTGCCAGCTCAGGGAATATGAGAGACAGAAGTCCGCTGGCGGCAAGCAGTTTCCACCCAATGGACGGGACGGCTGACTTCATGATCTTCATCAGCTCGTCAATGATTCTCTCTTTCGAAATTATGGATATGCGCCCAGCGTTGCGCTTTATGGCCTCGAAGGTTTCGGGCCATATCTCGAATCCGAGCTGTGTGGCAAACCTGATGGCACGCATCATTCGAAGCGGGTCATCGCTGAAAGTCACGTCCGGGTCGAGCGGAGTGCGGAGTATACCTTTGCGCATGTCGTCAAGACCTCCGAAGAGATCCACGAGTTCGCCGAACCCTTTGCGGTTGATTCGGAGTGCAAGAGCGTTGACTGTGAAATCACGGCGCGAGAGGTCTTCTTCGAGTGTCCCGTCTTCAACCACGGGCTTGCGTGAGCCTCGGTTATATGACTCTTTGCGTGCTCCGACGAATTCGAGTTCCGCGTCATGGCGTTTGACCTGTGCGGTTCCGAAATTGCGGAAAACAGTCAGGTGGGTCTTCCTGCCCAATCGTGCGGCAACCACCTCGGCCAGCTCTATACCGCTGCCTACTGTTACGAAGTCTAAATCCTTTGAGGGACGTTCGAGGAAGAAGTCACGTACACATCCCCCCACGGCATAGCAGGGGCGGTCGAGAGAATCGGCCGCCTCGCCAATAGTGTGGAAGAGGGGTGTGTCCAGCCTCTGCACTACGGTATCTAATGTTTTTATATTAAAGGTCAAAATACACTATTTCTTCGGGAGAGTTGGTGAGACATTCCACTCTGTCGGCATGGACGGCATAGGTGTTCTCTATGCCCACCGCTCCGACACGGGGTATGACAAACTTTGGTTCGAGGGCTATAACGTTGCCGGCTTGTATTATGTCGCGGCTGCGTGGGGCTATGACAGGAAGCTCGTTGATCTCTATACCCACACCGTGGCCTATGAAGCCGGCGTGTTGGCGATGGCCCATGTAATATGGGTGCAGGTCTCTTTCTTTGACGATTTCTTCCGCCCTTTGCCATAGAGCCTTGGCCTCTGTCCCCGGTCTCATCATGTCTGTAAGCGCCCTGTGAATGTCAATGGAACATTGGTGGGCTTTAAGCGCGAGTTCGGGGAGTTTTCCGCTTTCAGGTGAGAACACACGGGTCATATCGGTCATATATCCGTCAAAATTACCGTTCATGTCAACCATTACGGTAGTTCCCGGAACTATGAGGGTGCCGTCTGCCCCTACCGGCAGCGAGGGATCCGCGCCGGCGCCTCCCATGGCAAAGTCATAGGGCGACGGGGCATCGGCGTTTTCTCCGGCCAATACGTTTCCCATATACAGTTCCATAGAGTCGCCGCTGATACGGAATTGCCCAAGGCATCCTTCGAGACGGCTGAGGCGTTCTATCTCAACTTGCAGCTCCATATCGCTCATCCCCGGCCTGAACAACCGGGGAATCCTGCTGTATACGTGACGGTGTTTGATGCCTGAACGACGTATCATATCAATCTCGGCATCGGTCTTGATCGAACGGGCGTTACGCAGTAACGCGGATGCGTTGGCTATTTCCGAGCCGGGGAAGATGAGACGAAGTCTCTTGATGAGGGAGTAGGGGGCTGTATCGAGTTCAAGTCCGATTGTCTCCGGCATACCGAGTCCGATGGAAAGGGTGATTTCCTCGGGTTTACGGATATATACTACTCCGTCGCCGTCCAGCTCGACAGGACGGCGGACGAAGTATATTGCCTCTCCGCTGATAGGTATGTAGACGTATCCTGCGAATACACGCCCGGTGAGATAGTATTTGTTGGCATTGTCGGAGACAAGCATTCCTCTCATCCCGGCACGCTCCATGAGGGAGCGTATGCGGGCGAGACGTCTTCCGGCCTCATCGTGAGACAGCAGTATAAGCCTGTTTCTGAGAACGTCTTTCATATGGCTCATTAGTCAACGAGTTCGCCGGGTGCGAGACGTTTAAGCGATATGATCTTCTGTCCTGAGGCGTTGCAGAGATATGCATGGTCATTGTCCTTGCCGGGGGCGGCTGTGGCAACCTGTTCGATGGCAATGAGGAATGCCTGTTCCTGATCAAGGTCGGGACACATCATGCGTGAAGTGGCGAGGTTCTGGAACTCTATACCATATCCCTTGTCATAGTTGATCGTCATCGCTCCGTTGATGACGTTGCAACCGGCATTGCCGTGTATGCGTCCTTCGGCGGTGTCAAGTACGATTTTGATAGGGGCGGTGATATTGCGTCCCTCTATGTCGGTCACTTTCCAGGCTCCGTTGAGGAAGCTGAGGCCTTGTTTGCGCAGTTTCATAACGGTGCGGCCTGTTGAGGAAAGAAGGTTGAGTTCGTTGGGTGTGGCGGATGTATATGAGGCAACGTTGTTGAGAGCTGTGTTGACCTCCTGTTCATAAGGGGCGTCCGGGCAGGCTTTAAGAGTGGATATAAACTCTCCGGCAGGTGTGATTTTGCCATTGCTTACCACCCATACGCCGTTGAGATAGTTGCAGCCGTTGAATCCTATCACTGACAGGGCGTCAGCCTGTGATTTCGAGGCCTCAAAGGACAGTTTTGGATGGTTTTCGCCGTTGACGGTCACTTTCGTGCCGTTAAGTTCGATGATAGACCAGTCTCCGACAAAGTCGAGATATGCCGGGGCGTTAGTGGCCGGCTGTTGTTTGCTGGTTGATGTTGACGTGCTTGTCGATGTCGAAGTGGTGTTCTGGGTGGTGCTATTGTTCTTTTTCATTACGTTGCATGAGCCGAGGAGTAGGAGCATGGCCAGCCCGGAGGTGGCAAAGATTGATAATTTCATAAGACGATGATTTTACAATGATGTTATATTTTGAGGAGATGTGTTTTTAATTGAGAAAATATGTCAGCAGGGAAACAGCCTCCGTTTTCTTCGGATGGATATATGGTCGCTCTCGGTTATGACCATATCGACGGCCACATCGTGGTTTTCAGCATCGATATACTCGTCAAGAAGCTGGAAGTCGAACCCTATTCCCACCTTTGTGGCACGTGTGCCATCAAGGAGCCGGTCATAATATCCTTTTCCGCGACCGACACGGTTTCCACGTCGGTCAAAAGCCACTGCCGGTACCACCACAAGCTCTATCTCTTCCATAGAGACCGTATCATTGCCGGTCGGCTCCTCGATGTGGAACGAACCCAGTGCCAGACGTTGTTCGTCATAGGGCAGTATATCAAGGTTTACACCATTGACACGCGGCAGATAGAAGTGCTTCCGGGCTGACCATTTGGATATGAATGACCGTGTGGGAAGTTCGTCCGGAAGGGAATGGTACATGAGTATACGGTCTGCAAGCATGAACGCGGCAGTGCGTTCGAGCATTGCGAACACGCTCTCTGCGGCCTTGTCTTTCTCTGTCTGAGACATAAGTGTCTTGCGCGCCTTGACTTTGCGGCGGATGTCGTCTTTATTCATAGTGGCAACGTGTTGTTGTGCATAAAGCTCCGCCGGCAGAGCCGGTAGGAGCCGTGTTATTTTGTCAGCGGGAAAGCCGCCTTGCCGGTTGAAAGGGCCTCTATGGCAGATGTCACGGTTGGATCACTGTCGTTGTAGACCTCATAGTAGCCTCGGACACCGTGGATGTTGCGGGCAATCATTGCTTTCAAAGAACTAACAAGCAGGTCGCGTGAAAGGTTTATGTAATACCATCTCGGGGCCACGCCGGCCTTGGCTGCATAGGTGACGAAGTCTTGGAGAAGGATGTCGTCATCCGGCAGTAGAGACAACATCTCGCCTGCATCGGCACTCTTGGAGAGCCGTTCGCGGTTGCGGTCGGTATAGTCGAACGTGTATTTCTGGATAAGTCCGCCGTTGACCACGTTGAGATAATATGACGTCATGCCTATCGTGTCGTTGGGGACAAAAATGTCAGGCATTATGCCTCCTCCTCCGTATACGGTGCGTCCGTGCAGGGTGTTGAATTCAAGATTTTTGTCAAACTTTATTGAATCGGCATTATAGAATTCCCCGTGCTCGTAACGTGTCAGGAGGTCTCTGTCATAGTCTGTCCCGGGAGCATAGGTCTTCTGGATGCAGCGGCCGGATGGAGTGTAGTATCGTGCCACGGTCAGGCGGAGGGCGCTGCTGTCGGGGAGTTCGAGCTGGTTTTGCACCAGTCCTTTGCCGAATGAACGCCGTCCTATTATCAGTCCTCTGTCATTGTCCTGGATTGCGCCGGCGAAAATCTCGCTCGCACTTGCCGATACCTCGTCAAGAAGCACCACCAGCTCCGCGTTTTTGAACGAGCCGGAACCGTCGCTGCCGAGAGGGTCTTTTTCGGGATAATGCGCACCTTTCATGGAGACTATGGGTAGATTGGCCGGGAGGAACTCGTTGGCCATAAGGACTGCCGGTTCCATGAACCCGCCGCCGTTGCCTCGAAGGTCGATTATGAATTTTCCGGCTCCTTCTGCGCCAAGCTCCATCATTGAGTTGAGGAACTCGCTGTATGTCTGTGAACCGAATTTGTTGATTTTTAGATAGCCCACGCTGTCAGTGATCATGTATGATGCGTCAACGGAAGTGACAGGTATGTCGCCACGTGTGACATCGAAGGGGAGAAGTCCCTTGGCAGTCGGGCGTTTGATGCCGAGACGGACGGTAGTGTCCTTGGGGCCGCGAAGAGTGCTCATGACCTTGCTGTTGCTCCATTTCTTTCCGGCCACGACGGTGTCGTTGATGGAGATGATGCGGTCGCCTGGAAGAAGGCCTACCTTTTCCGACGGGCCACCTGAGATTACTTCGAGCACGTTGATGGTGTCGCCGAGCATATTGAATGATATACCTATCCCGGAGAATGATCCTTCCAGTTCCTCGTTGACACTCCTGAGGTCTGACGACGGGATATATACCGAATGGGGGTCGAGACCTGAAAGTATGTCCGAGAAAGACTGTTCGAGGAGGGAATCCGTGTCTATGTCGTCCACGTAGTTGTGCTCGATGAGATTGAGCATCGAATCGAGCTTTGTCCGGGAATTCCAGCTTACGCCGTTGCTGAAAAAGCTCTTGCCTATCCACATACCCCCTACAAGGGCGACCGCTATTGCCAGAGGCATCCAGACGGCGGGGCTTTTAAGACGTTTGTTCATATTTTTAAGTCAGAGAATATAGCTTTTAATTAGTGTTAAAGTCAGTCTCGGCCGGTGACGCCCTCATTGCTGACTGGAATATGGCAGCATGTGATTCCGGCGCGGCGCAAAAGGTCTATGCCGTCGGTTATCCTATAAAGCTCGTCAAATACAACACGCCTGATGCCGGCCTGTATGATGAGTTTGGAACAGTCGAGACATGGTGATGCTGTGATATATAGCGTGGCTCCTTCGGAAGAGTTGTTTGACCGTGCCACTTTCGATATGGCGTTGGCCTCGGCATGTAGGACATAGCTTTTGGTAAGGCCGTCCTCGTCCTCACACACGTTTTCAAATCCGGCCGGCGTCCCGTTGAACCCGTCGGAAATAATGGTGCGGTCTTTTACCATCAAGGCACCTACCTTGCGGCGGTGGCAATAGGAATTCTCGGCCCATATCCGGGCCATACGCAGATAGCGGCGGTCAAGTAAATCCTGTTTGGCGGACAGTTCCATTGGGTGTTTGTTTCGTTCAATCTGCAAAATTACACATTTTTTCCCAATGTCGTGGATTTTGTGCATGAAAAATGGCGTCCATCGGACGCCAAAACCTCTAAAAAACAATAGTCCGGCCTCTAATCGCCATCTTCGGCTTTTTTGAGCTGAGACTTCATTTCTTGCAACAGCGTGGTGGCATGGTGGTTGATGAGAAGTCCGAGGCATCCTCCTATCATGATTCCCACCATGCAGCCATAGAGCGCCCAGTTGCCGTATATGTCCGAGAATGTCATCACCATGAAACATAGCAGCGGTATGGCGCACGTGATGCCGAATGTGCGGCTAAGCATCTTGCGTTTCTCTACCTTATAGACCTTTTCAAGCGCTTCACGCACACTTATGTGCCCGATGTCGATTCGTTTCACTGCCAGTGCCTGATAGAAATTTGCCAGACCCATCACGACAAAGAATGCGGATGCGGCTATGACAAGCCCGGGGCTGTCTGATGTGAACGGCACCAGTGTCAGTATTCCGAAGAACGATACTGCCACCATGCGGATGAATAGTCTGTAAAGTTTGTCACGCAGTGTCGGCACCTTGTTGGCGCTAACGCGGCGTTCCAGCTCCCTTACGCGTCTTTCGGCGGCGCTGTCGGGGAGTTCTATGTCGTTCCATTTGTGTTTAAGCTGATCGATGTCCATGAGTGTCTTCACTTGTTGTTCTGTTCGACTAACTTTTGTTTTATGCGCCTCAGTCGTGTGGCCACAGTGTTGCGTGTCAGTCCTGCCACCTCGGCAATCTCGTCATAGCTCTTTTCATCGAGCCACATCAGGATGAGTGCCTTGTCCATTTTCGGGAGGCCGCCTATGAGACGGTACATCTCGCGGAGCATGTCTCCACGGTCTGACTCCGGGGCCTCGATGTCAGGTACGTTGTCGATAGACATTCTTCCCGTTGAATGAGATGAATTGCGGCGGTAGAAAGTGACACACGTGTTCAGGGCTACACGGTAGATCCACGTTGACTGGCGCGAGTCGCCGCGAAAGCTGTCAAGTCCCTGCCATATGTTGGCGAGTACTTCCTGATAAAGGTCGTTGAAGTGGTCGTCATCGGTGGCATACATGTAGCACACCTTATATATAAGGCGGCGGTTGTCCTCCACGACGGCCATAAAACGTTGCTCTTTATTTCGGGGTGTTTCGGGTGTCATTACGTCATATTGGACGTTGAAAAAAACAAAAAGTTTCATCCCGGTTGAAACTTTTTTAATAATTTCGCGACAGATAATTCAGAAACATCAAATTTTCAACAATGGATATACTTCAAGTCGAAAACGTCAGTAAGGCCTATGCCTCCCATCTCGCGCTTGATGACGTGTCTCTTTCCGTCCCGGAAGGACAGGTCTACGGGCTTCTCGGCCCTAACGGCGCCGGAAAGACCACGCTGATACGTATCATCAACCATATCACGGCTCCTGACAGTGGGATAGTCATGTTTGACGGCCACCGTATGACCCAGGACGATGTGGAGATGATAGGTTATCTCCCCGAGGAGCGAGGTCTTTATAAGAAGATGAAAGTGGGGGAGCAGGCCGTATTCTTTGCCCGTCTCAAAGGCCTTTCAAAGGCCGATGCCGTCCGGGAACTGCGCCGGTGGTTCGAGAGATTCGACATTCTCGGCTGGTGGGACAAGAAGGTAGAGGAGCTGTCGAAAGGTATGGCTCAGAAAGTACAGTTCATAGTCACCGTGCTTCACAGGCCCAAACTATTGATTTTTGACGAACCTTTTTCAGGATTTGACCCCATTAACGCCAACCTTCTCAAAGAGGAGATTCTCAAACTTCGCGACGAAGGCTCTACAATAATTTTCTCAACACACAACATGAACTCCGTGGAGGAGATATGTGATAATATCACGCTTATCAACAAGAGCCGTAACATTTTGAGCGGTAATGTGGAGGAACTGCGCCGACGCTTCTTTGCCGACCGTTACGACCTGACTTTTGCCGGAGACGGGCGTCTTCTGATGGAGCGTCTTCTGCCTTTTGCCGGGGAGTTCAAGATTCTTGATCCTGACAGCCGTGGACGCAGCCGTATCTCGTTCCATGTCACGGAGGGGTCTAAGCCAGACGCTGTGCGCAGGGTGCTGGCCGAGGCCAATGATGCCGTAAATGTCGTGGGGTTCGGTGAGAGTATTGCCTCGATGAATGATATATTCATCCGGGCCGTTGAAGAGGATTCCGCTAACCGATAAATGAAAGAGCCATGTCAAAGTCAAAAATAGGAATAGTCATAGAACGCGAATATCTCGAACGCGTTAAGAAAAAAAGTTTTATATTCACCACTTTGCTTATGCCGTTGCTGATGCTGCTTCTTATGGCGCTTCCGGCACTTCTGATGACGTTTGTCGATAAGAGCGAGACAACGGTGCTTGTGGTGGACAATTCCCACAAGATAGATACCAGGCTTAAAAGCACGGACGAGGTAAGGTTCATTCCCGTTCCCGACATCACTCTTGACTCGGCCCTGCGCCGTGACGATGCCAGTGCCGTGCTTATGATTCCCGACAATGTGTTTGATTCGCGCCGTCCGTCGCTCAAACTCTACACGAGCGAACCGTCTTCGATGATAACCGAAAGCGCTGTTACCAGCCAGATAAACAAGATTATCGAGGATGAGCGTCTGCGTCATTATGATATCGCCGATCTTGACAAAATAATGGCCGAAGTCGAAAGCAATGTGGCACTTTCGACTCTAAGGATTGACGATGAGGAAGAGGAAGAAGCCATCTCTTCGGGACTTAGCTATGCGATAGGCATCGGAATGTCTTTCGTGCTATACATGTTCCTCCTCATTTACGGACAGATGGTAATGACGTCTATCATCGAGGAGAAAGGCAACCGAGTATTGGAAGTGGTGGTCACCTCGGTCAAGCCGGCCCAGCTCATGATGGGCAAGATTCTCGGTGTGGCCCTTGTGGCTGTCACCCAGATGGTGTTGTGGGGAGTACTGCTTGCCGCCATGTCGGCCTATCTGCTCCCGGCCCTTCTTCCCGCCGAGGCTATGGCTGATATCGCCGCAGTACAGGCCGGAAACCTTGATGCAGTCGGCGATGTCGAGTCAATCGAGGTTATTCAGGCCCTGGCGTCGTTATCCCAGGTTGGCAATATAGTGTCGCTTGTCGGGCTGATGACCATATTCCTCGTTCTCGGCTTCCTGATGTATTCTTCCATCTTTGCGGCTGTGGGGTCGGCGGTAGACAATATACAGGATGCTTCCCAACTCACGTCATTCGCTGTATTCCCCATCATATTCGGCCTGATATTCGCCATGGTGGCCGCAGCCGATCCTACGGGGCCTGTTGCTTTCTGGGCCTCGATATTCCCGCTGACTTCTCCCATGGTGATGGTGGCCCGTATCCCGTTCGGGATACCGTCATGGGAAATCTGGCTTTCGCTGGGCCTTCTCGTTATCGGATTCCTTGGCTCTGTATGGATGGCCGGAAAGATTTACCGCGTTGGTATATTCATGTATGGCAAGAAACCGTCCGTCAAAGAGATTATACGCTGGATAAGATATTGATATAGACGTTCAAACGCATAGAGGCCTTGCAGGTGCCGCACCTGCAAGGCCTCTATGCGTGTAGATCGATATGTCTGTTTATCAGTCGAGATGTCCGATGAAGATTCCGTCGTGGTCGAATCGGAGTTCGAGTCCGCTGGTAAGTTCGACTTCATAGCCGTATTTCTCACGTGAAATCTCATTGATTCCGAATGCCTGGAAATTTTCCGTTACATATTGGCGGATGGGCTCGGGGACAATCCCTTCGGGAACATACTGCTGTGCGGGAGCGTCGACATCAGTCCATTGTCCTGCGGCGTCAAATTCTACTTCATGGCCGCTTGCCATCCTGACGTCATATTCGGTGCCTTCGTGTTTTCCTTCACGGTCTATCGAGACCACCTTGTCAGAAGGATAATACTCGTTGAGGAAGTTCTGTGCTGTTTTGGGGAGATCGGAGAATGAGATAGGGGTGTTCTTGTCGTCATCGTCATCACAGCTCCATGCCATCACGGCGATGAGACCAATCATCATCAGGGATAAGAATTTTCTCATAACTTGGTTTGTATTTCGGGTTCTTACGTGATAACGGTAATGGTGCCGGTTTTGTTCATGCGAAGGCAAAAAGATGTTATATAACATTTGCCACTACCGATTATTATAGTTAAATTTGCATCCGTGAAATTAGGGACTTGCCCGGGATTGCATACTGTAATTCCGGCTTGCCCATGCAGAATGAAACTAAAAAACCAATACAATTTATAACAACCATGGATATTTCGCATATCGAACACATCGGCATCGCAGTGCCTAACCTTGAAGAGGCAATCGCCTTTTATGAGAACACTCTCGGACTCAAATGTTTTGCCATCGAGGAAGTAGCAGACCAAAAAGTACGCACGGCTTTCTTCAAGGTCGGCCAGACCAAGATAGAGCTTCTTGAAGGCACCGCTCCCGAAAGCGCCATCAGCAAGTTTATTGAAAACAACGGTGGTCGCGGCGGCATCCAGCATATGGCGTTTGCCATCGCCGACGGTGTGCAGAACGGCCTTAACGAGATGGAGGCCAAGGGCTGCCGTCTCATCGACAAGGCTCCCCGTAAGGGTGCCGAAGGCCTCAACATAGCCTTCCTCCATCCTAAGAGCACATGCGGAACCCTCATCGAACTTTGCGAAGACCCAAACAAGTAAATCATACTCTACTTAATGCCTGAAAGGCCGGGTCGGGAAGATTGCCGGCAGGCCTTTCAGGCAGGAACATATAAAACATCTATTGAACTATAATGAGTACCCAGCTTGAAAAAGTAAAAGAGCTCATCGCCCTCCGCGAGGAAGCTCGTCTGGGAGGCGGCGAAAAGGCCATCCAGAAGCAGCACGAACGTGGCAAATACACTGCCCGTGAGCGCATCGACCAGCTCCTCGACGAGGGATCCTTCGAGGAAATCGACATGTTCGTCCGTCATCGCTGCCACAACTTCGGTCAGGAAAAGAAGTCCTATCTCGGTGACGGCGTTGTGACCGGCTACGGAACAATCGATGGCCGACTCGTCTATGTATTCGCTCAGGACTTCACCGTCTTCGGCGGCTCCCTCAGCGAGACCATGGCTCTCAAAATCTGCAAGATAATGGATATGGCCATGAAGATGGGCGCTCCCGTCATCGGTCTGAACGACTCTGGTGGCGCTCGCATTCAGGAAGGTATCAACGCTCTTGCAGGATATGCCGAGATTTTCCAGCGCAACATCCTTGCTTCTGGTGTCATACCGCAGATTTCAGGCATCCTCGGCCCATGTGCCGGCGGCGCGGTATATTCTCCCGCGCTGACAGACTTCACTATTATGACCAAGGGAATTTCCTATATGTTCCTTACCGGCCCCAAGGTTGTCAAGACCGTTACCGGCGAGGATGTGACACAGGAAGCCCTCGGTGGTGCGACAGTCCATTCCCAGAAGAGCGGTGTGGCCCATTTTGCGGCAGAGGACGGCGAAGAAACCCTCGCAATCATCCGCAAGCTTTTCAGCTACATACCCCAGAACAATCTTGAAGAACCCCCGTTGGTGGAATGCAATGACCCCATCGACCGTCTTGAAGATTCTCTTAACGAGATTATCCCTGATTCCGCCAACCGTCCCTACGATATGTATGAGGTGATCGGCGCTATCATTGATAACGGCGAGTTCCTTGAAATCCAGCGTGACTATGCCAAGAATATCATCATAGGCTTTGCCCGTTTCAACGGTCAGGCTGTCGGTATAGTGGCCAACCAGCCCAAATATCTTGCCGGCGTGCTTGACAGCAATGCCTCCCGCAAGGGCGCCCGTTTCGTGCGTTTCTGTGACGCCTTCAACATCCCTCTCGTCACACTCGTAGACGTTCCCGGCTTCCTCCCCGGAACCGGCCAGGAGTACAACGGCGTGATTCTCCACGGCGCAAAACTTCTCTATGCCTATGGCGAGGCCACGGTGCCCAAGGTAACCGTCACACTTCGCAAGAGCTATGGAGGCAGCCACATCGTGATGTCCTGCAAGCAGCTCCGAGGCGATATGAACTATGCATGGCCCACTGCCGAAATCGCCGTAATGGGTGGGGCAGGTGCTGTCGAGGTTCTCTATGCCAAGGAGGCCAAGGCTTCTGATGATCCGGCCAAGGTGCTCAGAGAGAAGGAAGAGGAATACAACAAGCTCTTCTGCAATCCCTACAATGCAGCCCGTTATGGCTATATCGACGATGTCATCGAGCCGCGTAACACACGTTTCCGCGTAATCCGCGCCCTTCAACAGCTTGCCACCAAGAAAGTGGTCAACCCTGCCAAGAAGCACGGCAACATACCCCTCTAAGGCTCTTACCGTCACTTCCAAGTCATCAATATGAAAAAAAGAATATTATCCATCCTCGTCATATTTCTCGCCTGTGCCGCCGTGGTCTCAGCCCAGGGGCGTCGCGGACTCAGAATTAACGAGGTGATGATTTCCAATGACTCGACAAGCGTCGTGGACGACTTTGGTCAGTACTCGGCGTGGGTGGAGCTTTTCAACTCTACCTTCGGGCCTTTGGAAATATCGAGCGTCTTCCTGACCAACGATAGCTCAAATCCAACGCTGTATCCCGTCCCCTTAGGTGACGTCAATACCGAGATTCCCACCCGCCAGCATGTGCTCTTCTGGGCCGATGGCGAACCCAACAAGGGAACCTTCCACATGAACTTCACCTTCACTCCCGGCAAGGACAATTACGTAGCCATCTATGATGCCGACGGCAAGTCACTCATTGATGAGATTGTCATTCCCGGCAATCTTAAACCCGGCCAGTCCTATGCAAGGAAGGTGGATGGCGAAGGTGGCACCGGCAACCCGGATGCCTGGGAAGTCCGCGATGGTTCTGACGCCCTCTACATCACTCCGTCAAGCAACAATATCATCAAGAGCACCAACTCGAAGGTGGATATGTTTGCCGCACAGGATGAGAACGGCTTCGGCATGGCTGTCATGGCCATGTGCATCGTGTTTGCCGCCCTGCTCGTGCTTGCAATTTGCTTCTACATCATCAACCGTATCGGTGCAAGCGTATTACGCTCACAGAAGGCCAAGGCTCTTGCCGACAGCGAGGCCGAAGTCACTTCCGAACATGATTCGGGCGAGGCAATCGCCGCCATCACCATGGCTCTTCATGACCATCTTGATGCCCATGACCGCGAGAACACGATTCTCACCATCAACAAGGTGCGTCGTGCCTACTCGCCATGGAGCTCCAAGATTTACTCACTCCGCGAGCTTCCGCGCCGCTAATTCACCCTCTCACTTCATTTAGTCATATCATCCCTTAGTAAAATCTAAAATGAAAGAATATAAATATCGCATCAACGGCAACCTCTACTCGGTGAAGGTGGGCGACATTGACAACAACTTCGCCAAGGTGGAAGTCAACGGAGTCCCCTACAAGGTGGAGTTACAGAAACCCGACAAACCTGTCACCATTGTAACCAAACCACGTCCCTCGGCCGCACCTCGCACCGATTCTGGCGCCAAGGTGATTTCCAAGCCCGCTACCGCCGCCGGTTCGTTCCAGGTCAAGGCTCCTCTGCCCGGAGTAGTGATGAGCATTCCCGTAAAGGTCGGAGATACAGTGAAGGCATCTGACACGGTCGTGATGCTTGAAGCCATGAAGATGGAAAACGCCATCCATGCCGGTCATGACGGAAAAGTAGCTTCGATAGACGTTTCCGTAGGTGACTCGGTGCTTGACGGCGGAGTCCTCATCACCCTTGAATAAGCAACGCTTTAAAATCATTATCAAATTATGACTTTTAGCGATTTCATAATGCAGAACCTTCAGGAGTTCTGGCACCTGACAGGTTTCTATAATGCCACATGGGAGCACCTCGTGATGCTTGTGGTGGGCCTTTTCTTCATCTGGCTCGCCATCAAGAAGAATTTCGAGCCTATGCTCCTTGTCCCTATCGGGTTCGGCATTCTTATTGGCAACATCCCTTTCAACACCACCGCCGGTCTTGAAATCGGCATCTATGAGGAAGGTTCAGTACTGAACATCCTTTACAATGGTGTGAGTGCCGGATGGTATCCGCCGCTGATATTCCTCGGCATTGGTGCTATGACCGATTTCTCGGCCCTGATTGCCAATCCCAAGTTGATGCTTATCGGTGCCGCCGCCCAGTTTGGTATCTTCGGTGCCTATATGGTAGCCCTTCTTCTCGGATTCGCTCCTGACCAGGCCGGTGCCATCGCCATCATCGGTGGTGCTGACGGCCCTACCGCCATCTTCCTTTCTTCAAAACTTGCGCCAAACCTCATGGGTGCCATCGCCGTATCGGCTTATTCCTATATGGCCCTTGTCCCCGTGATCCAGCCGCCGTTGATGCGTCTCTTCACCACCAAGAGCGAGCGTCTCATAAAGATGAAACCTGCGCGTGCCGTCTCTCAGAATGAGAAGATTATCTTCCCTATCGTGGGTATGATTCTTACATGCTTCGTGGTTCCGTCCGGCATACCTCTTCTCGGTATGCTCTTCTTCGGCAACCTGCTTCGTGAGTGCGGTGTGACAAACCGTCTTGCCAAGACTGCTTCGAATGCCCTTACCGACATTGTCACCATCCTGCTCGGAATGACGGTGGGTGCTTCCACACAGGCTTCGGAGTTCCTCACCTCGGAGACCATCCGCATCTTCCTCCTCGGATTCATGGCGTTCGTTATCGCATCGTCCAGCGGTGTGCTCTTCGTGAAGCTCTTCAACCTCTTTCTCCCGAAGAGTAAGAAGATCAATCCTCTCATCGGCAATGCCGGAGTCTCGGCCGTTCCCATGTCGGCCCGTATCTCTAATAATCTCGGTCTTGAATATGATCCGAGCAACTATCTGCTCATGCATGCTATGGGCCCCAACGTGGCCGGTGTTATCGGCTCCGCAGTGGCAGCCGGAGTCCTTCTCGGATTCCTTGCATAACAGGTAGCTTCGATATTTTTTAAGGAGGAGAGGCTACGATTTCTGCTGTAAATGCATCGGGAATTGCGGTCTCTCCTCTTTGATTTTTATCTGTAAACACTGTGTCTTTCCCTTACGTCAGTGGTTTCGATTTTGATTTTATAGTCTTGATGTCATTCATCGCTATAAACTTTATGGCAGTCTGACTTGTTCTACAACATGAAAAGACTTTGTTCGTCGCTCCTCTACTAATTCGCTTTAAGTCTTTCATCACTAACGACGGCCCTGAAAAATCTGTTATAAGGCTCATTTCCCTGACATATCATCCGTAAAGATTTAAGAACCGCCATTAGAAACTTATTATTAAAATGACACTTTGTCAATGATATGGTAACACAGGAAGTCATAAAGACGTTATACAGGCAGTTCAATAAACCGCCCAAGTCTACGGACGAGTTGAATCTCGCCCTGCTTTTTGATTATGTCGTGGAGAATCATGGCATTTTTCTTGATGAAGACAATCTATATATAGGAAGTGTGGATCCCTCTTCTCCTTTCGCAATGCTCCGTTTGTCGCGGATCAACGAGATTGTGGAGTTTGAGAGTGTTGTGGCAATAGTGCTTCCTGCCGCCATAGTCTTTCTGAATAAGGATGATTCCGAAGTTTACATCCATGTCCGTCTTGACGATGACGAGGAGGACGGATCACTTTGGGGAAGGCTGAAATCATGTTTCAAACGAAAGTAAGCGATGGATGCTGTCTTTGACCGTTCGGCACGTCTGCTCGGCCCGGATGCAATGGAGCGTCTGGCCGGGACGCGGGCGATTGTTTTCGGTCTCGGAGGGGTCGGAGGATGGACTGCGGAGACCCTTGTCCGTACCGGAGTTGGCCATCTAACAATCGTGGATGCAGACTGTGTGGCACGGTCTAATATCAACCGCCAGCTCCCTGCACTGGTGTCTACGGTAGGGATGGGCAAGGCGGATGTGCTCCGTCGGAGACTTCTTGATATAAATCCTGATGCCGATATTATAGCCGTCCACGGTCTTTATACCGATGATACGTCTGATGATTATGACCTTTCGGGGTTCGACTATGTAATAGATGCCATAGACTCGCTTTCCGACAAGGCCCTTCTTATCCTTAGGGCCACGGAGGCAATGGCTGCAACGGCCGGAACAGACAGGCCTATGAGATTTTATTCTTCCATGGGTGCGGCCTTGAAGTTTGACCCTTCGCGTATATCTGTCGCGGAGTTCTGGAAGGTAAAGGGCTGCCCTCTGGCGGCTGCATTGCGTCGCCGTTTTAAGAAAAGGGGCGTTTTCCCTGCAAGGAAATTCAAGTGTGTGTATTCTGACGAGCTTGTCCCAAATCATCCCGATTATGAGGATGAAGAGCCGGACGGAGCGATGACGTTCGGCAAGGTGGCTGTAAACGGTTCGCTCATGCATATCACGGCTATTTTCGGTATCACGCTTGCCTCTCTCGTCATACGGGATATAGCATCAAAGAAATGACGTCCTGTCATTTCTTTTTTTCATGACAGGACGTCAGGCGGTCACTTACTATTCCATATTACAAAGTTACCGCTTATCTTTTCTTTGGCTGGATGTTTAGACGGTATTGCACGGTGAACAACACATAGCGTGGGAGGGTATTGGTATAACTTATCGTTCGGCCTGAGGCATTCACGGCATAGTGCACGTTAGAGAGTCGGTGCAGAAGGTCGAATCCGTCTGCCATAAGCACCCATCGGCTTTTGCGTGGCGTGAAGGTAATGCCGAGATTAAGTATGGCATCGGTTGTGTCCAGCTCTTTTGAGCCGTAGCCTCTGCGGGTGTAGCATGTGAAGTCGGTGTTGATGCCGAATCCTCCCGGCAGACGGAAATGTCCGATGATGCCGTAATTGAAATGGCGGGCATTGATAGGGGAGAAGTCCTCCCGTGTGGAAGTGGTCTTTCGGGCAACGGCCTCTCCCTTGATTTCGATATTCTGTTTCCCTATCTGCCATCCGGCTCTCAGTGTCTGTCGGAAAAGAGACGTGGTGACTGTTGACTTTACCGGGATATCGGCGTTGACACCTATCATGTCTGCATAGTCCGTGAGGCTGCCTGTGGTTGATGATGTGAGGGTGAACTGTTGTCTTTTTCCAAACTGGATGCTGAATATGTTGGTTCCTTCGATATAGTTGTTGCCGTCTACATTGTAGGTCTTGTTTACACGTATGCCGGTCGATGTGTCATAAGTGTATCCTCTGACGAGGGCATTCGTGGTCTGGTTGGTCGTGAGGGTGAGAGTATTTCTCAGCGGCCTGCTGATGCAGTTGTATATCCATGACAGTTTCTGCTTGTGCTCATATGCGTTTTTTAGATTCGGATTGCCGATGGATATGTTCATGGGATCGGCGTTGTCTTCTATATCCACCATGTGGGTGAGATCTGGTGACGACGGTGTCAGACGGTATTCAAAGTCTATCTCGTTACGGTAGTTTTCGCGCCGGCTGTTCTTTGCTTTGCCGAATGAGTATGTGGCACGCGCGCTGTAATTGCCGAGAGCCGTAAGATAGGAATTCTGTGTGATAAGGTAGTCTTTTTCGGCCCTGTAATAGTCCATGTGTCGGTATTGGAGACGGAGCTTCGGGGCCACTGATACCATGATTCTGTTATTATTCCTAAAAACGTGGTTCCATCTGAAAATAGGGGTTAGGGTATGGCGGTTTTCTTTGAGACGGGTTGTGTAACTGTTGGACGGGTCAAAGCTATCGATATAATCTGACGGAAGATAGCCGAATACACCCATATCGGTCAGGCGGTCAAGCGCATACATGTATGAGTCCTTGTCTTGCATGGTGAATAGATACTCATAGTTGAGAGCCAGTATGGCGTTGCCGGCACGTATTGTGTATTCGGCGAAGCCTCCGAGCTTTAAAGTACGGTTGGGAGAGTTGTCAAAATACTGGCGTCTTTTTTGGGCAGGGACGTGGTTATTTCCGAAATTGATATTATAGTCTTTCCACAAATCCTCTTTCTCGGTCTTATAAGTTACGCGAAGCTCGGTCTGGATATAGTCTTCCGTGCGGGGAATCTTATATCTGAACTGTGGGGCAAACTCGATGTTGCCCTCTCGCTTTCTGGAATCGCTCCGCGTGATGGAACGGTTTATCACAGATTCAAGAATGTCGTCAGAGGAGCCTGAATATAATGATTCCAGCACTTCACGCGTGATTCCGGCCTGTTCGCTGTCGAATGTGCCTGAGACTGATGCCGAGGTATTGTCTGTGCGGATATAGCTTCCTTTCAGTCTGCCTCCCAATTGTAACGAATTGGTGAATTTGAAAGCAGTATGGTCTGTCGTTATTTTTAGTTTTCGGTCACGGGCATTGTCGAATATATAGTCATAGGTGTTCTGTCCTTCAAGGAAATTGGTTCGTTGTGTTGTTGTGAGTATGTTATTGGTGGTTTCCTCGATAGTGGCCGATCCGCTGGCAAATGCGTTCCCGTCGGGATGCTCATAGCCGTAATTGAGGGATGCCATTTTATAACGCTTGGTTCCGGCCTGCATCATATCCGGCGTCCAGTTGTCATTTTTGCCCGGTTTTCGGTTGTCATTTAGATTGTTGATATTACCAAGTATGGTCAGGGTGGTGGTAGGTGTGAACCATGAGGCAAATAGACGGCCCATATAGCGGTCTTCTGTACCATATCCGCCTTGGGCGTTTATGAGCCATCCCATGTTGTATTCCCGTTTGAGTTTTACGTTCATGGTCAGCTGTTTGGGAATGGTGGGATCATCCAGCCACTTGTCTTCTTTTGTGTTTCCTTTGTATACCTCTACGTTTTTGACGGTGTAGGCACCTATGTTGTCAAGCATGAGCTGGTTGTTACCGTCAAGAAACTGGTTGCCGTTTAGCAGCAGCGATTCTACAAATTCGCCGTTTACCGTAATCTGTCCGTCATCTTTTAGCTCCACGCCCGGAAGCTGGGTTATAAGGGCGTCAAGCATCGAGCCTTCTGCGAGTTGGAAGGCATCGGCATTGTATACGATAGTGTCCCCTTTGTTGTAGAATTTGATTTTTGAAGCCGTCACCGTGACCTCTCCCAGCTGTCGCGGAGCTCTTTTGAGAAATATTCCTGGAATCTCGCGGTTTATCTCGCGTTTGCCGGGCTTTTCAAGTCTGTAAACCACAGTCTGTGTCTGATAACCGGGACATACGATGTCAAACGAATACACCGTATCCTTTCTCTCCACAGGGAGCCTGAAAAAAGATAGTTTTACAATCTCTCCGTGTTTCCTTATCGTGCCTTGGTCGGCTCTGGCCGAGTCGACGGGGTTTCCGTTGTCGTCATATAATATCGCCTTTGCATTTGTGAGATCTTGTTTCATTAAGTCGTCTTTGACGCGTCCCACCAGGTAGATAGGACTATCGTCTTTGTCGTTTTTCTCTTTCGAAACGGATGTGGGCGGGGTGGTCATGCTGAAAAGCATGACCAGTAAAATGGTTAAGTTTCTCATGGTGTTACTTTAATATATTGATTGGACGGGTCATTCTCAACGTCAGTCTGTCATCGCCTGATTTGATCCATCTCATGGTGTCTATATAGGCTTTGTTGAGATATAGGTCGGTATTGGTTCCCGGAGCGCTTTGGAAGTCCATGTGGCGTATCATTGATACGGAGTCGCTGCATTCGATTTTAACGAAGCCGGAAGTGCTTTTCAGATACATCCGTCCTATGGAGCTGTGTCTGAGTTTTAATATCGCGTTCTTCCCGGCAGAAATACGCAGTGTGTCTATGTCGCAGTCTCGGAGCCATAATTTCTCAGTGGTAGTCGATACAGACAGCGAAGGTTCATTTATCCCGCTTATACCTAATTTGCCGAAGTCAGAAGATATGTCTTTCATCAGCCCTGCCGGCATACGCAGTACCATCTTGTTTGTCTTGTTGTGGGTAAAGCTGCTTTCAGGCATGTTTTGTTCAAAAATAGAGTCAGTTGACAGTCTTATATCCAGCACACCGTCTGATACATTGATTCGAAGTAAGCGATAGACGGATGCAGGCACAGAGAGGACAGGGTGTGTGATGCTGTCATTCATCTCGATATTGATGTTGTCAAGTATGGCTCGAACATGTCTGTTTGGTGTGCCAATGCTTATTTTCAGCGAGTTGAAACTGCCATCCACAGGGATTTCCATCAGTTCTTCCTTACAACATATTGGACGACCGTTTAAACCCATATATATCTGTATTGAGGAGAGGGCTGTCAGTCCTGCCAGAAAAGCCCCTATTATAAGTTGTGTCGAACGTTTCATTTCTTCTGATTATTGTTTAGATATTCGGTATAGAGAGTGGATATCTCAGAGGGGGTGATTCCGAGAGTCATCATGCGGTGGAAGAACGAATCTGCCTCTCCGTTGAAGAACGACTCTCTTCTTTCGTCACGGATGGTGCCGGCTGCATCATCGGCTATGAAAAATCCTATTCCACGGCGGTTGAATATTATGCCACGGCGTTCGAGATAATCATATGAACGCATCACCGTGTTGGCATTGACCTCCATCCTTGACGCATATTCCCTCACTGAAAGTATGCGGCTTCCCGGCAGGTGTGTGCCGGTCAGGATGCCGTCACAGATGCCGTCGGCTATTTGGAGATATATTGCTTTGTCGTTTTCCTTGAATGCCATTTGATTACCATCGATTGATTGTTTCAGCCTCACGCAGCCGTATAAATGCGGCTGTATAGTTGACCACGGTAGTTATTACACACACTATTATGGGTATCTGGCGGGAGTATATCCATTCGGGTTGTGGGAAATACATGTTATTATTATAGAATATCTCTGATATGCCTATGGCAACAAGAATGTAGATTGCGATTATGGCTGCAATGGCGCATAGCGTCTTTATCCATGAATGGTTTGGCCATACAAGGCTCCCGAGGAAGAAGAATGACTGTAATGCGGCAAAGGCGGAGAAGTATCCGATTTTAAGGAAGGCTGATCCTGTCCTGGCGTCCAGTATTATTTCTGGCCATGAGAGAGATTCGGTTTTCCAGTTTGGAGCGGATAAAGAGACAATGATTTCGGAGGCCCATAAGGATATTGTGGCAAGCAGCTGGAACAAGATTACATATATGAAGAATATCTTGATCACTGACATGACGAACTTTTCAGACCGTGAGGCTGGCAGTAACAGATATGATGCAGCTGACGATGGTGATCCGAGCATTTTGAATGGCAAGGATGCCAGACATGTTCCGTATATAAAGAATATGAAGGTATAGGAGGTGGCTATATCATTGGCAGTATCCGTATATGATGTGTTCCACAATATGGAGAAAATGCCTGCGATGATAAGTACGATTGACATTGATGTCAAAGAGAGCAGTGTCTCGCGCCTGTTTTCTATAAAATCCTTTTTGAAAAGAAACAGGATGTATCTTAATCTTAATGCGTTCATTGTCTGTCGAATATTTTTCGGATAAGTTCCGGGTTGTTTATTGCGAAGTCAAACAGGGTCTCGACATTGATATCAGAGTCGTCCTCCCCGTCATTCGGGAGAATAACGATGTTACCCTGAAAAACCGGCTGGGAATAATAGGCTTCGGACACAACGGAGGGAGAGGTTGTCACTGCGAATTTCAGTAGAGACGTTATTGAGAATATTGATTCGTCCAAGAGGATTCCGCTGTCGCTCAGTATTATCAGATGGTCGAGTATCTGGTCTATGTCTCGAACCTGATGGGATGATATTATGACAGTGCGCTCGTCATTCATTTCACCTGTCACAAGGCTGCGGAAGGTGCTTTTGCCGGGAATATCAAGGCCGTTTGTCGGTTCGTCCATGACCAACAGGCGAGTGTTGCAGGCCATTGCAAAACTTAGGAAGGCCTTTTTCCTTTGTCCCATTGAGAGGCCGCCGAGGTTTATGGATGGTGTCAGCCCGAACGAGCATAGATGATGTGTAAAATCCGAGGCGGAGAATCGTGGATAGAATCCCGAGTAAGCTTTTACGAAGTCATTGACGGAGATTTTGGGAAGATCTATCTCTTCCGGGACGAAAAAGATGTCTGACATGGTGGACGGCAGCCTTTTGCGCGTGTCAGAGCCGTTGAACATCACGGTTCCGGAGTCGGGTGTCAGAAGTCCGCACACGAGGTTCAGAAGTGTGGTTTTTCCTGCGCCGTTGAGTCCGAGCAGGCCATAGATACCGCCTTCCCGTATGTCAAGGGAGATGTTTCGGAGTATTGGCGATTTTTTTCGTCGATAGGAGAATGAGAGATTTTTTAATTGGAGCATTTTGATGTATCTGGATTTTGAGTCGAGGTGTATTAGTGTACTAATACACCGCAAAATTATGGTTAATATTTTTAATGTGCAAATAAAACGTATAATAATTTTGAATATATGTATGATATTTACGACCTTTGCACACCGAATACAGACCTTGAAAAAATGCGCTCCTGCGCTCCATGAAAACCAAATTTAAATCATTCACACAATGGTCACTGCAATAGTTATATTCTTTATTCTGGGCTATCTGTGCATAGCTCTTGAAAGTGTGTTTAAGATCAATAAGGCCGTTCCCGCACTGTTGATGTGTGTGGTCTGCTGGACTCTCTATGCCTGTGGGGGTGCTCCTGAGGGCGTTGACGCTTCGTCGCGTCTGCTTCATCATCTCGGAGAGACCTGTGAGATACTTTTCTTCCTGATGGGAGCTATGACCATCGTGGAGATAGTGGATGCAAACGGAGGATTTTATTTTGTACATGACGCCCTTGCCACCAAGAGCAAGCGTACTCTTTTGTGGCGCATCACGCTTATGACGTTTGTCTTGTCCGCCATACTTGACAATCTCACCACCTCGATTGTCATGGTGATGGTTTTGCGAAAACTTGTCGAAGACCATAAAGACCGTATGCTCTATGGCGGTATGATTATCATAGCGGCCAACGCAGGAGGTGCTTTTTCTCCTATCGGTGATGTGACTACCATAATGCTATGGATAAAGGGGATGATATCTACCGGGGGTGTTATATCCAGCCTTCTCCTTCCTTCACTTGTGTCGGTTGTTGTTTCGGCGTTGTGTGTACAACTTTACCTGAAAGGTGAATTAAACGCGCCTGAGCGTCAGGCCGAGGCTCCGGGTGCCGCGAACAATTCTGACCGAATGATGATACTCTGTTTCGGTGTAGGCGGTCTTGTCTTTGTCCCTATCTTCCGTATGCTCACGGGTCTTGCTCCTTTCATGGGCATACTTCTTGCCCTCGGAGTCCTGTGGTTTGTCAGCGAATATCGGTGTAACCGCAACGCTCTCTTTTGCGAGAACAACCATCTTAAAGTGACGAACCTTCTTGCACGTATCGACATGGCCACTATCCTTTTCTTCCTCGGAATCCTTCTTGCCGTGGCCACTCTTCAGGAGACAGGCGTTCTCGCTGCATTCGGACAGTGGCTTAACACGGCTTCTGGCGGCAATCATTATCTTGTGACAGGAATCATAGGTATGGTTTCTTCGATTGTTGACAATGTCCCCCTTGTGGCCGGGTGCATGGATATGTATCCTATCGCTGCTTCCGGCGACTTTGCAACTGACGGACTCTTCTGGCAGCTGCTTGCCTACTGTGCGGGCATCGGCGGCTCGATGCTCATCATCGGTTCAGCTGCCGGTGTCGTGGTGATGGGTCTTGAAAAAATCAGTTTCGGATGGTATCTTCGCCGCTTCACCTGGATTGCTTTTGCCGGCTATGTCTCCGGCATAGCGGTTTATGCTCTTGAAACATTATTCTTTTAAGCGAGAGAGCGGACTTGTTCGGTCTGCTCTCTCAATCATTACATTGATATGAAACGTTTTCTTCCGTCCCTTCTCATCCCGGCATCGTTGTTTCTGCTTACTCTTCCCTCTTGTTCGGGCAACGTAGGAGACTCAGACCCGGTATATGTTTTTGACGATAGTGATGAAAATCCGTTTGAGAGTGCCGATCTGGCGCTCCTTGAACTCCGTCATCGTGTCAGAAGTGTCACCAAGACCACATATTACAAGGTGACTCCCGGGGTTGATTCCATGGTGGTTGACACGTTTGCCGTCAACCGTATCGAGACCACGTCTTATTTTGATACCTTGGGCAACTATGTAGCGCGACGTGACGAGCGCATACATCGTGATGAGCTTGGACGCATGGTGAGATGGGAGGACAGCCGTCCGAATCATCGCCGTCTACACGGCGGGTTTCTTAAAGACACGCTTGCTTACAGGCATCTGTCGCCTAACGTGGTGGAAAGTGACGGTATGGGTGATTTTGCGGTTACTGTCTATGATGACAGCCGCCGCATAGTGGGGCAGTATACGGATCCAAGGATTGACGGCGAACACACGGCAGTATTCAATATCTATCGGGCCGAGGATGCGCGCGGCAACTGGACAGAGAGGCTTTCGGTGTGGACTACCCAGACTCCCGGGAACCGTCCCCATACCTCCTATACTCTTGACCGCAGGGAAATAAAATACTATAACTGACCTGTCACTTTCGGAGGCGGAATCGGAACGATAGTCCTCCTTCCGCTCTGTTTCGTACAAAGATAGTCCCTCCGTGCCATATAACGGCATTCTTGACAATTGCAAGTCCGAGGCCGGTTCCTCCTTCACGGCGGGATCGGCCTTTGTCTACGCGGTAAAAGCGTTCGAACAGACGGGGAAGATGTTCGGGAGCCACCCCGGTGCCGTTGTCTCTGACTGTGATGGTGACATAGTCTCCTCCGGCGCCCTCCTGTCGCAGCTCTATGGCAGAACCACATGAGTAGGACAGTGCGTTGTCTATGAGATTGCGGAATATTGAGGCCAGTAGGGAAGGATTGCCACGCATAGGCCCGTCATAGATTATGGTATTGGTTATACTGATCCTTTTTTCACAGGCCATAAGGGCATAATCATCACATATCTCGGCCACTATTTCGGCGAGATTCACACTCTCGCGGCATATGTTGTCCCCGCCATCCTCCATGCGTGTGATAGCCGAGACATCGGCGAGGAGACGACGCAGTCTCTCGTTTGACGCATAGCATCGGCCGATGAATTCCTCGCGCCTCTCGGGAGCCATCCCGGGATGTGCCATAAGCGTTTCCAGACATGCCTGCATTGATGCCACCGGGGTTTTCAGTTCGTGGTTTATATTGTTTGTCAGCTGGCGTTTGATACGTATCTTCTCCTGCTCTTCGCGGAGGGCAGCCCTGTGTTCCATATCACGTTCGGCTATGGCGTTCTGCAACCTTGAATAGAGCCTCACGATGTGGTTGGATATTTCGCCTAACTCGTCATGTGGAAAAGGTTCGGTGTCAACGATGCGTTCGCCACGTTCGGCCATTTCAGCAAATCGTCCGAGTCGGGATATATTCTGTCCTACCCTCCGTGTGGCAAAGAACCCGGCCACACACATCACCAATGTAATCCCGGCCATGACACGGAGGAATGTGATATCGGCTGCAAGTAGCTGGCTCAGCGAGGTGGAGTATGGGACGGCCGTTCTGACTATATATATGTCACCCCTGGTGGCTGAGTAGAAATATCCCTCGTCTCTCACCGAATTGCTGCGACGGGTGGTAAATCCTTCACCGTGCTTCATCGCCTTTGCTATCTCCTCGCGTCCTATGTGACTTGATGTAGGCAGGGTGGTGAGCGAATTGTCATAAATCATCTGTCCTGAGCGGTCGAAAATGCTTATTCTTAGATTTTCAAACGGAAGGTGGTCTGTCCGGGCTGTACCTCCATCTTCAAGCTGTCTGAGCAGTCCCAGATTGATTAGTTGCAGACGCCCGTTGAGTTCGGCAGCCTTGAACTCTTTCTCCCTGTGATATTGGAAGATGGCAAAACAGCTCACAAGAACCCATGAGTATATGACCAGTCCGAAGAAGAGTCGTCTGTGGTATGTCAGTTTATTCCATGAAGCCATAACCATAGCCGGGACGTGTCACAATCAGTCGGCCATAATCACCAAGTTTAGACCTAAGGCGTGTGATATTGACGTCTACCACACGGTCAAGCACCACGGCCTCGTCACGCCATACCTTTTTTAGAAGTTCCTCGCGCGAGAACACTCTTCCTCGGTTGCTTAGGAGAAGTGACAGTATTTCAAATTCTTTGCGCGGCATCCTGATCTCTGTCTCACCGATGAAACAGGTCTTCTGCCTGAGAGATATCCGCAGATCCTCATGGCCTATTGTCTCACGCGCCGGCTGGACGTTATCGGCAGAGCGGCGCAGCACGCTGCGGACTCTTGCCAGTACATTGCGGATAGAATAGGGCTTCGTTATATAATCATCGGCACCAAGGTCAAGCCCGCTGACCATGTCCTCTTCATCGTCTCTTGCCGTGCAGAATATAATAGGGATTCCTGCGGTGGATTCTCGCTTTTTCAGAATAGAGGCAAGTTGTGTGCCGCTGATTTCCCCCATCATTATGTCGAGTATGAATAGGGAGTATTCTGCCAGATCCAAGACAAGGGCGTCTTCCGCACTATAAGCGGTGTCTACCTCGTAGCCTTCCTCTTCAAGATTGAATTTCAGAGCCTCGCAGAGAGTCTCTTCGTCATCTACAACCAGAATCCTTTGTCTGTCACTCATTGCCAAACTCTATCTTGAATATTACAGGGCGTGATCCGTCAGGGCATGATGTCAGTATTATATTGGCCATACCATCTGGCGGAGTGCATGAAGAGATTCCGTCAACGGCGTTTTTCAGCGTTTCGAAAGCTGCCGGGCAGAATCCACGGGGACATCCGTCACCGGGTCTGAATACCACGGAGTCGTCTGTCTCGAACCTGTCACACCGGCCTGTCTCAGGGTCATCAAGATAGAGTGACTGTAAATCCTCGTAACATTCGCGTCTGATTACAGTCACCCTGCATCCTCTCGTCATCACGGTGCGGGAGAGTGTCCCGGAAGCTGACGCTTTGGGTAGAGAGAGCCCGATGGCACCGGCGGCGAATGCCGCAACTTTGCAAAAATGTCGTCTGTCCATAATTGATATTGCAAAGTTAGTTCAAATTCCGCTACAATTTGCATTTTTAGTGGTCAGACATTGCCAAATATATGTTATAATTAAAAATATTGGTGCCGACTGAGTGCCAGAGATGAGCCATAAAGCATGTGGGAATATGTTTTGTTTTATGACGATTGCGGATTTCTTTAAGTATCGATATCTTTGAACAGACGGATGAACTCCTGCTCAAAATTAGGTGTCAGTATGCCGCAACCCAGAGAGTCCCTTATCTCGGAGAGAGACCAAAAGCGTCCGCCATCGAGTTCGTCTGATGGTTGTGGCAGGGTGTTTATGACGGTTCGGAAACTATTCACAAGCTCTCGTTCACGGTCTGACTCGAATACGTAGGATTCAAGCGGTTCCGGGTCAAAGTCCGTAAGACCCAGCTCTTCGAAGGCTTCCCTTCGAAGGGCTGTCATGATGTCCTCGCCGAAATCTATATGCCCTCCGACAGCCGTGTCCCATTTTCCGGGTTGTATATCCTTCCATCCGGGACGTTTTTGGAGATACAGCCTGCCGCTTTGATCAAAAACATGGAGATGAACCACGGGGTGGAGCAGTCTGGAACCACAATGACACTCTCCACGAGAGGCTGAGGCTATTACATTTCCTTCCTCGTCAACGACGGGAAAGAGTTCTGACGAATTGTCTGTTGCCATTTTTGTTTTTGGATTTAACCATCCAAAGATACGCAAAACATCATGATTGTACAAATACGAAGACAGACATCAATTGATAATATAGACCACGGAGATTGCGACTTTGGTGATACCCAGGAAGTTGTGGGAACGTGATGAAACCTTCTGTCCGCAGTCTCCGCAGACGTATTTGTCATAATGGTAACGTGCGAAACCTAAGGCACATTCAGCCTCTAACGACCAATGCCTGTGAAATCGCCACGCATATCCTGCCCCGACACCGAGTCCGGCCACCGGGCCTTGGTAACGGCCACGTTGATTGAACATGACGTTAAATTGTCCGGCAAAGAGGTGCCCGGCAAAGAACAGGCCGCTGAAAGCCTCTTTCGTCCACCATCTGGCCTCGGGCTGTATTATCCAGTGGCGCCAGCGCCGGCCATGTGACAGTGTCCAGTTGTTGTAGTCTGCCGTCACGTCGATGCTCCACTTGCTGTCTACCATCACTTCGACTCCCGCGTTGACATTTAACAGGGCGTCAGAAACAAGGTTGGTCTTCAACCCTGTCCGCGCCGTGGAGGTCAGCGTGAATGCCGAGAATAGTGTTAATATGATGAAACGTATCACTGTCATATTCTTAAAACATGTTAGTGATAAGGAATGTTTTGCCTTATTTTCCAAATAAGACAAAATATCCTTGTTCTTTTCACGTTTTTATGTTAATTTTGAGACGAAATGTTAATTTAAAAAACCGTAACATTTTAATTAAAATTACAACAATTATATATTCTGTTTGTTAAACGATAAAGACACTCCTTGCCGGTAGGGCTGGATGTGTGCTCACAATGATATGAAAAAGTCAACTATCTGGTATCTGACAATAATCATGGCGCTGACCTTCGTAGGATTGCTTTATGTACAGATCATGTACATGAACAACATGAAGAAAATGCGTGACGACCAGTTCGCCGAGGGGGTGAAGCGGTCGCTTTATGCCGTGACAACCCGGTTGGAACAGGATGAGACAAAACACTTCCTTGAAGAGGATATGGCCTCTATGGAGACCCGTTTCTATCCCAGGGCAAGTTCTGACAGGTCGGCGGCTATAAACAATAAGTTTACCTCATCTGAGGGTATCAATTATGACCTTAGTCTCAGGATGACCGTAGACCGCCAGCAGTCCAATCGCTCTATGCGCGAACTGATGCATGGTAAATATCTTTATCAGAAAGGGCTTCTGGACGAAGTGATACTCAGTATCATCAACCAGTCGAGCAACCGTCCCATAACCGAGCGTGCCGATTCGGTCGAGGTGGCCCGTTATCTCCGTTCTGAACTTGATAATAACGGCCTTTCCCTTCCTTACGAGTATGCGGTGGTCAACCGTGTGGGTGCCATAGTGTACCGTTCGACCAACTATCATCCGTCTGTCTCAGACGGGTCAAGCATGTTTGTACAGACCTTGTTTCCCAACGACCCGAAAAACAAGATGTACTATCTCAAAGTATACTTCCCTACGAAGAGTGACTACATCTTTGACTCCATAAGGTTTATGATTCCGTCCTTTATCTTCACCTTCATACTTCTTGTTACGTTTGTCTGCACCATTATCTTGGCATTCAGGCAGAAAAGGCTCACGGAGATGAAGAACGATTTCATCAACAACATGACCCACGAATTCAAGACCCCCATATCCACTATCTCGCTTGCGGCACAGATGCTCAACGATAATGCCGTGTTAAAATCGCCTGCCATGTTGGGACATATCTCCACTGTTATAAATGATGAGACCAAGCGCCTCAGATTCCAGGTGGAAAAGGTTCTCCAAATGTCCATGTTTGACCGGGGCAAGGCCACTCTCCGTATTCAGGATGTAGATGCAAACGTGCTTATTGCCAACATTACCTCCACATTCAAGCTCAAAGTAGAGAAGTATGGCGGCCATATAGAGACAGTGCTCGGTGCCAAGGATTCGGTCGTCAGTGTTGACGAGATGCATTTCACCAATGTCATTTTCAATCTTCTTGACAATGCTGTGAAATACCGCCGAGAGGAAGAGCCGTTGCAACTTGTTGTCGCCACTCGGGATATCAAGGCCCATGGCCAGGAGCGATTTCAAGTCACGATTACTGATAACGGTATAGGAATGAGGCGCGAAGACCTCAAAAAAATATTCGAGAAATTCTATCGTGTATCCACAGGCAACCGCCACGATGTAAAAGGTTTCGGACTCGGTCTCGCTTATGTTAAGAAGATGATAGGCGAACTTGGAGGTGAGATAGCCGTGGAAAGCGAACTCAATACAGGAACAAAATTTATAATAACTCTACCTATAACCCAAAACTGACAAAATTATGGAAGAACGTTTGCGCATACTACTATGTGAGGACGACGAGAACCTCGGGATGCTCCTTAGGGAATATCTTCAGGCAAAAGGTTTCAACGCCGACCTCTTCGCCGATGGCGAAAGTGGCTATAAGGCTTTTCTCAAAGGGAAATATGACCTTTGCGTGCTTGACGTGATGATGCCCAAGAAAGACGGTTTTGCACTTGCACAGGAAATACGCACTGTCAATTCCGAAGTGCCCATCATATTTCTCACAGCAAAATCTCTGAAAGAGGATATTCTCGAAGGCTTCAAGATTGGTGCCGATGACTATATCACCAAACCCTTCTCTATGGAGGAACTGGTATTCCGTATCGAGGCCATACTTCGCCGTGTCCGTGGAAAGAAGGGCAAGGAGATCACCATGTACAAGATTGGAAAGTTCACTTTCGACACCCAGAAACAGGTGCTCCTTATTGATGACAAGGTCACAAAGCTGACCACCAAGGAAAGCGAGCTTCTCAGCCTGCTGTGTGCCCATGTCAACGAAATTCTTGAACGTAATTTCGCTCTCAAAACCATCTGGATTGATGATAATTACTTCAACGCACGCTCGATGGATGTCTATATCACCAAGCTTCGCAAGCATCTGAAAGACGATCCCTCGATTGAGATTATCAACATCCACGGCAAGGGCTACAAGCTCATAGCCCCCGAGATGGAGACCCAAGGCTGAGAGTATTTTAGCCAAAGATAGATAGGCGGGTGTATCGATGACTGTCATGCAGTTGTTATTGATATTCCCGCCTTGCTATGTTCAGATTGCTTCAAGATTTTTATTAGGATTTATAGAGGATATTTGCTAACTTTACGACTTGAAACATAAACCAATAACATTATGAAATCCTTAATGCTTTTTTGTTTGTCATTGTTCTTTGTTGTTTTCGGGGCTGTTGCTGATACATACAGGGTCAATACTCGCTCGATGTTGAATATGCGTTCAGGGCCAAGTCCGTCCTATGGAGTCGTGACACAGCTGGCTCCGGGATCGTATGTGACTATGATTGACGAGAGCGGTGGTAAATGGGTGGTCGTAGAGCAGAACGGAAAGCAGGGGTATGTGATGAAAAAATATATCGTCTATGCTGGCAGCGGGTCATCTTCGACAGGATATGTCCAAGATGAAAAAGAGAATAATTTGCTGTCAGGACATAACGAATGGTTGTTGTGGACTGTTCTATGCCTTTTTGCCATTCTATTGATGATAAATTTTGACTGGTTAGACTGGGCACCTTTGACTATGCTCTCTATTGTTCTTTTTCCTTCTTCGATAATTGCCTACTGTCTGTTTACAGACAATGCCATGTGGTATTGTAGTCCGAGTAAAGTGGGTTGGGTTATGACAATTCTGAATGTGTTTGTCACCATGCTTGTTTTATCTATGTGCTGGGGGAATTTCAAAGGTTTTTTCAGAGAAATGTTCAGAGACTTTGGTTTCTTCAATCTCTTGTTGGCATTGCTTTTCGGGGCTGCGGTATTTTTTATAGTTAAGACTGCGATTATGGAATTGTTCATTGCCGCGATTGTCATGATAATAGGTGCCGCCGGCGGCAGTTCCAAGATAGGGACATTTACTGACAATGACGGGAACGTCTATGATGTCTATGATAAGTAGTAATGTTTCCGATTAGAATTAAGGGATTTAATAAATCCAGCACCAGGTAGATGCATAGCCTGGTGCTGGATTTATTATAATGACACTAATGTTTTATGTCGTTATGTTGGGATGATTACTTTCTGGAAGAGTTCTTTTTGGTTTTTGCAGCTTTTTTTTCAGGTTTGGGTTCGGCTGGCTTTTCCTCTTTTTCGCGTAGAAGGTGTTCTTCATTGAAATGCTCGATATTCTTGCGCATTGATTCAGCTTCCTTGTTGAGTACTTCGATTTCGCGTTATTGGTTGCGGATGGTGGTCAGAAGGGCTGAAAGTTCCTCGTTTTCGATACTCATAGGATATTGTTCCTCCACACGCACTATGAAGTCGGCAAGGACGTTCATATAGTTGGTGAATGCATCGAACGGCGTGTCATATGGCGAGAACTGTGAATGCACCGAACCATCGTGCATGTTCTTGGTTGACATGTAGAAGAAATGGTCGGCAGCTTGGAGGTAATACCAGTCCTGTTTTAGGCGGCGGTCTTCACAGAGGCGTACACGCTCACTGACGGAATACAGTTTGTTGAAAGCCTCGTTTTGGAGCTTGTTTCCGAGCCATGCGGAAGTGTCGCGAG
>CAJTRI010000015.1:0-11525 GCA_910578615.1 uncultured Duncaniella sp. | reverse complement strand
CTTCGTCGGCCCATGAGATGGGGTGGAGCACCGAAAGTGTGTCGACAGCTTTGAGCTTGGAAATGGCCGTGGTAGGTGTCCAGAACTCTATCCCTTTCTCTGCGGCGAAGCGGGGAAGTGCTTCAAGGAACTGGAAGATGCCAGTCTCGCGTGGCTGGAAGTCGCCGAATACTTCGAGGTTCATGAAGAGGTTGATGATCTGCTCTTCGGGCGGGGTAGAGGCTATCCAGTTCATATACTTGTCGGCAGTAAGCGGATACTCGTCCCATGCCGTGTTGGAGAATCTGTCAGATATATCGTCTGAAAGCTTGTCGTTTTTCAGCAGGATTTTGAGCTTAGGGGCTGATGCGGCGTTATATACGTAGTCGGGCGATTTCCAGCCGAGTATATGCTTGGCACCCTCGGTAATCACGCCGTTGTAGCCCATTTCGAGAATCTGTGGAGCCAGATCGTCGCAATAGATAAGCTCTGTGTTGCGGAACACCTTTGGTGTCTGGCCGAAGAGGGCTTTGATTTTTTCGTCATGCACTTTGACTTGGTTGGCGAACTCCTCAGGGTCGGCAAGCGATGCCAGAGAATGGGCATAGGTTTCTGCAAGAAATTCCACGCATCCCGTGTCAGAGAGTTTTTTGAGTAGCTCTATGAATTCGGGAACATATTGTTCGAATTGTTCAAGTGCGGTGCCTGTAATCGAGATGGCACATTTGAATGCGCCCTTGGTGTCCTCAATCATTTTGAGAAGGGTCTCGGCGGCAGGGATGTAGCTGCGCTGGGCTATGCGGGTGATGATGTCGTCGTTTGCAAAATCATCATAATAGTAGTGGTCGTTGCCTATGTTGAAGAAGCGGTATCTTTTCAGACGGAATGGCTGATGAATCTGAAAATAGAAGCAGATAGCTTTCATATCTTGGTAATGGGGGTTGGAATTTTAGACTTTGTTCGATGTTTTTAGCGATTGAGCACCTTGTTATAGATGTCTATGACCTTTTGGCCGGCCTTGTCCCAGGTAATCTGGTTGACCTCGTTGAGACCGTCTTCACGGAGCTGGTTGTACATGGCCGGGTAGGTGACAATCGAATTGATGGCATCGGCCATTGCGTCGATGTCCCAATAGTCGGTCTTGATGACATTGGTGAGGATTTCGGCACATCCGCTCTGTTTTGAGATGATGGATGGAACCCCCATCTGCATCGCTTCAAGCGGGGAGATGCCGAACGGTTCGGATACAGAGGGCATCACGTATACATCGCTGGCTTTGAGCATTTCATACACCTGGGCGCCTTTCTGGAAGCCCGGAAAGTGAAAACGGTCGGAGATTCCGCGCTCGGCGGCCAGAAGTATCATCTTGTTCATCATGTCGCCGCTACCGGCCATGACGAAGCGCACCCCGGGATTGTTTTTGAGAACTTTTGCTGCGGCTTCGACGAAATATTCCGGCCCCTTCTGCATGGTGATGCGTCCGAGGAATGTCACAACCTTGTCTTTCGACCTGTGTTCGGGGACATTTAGCTGCTCCGGCGTCAGAGGGGTGACCGCATTGTGTACGGTTGTTACCTTTGACGGGGCTATTCCGTAGTTGTGTATCACAGTGTTGCGTGTCAGGTTTGAGACGGTGATGATGTGGTCGGCATTGTTCATACCGTCTTTCTCTATGCCGAATACCGTAGGGTTGGGTTTGCCTCGCGAACGGTCAAATTCAGTGGCATGCACATGGATTACGAGTGGTTTGCCTGAGACCTGCTTGGCATGTATTCCGGCAGGGTAGGTCAGCCAGTCATGTGAGTGGATTATGTCAAAGTCAATCGTGCGGGCCACGACACCGGCGCAGATGGAGTAGTTGTTGATTTCTTCTACGAGATTGTCGGGGTATCGGCCTGAGAATTCTATACAGCCGAGATCGTTGGTGCGGAGGTAGTTGAAATCGGCATAGATATGGTCACGCAGACGATAGTAGAAGTCTGGATCCATCACGTGGCCGATTCGGTCACGGACATAGTCGTAGTTGACATCTCGCCATGCCACAGGAACCTGGGACATGCCTATGATGTTTGCGAAATGGCGTTCCTCGTCGCCGAATGGTTTTGGAATCACAAAGGTGATGTCCATGTTGCCACACTCCCACATACCCTTTGTGAGACCGTAGCTGGCGGTTCCGAGACCGCCGAGGATGTGAGGTGGAAATTCCCACCCGAACATTAATGCTTTCATGGGTGCGGGGTGCTGTTAGTCCATTGTGAATTTTTTCAGTGTAGTGAGTGTGCGGAGCACTTCGGCCACGTTTGTGACATGGCTGATGGCTCCACGGCCTACATAAGGCGGATTGCCGTCGTAGAGCTGTGACAGAGAGCCTATGCAGCCCTGCGTCATCTCGTCCTCGAAGCCTATGAGCATTCGGTCTATATAGCTTACGCCGCTCATACCGAACACTTTGAGATAGGCATCCGAATAGAATCCGATAAGCCATGGCCGTGACGGGCCGTTGTGAAGCGCCATTTCGCGGTCTTCGGGCGAACCGAGATAGTTGGGTCTGTAACCGAAGCTTTTGGGCGATAGTGTACGGAGACCTTTGGGGGTCAGAAGTTCGCGTGTTACTATGTCGAGCACCCTCTTGCGCTGGCGACGGTCAAGCGGTGAATAGTCCAGCCCGACGGCGATAGCCATATTGGGACGAACCGATGGGTCGGCGTATGTTCCGGCCACGTAGTCATAGAGATAACCGTAGTCGTTTAGGAAGGTCTCGATGAACGGTGAGGCCATCTTGTCTGCTGCCTGCTGGTATTTTTCCTGTTCCTCACCTTCGGTCAGACGTGTCGCGAATACGAGGGCGTTATACCACAGTGCGTTGAATTCCACAAGGTATCCTGTCCGGGGAACAATGGGACGACCGCCGAGCGATGCATTCATCCATGACATTGGCTTGTCACTTCCGTGAGTGTAGACCATTCCTGTCTCAGGCTCTACTTTCAGAAGCGGGTGACGGTTGTCAAGTATGAAGTCAAGGATGTACTTGATGTCGTTGAGATATTTCTTGGAAGCTTCCTCGCGAGAATAGGCCTTTGCATACTGTTGGAGTGCCCAGATGGCCCATAGCGGGTTGTCCGGGAGGTCTATTCCCATTATGCGCTGGTCGGTATGGCCAGTTTCCATATAGTTGTGAAGCGCGCGCAACGCTGTGGCGGCAATCTTCTCGAAGTCTTCACGATGGTTTATGGCTATGGTTGCTCCGGGAAGCGCCATGAAGATGTTGCGGGCGAGAATCTTGCCCCAAGGATAGCCCGAGATGAGGAACATGTCGTCACCATCTTTGAGATAACACTGTTTTACAGCGTTTTTAAGACAGTTGAAGAATGAGGTACGGCATGTGCGCTGGGCTATCTCCTTTTCATACATCTTGGCGAGAGAGCGGGGTGAGACCTCGCTGAGTCCGGCAGAGAAGATGACGCTTTCACCCTTCTTGATGGGAACATCGAAATAGCCCGGCACCCACAGATCCTCTGTATAGGGCACTCCGCGTTCCAGATCTTTGACGTATTCGAACCCGTTGTACCAGTGAGGGTCGTATGTCCACTCGGGCTTGTGGGAGAATTGCATGAAGAGTCTGGGGTAGTCTTTGTAGAGACATGCCGAGACGCCGTTGTCTATGACGGGTATCTCGGTGTTGATGGCATCGTTGGCTATACATAGCTCGTTGGCTTCACGGAAGGCAAGGACGGGACGGAATCGAAGGGTGGTGGCTGAATGGGCTTCCACGAGAGTGTATCTGATGAGGATACGGTTCTCGTTGGAGATGAAGATCTTTTCCTTGGTGAGGATGACACCGCCCACGCGATAGGTGGTACGAGGGACGCTTTCGCAGTCAAACTCCCTTATATACTTGTGTCCGTTGGGGTTCATTACTCCTCCGCTGTAACGGTGGAGGGCAAGATTGAACGGCGCGCCGTGCTGATAGACGGTTTCGTCGAGTGACGACAGCATGACGTGCCACGAGTTGCCGAGTTCGGGAACGGGGACAACCAGCAATCCGTGCTGCTTGCGTGTGTTGCAGTCAACTATCGTCGTGCAATGATAGGCGCCTGATTGATTTGTCCTGAGCATCTCCTTGGGGAGCGATTGTTCAAGATTTATCATGAGGCTCTTATCAAATTTAAGATAGCTCATTATATTTTTAAGGTTTATAGTTAGATTCCGAAAAATTAGTTTTGACGTATGGTTTTTTTAAGATAAGAAGAGATGAGGCTGAGAGTGGAGAGGCTGGCATGGAAAACAGACTCCGTGCGTTTTTTAAATTCACGAATTTAGGAATTTTTCACGAGTTGGGCAAGTCTGAGATAATCAAAACGACTATGTTTTACAAGCAATTTTATAAATAGTGTTGTTAAACATAAAATCTCGTCTTCCAATAGCTGGTATAGCTGTATGGAAGACGAGACTGTGTCTGGGATGATGTGTAGGGACTATCCTCCGAAATTGTCGTAGTGTACCGAGGCCGGGTCTACGCCGAGGTCGTCAAGCATTTTGTTGACGGCTGCGCTCATCGGGCCGGGGCCGCACATGTAATATTCGATATCCTCAGGGTCGGGATGGTTTTTGAGGTAGGTCTCATAGATTACCTGATGGACGAATCCTGCCGTATATCTGACCCCGGCTGCGTCGGCTGCCGGGTCGGGACGATCAAGGGCCAGATGGAACTTGAAATTGGGGAAGTCCTTTTCGAGTTGCAGGAAGTCGTCGAGATAGAACACCTCGTTGAGCGCTCTTGCACCGTAGAAGTAGTTCATCACTCTGTCCCTTGTGTTCAGAGTCTTGGTCATGTGCATGATCTGTGCCCGCAAGGGAGCCATGCCGGCGCCTCCTCCGATCCACATCATCTCGGCCTTTGAGTCGAATATGGGATGGAAGTCTCCATAAGGCCCGCTCATGATCACTTTGTCGCCGGGTTTCAGGGTGAAGATATAGCTTGACGCTATTCCGGGCATGACATCCATGAATCCCACTTGGGGTTTCGGTTTGAAGGGAGGGGTGGCTATGCGGACTGTCAGCATTATGCGGTCTCCCTCGGCGGGATAGTTGGCCATAGAGTATGCGCGGACAGTAGTCTCTGTGTTTTTGCATTTGAGTCCGAATAGTCCGAACTTCTCCCATGCCGGCAGGTATTCATCGCCTATGGATGCTTTGTCGATATCCTTGTCGTAGTCTATGTCGAATTCTGGAATCTTTATCTGTGCGTAAGAGCCGGGTATGAAGTCCATGTGTGCGCCGGGAGGCAGGGCTACGATGAACTCCTTGATGAACGTCGCTACATTTTTGTTGGATATGACCTCGCACTCCCATTCTTTCACATCGAGGGCTGATGCGGAGATCCCCACCGAGCTGTCCTCTTTGATTTTTACCTGACATCCCAGACGCCAGTGGTCTTGCTGTTCCTTGCGTGAGAAGTGTACTTTCTCGGTGGGGAGTATGTCTCCGCCACCAGTGAATACCTGGCACTTACATTGCCCGCAACTGCCCTTGCCGCCACAGGCCGAGGATAGGAAGATGTTTTGGTCGGCCAGTGTGGATAGGAGTGATTTGCCGGAGTCGGCCTCTATGACCCTGTCATTGTTGATGGTGATTTTCACCTTGCCCGAGTGGACGAGATATTTCTTGGCTATGAGCAGGATGATCACGAGCGAAAGTGTGATCAGCAGGAATATGCACACGCCGGTTAGTATCGTCAGCATTCTCTTTGTCT
Source organism: uncultured Duncaniella sp. (assembly GCA_910578615.1). Taxonomy (GTDB): domain Bacteria; phylum Bacteroidota; class Bacteroidia; order Bacteroidales; family Muribaculaceae; genus Duncaniella. Next base: position 5,794 of record CAJTRI010000015.1, on the reverse strand, counting down.
TTATTTTGCTTGGAGGTTATGTTTGTTTACAGGCTCTCAGATCTTGATGCCGAGGAAGCTCATGAACGCTATCCCCATAAGGGCAGTCAGGATGAACGTAATGCCTACGCCGCGAAGCGGGCCGGGGATGTTGGAATATGTGGCCAGACGCTCCCTGATGGCGGCTATGGCCGTGATGGCCAGAAGCCATCCGAGACCCCATCCGCCTCCGGCACATACGGCTGTCCATATGCTTGGGAAATCACGCTGTTGCATGAACAGTGATCCGCCGAGAATGGCGCAGTTGACGGCGATTAGTGGAAGGAATATGCCGAGTGATGAGTATAGGGCGGGGGAGTATTTCTCTACGGCCATCTCCACGAGCTGGGTCATGGACGCGATCACGGCGATGAACATTATCAGCGACAGGAAGCTGAGGTCAACCGTTGCAAACTCATCGCCGAGCCACATCAGGGCACCCGGACGCAGCACATAGTTTTCCAAAAGGTAGTTGACCGGCAGGGTCACGACCAGCATGAACGTCACTGCGATGCCCAGACCGAAGGCGGTCTTAACGTTCTTTGACACGGCTATGAATGAGCACATGCCAAGAAAGTAGGCGAAAATCATGTTGTCGATAAATATCGACCTGATGAATATGTTGAGATTTTCCATTTTTTGTCGATGTCGGGTTTGTTAGTCCTCTTGAAGGTCTTTGTTGACTGAGCGCTGCACCCATATGATGCAGGCCACCACTATAAGGGCCATCGGGGGGAGAATCATGAGACCGTTGTTGACATATCCGGCGTCATAGAAGCTCTGTGGTATCACCTGGTATCCGAGAAGAGACCCGCTGCCGAGAAGTTCGCGGAAGAAACCTGTTATAACGAGTATTATGGCGTAGCCAAGACCGTTGCCTACACCATCGAGAAACGATGGCCACGGCTTGTTGCCCATAGCGAAGGCTTCAAGACGCCCCATAAGGATGCAGTTGGTGATGATAAGCCCTATGAATACCGAAAGCTGTTTCGAGGCTTCGTAGGCATAGGCTTTGAGCACTTGGTCTACGATGACCACCAGGCCTGCCACCACTACGAGCTGCACGATGATGCGTATATTGGTGGGGATGGTGTTGCGTATGAGCGAGATTATGACATTTGCAAAGGCAAGCACGGCGATGACCGAGATGCCCATGACTATGGCCGGTTCGAGTTTGGCCGTAACCGCGAGGACTGAGCAGATTCCGAGCACCTGCACCACCACGGGGTTGTTCTTTGACAGTGGGTTGAACAATACCTCTTTGGTTTTTATTTTTTCTGCCATGGCTGAAATTCAGTAGAGTATGAGGTTTTTTATTCTGCGAGTTTTTGAAGGAATCGGCGATAGGGTGTCAGGCAGTTGTCAAGCATTTCCCCGACCCCTTTGGAGGTGATTGTGCCGCCGGAGATTCCGTCCACATAATCTTCGTTGTTGAGCGGCTGCTGGCCGGCCTTGACCACGGCGACAGGCAGGAAGCGTCCGTCCTTGAACACCTGTTTGCCTCGGAACTGGTCAGAGAAGAACGGTTTTTCTATCTCGGCACCGAGACCAGGGGTCTCTCCCTGATGGGCGAAGTAGGCACCGTAGATGGTGCTTCCGTCATCATCAAAGGCCACATAGCCCCAGATAGGCCCCCATAATCCGGCTCCGTAGACCGGGAGGATGTATTTTGTGGCCCCGTCAGGCGTGGTGCATATAAAAACCGGGAGCTGCCTGCGGTCGACGGGGAGTTTGCTCTCGTTTGCCACATTGATGTCGAATGCCTTTGCATCCTCTATCGTGGCTCCTTGTTCGTTGACCACTATCTGGCCTGTGATATATTTGTCGAAGTCGGCCAGCACCTCCCCTTTGGCAGGACTTATAAGGGCTGCGGCAAGTATCTGGCTCATCTTGTCGGCATTGGCATTCTCCTGCTGTCGTCCTTTGAGTGACAGAGAGGTAGCCGCAAGAGCGGTTCCGACAAGCACCACAAGCACTATGATATATATGATAGTATAAGTATTGCTTTGCTTATTCATGAGTTTTTTGTCTGTAAGATGGACATTTGCAGGTGATTATGCTTTGGCCCTGATGCGGCGGCGACGGCGTGAGATATTTGCCTGCACCACGCAGTAGTCTATGAGGGGAGCGAGGGCATTGGCCAGAAGGACTGCAAGCATCGCGCCTTCGGGATATCCGTTATTGTAGGTGCGTATGAGCACGGCCATGATGCCGACGAGAAGTCCGTAGATATATTTGCCGGTGCCTGTCCTTGCCGCTGTCACAGGGTCTGTGGCCATGAATACGGCGGCGAATGCGAAACCTCCGAATAGAAGCTGGTCGACAGGACTGAGGAAGGAGGCGGGATAGGTGGGGGTGTGGAATATGTTGGCTATCCATCCCATAAGGAGACCGCCCGCTACCACGCTGAGCATGATGCGCCATGAGGCTATACCCGTTGCAAGCAATAACGCGGCGCCTATGAGTATGCAGAGCGTTGACGTTTCTCCGAAAGATCCGGGGATAAGGCCTATGAAGGCGTCCCATGATGATATGGCGTCTCCGCGAAGGTTGAGGAGTTCGAGCCTGTCTCCTGTGAATGAGGCTATCTGGCCGAGAGGTGTGGCGCCGGTGAAGCTGTCGGGAAGGTCATGGCCGAGACCGAGGATGCTGCCGGAGGCCACGAATACCTTGTCGCCGCTCATCTGGGCCGGATAGGCAAAGAAAAGGAAGGCACGGGTGACAAGGGCCACGTTGAACACGTTGTATCCTGTTCCTCCGAATACCTCCTTGACGAATATCACGGAGAAGGCGGTGGCTACGGCAATCATCCACAGCGGCGTCTCCACAGGGCATATGAGCGGGATGAGTATGCCGGTGACGAGGAATCCTTCCTGGATTTCTTCATGACGCATCTGTGCCACGGCGAATTCTATGCCGAGTCCTACGACATAGGCTACGATGATACGTGGGATGACGGCCAGAAATCCGTAAGCCATGAGTTGCCAGAATGGAAACTCGACCGCGCCGGCGGCAAGCCAGTTCTGATAGCCGGTGTTGTACATGCCGAATAGTAGGCACGGCACAAGCGCCAGCACCACTATGATCATGATACGTTTGGAGTCGAGGCTGTCATGGATGTTCACCGCTCCGCGCCTCGATGTCGTGTTGGGAGTGTAAAGGAATGTCTCAAACCCGTCGAAGACGCTCTGGAAGCTGTGCAGTTTGCCTCCCGGTTCGAAATTGGGCTTGACACGGTCGAGATATTTTCTTAATGCTTTCATCTTGTTTGTGTTGTAGGGGAGTAGGGGAGGGTTTACACTTCTTTACGCAGGTAGTCCAGCCCGTCGCGCACCACATGTTGAAGCTCTATCTTGGATGGGTCGGCGTATTCGGCAAGGGCGAAGTCTTCCGGCGCCACCTCGTAGATGCCGAGAGCCTCCATCTGGTCGATATCTTTGGCAAGGATGGCCTTGATGAGATATTCGGGGAGAATATCCATGGGGATGTACTTGTCATAGACCTCTGACATTATCATGGCACGGCGCCCGCCCTGCAAGCGGGCATCGGGGGAGAACCTTCGTTTCAGGAAATATCCCGGGAATGACGGGCTTGTACTCATCTTGCCGGGGCGCATGGAAGCCCAGCCCATGAATTCATCGGCGTCGTCACCCTCTGGGATCACCGTTACCTGACGATATGGATAACGCAGGAATCCGTCAATGCCTTCCGGCGTGCCGGTCAGGACGTTTCCCGAGATTACGCGGTGATTGTGGCCGTCATCGGCAATGTCTCCTGCCAGAAGGTCGGCAAGGCATGCGCCGGGCACTGTTTTCACCACCTTCGGCTCGATGAGTTCGCTGCCTGTGAGTGCCGTCCTTACATGGAAGTCCGTCGTTCCACGGAGCATGAGGCTCCCTATCATCGCGAGTGTGACTGCGTCAAGAGTCCAGATTGTCTCTCCTTTGTTTACCGGGGCTATGTTGGCAGCCTGCACTCCGGCGTTTCCTGCCGGATGCAGAGGGTTGAATTCCACCATTTCGGCACCGTTGATTTCAGGCAGTTCAGACTCTTTCCGCACACCTATATATATATGCCCGTTTGTCATAAGCGAGAGGGCTTTTACTCCGGCTTCGAGTTCGGAATGCATTCCTGAGATGCGTTCCTCCATGTCAAGGGCGAGAGGTGCGGTGTCCATGGCGGTCACGAAGATATCGCGTGGCGAACTGTCACCGTCTGGGACGATGTCGTATGGGCGCTGGCGCATCATGGCCCAGAGTCCGGCCTTTTTCAGCAGGCGGCGCATTCCGTCGGCGTCGGTAGCGACTGTGTGTTTTATATGTTCGTCATGACTGTCTGATGTTTTCACGGTCACCCGTTCGATCTTGCGTCTTGGGCCGCGTACTATATGCTCCACCGTTCCTGAGATCGGTGAGACAAGGCAGATGTCGGTGTCCCCCTTGTCATGCATGAGCGGTTGTCCTGCCCGGACGGTGTCACCTTCTGCCACGTCGAGCTTCGGCATGAATCCCGGGAAGTCATCAGGAATGACCGCCACCGCAGACGGTATCACCGTCGCGGCTGTCTCCGTTGACGACAGACCTCCGTTGAGGCTAAGGTTCAAGCCTTTTTTCAGATTAATGGTCTTTCTCATTAATATGTCTTAAAAATGTACCGATTGAATTTGTGTCTTTTGCACAGAAAGGCCCTTTCATGCAGGCATTCCAGGCCTCCAAGTGGTTTTAAGTGGCAAAGATACGCATAAAATTCAGATATTTTTAAATATGTTAAGTAAAAAAGGTTCAACAAGGCGGAAAAACAATTATAGCTTACATCTGTTTGCTTATTTTAGCGCGCGGGAAGGAAAAAAAGGAATGAAACTTTTGGAAACATGGAAATATAATTTTAATTTTGCATATCGTTTTTAAATCACTCCATGCGGAATGATATTAAATCGATACCATGTGACTGTTCATTCAATAATAACTAATACTAACCCTGATAACAAAGAACTCATTTCTTACCTTTACGCGCATGATTGCGCAGTGTCAGGCCTTTTGGCAACCTGCTTGTTCCGTCTGATGGATAATGATTGACTCTGCAAACACACCCCACTCAGTCTAAGCAAACCGAAAAGAACAAAGGAAATCATCAAAACTAATAATCCAAATAATAAACCTCTAAAAAAACAGTTTTTTTACAAAGATTATGGAAGCTCAAAAACCCTCCGCCCAGCCTGCAAAGGCTGAAAACGGCAGCAACGTTGCCGGCATCAAGAACGCCTTCTTGGTGATCCTCGCATGTCTTGTAGTGGCAGTCTGCCTCTTTATCTTCTGGTTCGGCCATGAGTCTCACTTCGAGGAAGGCCATCCCATCGACCTTTGGGGCACTATCTACAAGGGTGGTTTCATCGTGCCTATCCTCCAAACCCTTTTCCTCACCGTTATCGTTCTTTCCGTAGAGCGTTGGATCGCCCTCTCTTCCGCAAAGGGTAAAGGCTCTATCGAGAAGTTCGTTGCCGGTGTGAAGAAGTGTCTTGCCGCCAATAACATCGCAGGTGCCAAGGAACTCTGCAAGAAGCAGAAAGGCTCTGTTGCCGCTGTTGTAGCCGCAGCCCTCACCTCTTATGAGGAAATGGACAAGAACACCGTTCTTTCGAAAGAGCAGAAAATCGCCAACCTTCAGAAAACCGTCGAGGAGGCTACCGCTCTCGAAATGCCCGCTCTTCAGCAGAATCTTCCCATCGTGGCAACTCTCACCACTCTCGGTACTCTCGTAGGTCTTCTCGGTACTGTGA
>CAJTRI010000014.1 GCA_910578615.1 uncultured Duncaniella sp. | reverse complement strand
CTTTACAATCTCGTCCACACGATTATTGAAGATTGATTTAAGTCTGTTGAAAGACTCTTTGAAATATTTGCGACGAGCATCCTTGTATGCCTTTATGCCGTCAAATGCAGATGCAGACTGCGGAAACGACACGCTTATCAGACTAATTGCTGAGTCTTGGAGGTCTGCGAGTTCATAGATAATCTTATTGAAATCTTCATGATTTACGCCGGGTATTGTGAGTTTTGCGATCACACATTCGCCGGCAAGAGAGCCGCATATGGTGCGGATTTCCTTTTTAAGGAGACGTTTGTTTGCTGCCATAGTAAAATCTATAACTTATATTAATGACTGTGTCATACCTGACCTGGCAGGCTGACGAGTAATTTTTTCAGAGCATCGGAAGATGCTGAGATCCTTGGATGATGAATTTTTACAGAAGTGGCATTTGCCATACTGTCCAATTTGACACCAGTGGCCATCGTAACGACCTTAGAGAATTTAGACGGATGGGCCGTTGCAAGGAAGACTCCTCTTTCTCCTTCTCCGAGATCTTTTTTCAATGCCATAAATGCAGTAGCTCCATGAGGGTCAAGCAAGTATCTGTCAGAAAAGTGAGTCTCGGAAATTGCATTTATAATCTCCATGTCAGAAAACGAGTAACCTCGTAGAACCCCGCTTATCTCAGAGTAATCCCCTTTAAACAAATCGAGAATCCTTGACATATTCGACGGATTGCCGACATCCATGGCACATGCCACTGTACGAATCGCACGTGTAGGTTTAAAAAGTCCCGTTCTGAGATATTCGGCTGTGACATCATTCCTGTTATTTGCTATTACGAATCTGTCCACAGGTAGTCCCATCTTTCTTGCCAGAAGTCCTGCGGTAAGATTCCCAAGATTTCCACACGGCACGGACATTACAACGGGGCGATTGCTCCTGTCAGAATGAACCAGCGATGCATATCCATGAAAAAAGTAGAACATCTGAGGCAATAACCGACAGATGTTGATGGAATTGGCCGAAGTAAGCAATGTCTCTCTACATAGATCCCTGTCCATAAAGACCTCCTTGACCATACGTTGGCAGTCATCAAAAGTTCCCAGAACTTCCACAGGATGGATATTGGAATCCGATATTGACAATCCTGCCCTCTGCAATTGGGTCAGACAGCCCTGCGGATAGAGAATATAAACATCCACTCCGGGAACATCCAGAAAACCGTTGGCCACGGCTGCTCCTGAGTCACCAGACGTGGCTACAATGACCTTGACATTCCTGTTGTCAGACATACATCCGTAATGTCCTATTATTCTGGCAAGGAATCTTGCACCTACGTCCTTAAACGCGTGCGTAGGGCCATGAAACAATTCAAGAGCATATACCGAATCATGAACCTCAACAAGCGGCACTTCGAATGTGAACGTCTCATTGACCATACGCTGGATTTCAGACGAGTCTATATCATCGCCAAGCATAAGGTCAGCTACGACATAGGCAATCTCCCTAATATTCATTTCTCCAATATTATTGAAGAAGGCACGGGGGATAACCGGAATATGTTCAGGCATAAACAGACCACCATCAGGAGCAAGCCCCGTCATGACGGCTTCTCCGAGTGAGACCATCCGGCATTGTCTATTTGTGCTATAAAATCGCATTTGGATTAAGAGCTGTTTAGACAAAAGTAATAACTTTTGCAATCAAAACCAAAAATACTATGCCGAATTAGGAAAATTTCAGAAAAGGACTCCTGCAATTGAATCGTTATTCTCCTTGATATAATTTATGAACCCTCTTTCATAGTCTGCGGCCGACTGGGCACCAAGCCTCACACTGATATTCGTAATCCGCGCCCTGACATCAAGAAGCTTCTCCTGCACGGCCGACTCGTTATCAGACACCTTTAATATCACGGCAGCATGTTGCTCTCCAAGTGAATATGCCTCATGGTCTCTGACTCTTGATGAAACTTTTACAGGACTTCCACCCGGATCATTGCCACATGACGGCAAAAATGATAACAGAAAGATTCCCAGAATCAGGTATAATATCCTATTTTTCATAAAATAGTCATAGCGATCTTAGCACATGCCTCTGCATCGGCAAGCGCGTTATGATGATTACTGAACGGTATGCCGAAAAACTCACATACATTTGGCAGGCCGTAACCGCCGATCTGGGAACGAGGAATAGATCGGCGAGCAGCCACCAGAGTACACAAAAACTGATATTCGGGATAATCAATACCGTAACATCGGTGTGTCGCACATATGCATCGTTCGTCAAAAGCCTTGTTATGGGCTACAAGTGGCAGATTTCCCACCATTCTGTCAATATCACTCCATACCTTGTCAAATGTTCTGGCTTTCTCAGTATCCTTCTGGCAAATCCCGTGTATATTTTCCGTGAAATGGCGGAAATAATATTCCGGCTCCGGCTTGACCAGTTCATAAAATTTATCAACAATGCATCCGTCCACGACTTTCACCGCTCCAATCGCACAAATGGAAGTCGGATGATTATTGGCTGTTTCTACGTCTATCGCAACAAAACTATCCATAGTATTTCAAAGATAATTCTGGACAGTGTCTTTAACCTGCTCCATGAGCCATCGAGGTGTTGACGTCGCACCACAAATCCCGATAGAATAAGCATTCTCAATCCACTGCGGGCAAAAGTCACCGGCACGAGAAACAAGGTGACAACGAGGATTGATATCAAGACATTCGTTGAAAAGAACCTTCCCGTTGCTGCTTTTAGCCCCTGCGACAAAAAGAATCACATCATGACTTTCCGCAAATTCACGCAGATGATTGACCCTGTTTGCTACTTGGCGGCAGATTGTATCATAATACTTGAAACTTGCCTGTGACGATATTCTGTCCGAAATCTCAGCAACCATTTCCGCAAGACCTTGCAATGACATGGTTGTCTGGGAATAGAGCGCGATATTTTGATTAAAATCGATCTCTGACAACTGGTCGATAGATTCTACCACAATGGCCTCTCCGTTGGTTTGTCCGACAAGACCGTTGACTTCCGCATGGCCGGCCTTTCCGTAAATAACTATTTGGGGGCGGGGAGAGGTATTGTCATATGTATCCTTGATTCTGCGTTGCAATTGCAAAACCACAGGGCATGTGGCGTCTACTATTTCGATTCCTCTGGCTGACGCACATGCATAGGTAGCGGGAGGTTCACCATGAGCACGCAACAGAACTCTGACACCACTGAGATTTTCAAGATCAGAATGATTTATTGTTGTAAGTCCGGCTTTTTCAAGACGCTCAACCTCGTCACTATTGTGTACTATATCTCCGAGACAATAAAGAGGCTCGCTGCAACGGGCAAGCTCCTCTTCGGCTTTCCGTATCGCTGTGACTACGCCATGACAGAATCCCGAACGAGCATCAATCTCAATTATCGGCTTTTTGTCATCCATGATTCAGAGTGAGGCTAAGACTTCATTATACAGATTCAGCAACCATTGGTTTTGCTCATCAATGGTCATTTCGGAATTGTCAAGCCTTACGGCGTCCGGGGCACAACGCAATGGACTTTCGTCTCTAGTTTCGTCCGTATAATCGCGTGTCTTTACATTTTCAAGCACTTCTTCATATGTTACAGACGCCCCTTTGTCAGATAACTCCTTAAATCTTCGAGCCGCTCTTTTCTCGGCGCTGGCATCACAGAACACTTTCATTTCCGCATCAGGAAATACAACCGTCCCTATGTCTCGTCCATCCATTACAATACCCTTTGACAGTCCCATATCTCGCTGCATCTTGACAAGTGCATGGCGCACGGCAGAGATAGTTGCAATAGGGGAGACACATGATGAAACTTCAAGAGAACGGATCTCGGCTTCTACATTTTCACCGTTCAGAAGCGTGTTCTGTCCGTCACAAGTTACCTCGAAATCGATGTCGACAGACGGAAGCAAGGCCGTGATTCCATCGACGTCAGGTTCTTTATGTGGCGATACAAGCCCGGCTCGCATTGAGGCAAGCGCTACGGCCCTATACATTGCTCCCGAATCGATATAACGATAACCGATTGTTTTAGCAAGCTGTTTTGCCATTGTACTTTTCCCGGAAGAGGAATATCCGTCTATGGCTATGGTTATCTTCTTTTCAGAATTCATATAGTTTTGTTGAAAGATTTATCATAAATGTCGTGGCTCCTGTGTGAGGTTGAGCAAATGCCACCCCTATCCCGAAATTACTAACTTTCAACCCCATACATGCAGAGAAACCTGACAGGAAGCTGCGTTTGTAGGTTGACATATCAGTACGGGTCTTGTAATTATAACCTATTCCTATGTGGAAATTCTCACTCGGAGTAAAATCTGCTGCAAAAATGAGGTGTCGGAACAGATTGGAAGAAAAGGAGTCTTTGATTTTTCCGTCAGTCTCAGATGTTCCGTCCCCATTATCATAATAGGGGAGATGCCATTTGGTCAGATTCCATGCCGTTATCGAAAAAACCATAGGAAGCGAACCCAATGATTTCGATAAGCCAAGACGTATGTCGACAGGAAGACGGTCATACTTTTCATTAAACCTCTTAACCTGGCCTCCAAGATTAGCGACCATGGCTGAAAACGAGAAATCACTATCCGCATTATAATAATTAACGCCAAGGTCGGTAGCCAAAGCCATAGCTGAAAACGAATCATATGAGGAATATATATACTTCAATGTGGCTCCTCCTCGCCATGTATCATTGATGTCATGGGCGTAAGTAATATTCGCCACTACATCTTTTGGGGAAATATCCCCCGTCTGAACCCCGTTTATATCAGCTCCCTTGATGGTGCCATAACCAAAATATTGGATACCGACAGCCCAAGCTCCGCGATCTCCGGCACGTCTTCCGAATTTCACTCCTGCAAAATTACTCTCTCCAACATACCTCATATAGTTGACACCCAATTGCATGTCTATCTCGGATCCAAGTAGGCCCGGGTTTCTGTCAGATGCATTTATATCATCATCTATATTGGATATATTCACCCCTCCCAGGCCATAGGCTAGGGTAGAGGTCGGTATGTTTAGAAAAGAGTACGCATAGGTTCCGTCCTGCGCATTAATGCTCAGGACGGACAGTGTCGCAACAAAGGCTATAAGCCTATTGCATAAAAGGTTATGTAAGAACGAGTTCATTTACGGGCATGATACTTTTATATAAACGTCAAATATCACGGAATATTATAAATTTCAACACGGACAGGTTTGTAAAGAAATATAAAACTATTGTAATCAATCACAAAACATTTGTAGTAATGCCTACCGCGTTCTATCTTTGCAAACGTAAAAGAACCCCTCTCAACACTCTACATCACACCTCATGAAAGATTACATATCTCGATTCGTCACCGTTGCCTTTATTTCTGTCGCATGTCTAAACCAGCTGCGGGCAGAATCTCCGGCTCATGAATATGTGGAGGTATATGATTCATATATGGTGGATTCAGCTCCTCAATTCCCGGGAGGCGATATTGCCATGATGAAGTTTATAAACAGGGAAAGACGCTATCCCATAAACGCTTACAACAACGGCATAGAAGGGCGGGTCAGATGTAGTTTCGTTGTCAATGAGGATGGTCGGATTTCACATGTCTCGGTTCTCAAAAGTGTGGAACATTCGCTTGACAACGAGGCCGTAAGAATCATATCTGAGATGCCGGACTGGGAAGCCGGCGAGGTTGACAACAAGCCTGTGCCAGTATACTGTATAATTTCAATTCCATTTAGAAAGTAATATATGGGGGGAGAACTTCCGTTTTATTTTATGGAAATTCTTTGATTCAAATATTCCCAAAAGGTATATTCAAAAAAATAAACAAAAGTCTATTTTACATAATAGAGATTATGATGCAAATATTATGATGAGATAATCTGCATAAGTTATGTTCAAAAAATTTGGCAGAGACGATTATTTCCTATATTTTTGCAGGTATCAACGATTATTACACCATCCAAAATGAATCCGCTATTTTCAATCATAACGGTTACTTATAATGCATCAGAGACTCTGCAGCCTACAATAGAAAGCATCGAAGCCCAGACATGCAAGCTCTATGAGTTCATACTTATAGACGGCGCATCTACTGACTCTACTGTGAAAATTGCTACGGATTCCCACATTGACAATAAAATCATCGTCTCGGAGCGAGACAAAGGCCTGTATGATGCAATGAACAAAGGATTAGGAATAGCATCAGGCGATTATGTCATATTTCTCAACGCCGGAGATTCGTTCCACTCTCCTGAAACGCTGGAAACAATGGCTGATGCGATTATGGAGAATGATTATCCTGGAATCATTTACGGCCAGACAGAAATAGTTGACAGCCAACGCAATTATATTGGGCCACGACATTTGAGGGCGCCTGAAGTATTGACCCTTGATAGTTTCAAATATGGGATGGTTGTATGCCACCAAGCTTTTGTGGTACTTCGCAAGCTCACGAATAACTTCGACACAAGGTACCGATTTTCAGCTGATTATGAGTGGTGCATCCGATGTCTGCAACGATCTCATAGGAACTGTTATATAAACGATGTGGCCATTGATTACTTATCCGAAGGCATCACCACGGCCAATCATAGGGCGTCGTTGTTGGAGAGATTCCATATAATGAGCCATTATTACGGGTTCTTCCCTACCCTGTTCAGACACTTCGGCTTTCTAAGCCGTCATCTAAGAAGAAAAAGATAAAATAGCTACTTCACTCTATCCGGATTACTGGCTATGAAATCTTTCCACGATTTAGGCCCGGAAATGGTAATGGGGCGGGAAGATTCATAGAAATGACATAAAGCTGCTGCAAGCCCGTCTGTTGCATCCAGCTCTATGTCAAGTTGCTCTGTCGGGATTGACAACATACGGCGCAACATTTCACACACTTGTTCCTTTGATGCTGCTCCGTTGCCTGTGATAACCATTTTGATCTTTCTCGGTTCATATTCTGTGATAGGCACATCACGCGTAAGAGCCGCTGCCATAGCCACACCTTGCGCACGTCCGAGTTTCAACATTGACTGCACATTCTTTCCAAAAAATGGTGCCTCAATAGCCATTTCGTCAGGAAGATATTTATCAACAAGTTCCTGGACTCTTTCAAATATCCTTCGCAATCGCAAGTAATGACTATCAGATTTATTTAGTCTGACAACCCCCATGGCAACCATATATGGATTCTTCCCTTTTATCCCGAGTATTCCATATCCTAAAACGTTGGTTCCCGGGTCTATACCTATGATTATACGATCAAATCCCGTTATATCCATCATTCCAGAGGTAAAAGCCCCATATATGTAGAAAAGAATATGGCTTTCTGTCCGTATCTGCCAATAAATCTATCTCTCAGAGATGCGCCCTCTCCGTCATGCCAAGCCTCGGCTTCTTGCTTGCTGGACGCTTTTAATTGAAAGGCATAACCTGTCACATCCTCTCCTACTTCTGAAAGAATGACTGCTAATTGAGGTTCTTCAAGTCTTGCAACAAGAGCCGCAGGAACATATTCTTTCTTAATCCACAATAAAAATTCTGACTCTATTGACGGATGAATGTAAAAGGTTGTATTAAGTATAATCATGCCATTAAGTGTTTTTTATTATATGCATGTCTCTGAACCATGAAAGTTATAGCAAGCGTGATAACTCCTGCAACCGTCATGGATATGAAACGGTTCTCGATACCGATGAACTGTGGAGAGAAGAATACAAACAGAGTCACAATGAACGTCATGAATAATGCCGGAATTAGAGCAATCCAATAATTTTTATCACGCCTTACAAGCCAGACATAAATTGACCATAGCACGACTGCGGCCAAAGTCTGGTTAGCCCATGCAAAGTAACGCCATACGATCCCAAACTCCACGAGTGTGATGCCAAACCCTATTATAAAAAGCGGAATACAGATTACAAAACGGTTTATAATAGGTCTTTGATCATATTCAAACATATCAGCGACAATCAGACGGGCACTCCTAAAAGCCGTGTCACCGGATGTTATGGGAGCTGCAACCACGCCAAGAAGAGCCAGCACTGCGCCAACCGTCCCCAGTGTGTTACGAGAGATCTCATCCACCACCCAAGCGGCATTATTGCCATGCTCCGCAAGTTGTTCGTTAAGCCCGGTAGCACCATGAAAGAAAGCCATGGCTATTGCAGCCCATATCAAGGCAATAACACTTTCGGCTATCATCGAACCATAAAATATGGAACGACATTCCTTCTCACTGGACACACAACGTGCCATCAACGGTGACTGAGTGGCATGAAATCCAGAAATAGCACCACAGGCAATGGTAATAAAAAGAGTTGGTATTATAGGCAGCGATTCAGGTTCAAGCTGGTAATTATGCAGGCTTGTCAGTTCCGGGATTGTGTAACTTCCAGTAAGAATCACAAACAGGAGGCCGGTCGCCATGGCAATAAGCGCTACACCAAAGATCGGATATATCTTGCCGATAACCTTGTCGACAGGCAATATTGTGGCAATGATATAATAAGTAAGTATGATATATACCCATACATCCTTGCTTACAGATGGAACTAACGAATCAAGAAGCTGGGCAGGGCTGAGAATAAACACGGCTCCTACGAGCACAAGAAGTATTATAGAAAATACTCTTACCACACTCCTTGTATGCACCCCGAGATATATACCGACAATTTCTGGCAGACTTTTTCCGTCATGACGTAAAATCATCATGCCTGAAAGAAAATCATGCATCGCACCAAAAAAGATTCCTCCGAGTGTGATCCAAAGGAATGCCACAGGGCCGAAGCAAGCGCCAAGAATTGCACCAAAAATAGGGCCTGTCCCGGCGATATTCAACAACTGTATGAGGAAGACGCGCCAACGAGGCAGTTTCATATAATCAACACCATCTTCAAGCCTTATTGCCGGCGTGATGTTTGCATTATCAGCTCCTGACTGTTTTTCAAGATACCTGCCGTATGTAAAATATGCCGTCAAAAGAAGTGCAAGACAGACAATAAATGTTATCATGGGTACTTTAAATTTAAGCAGGTTAGAAATACCATGGATGGGATATTAACGAAACCAATCCTGTCGTAGTATCCGATATTCTCGAAGCTCCGCGATAAAATCTCTTTGAGTAATCAGGATCATCATCAGCCATCATACTTGTTTTCACTATCCCGGAGCAATGGATATATCGTCCGTCATTATCATATAATGCAACATGCGTAATCCCGCCATCAGGGATGGAGCTGAAAAAGAGCAGGTCTCCCCTATTCAATTCGTCAGCAACACGTATACCTACACCATACTGGTCTCTGGCATCACGAGGAAGCAAAAATCCGCAAGCATTATATGCAATTCTGACAAGTCCCGAACAGTCCATCGACTTAGTTGAACAGCCACCCCAAAGATACGGGGTACCGGATAGAGAATAGCAAACCTCGATAATCCTGTCTTGGTCAAGCACGCCGATAGAGTCAAGCGAGACAAAATCCGAAGATTTTCCATACCCTTTACGACCGTCAGGCAGTGAAATCAAGACATAACCTTCATCAGTCCGGCATATCTCCTCCACAACAGAACCATTGACCAAAGATGTGACACGGCTAAACGCGTCACCAGCACATGTGTCACTATGAATCACGGCTTCTTCTACAGACCTAACAATTAACCGGGGCGACTCCTTCCATTCACAAAACCGCTTATCTGATAATGGGACAAAGCTTGAATTGTTCACATACCCCTCATAACCGTCAGGGCCTTTCAGATTCCACCATTCTCCGCCAGTACTGTCAACCACAAGCATAGGGGTTCCCAATATTGCCTGAGATACAAGCTGCGATGCATGAGCACCCTTCTCTCTCATACAAGCGACAGGGATGCTAATATGCACAAAACAACTGTCCTGTCCGAATGATGATACAGATACCAGAAAAAGTATGAGAGATATAGTAAATTTCATAATATCCAGCAAGCTACCTTTTATTGCAACATAAACAATCTATGCGCGTTTTCAGAAGTCACACAGGAAATTTCGTCCAATGACATCCCGAATACAGCACCTACGGCTTGGGCGGTATTTATTATATAGGCACTCTCATTTCTTTTACCTCTGTAAGGCACAGGAGCAAGATACGGAGAATCTGTTTCAAGAATGATTCTTTCGATACCTATACATGGTAGAGTGTTTCTAAGACCAGAATTCTTAAATGTGACAATACCGTTTATACCAAAATAAAAATCTCCAATCTCTCTAATCCTCTCAATATCTGAATCACTGCCACCGAAACTATGGAACACACCGGACGGTAATTCTGATTTGCCGCTTAAAACTTCGAGGACTTCATCAAGACCATCACGGCAATGTATTATCACTGGAAGACCATATGTCACGGCTATATCTATCTGTCTGGAAAAGACCTCCATCTGTTTATCAACGAATGTCTTATCCCAGTAAAGATCAATGCCTATTTCTCCGACAGCGATGTACTCATCACTGTGTGCCTGCCATTCGTTTTCTATACTTCTCATTACGGTCTCAATCTCCTCTCCTACTTCGGTAGGATGAAGACCCATTGCCATGAATGTGTTTGATGGAAAAGTAAGATGAAGTTTACGCATCGGTGCGATAGTGGATATATCCACATTTGGAAATATCATCTTCTCAACACCTGCGTCTATGGCTCGTTTGACAACTGCCTCGCATTCGCCCTCAAACTGAGGAAGATAAAGATGTGTATGAGTGTCGACCAGCATCATTTGTCCCTGGTAGCCGACCTAAGGGCAAGATCCATAAAGAACACTCGGGCCTCAGGCATTAAATCAATATTATCCAGGCACTTGATGGCAGCATCAATATACGCGCTTATAAGCTCATGAATACGTTCTGGCAGATTCAGACTGTCATAAACACTCCTAACTGTTCTTATTTTATCCTCAGGGGCTATATCTGTACCAAGCATTGACTTGATCGTGCCACTCTTGTCCTCGTTCATTGCCATTATCAACAACCACGTTTTCTTGTCGTTGAGAATGTCTCCTCCTATAGCCTTTCCAAAAGTATCAGGATTACCATAGGTATCAAGATAGTCATCCTGCAACTGGAACGCAAGTCCGAGATTTACACCATACTCGAAAAACTTTACCTGTGTCTCAAATGGTGCATTTGCCATAATCGCCCCCATTCCGCAGGAACATCCAAGAAGCACTGAGGTCTTCAAACGAATCATCTCGATATATTCTTCCACAGTGACATCCGAACGCTGTTCAAAATCCATATCAAGCTGTTGGCCTTCATAGATATTCATAGCAGTTCCGTTGAACAGTTCGAGAGCCTGTGCAAGATGGTCTCCGGCCTTCACTGAAAGGAGCATGGTAGAGGTCGTAAGCATTGCGTCTCCTGAAAGGATAGCGGTTTCCTCATTCCATTTTTTGTGTACTGTGGGGCGTCCACGACGTACGTCAGCCTTGTCCATAACATCATCATGAAGAAGCGTGAAATTATGGAACATCTCTATCGCCACAGCCTGATGAATGGCAGACATCGGTTCTCCTCCGAGGGCCTGGCAGGCCGCGAGAGTAAGCACTGGCCTCAGCCTTTTCCCTCCTCCATCAAGAGTGTACACAATCGGGCGGTAAAGGCCTGCCGGGTGCTCAGGCAGTCTGAGGTTTGAAATAGCGCTGTTTATTATGCTCAGATATTCACTATATTCTTTCATATCATTGGTCTACTTGCGATGACGTTTTTTCTTGCCATGTTGGTTTTGGGCAGTTTTGGGACTGGCTTTTTTGCCCATATAGTCCTCACCACGAAGGTCATTACCTCTATCATCAAGAAGTACGAAATCAAGTTGTTTTTTCTCAAGATCAGCTCGTGCCACCTTGATGTCCACATTGTCGCCCAGACGATAGCGATGATTGTGTCGACGTCCGATCAGGCAATGGTTCTTTTCATCAAAATCATAAAAGTCATCTGCAAGGTCACGCATCGGGACGAGACCTTCACAGAGATTATCATTCAGCTCCACATAAAGTCCCCACTCTGTGACACCTGATATAATGCCGGAAAAAGTCTCACCAAGATGGGATTGCATATATTCTACCTGCTTGTATTTGATCGACGAGCGCTCTGCATTTGCCGCAAGCTGCTCCATCTCGCTGGAATGCTTGCACTGGTCTTCGAGTTTCTGTATATTGACACTTCTGCTTCCGGCAAGATAACGTTCAAGAAGTCGGTGAACCATCATATCGGGATAACGGCGGATCGGAGACGTGAAATGCGTATAATATTCAAATCCAAGACCATAATGGCCTATATTGTCTGTCGAATATATAGCCTTGGCCATAGAGCGGATGGCAAGAGTAGCAAGATAATTTTCCTCTCCCTTACCTTTCACCTCAGACAGCATACGGTTAATCGAACGATTTATTTCCCTTGGGGTTCCAGAAGACCTTACCTTGTAACCGAAAGCACGTGCTATTGCGGCCATATCGGCAAGGCGCTGCTGATCAGGGACGTCATGCACACGATAAACGAATGCCTTAGGCTTTTTCTTGTCCTTCGGTTTTCCTACAAATTGAGCCACGGTTCTGTTGGCCAACAACATAAACTCTTCGATAAGCTTATTGGCATCTTTGGATACTTTGAAATACACCCCCACGGGAGTTCCATCAGGAGTAATATCAAATTTGACTTCGGCACGGTCAAAATCCACCGACCCTTCGTCATAACGCTGACGACGCAATTCTTTTGCTATAGAGTCAAGTTTAAGTATGGCTTCCACGCAGTCCCCGGCACCTGTCTCTATAACATTCTGGGCCTCCTCATAAGAAAAACGACGGTCTGAACGGATTACAGTACGGGCAATCTTAGAACCAAGCACCTGTCCATGATCATCCATCTCGAAAATCACCGAGAAGGCCAGTTTGTCCTCATCAGGACGAAGAGAGCATATTCCATTACAAAGATGCTCTGGAAGCATAGGAACGACACGGTCTACAAGATACACCGAGGTGGCTCGTTTTTGAGCCTCCTTGTCTATGATTGTATCAGGACGGACATAATGTGTCACATCGGCTATATGGACTCCGATTTCATACCGTCCATTTCCTAACTGCTTATAAGATAGAGCATCATCAAAGTCTTTGGCGTCATGTGGATCTATGGTGAAAGTCAGCGTGTCACGCATGTCTATACGGCTTGCCACGACTTCCTCTGTGATTCCGGCATCAATCTTGTTGGCTGCGGCTTCTATTGACTGAGGATATTTGTAGGGAAGACCGAATTCTGCGAGTATAGCATGTATCTCGGCCGTGTTCTCACCACTTTTGCCAAGGATATCCACCACCTCGCCACTCGGGTTCTTCATGTCATCCTTCCATTCAGTTATTCTGACTACGGCCTTGTCACCAGTCAGACCTCCTTTGAGCTTAGCCTTTGGGATAAATATATCTGTGGCAAGAAACTTGGAATCGGTTAGTAAATAACCAAAATGACGGTCTACTTTGAGAGTGCCGATGAATGTCTGCTCTTTCTTTTCAATAATCTCAATAACTTCGGCCTCCGTTTCAGAGCCACGTCGATGTGCCGCGATGTTTACCCTCACACGGTCTCCGTTAAGAGCATGCATCGACTTCCGTTCCGCAACAAATATTGTTTCGCCATCAGCTTCGGTCACAACGGAGTTCTTCCCGTTGCTACGGCGCACGAAAATACCTATGGCTTCGTTTCCTCGTTGCGGAGACTTGTATTTACCCGGAGAGACCTCGATGATTTCGCCATTAAAGGCCATCTCTACAAGTCGAAGGGCTATATTTCTCTGCTGGGTCGCAGTCGTAGCCCCGATGGCATGAGCCACCTGCTTGTAATTATATGTATTGTTTTTCTGCTGGACTACGAAATCGGCCACCTTTCTATCAAGAGAGGTGTTGGCCCGGTCTGATGCAGACTTGTTTGTTGATTTTGCCATAGTGATAATGTATATAAAATGCCTTTACACTATATAAAGTGATAAAGGCACTTAAAGGTTCACAGACCCTGTTATCAGGCGTCTATGTTGGCGTAATTGGCGTTGGTTTCAATGAAGTCTCGACGAGGAGCCACATCCTCGCCCATAAGCATGGAGAATATACGGTCGGCTTCGGCAGCATCGCTGATGGTGACACGCTTCAACAGTCGCTGTTCAGGATCCATCGTGGTGTCGCGCAATTCTTCGGCCGACATCTCTCCAAGACCTTTGTAACGCTGCACTTTTGTCTTGTCACCGTTAGCCGCTATAAACTGCTGCACCTGGGTGTCAGTCCAGCAATACTCCTCAACCTTGCCGCGTGAGCACTTGTATAGAGGCGGAGTGGCAAGATAAAGATAACCGTTCTCAATAATCGGGCGCATACGACGGAAGAAGAATGTCATGAGCAGCGTGGCGATATGGCTTCCATCGACATCGGCATCAGTCATAATGATAATCTTGTGATATGCCAGACGTGAAATGTTTATCGCCATCGGGTCGTCTTCGGTGCCTATGCTCACACGCATGGCTCTATAAAGACTCTGGATTTCTTGGTTATCAAGAATCTTGTGATCCATGGCTTTTTCCACATTGAGGATCTTGCCTCGCAGAGGAAGTATGGCTTGGAATGTTCGATCTCGTCCCTGCTTTGCGGTTCCACCTGCCGAGTCACCCTCGACAAGGAAGAGTTCGCAATCTTCGGCATGACGCGAGGAACAGTCTGCGAGTTTGCCGGGGAGACCTCCACCGGCAAGAGGAGACTTGCGAAGAATCTTGTTTCGGGCATTGTAAGCCGCATGACGGGCTTGTGCCGCAAGAGCGACCTTCTCGACAATAGTCTTGGCCTGCTTTGGGTGTTCTTCAAGATAATAACGAAGAGCCTCGCTAACAGCCGATGAGACGGCACCTGTCACCTCGCTGTTTCCAAGTTTTGTCTTGGTCTGACCTTCGAACTGAGGTTCGAGAACCTTCACCGAGATTACAGCAGTAAGACCTTCTCGGAAATCATCGCCGCTGACTTCGACCTTTATCTTTTCAAGAAGTTTGTTATCTTCGGCATATTTTTTGAGCGTTGATGTCAGGCCACGGCGGAAACCGCTGAGATGTGTGCCACCCTCTATGGTATTTATATTATTGACAAACGAATGTACGTTCTCGTTAAAAGTCGTATTGTATGTAAGAGCTACTTCCACAGGTATACCCTGACGCTCAGTGTTGAGATGGATGACGTCATTAATCAAGGATTCCTTATTTGAATCGATGTACTCCACGAATTCACGCAGACCATCCTTTGAATAAAACACATCCCTGCGCGGATTGCCTTCGACATCAACATGACGCATGTCTGTCAACGAAAGGGTTATGCCGGCATTAAGGAACGCAAGGTCTCGCAGCCTTACAGCCAAGGTGTTATAGTCATATACTGTTTCGGTAAATATCGATGCGTCAGGCTTGAATGTCACAGTAGTACCTGTCTGGTCGCTATTCCCTATCACTTGGAGTTGTGTGGTAGGCTTGCCACATGAATATTCCTGCATAAACACCTTGCCGTCTCTACGAACCTCGGCTCTGAGATAAGTCGACAATGCATTTACACAACTCACACCTACGCCATGAAGTCCGCCTGAGACCTTATAGGATCCCTTGTCGAACTTTCCGCCAGCATGGAGCACGGTAAGGACGACTTCGAGAGCGCTCTTATGCTCTTTCTCATGCATATCTACGGGAATGCCGCGACCATTGTCCACAACAGTGATTGAGTTGTCCCCGTTGATAATCACCTCTATATGGGTGGCATATCCAGCAAGAGCCTCGTCGATGGAGTTATCCACGACTTCATAGACAAGATGATGGAGCCCCTTGGCGCTTATATCGCCTATATACATGGCCGGGCGCTTCCTCACAGCCTCAAGTCCTTCGAGCACCTGGATGTTGCTCGCACTATATTCGTGTTGTTTCTCTTTATCTTCTGCTGACATTGCGTGATAAATGATTTTCTTTATGTATTAGTGCTTCCACCGGCGGCTCTGCCTTTCTGAAAGGCACCTCCTTGGAGCATACAAAATTACTCATTTTTTTCTTAACGGCAAAACCACAACGGCCTTTTTCGGGCTAATGCAACCCTTTTCATCTACTCAATGAATTTAAGATGACAGATGTGAAACTTAGAGTCCCGAATCAGTCTTTGACGAGTATCTGTGACAGTCTATGTTCGAGATCGGTGGAACTAAGGCGCGTTGAAAGTGTTCCTTTATGGGCCACTGAAATATTTCCGGTCTCCTCAGAAACCACAATTGCGAAAGCATCCGTAGCCTGTGATATCCCAAGGGCGGAACGGTGGCGCAACCCGAGCGCACGAGGGACGTTCCTGTCATGGCTGACAGGAAGTATGCATCCTGCGCTGCATATACGCGTGCCGTCAATAATCATCGCGCCGTCATGGAGTGGCGAGTTCTTAAAAAAGATATTCTCAATCAGTCTTGAATTGATATCTGCGTCTATAATATCACCACTCTTTTCATACGATTCAAGGGGCATCTCCTGTCTAATCACTATAAGCGCCCCGGTCTTGGTCTTCGCCATGTTCATACATGCATAGACTATCGGAAGTACGTATTTCCGTGCATCTGAATGGGCAGCCGCCCTATCATGACGAAAAAGATTTTTCAAAAAACGCCATCTCTTATGGTCTCCCAACTCTACAAGAAACCGCTTTATCTGATCCTGGAACAATATTACGAGAACAAGCATGCCTATCCCCATAAACTGGTCAAGTATGCTGCCGAGAAGTTTCAGTTCCAAAATCTGGGAAGTAAGCACCCATACTACTATAAAAGCCAGTACGCCGAAAAAAATATTGATCGTACCGCTCTCCTTCATTATCCTATAAAGGTAAAAAAGCAGCAAAGCAACAATGGCTATATCAAACGCGTCACGGATTCCGAATTGTTCCACAATTAAAATGTTGACAGGTTATATAATTTTACCGCCTGGACAGCTTCCTTAACGTCATGAACCCGAAGGAACGAGGCCCCACGGACAAGAGCCAAGGTATTTAGCACGATAGTGCCTGAAAGTGCCTCTTCGGATGATATGCCAAGAGTTTTTGTTATCATTGACTTTCTGGATATGCCAACAAGGATAGGTTCGTCAAACACATCGGCAAAGGCCTCAATATTGCGCATGAGTTCAAAATTCTGACCTGTTGTCTTGCCAAATCCGAAACCGGGATCTACAATGACATCCTTGGCCCCCATAAGCCTCAGCTTGCGCAGCTTACGCGAGAGATCTCCTATAACCTCTGCCGTCACATCCTCATATTCCGCAAGCTGCTGCATTGTCTGTGGGGTACCCCTCATATGCATCATCACATACGGCACACCGAGATCTGATACTGTTTCAAACATCTCGTCGTCAATAGTCCCACCGGAAATATCATTTATGATATCAGCGCCCCACTCTTCGACACTACGCCTTGCCACCACGGCCCGGAAGGTATCAACAGAGACAGGTATATCTTTGGACACTTTCCTTATGGAGTCAAGCCCAAGTCTAACCCTCTCCATTTCCTCTTCAACAGAAACAGACGAAGCCCCCGGACGGGAAGAATACCCGCCAAGATCAATGAAATCCACACCGTCCTCAATCATGCGTTCTACCGTGGCGGTAACCGCTGCCGTACCACTTGTGCGAGAACCGGCATAGAATGAATCCGGCGTGACATTAACTATCCCCATGACCTGTGGGCGGTCATAGAAATGCAATCTACCTTTTATATTTAAACTGAAAGGTCGGAACATGCTGGTTCTTTTTGTCATGCGAAATTAGTATTTTTCCACGACATACGAAAGAAATGGCGCCAAAAACACAAGAGGGCCTCGCCTCACGGCGTGACCCTCTTGCTGTCTTAGTAATAAGGCTCTACAAACCTAACATAAAAAACACATTTACTATTATGCAATTCGTTTACGGTAATCCATGCATCAATATACGAAAAGTATAATTCCACTAACTAAATTCTTTGTGTTGACCCGGTCTCGGGCTTTTCACAATGCAAAATTACACATCCGATCAGCCTTTGTCAAGAAGCAAAACGCAGGAATGAGCGAATATTGAGTTGCAAAATATGATTATATCGTAATATTCAGCATGTTACATGGCAATAGATAGAGTGTGATATAGCGTTTGTTTAGTGCATGAAAAGTTTCGCTATGTTACTTTTTAGGGGTATCATATGTTTCATACGCGGTTAACATCCTTGATCGTCATGAAACAGACCTTATGCACATCACATTCTTCTCAAAATCCTCTCTGTTGATGGCCCGGCCTTTGAACTTATTACGATAAGTGTATATTGTATATACTGAATAATTGAGCATCTGGGCTATTCGAGATGTGTCATCAATTCCGAGTCGCATAAGGGCAAGAATCCGCAAATCTGTGTTCAACCGCTCTCCCTCTCTAAGGACAATCTGCTTGTCCGGCAAAAGCAATGCATTTACATCAGTAACAAAGGTGGGATATATATGGAGAAAGGCATCATCAAACACCTCATAAAACTCCCTTGATTGCTCTTCCACAAATTTCCCCGACTTGGTAAGTTTGAAAAGGTCATCAACTTTTCCTGCCGAAATCTTTCGGTTGACCACTTTGTTGAACTGATTGAGCTTGTCCATGTATATGGAGCAAAGATTCAGGAACTGCGTTATGTACACATCCTTCGTCTTGTTGGCGTCTTCAAGGCGCGAAGCCATACCATGAAGATGGTCGTTTTTATTCTTTACGACCCTTATGAGTACGCAAAGCAATACCAGCAAAAAAGCAAGTACCCCTATCACGACATATATCCGTCTCCTTGAAGATGCGAGTTCGGATCTATGGGCGCTTTCGATAAACGGAATGGCTTGCGATGTCTGTATTATACGTAGAGACACATTACAGTCAACGGCATTCTTCAAAGCTATCGAAAGGTATTCATGAGAACGTTCTATATCATCATGGCTATACAGAATCTTGCCAAGCTCCTGCAAGGATGTAACTTCAAGGGTGGCACATCTGGTATCCGAAATCGCAGAAAGAGCGAGATAATACACACATCCCAACTCATCCCCCTTTGCCTTGGCTATGTCGGCCAGCATATGGCTCGCTCGTGCATATAACGGGTGAGTGTCATCCATATCATCCAGAAGGTCAGAAAGAACAGCCTTTGCAGTAACATATTCCCCCTTTGAAAGGTAGGATTCCCCTAAATTAAGTTTATATCGATGAGACTCCTTGTCAAGCGCTTCTATAAGTCGCGACTGTGCTTCGGTCTGTTTTTTGACAAAATAATCAAAAACATCAGGAGATGCGACATAGAAATTGGATATGAAAGAGTTCATCTGCCTTTGTGCGTCATGATATTCTGCTTCAAGCCCGGACGGAACTCCGGCCCTCTCTACTGAATCCATAAGCTGCGTCGCACGGGATATAAGAAGCACCAGAGGTTGATAGGTGGCGCACCTCAGAGCGAAGCGGACAACAGCCGAATCCATTTCAAGCATTCTGGAACGGCGGTAACCCTCGTTATAGAACCACAAAGCCGAATCGGTGTTAAAGGCACTATATCTGTCACCGACATCAAGAATCACGGAAAGTTTAAGTGAGTCAGGAGCATCCTTTCTGGCTATAAGGCCTTTCAACGAATCTATTTCTGCCTTACGGGAATTTATATAGACATCTCTGAGAGAAAGCTCCTTATCAAGCTTCTTTAAGATTGCCGAGACATCACGCTCGGTCACAGGGATGGCGACCGAGGTGATGATGCCCAGCAACAGCATGACGCTTGTCAATATCTGTCGTAGAATGTTCACACAACTTTTATTTTACATTCACTGCCAACTTTTCATAGGCTCTTTCCGCCTTATCCCTTGCCTCCTCTACGGAATCGGCAGTGGCAAGAATCACTCCCATGCGTCTATGCCCCTTTATCTCAGGTTTGCCGAAGATTCGCATCTGGACTCCCGGCTCTTCAAGAACTTTGTCAAGATTGTCCATATCAATCTCACATGTATCACCTTCAACAACAACAGCACGTGAAGCTGACGGCCCGAAGAAACGGATAGAAGGCACGGGGAGGCCGAGAAGCGCGCGGGCATGCAAGGCAAACTCACTAAGATCCTGCGAGATCATGGTCACCATACCTGTGTCATGAGGACGCGGGGAGACCTCGCTGAATATCACCTCGTCCCCCTTCACAAATAGCTCCACACCGAATATTCCATATCCGCCAAGCGCATCAGTCACCTTACGGGCTATCTCTTGGGCGGCTTGCTTTGCAGCAGGAGTCATGGCCTGTGGCTGCCAAGAATATCGATAGTCTCCGTCAATCTGGATATGCCCGATAGGTTCGCAAAACGCTGTCCCGGCAACCGAACGGACTGTAAGAAGTGTGATTTCATAGTCAAAGTCAACGAAGCCTTCAACAATGACGCGCCCGGCACCGGCCCTTCCGCCTTCTTGGGCTATCTTCCACGATTTTTCTATATCGTCGGTCGTCTTGATCACGCTCTGGCCATGGCCGCTTGACGACATGATGGGCTTGACCACACACGGGATACCAACCTCTTCCACGGCCTTTACAAACTCCTCGTAATCGGAGGCAAAACGATATGCAGAAGTCTTGACTCCCAGCTCCTCGGCTGCGAGACGACGTATTCCTTCGCGGTTCATTGTCAAGAAAGCCGCATTGGCCGTCGGTGTCACATGATAACCTTCTTTTTCAAGGTCTACGAGAACCGGCGTGGCAATCGCCTCGACTTCTGGGATTATGTGGTCAGGACGTTCAGCCACTATGGCCTCCCGGAGCTTGTCCCCGTCAAGCATACTGAACACATGAGACCTATCAGCCACATGCATGGCAGGAGCATTGGCATACTTATCGCAGGCCACTACTTCCACACCCATCCTTTGAAGCTCTATTGCCACTTCCTTACCTAATTCACCGCTGCCAAGCAGCATGGCCTTACGGCCGCTCGGAGTAAATTTGCTCCCGATTTTTGACATAATCTTGTTAATGTGATTGGTTTTATCAAAAATATATGACCATCCCACACCCTTAATTTTAAAAACAGGGCCGGGATTTCGACTACAAAAGTAATGAAAAACTCTGAAACTTACACCATGGAAAAATGATTTGAATATGTCATCGGAATTTGTTAATTTTGCCCACAGATTTTTCATCAATAATTTTTCACAGGTACAAAATGAGAAAAAACATTGTAGCAGGAAACTGGAAAATGAACACCACCCTGCCAGAGGGCATCAAGCTCGCCGAAGAGGTAAACTCAGCTCTAACCAACGCCACACCCAAGTGTGACGTTGTCATCTGTGTGCCTTTTACACATCTCGCATCTGTCAACAACGTCATTGACAAGGATATACTCGGCCTCGGCGCTGAAAACTGCGCAGACCACAAGTCGGGCGCATATACTGGCGAGGTGTCGGCCCCCATGGTGGCTTCTACCGGCGCTACCTATGTAATCCTTGGCCATTCAGAGCGTCGCCAGTATTACGGAGAGACATCCGAGACTCTGCGCGACAAAGTACGTCTGGCTCTTGACAACGGCCTGACTCCGATATTCTGCATCGGCGAGGTGCTTGAACAGCGCGAGGACGGTAGTTTCTTCGAGGTTGTAAAAAACCAGATTGAAGAAGGCCTTTTCAATCTTGATGCCGAGGAATTCGGTAAGATTATCCTCGCCTACGAGCCGGTATGGGCTATCGGCACAGGCAAAACCGCCACTGATGACCAGGCACAGGAAATGCATGCCTTTATCCGCAAGACAATTGCTGACAAGTATGGCTGCGAGGTTGCTGACAACACATCTATCCTTTATGGTGGAAGCTGCAAGCCCTCCAATGCTGCCCAACTTTTCGCCAAGCCTGATGTAGACGGTGGTCTCATCGGTGGTGCCGCCCTTGAAGCCGCTTCGTTCATGGGCATTGTCAACGCATTCTGATAATTTCTTAATACGGCCATAATGAAGGGATGCAGACTATATCCTTTTCATTATGGCCGACATCCTTTCCGAACACTCTTTATAGTCAGATTTATACGATGAGATTACTCGCCTTTTCACTCCTTATGACGGTAGCATATGGTACGCTACATGCCGACGTTGCCACTACGACGATAGTGGATCATATAACCATGGGCACAGCCAATACCGTCACACAACCTGACGCCCTATTGCAAAGGCTGATGCCTGCGGAAGGAACTGATGTCGAAGAGGAAAAGGAAAAGACCGAGACAGCACGTCCTACAAGCGGACGTATGGCCGGCTACCGTGTACAAGTGTTTAGCGATAACAATGCACGCACGGCAAAGGCCGAAGCCAATTCCAAACAAAGACGCATATCATCAAAATTCCCTCAATTTCAGACATACGTCATGTACACATCGCCATACTGGCGACTAAAAGTAGGAGACTTCCGTACTCAGCAGGAGGCAAATGCCGCAGCTGACGAACTGCGCAAAGCCTTCCCGGCATACAGCAAGGAGATTAGAGTGGTGCGTGACCGCGTCAATATTTCAGCCGATTGATATGTCAGACCAGATTTCAGAAGACACCATTAAGGAAATAGCCTTCCACTATTCGGAGATAATACGTCTTCTCGGAGAAGATGTTTCCCGCGAAGGCCTTGTCAAGACCCCTATGCGCGCGGCAAAGGCAATAGCATATGTTACCCGTGGCTACCGTCAGGATCCTGACGAGATAATCAATGGGGCGGTCTTCACTCATGAAGGTTCAAAAATGGTTATCGTAAAGGATATTGAGTTTTACTCCCTCTGTGAACACCATATACTACCGTTCTTTGGCAAGGTCTCTATCGGCTATATCCCTAACGGACGGACAATAGGCCTCAGCAAATTAGCCAGGCTTGTTGATTACTATGCACGTCGTCTTCAAGTCCAAGAACGGCTTACAAAGGAGATTTGTGACATAATAACCCGGAAACTTGATGCAAAAGGCGTGATAGTGGTATGCACGGCAGACCACCTCTGTATGAAAATGAGAGGGGTAGAAAAACAGATACCGGCCACGACCACAATCGAAACTTCAGGAGAGTTCTCCATATCTCCAACCATGCGTCAAGACTTTTTTACGTCATTGACACACTAATCTTAACAGATTTTTAGTAAAAATCACAGGCAAGACGACCCCTTAGGGCCGTCTTTTGTTAAATCCGCGCCTAAGTTGCACAAATAGAGTTAAGCGACTTGATTTTCAGGCCGATATGAGGTAATTTTGCATCATAAAACAAGACCTTGTCATGTTATTATATATCCGATTTATACCGAAAACAATAATCTTTTCCTAAAACCAATCTTAACCATAATTCCCTTGTAGAATCATCCTGTAAACAATTATCCATTATAACCGAGTTTGAGAAAACGCACTACCGATAATTAGAATTGATGATTATAATTTCGGGCGCTCCCTGCGTGATGCAGAGGGCGCTTTTTCATTATTTAAGTCGGCAAAAAATAAAAATAGGAATTCCAAAGCCGGCCACAAGAAACCGAATTGATAATTCCTAACCAGACAAGTGGTCCAAAAGCCCACAGCCACGTGACTAATACCAATTCACTCCATTCGATAGAGAGGATCGTTTGTCATATTTCAGATCGGCAAGCAATGAAGACTTGACCGATATATGGAAATTATAGCTCTTATAAGGCCCGACAGGAACAAAACTTGCACGCATTGTAAAGCAATGCATATCACGCGAGATATTGCAATTCATGTAGGCCAATTTATGAGTGTCAAAATTATAACTTGCCGAGAATCCGAAATTCCAATTAGCAGTCGGACGTATATTGCCGGAGAATGACAGATTCTGGGTTATTTTGCCCTTATATTCAAGTTTCTTTTTGTCAAATTCTCCATAGCCATAGTTGACAGAATAATTGAACGTTAGATTCCATGGGACATTCCAAACCATATATCCGTTCTCTCCTATCTGTATACCGTTCTTTTTTGAACCACGGCCTTGTTGTGACGACTTGTTGCCTTGATAGTCCGAGGTGTCTTCGGCAAACTCCTGATCCTCGCTCTTGTCAGACGTCTTTCCGTTATCATCACCCCCGCCTCCGAAAAGTTTTTTAAACGTTTCGTTGTTAAGGGTATAGCTGAACGATGTGCCTGTGCTTGACAAGCGTCCCCACCCTTTGCCCTGCGATATGCGCAACTTATTGACGCGCACGGGATTGCCGGCCGCATTAAGGGCATAGGTATATACATCCCATGTAGCTGATAGATTGAGGTTGAAATTCTTTACAAGCCTCAACATTATCGAGGTGTTAAGATTAGACCATTTTAGAGAATCTGCGGCAAAGTTATAACTTTGGGATAGAGATAGATTCTCAATCAAAGAAACCTTCTTCTCACCGACAGAATCTTTGTCAGTCTTAACCTTCATTTCAAGATTATTTGACAAAGAAAAGCTTACCGCACCAGTCTTACCCTGTCCCGGAACACCGAACAGGCTATTTGGGAAATAAGAATATTTCCGTGTTTGAAGTTTCCCTTGTGTATCGGTATAATCATAGGATCCATAATAGCCGAAAAATGGAGATCCGAAATCAGGCGCACCTGAGAAAGATATCGTAGGTGTCAAGACGTGCCTAATCATCTTGACCTTATCACCAAGGAATGGCAACGGCTGGAAAAATCCGTATACCTTGGTATCAAGCGATACCGACCCGGAAAAATCCCATACATTATAAAAATTATACGCAGTATCAAGTATTTCGGCAGATGCGTTCGGATCCCACTGACGACGCACCTTGGTAGTATACATTCGGTCTGTAAGGCTTATCGATGGAGTTATGTTTATATATTTCAGCACATTGAAGGTGGCTGAAACCGGGATAGAATGTTTCATCCCGTTCCGCCAGTCCTTTATAAGGCTTTTCTTAAAGAACACATCTTGTTTGGAAGTCAGGGAGTTATTAAACTGCCCGGAATATGACATCTTTATTTTTTCATACCATTTTTCCTCACCTACGGCTCTCTTTCGTTTGAACGGATAAACCTGAGACATCGTGAGTGTGAAATTAGGAAAAGATACAGACAGAGTGGAGTCTTGGGTTCGCTGTGACACACTGGCGGTCGTTGATAGAGACCATTTGGAGTTTGGGAAACGATAGGTCATATTTACCGTCGAACTCTTTGTATTCTCAGTAAAAGCATTAGAGTAATATGAGTTCAGGTCATTTCGTGTATATCCGCTGGTCGTAAAATTGACACTTGCAGACAAAGTCATATTCGGATTGGCCTTGGAGTCCTGAGAATGGCTCCACAGCACTTGGAAGTTGGTCGCCTTGGAATAATCCGGCATACCCTTGTCACCAGTTATGGTTTTAAGATAGGAAATATTGAAATTTCCGGAATATTTATATCTTTTAAGATAGGCAGATTGTGCCCTAAGCCCCCAAGAGCCAAGAGTGTAAATCTCCCCCGTGAGTGCAAGGTCTATGTTATCGTTTATAGCAAAATAATATCCTCCGTTGCTAAGATAGTACCCCCGGTTGTAATCATCGCCAAATGTCGGGAAAATAACACCGGAAGAGTATTTTTCAGAGAACGGGAAAAAACCAAACGGTACCGCGAGAGGGAGCGGAAGCCCTTCAAGCACCATATATGCCGGGCCCATGACCACATCCTTTCCCGGGCGAACCTTGGCCTTTGTAAGCTGCATGTAGAAATGAGGATGTTCATGATTGTCACATGTGGTATACTTGCCATCCTGTATGTAGAAGGTGTTCTCGTCAATCTTTTTTGAACGTCCTCCTGTCAGATAACCTTCCCCTTGTTGCGTGACCACATCCGTGATAAAACCGTGCTCTGTTTCAAAGTTATACCGCATGGTCTTGGCTTCATATGTGGTTCCCTTGTCATCAAACACTGGTGATCCTTGTATTTCGCCCAGCGAGTCAGGCATTCCTACCGCATACACGACAGAGCTATCAAGATCCATCTCAATTTTATCGGCATCGAGCTTTATATCGCCATAAGTGACGTTGCTCTGGCCATACATGTAGGCAAGATTGCGCCCTATAAGTACAAGTGAATCCTGTGCTGCAAAATCAACAGCATTATCCAAGTCTACCTTCGTTCGAATAATCTTAGGGCCTGCCCCCTCCGACTGACCACCACTTATCCTCCGGCGGCTCAGCCTTGTACGCTTGGCTGTATCGACATGCGCTGTATGACGGGCGAGAGCCGGCATAACCGAATCGGCCCGAACAGTCTCCGAAAAGCTGTCAATCGGCAACGACATGCCAGACAGCAGCGTGGAATCCGATGTCCCCGCTGCCGTCATCACACTGTCAACCATCGAAAGGATACGTGCCCCACGAGACATCGAATCACCAGACACCACACTGTCATTGTCCGAAGGCAACTCCGGCACAATGATTGTTTGCGATTGTGATGCAGCTCTTGAAAGCAGCCCTGCCGCAAGGGCGCTCGTCAGCACTAATAGTACAATAATATATAGAGGGATCTTGCTCAATCTGTATGCGATAATGATAATAATGTGTGTCAGTAAGACGAATGATATTTTCAAATCGGCCAAAAGGCGGTGCAAAGGTAAAACTTTCTGCCCAATCCGCCAACTAACATTACCTTTTTTCACAAAAGGCAGGCATCTTTAAATTATGTAAAAATGATGGATACAGAGCTATTCATATCCCTGACGATTTACATTAAGCTATTGCCCGTTAAATAAGAATTTATTATCTTTGCAGTCCGAAACCAAATCATATTTTGCAACTATAACGAATTCTCGAATCTAATGTCACGCCAACACTTCGATTCCTTGGATTTAAGAATCCTTGAAATGCTTTCCAACAATGCGAGGAAACCGTTTCTCGAAATAGCACGTGAGACAAATATATCAGGTGCAGCCATCCACCAACGCATTCAGAAACTAACCGCGTCAGGTGTAATCAAAGGCTTCAAGACCGAGATTGACCCAACCACGGTCGGTTACCAGACTTGCGCTTACATAGGGTTCATATTGAGCGATCCCTCCAAGTTCAACCAAGTCGTTGAACGCCTTCGCGAGATTCCCGAAGTGGTAGACTGCCATTTCACAACGGGAACATATGACATCTTCGCAAAGATCTACGCAAGAAACAACGAGCACCTCCTTCAGATTATCCACACCAAGCTAAGCCTTGGAACGGGCCGAACCGAGTCTCTAATCTCTTTCAAAGAGGTTTTCAAACGTCCTATTCCCATTCTTGCTGAAAACGTGGAATAAACCCACTACCCTCCAACCGAATTGATAGATAAGACAACTTTTAGCAGTCGTACAGCTCTCTTTCACACTTTCGGCTGCAAACTGAATTTCGCAGAAACCTCTACCATCGCCAATATGTTTGCCGATTATGGCATCCAGAAGGCGACAGAGGACGATGTGCCTGACTATATAGTAGTCAACACATGCAGTGTCACAGAGATTGCAGATAAAAAATGCCGGCAGACCATACGTTCTTTCGCACGTAGGTTTCCGTCAGCTGCCATTATCGTAACCGGCTGTTACGCACAATTAAAACCCGATGAAGCCGCATCACTTCCCGGTGTAAGGCTCGTGGCCGGGACTGATCGTAAGTTGCACATAATCGACTATCTGCGTGAAATTGACAACAAGGCAGACAGCGATGGCATAACCCACCATACCGCTACCCGTGATATACGCGAATTCAGCCCGTCTTGCTCGTGTGGAGACCGCACTCGTTATTTCCTGAAAGTACAGGACGGATGTGACTACTATTGCTCATATTGCACCATTCCGATGGCACGTGGCCGAAGCCGCTCTGGATCTATAAGCCAGATCGTAGGCCAAGCCCGTGATGTGGCGGCAAATGGAGGGAAGGAAATTGTCATCACAGGTGTCAACATTGGTGATTTTGGGAAAGGGACTGACAAGACACTTCTTGACCTATGCCGTGAACTCGACAAGGTAGACGGCATAGAACGATATCGCATATCCTCAATAGAACCGAATCTTCTGACTGACGAACTCATTGAATTCACAGCATCTTCAAAGAAGTTCATGCCTCATTTCCACATCCCGCTTCAAAACGGCTCGGATGAAATGTTGAGACTGATGAGACGACGATATGACACGGCCCTCTTTCGTAGTAAAATAGACAAAATCCGTTCAGTCATGCCCGATGCATTCATAGGTGTAGACCTCATTGTCGGAGCCAGAGGTGAATCCGTCGAGCTATTTGAAGAGTCACGAAAGTTCGTGGAGACTCTTGATATATCTCGTCTGCATGTGTTTACTTACAGTGAAAGGCCCGGCACCAAAGCTCTTGACATCAAACCCGTGATCACGCAGGAGGAGAAGCATCGCCGTACACGTATCATGCTTGATATATCGGACAAGAAGCTAACCGATTTCACAGCACGCTTTACCGGTTCTACCCGTCCTGTACTCATTGAACATCCACGCCATGACGGGTCTATGGCAGGATTTACCGACAATTATCTGAGGGTGATAATTGATAACCCATCAGAGGAAACAGCCAACACCGTGCAAAATGTAATAATCGAGAAATATGACCCCGACAATGAACATTCCGCAGGGAAACTTGCACTATGAAACCGATAGCCGTAGTCATTCTTAACTGGAACGGAGAGCAGATGCTAAGAGAGTATCTGCCTTCTGTTGTAAGGCACACTCCTATCGAGATTGCCGATATTATCGTTGCTGACAACGGTTCGACAGATTCGTCTCTCGACATACTCAAATCGGATTTCCCAATGGTGAAAGTTATTGCTTTCACCGAAAACTACGGATTCGCAGAAGGTTATAACCGCGCTGTTGCTGATTTAGAACCGAACTACGGTTATGTAGTCCTGCTTAATTCCGATGTCAAGGTAGTTGATGACTGGCTGACACCTCTGTATGAATTCATGGAAAGTCATCCTGAAACAGGAGTTGTCCAACCAAAGATATTGTCTCTGTCAGAGCCGTCAAGATTCGAATATGCCGGTGCTTGCGGAGGTTTTCTTGACCGCCAAGGATACCCGTTCTGCCGTGGCAGGATATTTGATACCGTGGAGTATGACTCCGGCCAATATGATGTGCCTTTGAAAATATTCTGGGCGAGCGGAGCCGCTTTCATGGTCAGGTCAAATCTATATGTCAAAGCAGGCGGCCTTGACAAAAAATTCTTCGCACACATGGAGGAGATTGACCTGTGTTGGCGCATAAATCGTTTAGGCAAAGAGGTCTGGGCAGTTCCATCTGCCAAAGTCTACCATCTTGGCGGAGGCAGTCTTCCTGCCGAATCTCCGCGAAAGACATATCTTAACTTCCGCAACAACCTTTTGATGCTTCATAAGAATCTCCCGAAATCGGTAGGACGCACCCTGCTCATACGGCGTAGATTGCTTGACACGCTTGCCTGGGCAAGATACATAATAAAGGGGGACATTGAAAACGCACGAGCTATTCTGAAAGCCCACAATGATTTCAGGCATATGCGCACGGAATATACGCAACATCCCAAGGAAAACCTACTCAATGGAGACATCAACATCGTATTTGACTATTATGTCCGTGCACGCAAAAAGTTCTCGGAACTTCAGAATTAACATATATTAAACACGCAGGATGGGATTTCCTTACACAAATATCCTATTTTTGCATTAATCTATACAATATAACTATTATGGCCGACGAAAAGCAACTCGACGACAAGGATCTTGTAGCCCGTCTGCGCGACCCAGCCACATGTCGCGAGGCTTTCGGTGACCTTATCCGACTATATTCCGAACCACTTTATCGCCAGATAAGACGCATGGTGCAAAGCCACGATGATGCCAATGACCTGCTTCAAAACTCATTTATGAAGGCTTGGCAGAACATTCAGAACTTTCGTGGCGACGCCAAACTTTCCACATGGCTTTACAAGATAGCCTCAAACGAAGCTATAACCCATCTTGACAAAGAACGGCGTAGAGGCGGTGTGTCTCTTGACGATGAGGAAGCCCGACTTGCAGACCTTATAGCATCAGACACGAATATAGATGGAGACGAACTCGCACAAAAACTACGCGAAGCCGTTGCAACACTCCCTGAAAAACAAAGACTTGTGTTTAACATGCGATACTATGACGAGATGAAGTACGAACAAATGTCTGAAATCCTCGGCACTTCTGTCGGAGCATTAAAAGCCTCCTACCATCTCGCCGTAAAAAAAATTGAGAGTTTTTTCGAAGACTTGGATTAAACCCGCAATACAATCGTCAGTCTATATAAACAAAGTACTACCACACATGAAAGATATACTTGATAAAGTCAAACATAATGACGGCATGACGGTTCCCGAAGGTTATTTCGAGGATTTTGCGTCACGCATGATTGCCTCTCTGCCACAACAGGAATGGGAAACGGCTCCGACCGGGGTTATGCCAAAATCATTCTGGGACAAAGTAAGACCGTACATATATCTTGCAGCCATGTTTATGGGGGTATGGTGCATGATGAAAATGTTTGACCTTATGCGCCCACAGTCAGCCGGACTTTCAATCGACAACAATCCCGTCATAACGGCAGCGATTGACAATGATTATTTCATGAGTGATTACCTTATCAACGAGGGCAATCTGGATGACTACCAGCTTATGGACGATCTCTATGAAACAGGTTTCACCCCGGTTCATTATTCAGATAATGATGAAACGGATTTTCCTATGGCCGAAATCTAAATGCCAGTTAAAACCAAACTAAATATGAAACACCTGTACTATTTTATATTAATAATCCTTGTTAATGTAATCACTGTCTCGGAAATACAAGCGCAAAAACCGTCCAAACATGAGAAAGATGTATGGATGAGAGAAATGCAGCAAGTAAAAAACGACTATATATCAAAACAACTTGACCTCTCTGTTGAACAACGGAAAAAATTCATGCCGTTGTACAACAGAATGGAAAGAGATATGAGACGGGTTGTGGACGACACTCGCAAGATGGCCCGTCAGGTGAGTCAGCAAGGAGAGGAGGCCTCAGAACTTGAATACGAAAAAGCTGCCGAGGCTATGTTTGAATGTAAGGCAAAAGAAGGAGACGTAGAGGTGAGATATTACAAGGAATTTAAAAAAATATTGACACCAAAGCAACTATTCAAACTGAAAAGCGCCGAGCGAGACTTCACCAATGAAAGAACATCGCAAAGCGAAAAAAGAGAATAAAAAACGTAAAAAATAACCAAGGGGAGCTACATAAGGCTCCCTCTCACGTTTTTATACATATTTATTTACACATTTACCATTAATAGGATATGAAGCGAATCATTCTTTCAATTCTGACTATCACGGTGATTGCCACAGTGATGTCAGCCCAAAAAGTGAAGTCGCCAGACTTCGCCTATCCAAAGACTGTCAGCTCTCAATCGCTGGTCAATCTGAACACCGCCCTATCAGACGGAAACACACAAAAGGCCTTGCGCGCGCTCATCGACTATTCAATAGCCCTGCAAGTACAGGGACAGGAAAACACGCCCTTGGTTATTGCCAAAATCGACTCTGTGAGAACACAGTCCAAGAATCCTGTATTTACATCGCTCATCAACACCTTCGAGGCTTCCTTATACAGTCAGGTATATTCCTCAGGCAGATGGCGTTTCGACCACAGGAATCTGCCTCTACTTCCACTTGCCAAGGACTGTAATGAATGGAGCGGTCTGCAATTCCGCATGAAAATAACAGAGCTTATTGATTCCGCACTGACAGCTGAAAACTTATTACGCAAAGAGCGTATATCGGATTACAGCGGTATTATATCCCAGAACAACCAGACAAGGATATATTTCCCGACCCTTTACGATTTCGTGGCCAATAATGCAATAGATATCTTTCGCTCAATGGATAACCAGTACAGGCCGTTCCTGCCCTACTCGTTAGTATTCCGAACCCTCAGACCGGGAGATACATATGTCCCACCTACCCTTTCCAATGATCCCGTCGGGGAAAAAATATTAAATCTTTACTCATCTCTCGTTTCCCCGACATCCCCCTACTCCGCACCCAGTATCAATGCCATGATCGGTAGGATGGAATATATCTTACGCCATTCGGTAAGACCTGATGCCGATACCGCCGGTGACAACATTGACGCCTATATAGGGCTTTACAAAAATTTATGCGATGATTCTGGCCGTCCTCGGTCAGAATATGTAGGAGATATACTGGCAGATGCCCCGGTCGAACCCTCACTCTATGACTATGCCAAAAAGTTTATAGCATATTATCCTGAATACTGGCGCATAAACTGCTTAAAAAACATCATATCGTCTCTTTCAGAGAAAAGCATAACAGTCACCGTTCCGACACTTATTCCTGCCGGAAAAGAGATTGAGATGAAGGTAACAGCCAACAACACATCCGAAGCATCCATAGACATCTATGACGTCTCATCACTTCCTGTCTATCAATCAGATGTAAACACCAGACATAACGTTCTTAAAACAAAGATCGGCTCCATTCCTGTCTCCATGGAAAGCAAGGATATACCGTTCAAATCAGAGACGATAGTAAAATTCAAATTTCCTAGAAATGGCAACTATGTAGTAGTCCCGGCCATAAAGGGGGTGCCTCTCAGCAACAATTATTTCACCAAAGTGCATGTCTCCTCCATTGTCCTTGTGCCCTCACGATTCACAAGCCGAGATATCAGGACTCTGAATCCGGCAGACGGAGCACCACTTGCCGATGTCAAACTTACCCTTGTCAACGATGCCTACAATAAGAATCCACAAAAAACTCTACTCGGCACAACCGACAAGAACGGCATATTGAAAATCAAAAGCAAGGAAAACGGAATGATTATCGCCTCTCTGGGTGATGATCGATACACCATGCCGATATATTCATATGACTACAACTATCAAAACCCGGATAAATGGATTACTGGAATACAAGGGTATTCATCCCTTCCTCTCTATCATCCCGGCGATACAGCCGAGTGGTGTGCAGTGTGTTATGAATACAAAGGTGGTCTTCGCAGAGTAATGGCCGGAAAGGAAATAAGCGCTGTCTTATATGACGCCAATTCTATGCCTATCGATACTATAACAGGTATGACAGACAATTTCGGTCGTCTAACTGGCTCATTCCGGCTACCAGAGGACGGACTTACGGGACGGTTTAATATTTCTGTCGCACAACAATGGAATACAATCTCATTTGAGGTGGCAGATTACAAACTGCCCACATTCATGATAGAGACCGAGAATGTGGAAACAGGGGTTCCGGCACCCGGCGAAGCAACACTTAGGGGACGTGTTGTTACTTACTCAGGCTTCCCTATGGCTGATACAGATGTCACAATGGAACTCTCCGTACAAAATCGGCCTGTATGGTGGAGATATTCCTCTCCATACCAATTTTACAGCACGACAGTTACAACCGATTCTTACGGACGCTTTTCAATAACGCTTTCTGACAAAGTTCTTTCAATGTCTCCTGTCCCTGACGGATTTTATACTGCAAATATATCAGCAACTTCACAGGCAGGAGAGACACAGACGGCCAAAACAACATTCTCACTCGGTGAAAGGTACTTTATATCAGTGGAAAACGCCAACAATATAGATATATCACAAGGGCCTGTATCAATTAATGCCAAGGTTGTTGACTATCGTGATTCCATAATCACACTGCCTGTAAACCTTTCAATTTTTGATAAAGGTAAATGTGTACGCTCAGAAGTATTGAGAAACCCTGTGAATCTTACAGGTCTAAAACCTGGTAGATATACTATGGCTTTTTCGCTTGATAATCCACAACTTGCAGATACCGTGAAATGCGAGGTCGTACTCTTCGACCCAAATGCTAAAGAAAGCCCGGTACCAGAAGATTTATTCTGGACTCCCGAAACCGAAATAACTTTGTCTTCTTCAAACCCCGGGCACCTGCTGTACGCCACTGGAGCAGACTCCCATCTCATAATGGCTATATGCAGTGGAGACTCTGTAATCTCAGACCGCACTATAAACTCTCCTGCCGGCATACACAATCTTGAAATATTCCTCCCGGAAGGGATTGAACATGCCACACTTGATATCCTATGTACCGGTGACTACCGGCAGACAGCTCGAAGAATCAATATAAGGCGTCACAATCCCGACAACAGCCTTAGGTTCATAACCGAAACATTCAGAAACAAGGTAAATCCCGGAGAGTCCGAGACATGGACATTCCGTATTGTCGCCACAGACGGAAACGGACAGGAAGCCGCAGTAATAACAGACCTATATAATACTGCCATTGATGCCATCGCATCCTGGTCATGGAACTTTACAAAACCTTATACCTATACTCCATCTTGGGTCTGGGGTACGCAACCATTATCTGAGACTACCACATCGTCCTTGTTCCAGAACATATCCCCCCTCAGATGCTTGAATGTTAGCGATGCATCTTTTGACACATATGGAATGTCACTTGTGCCAAGATTATCCGGCTACAAGATCAGAGGCGCCAGCGCAATGATGAGATCATCTAATTCCAAAATGGCTGCAACAGGAAATGCAGATGGTGCGGTTGTCGAGGAACTTGCGATGGATATGGGTTCTGCGGAAGGAGAGGTTGTTGCTGATGCATCCGAATCCGGCTCTGGGGATGAGGCGGTAGAAACCACAGATCCCCATAAGGAATTTGCATATCGTGACAGCGAGGTACCATTGGCATTTTTCCGTCCCTCTCTGACTACTGACAAGGACGGACATCTGTCTTTGACATTTACAGTCCCGAATGCCAACACTACATGGGGCTTCCGCGCTGTGGCCTTTACAGACTCATTGCTTACAACCAGCTTCTCAGCCGATATAATAGCCTCTAAGCCTATAATGGTACAACCAAATCTGCCACGTTTTCTCCGAAACGGAGATAATGCTGTCATATCCGCATCAGTAATGAATAATAGCGGCGAACCCCAGTCCATATCCACCGAGGTTACCATCTTTAATCCGTCTGACAATTCCACAATCTGTTCGAAGAGTCAGACTGACACAATATCTGCCGGAAAAGCCGACATCATTTCAGTCAGCATATCGGTTCCGTCAGATATCCCCTTTATAGGCTATCGCATAAAGAGCACGACCGGCAACCACTCCGATGGCGAACAAAGCCTCATTCCGATTTTGCCGTCCATGACATCTTTAATCGAGACCCTTCCATTCTTCATGTCTCCTGAAAGACATGAATTTGAGACAGCTCTTCCAGTCATTCCTGACGGAGGTACTCTGTCCCTTTCATTCTGCGAGAATCCGGCATGGTATGTAGTGACAGCCCTACCCGGTCTGCTTGACCGCAAAGCCGACACAGCTCCTACCGCCGCACTCTCATTATATTCCGCCGCAATAGCCACAGGTCTACTCAGAGACAATCCTGCGATAGCCAAAGCCCTGGATGCATGGTTAAGAAGTGACAAATCAGACGCAACCCTGACATCGATGCTTGACCGCAATGAAGAACTTAAACTTTTAATGCTCAATGCCACACCATGGATGCAGGGTGCCGCAGATGATAATGAAAGGATGACACGTCTCTCATTATTATTTGACAAAAAACTTGTCAATGCCACATTGTCAGCCAATATAGCCACGCTTAAATCCCTCGAAGGAAAGGATGGAGGCTGGTATTGGAGTAAACACTATCCTACGGCATCCCGCTGGGCTACATACAGGGTGCTTTCACTTCTTGGACGGCTTAACACTTTGGGATTCATGCCCAAAGACAAAGTTCTGTCAGAAATGATTGACAGTGCGCTTGGCTGGGACAACAAAGAAATCACATCTGAATTCCTTAACAATCCAGATGCAGACTATACAACCTATGTCCGCATACATGATTATTTCAAGGAATCCTCAAATATAAGAGCCAGAAAAAATATCGTAGATGCGTCCATACAACGAATTCTCCGTAGCTGGAAAAAATCCAGCCTACCAACAAAGGCAGTATACGCAGAAATCCTGTGCCAGAACGGACATCCACGGGTAGCACGCGAGATTCTGACCTCAATACGTGAATTTGCCTCTGTGACTCCTGACAAAGGAATGTGGTTCCCGGTTCTGGACAACACTTGGTATGATGGTCTGGACAAAATCGGAATCACGGCCGAGATACTTATGACATTCAGTCTCATTGATCCGGGATGCACTGATATTGACAACCTTAGACAGTGGTTAATCCTTCAAAAAGGCGCACAGAACTGGGGAAGCGGCCAAATCGCATCCACGGCAGTCGCTGCCATCTTATCTACTTCGGATAGTTGGTTTGTTCCTTCCGAAGGCGCTAAAATATCTGTAGGCAAAGAACAAGTAATCGTCAATGAACCAGAACGTCTCACAGGAGAAATAATGGCTGCCCTACCTGTTTCTGCCGGAGGGAAGACATTGAAGATCGAACGTAAAGGCAACACGCCATCATGGGGTGCCATATTCAGCCGTTATACTGACGATATGACAAAAACCGCCAGCAAATCATGCCCTGAATTATCAATTGAAAAAACGGTTTATGAATTTGATTCCTCGGACAATAAATCAACAGTTAT
Source organism: uncultured Duncaniella sp. (assembly GCA_910578615.1). Taxonomy (GTDB): domain Bacteria; phylum Bacteroidota; class Bacteroidia; order Bacteroidales; family Muribaculaceae; genus Duncaniella. The sequence continues at coordinate 55,535 of CAJTRI010000014.1, read as the reverse complement.
ATCCACTTCTACTCTTAAACTCGGTGCAAAAGTAAGAGTAACCCTCACTGTCAACGCTGAAACCGATATGGACTACGTGACCATTGTGGATGACCGACCGGCATGTTTCGAACCTGTTGACCAGTTATCAGGGACTATCATTGCAGACGGACTGTATTTCTATCGCGAAAACCGAGACTCCTCCACACGCATATTCATAGACCATCTCCCCAAAGGCTCATATATCCTTACATATGACATGTGGGTCAACAATGCCGGCACTTATACATCAGGATTAGCCTCTGTCCAGAGCCAATACGCGCCACAATACGCAGCACACTCATCTGGATCAACCATTGTTGTAAAGAACTAACTTTAATTTATAAGACAGACTACCTTGAAAGCGAGTACTGGAAGTTCGGATATGAAACTTCCAGTACTCGCTTTTCTTGCATCTTGACAGAACCGAAAACAAATCCCAATACCCGCAAAATAAAGCAAATATACCGTAATCTACATAACACCCCGCCAAAACCACCATTTACAATGCGTTTATTATTTTTCGGCTATTGTCCGTTAAAGAAATATTTGCTACTTTTGCAGACCGAAAATTTCAACAGAAAGAATGGAAATAATTCGCACTGTTTCAGAGCTCCAATCCGCACTTTCCAAGGTTCGTAACCTTGGTGGCGTAGGCCTTGTCCCTACAATGGGAGCACTCCATGAAGGACACATGTCTCTAATCACTCGTGCCCGTAAAGAAAATGCCACTGTGGTTGTGAGTGTCTTCGTAAATCCCACCCAATTCAACAATCCCTCAGACCTCGCCACATATCCGCGCACCGAGGAGGCCGATTGTCGTCTACTTGAAGCTGCGGGAGTGGATATTGCATTCATCCCAACCGTAGAAGAGATGTATCCTGAGGAAGACTGCAGGGTTTTCAACCTCGGCCCGGTAGCCGAAGTCATGGAAGGCCCGATGCGGCCCGGACACTTCAACGGTGTGGCCCAGGTGGTCAGCAAACTTTTTGCATTCACCAACCCCACCCGGGCATATTTTGGAGAAAAGGACTTTCAACAGATTGCCGTGATCCGTCGTATGGTCGAACTTGAAGGCGGTTTCAACAACCTTGAAATCGTTTCATGTCCCATAAAGCGTCATGAAGACGGATTGGCCATGAGTTCGCGCAATGTCCGCCTCTCGGCCGAACAACGTTCCGTTGCACCATGCATCAATCTCGCCCTGAAAGCCAGCCTTATCAAAGCTGCCGAAGGCTCACTTAACGAAACCCGTCAATGGGTCATAGACACAATCAACAGATATCCCTTTATGGAAGTGGAGTATTATGAGATTGTAGACGGGATAACCATGCAACCTGTCAGCAACTGGGACGACACTGAATATGCGGTCGGGTGTATCACCGCATATTGCGGAGAGGTCAGACTGATTGACAACATCACATACAATCCTTCATCCAAATGATGCTGCAAATCTTAAAATCCAAGATTCACCGCGTGACCGTAACAGAGGCGCGTCTTGACTATATAGGCAGTATAACCATTGACCGTGACCTGCTTGATGCTGCCGGTATACTGCCGGGAGAAAGGGTCTATATAGTAGATAATAATAATGGCGAGCGCTTTGATACCTACACAATAGAAGGCCCTCGAGGCTCCGGTGTAATCTGTCTTAACGGCGCGGCCGCACGCAAAGTCCAGGTGGGAGACATCGTCATCATAATGGCTTATGCCTTCATGACTCCCGAAGAGGCCCGGACGTTCACTCCGGCTGTAATATTTCCCGACACTGCAACCAACAGACTGGTGATCGGATAATTTCCACTCCCCCACATCATCAAAATCATTAAGCAAACCAGAGAATGTTTGAAAATCTAAGCGAGAGACTCGAAAGAAGTTTCAAGATACTTAAAGGTGAGGGTAAAATCACCGAGATAAACGTAGCAGAGACCCTCAAAGATGTGCGTCGTGCACTTCTTGAAGCCGATGTCAACTACAAGGTGGCAAAACAGTTTACCGATGAGGTAAAGGCCAAGGCTATGGGACAGAATGTCATCAACGCCATAAAGCCCGGAGAGCTAATGGTCAAAATCGTCCACGACGAACTCGCACGACTGATGGGAGGAGAGACAGCCCAAGTGAACCTTTCAGGCAACCCGGCCATAATCCTCATGTCAGGACTACAAGGTTCAGGAAAGACCACATTCTCAGGCAAACTCGCACGCAAATTCAAGAGCGAACAGGGCAAGCGTCCCCTTCTTGTGGCATGCGACGTCTACCGTCCAGCCGCCATAGACCAGCTCAAAGTTATCGCAGGACAGGTCGATGTTCCTGTATATACCGAGGAGGGCAACAAAAACCCGGTAGAGATTGCCGAAAATGCCATCCGATACGCGAAAACCAACCACAACGACCTCGTCATCATAGACACAGCAGGACGTCTCGCTGTTGACGAGCAGATGATGCAGGAAATTGCAGCCATCAAGAAGGCCGTCAAACCACAGGAAATCCTTTTCGTGGTTGACTCCATGACCGGTCAGGATGCCGTCAATACCGCCAAAGAGTTTAATGACCGTCTTGACTTCGACGGAGTCGTCCTAACCAAACTTGACGGTGATACCCGTGGAGGTGCAGCTCTTTCAATCCGCACAGTGGTCACCAAACCTATAAAGTTTGTCGGAACCGGCGAGAAACTTGATGCGCTCGACCTATTCCACCCCTCCCGTATGGCAGACCGCATCCTCGGCATGGGTGACATTGTATCCCTTGTGGAGAAAGCCCAGAATGCCTATGACGAGAAACAGGCCCGCGAGCTGCAACGCAAGATTGCTAAGAATCAGTTCAACTTCAACGACTTCTTACAGCAGATCCAGCAGATTCAGAAAATGGGCAATCTCAAAGAGCTTGCATCAATGATACCCGGTGTAGGAAAAGCAATAAAGGACATTGATATTGATGATAATGCATTCAAGGGAATCGAGGCCATCATACGCTCTATGACCGAAGAAGAACGCCAGCATCCCGAGATTATCAACGGATCACGTCGCAAACGTATCGCCCGTGGCTCTGGTACAGACATACAGGAGGTGAACCGTCTTATCAAACAGTTTGATGATGCCCGCAAGATGATGAAGGCTGTCTCTGGGATCAAGAATCCTATGTCCCTAATGCGCGGCATGAAGGGTATGCGCCGATAATCCAAACAATAAACACATAAATTCCCTATAAAACAGACATGACACTTATCGACGGAAAGAAAGTCGCTGATGACATCAAACGTGAAATCGCCGCCGAGGTAGAAGAAATGGTAGCCGCAGGCAAGCGTCGCCCACATCTTGCAGCCATCCTCGTCGGTCACGATGGAGGCAGCGAGACCTATGTGGCAAACAAAGTCAAAGCCTGCGAGGCATGCGGATTCACATCCACACTGATTCGTTACGAAGACGAGGTTAGCGAGACCGAGCTCCTTTCTGCCATAGACCGCCTAAACAAAGATTCAGAAATTGACGGATTCATAGTCCAGCTCCCTCTCCCGCGTCACATATCCGAACAACGCGTCATCGAAGCGATTGATTACCGCAAGGATGTAGACGGGTTCCATCCTGTCAACGTAGGGCGCATGTCGATAGGACTTCCCTGTTTTGTGTCCGCCACACCATCAGGCATCATGGAACTTCTGCGTCGTTACAACGTGGAGACCAAAGGGACAAAGTGTGTGGTTCTCGGACGCAGCAACATTGTCGGCAAGCCCGTTGCATCACTTATGATGCAGAAAGCCAATCCCGGAAATGCCACTGTGACCGTGCTACACAGCGCATCACATGACATTAAGGAAACATGTCGCGAGGCAGATATTATCATTGCAGCCCTTGGATCTCCCGGCTTTGTGACAGCTGATATGGTCAAAGACGGCGCAACAATCATCGATGTCGGCACAACACGCGTACCAGATGCATCACGTAAGAGCGGATTCCGTCTCAGAGGCGATGTGGACTTTGAAAATGTCGCCGAAAAGTGCGCTTATATCACCCCGGTTCCCGGAGGTGTAGGCCCTATGACAATATGCTCGCTCATGCGCAATACACTTCTTGCCGCCAAGAAAGAGATTTACAGCTAATTGTGTAGCGTTGCTACTAACATTATGACTTAAACAATACGGACTCCGAAGTAACGGTGTCCGTATTGTTTTATGCACGACTGACATTTTTGCAGCGACTTTAACAGTTTTTGTCAGTATTTTGATTTGGCATTCTCTTTGCTGAAATGTTATAAACAAAGAACAAATCAAAAAACAGAATAAAGCCATGCAAAAAGGACATATCGGTGTTACCACCGAGAACATCTTCCCGGTCATAAAGAAATTTCTCTACTCTGACAATGAAATATTTCTTCGCGAACTTGTGTCAAACGCCATTGACGCCACATCCAAGCTGAAAACCCTCGCCTCATTCGGTGACTTCAAGGGTGAACTTGGAGATATGCGGGTAGAGGTTAAAATCGACAAAGAAGCAGGGACACTCACCGTCTCCGATCACGGTATCGGCATGACGGAAGAAGATATCGAGAGATATATCAACCAGATAGCCTTCTCAGGTGCCGAGGAATTTGTAAACAAATACAAGGACACCGCCACAAGCATAATAGGACACTTCGGTCTTGGATTTTACTCTGCCTTTATGGTATCAAGCAAAGTCGAGATCCGCTCCCTATCATACAAGGATGGTTCCGAAGCCGTTCATTGGGAATGCGACGGCTCCCCGGAGTTCACTATGGAGCCTTGCGACAAATCAACTCGTGGAACTGAAATCATACTTCACATCGATGATGACAACAAAGAATACCTTGAACAGGCCAGAATAGACACTCTTCTCAAAAAATACTGCAGATTCCTCCCTGTCCCTGTCGTAAGCGGCAAGGAACAGGAATGGAAAGACGGTAAGTATGTTGACTCTGACCGCGACAAAATCATCAACTCCACCGAACCGGCATGGACAAAGAAACCATCCGAACTAACGGATGATGACTATCGCAAGTTCTATCGCGAGCTCTATCCCGGACAAGAAGATCCGTTGTTCTGGATACATCTCAATGTGGATTACCCTTTCAACCTGACAGGTATCCTCTACTTCCCCAAGATCAAGAGCAACCTTGATATACGCAAAGACCGTATCCAGCTGTACTGCAACCAAGTATTTGTGACCGACTCCGTAGAAGGTGTCGTGCCTGAGTTCATGATGCTCCTGCAAGGTGTCATCGACTCTCCCGATATCCCTTTGAACGTATCCCGCTCCTATCTACAAAGCGACTCCGCCGTAAAGAAGATCTCAGGATACATCACCAAAAAAGTTGCGTCACGTCTTGACGAACTCTTCAAAAACAATCGTGAAGACTTCGAGGCGAAATGGAATGACATCAAGATATTCATCGAATACGGTATGCTGACGGATGAAAAATTCTGCGACTCTGCTCTCAAATTCACTCTATTGAAGGACACAGACGACAAATATTTCACACTTGATGAATATCGCACACTTGTCGAGGCATCCCAGACCGATAAAGAGGGAACAGTGGTATATATATATGCCACCGACCCGGTAGCACAATACGGCCACATCCAGTCGGCCAACGCCAAAGGATACAACGTATTGCTCATGGACGGACAGCTCGACGGCCATTTCATCTCACTTCTTGAAAACAAGATTGAAAAAACGCGTTTTGTCCGTGTTGACAGCGAGTCCGCATCTAATCTCGTACCCAAGGATGATAAAAAGATTTCCGATCTGACCCCGGAACAGATATCGCTTCTCACCTCCGTATTCCGTTCTCGTCTGCCAAAGCTTGACAAGGCTGAATTCCTTGTCTCATTCGAATCTCTTGATCCGGCTGCCGACCCGGTTCTGATTACACAGAACGAGTATATGCGCCGAATGAAGGATATGGCTGCCACCCAGACAGGAATGACTTTCTATGCAGAACTACCTGACAACTACAATCTTATCGTCAACACCTCGCATCCCATTGTCGTAAAGATTCTTGGGGAAGCGGAGAAGGCCCTCGGAGAAAAAATCTCACCACTGAATGCGACTGTGCATGACGGTAATGAGAAAATCACCGCTCTCCGTTCTGAAATCAAGGATGGAAAGCCGACTGCCGAACAGGAAGCCGAAGAAAAGGCCCTAACAGAGACAGTGGAGACCGCTCGTTCCGAGCAGGAAAAAATCATCTCGGCCTATGCCGAGGAGAAACCCGTGGTCAAACAGGCTATCGATCTGGCACTTCTTGCAAACGGGCTATTGCGTGGACGGGAACTCGCCGAGTTCATTCATCGTTCGGTTTCCCTCTTGTAATCATCCTGTGAAAGCAATATGACATAATCATGTCCCGCAGACAAAATTTGGTCTTGTGGGACATGATTTTTTTGTATTAAGGAAATTTTAACTACCTTTGCGGAACAGAAACCTAATCCTTGTCCCTGTTAGTTAAAATAAAACCAAATAAATATTGACATGAAGTCCATCAAAATTCTTCTGGCTGTCATTGCCGTAATTCTCGGCTCCTATACAGCACAAGCCGGAGGCCCTATCAAATTCGGCCCCAAGGTTGGTCTCACAGTAAACAAATTCCATTTCAACAAAGATGATCTAAACTCTGACAACCAGACCGGCTGGACGGCGGGTGTGATGCTCGAAGCAACAGTTCCCATTATCGGTATAGGTGCGGACATCTCAGCTATGTATGTACGTCGCAACTCCGAGTTTATGAACGCCAACAATATCTCCAAAAACAACCGCGATTACATAGAGATTCCCTTGAACCTCAAATACAAGTTCAATCTTCCTATTGTAAGTAAGTTCCTTGTCCCCTACCTCGGTCTCGGCCCGAGTGTTTCATTCCTGACAAGCCGTCGCAACATTGAGAATGCCTATCGTAACAAGAATGTTGACTGGGCTTTCAATTTCGGCATCGGTGTACAGCTCATGAGCCATCTTGACATCAATGCCCGTTACGGACTCGGCCTTACCAAGGCTCTCTCTTATATCCCTGGAAGCGAAATCGCAGACCCGAAGATAGAGGGAAAGAACCGTTATTGGACAATCTCCCTCGCATATCTCTTCTAAACGAGATATAACGACACACAAAAACAGCTATTTGAAGGTTGTTATGAAATCTTCAAATAGCTGTTTTTCTATACCTGTGTGACTATTTCCTTTTAACATACTTTGGCTGTCCGAATATCAAAAAATTTGAATTTAACCGTGAAATTTTCTAACTTTGTTATTATGAGCAATCGAAAATCCTACAACGAGCAAAACATATTTATTCGCGGGGCAAAGGTCAATAATCTGAAAAATGTTGATGTGGAAATACCTCGCGGGAAACTGGTAGTAATTACCGGGGTGTCCGGCTCTGGCAAATCATCTCTCGCTTTTGACACACTTTATGCAGAGGGACAGAGACGCTATGTGGAAAGTCTGAGTAGCTATGCACGACAATTCATGGGCAGAATGTCAAAACCAGAGTGCGATTCCATATCCGGCCTGCCACCGGCAATCGCTATCGAACAGAAAGTAAACACACGGAATCCACGTAGCACCGTCGGAACCTCTACCGAGATATATGACTACCTACGCCTTCTTTACGGACGTATAGGAAAAACCGTCTCTCCGATCAGCGGTGAGGATGTAAGGAAACATACGGTAGAGGATGTTATCGCAGCCGCCACATCCCACCCGGAGGGAACACGTATAGCGTTGCTCGCACCTATCACTCTGCCAGAGGGGCGGAAATTCGTATCACAACTTGACGTCTTCCTTAAAGCTGGATATGCCAGAGTTATAGATAACGAAGGAGATTTTATAGAAATAGAAAGTCTGATAAATGAGGTCAGGGAATCTGAAAATCCCGACAAATATATTGCTGACAATTACAGGCTTGTTGTTGACCGACTCGCAGTAAGCCTTGACGGTGACGAACTGAGCCGTCTGGCAGATTCTGCCGAGACAGCATTTTTCGAGGGACATGACAAACTGAGCCTTATGCTCTGGCTTCCAGACGGTATCGAGGTCAAGAACTTCTCCAAGATATTCGAAGCTGACGGAATACGTTTTGAGGAGCCGACAGACATGATGTTCAACTTCAATAATCCTGTTGGTGCCTGTCCTGTCTGTGGAGGTTTCGGAAAAGTCCTCGGCATTGACGAACGTCTTGTTGTCCCCCTCAACACCTTGTCTGTCTATGATGACGCCGTGGCATGTTGGCGTGGCGAAAAGATGAGCGAATGGAAACATGTGTTCATACGTGACAGCGCCCAGTTCGGATTTCCAATACACAAGCCGTATATGGATCTGTCAGATGACGAGAAAAACCTTTTATGGCACGGGCCAAACGAAGAAAAACTTAAAGATGCAAAACTGACATATGGTGAATTTCCATCTATCGACTGCTTTTTCAAAATGGTAGATGAAAACCAATATAAAATCCAATACCGTGTAATGAAAGCTCGTTACCAAGGTAAAACGATATGTCACGTTTGCAACGGGTCTCGTCTTAAGCCTGAGGCGTCATATGTCAAAGTGGCAGGACAGACCATTGTCCAGCTCGTCCGTATGCCTGTGGCCGAACTTTATGATTTCTTTGAGCAGATAGCACTTGACGAAAGAGAGAGCAGAATAGCCCATCGTCTTCTGACCGAGATACGCAATAGGCTCGGTTATCTTGTCGAAGTAGGCCTTGGCTATCTCACTCTTGACCGTCTCAGCAATTCATTGTCAGGAGGAGAGAGCCAGCGAATCAACCTTGCCACTTCCCTCGGAAGCAGCCTTGTGGGTTCACTCTATATTCTTGACGAGCCGTCCATAGGATTGCACTCACGAGATACCGGGCGACTCATCAATGTCTTAAAGAAACTACGAGACCTCGGAAACACGGTGGTAGTGGTAGAACATGACGAGGAAATAATGAGGGAGGCAGACTATCTTATCGATGTTGGGCCTGATGCCGGAAGACTTGGCGGAAAGATAATCTTCCAAGGCAATCCGGGACGGATAGAAAACCTATCGTCATCTCCTGGATCCGAAATTAGTTATACAGCTCGTTATCTGGCCGGCGAATTGTCAATACCTGTTCCGAAACAACGCCGCAAATGGCGGGACTCCGTAAAGATTAACGGGGCGTGCGAACACAATCTAAAAGACATCGATGTCACATTCCCTCTCGGCGTGATGACTGTTGTAACAGGGGTGTCAGGATCGGGAAAATCCACGCTCGTGCGTGATATACTCTTCCGTGCCCTCAACAGACGCCTCGGAAATCCCGGCGATGCCCCTGCGATGTTTCGCTCACTCACAGGGGATGTGTCTCGCCTGAAAAACGTGGAATTCGTCGACCAAAACCCTATTGGCAAATCTACACGCTCCAACCCTGCAACATATCTCAAAGCCTTTGACGAGATACGCAGACTTTTCGCCTCAACGCAGTCAGCAAAGCAGATGGGATTCACTCACTCTCATTTCTCATTCAATTCTGATGGCGGACGCTGCGAGATGTGCAAAGGAGAAGGTGTGATAAATATCGAGATGCAGTTCATGGCTGACATAACCATTCCTTGCGAGGAATGTCACGGCCAACGCTATCAGAAAGAGATTCTTGACATCCGATATCGAGGGAAAAATATCCACGACATCCTCGAAATGACCATAAACCAAGCCATCGAGTTTTTCAACGAAGAGAACGGCACACAGGAGAAACGCATTATAAAGCGGCTTAAACCATTGCAAGATGTCGGGCTGGGGTATATCAAGATAGGACAGAATTCATCATCGCTTTCAGGAGGAGAAAACCAGCGCGTCAAGCTTGCATCGTTCTTCGCGGACGAGTCTAAGGAACCAACAATGTACATATTCGACGAACCAACGACAGGTCTGCATTTCCACGACATAGCAATACTGATGCGCTCCTTTGACCGCCTTATTTCCATGGGCCATACAGTGGTCATTATCGAACACAATATGGACGTGATAAAATGTGCCGATCATGTAATAGATATCGGCCCCGAAGGTGGTGATGCCGGTGGTAAGATAGTCGCCACAGGAACGCCAGAAGAAATAGCCGTATGCAGAGAATCATATACAGGTAGATATCTTAAAGAAAAACTATGACATAATGGGCAGGTCATACACACTTGGATCAGTCTCGCCCGAAATAATAGATGCAGATTAATAATTTCTCCGGAGTATACCCATAATCGGTAATTTTTATTAATTTTGTGTCTGGATAGCAATACTCTATGGAACTTATAAGCCTGCACGGAACGGATGACCGTCTGTATGAGCTTGTGGCCCGACTGGTCATGAGTCCTGATGTTCTACGGCAGAACAACAACTATCCTTTTAAGACCACTCCGCACCATGTATGGCATATCTGCCTAAGAGACGGAGATGTTGTCGGATTCATGCCTGCAAAGAAGTCAAACGGAGGCTTATATATAGACAACTACTATATCCGAGATGATGACCATGATGTACTTGACAGCCTGATAGAACATGTGTTATCCTCTACCGACAAGGTTGTGACAGCCTTATGTCATAAGCGCCATACCGATGCATTCCGTTCGCACGACTTCATTACATGTACCGTCTTCGCCCAATACAACAAAATGCAGGCTATCCGAAGGGAGGAAGGCTCACTGTAATGATAAAGCGGTTGAATGTGTATGAGGCCGTACAGTGGCGTCTTAAACAGATTTTTGAGAATTTCGACTATGTATATGTTTCCTTTTCAGGAGGTAAGGACAGCGGTGTGTTACTAAACCTATGCGTTGACTATATCCGAAGAAATCTGCCTGGACGAAGACTCGGCGTATTCCATATGGATTACGAAGCCCAGTACTCACAGACAACCGAATATGTAAAGAGAAGACTTGCCCAAGACAGCGATATTCTTGATGTGTATCATTGCTGCGTACCGTTCAAAGTAACTACGTGCACATCGATGCACCAGGCGTTTTGGCGACCTTGGGAAACCTCAAAAAAAGATGCATGGGTAAGAGATATGCCTGACGGCTGTTATACCTCAAAAGATTTTGAATTCTTCAATGACGAACTTTGGGACTACGACTTTCAGACATCGTTTCAAAGGTGGCTGCGCCTCAAAAAGGACTGTCAGCGAATATGCTGCCTTATAGGCATACGTACCCAGGAGAGCTTCAATCGCTGGCGCACTATCCATAGCGACAAGAACTACCGTCGTTTCGGCTCCCTGAAATGGACTCACTGCATAGGACTGAGGGCATATAACGCATATCCCATCTATGACTGGAAGACCTCTGACATTTGGACTGCCAACGGCAGATTCGGCTGGGATTATAACCGCCTGTACGACCTGTACTATCAGGCCGGCATACCTATAGGCAGACAGCGTGTGGCAAGTCCGTTCATCTCTCAGGCCCTTTCATCACTCGCTATGTACAAAGTCATCGACCCTGACACATGGGGTAAGATGGTCAGCAGGGTAAACGGTGTAAATTTCGCCGGAATATACGGTAAGACACTTGCTATGGGCTGGAAGTCCATAAAGTGTCCTGACGGTTTTTCATGGAAACAATACATGGAATTCCTCTTAAAAACCTTACCGGCTGAGATCAGGGATAACTATCTGGACAAACTGCGTGTCAGTATCAGATTCTGGCGTGAACGCGGAGGATGCCTCAGTGATAACACGATAAAGAAACTAAGGGACAGAAACATACCGATATCTATCGGCGCCCCATCAACATACCATACCAACAAACGCCCGGTAAGGATGGAATACCTCGAAGACATAGACATCCCCGAATTCCGCGAAATCCCCACATATAAAAGGATGTGTATCTGCATACTTAAAAACGACCATGCATGCAAATATATGGGATTCGCCCTGACAAAGCGAGAACGAGAGTTAAGGAACAGGGTGATGAATAAATATAGATCTATAACCTATGACTGAATATAAAAGCCCTGTATACAATGTGATAGCTGTCCCTATTGAAAAGATAGTGGCTAACAACTACAATCCCAATGTGGTAGCACCTCCCGAGATGAAACTTCTGGAACTTTCCATCTGGGAGGACGGATACACTATGCCTTGTGTATGTTACTATATAAAGGATCGTGACCAATATGAAATTGTTGACGGCTTCCACCGCTATATGGTCATGAAAACATCCAGACGAATATATGAGCGAGAGCGTGGTCTGATTCCAGTGGCTGTGATAGACAAAGACATTTCCCACAGAATGGGATCAACCATAAGACACAATCGCGCGAGAGGCACGCACAATGTGGAACTTATGAGCAATATCGTGGCAGAGCTGACACGTTCAGGAATGTCTGACAGCTGGATTATCAGAAATATCGGGATGGACAAGGACGAACTATTACGGCTTAAACAGATATCCGGGTTGGCAGACCTGTTTGCCGACAAGGAATTCGGAATGTCCGATGAATGGAGCGAAGACGATTGACTCCACGTGAGATTTTTCAATTCAACCCAGAGCCCTTATCTCCTCCATACTTACAATATCGTGAAGTATGCCATATATCACCAGACCTGCGGTGGAATGGATATTAAGTTTGGCACCAAGATTTCTCCGATAGGTAGTTATAGTGTGAAACGAAAGACATAGTCTGTCCGCTATTTCTTTATTTGAAAGCCCATAAGCGACAAGGCGTACTATATCCTTTTCCCTCTCGCTCAGGTCGTCTGTCTTTTGCTCCAATAATGGGACATCCGTCTCAGAAGCAGTATCACAATCTGTCTTGAACATTAGAACCTTTTGTTCAAGACACTCTATTGCCGGTATCAAGAGCCGGTTTTCAATCTCACAATGAGAAATCATATCCTCTCCACATGATATAATGTTGAATAACGCCCGGTTCAACTCACGCGTGTTCGGCAATGAATAATGTTGGAGAAAAATATCTTTAAGTTCTTTCAATTTGGATACCATATTATCGTGTTTGGCAGCAAAATCCCTTATACGGAATTCATGATTGGCAATGCCTTTCTGTAATTTGTCAATATAAGCAAACACATATTCGTCCTCAAACCGCATATGGTTTCTGACCTCCTCCATATAACCGTCAAAAAATCGTAATACCAAAAGCGCCACATCATTGGAGTTATGTGAATAGACCCCTTTTATAAGAACATCCTTTATATCAGGAAGTATGTAGTCAAGTATGTATGAATGGGCTGCTTTGAGATAGCATACCAATGTTGGCAGATGGATTGAGAAACCGTTGTACTTTCTATTACTTATCAGATTGGCCACGGCAAGGAAGGTTTCACTGTCAACGCTATTGTCGGAACATACCTCTCCTATGGTACGGTTGCCAAATCCAAATGGGATTCGGAATCTATTCAGTACAAGTAGCAACTGGGGATTATCCTCGATTATGTCTCGCACCCGGTCTGTCTCAGTGTATATTATTGACGACTCAATCATTTTCTTAACTTGGTAAAATATAACTCTGCAAAGGTACGGACGAAAGCCCGATTACACCATACCCAAAAATAGTGAATTTTAATCACTCCAATGTCTAAGTCTTGATGGACTTTATAGTTATTAAAACTACTATTTTTAGGTATTTGAGAATCCAATCGATGATATTTTTTGGAAACAGCCACTTTGATTTCTCCAAAATATAGGTATTTCATCCACTTAAAAAAGGCTGTAATTTTGCACTCAAAATCCAAGGATCAAAATGAGAATAAGACTATTAATATTGACAATCGCCACCTTCATCAGCGGGCTTCATGCACATGGAAATGACGGTATGATATCAGGAAAAGTGACGTCTGAGGACGGAGAGGCCATCGACTTTGCTTCCGTATTTTTGAAAGGCACACAGTACTCTTGTAACACAAACGAAAACGGTATATACCATCTGAAAGTACCTGCCGGGAAATACATAGTCGTCTGTTCGTCTGTGGGCTTTGACAAACAGGAAGCCACGGCTGAAATAAACGAAGGAGACGAACTTAGATTTAACGTGGAATTGAAATCTGTCACCAGACTGACCGAAATAGTAGTGCTGGGAAATAAGGTCGAAAAAGTCAAAAATTCGGCATATAATGCCGTGTCAGTCAATGCGCAGAAAATGGCAAACACGACAAAGACACTTGGTGATGCAATTTCAAAAACACCCGGGATGAAAATAAGGGAAAGCGGGGGGCTGGGATCCGATATGACTGTAACTATGGACGGATTCAGCGGAAAACATATTAAGGTTTTTATTGACGGCGTGCCACAGGAAGGGATTGGCTCATCTTTTGGGTTAAACAATATTCCAGTCAATTTTGCAGAACGTATAGAAATATATCGTGGAGTTGTCCCGGTAGGGTTCGGTTCAGATGCAATAGGAGGAATAATAAATATCGTCACACCAAAACGCAGACGGAAATGGTTTGTAGACGCATCTTATTCCTATGGTTCGTTCAATACACATAAGTCCTACATAAATCTCGGACAGACATTGCCAAACGGCATTAAATATGAAATAAATATTTTCCAAAATTACTCGGATAATGACTACTGGGTTGACGCTCCTGTCGAAGATTTTACAAGCGGCGCCATAAACCGCAATAAGAAAGCTCATGTACGTCGTTTCAATGATACCTACCACAATGAGGCCATTGTAGCCAAGACTGGGTTTATAGACAAGCCATGGGCGGACAGACTACTGGCAGGAATCACATATTCACATATGTATCAAGAGATTCAGACCGGAGTACGCCAAGAAATCGTATATGGTCAGAAACACCGTCATGGATATAATATTATACCTTCTGTCGAATATCATAAACGAAACCTGTTTGTTCATGGACTGGATGTGTCGTTTAATGGAAGTTATAATAAAAACATGACAATAAATGTCGACACGGCCTCTGTAAAATATAACTGGAAGGGCGAGACTGCCATGTTGAATTCACCCGGAGAACAATCATACCAGAATTCCAGATCTTCCAACAATAGTTGGGCCGCTAATTTCACATCAAACTATCGACTCGGACATAATCATTTATTTACCATAAATGTCGTTTTTAATTCATTCAACCGATCAAACGAGAACTTGCTCATAACTCCTCCGTCAAAAGACGAGATTTCAAAAAACACAAGAAAAAACATCTTCGGGATTTCATATCGTTATACACCGAACCGCAAAATGAATTTCTCTATTTTCGGTAAACAATATCATCAATATGTCTCAGGCCCTATGGCGACATCTTCGGCGCAAGATGAGTATACGTGCGTCTCGCGATCGGAAGATTATTGGGGCTACGGGTGCGCCGGCACACTGTTTATGCCTTTGGGATTTCAATTGAAGGCTTCCTATGAAAAGGCATTGCGTATGCCGACAATTGAGGAGATGTTCGGCAACGAGGACTTGGAAATAGGAGATATCTCCTTAAAGCCGGAATCCAGTCATAATATAAATCTTAACCTGAGCTATAACGCCACATTCGGGAATAACGACATATACTTAGAGGCCGGTTTCATCTACCGTGACACACGCGATTATATACAGCGCAATATCATGTCGCTGAGTGGAGGAAAATTTGCAGCCTCATTTGTTAACTATGGAAAAGTCAGAACTGATGGAATTAGTATATCGGCAAGATATAATTTTTCTGAATGGCTAAGTATCGGAGGAAATTTTACTCAGATGAATATTCGTGACAATATGCGTACCGCGATAAATAGCTCGGCTGGAAATATCTCATACAGAGAACGTATACCAAATCTTCCATATATGTTCGCAGATTCGGACATAAGCCTCTGCTGGCCAAAATTTGGAAATAAAGACAACACCCTTATCCTGACATACGACAATCAATACACCCACAGTTTCTACTACTATGCCTCAAATTTAGGTAGCAATAGCGATGATTACATGGTACCTGATCAATTTGCCCACAACATAACTATAAGCTATGGCATAAAAAAAGGAAGATACAACATTTCTTTTGAATGCCGCAATATTACCGATGCAAAACTCTATGACAATTTCAGCCTTCAAAAAGCGGGACAAGCCTTCTATGGAAAGGTAAGAGTATATTTTGGAAACTAAATATAATAAACCATATAATAAAATGAATAATCATCTTTTCTTACGCGCTATTACCGCGTTCGCATTTCCAGCCATAGCTATGTCTGGATGCTCCGAAAACGAAGAACCGAGCAATGAAGACAAAACCGATGTTACGGCCGGCAAGTTTGTAATTGCAGCCACTGTGACTGATTCAAAAGGCACCACCAACCTCTTGTTGACGGCAGAGTCGCTCGACAAGGGGCATATCTCACTCGGAAACAACAACGGTCTACTCAATGACGGAGCGAGCCAATGGGTATTTCATCCTGACAATTATCTATATGCCCTTACCTACAACCAAGGTAATGCAGGAACTACACGAAGTTATGTTCTCGGAGATGATGGAAATATATCAGCCAGAGACATGGAATACAAAATCAACCGTTTCACATCCTATGGTATATATGAACACCAGATAATCTCGACTTCGACAGGAAACGGACTTTCTTCACAAGCGGATAAGAACGGCTATCTTCCAAAGACATTGCTGATAACCCATCTTGATGTGAAGGAAGAAACATCAAGACAGAATGACACATTCTTCGGGACATACTCTGTGGAGAATTATCTCGGAAATGGAGAGTATGTCACTCTTGCAGGTGTTCAAGAACGAGGTTCTAATATTTTCTGTGGTGTTATTCCGATGGGGCTTAGCCAATACGGAGCAGCCTTTGACAACGGTAGATGGATTCGTCCGGGATACGAACATCTTGTGAAGACGGCAGACGGAGGGAGCAACAGTAGCAGTTATAAGAAAGGAGAGTTACAGTGGACTCAATATCCCGATGAGTGCTGGGTAGCCATCTTCAAAGATGAAAATCTCACCAGCCCTAAATTTGCCAAGACTGACAAAATAAGTTATCCCTGCGGGCGCTTCAAATCGCAATACTATCAGACTGTCTGGATGACAGATAACGGTGATATATACGTATTCTCTCCATCATACGCCAAGACAATGACAGATCCAAAACAGCGGACTAAATTAGCAGCCGGTGTATGCCGCATCCCGGCTGGTGAGGAGCAGTTTGATTCCTATTACTGCGACATCGAAGCACTGTCAGGTGGCAGATCATTCATGCGCTGTTGGCCTGCGGGAGGCAACCGTTTCCTCATGCTCATGTATGACCGTCCGTTATCAGAAGTTGGATTTACAGCTACTGATCTTGCCATATTCGATGCTGATGCGAAAAAACTGACTTTTGTCAACGGACTTCCATCCAATATATCATCAATAGGTAAAACAATTTATACACATAATGGCAGCGTCTACATTTCTATAAATGTGACGGACGGGGTTCCGTCAATATACAATATAAACACGGCAACCGCACAAGCCGTCAAAGGATTGTCGATAGAGGCTACCGATATAACGGGCTTCGGTTATATGAAACCTTTAAATTGAACGCATGATGAAGTTGTTCCGAAAGATACATCTTTGGCTTTCAGTTCCGTTTGGATTGATAATCACACTCATATGCTTCTCAGGTGCAATGCTTGTCTTTGAGCCGGATATAACGCGAATACTCCGAAGCGACGTATATCACGTCTCTTCATCACAAGCTAACCCTATGCCGATGGAGGAACTTATGGAAACCGTAGAAGCGATGTTGCCAGATTCGGTTTCAATAACAGGTGTGACTGTATTCAATGACAAAGATCGGACTTATCAGGTAAACCTGTCAAAACCACGTCGAGCGTCTATTTTTATAGACCAGTATTCCGGCAGGATTACCGGGAAATATGAGAGAATCGCTTTCTTCTCAACTATGTTCAGACTTCACCGCTGGCTTCTTGACAGTACAAACCCTCATAGTGGCGGTGTAAAATTCGGGAAAATACTTGTAGGTATATCTACCTTGGTATTCGTTATCACATTAATTACCGGCATGGTGATATGGTGGCCCAGAGTATGCAAGAATTTGAGACACAGTCTCTCAATATCCGTCAAAAATGGATGGTGCGGATTTTGGAAGAGCCTGCATGTGGCAGGCGGGATATACGTAATGCTTCTTTTAATGGCGATGTCCCTCACCGGACTCACGTGGTCTTTCGAATGGTATCGCAAAGTGTTCTATGCCGTATGCGGAGTAGAGTATTCTCCACAAAACCGCTCATCTGCTGAAAAAAGCCAAAAGACATCAAGACACTCGGATTTCTATTATTGGCAGCAAATATATGATAATCTGAAAGCGCAAAATCCTACTGCAACCCGGATAACCATTGGCCCTGAGACAGCAAGTGTCTCACTTGGTGACAAAGGGAACGGAAGAGCTTCTGACCGCTATAAATTCTCAAATTATTCAGGTGAAATCACTGCCATGACAAAATATGCCGACTTCGCGCCGGCAGACAGACTCCGAGGGTGGATATATTCAGTCCATACCGGCACTTTCGGAGGCATAGGCACCCGTATATTGTGGTTTCTTGGGGCAATATTCGGGGCAAGTCTCCCTCTGACAGGATATTATATATGGATTTGCCATATACATAGACGAAAGACACATCATTAAATACACATTCGGCCCGGCGTATGGTTTCCAACTCCGGGCCGAAGCAACCTTTTATTACTTCCCTCAATCGGGATAAACAGCTGTTTTAATCACATTATCATGTCTATTCTCAAAAACATGGTATGCATCCTTTATCCGGCTAAACGGATAGTGATGGGTGATGAGGTGCGTCATGTTGATCCGTCCTTCGGCAATAAGACGCATAATCTCATCGCAGTCACAGGCATCTACCCCGCCGGTCTTGAATATAAGATTATTGCCATACATCTGAGGTAAAGGCAGGATTTGAGGTTCGTTGTATAACGCCACAATAGAGACTATCGCATTAGGCCTTGCACACCGCCATGCCATCTCGAAACTTTTCTCAGTTCCTGCGACTTCAATCACCCTGTCCGCACCACGGGAGCCTGTCAGTGCGTCAACCATATCTCTACATCCATCCGGCCCGGTAAGATGCACATCAGGATAATGCCCTTCCACAAACCCTCTACGCGCATCGTCAGTCTCACACACGATGATATGCCTCGGTTTGTAAAGCCTGACACATTCCAGAACGCATAATCCTGTCGGGCCGGCACCGATTATAAGAACCGTATCGTCTTCGGTGATTTCTGAAATCTTTGCAGCCCAATAGCCTGTCGCAAGGATATCCCCTACAAACAAGGCTTGCTCGTCACTTACACCATCGGGAATAATCGTCAGTCCATTGTCTGCATAAGGAACACGGACATATTCAGCCTGGCCTCCATCAATACGGCAACCTAACATCCATCCACCTTTTTCACAATTATTTACCCATCCATTTTTACAGAAAAAACAATCGCCACAGAACGTTTCCACGTTCACCCCTACCCTATCACCTGGCTTTATATTTTTTACAGTACTACCAACGGACTCTACAATACCTACCATCTCATGGCCAACAGTAACACCTACCTTAGCTTGCGGCACATAGCCATGCTTGATATGCAGATCTGAGGAACAGATACTCGAAAGTGTTACTCTCACAATCGCGTCATGAGGCTCAATAATCTCCGGCATAGGTTTTTCAACCAGTTCGAAGTGACCATGTTTTATATATGTCAATGCTTTCATTTTTCTTTTTCTATTTTTCAATACCATTTTAAGATTGACTTATTGACCGTATTGTCGACCATCATCATATTTTATAATGACATATGCAATATCGGATAAGGTCTTCCGGCTTCATCTGTCTTATCCCGGCCGATTATTCTGAATCCTTTGGATTCATAAAATTTTACGGCCGAGGCATTTTGCTCATTTACATCGACCAATGTGACACCATGTTGTTTTGCAAATTCAATCATCTTGGAGCCATAACCATATCCTCGTCTGTCACTATCGACAAAAAGCATTTCTATCTTCTCGTCAGACAAACCCACAAACCCGGCAATATCACCATTATCAGTAACCGCAAATAAGTCCACATTAGGGAAATACTCCGGCACCAACACCTCCTTGATTTCCTTTATAACATCCTCTGTCAGAAAATCATGGGATACACGCACTGAACGCTCCCATATATCTGAAAGCACCATATAATCATCTTTATCACATCTTACAATCTGTTTCATTCTGTAAAGATAATGATTTTACTTGAAATAAATCCAGATTGTAAGAAACTTAGTTTCATTCGGATCTGAGACCAAGCGGTCGCGCTTCAAATTTAGCATGTACGATATTAAAATTGGAGAATTAATAACGTTTCCCAACATGTTTTGATTATGTATAATTCCAATTCTGAGCCGAAGTTTCGGTAAGCCATTTTATTATTTCAATATAGCACTACCGGCACCTGACTGTTGAGACGCTTCGTTGCCGACTTCTATCTTTTTACCAAAGCCAAAAGTATATGTAGCGGACAAATAAACATAGCAATGATTAGTGGGGTTATGGTTGGATTGTACAAAATCATAGTTTTTGCTTTTCATGATTGTTGAGCCGGAATGCCAATTCCACCTGAAAGGATTTGCAATCTGTCCTTGAAAGCTCCAAGAAGAATTGCCCCAGCCGGCAATAGCCGTATATGCATTCTTGGAATTAACCCATGTGCCTTTGACAAAACCGTCTGCCGAAGAGATATCCGATTGATATTGCACACCAAAATACCATT
This sequence comes from uncultured Duncaniella sp., assembly GCA_910578615.1. Classification (GTDB taxonomy): domain Bacteria; phylum Bacteroidota; class Bacteroidia; order Bacteroidales; family Muribaculaceae; genus Duncaniella. The sequence goes on along the minus strand of CAJTRI010000014.1, from coordinate 34,764 downwards.
TGTCAAGATGATAAAACGCTTGCAGATACCAATTAACGTGCGATTTAGTCCAATCAAACGGCTCTCCGCTTTTAGCAATCAGATGAACCACCTGACCGCTTATTTGCAAATTACGGTCAAGAAGGCTGATTGAGCCATTAAGGCCATAGCATCCTTGCGCGAAATCGCCCATAGGCTGTCGGACTGTGCGAAGTATGCCGGTAGATGAAGCCTCATATACATAAGCAAATCGGTTGGTTGCTACAAAGGCCGTTCCAAAAACGGAGAATTGAAATTTGTTATTAGGCAGCCACTGGTAACTAACTCCGAAATCATATCCTTTGTATGGAGTAAGATTAGGATTACCCGTATAACTCATCAAAGGGTTGGACTGTATGATTGAAGAACTTCGATAAGACAATGACGGCATGGATGTCATATAATGGAAACTCGCGTTTAAGGAATTTTTATTGTTGAAAGAGTATTGCAACGAAAAATCAGCCCACGGCTGTGTGTTTTTTTCGGATATATCACCCAATTTTGAACGGTCATATGTAAATCCAAGCCCGATAGTACCATTGATTTTTTCAGAAGTATAGTTATAAGAGACGCCCGGCCCGATACGCAAGGTAGATAGTCTTTCTGAAACCGATGTCGTACCATTGTATCGTGTATGACTGTTGGTGTATATACCTAAAACGGAAACGGTCAAATCGCTGCCTTTTCCAAATGTGTGTTGAAACCGAAGGTTGCCGGTGGCCTTATGCGAATTATCTGTCGCATTATTACAGTATTCCTTCGTGGCCCCCTCGACATAACGACTGTTTTGCCGGCTATTGGAATATGAATAATATGGGTTAAAGTTTATAACATTTCCATGAGGCAATGTAAAATTCCAGTAGCCTGTATAGGTGACATAATTCTCCCGATGATTCGTTTCACTGATAAAATCAGTCTGCGGAAAATCAGCCGGAGAAAAAACCACTGAGCCGAAGGCATTTTCCATCGGATAATTATCGAAATTCGCACCGATAGTGTTGCTTACCAAAATCTTATCTGTCTGATAAAGAGCTTTAAACGTGGGCCAGAAATAACGCCGTCTTGATTTCGCCCCATCAGTGGTAGAGAAACGCTCGAACTGTTTAACCGAACCGTCTGGCTGTGGCAGTCGATATGTTTCTATCGTATTATTGAAGTCGTGACTACCATTCCTATAATATCCGCCAATAGCAAGATCATATGTCATTTTTTTATATTGCAGCTTTGAATACAGATTAATGTCACCTGAATTTGCAATGAAAAATTCTCTGGCAAACGTTTTTATATAGCCGCCATACTCATATTTCTGCATAATAAAATTTATCACATGGGCCTTGCCCTGGAAACGCGGGTCATCAGGTGAATCATAATATTCCACTTTCTTGACATCAACCACACGCATTCCGTCTAAATCTTGTTCCGTTGCAGGGATATAGTCAATGAATATATCGACTGGCCTACCCGAGACTGTCTTCACCGAATTACCCATACCGATAGAAAGTTGTGGAATGGACATTCTGTTAAGCAGGTCGGTGCCTGTCTGCGAGGAGTTCTTTTGTTTGGAGGTAGGGATAAAAGTCGACACTGTCGCGGAGGTAGTTTGCAGTCGGGCCTCAACGACGACTTCATTAAGCTCTTGTGCCTTTATACTGTCAGGTATTTCAGTCTGTGCCAAAGCACAAAGAGCACATAGCAATACGATTATGATTATTATAGCCTGTTTCATATTTGCCGGAATCGGTTATTATTACGCGAAATTACTGCGCGTCAAGACAACAGGCTTCAACATTTGTTTAAAAAGCGATTTAGGTTCAGATATTTTTTCGCAAACGGCTAAGATGGGTCTGTGTTATATTCAGAAACGAGGCTATATCTTTAAGAGGGAAAAGACAAAAAAGGTCAGGATGTCGGGAGATCAAATCATTGTAACGCTCTTGCGGTGTTTTTGTATATAGATCCTTATATCTGTCGTATAAGGTGGAAAACACAGCCTCGGTGCTTATCATAACCTTTTTCATAAACTCATGGTCAGTTTTCAACCGCTCCCTCAAAACAGCTGTCGATAGGCAGTAAATCTCACAATACGTCTCAGCCACTACGGAGGCTCGTGCTTTCTTGCCAAACAATGAAAATGGGAAATCCGCAACGAATTCACCTGCAAATTCGAGACCGATCACAGGTACAAAACCCACAAAACAAAGGAAAGCAAAGGAAAGCAAATTCACATAGTATCAATCTATTAGCTAAACATATCGTAACTTTATTTTCGCCTATTTTACTTTCTTTTGTCGGAAAGTGCTTTGTTCGTGCTTTGTGAAAGAGGAATTATTTTGTAACTTTGCGACCAAAGGAAAACAAAGTAAAATAACAATGGCAAAAAAGAACTATCGAGCCGATAATACCTACTTAATCGAGGGCAATAACGGAGACAACCCGAAGCTCATGGGACGCGCTTTATCCGACGGCCGCGACAGCCTCTATTTGGAGTTTTATTTCGGCAAGGTGGAAGCAACCAGCAAAAACGGCACTACCTACCAAAAGAATGAGCGACGAAACGAAATACTGGGGCTGCATTTATGGCAAGCACCGCGTACGCCACTGGAACGACAGCAGAACAAGGAAACGTTAGAGATAGCCAAACGCATACGGTTTGAGCGAGGACAGGAACTGTTAGAACGTGCGGAGGGCTACCGGCTCAAAAAGGATAAAGACGTAGATTTTCTAAAATGGATGTGGGCGTATTATGAAGCATACACAAAAGCCGATAAGCGACAGATCAAACGTGCCTATAACTGTTTCGTCGATTACCTTATAGACCCTGACGATAAGTTTACGCCTAAACCCGACTGGACTAAAGAACAGCGCGAAAAGGCGGCAAAGGACAGAGCCAAGCGCACACGCGGACTAAAGCTAAAGCCGCAGCAGCTTAGTAAGGACATGATCACAGGCTTTACCGAATATCTGCAAAGACGCTTTAAGGGCGAGGGGGCGCACAGCCTGTATGCGCGTTTCAAAAAGATAGTCAAAACTGCGGTAGAGGATGACATAATACGCAAAAACCCATGCGCCGGGGTAGCCATTAAGATTGACAGCAATACGCTTAAAAAGGACGTGTTAAGCATCGATGAGATACAGCAGCTTATAACGACCCATTACGATGGCGAAAGCAAGGACATACGCCGGGCGTTTATATTCTGCCTATATTGCGGCCTGCGCTGGTGCGACGTCAAAGACATAACATTTGCCAATGTCGATTACTCCAACAGGCGGTTAATGTTTGAGCAAGCCAAGACAAAGGGGCATAGCAACGCCAGCGGCGTAGTCATACCCCTAAATGATGGTTTGTTAAATCTGATCGGCAAAGGAGAACGCGACGCGCTCATATTTCCGCTGCCGTCACACACCATGTGCCTGAAAGCGTTACGGCACTGGACTAAACGCGCCGGTATCGACAAGCACATAACATGGCACTGCGCCCGGCACTCATTTGCCGTTAACATCCTTAACAACGGCGCGAATATAAAGACGGTGGCAAGTCTGTTAGGTCACAGCAGCCTAAAGCATACCGAGAAGTACACACGCGCCGTGGATAGCCTTAAAGAAGCGGCCATAAACAGTTTGCCAGAACTGAAATTATAAAAAATGACTGCAACCGCTTGGGGGGATGTGTCGCGGTTGCAGTCAGAAAATAAATTAGTTTTTTTTGGGGGGGGGAGAACCGATGATTGATTGTTATCTATTATTGTAAATTGGAATTCACTATGATTATCGGGAAAATCGGCGTGCATTTCGTTCTGCTCGTGATAATATTTCAGAATTAGAAAATTTTGCGTCTATTTTCCTGCCGTCATTCCATTCAAAACGATATACAATGTTGGATTTAGTAGAGTATAAATCATCAATAATTCCTAATTTAGAAACCATTATTAAAACATTATCTCCAATCATATTCTTATTGTCCTCACGACTTACTATATCATAGTTCAAATATCTTGCAGATGCGTCTGTGACAAAAACAAGGTCATTGCCCTCGGCATACACCGAGTTTAATTCACCAATACCAGGAACCGCTATTGGTAATTGATTCTTAATTCCATCTGCTAATGACTGAGTAGTGGTTGAGCACGATTGCATCATAATAGTCAGCAATAGTACCATAATTAAACTAATTCTTTTCATAATTAAAATGATTTCATCGCACCCATGGCGCGACAAACAATTAATATTTTGTCTTTGGGTATTTCCCGTTCATCATACTCCTTATTGGTGAGCATGGGACTAAATTGGTTTATGACGCCACCAGAGCATACGCCATTGTGTTACCAGTCGTCGTCTTCTGTGACAGTCAAAATGCTATTAATAAATTCATTGACTACCGAATTATAAATTCCGTACCTCTTCACGTTTTTGATTCCGCCGTTCTTATCAAAGCATTTCCAACCACCTTTCACAAATAAGGTGTAGGGATCCGTTTTAATCGGAATACCAGACAGCGCATTCCCGCTGAGAGCACTCACCCAATTTCCCGACACTCTCATACGATTATCTTTAAATTCAATCTTTACTGAGATCAATGGCCTCAGACATTGCTTTATACCTCCGTATTTAAGATACGTTTCACCGTAGCCTCTAACAGAGATCATTTCATTCTCTACGGTTGAAACCACGTCGTCAGGTCTTACAAAAGCGCGGTGGACATTTTTCAATATATCACTATACAAATCTGTGACAGTGCCTTCTCTCTGTATAATCATATAATCCTTGCCGGTTATAGAGTCGGCCAAAATGCCATTCGGCGTGACAACCCATTGTGCGTTTGCCACCAGAGGAAGTACGATGCCTAAAATAAAAAGTAATTTTTTCATAATCAAAACGCTTTCATTGCGCCCATGACGCGATAGACAAGGGCTATTTTGGTGATAGGTATTTCTTGTTCGTCATATTCTTTATTGGTAGGGATAAGTCGATAATATCCCTCTTTGGAACTGCGGCCAAGACGCTTTATTGTGCGCATACCATTTGTTGTGATAAACCCGTAAACGTCACCAAAAGGCAGGAAAGAAAAATCGACTACGCGCTGTAAGGCTATTATGTCACCGTTGTTAATCTCCGGCTCCATCGAATGACCGGAAGCATTACACCATAACGTAGCCTTTTCATATCCCGGCATCCTAATAAGGAAGTCGGGATTCTCGCTATTTGGGGCGCCTATTTCCTCGAATCCAAGCAAAAAATCCTCATCGTAATATGGCACTCCGTCAGCATAGCTTATTTCAGGTTTTGGCTCATTCTCAGCATACATCTCACCCTCACCAGTCAGTAGCCAATCACGGTTTATTTTAGGGAAGGCTTTCAGAATTTTTTCCACGATGGCATATCGAGGACTATTTCCCATTTTGGAAACAGCGCCGTTGCTCAAATTAGCATGTTGTTCAAAACCTCTTACGGTCAAATTTTCAAGTTGTATAAATGATACTATTCTGTCCTTTACTGTTGCCATATTAAAATGCTGAAATTAATTCTATTAAATCTTTAAAATTCGAAATTTTCTCAGGGTGTTCTATGTCGTTTAAAGATAATAGCCATTCTTGCTTATTGTTCTTAAAGCTATTATAATACTCAGGATTTCCATTTTCTATGTTCGCAATTAGTTCATTAACTATAGCCCAGCAAGTTTTAATGTTTCCCGATTTTGAAAAACAAGATAATGCCAAAATGGAATGTCTTACATATTCTATATACCAATCCTCTCGATTTGCCTCAGTCAACCACGCAATATTTGTATGTGCATATCCAAGACTCGAATATCCTCTTATTTCAAAATCGCTTTTGTGAAATTGTTTTTCAAGTTTACTAAATTTAGAATCGTAGTTTCTAATATCAATAAGCACAAATATCTGCCATCCAATTAAGACCGTTGCTAAAGCAGAGATAATTCCTAATAATAGGCTGATTACATCTACACGTAAATATTCGTGCAATGTTCGACTTGCTGCGACAATTGAAATAATTATCGACACAATTGACAGAACGAGAGAGCAGCATATCTTAAATTGCGATTTATAAGGCATAATCGAAATCGTTAAATAGATTTAAATCTATGAAATTTAGTTGGAGATGTAGATTTATATCTATTATCTTTGCAATCGAAATAACAAACTAACAAACGGACATAAGAAAAACTGTCGGACTCTTTGGCCAGACTTCACATATATCCAAACGCAAAGATAAGACAGTTTTTCTTTTCCGCCAAAGGAATAACAAACAAAATAACAGACAATGGCAAAACAGCACGCTATCGAGAATGTCGAGGATTTGCGGAAAAAGATTAACCGCGACTACCTCATACGCCTGACCTTTCCAAAGGAGCGCAAACGCATAGTGGTAGGCTTTACCAAGTTTTGCGAAATGGTAGGCAATCTGCACGCCGAGCATTACAGCCGCAAAGCATTAAAGAGCCTCGACCACGCGCCCCGGTTCAAAGGACAGGCAGGCCGCTTGATAGTGACGTTTTACCCACGCTAAACACAGAGCCGATGAAACGAAAAATTACAATCGCGGAACTTAAAGAAATTATTAAAAATCTCCCCGACGACGGAGATTTGAAAATAAGCAACGGTCACAGCGTATGGGATGCTATTGAGTATGAGTATGAAGCAGATGCCCTCGGCTACCCTATTGGCATTATCATCATTAACCCCAATATGCCCAAATAAGCGATATGGAAAAGAAAAAAGTAACAAGCGACGCACTGCGCAAAATGAAGATAGGGCAAACAGAAACTTTTGACCTGCCCGACGCTGACTCGATAAACAGCGGCAAGGCTATCGCCTACCGTCTGCAAAACTCGCTGCGCTGCAAGTTCAGCGCGATATCTGACTACGCAAACAACCGATTAACCCTTACTAAAAACGCCCGGCCATGACACAGGAAAAATTAGACAAACTGGCAGAAGCCATTAATAACAGCTTCGCATTATGCCATAAAGAAGTCCTGACCTTAGACGAGGCTGCACGCTATACCGGCCTGAAAAAAAGCTACCTTTATAAGCTAACCGCGTCGAAAGCTATACCGCATTACAAGCCTAACGGTAAAAATTGCTTTTTCAGACGCACCGAGTTAGAGAACTGGTTAACGGCCAACCCGGTAGCGACAGTGGCAGACCTCAACGGACGAGCACAGGCATACTGCAAGAGAAACAAGATCATTTAAATATAACAAGTACATGGAACTACAAGTAACACTTACCCTTTCAGACAGGCTTTTTGCCCTGTTGGAAGACAAGCTGCCGAACCTCGGCAGGCGTATCGAAAAAGCCGTTACCAAGGAGATAGGCGCGCAAACGCGCAGAGAATCAAACATTGTCGTATCGGTAAGTGCCGAGGCCACGCCCCCGGAACCGGTTGAGAGTGACAACCCCACACACGCCCGACGCACAAAAGCAGACGCGCCCGAAACCGCGCAGCCGGAAGCCGAGCCGGAGATACCGGCAGTGCCAACGTTGGAGGACTGTCGCGCCGCACTGAAACGTACCCGCATAAGATTCGAGGGCGAAGGCTATGAGAACAAAGTCGGCGAGGGGTACGAAAAATATCATAAAGCTATCACAGCCCAGATAAAACAGATCGTGTTCACGGTCAGCGGAGGCCGGGCAGACAAGATCCCCGATTTGCCGGAAGAATGCCGGGCTGCGTTTATCGCCGAGTGCGACGCGCTCATTATCGACGAAAAAGGATTTATCGCACCACCCCCGGCACCCTTCTAAACAAGCAAGCTATGTCAGGACAACACGCACTATTATCACCGTCGGCGGCGCACAGGTGGATGAACTGCACCGCCGCCCCACGGTTGGAGGCGACCGCCCCCGACACGGATAGCAGCTATGCCCAGGAGGGTACGTTAGCGCACGCATACTGCGCGAAAAAGCTAAAATCGTTTATGGGACTTGACACCACAGGCGAGGAAATGGAAATAGCGCGGCTTAACGACCAGTACCACACCGGCGAGATGGATGAGTACACCGACACATACAAGACTGTCGTGCTGGAGAAATTCAACGCCTCCCGGACTGTCACTAAAGACGCACAGCTACTGATCGAAACCCGGTTAGACTTTTCCGAATATGTGCCGGCAGCGTTTGGCACATCCGACGCGACCATCATAGCCGACGGACTTATGGAAGTTATCGACTTTAAGTATGGCAAAGGCGTGCGCGTGTCGGCCGTCGATAACGAACAAATGAAAATCTACGCACTGGGCGCATATCTCAAACACAGCTTTGAATACCGCATAGATCGTGTGCGTATGACAATCGTACAGCCGCGTATCGACAATCTAAGCGAGTTTGAAATGTCGGTTGCAGACCTGTTAAAATGGGCCGACGAGGAACTACGTCCCAAAGCCGTAGAAGCTTTTTTGTCCCACGGCAAACAGAACCCCGGCGAGTGGTGCCGGTTCTGCAAAGTGAAATGCGGATGCAGGGCACTGGCCGAAAAGTGTACCAGTATAGTGCAGGAAAACCCCGGCGCCGGATTACTCACACCTGAAAAAATGGCCGACGACATCCTGCCGTGGCTGGCTATCATAAAGTCGTGGGTGTCGAGTATGGAAGATTACACACTGCAACAGGCGTTAGCCGGTGTGAGCTATCCCGGTTACAAGTTAGTCGAGGGGCGCAGCAATCGCAAAATTACCGACGACAAAGCAGTTATCGCCCTACTTTCCAAAGAGGGCTATGACGAAAGCGAGTACATGAAGCCGGCCGTGTTATGCGGTATCGGCGACCTTGAAAAGCTGGTAGGCAAAAAGCGTTTAACCGCCCTGTGCGCCGACTATATAACAAAGCCGCAGGGTAAGCCGACACTAACCACCAGCGACGACAAGCGCCCGGCATATAACGCCGTAGCGGAAGATTTTAACGACATCGAAGTATAACCAATTTAATTGCAAACAACATGATCACCCCAAAAGTAACAGAGAACAAAGTAGTTTTCGGCCCCTGCCGTCTGAGCTACACCCATGTATTTAGCAAATACAACCCCGACGGCGACGACAAGAACGCCAAGTACATGACTAACGTACTTATCCCCGCCAGCGAAAAGGAAACCATCGCGGCAATCAAGAAGGCTATCGAAACGGCCAAGGCTTCCGGCATCGTGTCGAAATGGGGCGGCAAAGAGCCTAAGAAACTCGATATGCCGCTGCGTGACGGCGACGACAAAGACGACGAGGTATATGCCGGTATGCTGTATGTCAACGCCAAAAGCAACACGCGCCCCGGCATCGTTGACCGCAGCAAAGCCCCCATCGTTGACGAGGAAGAAATCTACAGCGGCGTCTGGGCCATCGTGTCGGTCACTTTCTACCCCTACGACACAAACGGGAATCGCGGTATAGCGTGCGGCCTCAACAACATAATGAAGTTTAAGGACGACGAGAAACTGGGCGGCCGGTCAAGTGCCGAAAGCGACTTTGCCGACATCGACAACGAGGACGACGAAGACCTGTAAAACAAACCCCATCACTAAAAACATACCCCTACCGGCCATGTGCCGGGGGGTATCTAAAACAACAAAAACAATGAAAGCAAAGAAAATAGTTTACATCATCGGCGCGATAGTATGCAGCACACTGGCTGTCATATTCCGTACTATCGCCCTGCCTGTCGCATTGGCATACGATGCGCTCGACGCAATGGCGAACACCTCAAACGAAGCGACCGACCGGCTTTTAGAAAACGTCAAAGGCAAAGAGTGATGCGCGAGTTAGGCATAGACATAGAAACGTATAGCAGCCGCGATTTGGCTAAGTGCGGCGTGTATAGGTACGTCGAGGCCCCGGACTTTACGATATTGTTATTTGCGTACAGCGTGGATAACGGCCCGGTGTCATGCGTGGACTTTGCGCAGGGCGAGGAACTACCCGACGAAATATATAACGCGCTCATAGCCCCGGAAGTAACAAAAACGGCATGGAACGCCGCATTTGAACGCATCTGCCTTAGCAGGTATTACGGACTAAGCAAACCGTTAGATCCGGCACAGTGGAAATGCACAATGGTACGCGCCGCCCGGATGGGTTTGCCCCTGTCGCTGGGTCAATGCGGCGAGGTGCTTAGACTGGCAGATGGCAAAATGACCGAGGGCAAAACGCTTATACGCTTTTTCTCTATGCCGGGGCGTAACGGTGTGCGTCACCTGCCGAGTGCAGCCCCCGACCGCTGGGAGACGTTCAAAAAATACTGTATACGTGACGTGGAGGTAGAACAGGCGTTATTGGCCAAAGTGCGCCGCCTTGAACCTGCCGAATTTGACGAGCAGCTATATATCGCCGACCAAGAGATTAACGATCGCGGCGTACTTATCGACCGCGTACTGGTGGATAATGCCGCACGCTTCGACATCGAATATAAAGCCGAACTGTTAAAAGAAGCACAGCGTATAACGGGGCTTGAAAATCCAAACAGCACGGTGCAAATAAAGAAGTGGCTTAATGAGAATACAGGAATCGGTTTTCTATCTATAAACAAAAACAACATAGACGAAATCGAGGACGCACTAACCTACTGGCCCGAAGCACGACGAATTATGGCACTGCGCCGCGAAATGGCTAAGACCTCTAACAAGAAGTATGAAGCTATGCAAACGTGCGTGTGCGACGACGGACGCATACACGGACTATTGCAATTTTGCGGAGCCGCGCGTACTGGCCGCTGGGCCGGTAGGCTGGTGCAGGTACAGAACCTGCCGCAAAATCATTTAGCCGATCTGGACTATGCCCGGACACTGGTTAAAGGTGGAGATCTGGAAGAATTTGAAATGAACTACGCCAATGTCACACAGGTATTAAGCGAACTGATACGCACGGCATTCGTCGCCGCGCCCGGACACATATTCCATGTGTGCGACTTTTCCGCTATCGAGGCGCGCGTTATAGCATGGATAGCCGGTGAAAGCTGGGTACTGGAAGTATTCAGAAACGGCGGCGACATCTATTGTGCTACGGCCTCACAGATGTTTGGCGTGCCTGTCGAGAAGCACGGCAAGAACAGCCATCTACGCCAAAAGGGTAAAATATCCGTACTGGCGTTAGGCTATGGCGGAGGGATCGCCGCACTGGAAGCAATGGGCGGCTCAAAATTAGGTCTGACCGAACACGAAGAAAAGGAAACCGTAAAACTGTGGCGTGAGGCCAACCCCCGTATAGTACGATTCTGGGCCGTCGTCGAAAAAGCCGCCATTACAGCGATCAAAACCGGCAATACCGTGACGATACACCGGGGTATTACCGTCGGCTTCCGCTGGGGTATGCTACTTATCACCCTGCCGTCAGGACGTACCATTTGCTACCCACGCGCACGCATAAGCATGGAATATAACGACGGCTGGCGAGGCGACCACGAGATTATAGAGTATGAGGGTATGATCCAAGCGACAAAGAAATGGGGAGTAACACGGACATACGGCGGCAAGCTCACCGAGAATATCGTACAGGCTACCGCACGCGACATCTTAGGTGTCGTGATGCTTCGCGCACGGCGTGAAAATCTACCCATCGTGTTTCATGTGCATGATGAGATTATAGCCGAAACCCCGATAGACCGACCGCTGGCAGACGTGGAGGCTTTATTTAGCGAGCCGATAGACTGGTGCCGCGATCTGCCGTTAAAAGGTGCCGGGTATAGCACGCCGTACTACCTCAAAGATTAATAAACCCCATAAAACGTAAATAGAAGCCCATACACGCGCAGAGATAACAAACATGGTAAAAGTATCACCGAAGCGCGGAAACTCGCTAAAATCGAAAACACGCAAATAATTTAACATTTATAAACATCATGACAACGACAGCAATCATCATCCTTTCCGCACTTCTCGGCGCGAGCCTGTGCGTCAACCTCGCAGCCTCCGTCAGGCGGAAACGCCTCGCCCTGACGATCACCCGGCTCAAAGGGCAGAAACGTGAATCCGACACGGAGCGTGAATCATCCAAAGTCAAATTCCGCATATTCACTATAACCAAAGGACGGTTCGCCGTCTACCGTGTTTCCTACACCACGGACGGTTCGCCGCTCTACCACACCCTCATCAAGACATTCGACACCGATGATGCCGAGTACAACCGCAACGAGGCCGAGGGTCTTGTGGATAACCTCGGAAAGGAACTGTGCTATGACTGGCGATAGTTTTCACCGACAAAAAGAATCGACTTATGAAACTAAGACTGATAATACCATTCCTTACCCTGTTTGCTGTTGCATTGACGGGATGCGTAAAGCATAAGATTGACAAAGGCGTGGTGGTTGACAAGAGTATGACTCCCGAGCAGACTATTGTTCAATACAATGCTGCGTTAAAGATGCCTATAACCATGCTCCGTCCCGCTTCCTATTGTATCACGGTGCGGGATAGCGGCATAATCGAGGTTTTTAACGTTGATAAAACCTCATACAACGCCGTGAGCGCCGGCGATTCCATATGGTTTAACAACCCGGACTGCCCGTGCCACAAAACAAATTCAGAACAATGAAACAGAAAATCAAAACCCTTTTCTCAAAGGCATACACCAAACTGTTCCACAAGAAAACTCGCAGAACAATCTGGGGACAGAAATTTGATGGATGGGTCGCTTCTAATAATGGCGCCTTCCCCGGAATTACTTGTTTAGATAATCCGGGTCGTCGAGCAGGACACTAAGCGAAAAGTCCATATTGAAACCACAGTGTCTACAAACGGCTATGACAGTTGGATTGTAATCAAATGTCAAGGACTGCATATGGATTTTGTTGCCCTCCCTCTGACGAGATATTTTTTGATACTCAATCGTGTTTACAGCAAGATCTGTGCATCCGCACATAAGGCATTTTGGAGCGCCGACCTTACGACCAAGTGCTTCAAGCACTTTAGGCATTTCTTTTATCTCCATAATTTTTGTAAAATTACTTATTAAAAAATTTGACAACACAAATATAACACTTCCAGCCGGAAACCGCAAATCTCCATAGTAAGATTAAAAAGTTTGACACCTTTGGCTTCCGGCTGTTTTTTAAATTCACAACAATGACCCCGAACAAATCCCAGCAGGCGCAGGAATACGGCAATAAAATGTTCCTCGACAACATCGACCGGCTAATGGATATGCCAATTGATGAAATACGTGACCTATTTACGCAAGCCTACTCCGACGGCTACACCGCCTGCGAGCAACCGCTTTGGCGAACACCTAAGGAAGAATTGCCAAAAGACAGAGAGAAGATATTGATAAGGGAATATTATCGTTCGGCAAAGACCGGCAGATACGTCATTCATGTTAGGGAATTCATATATTTTGAGCAATATGGTTTTACCATAGAAGAAAATATTAACCGTAATTTGGGTTATTGCATAACCCATTGGATGCCTATTCCCTCCCTCCCAGACACAAACACAGAGAAGAAATGAATCACGGATATTGCAAAGAGGATATAGCCAAATGGTACGCCAAACATAAACAACCTAATTTATTTGATTATGAACCCAATAAGTGAAGCATACAACATCGACTGCATGGAATATATGCATACTATCCCCGACGGCTATTTTGATTTGGCCGTAGTTGATCCACCCTACGGCGGCGCAAATTCCGGCGTGGGGGGCGACGCTTCGGCGGCTGGTTTGACAGGTACAGAACGAGTAACGAGAACCGGCGGCACATGGGCGACCAAGTACGGAAAAAAATTATAGGCTGGGATGAAGCCCCCAGCCCGGAATATTTTGCCGAACTTTTCCGGGTTTCAAAGAACCAAATAATTTGGGGTGCTAATTATTTCAATATGCCCCCGACACGGTGCTTTATTGTATGGCGCAAGCTGTCAATATCGGAAAAATTCAGTATGGCTATGGCCGAATATGCGTGGACTTCATTTTCCACAAACGCGAAAGTATTTGAATGTACGCCGCAAGGAACCCGAAAAAATCCGCGCATACACCCTACGCAAAAACCTATAAAGCTATATGAATGGCTTTATAGAATGTATGCCAAAACAGGCGACAAAATATTAGACACTCATTTAGGTAGTGGAAGCAGTCGCATAGCGGCATACCGCATGGGACTGGATTTTGTCGGCTGTGAAATTGATAAAGAATATTTCGACAAACAAGAGCTGCGATTTATGGCCGAGTGTTTAGGCGAACCACCGGCACCGCCCACTATCCAGCCAACACTATTTTAGTATGGCGACAACCACATTACGTTTCCGAGTACCGCGCACAAAGATACCGGGCGTGTTTGCCTTAATGGAGGCAGACAAAACCCCGGCGTGCGAACTGCGCATTAAAAAGCCTAATGTCGGCATGCGCGAGATCGAGATAATAACCGACGAAGCAAATGCCGGATATTTCCGTACCGCACTGGGGGGCGTGACCAATGGATAAGTTAAGATTTGATTTTGATTTAGACATAGCCACGGCCCACAGCCGACTATCGAAAAAATGGCGTAACAAGTCATGGAAGTGGAGCGACATTTTGGCCAAGTGCGCCGACACCAAGCGCACCGGCGAAAGCGTGCGCGAGTATCTGCGCATGAGCCGGGAGGAACAGAGCAGCGTTAAAGACGTGGGCGGTTTTGTCGGCGGCTATCTGTCTAACGGCATACGCAAAACCGCAAACGTGATATACCGCACGCTGGTCACGCTCGATATTGACTATGGCACCGCCGACGTCTGGGACGATTTTACCCTGAATTTCGACTGCGCGGCTATGATATACAGCACACACAAACATACGCCCGAAAAGCCGCGTTTGCGTTTGGTGCTTCCTGCAAACAGACAGATAACACCGGCCGAGTATGAGCCGGTCTGCCGTTACTGGACTTCGCGCATAGGCATCGAACTTTTCGATCATACGACCTACCAACTGCCGCGCCTGTTTTATTGGCCCAGTACGAGCCGCGACGGAGAATATTTTTTCGATTACCAAGACGGGCCGGCCTTTGACGTTGACGAGGTGCTGGCGACCTACCGAAACCCGCAGGACGTTAGCGAGTGGCCTATGTCGAGCCGCGAGGGTGACGTACTGGCGCACGAAATCCGCAAGGCCGGCGATCCGACCGAGAAACCCGGACTGATAGGCGCGTTTTGCCGGGCTTATACTATCGAGGAAGCGATAGAGAAGTTTCTGCCCGACGTGTACGAAAAGACCGGGACGGACGGGCGATATACCTACCGGGCCGGAAGCGTCGCCGGTGGCTGCGTGACCTACGAGGGCAAATTTGCCTATTCTCACCATGAGACCGACCCTGCAAGTATGAGGCTGTGCAACGCCTTTGACATAGTGCGCATACATCTGTTTGGCGTGCAGGATGAGGGTAGCCGGGTAACCGACATTACCCGGCTGCCGTCGTACACAAAAATGCAGGATTTTGCAGCTACCGATAAGGCGGTGCGCGTATTGCTCACAAAAGAGAGGTTAGCCGACGCGGAGGGCGATTTTGCCGACATCGACACAGAGGGCGAGCAGATCGAGATCCCTAACACTGACTGGATGGCCGAACTTGAACGCGACCGCAAAGGAACTATCAAAAGCACTATAAACAATATCGTTAAAATACTGGAGAATGACGCCCGACTGAAAGGGCATCTGTATTTAGACCTTTTGCGCAACAATATCTCCGTAGAACATGGTCTGCCGTGGGATAAAAAGGCGACGCAATGGGGCAACCGCGACGACGCTAATTTACGCGGCTGGCTTGAAAACGACTATGAGATAGCAGGCAAAGAAAAAATCCGGGACGCGCTCGACATGGTTATAACTAAGTACCAACGCCATCCGATACGCGAATATTTTAGCGGTTTGGTATGGGATGGAACACCGAGGCTGGAGCGTATTATTATAGACTATATAGGCGCAGAAGATACCGAATTAACAAGGGCTATAACCCGAATACATTTTACCGCTGCGGTGGCACGTGTGATGAACCCGGGCTGCAAGTATGATTATTGCCTCATACTCGCAGGGCCGCAGGGGTCAGGTAAATCGTCGCTCATACGCATCATGGGCGGCGAATACTACAAAGACGGTCTAACCTCAATGGAAGGCAAGGAAGGAGCCGAACAGGTGCAAGGCTCTCACCTCATAGAGATAGGCGAACTTGACGGCATGAGGCGCAGCGAAATAACCGCTGTGAAGCAATTCATAACCAACCAAGTTGATGAATTTAGACCGGCATACGGAACCAGAAAAGAAAAAGTACATAGGCAATGCGTGTTTTTCGGAACCACCAATGAACAGTATTTCCTTAAAGATGAAACAGGTAATCGGCGTTTTCCAATAATAGCCATAAACCCGGGACTGCGCAAGCATGGCGAAAGCTGGTTTGAGAAACTGGAGGCAGAACGCGACCAATTATGGGCCGAGGCTGTCGAGTATTGGAGACACGGCGAAAAACTTTGTCTGCCTAAATATCTCGATGATAAAATGAAGCAGAGGCAAGCGGATTACTCCGACGACGACGCAGACATGGAGGGCGTATTACACGCTTATCTTGACACATTGCTGCCGCCTGACTGGAACACTAAGAACGCAAAGGAACGTAGGCAATATATAAGCACCCCAGATTTACTGGATGCTAACGGCTCTACGCTGCGTGATAGGGTTTGCCCATTGGAGTTTATAAACGAGCGTTTGGGAAAAGATACCCAAAGCAACGATTATAAATACTTATCGCAACGAGTGGCTAAAATGCTAAAACGCATCGGCTGGGAGGGGCCCGTATTGTCACGACATTGCGAGGCGGTATACGGGTTGCAGAAAAGCTATAAACGACCTATTGACAAGAATAACAAAGATGAGGATTTGTAAACCAAATTGGAATTTGCATAAGTCGTTTACAAAGCAGATACCGATAAGGCGAAAATTTTGTAAACGACTTATGCAAAGATGGTTTACAAAGACGGTTTACATTATAAACACTTGGTAATCAGTCATTTTATAATAATTGTAAACTGTAAACCCTAAAAAGTGGTAAAAATATTATTTAATGTTATACAGCATATATATGGCAAAAAACAATACAAACTCAGTCACCCCCGCATCTCTCGCGTGCGCGCGAGGTTTACAAAGCCTCAAAAATGCCGCCGCCAACATTGCCGACCATGCCGAGGTATCGGAAAAGGCAATAGAAAAATATCTTATAGAGCAGGCAGAAGCAAACGGTTTGCTGTGTCTCAAATATTCTAACCCGAATATGGTAGGCTACCCCGATCGCCTATTAGTGCTTCCGGGTGGCAGTGTTGTATGGGTAGAGCTGAAAAGCAAAGGACGTAAGCCTACAAAGATACAGCAAATACGCATTGCCGGACTAAGAAACCGAGGACATTACGTTTGGGTTATCGACAACCGTAAAAGCGTCGATAGCCTAATGGAAAAATATCGCGAATGGATTGAAACGTACAAAGAATATCTAACCAGTCGCGGAGTTTACAAACTTGCAAAAAGCGGACTGGCATGATTTACCGACCATACGAATACCAGCGCACAGCGATGCAATGGATATTGGATAATCCACGCTGCGGTTTGTTTCTTGACATGGGACTGGGCAAGACGGTCAGCACCCTCACCGCCTTACAGGAACTTATCGACGAGTGCGAGATCAGCCGGGTGTTAGTTGTAGCACCGAAAAAGGTAGCTGAAACCACATGGACTACCGAGGCGGCGAAATGGAACCACCTGCAAGGCATGAGGGTGGCAAAGGTCATGGGTACGGAGAAACAGCGCAAAATAGCGTTAGCCGAAAAAGCCGACATCTACGTTATCGGCCGCGACAACTTTGTATGGCTGGTAGGATTATACGGCGGCCAACTTCCGTTTGACGTCTTGGTCATAGACGAGTTGACCAGTTTTAAAAATCCCAAGTCGCAAAGGTTTAAGGCCATGCGTATAGCCACGCCGACTGTAAAGCGTGTTATCGGTCTGACCGGCACGCCTGCGCCTAACGGATTAATCGATCTGTGGGGACAGATGTACTGTATCGACATGGGCCAGCGGTTAGGTAGATCCGTGACTAAGTACCGCGAAAGTCACTTTGAAACCCATAGCTGGAATAACATAGTGGTGCGGTGCGACGTGAAAAAAGGGCATGAGGATATTATACGCAACAGCATAGCTGACATCTGCCTTAGTATGCAGGCAAAGGACTATTTGCAGCTACCCGATCTAATGACGCACACCGTACCTATTGAGCTGTCACCGGCCACTATGTCGGCGTATAACAAGTTCGAGCGCGAAAAGGTATTAGAGTTCAAGCAGGAGCATGAGGGCGAGCCGACTAATATTTTGGCTAATTCCGCCGCCGGACTTATGAACAAGTTAGCGCAGTTTGCCAACGGTGCGGTATATGACGACGAAAGGAATATACACGAAATCCACAGCGAAAAAGTGGATAAGTTAGCCGAGATAGTGGAAGCCGCGAACGGTAGCAGCGTGTTGGTTTTCTATCAATTCAAACACGATATACCGCGCATAACAAAGAAACTGAAAGGCTGCCGGGTAGAAGTCTATGAGGGCGAAAAGCAGCTATTAGACTGGAACGCCGGAAAGATTGACGTACTACTGGCTCACCCGGCAAGTACGGCGTATGGCCTCAATATGCAGCAGGGCGGCCACTACATAGTTTGGTTTGGTACTGGCTGGGATTTGGAACTATTCCAACAGGCTAACGCCCGACTGCATCGACAGGGACAGCGGCACCCGGTCACAGTGTATAAGCTGATCGGGGCGCATACGGTAGATGAACGCGCCAGCGCGTCACTTGAAAATAAAAAGGTCAGGCAACAGAGCTTGTTAGACAGTCTTAACTACCTAATACGCAAACATACAGATGGCTAAGGACAAGGACTACATAAGGCTGATACATACGCAGCGATGGTTACGCCTACGGCGCGATATACTGGCAGCGCACCCGCTTTGCGAGAGGTGCCGGGCAGAGGGGTACATAACACCGGCGACCGAGGTACACCACCGTAAGCAGGTAGAGGATGGAATAAACTATACTGAGAAATACAGGCTCATGTATGACTCTAAAAACCTGTGCGCCCTGTGCCATGACTGCCACGTCAAGGTACATACCGAGATGGGACGGAGCGGAAAGGAAGCGACCCGACGACGCAACGCCGAACAGGTGGCCAGGATCGTAAAAAAATTCTTTGGCGAATGAGAACGGGGGGGGTATTTTTTTAGAGACACCCCGGTTTTGCTAAACCTCGCCCCAACCTTTGTTTGTGTGCGAGCGATTTTTTCAATTTAAGCAAACATTTAATAATTAATCAATTAACAATATTTTAACATTTATATGGAAAAGAAAGTTTCAGATTATAAGGCAGACATCATCAAAGCGTTGAAAGCCGCAGGTAAATATAGCAAGAGTCTTGACATACAGATTATTTCGCTTGCGGGCGCACTGTGTACTCTCAACAAGGCAAACGACGAAATCGACAGGCTCGACAGCGTCACCATCAGCGTGACGTCGCGCTACGGCAACGCGACTCTCGCACCACACCCGGTTTTCAAAATCCAAAAGGACGCGCAGGACAGCGTAACCCGGCAGATGAAAGCGTTAGGACTGACCGCCGAGGAACTGACCGGCACCGACGAGGACGATCCGTTAATAGACCTCACCAGAAAGGTCAAGAACGCCGGACGCAGAAAGCCCAATATCATTAAACGTAATACACCCGATACAACAGTATGACAGAGGAAGAAAAGGACAGGCTACGACAGGCTAAAAAAGACGTCTCGGCGCAACTGGCCGCCGTGCCGATAGCGGATTACCGGCTGTGTGAAGTTGACGCACGGCTGGAGCAATACGTTACGGAAGTCGCACAAACCCCGGCCGCGCACAACCTCTACGAGCAGTTGGCGGTTTTGCGCTTTTTCCGTCTGGCCGACAAATACGGCATTAACGCTACCGAGGTACAACGAATTTTCACCCTTTATGAAAATCTGCATTTTCCCGGTAAAAAGGGACTGCAAAAGTACGCACTGACCCCGGTGCAAACTTTCCAGTTTGCCAGTATCTACGGCTTTTGGAATGGCGGCCGTCGCGTGGTGCGCGAGGCAATTTTGTTTGTGCCGCGCAAATTCAGCAAAACCACCTCGAGCGCGACATTCGCCGTAGATGATTTGCTGTATGGTGACGCTAATGCTGAGAGTTACACAGGTGCCAATAGTAACGACCAAGCCAAAAAGTGTTTCGATGTGATACGCGGCTGTCTGATCAAATTAGACCCAAAGGGGCGCCGCTACACTGTCAACGAGCAGACGATTAAAAGCAAGCGCAAAGACCGTACCGCCTTTGCGCAGTGTCTGACGGCAAACGCCCGGACAAAGGACGGTTTGAACGCCAGCACGGTTATTATGGATGAGTTTAGCCAAGCACGCGACAACAGCCTACTAACCGTACTGACTACGTCTATGGGCGTGCGCGAAAATCCGCTAACCGTGATAATCACTACCGCCAGCGATGTTTTTGAAGGCCCGTTTTACGAAATGCTGCAAGGCTACAAAGACGTTTTGCTGGGTGAGTTTGAGGACGACAGCCTGTTTGCCCATATCTTTGAGCCGGATTTAGACGACCCCGAGAACGAGGAAACGACGTGGCGCAAGGTACAACCGCACATGGACGTTACTGTAAGCATGGATTTTTACCGACAGGAATACAAAAACGCTATGCGTAACGGCGCCGACGCCATGCTGGCGTTTCGTACCAAGTTACTTAATGTCTACGCCGAGAACCAGCAACGCAGCTGGATAAGCAGCACGCTGGCCCGAAAAATATCCCGGCCTATGCCGCTGGATGCTATTACCGGCCGCCCCGATGCCATGGTGGCTATCGACCTGTCGGAAAGCGACGACTTTAGCGCGGTCACTATGGGTATGTACGATATGGCACGCAAAAATTTTCATTTCCACACGGCGTACTTTTTCCCGGAGGGAGCGTTACCGGGGCACCCTAACGAAAGGCTGTACCGAGTATGGGCCGAAAAGGGATATCTGACACTGACCGGGGGCGACGTTATTGACTACCGCGCAATCGTAAGCTATGTGCTGTATCTTAACAAAGTGGTGCGTATACTGGGGATCGGCTACGACCCGTGGAAAAGTTTGGAGGTTGTAAACATGCTGGCGGCTTCCGGCGCAGACAACGTGCTGTCGGGGGTTAAGCAGACCTATGGCAATTTCACCGCCCCGGTAGAAAGTTTTGAGCATGGAGCGAAAACCGGGCATATCTTTATTAACGACAATCCGATTAACTATTATTGTTTCGGTAACGCGGTATTAGATACCGACAAATTGGAGAACTGCAAGCCGGTTAAGCGGAAGCAAGCACAAAAGATAGACGGCGTTATTACCAAACTTATGTGTATGCGGCTTTTCATAGATTATACACGTTAAATAAGGTTAAATATATGTGACTATAATCAACCAAAAGAAAACAAGCGAAAAAGAAGAAAACAAAGTAAAACAAAGGATAATAAACAGCTGTTAGCCAAATTTTTAGGTGCCGTAAAATCTGATTATCTTTGCGCATCAGCAATAATGTGCAAATGAATTTTTGGCAACATATAACAAGATATTTCAGGCGTGAGACGGCAAGCACGTCTGTATCAGTGGCACCACGTATGGGCGCGGTACAGCTGTGGCCGAGAGGGCGAGTTGGCTCACTGGGCATTGCCACAGTATACCGCTGTGTAAAGTTGCTAAGCGAAAGCGTGGCAAACCTCCCTCTGCAATATCTCAAACGCAGAGGCGACATCTTCGTAGAAGCCGGGAATGACAGGCTCGACTACCTGCTAAATGTCCAACCCGACTATTCGGTCAACGCATTTGACTTCTGGCGGCAGACCGTCCAAGAGCTGTTATTGGAAGGGAATTCCTATATAGTCCCGCTCTATGACGGGTTGGAACTGACCCGTCTTGCATTATGCGGACGCGGCACGGTCAGCCATGACACGATGAGCGACACATACCATGTAGCGGATTATACAAACGGCGTGTTTGGAACTTTTGATGAAAGCGAGATAATCCATATCAAAGGACTTACCGGCACCGACTACAAGAAAGGGGTCAGTGTATTGGCTCACGCCCGTCTTACCATGGATATAGCCACCACCGGCGATAAAGAAACCGAGAACCGATTTGCCAACGGCGGCAACGTGCGAGGCATAGTATCGAATGATACCAGCGTGCGCGGTTTCGGTGAGTATCAAGACAAGCAGCTGGAAAAAACCGCCGAAAACTTAGACAGCCGGTTCCAAGGCGGCGAAAGGATTGTAAGTCTGCCGGGGCAGGTGGATTTCAAGCAAATTTCGCTTAGTTCCACCGATATGCAGTTTTTGGAAAGCCGCAAATTTACGGTAATCGAGATTTGCCGCTTTTTCAGTGTTCCCCCGACATTTGTATATGCCGATACCAGCAACAACTACAAGACCGTGGAACAGGCCGACATAGATTTTTTAAGTCACACGCTTAACCCGCTATTGCGTAACATCGAGATAGAATTACGCCGCAAACTTATCGCGCCGTCGATGTGCCGCAAGTACAAATTTAAGTTTGACCGCCGCGAGTTGTTTGCCTGTGACTTTAACGGTATGATGAACTATGGCACGAAACTTTTGCAGATCGGCACGACTGTAAACGAGGTGCGTAGGATGAACAACCTGACGCCTGTCGATGGAGGTAACACGGTACTGGTATCGGCGAACCTGCGGGGTATTAACGAAATTGTCGGCCAGACGCAGCAACAGCCGGAGGCACCAGAAAACAAAAATAAAGGCAATGACGATGAAAAGGAATAAAGACACCGAGGTAAAACGCACCCTGCGTATCGACTGTGCAGAGCTGCGCGTGCGTGAGGCCGTCGAGGGCGAAGCCCGCAGCCGCACTATTACCGGCTATGCCATCCTCTTCAACACTCCGTCAGCGCCGCTATGGAGCGACGAGGACAGCGAGGCGCGCGAAGTTATCGCCCCGGAAGCTATCACTAAGGAGCTGTTAGACGGATGCGACATCAAATTTACGATGTACCATGACCGCCAACTGATTTTAGGCCGTAGCAACAAAGGCACCGGCACGCTGGAATATTTTGTAGATGAAAAGGGCGTAGGCTTTAATTTGGAGCTGCCTAAATCTCCTAACGGCGACGAAGCGTTAGAACTGGTCAGCCGTGGCGATATATCCGGGTGCAGCTTCGCGTTTACGACCCGGTACTGGGACAGCGATTTTGTAGAACGCACGGCAAAGGTTGTTAATGGGGCTACGCAGATTATCTACACGGTCAAGGCAGTTACCGGGGTATATGATTTTACATTGGCGGCTGACCCGGCCTACCCCGACACATCGGTAGAGGCACGAGAGTTTACCGCCGGACTGCGCGAATTCGGACAGCCCGAGGCCGAAGTCTCTGGGACGGATAATGAAATTTTTCTCGGACAGTTGCGGGAGATGCGCATCGTGGCGTCACGAAAGTTGATATGATCTATAAACCATATAAAGTTCAGAAATGGAAAAAAAGAAAAAATCGGTAACACGCGAACTGGTGAACAAGTACCAGGAAAACTGTGACCGTATCGGCGAAATTGCCGAAAACTGTGAGAACGAGCGACGTGAACGCACAGAGGCCGAGGACACCGAGTTTAAGGCACTCACACGCGAGAACGAGGTAATCCGCATGAAGATGCAAGCCCTTCAGGTCGAGAGCCTCCGCAGCAAGGATACACCAGCCGTCGATAACGACAAGGTGCTTCGGGAAAATCTTCTTGAACGCGGCCAGAAGGTCACCGTGCTTATCACACGAGAAGGTGAAGTGCCGGACGGCGCTCCTGTCGTCACTCCGCAGACAACAGAGGCCCTTGCGGAGACAGGCATTATCCCCGTACATGAGCAGGAAATGCTGAAGCCGATCCGCAAAGGCCTTATCTACGACAAGGTAGGACTCAACATCCGCAGCGGTCTCAACGGGACATTGCGCTGGTCAAAGCACGGAAAAGCCACGGCATCGTTTGCCGACGAGGCCGAGCGTCTTGTAGACAGCTCCATCTCATGGGACAAGCTGGAGACCAACGGCCACCGTATGGGTTTGGCCGTCCCTGTTACCCGGGAGGAACTGGAAGACAGCCACGGCATTGTCGAGAGCGTGGTCAAAGAGGAGATGCCCAAGGCTATTACCGACCTTATCAACGGCGCTCTTTTCTCGACCGATGGCACTTATACATCAGCTGACGGCAAGACCAAGACCCGCAAGGTCGTAGGCCCTTTTGTGGCCGCCGCACGAAATGCGGTACAGTTTGCCGGCCCGGTTCCCACACGCAAAGAACTTCTGCTCATGGTTGCCTCCATAGCAGAAAAACTCGACCTCTTGGCCCCGTGCTGGGTTATGACCGAGGCGATGAAAGCCGAACTGTGTGATGTCAAGGTTGACGCCGGGTCAGGCCGTTTTCTTTGTGAAAACAACATGGTTCTGGGCTACCCGGTGTTTACCACCTCTGAGATCGGAGTCGACAATGTCGGATTCGGCGACTGGAGCTATCAGGCAGCCGGGTTCTTCGGTGACTGGACTCTTATAGTCGACCCCTATACTCTTGCACGTAGAAACTCCGTTGACTTTGTTCTCAATGCCAGGTTTGGCACCGTCACCCTGCGTGAGGATGCCTTCGTACTCGGCAAGGCAAAGGCATGAAATTTTCTCTATGACTATGGCAGTAGTGAGTTTGGCATTATTCAAAAAGCACGTCAGGGCCGACGATTTCGCCGATGACGACGAGTATTTAACGCATCTGTTGGAAACAGCCGAGGTGTCGGTAATCACTGCGACCAACCGCACCGAGCAGGAACTAATCGACGGCAACGCCGGAAAGTTCCCGGCACCTTTGACGCACGCGATAATGATGATAGCCGCACACTGGTATAACCAGCGTGAGAGTGTCAGCAGCGTACAGATGCACGAAGTGCCGGACGCACTACAAGCCTTAGTTAAACCCTATCGAAAACTGGTTAGTGATGCAAGCAGGGAGAATGAAATATAAATTAGTCTTACTGGAGCCGGTCAGCAATTCCGACGGCTTCGGCGAGGAAACGCCGAAGTATAAAGAATTTCGCACCGTGGCCGCCGAGCGAGTAAAAACAAACGGTAGCCGTAGTGAGGAAGTCGGCGAGCATTTCCCGGACTATCGCGCCGAGTTCAACATACGCGACGCGCACCCGGTTAAAGAAAACTGGCGCGTAAGGCAGTTAGGCGGCTATGAATATACGGTAACTAACATTATACCTAATATCGACAGAGGCATGAAAACCTTAGTCTGTGAGCGTGTAAACAAATAGTCTATGGCGGCGACAATGCGATATGACGACGAGAATTTACAGAGGTTATTTGCCGAACTGGATACCAAAAAACGGCTTAAAGCCCTGAAAGGTGCTTTTCGTCGTGAGGCTAACCGGGTACGCAAAACCGCCTTAAATAATCTGCGCGGAAGCATCCGAACCGACAAGGATTTAGAGCGAGGGGTACGTGCCGTAGTATTTAAGCGCAAAGCCGGGTTTCGTGTCACTATCGGCACTAAGAAAGCCGGTAAGAACGGCAAGGAGTATGGATTTCATATAAACCGCAAGGGTCATAAAAAGCCTGTCTTAATTTGGGCCGAAGCCGGTACCAAGTGGCGAAAATCAAAAAAGGCTACCCGGTATCTGGTAGGTGGCGGTAAATGGCGCACAGGCAGAACGCGAGGATTTATGAAACGCTACGGATTTATGCAAAAGACACTAACCGAAGTGCGTGACAGCGTTACCGATAGTTTACACAATGAGATAATTAACAGTATAACGAAAGAAGCAAAGAAACATGGCTGTACCTAAAACATCATTGAGCGCGGGGGCTATATTTCGCGCCGTACTACTGGATGATGCCGAAGTAGCCGCAAGGACTAACAAGGTCTTCCCGGTGGCGACTGACAGCGCGGAATTACCCTATATACTCTATCGCCGTACCTCACTGTCGCCCAATCCGCAGAAAAGCGGACAGCCCGGCGCAGACGAAATACAGATAGAGGTCATTTGCTTTACGGAGCGATATAGCGAGGGTGTCGAGTTGGCTGAGGCAGTACGCACCGCATTAGACCAAGTAAGCGCCGTGCATGAAGGCATGCGTTTGCGCTCATGCTATTTGCTCGATAGCGAAGAAGCCTACCAAGATGATGCCTTTGTGCAGCAGTTAGTATTTAGTGCAAAAATCTAAACCGCGTAAAAGCGCATAGGAGCGCGTCAGAGCCACGGAGATAACAAACATAGTAAAAGTATCACCCGACACCCTAAACGCGCTTAAATCGAAAATTCAGTAAAATTTTAACAATTATCAACACTATGGCAACAACAACAAAAACAGGCTACTGTAACGGTAGCGACATGCTGTTATACATTAACGGCAAAGCCGTGGGACACTGCACGACCCACACCACCACAATCAACAGCGAGACCAAAGACCGTGCCGTAAAACCCGTGGCTGCAAAGAGTGTATCTGCGGGCCTCTGGAAAAACAAGGGAGTAGTCGGCCTCAGCGTCTCCATTTCGGCCGAGGGACTCGTATTCTATCAGGAGACCGAGACAGGGTACAAGTCATGTCTCGCCCTTATCGGAAAGGGACAGAGCGTGGATGTCAAGTGCATGGAGCGCGAGAACACCGACAAGCCCTATCTTTCCGGCAAGTTTGTTATCGCATCTCTTGAGCGCAGCGATGCCGCACAGGACGATGCGACATACAGCATCAGCCTTGAGAACGACGGCGAGATAGAATTTGATGATACAGCTATAACTGAGACACCTGAAGCTGCCGGAGCATGAAACACATCGAAATAACCATAAACGGCACGGCATACCCCTGTAGCCCCACTATGGGGGCTATGCTCCGTTTCAAACAGGAAACCGGCCGAGAGATTACCGAGATAGACCCCACAAGTTTTACAGACCTATGTACCTATCTATGGTGCTGCGTAGCGTCAGCGGCTAAACGTGAGGGCAAAACGTTTGACCTGTCGCTAATGGAATTTGCCGACAACCTCACGCCGGAGGACATGACGGCGTGGAACACGGCAATAACAGCAGACGCAGAAACCAACGGAGACGCGCCCGGTGAAAAAAAAAGAAAACGCCGGTAGCAGTCTATGACCTTTTGGGTATTGCCGTCGGCTGTATCGGAATGTCGCACGATGATTTTTGCAAATGTACTTTCGGCGAGTTTGAAAGTATCTGCAAGGCATGGCGCGAAATGACCGAGGGGCAGAACCGGGACGCATGGGAACGCGCCCGGACTATCGCCGCAATAGTGATACAGCCGCACGTCAAAAAGAAAATAACGCCTAAGCAGCTTTTACCGCTGCCGTGGGATAAGAAAAAAATCAACGACCAAAGCGAGGCTCCCAAGCTCACCGCCGAGGAACAACAAAAACGATTTGAAGAAGTAGCACACCGATTAGGTGACGAAATAAACCGATAAACAGTAATGGCAGGAAAAGGCACCATATCAATCACATTTAAGCTGGATGGCGATGGCAAAGGCTTTAGAGCGATAGCGCAGGACGCTAACGGCCTACGCACCGTTATGGCTTCCACGCTTGAACAGTCAGAGGCGTTAAAAACATCGCTGATTAATTGGAGTGCCGCCGTACAGGGTTTGCAGAGCGTTGACCGAGCCGTTAACCAAATTAGTAATCAGTTAAATGCTATCACCAGTGAAAGCGAGGAATTTAACAAGGCTATGAAAGAGGCTAACACGATGGCTGGTAAGGACAGCGCAGGGTTTAAGCAGCTCAAAGGAGAGGTAGCGAACTTAGCCAAAGAGATACCCATAGCACGCGACCAACTGGCTAACGGCCTCTATCAAACAATATCTAACGGCGTGCCGGAAGATAACTGGATAGAGTTTCTGAACACGTCGGCCCGGTCTGCCGTTGGCGGTTTGGCTGATATTAACAAAGTCGTCGGCGTTACCTCTACGCTTATCAAAAACTACGGTTTGGAATGGGGCGCGGCGGCCGACATACAGGACAAAATACAGCTAACGGCTAAGAACGGTGTAACCTCATTTGAGCAGTTGTCACAAGCACTGCCGAGGGTGACAGGTAACGCCGCCACGCTGGGGGTGTCAATCGACGAACTTATGGGAACCTTTGCCACGCTTACAGGCGTGAGCGGTAACACCGCCGAGGTTTCCACGCAGTTAGCCGCAATATTTACCGCGTTGGTCAAACCCAGCAGCGAGGCCGCAGAAATGGCGGCTAAAATGGGCATACAGTTTGACGCCGCCGCGATTAAGGCCGCTGGCGGTTTCCAAAATTTCCTAAACCAGTTAGACGGTAGTGTTAAGGCATACGCACAAGCAAACGGTGTACTGGAGCAGGAAGTATATAGTAAATTGTTTGGTAGCGCGGAAGCTATACGCGCACTGATACCTTTGCAGGGCGAGTTAGCCGACAAGTTTACGGCCAACGTCGCCAACATGGTTAACAGTGCCGGAACAATGGATGCCGCCTACGCCGACATGAGCAGCCACGGCGAGGCCGTAAACCAAATGCTGCGCAACCAGTGGGCCGCCGTGATAGATATTATTTCGGGGGTAACATCTGCCGCACAGCCTTATATCAATTTCACCGCCGGACTACTTAGCACCGGGTCAAGTGCGGCTATACTAATTACAACATTTAAGCAGCTTAACGTACAGCAGGCGTTAGTAGCTACACGCGCCAAACTAGCAAGTGTAGCCATGACTACGTTAGGACTGCGCGGCAAGTCTGCCACCGCTACGATGCGCGTTTTCAGTTCCGCTATGAAAGGAGGCGCGTATAGTGCCACAGCCTTAAAAATTGCTTTGCGTGGTTTGCTTATAGCTACAGGCGTGGGCGCGGTGATCGCCGCCGTTACTACGTCTATCGAGTATTTGGTTAGCGCGACAGACGACGCGACCGAAAGCACAAATAATTTTTTAAGCGCGGAGGAAAGAGCAAAACGCGACGCGGAGCAATTAGAGCAACTGCGCCAGCAGGAAGCCTCAACCCTCATGCAGACACGCGCCGCGCTTGAAATGAATATTAACCGGCTCAAAGAATTTAACGGCACTAAAGAGCAGGAGAAGAAATTAGTTAACGAAATGAATAATACCTACGGCGACACGATGGGATATTTTTCCAGCGTAGCCAATTGGTATAACGCCCTCATATCTAATAGTGAGGCATATTGCCGCCAAATGGTAATCGAGGCGCGGACACGAATGTTAGCTAATCAAATAGCCCAAAAAGAGCAGGAAACCCACGATCTGTTATATAATGATGACGGGAGCCGACGCAAATTTAGCACAAAGCGAGAAACTGAAACATACTTTACTGGAGAAACTACCATAATAGGCGGTGAGCCTGTTATGAACTGGGATATACGCGAAATACCCGGTACATCTGATTTGGATAAGGCCCAAGCCGCTATAAATGCTAATAATAAAGCAGTAGCAAATTTGCGTAAGCAAATGCAAGATGTAGCCGAGGAAGCAGCCGGCATTAATTTTAGCGTTAGAGGCAATACCACACGGCCTAACAACACGCCTGCCACTCCAACGACAAAGCCGAATAAAACGGAAACAGTACAGCCGGAATGGAACGAAAATGCCGCTAACCTCAAAGAGATTAATGCCAATATAAGGATATTACAAGAGCGACTACAAACCGCTACCGTCGAGGAAGCAGCACTAATTAACCAGCAAATTACCTTATGGCAGGGTAAAGCGGACGCGATACGCAACGCCGGGAAAGCCGTAGAAAATAACGGCCCGGTGTTTAATGAAAATGCCGCTAACCTCAAAGAGATTAGCGATAATATAAGGGTATTGCAGTCCCGGCTGGAAACCGCTACCGTCGAGGAAGCCGTATTAATTAACCAGCAAATACAAGCATGGCAGGGCAAAGCCGACGCGATACACAATGCTGGTAAAGCTGTAGAAAACAACAACCCTATATTTAGGGCCGATGCAACTACTTTAGCCCAAATTACCGAAAATATTAGCGCCCTTTCCGACCAGCTAAACACCGCTACCGTCGAGGAAGCAGCACTAATTAACCAACAGATCCAAGCATGGGAAAAGAAAGCGGATGCGATACGCAACGCCGGGAAAGAGGCTAAAGCGAATTTCGATACTTTCCGTACCGGCTGGAATAGTATTAAAAATGTCGGTAGCGATATCGACGGAATTACCGACGCGCTGGAGGGCAACGGCAACGCATGGCAGACCGTCACCGGCATAGTAGATGGCTTTTTGCAGATATACGACGGTATTAAAACCATCGTCGGCATTATCAATATGCTTACTACGGCAACCGAACACCACACTATGGCAACTGTAGCCGACGCTACGGCTACCACCGTGCAGACCGCCACGACCGGGGCAAATATTGCTGTCACTCAGACTCAGATTGCCACCGATTCAGGTGCGGCCATAGCCGCTGCGACTAAAAGCGGTGCACGGCTTCCGTTTCCTGCCAATATCGCAGCCATAGTCGCGGGAGTGGCCGCTGTAGTCGGTGCGCTGTCAATGGTGGGGTGTTTCGCCCACGGCGGTATCGTGGGGGGAACATCGAACACCGGCGACAAACTTGTAGCGCGGGTTAACAGCGGAGAGATGATTTTAAACAAGACTCAGCAAAGCAATCTCTTTGCTATGCTCAACAGTGGAAATCGGAACACGGCAAATACCCACAATAAGAGATCGGGGACTGTCAGTCATAACGAAAGCTCGTACAGCACGGATTATTTCGTGACTCACAACGAGGGGGATGTGTATAACGAAATCCACAGCCCAATCGGGATTGCAGATGCTCCCGCCACGGTTACGGTATCCGATTTTTTCAAAGGGCTAAGTGGTGCTATATTCCCCCCGGCTATTATGCCGTTTGCCAACGGCGGCATAGTCAGCGGCCCTACTGTCGGACTTATAGGCGAGTATGCCGGGGCGTCTAACAACCCCGAGGTGGTGGCGCCTCTTGACAGGCTCAGGTCTCTCATACAGCCAGCTGACGGTATGGGCGGCGGTACAGTTAGGTTCAGGATAGACGGACGTACCCTCGTGGGGATTCTGGAAAAAGAAAATAATCTTAGACACCGCAGTTAGTATGGCAAAATTTCTAAGATATGCGGGCGGGTTCCTAAGCCGTGCCGGCGTGGTATGGCGCGTGGAAATTCTCCAAGATGCCGATGCCCCGTTTACCCGTGTCGGCCGGCTGGATTTCGAAGCTGACGAGGCGTTAGTCATCGAATGCGGACAGGCTGGTAAGGACGAAGTTATCTGCGGCAGCACCGCCACTCTGAGAATTATAAGTCCGGGGGACAGGACATATGAGGATCTGTACACCATAGCCCCGGGACGCATCCGCATGGATGTCTACCGCGAGGATTCTCTTTATTGGAGCGGGACACTGGATTCCGAGTTCTATGAGGAGCCTTATGAGAAAGCCTCAGACTATACGGTCGCCCTCACATTCTCTGACCTCGGAATATTAGACCGTCTGAAATATGACCTGTCAGGTATGCAGACGCTATACGGCATTGTCTCCCACTGCATCAGTCGCGCCGCATTGGACGTTGAGATAGATGAGAGTATGATAAGCACGCGTCTGTCAGATGAGGATACTTCGTTATCGTTGTCAGATCTCAAAGTCAATAGTGACAATTTCTATGACGAGGACGGCGAGGCCCTGACGCTTTCAGAGGTTCTGGAAGGTATATTGCAGCCTCTGGCACTACGGATAGTACAACGTGCCGGACGCATATGGATCCACGACCTTAACGCGCTGTATGAATGTGCGCCCGTCAGAGAGGTCGTCTGGGACGGGGACAGCCAGACACTCGGAACCGACAGAGTGTACAAAAGGGTGAAAATAACTTGGAGTCCCTATGTCCAGAACAGCGACCTGAACAAGCGGGATTGCTGGGAGATAAACATAAATCCGGCGATAAACGCGTTAAACGAACTTGACGGCATCGGCGTGAATGCGGACGGCTCCATAAACCACGGGGCGTCCTTAGGATTCGAATCAGCCGGGCATGTATACTCCTACCTTTACGGGAGCAATCCTAATTCGTTTGACTACAAGTTCGACCATTCCGCTATCGGATTCTCTATATGGGTAAGCCAGAAGGGAGCCAACGCCTCGCTGGGCGATGACGGCAGGGCACGGTTTTTCAAGATTGTCAAACACAACGAGGGTGATGATTCAGAGGGGGTGGCAGTCACATGGCCTTCCATATGGGTAGAGCTGAAATCAGGGTTGCTTAACGATTACCGGGTCAAGATACACGGGCTTGGAAATGACCTGAAAGGCACCACGGACACCTGCGGGACTTTATTATTCAAGACCACACCCGCCCGCATCACCCCCGTTTCAGACGGCGTGATGCTGTCCGTGCAGATGGATATGCTTCTGGATGCGCGTTTCAACATATTCAGCGAGCCGGAGGACTTTTATGTGGGAAAGATCAATGTTTTCTTAATAAAGACCGATGAGGCAGAATGGAAGAAGAAAGGCAATTTCGTGTATGTGCCTGTAAGAATCCTGTTCAAGTCCGATGACGGTTCGCTTTATTGCTGGGACAACCGTGGCATATTGGGAGACGGCCCTGATGCCGGAACTATCGATTTTACAGAAGGCTTCTGGGTTCCTTATACTGGTAGGGAATGGGGCTATCTCGCATATTATGACCCGGAAAACCGGGCTGAGAATTCAGGAGTCATAGGATGGAAGTCCAACAGGCCTGCAATCAACCCGCATAAAGGCTATCTCTCTCCCACGATCAAGAACACGCAGGGCCAGTATCTGCCATGTCCCCCGGGTTCGAATGTCCGTGGGGGAGAGATAACCGTGGAAGTATGCTCAGGATGGATTGTAAGGAAAGCCAACGGCGATAACGTTACGGACAGACTTCTGAACGTGTCGAAATACAGGTGGGCGCTTTGCAAGATTCCGTCCATAGGGCTGGCCTCCCGCTCACCTTACGGAGGGGATATCGAGAATTCGGATGTCGAATACTGCGCGGTAATCAATCCCGATGCGATGGATGACATGGATATCGATACGATATGTGGCAGCAAGGCAGGCGGTGTGCCCTCGGCACGAGGCGTCTATCTCTCTGCAACCGACGGCAGACAGATAATGTCCCTGACAAGGGCCGGACGTACATCGCAGTTGGAAGACTTGCTGGCGGGCACTCTTTTCAGCCAGTTCGGCCAGCGCCGTACAAAGCTGTCCGGCGAGATGCGCATAGCCGACGACGGCCTTACAGTGTATACCGAGGCCAACCAAGAAGGCAAGAAATTCATGATGACGTCAGATGTCCAGAACGTGATAATGGATGTGAGTGACGCCACTATTGTCGAACTGCGCCCGGATGAATATGAAAAACGGGGCAATGACAATCTGGTTAATATATGTTAAATACACCCCGCCGGACGAAAACAAACACGAACAAGGGAAAGGAAGGATAACAAAAGAAAATAAAGGAATATAATATCTTGTTAACCAGATTTTTACCATCCATAATAAATCAGTACATTTGCTTATTAAAAAAAGACCGTGGCATTAGATTACACACTCATATCGAACAACCGAGAAGCCAGACCTCGCAGCAAGCGTTTGCGTGAGGCGGCCATTATTGCCGGAAAAACAGGCGGCAATAATACCGCCAGCAACACGGAGGGGCATTATCATGGCAATCTTCGGGATCTCGACATGATAAGCGTGGATGATGGCTATGTCAGGCTGGCCTGCCCCAACGACGATACAGGCGAAACAGATATCATCAAAGTAAAAGCCGGGTGGGCTGACAAGGCCTATGACCTGTCGGATGACAGTCCGGCGATAAAGAAATTCCTAAGCCGCCTACTTGATGACGAGGCACAAGGGCGTATCAGGTTTCTGAAAGGTCTCGAAGTGCCGGAAGGAGAGACCTTAAAGATCGGCGGGGTCACGATCTCATGGGACGGCAGCGCGCTGAAAATAGACGGGGACGTCTATTCCACCGGATCAGACCCCGGGGCGGCCACGTCGGAGGCCCTCGGCGCCAACCTCGGCTGGGAGCTGAGGGACAACATCGCCAAAGCTGTCTCCCGCATCGCCGTGCTCGAAGGCATAGACCATCTCACGGCGCTGACGCTTTCGATGTCTGGAACGGGGAATGCCGTGACATCCATCTCCCTGAGCGCGGACAAGAAGACCCTGTCCGTCACAAAGGGGGCCACGTTCCTATCCTCCCTGACCAAGGCCATGGTCGAGAACGTGCTTACGGGAGACATAAAGAGCCATACCCATTCCGGGTACCTCACCTCCCACCAGACGCTCTACGGACTTACGCTTAAAAACGGCGCGGCTACCCTCGGCACATACGACCCCGGGACAACGTCCGCCGCCATCGACATCAGCCACGCGCACTCGTTCGGCTCCCTGACCCAGAAACCCACGACGGTAGGCGGATACGGTATCACCGACGCCTACACCAAGGCGCAGACCGATGCCAGACTTGCCGGATATGTCACTCTTGGCACCGATCAGACCGTTACCGGCGTAAAGACATTCGCTTCCAAGATAATTATAGGTGGTGCTACCCTCTCGTGGGACGCAGATGGCAAAGCCCTTAGGGTGGAAGGGAATCTCTACGCCACGGGCGGGATCACGGCCCTCGGCATGGGAGGGGCTG
>CAJTRI010000013.1:64450-100061 GCA_910578615.1 uncultured Duncaniella sp. | reverse complement strand
TCACCATATACTGGGCGGAGACCCTGAGGGGGGAGGGGGCGCTGGACGCGTCCGACATAAGGATAGCCCTCAATGACGCGACCTCGGAGACCGGCCTCGACGGATGGTACTACGGGGTGATACTGTACGGGACCGACCTCCGGGAACACGCGTTCCTGCTTACCGCCCGAACCCCCGGTTCGAGGATAATACAGGTATCCGGGTTCTATACGGACAACCTCTTCGATGACTTCCACGCCCTGCCGTTCATGTGTAACAAACGGCTCGAGCCGAACGGGGCGTTCCATTCCGACGAGCTGTACATAGCGCTGCCCCAGGAGGAGCCGGCGGTGATAGAGTTCGTAAGCTATGACGACCTCGTGACGGTCGTGGTGCACGGTGTCAGGGACGCGGATGACCGCGACCTCGTGGGATGGACGGTCACGTTCATAAACAACTCGGCGTCCCCGGTCACCTTCCGGGGCACATCGCTTTATGCCAAGACCGGCTCCGGCCCGTCGGGACGCTTTCTGGCATACTATGACGGGAAGCAGGAGAACTCCGTGACAGTGCCGGGGCTGACAACCGTCGACTGGAAGGGAACGAGCACCGTATACGAGACGGAGCCATGGATAGAGGTACGCGTCGGCTCCCCCGTCTACGGCTCCCACAGCGCGGCCATAATGCGTCCCGGCGACACGGGCGGCGACGACGGGTTCCTGCCGTGGCAGCCGCCGGCGCCGGACATCCGGCCGTGAACGGCTACGGTAACAGACAGAAACAAAAAACAACCAGACAACACACAGCGATATGGCAGAACCAGACATACTTTTCCAGTTCGTCCTCTCGTTCGAGGGCGGCTTCGTGAATGACCCTGACGACCGTGGCGGCGCCACGAACATGGGCGTGACAATCGCCACATGGAGGCAGGCGGGCTACGACAAGGACGGCGACGGAGACATTGACGCCGACGACCTGCGCGCGCTCACCCCGGAGGACGTGCGAGACCGCGTTTTCATACCCCACTACTGGGACAGGTGGAAGGCAGGGCTCATAAGATCCCAGAGCGTGGCCAACATCCTCGTGGACTGGGTGTGGGCATCGGGCAGGCACGGCATAACCAACGTGCAGAGGCTCCTCGGTGTCAAGGCGGACGGAATTGTCGGCCCGGAGACGCTTGCCGAACTCAACGCCCGGGAGCCGAGGAGGCTGTTCGAGCAGATAAAGGCCGAGCGCAGGAGGTTCATACGCGGCATCATCGCCGCGAACCCAAGGCAGAGGAAGTTCGAGGCGGGATGGCTCAGGAGGCTCGAAGCCATACGGTTCGGGTCGCTCACGCTCAATACGGTTCCCGCAAGGACAGTGACATTCAAGGACGAGTGACATGGGACGGAAAGCAACGAAACTTTGTACAGCTACCGTGCTGCTCATTACAGTAATGACAGTGTTGTGCGGATGCACAAACACCCGCTATGTGCCGGTGGAGACGGTGCGCACGGAATACATAGGGCAAGACAACACCGAGCTGCTGAATGTGATAAGGTCGCTTACCGAACGTCTGTATCAGAAAGATCGTCAGGTGGACTCGCTCATGCAAAGCAACCGCGAGCTGCTTGTGCTCTCCGAAAAGGGGGACACACTGCGGCATGATCGTGAGACAATCGTCTACCGCGCCACCTACCGTGAAAAGGAGCTGGAAAAACTTGTGGAGTTAAAAAACGACTCTATCCGTGAACTTGTGCGGCAACTGGAATCGGTCAAGGCCGACACCATTTCGGTACCTTATCCCGTCGAAAAGCAACTTACCCGGTGGGAACAGACCAAGATGGACTTCGGAGGGTTCGCACTCGGCGGACTTGCAATCGGGTTAAGTATCGTCGTATTATGGTTAATCAAGAAATTCAGAAAATAAAACATGAACTGGGAAAACATAGGGGTGCTTATAGGCGCGCTGGGAGGGTTGGAGCTGATAAAGTTCCTTGTAAACCTCCTTGTCAACCGCAAGACAAACAGCCGGAAGAATGATGCCGAGGCCAGCGGCGCGGAAGCCGACGTGGACATAAAGGAATGGGAACTGGAAGAAAAGCGTATAGCCGACCTCCACGAGAGCTTCAAGATTGTCAGCGAACAGTTGCAGACCTCGCTTAAAAACGGTGCGCGCAAGGACGAGATAATAGAGGAAAAAACGGCTCTTATACGGAAGCTAAACGACAAGATATTTGAATTGCAGAACCGTCTTATCGCCAAGGAACAGATACTGGCCTCAAAAGACAGATTCATCGACTGGCTGAAACTGTGGCATTGCTCAAAGGAGAAATCGGAGTGCGACAACCGAAGACCCCCGCAGCCTATACCCATGAGGTATGACCCTCCCGTCGAAATGAATGGCGGGGCTGTAAAGGAATAGCCCCCGCAACACACCATCGTCAGACTTGCCGGAATGACCGATTGAGCGCAAAGGCTCCGCGTTACAAGGGCTATATATCGTATAGACTTATAACGCGGAGCCTTCCGTTATGTTCATCACCCTTTCAAATAATCATCCCCATGCCTAAAATAGCCGAATTTGCCGACCGCGTGATAACACTCGTGGCCGAGGAATCAGACATACCCAAAGAAGCCATACTCTCCAAATCAAGGACAGCCGAGGTCGTGGACGCGCGGCATCTCGCCATAAAGCTGCTCCACTCAAAAGACATATACCCGTCAAGGATAGCCACGATATTCGGAATGTCGCCAAGAAGTGTCAGACATGTAATAACAGCCTTTGACGCTCGTGTTCAAGCAAATAAATCATTGGGATATAACTTGGCAAAGATTAGGAAACAGCTCGGATAAAGTTCGGATATAACGCGGAAATAACTCCTTTTGAGCCAATACGTTGAGAGGTAATTTTGCGTCACGGAGCAATGGTGCTCCGCAATGTAAAATTATTTCATAATTATGGAAACTGCAAACAAGGAGGTTATCGAGAAAAAGACCTACGTCCATAACGAGGACAAAAAGGAGTACGCATCCAAAGGCGTTGCGGGCACCGGACTCGGTCTCGGTATCGCGGGCACAGCACTCGGTCTGCTCGCACTTAACGGCAACGGACGCGGCCTGTTCGGCTTCGGAGGGCACGGAAACATGCCCGAGAACGTCAACATCAATGCTGTAGGTGGTGCCGCCGGAGGCTATGCAGGTGTGCCCACTGCTTTTCAGGCATGGGAAAAGAGCTGTGACGAGGCAATCTCCCTCACAAACGCAATGTGGGGTCTTAAAGTCAGCTCGATGCAGGCTGACTATGACCACCGCAACACTGACGTAGCCGAGAAGTTCTCGCTCTACAAGTCTCAGGTGGATGCGGATTTCGGTCTGTACAAAGTAAGCCGTGACCTCTACGACACAATGAACGACAAGCTCAACGCTGCGTCCTTCGGTCTGTACAAAGGACAGCGTGACGGTTTCGACGCTCTGAACGCCCGTATCGCACAGCTTGAAAAGGATGTTGCCGTGGGTGCCGCTATCCGTCCCTATCAGGACAAACTCATCCAGTGCGAGATTGAAAAGGCTTACACCGCCTCCATCAATCACACCGACCGCCTTGACTGCCGCAACATCAAGGGTGTAATAACACTCCCCAACACCCCGACCATCACGGGCTTTCCCTCGCAGTGCTGCGGTTGTCGCTCCACCCAGGGTACAGCTACCGCTCCAACAGCGTAAGCCGAAGCGCGGCAAGCGCAAATCAAAATAGTGGTGTGGTGTCCTTTCGGGGGCACTCACCACTACTTTAACAAAATCTTAACACCACTATAACAGATGCAGACAAATGTATTTTTAGGCGGTGCAGATCCGTTGTTAGGCGGTTCTGCCGTAACTCCGATAGACTACGACCGACAGATAGCCGAGCTTAAGCAGATGCAGGAACGGTTAGAATCCCAGCGTCAGCAACAA
Source organism: uncultured Duncaniella sp. (assembly GCA_910578615.1). Lineage (GTDB taxonomy): Bacteria > Bacteroidota > Bacteroidia > Bacteroidales > Muribaculaceae > Duncaniella. Next base: position 96,143 of record CAJTRI010000013.1, on the reverse strand, counting down.
AGAACGCAGGTTGCCAACAATCCCCGACAGTCGCAATCGCCTGTATGGGACGAGATAGAGAAACTGACTGCCGAGCTTTCAGACAGAGAATTTGACATTGTGAACCGCGACGAGGATTTTCAGCAGAGCCAGCAGACCATAATGGCAATACTCCAACGTGAGCAGATGCGCCTGATGCGCCCCATAGTCGAGGGCACTCAGGACGGCAAGGCGGCACTTGAAAACCACCTCGCGCTTATCAGGCAGCTCAAGAAGAAAGCGACAAAGGAAGCCGACCGCAACATGGAGCTGTTCAACGAATACACGCAGCATTACTCCGACATGACCTACTCGGAATTTTTGCAGATGAAAAACGGAAGCAACCCTAAAAAGTAAGTCAATATGTATCTGAAAGAAGAAACCGCCAGACTGACCGGCGACCTCAAAAACGCGGTGCGCCAATGGGCGTATGGAAAGATAGACGAATTATCCGCAAGCCGTCCGCGACTTAAAGCCGCTTCGGTGTATCTCAAACGCGGATTAAACAACTACATGGAGCGCGAGGACAAGCGCATCAACTCGATGGTCGAGGGCGTTTCGCTCTTTATAGCCGACAAGGACGGCAACATAGACACGGATATGCTGATAGACGATGCCGTGACGATGTTCCGCGAGATGGACGTGAACCATATCGACATAGGCATCTTCGGTATTGAGTATGGCAAGGGTGCGGTTACAGTCAATATCCCTCACAATGTCTTTCTTGACATGATTTTCGGAGACCTCGGAAAGATAACGATAACCGCTGACGATTTGCTTGAAATCAAGGCTCTTATGGGAGCATAAAATTAAGTTTATGAATTATATAGAAATGGTAAAAGCCGCGCAGAAAAGCGGAAAAGTATCAGAAAAGCAGATGTGGCAGAGCATTGAGAGCGTGTCGGACTTGCTCTATGACATCAAGGACGCTCACCCGGAGCTTTATTGGCGGTTTATCCGCGAGCAATACGGTATAATGAACAATTGTCACTACGCGGACAAGGAGTTTGCGGACTACGACGTGTCACAGATCGCCTACACCGACAAGGACGGCAAGAAACACACCGGTGCGTACTGGACTTGCGAGCAGATTGAGGAAGCGACAAAGAGCATGACGTTCCCACCCGGCGTAACAAAATACGACAGATATGTTGCGATGAATATTGCTTATTCGGATTTTTGCAAGAAATTCGATGATGAGCAGATACTTAAAATCGGGCACGCCTTTTTCTTCGCAGACGAAGATTGGTCGCCAAAAGGCTCAGTTACAAAGGTCTGGGAATATGTCGCATGTAAGAATAAATGATGCGATTTAACTACATACACTATATCGCATAAGGGCTTCGTAGACATCCTTATTTATCTCGCCACGGTTGAAATAATCCGTGGCGACTTGCTTTATGCGTTGCTCTTTCGCGGTCTTATATGCACCAAAAGCATCTTCTGGAGTGTCATAAATGCCAATATAACCAATGCCACTCACACGGGCTACATATTTATCCCGAAACCGATTTACTCCTACGGGAGTGTCTGAACAAGTATTTTTGTGAATCGTTATCAATGTATTCAATTCAAGAGGGACAAAGCAACAAGCATTTGGAGAATATTCTCGATTGCCTTGTATGAGAATGTCCTTATCCAATTGATAGCCTTCCCTGTAATTGTTTTCAGGTGATTCTACCCACTTTTTGAAGTTTGAGAAGGTAAGCCATTCTTCACATACTGAGCAATCTATGTATGAGGGGAATTTTCGTGGTGCGTAATCCGCATAACAACGAGTCAGCATACTATGCCAAAGTTTGAAGATAGTGGTATTTCCCACATCCAATAAATCGTTAACTCCAACTCCATGAATAATCTTCTTCCTCTTTTCGGATTTGCACTTCGGACAGCCACATCCATTTAGGTGATTACTTGGAGAATGATAAAACACGCCATGTATTTTACAACAGATTGCAATTTTAGTGTGTTTGCCTTTATAATCAATCAGAGAATAATCATATCTATCACCATAAATACTGATGGCTTGTTTTATAAATTCTGTTTTGGTTATTGTGCGAGGATTAACACGTTTTGCGATGCCACAAAGAGGGCATCCTTGTTTCATTTTTATATGCTGAGTTGGACGTTGCATGAAACTGCCATGAACAGGACAAATTATTTCAACCTTAGTATCTTGATTGATATAGGCAACTTTTGAATAGTCGTATTTGCCGCCATGTACATCTTTGGCTTTGGCTATAAACTCTTTGGTTGTAAGTTTTCTCATACTTGCTAAGATTTATAACGCTAAGAAAAGAAAGAAACGGAAAGCGTCTTAGCTTCGCCTTTCATCGGGGTAGCTACTCCCCAACTATCCGTTTCTGAATACAAAGATAATGAAATCTAACTGAATATCAAAATGATAAAGCAAGAAATATATTTAGAACGTGCGCACGGCTGGAGAGTGACCTGCTATTATGCCGTGACGCACTACGAAGTGGAGGAAATCATGCAGAGGCTCATAGATGTTGGCTGCGAGGGTAAGAACCTGCAAACTGCCTACGACAACCTATCTTCCGACAACCTAAACACGGGGCTGTGCTACTCCGGCAACGGAGAGAGCGTGTTGGTGATAAGCTGTGTGACTTCTCCTGCGCAATTCTTTAATAGCCTTGTACATGAGTTGCACCATCTCGCTTCGCATATAGCATCCGCTCTCAGTTACGACCAAAAAGGCGAGGAGGTTTGCTATATAGGCGGCGAAACCGCAGAACAGATATACCCTGTGGTAAGCAAGTATCTTTGTAAACATTGCCGAAACCATTAACAAACACCACCATGTCACAAAGTAGAAGATTACGCCGTGCCAACGGCATGAAGACCCCGGCAGTCAGAAAGGCGGTCAATAGCGACACTCCGCTCAACGCCTTGTATGCCCTTATCCCCGAAAGCCGGCGCAAGGCACTCGACCGCTTCCTCCGGCTGTTCCGCAAAAGCACAGATGACCTGTATAAGGCGTTGGAGAAGGAAAGAAAATAAAAACCTTAAATCCGTGAGTATTAACATATTCGCGGATTTAACTTTTATTTCACTGAAATAATCTGTAACTTTGCGGCGTTATATAATTCATAAGGAGGCTCTGATTATGAAAGATAACGCACTTGCAGTAGCCAACTATTTCATTGAGTTGGCGCAGAAAGAAAACAAACCCATAACACAATTGGGTTTGATTAAACGCGTCTATATAGCTCACGGATTTTCTTTGGCGATATTCCACAAACCATTACTCGACCCTCGTTTTGACAAGGTTGAGGCTTGGCGTTACGGCCCTGTGATTCCTTCGGTATACCATTCGTTCAAACAGTTCAAGGCAAATCCAATTACGGAAAAGACTGTCGTTATGAATTGGAATGAAGAAAAATGTATGCCGGAATTTCACACCCCCGAACTTGAAGACAAGCAAGCTCAGGATATAGTCAAAATGGTATGGCGTAGATATTCCAAAATGTCTGACTCTGGCATAGTGACATTGACGCACAGGAAAGGGACTCCGTGGGACGTATGTTATATACAGGGGGAAAACCAGCAGATTCCCGATGAGGTCACAGAGAGTTATTACAAGCAAATAGTTGACGCGTTTATTGCCAAACAGAAATGCTGATGAGAAACACGAATTTGCTTGAAGGTCTCTCTGAAGAAATCGAACCGGCATCTGACGAAAACGCAGAAGTCGGAGAGGACGTAGCCAAAGATTATCATCAAAAGAAGATAGAGCGCCTTAGTGAGGAAATTGAGGATTTAAAACAAGACCGCCAACAACGTAAGGTATTTAGTTCCCGCATATTCATATTTATGTGTGCGTATATGGCCGTTTCATTAATAATAGTATTCTTGACAGGAATTGGCATAATGAATCTCGAACCTTCAATTATTATAACCTTGCTCACGACAACTCTTGCAAATGTTATAGGGGTATTTAATTTTGTGGCAAAATATCTATTCCATAACAAATAAGCCCACTATAAACGCATCATCCCCGGTCACTCCAAAGCAGCCGGGGATGATGTTTTCTTACTTGTTTTGTTTTATTCGTTTGTTCCATCCATTGTAGCAGAAATGATTGATGGCGCAGGTCACCACATAGAATATAGTGTAGCCATAGTCCTTGTTAAGGAAGTTCCCCAATGCCGCCCCGATTGAAGCGGACATCCATACGAGGCTCCAGTATTTCATGAATCGGTAGAACTTCATAAGTCGAATAATGATTTCTGTGTAGCCAGTTGTTCTTTTCCTAATATGAAGTCACAGATGAAATTTCGCGCATAGTCTGGTGAAATCATGGAGCGTTCTTCGGAACAGATGCCGGATTTCGGGCTTTTCTTGCAATGAATGACAGATTTGGACTTTTTATCTTTTTGATAAGTGAAGCCATGCGTCTTTTCACAGTTGATAAACCAATAAGCGGTCGGCTTTATAAAATAGTCTCCTCGGAGTGTACGATTTGTATCTATAAATGTTGGAGGCATGACGAAATTTGATTTGAGGAAAGTTTGCATACTCCACGGATTTTCCATAATCAAGCGCAATTCGTGTTGCAGGCAAATGGAAACCATTTTTATACAAACACGGAAGAAATATTCTCGATTTGACGCTCTCTCCAATATCTTGTCAGTTTTTTCTTTTACACTCATTTTCCGATAGTTTCTGCACCCAAATGTCATATCAACTTGACTTAATGCAGAAAAGTATATGCACGGAAAGAAAGCCATTATTAAATCATCGGGGCTGATTGCATCAAAAATACTCACCTCCCCTGAATATGCTTTTTCAATCTCTGCGAACAAGTCAATAACATGGTCTGTCTCGCCGTGATTATTTTGTATATCGTAGTCGTATGCCTCGTAGCCGAGCTTGCGAAATTCGTTCTTGAATACGCCTGATTGCTCGAAAAAACAATGGACTTTGCCGTCTATTTTCATTCCTCAATTGCTTCGAGTGTTATACGGACTTTCTTAGGCTCGCTCTGCCACGTCACGGAGGGGAAAGAGTCTGTCGGCAATTTGATATGTCGTTCATTGCTATAATCCCAAAAGCCGTATGTCATATCGTTTATATCATACATGTCCCTTGTGGGCTTGCCTTGGAAAAGGTTGATATACCCCTCCTCATCACGAGCCACCCACCCCTCCAGCACCGCCGTGTCTTTTTCGGGGAGGAAGTCAAGGTCATCTTCTCGATAGGGATGATAAAATGGGCTGCAATCGGGGATATTGGTGTCTTCGTACACAACAGCACCCGATGTACATTCTTTGCGAAACACGTTGATAATTTGTCCTGTCGCTTTTATTCTCGCTTTCATATCATTTCACTAATTCAAATTCGTAAACGAACACATAGGGATTACTCTCGTTCTTTATATTTCTTATGCGCTCTTACAGGAGTTGTCAAAGCCCGTTCGTAATCCCATCCGCACATCTTAATCCGTGTATTGACTGTGCTTCTTTTAATCCCAATTCTATCACACCATTGTTGCAAATCCAAGGTCTCATTTCCAAGCGTTACAAGGATATTGCACCGCTTGTTATCGCTTTGTTCTTTCGCAGTCGCCCAACGGCAATTTTCGGGAAAATAGTTGCCGTTCACATTAATGCGGTCAATGGATAAATCATCTGAGTATCCGTTGGATAAAGCCCAATTATAAAATGACATGAAGTCTGTCCTCCATTCATTGCACATAACAATGCCCCTGCCTCCATACCTATCGAAACATGGAGATGTTTTACAATAGCAACGATGTTTTATGCCAGACCAAATCCGATATAAACGGGTGTGTTTAAGCCCGTGCTTCACGTTTTTACTTTCATACACAAGGCAACCGCAGGATTTTGTTCCTCCCGATTTGAGCAATTTACCCATAACGATTGCTGTTTTCCCGCAATCGCATTGGCATTCCCAATAAACCCTGCGATAATCATTAGTATAAACTCGGCGAATTACAATCAATTTGCCAAAACGAAGACCTGTTAAATCCTTGAATGATTTATTTGGATGAGATTTAGCTGGGTATTTTAGCTCCCTTGTCTGCGTCTTCCGACCGTCAAGCACGGCTTGGGTGAGATGGAACGCATCTGAGAACATTATTTTCTTCATACTTAATTTAATCTTATATATTTACCTGCCAATTCACAATCTCTGATGATCTTCGCATTATCCTTGCCCCATGCGACAAGGACGCTACCACAGCCGGGAGAATCACCGCGAGTACCATCCGAACGATAAAACCTGATTCGTTTGCGGAGAAACTTCATTGCCGTAGCCGTCGGGAATATGATATCGTGAAACATCGTGTTGTCGCATCGGTTAAAAAGCAATGCTATTCCGTTACCATGTTCCGCCATCTTGCGCACAAACTGTTCAATCAAGGGACGGGAATAAGGCGGATTGAGCCATACGCGACCATGCCATTCTTGTGAAAGACCGTCATCATTTTTGTTATACATGACTTTTGCAGTCTGCCACAATGGATTTACTGGGGCGCATGGGTCTAAATCAAACTCTCCTAAGGATGTTATTATTTCCAATGGTGTATACCATTCATCGGTAGCTTTGGCAGAGCGTTCAAAACTTGTGTTCATTCTTCCACCTCCTTTGCTATTTCGGGAAAGAGGCGTTTCATCCACACTCTTGCGGCATAGTTGGCACACTTGGCACACTCAACGCCTTTCTCTTTACCATAGTCTGACATAGCTTTATAAGCTTTTATAGCCTTGCTTTTCTCCACGAGGCAATAGCGTTGTGTGAGGTGATTGACTGCCATCCGAAAGGTCAGCTCGTTATCTCTGATAGCTTCGTCCTTGATGAAGTCGTCCTCCATGTGGGCGCACATCTCTTCCGCAAACTCGCGGGCTATGTCGGTGATTTGTTCTTGTGTCATTGTTCATTCTTTTTGTCGGTGAGAAACTCTCGTCAGTCATAGCATAGTTTCCTTTCGAGGCTCTCTTTCAGCTCCACCGCCTCGTTGAAGTTGTACTCGGCATCGTCGGTGTCGAACTTCTTGATCAATGTGTGGAACGCTTCTATTGTGTATGGGGCAGTCACGCGATAGACGCTGTAATGACCGTTCTCGTACCCATAGATGTGATAGCGCACGTCCGCAGACTCCCGCTCCTCGTTTTGGTTGTTGATCCTCCGCTTCAAGGTCTCTATCTTGGCGTTCTTCCGCTTCCTCTGTACCGACCCCGCTATGTTCATGCACACGCTCCCTCCGAGGAGGACTGAAAGTATTATTATCGCTGTCGTTGTCATTGTGTTGTGGTTTTTGCTGTTAAACGTATCTGCGCAGGTCTGTCACGATGCTGAAAGGTCTGCGCCCCTTTCCGTAGGATTTCATGTACTGCACGGCTGAGGCCATGGCGCATATCATCCGTGCCTCGTCCTCCTCCGTGAAACGGAAGAGCCTTGTGTCCGATGGCAGCCTCTTTCTCCCTCGCTGCCTGGCTGGTATTTGTGTCATATCCTGTATGATGGGTTTTTGAATGTGACTATTTCGAGCGTCTCCTTGAATCGGTCATAGATCCTGACTCCGTATTTCTCGGACAACTGTTCCTTCGTGAGGTTGGTGGTTATTATCGTGGTGAGCTGCCTGTCGTAGCGTTCCCCGATGATGTCTATGAGCGGGGTGTAGACCATGCCGTAGCTCAGCACCTCCTTAGGTTCCTCTCCGAGATCGTCGATGCCGAGCATCTCAACGCTGAAAAGCTCCTTGAATTCCTTGCGCTCCTTGTCTGCGGCGGCGCACATCCGCGCTATCTCCTTTGCCGAGAGCATCGTCACGACCGAGCGTTTTGAATAGCCCACGGTCGCCTCGGTGACATACTCGATAAGCCGGGCGAGGGAGCGCATCATCGTGGTCTTACCGTTGCCGCAAAGCCCCATGAGCATCAGCCCGGATTTGCCGTCGGGATTGACGAGCCATCTTGCCGCCTGTTCGATGTGCCGCCTCGTGTCATCGTCGAATATCAGGCTGTTCCTCCTGTTCGCCACTTCCGCCCTCATTGCGGAGTAGATTCCGTTGGCGGCCTCTCTCTCGGTGATCTCGATGCTAAAACGTGGAGGTGTAATCTTCTGCGCGGTTAGCCGACGGGTCAGTTCCCCGACGTTCTGAAAATCTATCTTCTCGTCTGGTTTCATTTCTGGTTGTCAATAGTTGTCGTGATTGCTGTTGCTTGCGGAGCCAGTTGGTGATATGCCTCTTGGCTTCGTTGACGGTCTTGCGTGTCTCCCCGAGGTTCGTGCAGTGGTCGGGATATCCGTCAAGACACGATAAAAGCTCCTCCTCCGTGAGACCGAACGTCCGCATCATAGACTCTTTCCATTCCCATGATTCTTTGAGCTTGGCGATGATCTCGGGGATTCCGAAAAGCTCGATACCGTTCAGAACCCTGTCGTTGTCGTTGACGCTATTCAACGACGTAGGAGTTGAATATATATTTTCTTTTAAAGGGGGTGTGGGGGAAACTTTTCTTTTGCTTTGTGTTTCCTCAGGTAACACAAACGACTTTGTGTTGCTGTTTGTGTTTCCCTGAGAAACATTATCGGGAACACAAACGCTGTTTTGTGTTTCTTTTGTGTTCCCTTTTGTGTTTACTGAGGAAACACTATTGGAAACACAAAGAGTGTATTTTGCGCTCCCTCTGCCGATCCCCGGTTCGTAGTCGAGAAGCCCTCTGTTCCTTAGATTCTCCCTTGCGAACACAAGTGATTTCCTTGATATTGGAACTGCGATCTCGAGAAACCGTGTTTCCATATCCATCCAGCCACGCTTCCTGCGGATATGCCACTCGTTAAGTAGGAAGAGGAATAGAGTAGTCTCGGTGTGCGTGAAGGCTGATTCCCTGTGCAGCCTCCAGAACCGCGTTGCTATCTCCGTGTAAGTCATGGGCTATATGTCGTTTATCCTGTGGGGATATCTCTCGTCCGGCATTCCGATGAAGTACGGGCAGTACTCCGGCCACGGCTTGCGGTTGAACACCACGTACGGGTTGCAACGCTCCGGGTCTACATTGCCAATGTATCTCGCGCACACGGCCCTGATCACGCAGCATCCGCCGTCACACAGTTCGTCGTTCTCAAAGGGGTTCTCATCCATTGGGTATATTCTTTTTGAGTTTATGTATGAGTTGTCGTATCATATGGGCGCGGCTCACGTACTTCTGCACCGGCATGACGCCGAGCGCCTCGTACAACTTAGCCGCATCGCTCAGATAGGTTATGGCCTTCTGTAAGTCTGTCTTTGATATTTCCATATTTTTAATAAAACCGCCCTATCCTCACGGACGGGGAGGCAAACCTTAAATCTAATACTATAATCACATTTGCGAAGACGCGGGGAATCGAACTCCGCGCCTCCATGTTTCTCGCTCTCTTGCGTCGGGGATTTCAACCCGATTCGTCATCTGTAGTCACCGCTTCCTCCGAGTTTCCCACGGAGCTGGCGCGATTTCAATTTGCGGTTGTTCATTCGCGCTATGGTGTCAAGGCGGTAGCCGATGCGGTCGGCAAGGACGGCGCAACACCACATAACGTCACCTATTTCCATTGCGATTTCCTCGCATCTGGACGGGGTGAAGTCGGCGTTTCCGTCCCTTATTACCTTTTTTACCTTGTCGGCCACCTCGCCCGCTTCACCTGCCATTCCGAGTGCCGGATACACGATGCTGTAATCTTCGGGGAAGACAGCTGTTTCAAGGGCGCACCTCTGATACTCGTTCAGGGTAAGCCCCTCGTCAGGAGGGCTGACTATGTATGTCGGCTCGCTGCCGTAGATGGGTGTTTCCTCGCTCATAGCTTTGCCGGATAAAATTCCTTAATAGGAGTCTCTGCGAGGCTAACAACCTCGAAGTCAGCCACCGTGCCCTTCATTCCCTCGTTGAACTCCTCTATCGCGTTAGTGAAGTCGGGCGCGCCGACGAGTATCTGCGAGATTGTACGTTTCTCCACGGCTGTCTTTTCGTCAATGGTGATGAAGCCCACCTTGGCAAGATAGAATCGGTCCGCGTCGGGATTGAAGACCTCGGTAATCTTGGTATCACCTATCGACTTCACTTGCAGGTCAGGGTAGAGCGGCGAAAATTCCTCAACAACCCTCGCCTCTGCGTCAGTGCAGGATAGCGCGTCTACCAGATATTGCTCTGTGACGGCTTTTGTCTTGCCGTTCTCGTCCGTCTTGGAGTAACGGGCTTTGACTATGTTGTAGCTCATGATTTCTTGGGTTTATAGGTTGTAGTCTGCATCGGTTCATATTCGGAAGCCTCGCATATAACGTCGAGGTCTTCCCAAGTCTGCATTTCGCTGAAAGACTGATATGCGCCATAGACTCCGACATAACCGTCTTCGCACTCATATACATTGACTGCGGTAGAGTACCATCGGTATTCATCAAGAGAAAGCCCCTCGGCAACTCGCTTGGGAGCGTTTTCGCCACGACCGTATGTGTCATGTACTTCCCAAAGGCTATTTAGTCCTTGACTGTTTATAGCCTCAATAAGTTCTGCTACTTTCATCGTTTATGTTTTAGTTTATATTTGATAAATCCTTCGATTAACACTACGATTAGTGCTATGATAGCGAGGATTGCGAAGCCTCCCCACAGCGGTGCTGTAACCCACCACCACGACCAATCAATAACTCCGCAGAGTTTGAGGATGAGGAATGTGAGAAACAGAAGCGAGAGAAAGCTGACTGATGATGTCGATTTATTATTTGCCATAGCTTACTCTTTTACTTCTTCGTATTCAACTTCTTCGTCGAAGCGGCTGCTGCTTGCCGTGGACTGCTTCTGTTCGGCTATCCAGTTCTGCTCAACCTTTTCGTCGTAGTCAAACATAACGTCAAGGACTTTCAATTTATCCTCGCTTATTCCTTTCTTGGGGACTTTCTTGTAGCCGTTGCGCACGGCTGTCTTCCGAGCCATTTCGATGTAGTCTGTGTCCCATGGTGAGGATGATTTGGCAGACGGGGCGCGTTTGCGGATTTTCTCAATTTCATCAAGGCTTATGGTGTCGAACATCTCCGTACCGTCGACAAGTACGGCGTACCAGTAACAGCCTTTGAGATTTTCCTTTTCACGTTTGCCCCACGGATTGGGTTTGTGGCGCAAATAGCCGTTTGTCCCGAGTTTGATTTCAAAATCCTCTCCGTCGAACACAGGATGTGCCTCAATCTTCTTGACAAGTCCGCTTGCTACAAGCTCGTCAACAAGTCCCATATATGACGGAACGAAAATGATGGCTTTACCCATCGGCACGAGGTACCCCTGCTTCCTCACAGGATTAAGAGTATATCCTACAAGAGCGAGATTTTTGAGCGCGTTGATAAGCGACATCGGATTCTCGGTCGCCACCCTTATGAGATAAGTGTTTGCAAGCATCGCCTGTGCTGCGAAGTCTATCTCCCTTGCCATCACTTGTCCTGCGCCATCACCGTATGCCTTGACGAAAGCTCCCCATGCGTTGTCGAAGCACCCTGCAAGTGGGGCAAGTTGCTCAGGAAGCTGTTTAATACTTGCGGTGACAAGCGACTTGTCAACCGCCTTTGATTTACTCGGTTTTGCCACCACCGTATTACTCTCGGCTTTTGGTTGTTCTGCCTGCGGTGCTGTCTGTTCCAGCGGCAGTTGGTCTTGTTTCTGTTCTTCCATTGTTATTTGGTTTTAATGTGATTGCTTTTGATGCACCATTTAATTTGATGGAATAAGGCATCTGCGAGAGTATCGCACATAACTCCATGCAAGGAGTTTTCTTCTTCATCTATATGCCTGACTGCAACTTGTTCAATCGGGGGATAGTCTATATTTAGATGATATGTGGTGTAGTCCACTTTAATCACTTTTGGGATAATACCAAGCAAATCGGCAACATCGAACAGAGGCCATCCCTTCTGGTCTTTATCCACATAGCCGATACTTGCCAGCTCCTCCGAAATACCAAGTTCTATAAGCTCTTGCGATTGCTCTTTTGTTAATTCTGTTTTCATATTTCATCCATAAATTTTCGTGAGTAGTAATTAGGCGGCTGTATTTCAAGCACCCTCACGCCGTTGTCGGACTGTATGAATGTCTCGGCACCAGGCCACTCGTTTTCTTTTGTACATTTGATGTGCAGATCAAGAAGTTTTCGGAACTCGAACGCTCCACAACCCATTTTCACAATATCATTCTCTTTATCATAATAGTAGCCATAACATGTAACTCGCCCTGTATAGGGGTCGCGAATACCATGCGACATATTTACCATTACACAATCATAAGGGGCAACCTTGCTGACGAAAACGATATAAAAGTCTTTCCAAATACCCGTCTGCTCGTGTGTAAAGAACTGATAGAAAGCTGCGGATATGTGGTAGCCGTATTTGAGAATTATGCGGTTGATACTCTCCTCGCTCAAATCGTCAGTGGCGACCGTTTTCCAATCCACAATCTTGCGCTTGGTTTCAAGGTCGGGTCGCCACTTGAACTTGCAGCCCTCGTATTCGATGAAGTGGCTAACTTCCGGCTTACCCCACCGCAACAGCTTGCGGACTTGCTCGGAGGTCGTGCCGCTGTCTTGAATGAGTGACGCAAGCATTCCTGACACCATGTCCTTTTCCTCCTTGCTTGCGACAAGGCTTCCTTTTGTTGTTTCGACAAATTGCGTGTAGGCTTCTTTGTACGGCTTGGAAGTCGGGGTGTATGGTGTGCCTCTACTCTCGTTTATAGGTGGCTCGAACACCGCTACCGCGTCAAGCACTTCGCATAATGACGCGCCCTCTGCCAACGCTGCCATGCAGTCGTGGAACAGCGAGCCGAAGCGCAGTGCGTCGGATTTTTCTTCCTCGGGGTTGTCGATAGCGTGTTTATACGCTTTCGGGCTTATCAAATACTTTTTCAAGAGCGAGGAGGACAGGTATTGCCGTTCCTCCTCGCCTCTGTGGTACTGTTCATTCGACAAGCCGTAGATGGTAGGCTCAATCATTTTCAATGACCTCTTGAAAGTCAACATTTTCGGAATAGTAGCCGTTGCTTTCTCCGTACCAACGAATATCGACATATCCCTTTACGGTTGCTAATGTGTAGAAAGTCCATGTGAAACTTTCCTGATATTTGATTTCCACACCATCGGGATTTTCCTCACTTGTTCGCTCTTCGGCAATGGTTATCGGAGAGCCTATCAAATCGTCCACACAGCCGTTTACATCGTCAATACTTACACTTTCGCAACAGTCCTGAAAGTGATACATTATGTAATGTTTGCCGTCGGAGGTGTAGAAATGCACTTCGTCCGAGGTGTCGTTAAGTCCGACAATCTTCTCTATTGTCTTGCCCTTTAATTCCGAAAAGGGCACGGTTTTATTGTCCCAGTATGACATGTTATTCAAATTTCAGTTTTCTTATTTTTACTTCTTTACCGTTTCAAGCATCATCTTCATCACGGCATATTTGGCTCGTAAATCGTTGTCTTTTGCTTGCTGTTCGCATCCTACGGCACGAACATTGTTCATAATGAGGTTTGTTTCTTTCATCAGCTTTTTCAGGCCGTCAACAAAGCGGTCGTAGCCGAATGAAACTTGGTCTTTCGGGTCAAGGATAACATAACCCTTTCCTCAAACATTTTTGAAGTAGCTGTTGTAGTCTTTCAGCATGAGATTACCGATATTTTCTGTAATTGTCATGTACTGAAACTGTTGCATCTGATAAGATTCGATGAACTTCGAAACATCGCCGTAGTCTTCGTATCTCAACGGTTCTATGCCGCATCGCTTTTTCAGCCAATCGTGTGTGATTAGCTGACCGTCGGAATAGTGGTTGATAATATCCTCAACCACCTCGCGCATTATATCATCTTCTTTCATATTGATTTGAATTAAAAATGTTTACTTTGCTTTACTCGTGTAGACTTCTCTGTTGATTCTCTTTACTCCACTTATGCAAGCCACGCTAAATTGTTCCGCTTCGGGAGTCGAACCCGAACTAAGACCGTCACGAAAATGTTTGCTAAACTCGTCTAAACTTCATTTTACTGCACTGCGCCATATCGCGCTACACTAAATTTGCTCCCTCAATCGGAATCGAACCGATTTGCAACCATTGAGGGAGGGTTTGCTTGACTTTGCTTCACTTTTCAGCTCTAAACTTAACAAACCTTGACTTTATCTTTGCTCCCACCGTCAGAGTCGAACTGACGTGTGACCATCGTGGGAGGAGATTACTGCTCTTAACTTTTCTCCGCTACGCATTGCTCGACTTGGCAAAAACTCACTCCTCCATTCAATAGCTCAAAATTTTAGGAGCCGCCCAAAGAATCGAACTTCGGCAAGAACCGTTGCGGCTCGGTGGACTCAACTTCGCTTTTCTTTAGTAGACTTTACTATACAATGCCTTACTGTGTTTCACTCGTCCTAACTTCTCTCCACAGATTATATCTTTTCGGCTTTGAATTTGCCGTATATTTTGCGGAATGTACCGACACCGTAGCGTAGTCCTGCGATTTCCATACAGTCCTTGATGTCTTTGGTATCGAGTTGGGTTTCATCGTACCACACCTCGGTTGTCAACGACCATTCGGGAATGATTGCGCGTGCAGTCGGTACTTTGCTGTTCTTGATACCCACGGCGCGGATGTCGACGTATGTGCCGATTTCGTAGAGTTGTTCGGGAATCTTGTCCGCGTCCTTGAACTCTATCTCGCTGTCGCCGATTACCTGCATGGAGCGAGTGAACTTCGCGCCTAATTTGCGCTCTTTCGCTGCAGCGATAAGTGCGTTGGCAATATGCTCGGCAGGAAGAATATATCTGCCTTGCGCGTTGGTGTAGAGCGAGGCGAGGAATTTCAGTTTGTAAATTTCAAGCATATCATCGTCCGTTTTCGTTCTCTTGGATGTAAGCGGTTTGAGCTTCTTTGTGAACTCGTTGAACGGATTGACAGTCTGAGGGTTGTTGAGCATCAGCGGCATTGTTCCCGTGATGCGGAATTTAATACTTTTCATTGCTTTACTTTTGTTATTTTAATCCAATTTTATACATTTTACTCGGACTTCTTTGTTTTAGCAGCACGCAGCCGGAATCGAACCAGCGACCAACCTCTACTCGATGCTTCAAGGCTCTCTACCAACTGAGTTATGCGGCTTCCCATTGCAGAATTTAGTATATCCTCCCCGAGGCAATGATAGGGGTGAGTTTCTATCTCGTCCCCCGCGTCCGCGTTGCACGGCTGCGCAGGGGTAACTTTTCGTTATTCACTTTTAAATGTATGGTATCTCCATACAAGTCCGCGATGTCAATGTGCGATTCTCCTGCGGTTCTTTGGCTCTGAGGCTCCGTCGGCTGCCGCGCTCCGTTATCGTTTATCCTCGCCAGTAGCGGAGGATTTCTTTTCCTGTAATCTGCAACCGCCCGTTGTCGCGGCGTGGTTTGGCATCAATGCCACCGCGCCTTGCTCCGCGCTTGATTGCTCGGTATAGCGTGTTCCTTTTCAGACCGAGCAACTGCATTGCGTCAGCGACTGAATACAGGCCTTTTTCGTCTACTTCGGGAGGTGAGTTGGTCATATTATTTCGATTTCTTGATTTTCCTTATTATCGCTATCCCTCCGATGAGGATAATCGCAGTGTTGAGCAAGTTAATAGCGATACTTATTTCTTGTGGTGTCATTTCTTCTCTCGTCTAAGTGTCACTTTTCGGTGAGGATTGCAGTCGGGGTATTTCACCACTTCCACCACCTCCCAGCCCTCGGCTTGCAGTTTCTCCACCTGCTTGCTCCGAGGCCCGACTATTATTGTCTTGGTGCGGTAGGTCATTCTTTAATCAGACTTACGGTAACCGTACCATTGATATTGGAGGTTTTAACCTTATAAGTATTGCCGTCGGGACGAGGGATATTCTTGCGCACATGGTAGGCGTTCTGTCTTGCGTTGTCCTTTTCCGCAATGGTTTCGCAGACGGCTGTTATGCTCTCCCCCTCGCCGAGACTGGCAAGGTGTTCAGCCGATAACTTATCGCCCTCTAAGGGGATTGTCTTAAACAACTTCATCTTTTGCTCTTACTTTTCTTACTTTAATTTTTGTAAAAACAAAGGAAAACAGCTAACTTTGCAGGTGAAGATATGTAAGATAGCGAAGCCTCGCTGTCCTCCTTTGTTATTGCCTTAGCGGTTTCAATCTTACTAAGACAATGCAAAAATAAGTGATAGTTTCCATTTTACAAACGATACTATTTATTTTAACATCTATTTAACACCTCATCGCTTATATAAACCTTTGCAATGGTAAACATAAAGAAGATACAAGACAAAATAGAGGAGCTTAAAATATCTAAGGCCCAATTAATTAAGGTTAGCGGTCTTACAAGGGTCACTATTGATAAGATATTAAAGGGTGGCGAAGTAAACGTTTCCACCTTAGAGGCATTGGCGAATGGGCTTGGGGTGAGCGTCGGCTTCTTCTTTGATGATTGCTTTGGGGATAACGGTCAAGTGTTAAGCGGTGGTAGTCACAACCGGCTTGCTTCCCACAATATAGGCATGAATATGGAGGAACACGACGAGTTGATACGCTTGCGTGAGGAGAACAGATACCTCAAACAAATGCTTGCCGATAAAGAAAGAGAAATTGCAGACAACAAGCGTATAATTAACCATTTCATTGGCAAAGCATAATGGATTACGGCAAAGAAATAATTTATCACTACACCTCTGTTTTGAGTCTGTATGGTATAATTGGAAGCCGCCATATGCGCTTCAATGAGTTTAGGAACGCAAATGACCCAAGAGAATTGTTTAGTCTGAGTAATTATCGATACATCTCTTTCACAATGGACGGTGTTAGAGAAGGGTGGGCAAATCCTTTAATGTGGTATGTCTATGCCAAAGATTATAATGGCGTTTGTATCGGATTCGATAAGAACAAACTTCTGCAACTAAATAGTGATATTGCTTTAGAACATTTTCCCATTCAATACAAAGCCGACAAAAACGAATTGCCCTCCGTTTACGACGAGGGTATCGAACCAATGAGATATAAATTATTCTGTTGGATTGGTGAAAACGAATATCGCTTTGCTACAAACAATAAAACTGCGGTACTTAAAATAGATTTGGATTGCATCGATCATATATATTTTAAAAACAGAGCAATCTGCCAAAATTTAGAACCTGAGTTTGAAGCGTTGTTGACTGTAGGATTAGGTAGCAAAATGGTAAATATCGGTTTTGAAGATGGAGAGGTTTGCCCAATACCAATCCAACGAATTTCAGGCATTAGTCAATTTAAGTTATATGGTAAAATATATGTTCCTTTGATTGGCGAAGAATTGATGACAGAGGATGAAATCCACTCTCGTTGTAACGAGTTATATAACCAGTTTATGAATAAACCTTGTATAAGTTGTCACGAAAAGCTATCACCAACATTATGCCATAAATCAACCCCGACTAACTAACCCCACCGAACGATGAACGAAGATAACGGGAAAGGCTACGGCTGTTTTGTGATGCTTGTGTCGGGAGTGGCGATAGTATTCTCAATCGCCGCATTATTGCGACACGATAATTGGAGTTGTGAAATATCTCCCGCCGGATTTGTTATTGCCACATTGTCAGCTTTGATAACGTTTGTAGTAGCGTGGCAGATATGGACTACTATTGCTTCAAAGGAGGAACTTAAAAAGGCTGCCGAAGCAATGGACAGGATTAAGGAGCTTGAAGCGAGCCTTACGGCTCAAAGCAATATGTTTTCTCAACGCAATCTTGAAATAAGACATTTGATAGACGCACACGCGAAATTGCTTGAGGCGGACAGAACCAAAGATTTGGCAAGTCGCTATTATGCTTACGGCGAAGCCATCGATTTTCTTTTACAATCAAAAGTGGATTTGTCATACGAGCAATTTGAGCGAGCGCGGTACGGATTATCTTCTACATTTAGTCAATTAGAGTCAACACGGAAGCGTGAGGAAATATCAAATTTTTTAGCAAGAGAACGTGAGTTTGATTGGTTATATCAGCGTTTAATGTCAATGTTAGAATCAAAAGCCGAAGAGATAACACGGCTACGAAAGCAACTGACACACATGAGAGATTACCGTCGGGATAGTCTTGCGGAAATCCGTAAGAAATACCCCGAAGCATAACCCCTCCCGATGAGCGAAGCGAAAGAGAAAGACCGCATACTGGCGGAGATAAAGGCGTTCAAAAAGCCTTGCGGAATAGCCGATTTATCCAAGCACCTTTTTGACTTGGAGCAGGACGGGTATATTTCGGTATGGTATGACACGGAGAAGAATCCTATAACCATTCGCCTTACCAACAAAGGCAAGGCGTTCCTTGACAGCGGAGGCTATACAGCTCGCCACAAGGCCGAGCGTAAATCAAAGTTGTCAGCAAAGGCGTGGGCTGCTATAACCTTTGTTTTAGGTATAGTTCTAACAGAGTTAGTACATATATTAGCCGAATGGTTAAAGCCGTAGCCACTCCGTACAAGAACCACCTTACCCTTATTTTGCATTTATCTTTCATCATTCAAAGATATTAAAAATAAACCAAATAACAACTAAAAACGAAAGCAAAAATGAAAAAGTTACTGGCAATGATGCTGATGCTTTCAGCAATGCTCACGTTCACCGCTTGCAGTAGTGACGATGAACCCGAAAACTCGCTGAACGGAACAACATGGACTTCAAGTTACGTAGATGAAGTCTTTGTGTTTGAATTTAGCGGGAAAAATGAGGTTACTGGCTTTATGGCAGACGAAAATCTCAACATCAAAGGCAAAGCCTATCACGGCACATATACTCGGAATGGGAACAATATAGTGTTCAATGACTTCTCTATTATGAACTACTATAAGTATGTTTTTAGCAAAGCTGTTATCACGGGAACGACTATGGAGGTAAATTACCATTGGGTGTACTCATATAGTGGCGAAAACTCTGATGAAACGAGCAGAACATTCCGTAAACGCTAATGCCACCCACCAAATCCTACTACAAAATCGGCGAGGTAGCAGAAATGCTCGGAGTGTCTATATACACACTCAAATACTGGGAAACGCAGTTCGACGAGCTTGACCCGCCACGGCTGAACAAACAACGCCGCTACACCCCTGTGGACATCGAGGTTGTCAAACGGATAATGGAGTTGCTTTACAAACGCAAGTTCAAAATAGAGGCGGCTAAGGAAGCGATGAAAGGCTACCGCAAATGCAAGCCGAGACGTGTTCCTCTGTGCAGATCTCTGGAAGATGCACTCAACCTTTTGGATGAGGTCAAGACCATGACACAAGACGAACATATCCTTGTAAGGGTCGAAGCTCTGGAAGCGTGGATTGCTGGAATAGAGATTGCCGAGGAACCACGTATGCCGGAACACAAGAATATCCGGGGTAAGGAATATTTCAAGTAAAACAGACGGACAGCCGATTAATTTTGGCTGTCCGCTTGCGTTCATTTTCGTATTAAGAGTTGCAACTGCTTCTTGACTTCTCTCCATCCCAAATCCTCATTTATCGGAATTATCGCGCCTATCTTCCGTGGAAATTCGTGACAACGCCAGACAAGCTCCTTGTGCCGGGAGAAATCATATAGACTCATATCTGATTCGTCGGAGGTCATGTCAAGCATTATGTTTGCTTCGGGCAAGTAGAACGATACAATGTAGCGGCGCTGTTTTTTGCCCATTGCTCCAAGTTTTACGGGCCACTGACGATGATAATTCACGCCGTTTTCGGACAAAAAATTGTCAATTTTAGCTTCGAGCTTTCCCATAGGACGTGTTTTATGCACCTTTGCACGAAGCCGAAAGAACTTATATCTGCAAATTGAGTTGTCTAAACTTATCATAGTTTCAGCATTGACGGGTTGAATGAACGACACACGCCCGAGCGGGCTATCGGCCATTGTGATATAGGGTCATAAATAGAAATCATCGCAAAAAAATTAAGTGGGTGTGGTTAGTTCTCGGTCTGCGGCGCAATACTTCACCACAGCCTTTTTCAATGAATAAGAGTTTGCAAGCCGCAACATCACTTTGCCGTCGTGCCTCACGAGAAAACCCCGACCACCCGAAGCGGCATAACCGTCGCGGAGCATCTTTGAATACTCGTCGATATTCCACCGGGTCTTTTCGTAGTTTTCGGTCTTGTTGATTATGCCACCAACGACAAGAGTCTTGACAAGCGACTTGGCTTTTGACTTGGAACAACATGCAAGTTCCGACATTCGAGCATAGCTTAGCCGGTCTGCCTTTTTCCTTAGTTTGGGTTTACGCATCCCCCAATTCTCGACGCGCTTCTTCGCAGCCTTATGTTTGGGTTGCGGAGTTCGTTTGCCGGGATGGGTCGCCAAAGTGATTGTATCGTAAACCACGGCCTGCTTGGAAATATGGTAGAGCAACACAGCCTGCCGGATGAAGTTGCAGAGTTGAGTCAACGTGTAAGGACAGCGCACATCATCGCCTCGCTTGCCATAATAATGATGCTTGGTGAAAACAAGTCTGATATTATAATTGTCGAGAGCCTTGATGTTCGCAGCCCGGATATTGTCACCCTCACGGATTAGCCAACCTTTGCGCAGCGCATAGTTTGTGGCTCGTTTGTAACGCGTATGACCTATGCGAAGAATGCGCATCAGGCGAACAGCCGAGGCATTGGTGACAATGGAGTTCACAAACGTAACCTTTATGCCCAAAACAACCGCAAGGGCTTCAATTGAATCTTTTGCGCCAACCGCCTCCTTTGCGAGTTTCGGGTCTAAGTATATGTTGCGTTTGCGATACATCCAATAAAAAAGGAGAAGTCCCACATCAAGTGCATTCTATCGGGACTTCTCGGCAGCGAGGTTTCAAGTCGCTGTGATATTTTTCGTAATGTCTGTCACTTGATGTTGGCGCAAAAGTACGGCAACGGAATTTAATGCGCAATAGGGCGGAAATGGCAAGTGTGAACAGGTGTTAAAATGGGAGTATTGACGAGTTGAGTAATCAGCCTATGTTGTACCCGTGTTGTACCCATAATTTTTAACATCTATATATTATTGATTACAAGCTAAATACTAATTTTTAATTCAGCTTCCCAAGCTGAGGGTCGCGAGTTCGAGCCTCGTTTACCGCTCCAAGGATAAGACGTTGGAAATAAGCAATTTACGACTTATTCTCAACGCTTTATTTATATCTATTAGCGAAATTTAGGGTCTCCCCTGTGGTTCTGAATCTCAATCTCAAACATGCCTTCCATCTCCGCGATGTCTCGTTGAAGAGTGCGGATGCTTAGTCCAACTTCATATCCATGAAGCTCCATCTGGAAGTTGAGGTATGAAATCAGTTCGTCTGCCGGGATAAATTTCTTTCTCCCTGAAAGTTATATATATGATGAGTATAGCGGATAAGCCGTCCCAAGTTCTGGTTCAGAATGCAAAAGTATCACATTTGTGGTTAAAGACCATAGGAAGAAGGCAGGACTTGAAAACGTTTATATGCTATATGCCTTAAAACTCTTGATGTTGTAAAAAATTAAGATGCGTCTGCATTGATATTTTTCAGCTGTCGTATTTGGTTCTTTAAATATTTCTCCATATTTTTGGAATCTGAAAAGCCAACATTTAAAAATACACTGACAGGAATGAAAGAAATATATGGGACTATTCGACAAGAAAAAGAAATATGCTTTATCTGACATTCTGAAAGGCTTGTATAATGCCGTGGGCAGCGCACAGGAGATGTTGCAGGCTAAGCAGGTGCAAAACCTTACAAGATTCTGGCAGACTGATGATGGCAAGCCCCTGTCACAAATGCTGAGAGTCGGCAACCGGGAAATGAATGTACCACTAATTTCTCTCGTGTCACACAGCCATCTGGAAATGGAAGATGTGGAAATAAAGTTCAAGGCCCGGATAGGAGATGTGGCATCACATTCCATGCATACCCGATTGGATGGAAATAATGTCCTCAATCATTCTGACCTGCATTTGGAAATGGAAGGTATCAAGGCAACGGACAATGATGTAATGGATATAACCATCCGTTTCAAACTGAAAGATACGCCAGAAGGAGTGGCTCGCCTGTCGGACGAATATAACAAATTGATTTAACAAACTTTTAAACGAAAAAATATGTCAGACAACAAAAATATTCCACCAACCGAGAGGAAAGAGAACAAGAAGATCAAAATGGATTTCGGAGGTAAGGTGATTGAAGCCACTGTTGATGAAAGCGGTCGTATCATCATGCCGGAAGAAGTCCAAAACATCATGGCGGCAGGAATGGCTGTAATCCAAAAAGCAGGACAAAGAACATCAAACGAAAACAATGACGGTATACAGCAGAATAAATTAGGAGATCCTGTAAATAATTTCAAGGGCCTTCCTATGCGTGAGCTAATCGGTGCCCCGTTATTTGCAGCCGCCGAGGCTCAGGAGAAACTGGCCTCTATAGCCTGGGACTATTACCAAAAAATCGCATTCGAAACTGATGATAGCGGAAACCAGTCTAAAAACACCAGATTATTGGAGTTCACATTAGACCGCCCTGTCATACAAGATGGTGTTATGTCAAACGACAACAATCAGGTAACCGTTAAAGCTCCGTTTATAGGATTAGTTCCAATCCCTTCATTGTTAATAGACCATGTGGACATTGATTTCCAGATGGAAGTGACGGACACAAATAAGACTACGGACAATAGCAGTGCAGAGGCTTCAACGAATATCTCATCAAAATGGTTTGGTGTAAATGCCAGTATCACCGGGAAGGTGTCATCTTCTCGCGAAAATACCCGTTCCACCAATCAAACTGCGAAATATCAAGTCCATGTGACAGCCAGCCAACAGCCTCCGACCGAAGGTCTGTCCAAACTGATGGACATAATGGCAGGCTGCATCGAACCTGTTCCGGCAAACGGCGCTTCTGGTGGCGGCGAGACCGAAAAATAAACAGACAAAATTTACAGTTGTTTAATTAGGATGGGATATAGAATATCTGATCCTTTCATCTTTCTTCCAATACACTATGACGATATGTACATGGAATTCACAGGGTAACCCTCTAAACAATGATGATAAGACGAGAATACTACAACAACTCTATTGCAGATACGATGTGCTTCTTTTGCAAGAATGTGGAAATCTGAATATTTATATCAACTCAGGAGTAAATGTGGTGGATGGAGATTATCTGTATAGGCCGCAGGCTGGAGCTTTCAATATCAGATGTAGCAGTTGCATCATATCCAAACTCCCCATAAAACATACAACCTCCCAATACTTGCAAAGTGGAAGCGGCAGATCTATGATCGGGGCTTTCCTTACGCAAGAGAATATAAACATCTATAATATACATGCCGTGTCCGGGGGTATTGGAGCCGCTGATGTAATTTCATCATTAAATCATTGCCAATCTCCATTTATTTTAGGTGGAGATATGAATTGCACTCCTGACAGTCTTAAATCCAGAGGAAGAAGCAACAACCGTTCACTATTAATAGGCACTTCTTCCAGATACAAAAACGTAATTTTAGCAACTACCGGGATGCATACAACGAAAAGTTTTAAAGAGTACGATTACTTTATTCATTCTGATGATTTAACCCACCAAGGTGTAGAAAGGCATACTTCAATGGGAGGAGACCATTATCCTGTATTCGCTACATTTAGCAAGAAAATATATCGATAGTAAATGGATACTGTCCCGTTCATTTCACAATCCTTGTATTACGGTAAAGTGCTACATCTGTACAACCAAGGCTGACGGCTTGTGCCGGAATATATGGATTAATCCGTTTGCATAAAAGCCCCCTGTTTCTCCATAAGGAAGGACACAGGGGGCTGTACGGCATTTGATATGTAGATCTCTCAATCTGTCAGTTCCGAGGGAAGAATTGGCATCGCACCTTTTCGAGTACAGACAAAAGCAGAAGTACGCACTGCACATGAATGGGCCTCTGAAACACTCTTACCTCTCAGTATCGATGAGATGAAGGCAGCGGTAAAACTGTCACCCGCACCGACCGTGTCGGCGACTTCCACTCTCGGTGTAGGCTGGAACGACACGTTTCCGGGTGTGAACACATAGCTGCCGTTGATACCACAGGTAAGTATAAGCATCCTGAGATTGTATTTCCCGAGAAGTATCCAGCATTTGTCTTGCAGATCGATGCCGGGATATCCAAACATACGGCTTACTGTAACGAGTTCCTCATCGTTTATTTTAAGTATATTGCAACGCTTCATGGAGTTGCAAAGAATTTCTTTGTTGTAAAAGCCTTGACGAAGGTTTACATCAAAGACTACAAGATTGTCATCGTTATGAGGCATTGCATCGAGAAAACGATTGACAGTTTCGCGCGACACGACATTGCGTTGGGCAAGGGAGCCGAAACATACAGCCTTTGTCTTCCCTGCAAGAGCTTCAAGACGTGCGGTATAGGGAATATTGTCCCACGCCACATTTTCTTTTATTTCATACTGTGGGACTCCGGCCTGGTCAATCTCCACCTGCACGGTTCCTGTGGGGTAAGGCACCTCGGCAATCAGCTGGTTAAGTCCTTTCGAGGTAAAGTTTTCAATTATTTCTTTACCGAGGGCATCAGCACCGACCGCGCTGACAACGCAACTCGGCAGTCCGAACTGCGACACATGATAGGCGAAATTGGCGGGTGCACCACCGATTTTCTTGCCCTCCGGGAGCACATCCCACAAAGCCTCGCCCATGCCTACAACTACGTCATTCATGTTTAGTTGGTAAGATTTATTGTTTTAGATTATTATATTTTTCTTATTTTCAAAGTATAATACAGCAGATATATGACTCCTGCGGTCATAACCGCGACAGCGCCGGCCTGCCCAACGGCATCGGCGGCATAACCCATTGCCAACGGGAATACAGTTCCGCCAAACAACCCCATAATCATAAGGCCCGATACCTCATTCCGCTCGTCAGGTGTATATACCAGAGCTTGCGAAAACACCACCGAGAATATATTCGAATTGCCAAAACCTATTAAGCCTATACCGATATATAGTGGTATCAGATTGCTGCAAACAAACAGTATGACCATCCCGCCGAGCATCATGAACACACTTATCGCAAAAAATCGCTTCGGCGACATAGCACGCAGGAGAAAAGCTCCGAGAAAACATCCGAGTGTACGAAATATAAAATATATCCCTGTCGCAAATCCGGCCTCCTCCAATGGAAGCCCAAGACGTTCCATGATGATCTTAGGAGCGGTGGTGTTTGTGCCCACATCTATACCGACATGACACATTATGCCAAGGAAACATAAAAAAATGAACGGACGACCGAGCAACCTGAGACATTCTCCTAATCCAGAGGCTTTATCAGGATTATCCTCATCAATGGGAGTAGCAGCAAGCAAGGAGATTGAGAGAAGACTTATAATAGCATAGACAACAAACAAAGCCCTCCAACCAAGACCGAAGGTGGGGAAAACCGTGGTTGCACCCCAGGATGCGATAACAGGAGCAAGGAATGAGGCTATGGCCTTTACAAACTGTCCGAATGTAAGTGTTGACGCAAGTTTGTCTCCGCTAATAAGATTCGTGACCAACGGATTCAGAGAAGTCTGCATAATAGCATTGCCTATACCAAGCAACGAAAACGAGACAAGCATGACTGCGTAACTGTCTCCCAGAACCGGGACAAACAGTGATAAGGCTGTCACGATAAGACTTATAAGCACTGTCTTTTTACGGCCTATTTTGTTCATCAGCATTCCGATAGGAACAGAAAATATCAGGAACCAGAAGAAGACGAGCGAAGGGAAGAGATTGGCCTGAGAGTCCGAAAGTCCCAAATCTTTCTGAACATAGTTTGATGCGGTTCCTACAAGGTCAACAAACCCCATTACGAAGAAACACAGCATAACAGGCATTATCTGAAGCAGGAACGATTTTCTATTTGTGACAAGCGATTGTGACATAGACATAATTATATACAATGTATGTGTTTATAGTTCTTTTATAGAAAAGACTTTTAGACTCCGTATTTTCGCACTTCCTCCATGAGCGGATATTGAAAGCGTAGAGTAAGGCTCTGTGGGGAAAACAAGATTTGTCATTACAAATTTCCCATCGTTTCCAAATACCTCCATGCTTGATTTGTCAATGAATATCCTTAGAGCAATCTTGTTATCATTTTCAAATGTAGGAGCGACCGTCACCGCAGGAAAATCCAGACTGAAATCAACGATGCCGCTTTCTCGACGATCGAAAGAAAGAGTATGGTCTGGTATATTATATATCAATGTGACACACTCATTCTCTTTGTTGGAAATCTTGATATCCACCGAAACGGACTTCTTACAATCTATGTCAAGGAGAATTTCACACACTCCGTCATTTGTAACAGGAAGTGAAAATTCACGAGCCTTCTTGCCCACTGACTTATTATTAATCTTAACCACCTGTCTGTCCCGCAGTGCTATCAGCTCGGGAGAGGGTGCCGATGACATGTAAATCTGTCCGTCAGCAGCCTTGAACAGACCTGCCTCACGAGGAAGAGTATTCGCACTCCGATATTGTATGGTAGGCACTTCGGCTGCATACTGCCAGTTGCTCATCCAACCGATAAGGGTGCGTCGGTTATCAGGTGAGTCACTCCAACTTACGGTCGCGTAATGATCCTTTCCATAATCCATCCACTTTGTAGGGATATTGCCAGAGACATCAGTATCGGCTCTGAATGTTTTTCCATCAAAATCACCGATGAAGTATTGTGTGGCACTTCCGCCAAAAGGCCCCCCGGGATTTATATTACACACCAGTACCCATTTCTCCTCATCTGTGCCGTCAACTTTCAGTTTGAACAAGTCGGGACATTCCCACACACCGCCCTGTGCTCCGGAACCTTTACCAAACGAACTCTGCAAAGTCCAATCCTTTAAATCAGGAGAGGTGAAAAAAAGCATTTCATGGTCAATAGCGTGGGCCAATGACAAAACCCAACAATTGTTGTCAGCATCCCAGAACATATTAGGGTCACGGGCTTCGCTGTCCAATGTAATGACAGGATTCGCGGGATATATCTCAAATCTCTGACCATCATCCGTGCTGTGGGCAAGGCTCTGAATCTGGCTTACATCTGCCGAAGTATATAGAGCGACAACCGCATTTTCTCCAAATCCGGCAGTGTTTTTAACGTCAACGACCGAACTGCCGCTAAATACCGTGCCAAGGCCGTTGGCTTCTATTGCCACTGGATGATGTTCCCACGTGAGAAGGTCTTTCGAGGATGAATGTCCCCATGCCATGTTCTGCCATTTTGACCCGTATGGATTCCATTGGTAATAGAGATGCCAGACACCGTCTTTATAAAACATGCCATTGGGGTCATTCATCCATCCATATAACGGAGTGTGGTGAAATACAGGGCGGAATTTCTCACGATTGGAAGTGTCAAAAGTATCATCCAATATGATATTCTTCCAACATGCATCATCTTCGGCCTCACGGATGTTTGAACGGTCTTGGGTGGTGACAATATTCAACAACACGTTATGCCCTTTATATGGAGCAAGATCGAGTGGGACAAAATAGTCTACCTTGCTCTTGGCAAGTTTTACATTGATTGTCCTGTCTGTCTTCCCGTCAGCAAGAATGGCAATTCTCGCATCATCGTTTGATTCCTGTATAGGCAGCAAAACGTATCTGCCCTCACCGGTGATTCTGACAAGGGTGTTGTTAAAACCCAGATGGTTTACCTCCACACCATATGATGAAGAAGCTTTCGGAACAAGGATAAATGCTCCAAGCATCAATATGGATGCGATAGCCGTTCTTATTCTATTCATATCTTTCGTTTTTGATTTTTTCTCTATCAACCTTGACTAAACAATCTTTTTTACCTTAAAGACTTTGCACCGTCTTTTTTACCTTGAAAAATTTTAAACAAATCTTTGCGAATGCGGCATAACCTGTCAGAACGGGCCGCCGTTTCGGTATTACAAAACTACTACAATCCAGGAAGAGATGGTATAAAAAATCGTGAATAGTCTATCAAATATGTTGTATCGCCCGATTTTTAATATCTTACACACTCTTTTTCATAGTATTATGGTTAACTTTGCAGAACCTTAAACAACCAACAATATAATGTACCGAAACTTATCATATTGCTTTTTACTGACAATTTTGCTCGCCTTATTCGGATGTACGGAGAGTAGGATTTATAAAATAGGCATCTCTCAATGCAGCCAGGATGACTGGCGCACCAAGATGAACGATGAGATAAATAGAGAGATAATGTTTCATGAAGATGCGATTGTAGAGATACGCTCCGCTGATGACAGCAATACAAAGCAAATAGCAGATATAAGATATTTTGCCGAAAATGATTTTGATATCTTGATAGTATCACCGAATGAGGCCGCAGCACTTACCCCGGTTATAAAAGAAGTATATGAGAGCGGCATCCCTATCATTATATTCGATAGGAATATAAACGGTGATACTTACACGGCGCGTATCGGTGTAGATGATGAGGAACTTGGAAGATCGGCAGCACATTATGCATTGCATATGCTTGGTGGAAAAGGCAACGCGATAGAAATATTCGGCCTTAAAGGATCCACTCCGGCCGAAGGACGACACAGTGGATTTGTCAAAGAGTTCGAGTCAAACGGAGGTAACATTTTAGCATCGGTTCCCGGCAACTGGAACAAGGAGGAGGCGATCTCCGTGGTTGACTCCTTATTGGGAGTATACCATGATGTAGATCTGATATATGCGCACAATGACCGCATGGCGATAGGCGCATCGGAAGTCGCCGACCGTCTCGGGCGCGAAAATATAAAGATAATAGGCATTGATGCGGCCCCGAATATAGGCATACAGGCTGTTGCAGACAGTATAATAGATGCCACTTTTCTTTATCCTACCGAGGGACATCGCCTTATCCAGACTGCTTTTTCAATTCTTAAAAAAGAGCCATTTGATAAAGAAACTATTCTCCCTGTATCATCGGCAGTTGATCTGAGCAATGCGGATATCCTATTGCTGCAAAACGAGACCTTGAACGAGGAAACACGCAAAATGAAGCTATTGAAAGCACAGATTGATGATTACTGGGCACAACACTCTTCCCAGACCTCTCTGTTTTACGCGAGTATCGCCATCATCATATTGTTATTCGGCGTGGCATTCCTATTGCTACGGGCATATTGGCAACATAGCAGACATCAAAAAGAATTAATGTCTCAGAACAAACTTCTTGAAGAAGAACGAGACAAACAAAAACAGCTGAACGAACAGTTACAGGAAGCCACGCAGTCCAAACTAATGTTCTTCACCAATGTGTCACACGACCTTAGGACACCGCTCACGCTTATATCCGAGCCGGTGTCACAACTCGCAACTGCCGGGAATCTCACCCCGCAGCAACACACCTTGATTAGGATAGCGGATAAAAACACAAGGATACTGCATAGGCTTATCAACCAGATTCTTGACTTTCGCAAGTATGAGAACGGCAAGCTCAACTTAAAGTTGGCTGAGATAGACTTCAATAGCTCTGTGCATGACTGGATGGAGTCATTCTATTCCATTGCCAGGAAACGTGACATCAAACTGATATTGTCAGCTCCAAAACCTGAACGCCCATTACCGATAGCGTTGGATTCTGAAAAGATAGAACGCGTCTTTTTTAATCTCCTTTCAAATGCCTTCAAATATACTCCTGACAACGGCATAATCACAGTATCATACGATTGCTACGACAATGAACTTATATTCAAGGTTGCAGACACGGGAGAAGGTATCAGCGAACGGGATCTCGGTAATATTTTTGACAGTTTCTATCAGGTTGACCGCATCCATCCGAAGGGTTCCGGCATAGGACTTTCCCTTGCCAAGGCATTTGTCGAGCTTCATGGTGGTACAATATCGGTGGAAAGTACGTTGAATAAAGGCTCGGTATTTACAGTCTCTTTGCCCGTCACTCATGTGTCTGAGGAAATTACTTGTCCCGAAAAAGCAATAGGCAACAATGAGGTTATCACCGAACTTGATGCGATAGACACCACTATCTCGTTTGATACAGACAAACCCATCGTGCTCGTAATAGATGACAATAAGGATATTCTGAAACTCGTCGGTGAATTGCTTAACGATACCTATAACATTATTACCGCATCAAATGGAAAAGACGGCATGATTATGGCTGTAAGATATGTCCCGGATTTAATTATTTGTGACGTGATGATGCCTGTCATGGACGGACTGGAGTGTTGCAGGCACATAAAAGACGAGGTATCGACATCACATATCCCCGTTTTGATGCTTACAGCCTGTTCCATGGACGAGCAAAGGGTACAGGGATATGAAAGCGGAGCTGACGGCTATCTTTCAAAGCCATTCAATATCGCGGTACTTAAATCAAAATGTTCCAGCCTAATCGCCAACCGCAAGCGTATAAAAGAACTTTGGCAGTCACCAATTGTCCCGCATGTCAAGACTGAATCCGATAAACCGTTGCCAAGAACTATACCCACTTCGGATATTGATGATGAATTTTACAACCGTTTCCTTGAAATATTGAAGACGGAAATGGGCAAT
The DNA here is from genome assembly GCA_910578615.1 of uncultured Duncaniella sp. Taxonomy (GTDB): domain Bacteria; phylum Bacteroidota; class Bacteroidia; order Bacteroidales; family Muribaculaceae; genus Duncaniella. The sequence goes on along the minus strand of CAJTRI010000013.1, from coordinate 65,554 downwards.
TCTGACCTGAATGTCGACAAAATAGCATCCAAACTGGGACTTGAACGCTCCCAATTCTATCGCAAGATCAAGGCTCTTACCAATTATGCGCCCGTCGAACTTATCCGTCGACTGAGGTTGCAAAAAGGACGCGCTCTGCTCACCACTACAAATAAGAGCATCAGCGAGATAGCATACGAAATAGGTTTCTCTACTCCGGCATACTTTACCAAATGTTATCGTGACGCCTATGGAGAAACGCCTTCGGAAGTCCGCAATAAGCTGACCAGATAGGTATACATACCAAGCAACTGTTTAAATCTGATTGAATCAGATTTAAACAGTTGCTTGGCGGACACGATATAGCGTTCCTAAAAATAGGCAGTCATCCTATTTACGGGGAGTGAGCCTGACTACGGCGCCACCACCTTTGACAAGTGACAGCGGCAGGGTGTCGCCACGTCTTACCGTGTGTTTTATAACATCGTAATGACGGGGATATGCCTCCGAGTCAGCTCTATCTGCTATGATTTCCACGTCATAGACAGTGCCTCGATGGAGAAAATCGAGCTTAACGTTGTAGCTTCGGGCGGAATCCGAAGTCATCGCACCAACGTACCATAAGTCACCTTTACGCTTGGCCATGAGGATGTGCTCACCCACTTCGCCTTCGATAGGCAATGTCTCGTCCCACGTAACCGGCACCTGCGTTACGAAACTCTCAAGTTCCGGATATTTGGCATACTCGGTAGGCGAGTCGCATATTGTGGCAATCCACTGGTCAAGGATTACGAATAGAGCCATTTCCTGCGCAACGGTACCCTGCGACATCGGGGGAGCATCTCCGACATCCTGTGGACGGAAATCGGAATCCGGGACTTGGCGAAGTGAACCGGGAGTGAAATCGGTCGGGCCTACGAGCAAACGTATGAACGGGAATGTGCAATGATGGCGGGTCGAAATCGTGTGATCCCAGAAATTGCACTCTTGACCGCGATTTGCCTCGTAGCCAAGTATGTTAGGGAATGTTCTACCCAGCCCAGAAGGAACGGGACAACCATGGAACAGCACAAGCATCTTCTCATCGGCAAGACGACGTGCAAGCTGGCGCTGCCAACGCATTGC
>CAJTRI010000013.1:32757-64440 GCA_910578615.1 uncultured Duncaniella sp. | reverse complement strand
ATTGCCTCTTGGTCGTTACGTTCGAAAAAGTCTATTTTTGCACCTGTCACTCCTAATTTTTTCATTTTCTTTACCCAGTCAAAGGGTGCTTCAAGCGGACAGCTTGCCCACGTCCATACGAAAATGCCCACACCTTTTTGTGCCGCATAATCACACAACTCGGCGAGGTAACTTTCCGACCAGCCGGCATCAAGTGTCATATAGGGGACTCCATGTTCAGAAGCCCAGTCTACATAAAACTTATAAAGTTGAAACGACAGGTTTTCATATCCGACAGGAAAATCGACCCCATCAAGTATAGCCTTGTGCCACCATTCCCATGCACTCGCACCGGGCTTAATCCACGATATATCTTCAATTTCACACGGGTCTGCAAGCAGGTAGACAAGTTCGTTATTGAGTAAATCTATGTCGCGGTCGGCAGCTATGATGACGCGCCACGGCAGCGAGCGTCTGCCTTCGACACGGGCTATGAAATCCTCGCGAGTCTCTACCAGATGGGTGGAATAATATTGCCTGCCGTTAACAGTGTCGCCATCAAGTACCGTTTTGGGGAAAGCCGCCCAGTGTCCACGTATTTTCTCGCCTCCGGCAGGCTGCAGGTAAAGTCCTGGGTAATCATATACATTTGCCTCGGTAATAGCGACTTTAATACCACCTGCGGGGAGTGTGAACAGTGCCGGACTCGTACTTATGACACTATCGGGTATGGCAGTAATGCTGTCATAAAAAACATACTCACGTTCGAAATTGCGATAAGCCTGATTGATTTCATGTGGTTGTTTATTCAGATCCCATTCCGTCCAGCTTCGGGATTCGCACTGAGGATATAAGATCTTGACTGGATTATTGCCAAAATCTGCCTCCAAAAGTTCATTGGCGACAGTTATATCACGCGGATAATTCAGCGTCCACCGATATGCCACACCCTCGTTATAGGCACGCATAGTAAGTTTGTAGTCACCACCGTCATAGATAATGGCAAACTCATTATAATTATCAGCCAGAGTGTTGTTCTTTCCCACAGGGACATCGACAGTTCCCTTATGTGAGAATTTTTCAGTCGAAGTGACCGTACCGTTTCCTATTTGGTGTCCGTCAGTCTCGAGCAGTCCTATGGTTGACTTGTTTATTACAGTCTTGCCCTTGTAATCAACCGAATAAGTAGTAGCGCCTTCACCGGCCGTGACAGTCAGCGTATAAGCTTTGTCCGGTGATTTTACTATATAGTTTTTCGCTGACAGCGGACTACAAGGCACCGAAAACGCCAGCAGCATATACAATAATTTTTTCATGATCTTTTAATATAGGTTTTAAACATGTTGCAAATTTACCACCTCTAACCAACATTGAAAATGGATATTTTTCATAAATAAATGGACAATATCATGATTTGGATACCGAGGTGTTAAAGATTTTGCGGCAACCAGAGAAACATGAGAATATGTTTTTATTTGACGGAGAGACATAAAAATTAGGGCGTTTCATATCAAATACCGTGCATTGCCTGATTTTTGATAGACCACACAACATCCTTTATAGTCCGACACTCAAATATAAGGCTAAATTTGCGATAGAAATTCTCACATAAATACTTATAAAATGAAAAGAACTTTTCTCAGTGCTGTATTGCTGTTCGTAATGGCAATCATGGCGCAAGCACAGAACATAACTGTGCATGGGACGGTGACTTCAAAGTCTGACGGAGAACCGCTGATAGGAGCGTCCGTACTTTGCCCTTCCATCAATGTCGGAGCCTCTACCGACATTGACGGACATTTCACAATTTCAGTCCCGGAAGGTGCCGTCTTGAAGTTTTCTTATGTCGGATACAATTCCGCCGAGGTTCCGGCAACTTCTGAAATGACAATTATTCTTGAAGAAAACTCAGAACTTCTTGACGAGGTCGTCGTAGTCGGGTACCAGACAGTCCGCAAGGCAGACCTCACCGGCGCGGTTTCCGTAGTTTCAACCAAATCGCTGGAAACCTCCTCGGCCACAGATCCTATGCGTGCGCTTCAAGGCAAGGTTCCGGGGATGACAATCACCGGCAATGGTTCGCCAAGCGGTGTTGGCACTGTCCGCATTCGTGGTATCGGCTCTTTCAATGCGTCACAAGATCCACTGTTCATCATAGACGGGGTTCCTACCACGGCGACTTTGAATTCTCTCAATATGAACGATATCGAAAGTATGCAGGTCTTAAAAGATGCTGCCTCAGCCTCGATTTATGGTTCTCGTGCAGCCAATGGCGTGATTATAATCACCACAAAAAAAGGGAAAGCGACGCAGAACGACAAAATAAATGTCAGTTTCTCAACCAATCTGACAGCACAGTTCTATTCGTCACAAGCAACGATGAAGCTCCTTGATACCCCAGGTTATGCCACCGCAATGGCCCAGGCCGCCATTAATGACGGAATAGACCCGGTTGCATACGCTTCAAGTTATGGTCTCGATCTTAATGCTTCATCAGGTTTTCCAATAAAGGTTTATGATATCGCCAACAATCGGTATGTCGACTATACAGTCAATGGATTATATGACGGTTTCATTAATGCCAGACGCACAATGGTTATGTCAGATACAGACTGGCTCGATGAGATATCCCGTACTGGATTTGCCCAAAGCTATGACGCGTCAGTCTCATCTGCAACAGAGAAATCCAACGTGTTCTTTTCATTAGGTTATAAAAAGAATGACGGCATTCTTAAATATACCAACTTTGAGAACATTGCGGCACGTATCAACTCCACATTCAATATAAACCCGATAGTATCTGTCGGAGAGAATTTCACTCTTACACATACTAAACAGGTGGATTGCCAACCAATGGAAAATGCGCTCAAAATGCCTACAATAATACCTGTATTTGAAACAGACGGGACAACTTATGCAGGCCCGGTCGGGAGTATGGCAGACCGTCAGAACCCGCTTAGGGAACTGGCCTTCAACAAAGACAATGCCCTTAATATATGGCGGCTTTTCGGTAATGCCTTTATCGATGTCAGACCCATAAAAGGATTATTGTTGCGTAGCAATTTCGGTATTGACTATGATGCCGCCTTTATTCATTCCTATAACTATACGTTCCATAGTGACATTGTAAACAATGATACCAATTCTACTACTATGTCACAGGCAAATGATTCAAAATGGACATGGACAAATACCGCGAATTATAATTTCAATCTGGCAAAAGACCATGCGTTTACCATTCTTGCAGGTATGGAGATGTTCCGTCAAAACAGAATCGATTTTTCCGGGTATAATGAAGGTTATGACATTGAAACACCCGACTATATGTATCCTGACGCATCGGTGGGTGTAGAGAAGTCAACGGGCAATAAATCAGCCTATTCTCTGATATCATTCTTCGGTAAAATTGATTACAATTGGCGAAATCTACTTCTGGCCTCACTTACAGTAAGACGAGACGGTTCATCCCGTTTCGGACGGAACAATCGTTATGGTACGTTTCCGGCTGCGACACTTGGATATCGTATCTCAGAGAACATCCGAAAAGCGTGGCTGAACGACCTGAAACTTCGTCTTTCATGGGGTAAGACAGGCAATCAGGCTATATCCAATACTGCACGTTATGCGCTTTACGTAGCCGATTATGGAAATGACCGCGTAACCTCGACCGCCTACGACCTTATGCTCCAACAAAGCGGAATATTCCCATCCGGCTATATCGCCAGTCAGACCGCAAACGAAAATCTGAAATGGGAAACCACTATACAATATAATGCCGGTATCGATTACAGTATGTTCGACGACCGACTCTTCGGATCAGCGGATGCCTATATCAAGGATGTAAAGGATATGCTTATTACTCCCGCATATCTCGGAGCAATGGGTGAAGGTGGTGCTTCATGGCTTAACGGCCCTTCCCTCCGTAACCTTGGCATGGAATTTCTTATCGGTTGGCGAGACGAGCTAAAATGCGGACTGTCATATAAAACTTCTCTCAACTTCGATTTCTTCCGCAACCGTGTGACGTATCTGCCCAATACCACAACCGGCTCTTATGCACATACGACAAAAGAAAACCTTGTACAGTCGCGCCAGCCTTACGGTTCAATCGTAGGATATGTATTTGACGGTCTTTTCAAAACCCGGAAAGAAGTTCAGGCCTCAGGCCAAGATAACGCGCGACTTGGCGGTATGAAGTATGCCGATATAAACGGCGATGGGCATATAACTCCTGATGACCAGACCTGGATCTTTAATCCCGTTCCCGATCTGTCCTTCGGATTCAATATCGAGCTGGGGTATAAGAATTTCGACTTCCAGATGTTCTGGCAGGGAGTATTAGGCCAGGATGTATACAACAACCAGAAATTTCAGAATGACTTTTGGAGTGTGACAGATGCCGGTAGCAACAAGGGAGAACGAGTGCTCGACGCATGGCTGCCAAATATCAATTCTTCATCTACAATACCTATGCTAACCACCAATAACAAAGGTGATGAAGGACGGGCATCATCATATTTTGTTGAGAACGGTTCATATGCCAAACTCCGTACACTCCAAATAGGATACACCCTGCCCGATGGACTATTGTCCAGACTTCGCATGAATAAAGCCCGTGTCTATATCTCAGGTCAGAACTTACTAACCATAAAAAGCAACAGCCTGACATGTTCTGACCCGGAGAATGCAAACTGGGCATATCCAATCCCTACATCATTGTCTTTCGGACTCCAACTTGATTTCTAACCCAATACGACTAATCATGAAGTCACTAAAACTACATATATCATTCATCGCACTTGCTTTCGTGCTCTCAGCATGCAACGATTTCATTGACGAACCTCCTACGGGCGTCATTGATGGAGAGCTTGCATATTCCCAGCCAGAAAAAATGGTCAATTCCGCATATGCCGCATTGGGTGACTGCTGGTATTCGTATCCATTCAATCTATGGCCTTATGGCGATCTGGGATCGGATGACTGCCTTAAAGGCGGAGGTGGAACCACTGACACCGGTTATCACCCTATGGAGATATGGTCGACTTTGACCTCTACTCCCGGAGAGCTTGATGAACTCTGGTACCGCCTGTATTGCAACATATCTCGTTGTAACCGCGCTCTGACCGCGCTTGAACAGCATGGGGTAGAGAAACTCGGTGAAAAGACTGCCGCCCAGCGTGTTGCAGAAGTCCATTTTCTGCGCGGACATAGCTATTTCAAACTCGTCACAATGTTCAGGCAGGTTCCTTGGATTGACAAGGCCGTATTTGAACAAAGTACCCACGAGCAAGTAAAAAACAATGAATTCACCTATCAGGAACTTATGGGCAAAGTCATCAGCGAGTTTGAACAGGCCTATAATGTGCTGCCTATGGAAGTGGAAGATGGCGGAGGCCGTGCAAACAAAGCGGCCGCAGCCGCATACCTTGCCAAATGCTATCTGACCCTTGCATGGGGCGACGGTTATGAAGCGACTGACGGGGTTGATTTTATCAACGAAGAATATATGAAGAAAGTAGCGGAATATACCGAAGTTGTAAAGAAATCACACTATGACTATCTCGAAGATTTCGGTGACATATTCCTGCCTGAATACAAAAACAGCAAAGAGTCGGTTTTTGCTGTACAGACTTCGCAATATACAGAAGATAACACACGCTATGGACGTGCCAACTGGTCTAATACATTGAACGGATGTTGGGGGATGTGGTCTTGCGGATGGGACTTTCATAAGCCTTCACAAAATCTTGTAAATGCATTCAAGACAAAGGACGGACTGCCTATGTTTGACTCGTTCAACACTAAAAACGAATATCCGATCAATGGCAATCCGACAACGCAGAAATGGGATCCGCGTTTGTTCCATACGGTGGGCATGCCTACTTTCCCATACAAATATGAAAGCGAATATATGATGACTACCGAAAATTCGCGCACTCCGAACACATATGGATACTACACTTCTCTTAAAGAAGTGCCTCAGCGCAGTGCAGGTGAGACATTCGAAGGATCATGGCAGGCATTTGCAATGAACGATTATGTGTTTCGATATACGGATGTGATGTTGATGCGGGCAGAGGCTCTTATCGAACTGGGACAAATGGGGGAAGCCCGTGAAATCATAAATGATGTCCGTCAACGTGCAGCCAATTCCATAGACAAACATATCACATATGCCAAAGATTTTTGCGATATCAAACTCTATCCGGCCTCATATTTCGCAGATAAGGAAACGGCCCGCAAATGCCTGAGGTGGGAGCGTCGTCTTGAAATGGCCATGGAAAGCAGCCGGTATTTCGACCTTCGTCGCTGGGGAATAGCCTCTACCATACTCAACGCTTATTTTGAATCTGAGAAAAATGCGACTTATGAGGGGACAAAATATGGCCAATATTACCAAGACGCACACTACACCCCCGACAAAAACGAGTTCTATCCTATACCCTACAACCAACTCTACTATGTCCCCGGACTTTATGTCCAGAACAAAGGATACAACTGACATTCTGAATGCAACCGATAAATCTCAAATAAAGAAGATTATTGTATAAACAGCTATGAGCCATGCATAATGCGTGGCTCATAGCTGTTTATGCATCAACACAACACATCCCTCTACAATTCCAATTCCAAGACACTCTGTTTGTCAAAATCCACCATATTGACTACCTTTGCTGGCTCAGCTCCAAGCAGGAATGCCGTCATTCCATCATAAAATATGTTTTATTCAAAAAATAGTAATTAAATATATGGACTCAGTCTTGCAGCTAAGGACACGGCTGTAAGATTGATTATACTTAATACTTATGCTTACAATCCCATACGACATGGATGACTTCATTGACCAAGTACATCACCTGCCTACGTATAATCTTGAAAAACAACTCCCGGAATATCAGCTTATAACAGATTGAGTGGATATTTTTTTCAAACTCTATGCAAGATTCCGCATTATGGAGGATTTAATAGAATAGAACACCACCAATTTATTATCTACATGAAAATATCCAGAATCCTTCTTGCAGTCTTCGGACTTCTCGGTTCGTCAGCCTTATTCCAGTCATGTATTGACAATGATGACAATTCCATGTCCAAAAGGCTCCCCACCGCTATTGTCACCGTATGCCCCTCGGAAGACGGTTCTTTCGTAATGAACCTCGACAATGCCACCATGCTCAGGGCATCGAATCTCACCACCTCGCCGTTTGGCAAGAAAGAGGTTCGCGCCTTGGTCAACTATACCGAGGAAATCGCGTCTGAAAAAAGAATGGCACTCCGCAGTGTACACGTAAACTGGATTGACAGCATACGCACCAAAGCCCCCTTGGCCTTCTCTTCCGAAACTGATGACACCTACGGCAATGACCCCATAGAGATTATAGCCGACTGGGTGACTGTTGCCGAAGACGGATACATCACCCTGCGGGTACGTACACGATGGGGCTACTCCCACACACCACATACCCTCAACCTCCTCACCGGCGTGAATCCTGAAAATCCTTATGAAATGGAACTGCGTCACAATGCCAACGGGGATCTGTACGGCGACTATGGCGACACGCTGATAGCGTTTAATCTTAATGAGATGCCCGATTTTAAAGACACTGTCAAGATCAAACTGCGCTGGAATTCATTCTCTGGCGAAAAATCTACCGAGTTTGATCTTGCCATGCGCACACCCAGTCCAGAACAAATGACAGACAAATCACTATGTAAAAGAAGTTTTGATTAGTATACTACTGAAAAACACCTGTTTTTTGTTTAAAGGAGAAGCCGCAGCGGAAGCACCACTGATGATGCTCACGAAATGAGGCTTCTCCTTTTACATGCCATCCAGCAAAGCCCATATGACAACCGAGCCGGCAGAGGAATCAATAGTGGTCAGAGCGCAGAACGGAGACAACGATGCGCAGAAATCTGTCTACAAACTTCACATCCGTTATCTGACGGCTGTGTGTTCCCGCTATATCCTTAATCCGGAAGATGTCAAAGATGTCTTGCAGGAAAGTTTTATGAAAATCTTCTCCTCTCTCAACGTTTTCGAATACCGTGGCCCCGGCTCGCTCAGGGGATGGATGAGCCGTATTGTGATAAATCAGACCATGAAATTCATACAGAGGAACGGCAGGATAGAATTTACAGAGTTATCCGAAGACGAATATACAGGCCTCGCCGACGACCCTGTGACAGACAATATACCATCCTCGGTCATCTATCGTCTTATACGAGAACTGCCGGACGGTTACAGAACCATATTCAACCTCTATGTCATCGAAGGGAAAAGCCACAAGGAAATAGCTGACATACTTGGCATCAGGGAAAGCACGTCGGCATCACAGCTTCACCGGGCAAAGGCAATACTCGCTAATAAAATAAAACAATATCAGTCAACAATCTGAATCCGTTTCGAATATGAAAGACCAGTGGCTAAAAGACATACATGACCGCATGACGGATTTCGAGACCGAGGAACCTGCCGGTCTCTGGGACGATATAGCACCATGCCTTGACAACAACAATAACCAGACACCACCTATCCCTCGGCCGACCCGGCATTCAGTGTTTATCTGGATCAAGCGTGCCTCCGGCATTGCCGCAATGTTTGCAACCGCATTAGGCACATACATGCTACTTCCTGACAGAACTACCGACAAACCGATTCTGTCACCCTATGCATATGACCAGTCTGTTCAAGAGCCACAACCAACATCTGCCGGCATACATTCTGTAAAAACACCTCTCTCCCTGTCTGACAGACAAACCGGTGGTAAGCCGGATTATTCACCAACCTCTCAGGAAACAAAGTCTGAACAACATTATGAAACGGTATGGATAAAGAATACAGATACACCTGTCACCACAGATACAGACTCCATCCCGGTCATAACCAAAGAGAACGATGATCTCCAGATTGTCCTTCCGACACGTCATAACAATAATCTCGCATACACGTCGCCACGTATTTCGAACGGAAAAGGCCGTATATCCATAAGCGCATATTCCTCCGGCTCACTCAATTCGATTACCAGCAGTTCCGACTATACCAATACCGTGGTCAGCGCAACAGGCCCGGACGGAACAAGATGGGAAGACGGCCCAATGCTCGGAATCCTGTTGTTCAACCAAGGTGCGAAGACTGAGGCTGAGATAAAACATCATCTCCCTATACGTGCCGGGGTGAGCCTCTCTTACGATATCAACGACTGCATCTCGCTGCAATCCGGACTCACTTACACATGTCTTAAATCAGATCTGAGATTCGGGAGCGAAAACCATTATATCACAGGAAGCCAGACACTGCACTATATAGGTATCCCGCTTTCCATAAGATGGAAAGCTCTCTCATGGAAAAGATTCGACCTTTATGCCTCGGCCGGAATGACGGGAGAGAAATGCGTGTCAGGCAAGACAGACAGGAAGTACATAATCAACAATCAGCCCGAGGAAACCTCACGGGAAAACATATCCATCCGACCTCTGCAATGGTCTCTGAACGCTGCTGCCGGTATACAGTTCAATATCAGTTCATTCACTGGCCTTTACATCGAACCAGGGGTGAATTACTACATAGACAACGGTTCAACCGTCAAAACAATCTATAAAGACAAACCGTTTAACTTTAATCTAAACCTTGGATTAAGATTAACATTAAACGATTAAGACAGATATGAGACTATTCAGAATTCCCGCCATCGCGACGGCGCTAATCACGATGCTCCTGCTCATAGGCTCCTGTGTCGCCACAAAATCATCGTCAACTGACATTCCATACAAAGTGGCCGAACGCTATTTTATAAAAAACAACACCGGCAAAACACCTCCGACAGTAATAACTACCGAAAAGGAGTTTGAATCCTACTTCGGTTGTGCCGCCGTCATGGGCAAAAACGGTATGCCAACCATCATCGACTTTGACAGGCAATATGTAATATCTGTGACAGTCCCGTCTACCGACCTCTCGACCGAACTAATCCCTGTAAGTCTTAAAATGTATGCTGATGACAAAATAGATTTCAGATACCGAGTAAAGACCGGGGCAAGACAAAGCTATACCACCAAACCCTCACTCCTCATAATCGTTGACAAAAAGTACGGCGACAATGTGACAGCCATACGCGAATAACAAGTTTAAACAACCCCCGGACTAAATTAGTAAAATTAATTATACCCTTTCAACGCTTTTCAGCAGGATCCCGAAACGGGAGTTCCGCCAAGCCCTCTCATTATGGCATAAAGAAAGGCGCGACATTCATTATTAATGACGGTTATGGTCAAAATAATCATCTCTTAAAATAAAAGCCTGATTTTTTGCAATTAGTATTTTACTCCTTTATCCATTCGTTAATAACAGTTATCAGGCCTTGTGGCCATAATATCTTACAAAGCTGAGTGTGGGATTTATCGCTAAATCCCACACTGCGAAGTTATCCAACATTTTTAAAGAAGAGGCTTTTATAGGTCGTTTTAAAAATCCAGCTTCTATCAATGTGTTACATCTAAATCTACATCAGCGATAATCTGTTTCTATAAAATCAACTACTGACGCAGGCATGAACATCGAACTGTCGGTTTGGGAGCCATTATCGTCTATGACTTTTACATCCAGCCCTAACTGGGCATTTATCTTTCCGAGCGGATTGTCAAGGAAGGAACGTTTTGCTTTCAGAAAATCCTTTCGGTTGGTTTTCTCATATTCACTGTCGAGGTAAACATGACCGATAGGCTTGGCCGTTTGCTGAATGCCTGTGGCAATAAACCGATATTGTCCGCCCTCCGAAACAGCCTCCATAATAAGACCGGGGAGACCGTCCAATTTCCACGGGCCATTATACACGGGGATTTCAGGAGAGAACCACACAGTCCATTTCCGTCCATGGAATTCGGTTGTAGCCTCTATGCATTCATATCCTAAAATATCTTTTGAAAGACCGCCTATCTCCCACTGCCATTCTTCCGGCTGTTCTTCGTAGAAATACTTGTCAAGTCCGGCAGTGTCATAGTACTTTACCGACTTACTGGGAAATGACTTCGTCACATAGTATGTCCCGTCCCTACGTGGCAATTGATCCATCTTACCGCCAAGATATGCATTGGTGGTCATTTCCTGATATTTGGCTTTTCCTTCGGGTGTAGAGTTTAGGGAGTCAAGATACTCGGTCATCGGTGAATAAAATTTAGACTGCTTGTTGTTAGCCAACAAGACGTATCGGCTTGTCAAATCGCTTTTACCGTCTTTCATGCTTGGAGAGTGAGCTGTGTAACCCACCTCTATTTCGGCGGTCTGAGCAAGCGCTGTCGTCGCCGCGATACACATTGATAGAATAGCCGTCAATCGGTTCATTTTCTTAGGGATATCGAGATTAATAGCTCTCGTCCACGGAGCCAGCGCCGGCTCTCGAAGGAATTGAGCTGATTGTATGATGTGTAATTATATGTTCGCTGGTTGAATATGTTTGTAAGTGCGGCCGAAAGGTCGATGCGTCTGTCGAGCCTGAACACAATCTTCGTGTCAAGTAGAAACACGTCTTTGAACTCGTCAGCCGTGATCTCGTTTCGGTAATGTTCGCCACCTATATGCCATTCCCATTTGCGATGAGGCATGATGTTGAGCAAAAGCTCGTTCTCCACACTGCCGAGCCATGATGCGTTGGCGTCATTCATTGACAGACGGACTGACGAGAAATCAAACCGATAGTCGAAACCCAGCCACCGTAGCGGCGCGCCACTGATCTTGGCACCGACTGACCATGATGTACCCACAGAACCGACCGATTGGTTTTCCGATAAAAGATGTGATTCGTTTCGGTTGAAAGAGCCGTTGAGATTCGCGCTTCCACGCATGAAGTCAAGCGTCTTGCCTATGTTGCCGCCGGCCATAAACATCCCTCCGTCACTCTTGGCCGATGAGTAAGAATAAACCACATAGTCGCCATATAGCTGCTGCGCCATCGTGTAGGGGGTGTGGCTCCACGACCGAATTACGAAAGCGTTAGCAAACAGGCCCCGTCGGGTATGTCTGTATGAGAGGCTTGCCGACACGTTCTGAGATGTAGAACTGTAAAAATCATTGACACCCTGACGGAAAGAACGGTAGTTTGTCATTATAAAACCGGGCTGGATCATGTCGAGATTCATAGGCGAACGTCCCGTACCACCTTTGATACCTATCGAAAAACGGTTGTTCGGTTTCCAGTTCATACTCAGAGACGGGGAGAAATACATCTCGTCACGGTCAGCGACAGCCTTGTCAAAGATGTAACGCGCAAAACTGACAGGTGCATTGAGAGAGATATTTACCCGCCTGACCCAATACTCGAATTTCGGAGCGGCATAGACCGTAAGATAGTTTGTATTGACCACGTTTTCAGTCATCCCGGGGATTTCGGACGGCATATCTGGCAGCTCTGTATCGAGTGTGCGCAGATAACCCTTTATTCCGCCCTCCAAGCTGATCGTCATACCTTTGACCGAAAAGGCATATGCCACACTTTCGTGAGTGTAGAATGCATGGTCTTTGATATATTGACGCATGAATTCCTCCCCTCTACTGACCGATAGAGTCTGTGGCAGCGACTCCCATTCATTCTTGCTCACGAATGTCACCAGATGGTTCTTGGCTTGACCAAGGCCGTTCCGCGAAAATCCTTTGAAACGCTTGACGAGTTTGAAATCATTTCCTACATAATAATCCGGCAACGATGCCGACTGGCCATTTGGCAATGAGCCTGTAATCCCAAGACGCACATCATCCCAATCGATATTTGTTTGCAGGGTGTTGTTCATGAATGCCGTCTTCTGGTTCGACTCATAGACAAATCTGCCGGAAAGAGAATGAGAACGCTCAACACCGCTGATGTTTTCGGTTACCACACGGGTGCCATCGTTAATACCGATACAATTGGCGCCCGGCTCGGACAGGTAATATGTCGTGATATTTGCCGCATCGGCTGTCACACGATTGAAGGAATAGTCTATCCAAGCCTTAAACTCGCCATGTCCCGTTTTCCACAGACTATTGGTTGATACCAGTGCGGAACGGTTGAACAACGTACGTCTCTCTCCGAGGTTAGGCACTCTGGGAGAGGATACACCCACATAGGGGCGTAAATCCGTACCTCGGCGCGAAGCAAAAAAATCCGATGACCGAGCCGACAGGTTCTCACCGATATTGTTGGTCTTGAAAGTTGTTATATTCTGGAACCCCGACATCACTGCCATCGCGAACAGTTCACCGTCCCATACCGCACCGCCCGGCACCGTCCATGAATGGCCGCCACCGGCATCGCCGTGAAAAGTCCATGCGGCCTTAGCCCTGTTTTTAAGTTTGAGATTGATTGCAGCCTTGTCTGAAAACGACATTCCGGCCAGTACCTGCATAGGCTGATGGTTCTCCATCACCTCTACGGCCCCTACATCCTCACGACTTATGCCGTCAGTGGCTATGCCGTACTTTCCGCCAAGGAGATCCGAACCCTCAATGTAGAATTTGTTTATATCCTCTCCCTGATACTGTATCTTGCCCGATCTCTCCACGCTGATACCGGGCATACGCCTGAGCACGTCGCCGATAGTGCGGTCTTGACTCTGAGCGAAGCTACCCACATTATACGTTATGGTGTCGCCATTCTCACGTATACGGTCAGCCTTTACCATTACCTCTTTGAGCAATGTCACACCCGGATCCATATAGACTGTCAGCGGAAAGGAAACACTGTCAAGCGGTAGAGATTTCCTCGCAAAGCCCATCATCGACACCTCCAACCGGCACCCGCCCAGTGAGGTGATTGACATAGAGAACCGTCCATCCTCTTTCGATGATGCAAACTTCCTGATCTTGCCGTCCGCACCCTTTATTATCACCGAGGCCCCGGCAAGAGGCTCATCGCATTCTTTATCAACCACCACCCCTGACACATTAATCTCCCCTACGGCCATAAAGACAGTAAGGTTAAGAATTATGCATAATATGACGACTCGTCTTATCATCATCTAACCTATTCTATTGCAAATTTAGTGCTTTTGCCGTAAAATCCAATCTGCGGGATGAAAAAACATCCTGCTTATAACCTACGAATGTAAATCTTATGAAAGATTTGTTCATCTTTAATCTGTTCGTTTCTATTTCCAACATCTTCCGCCGGCAAACAGATAGCACTGGATGCCGTCTCCTCATGTCTCATACAGCCTTGGTGATGCAGATATTAACGGCTGCGCATCTGTTAAATAATCATAAATACACATTCTAAAATATTTAATAAAACATAATGCGAGAATACATCAAAAAGCATCGAATTTTAGCACACAATACATTGAAAATCAACAAATTACCCCCCCCCATTTAAAATACACCCACACATCGCTTTTAACTATATTTAATAAGTGCAAAATCCGAGGCTTGCAAATCAGATACACTTTTACAGGTGAGGAATTTATGTTACTTTTGTGTGCTGCTTTATTGTTAGCCCTCGATAAACCATTAGTATTTATGATAATTTTGGAAATTAAATTATTTGTTTTTCAGAGTTATCTAACTTTTTAACTTTCGACATTATTACATCATTCAAGCATATGATTGGACGTAGTGAAATCAATCATTTTCTTAATCTATTCCGAAGGAGCGTCATGGCCTCCCGAGAGTCTGCGATTGAGTTCGTGCATACATAGGGTTCCCTCTTTCTGACCGAGGGCTATGTCATGCCCCATCTACATATTCGCACTAAAATTTAGACACCATTACTTAACAAACATAACGATGGCTATGATATATAGACTGTTGACAGTCGTTGCGATATTCGTGCTCGGCTCATCACTCTCAAAAGCCTCCGATAACGATGTGGCCTTAAAGACCAACCTTATCTACGATGCCGCCCTATCCCCCAATCTCGGATTAGAGGTATCCGTAGCCCCTAAATGGTCAGTCGATGTCTCTGCGAGCATCAACGCCTGGACTCTCTCAGGGGGCAAACGCTGGAAGCACTGGCGCATACAGCCCGAGGCCCGTTACTGGTTCTGCGATGCGATAGGAGGACATTTCGTAGCGGCACATCTACTCGGAGGCCAGTACAATATAGGCGGTATCAAAAACGGCATCAAGTTTCTCGGAACGGATTTCAGCCAGCTTAGCGACAATCGGTTCCAAGGATGGTTTGCCGGCGCGGGCATTGCCTACGGATACGCATGGCGCCTTTCGAAACACTGGAACTTCGAGGCCGAGATAGGGCTGGGATGGGTATATACACGATATGACGAATATCCCTGTGCCATATGTGGCTCAAAGACACGTAGCAACAAACCTCACAACTATGTAGGCCCCACCAAAGCCGCGATAAACATAGTATACGTATTCTAACCACCGGTGAACCAATGAAAAAACCAGCATTCATCATATTCGGCTACGGCCTGATCGCCATGACGGCCGCCCATAACGCCTCGGCCACTGCCCTAACTGACATCACAGCCTCAACATCGAGCGTGGGGGTATCGGGAGTGAATATCGAACGTTCGGAATCATTTCTCAACTGCGGTTTCACCCTGTCTTTTGACAGCATCGACATGAGCTCCAACCGCGAGATAAGGCTTTCGCCGGTGATAGTGGGCAGTGACGGCTCAGAAACCGCGCTTCCGGCGCTCATAGTGGCCGGACACAGCCGCTACGTACAGGCCCAGCGTCGCGAGACGCTCTCAGACAGCCTCCGGCTCTACCGATTCCGCGACGGCATGACCATACCCTACTCCGTGTCGCTGCCCTACAAACAGTGGATGGAGACCTCGACCCTAGAACTACGCGAACGCATCCTCGGATGCTGCAAAGGCAAGATAAGCGAAAACACACAATATATCTCCACAATAGACTTCGCTCTGCGCACATTCAAGGCCGTGCCTCTATACATAGCTCCCACGGCAGAGGCTGTGAAGACACGCGAGCTACGCGGACGAGCATTCGTGGACTTCCCCGTCAACCGCACCGAGATCCGTCCCGACTATCGCGGCAACTATGCGGAACTCGGCAAGATACAAGCCTCCATCGACTCCGTCCGCAACGACAGGGATGTCACGATAACGGCTCTGTCAATCAAGGGATTCGCATCACCCGAAGGCCCTTGGGACAACAATGTCCGTCTCGCCAAAGGCCGAACCGAATCCCTGAAAACATACGTGGAGACCCTTTACAGTTTCAAACCCGGCTTCATAACCACCTCCTATGAGCCTGAGGACTGGGAAGGACTGCGGGAATATGTGGAGAAATCCAACATAGCCCATAAGGACGAGATACTTGCAATCATCAACGGGCCTCTTGCCCCGGATCCCCGCGATGCAAAGATACGCACATCCTACCCCAAGGAATACGCCTTCCTTCTGGCAAATGTATATCCGGCCCTCCGACACTCCGATTATAAGATTGACTACACAGTTCGTTCCTATTCCGACCCGGCCGAAATCATAGAGGTCATGTACACAAGACCCCAGAATCTCAGCCTCGAAGAGTTCTTTGCCGCAGCCCGCACCCTCGACCCCGGATCAAAGACCTACAACGACCTCTTTGAGACTGCCGTGCGCATGTATCCCGAATCTGAGACCGCCAACCTCAACGCTGCGGCATGTGCCATCAACCGAGGCGACACCTCATCGGCATCGCGCTATCTCGAAAAAGCCGGCGACACCCCGCAGGCCATATACACACGCGGAAACCTTGCCGCAATGCAGGGAGACTATGAAAAAGCCATAGAATATTTCAAACAGGCTGCAAAACTGAAAATAGCCGAAGCACCCGCAGCCATCGAGCAGACAAAATACCTGATGAAAAAATAACGAGAACATTAATCACAAATCATAGTAAATCTTTCACACAAAAAGAGCAATGAAAACAAAATTCTATCTCGGAATTGCCGCATTTATGCTTGCCTGTGCGACAACCGCATGCTCATCAGATGATCCGGCCCCCGACAACGGCACGGAAATCGTCGACAATGGCGAAAAGGTCTATATGGATCTCAACATCACAGTGCCAAGTCCTAACGGCAGCCGCAGCTCAACGACCGACAAAGATGATGAAGACGTCTCAACAGACGGTACGGAAATCGGACAAACGGCCGAAAACACGGTCTCTAACGTCATGGTGCTTCTCGTGGGTGCTGACGAATATGGCAAAGACATATGTTTCATAGCCAAATGGGCCGATGCAATCGATCCTACCGAGATTACCGCAGCCACGCCGATAACAGCCAAGTTCCAGCGCTCAGCCCTTCTCAACCACTACAAACTCCACAATATCTCCAATGTAAACGTCTATGTAATATGCAACTATACAACTGATATTGACGCATCCATAGGACAGGCAGGTATCAACGCCAACCTCAACTGGCTTGACGAGGTTATCAAGACTACCAATGCAAAAAACATCCCGTATTGGGAGAACGGAAAGTTCCTGATGACCAATTCGACAAAGTATCAATCAACCATACCTACCGAATCTGACATCAACAACGGGAAATATGGTGATGAAAATAACAAGTTCCCCCTTGCATCGGCAGCCAAGCCTATAACAGTGGAACGTGCGGTAGCCCGATTTGACTATGCTGCAAAAATCGATGGTTCAAAAGTACAAGGCGACGGGACAACTGAGAACCCCTACTATTACGTAATAGCCGAAGCCAAAACCGGGGATGAAAACAACGAAAGCCAGCCTGAGATCCGCACCAAGCTCCACCGCATGGCCCTTGTCAATATGAGCAAGGATTTCTACCTCTTCCGCCGCGTGTCCGATGACGGAACACCCACCGGAGCCAACTTCATGATAGGCGGTCGTGAATATATGACAAGTAACGGCGATGCCAATTACGTAGTGTCTCCCGGCTATGACTTCAAGAAGAACATTGCAGGAAAAGACGAAAAAGAAGACTATGATCCGTATTTCTATTACTGGGTAAACGACTACGACATTTCTGAGTCTGGGGTAATAAGCAACACACGCTGGGACGGCGTCAACATTGAGGAAGTCCTCAATCAGACAAAATATGACGGAAAATACAGCTACTGGCGTTACGTCCTCCCCAACACCATCCCTGCCGGCCCCAACAATCAGAAAGCCTTTATATCCACCGGTGTTGTTTTCAAAGCCGAAATATATGCTGCTGACGAAACCATAGGTGTGGGCAGACGCATGGCCGACCAATTCGACATCTTCGCCTACCAAGGCCAGCTTATAGGCTCTTGGTCTGATGTGCGCGCATATGCAAAAGCCGTTCCCGAAAGCGGTATAGCCATCGCTTATAAAAACGCTGTGGAAAAGGATTCCTCTCTTGATACCGAGGAGCAAATAACGGAGGACACATGGAAGACTCTCACCAAGACTCAAACCAACGCCGCTGTCAAAACTGCCGGATTTGCCAAATACGGATATGTAGCTGACGGAGGAGACGGCCATGGCGGATACTTCTGTTATTACTATTATTGGAACCGTCACAACAACAATAACCAGAATGACATCATGGGTCCGATGGAGTTCGCGGTAGTACGAAATAACGTATACAAGCTTGCCGTAACCAACATCAAGCGTCTCGGCCATCCGTTCCGTCCCGGCAACGACCCCGATCCATTCGATCCTGATACCCCCGATGAAGAAGCCGAACTGTTTATGGAACTCCATGTACAGGTTCTTCCCTGGACTGTCCGTGTGAACAATATCGAATTCTAACAGACTGATATTCACAACAACCTTTATGCCCGGGGCCACAGGCTCCTGTCCTTGGCCCCGGGCATCTCCCCCATCCCTCCTTAACCAATATCCCTAACTCTCCCCATCCCAAACCCTCTCCACCGCCCCATCCCTTCTCCTCCACAAAATCAGTAAGACAAAACTGACACCTGAAAATGGATATTCTTAAAAATCTTCATATATACGCCCTCTCAGCCGGACTCGCGATTATTGCCGCCGTAAGTGTCTCGTCATGTTCCGACATGGTCTATGACGACCTCCCCGAATGTGCCTCCGGCGCGGAACTCCGATTCATATATGACTACCACATGGAGCGAGGTAACTCATTCATGTATGCCGTAGACTGTCTCACCGTCTACATATATGACAACGATGGCAACTACGTGGCAACACGCACCGAGACAAGCCCTGTACTTGCCGACGAGGAGTGGCGAATGAAGCTTGACCTTCCGGCAGGAACATACCACATTCTGGCCTACGGCGGCATGGAATGTGACAAGGCATCCTTCCGTCACCCCGCAGGCTCGATCCCGGCAGCCGGCACGCAATACACCACAGTCAACACCGAGGTCATGGCGGCCGGACTGGCCACACAGCCTGACGCCCCTCTCCATGACCATTTCTGGGGCACCGCCGAAATCACAGTCAGCGGCACCGCCCTCGTCTATGACCGGGCCACGGTGGAGATGCGCAAAAACACCAACAACATACGCGTGATACTCCAACACCTTGACGGCTCCCCCGTAGACCCTGATAAATTCAAATTCGAGATACACGCCGACAACACCCTCATGGCCCATGACAACTCGCTCATAGACAACGGCACCGCCATCTACCACTCATGGGCGAAAGGCACCACCGACATGGGCATGTTCCCTGACGGAACATCCCTGACCAACGCCTATGCACAACTGTCGACAGGACGTCTCGTAGCCTCCGAAAAAGGACAGCCGAGACTTATCATCACCAATACCGAAAACTCTACCGAAGTCCTCGACCTCGACCTTATATGGCTCGTCAGACAGGCTCAACAACAGAACACCCGGGCCGGCCGGGACACCTCCGACGGGGCATCAATGCCGCTCCAAGAATACCTCGACCGTGAATCACGCTGGGCATTCTACTTCCTTCTTGACGAAAAGGACAGATTCTATAACCTCCACATAAAAGTCAACGACTGGGACGTACGCTTCAATAATATCGATGATCTCTGATCTTCCCACAATGATATGAGGGGAAACGAAATGTCAATATGAGATTTTTAAAAATCAAAATGATCTTTACATTACGACATATTATCACCCGGATGGCATGTGCCGTGCTCATTGGCGGAGTTACAGTTGTGGGCGCATGTTCGTCAACAGATGAGGCATTCATGCCGGAAGGAGAGTGTGTGATGGGAGTGTATGTCCGATTGGGTAATTCGGCAGGTAGTGACTCTTCGAGGGCAACAGGAGATGTTCCGTCACCCGATGAAACCTATCAGCCGGGATCTGACTTCGAATCCTATATACATATCGACCCTCTTTACCCTGACTTGCGACTATATCTGTTTACAATAGATGACAAACTGATCGCCCCACTTGAAGAGTATTCATTGATTCCTATCGATACCACTGACGACTACAAGACTTACGAATTGAGGTTCAGGGTTGACCGCTTGATTGAAAATGTCCAATCGGGAGTGTCATTCAAGGTCGTTATGCTTGCCAATTGGAGGCAATATCCATCAACCGCATCGCTCATGGCAGATGAGACCACGATTTCCGACCTTCTTGCAACAACAGAAGGAGTGGCCGGCTACACACCTTCACCGGCCGAACTGACAGCTGCCGACCGTCTGCCTATGTTCGGGGTGACACAGTATGACAATGTGAAATTCGAACACGAAAAACCTGTGGTTCACCCTACCCCTCTTTGGTTGCTGCGTGCATATGCCAAGATCGAAGTTTATGATGCACCCGGAACGGTTGCTCCGATTACAGAAGTACGGCTCATCCGATACAACACCAAAGCCTACAAGGCTCCCAAAGGGGTTACCCATCAGAATGACTATGTCAAATTCGGCCCTGACGATGACTATGTGACCACACCCACCCTACCCTCAGAAGTCTCCGAATGGGAGACCTCACAAGAGGCACTCCTTGAAAAACGGGCCTCTGACGGCCATTATGTGATATACGTCCCGGAATACCGAAATATCGGGCGCTCCGAAGCCGAACGCTCCACCCTTAAAGTTACTTACAAAGACGGCAACTCTTACACCATCGACTTCAAAACCCATAATATACAGTCAACCGAGATTCCTGACGGACTGCCGTTTGACCTCTTGCGCAATTACTGGTATAAATTTCCCGTGAAGCGCAATGCAAGCGAACTTACATGGATCGCCGACATACAGCCATTTGCCGAGGTGGATCTCGATCCCTTTTTCGGACTCGACAGGGATGAGGATGGCAATATTGTCACAGAACGTCATGATGACGGAACATATGACGTCATTATCGACAACCAGATTGTAACAAAGGATGCCGATGGAGACATAGTGATACATCGTTTCGATGACGGCACGCTTCTGTGTAAAGAAATCGTATACAAAGATTACATACACGATAATACCGAAATCGACTATGAATATGTGTTCGAAAAAGATGCATCCGGGGGAAACATGGTCATCCTACGTCAAATAAGCGCCGGAGGCACTTATCACGGAGATGAAGTCCCTAAACACGACCACGGCATGGACGACCGGCCTCTTTTTGTGCTCGACAAAAAAGGTAATTTCCATTATGTGACATATGATACCGACGGGAAGCCCAATCTGAGCCGGGTAGACCTGTATGGCGACACGATTGTACAAGCCAACGGATTCCAGTTCCGCAACATTGATAACATGCGCAAATATATCGGTTCATACGCAGTAAAGAAGAAGACCGCCGACACCGATCCCCCCACATTCGTCAAGGAACTGCGATATTACAAGGACGGTTCGGTTCTGGACTGGAACACAGGCGTGCCGGAAACATATGAGACCGGGCAGAGCGCATCAGCTCCCGGCCGCAGCCATGCCATTGTCCGCAACATCCTCCAAGCCAATGCCATACCTTTCCCAAGCCGATACAGACGAAAATAAAATAGTGACAACCTACTGCCATCCGCCAACTGTAATGCCGGGGGCAATATAAATACCGAGTCCTGTAAATGAAATCCTTTGCAAAACACATAATACTGATTCTGTTACCGGCCATGCTCTTACTCGCCGGATGCACTGATGACAATATAGATTCGCCATATCCCGGGCGTTATCCTGACGGAGAGACCATGGTAGGGATGCGACTCGACTTTGAGCCTTTCGCTTCAAGCAAAGTAGCTCCCGGTCGCGGGGTTTCAGGAAAACTGATGGACAAACTTGACGATCTCTGCGTAGTGGCATATGATCTGAACGGTAAACTTATGGAAGGTTTTCCAGTAGAGATAACGCCAGACACTCACAATCTCGAAGTCACAGACATTGACCGCGCTGACGGGGATGCCTCTAACGGCCAGTTGGCCGAGAAGCGTTCCAAACAAGCCACATTCAAACTTAAAGTGCCTCACGGGCGCTTCTATCTTTACGGTGTGGCAAATCTTGGTAGATACCAAGACGAAAATCGAGTGTCAACAACTTACGAACAACTTACCACCGGCGAATTCAAGGAAGCCGTGAAAACACGTGAGGGGCTGTTAGGAGCCAAAACCTCGTGGGACAGTGACAACTGGCGCAACAACTGCGAGATGCTCGGTTATTTCAGTAACGGAAAAGATAAATCCCCATCTACGGGTGCCGATACCAACAACCGCACGGTCTCGATAGACCGCCCGGGTCTTGAGCTGCATTCATGGCTGAGGCGCTGTGCATCCAAAGTTACCATCGATTTCGACGGATCGGGACTGCGTGAAAACATATATGTGTATATAAAACGTGCTACAATCCATGATATACCCGCATCTTGCAAACTTGGCAACGAAAATGCCGCCGCATCGGAAAAAGAACTGATTTCATACAAGGACGACAACTATCGTCCCCTTGCAAGCGATTTCATCTCCTATGGCGATGGTGACGATTACCACTCATGGCCACGCATATCCAAGGGCGCTCCATATATAATGGAAAACGATACCAGGAAAGATTTCCATGACGAAAATGCACAGGCACTGTTTCTGTATGAAAACATGCAGGGCGAAAGCGAAGATGAACGCAACAAAGAGCAGCAACCTGCACCTGATGGCTCTGTAATCGGGGCTGACGAAAAGAAAGACAACATGCCCTACGGAAGCTATATAGAGGTTGAGGCGTATTACGACCTTTCATCCAATACACAGGTATCGACCGGAAAGATTATATACAGATTCATGCTTGGCAAGGATGTGCTCAAAGATTTCAACGTGGAGCGCAACCATCATTATAAGATTACCATGTGCATCCGTGGTAATGGCAATGACGTTGATTGGCACATAGAATACAATGAAGAATCGGGGTTTGAGATACGCAACCCATACTATGTTTCATATCTTTATAACCATGACTCCACACTCCGTTTCCGATACACTCCACCCGAAGGAAGGACGGTAAGTTCAATGACTGCCGAAATAGTCGGCAATAACTGGTGGCCGGATGGTAAAAGTTCGTATAATACACAATCAATGTCAAGACAGAACCCTCTGAAAGAAGGCTCAGATACAGAGAATCCGAAACCAGATGATTTCTCCAAAAATAAGTATAGTCCGACCGACGCCGGTTATGATTCGAAGCTCGAAGGACGCACAAAATATCTTGGCAACGGATTTCTCTCACTCTGGAGCACAGAAAAAACCGTGATTGAATACAAAGAAACAAGCAAACATCCGGATGATGAAGATAAAAAAAATTGGGCCACATTTCCCGCCAACGAATATATGAATGACCGCTATTTCTATGGTATATCAAAAGATTCTAAAGATCGAAGTAGGCGTACATACTATTTTGACGGC
The DNA here is from genome assembly GCA_910578615.1 of uncultured Duncaniella sp. Taxonomy (GTDB): domain Bacteria; phylum Bacteroidota; class Bacteroidia; order Bacteroidales; family Muribaculaceae; genus Duncaniella. The sequence continues at coordinate 40,736 of CAJTRI010000013.1, read as the reverse complement.
ACCCCGGATTCATCGAACAAAGGACGCGAAGCATATGAGGTAGAAAAAGAGCAAAATGGTTCTCTTAGATTCAATATACCTATGTTTACAAGAGCTAAAAACCTTGTAAAAGAAACTGGATACACAGGGAATAACCCGTATGAGGAGAGCACGCGCTCAGCATATGTGAAAGTCACCGTAACTCTTGATGACAATTCGACCGAAAGCGAGATTTTGCACGTGAAACAAGTAAAACGTATCGTAAATCCGAAAGGAATTTATCGCAAATCAAAAAACAATGAGGACTTCCACGTCACTCTCATGAACTTATCTGATGATGATGAAACCCAATATATACCATTCGAATCTGACGGCCCGTGGATGGCAGAGGTTATCGGTGATGAAAATTTTATAAATCTCAATGGCAAGAGTACTATAAAGGGTTCCACCGGCTCAGAGATTGATTTTAACATACGGTTTAACAAAATGAATCTCGACAATAAGATAAGGAACGCCATTATACGTATTCGTTACCATAATTACTCGTGCGTGCATCTTATATATGTGCGTCAAGGATATTCCTCACAGAAATTAATCCCCCCTACGACTAGTGATGATGGTAAATATTATGACGGAGCTGAATGGCACACATGCAATATGATATATCGTGACAAAGATGCCGATGACCCGCGAGATGAAGGTTCGTTGTTCAAACTGGGAAATCTTACCACACCAATTGATGTAAGAAGCAATAAGAACAGTAAGACACCATGGATTAACATCTCACCAGCAGATTTCAATGTGCCGGGAATGCTTGATATTGCGAAAGCCGACGGTTCGTTACCCACCGAATCACTTGCTTGGAGCGACATCAAAGGAAGCAATGATGGCTTTCAGAACAGTAATGTTGCCGAAATTTCCGACTTTGAGGAATTTTATCGGATAAGTAAGATGGAACAGGGATTTGGCATTCTGTATGCTGACGGTGCCACATACACACAGCGTGATATAGAAGACGCGTATGGCTATTATCGCCATGATGAACCTGCGGTAAGAAACAAGCGTGGAATGTTCGGTGTGTTTATGTATTATTGGGATAAGGAAAATACGTCAGACCCATACAATTGCCGTAACATTTTCTTCCCCATAGGACGCTCTGGTTACGGCCATAGGCGACATTGGGATGGAAACAACAGAAATGGCGTTCTGAGATATTCGGTAGGGCGCACTGAGGAGTTTCCTCAGGCTGCGGCATATTATCAGCCACTCTTTCACGACCTATATATGCGTCGCGGTGCGATTTATTGGAGCAAAATGTTCGCCACAGGTATCGATGCATCAGGTGTTCAAGCCGATAATGGCGCCGGATTGGATTTGAACTTCTTTACATTTGATGTCAGCATAGTATGGAGGAGCAATATCCAAAAAAACAGCCAATGGTCTGGCAGTATCGAACCTGAGCATCTGGATGCCTGTTTTGTAAGGTGTGTAGGTCAGAAGTCTGTGATTGAGTAAATTTAATTGTAGGTATCTTGGACTAAATGGCTTGACTTGCTATTAACGAATTATATCAAAATTCAATCCACAAATCTTGACAAGACAAAACACTTATCTTATACAGCTTGTAGAAAAGAGTAACATGTGTCACATAAACCATTGAAAACAACCAACCACTTAGTTTTATGCTAAATGGCTGGTTGTTTTATTCTTGAATGATCATATTCTTATATAATTATAATAGTATTAACTCGAATACATAATTTCACACATTCAACTTAGATTAGACTATAAGTCCGTTCAATTTCAATATAATATATTATCTCTTTAATAGTAATTTTCCTATTATCTGTATTTACTATACCGTAGACAGTATTATTCGCGCTTGGGATTACATTAAATGCTCCTAAATTTTTAATTTTATTCAATAAATACCCAATACAAATATGAACATCTGTATCATACATTGGAAAAGGCTTATTAATCTGATATTCTCCACTAAGTTGATTATTTTTTAGATCTTTAATATTATCGATTTCAATATTAGTACAAACATCATTTACATCTGTTTTTGAAGTAAATGTAATTTTAAATGATTCTCTTTTTAAATTGAGGTTCATTATTATATTTTCTTAATAATACTAACCTCTACCATATGTAGCACATATAAAATCTACATAATTGGAGGCCTATATCAAAGATAATTATCAAATAGCAATTATGCAAATATCGATCAAACTATTTTAGCGGAAATCTAATAAGAATTAAAAACTACACATTATGCTCCCAATAAAGGTTTTGAGATTACAAAGCCAGATGCGTGATAACTGCTTATCACGTCACACTTAATAGTTATAAACAACCGAGCCGGAATGACATGCATTCCGGCTCGGAGATTTTTTAGGGTTACTCTAAGATATTAGAGGATGACTTTGGTAACGTTCTTGCCCTGACGACGGATGAAGAGACCGTTCTCGGGATTGGCAACGCGGATGCCCTGAAGATTGAAGTACTCAACAGGAGCGTTCTCGTCAACGAGGATGTCATCAATAGCGGAAGAACCAGTGGCGGTGAAGTTATAGCCATAGAGAGTGGCTTTTGAACCGTCGGTTACGAGGCAGTATTTAACACCGGCCTTAACGGGAACTGTGAGGGTGCACTGGCCGTCACCATTGATACCCTTGACTCCTTCAACCACAGTGGCAGCGATCCACTCGCAGGGAGTGCCGTCAACCTTCACGCCGGTATAGGTGGCATGTTCGTTATTGCTGGTAACGATAAAAGAAGGCTTGCCACTGGCAAGCTTGGCATAAATGTCAAGAGAGCCGTCCTTTGCAGGTGAGAAGATATAACCACAACCTTCATCGGGGAACGAGGTGTTGTCACCTTTCTTGTAGCCGTTACCACCGGCCTTGGGGTTATTTCCACCTTGGATAGAGTGAGTAAGCGCGGGATAGGCCTCTGCGGTTCCGAACTGGTCAGCCTTTACAGCGGCCCAGCTGCCATCAGCAGAGAAAGTTACGGGGCAGTCAGTGGTCTCAGCGTAGGTAGCGTTGTCAGCAGCTACAAATTCAGGAGTAACGTTCCAAGTCTGAGCATCGGCGCTCATTGCCACAGCGGCAACAGCAAGAAGAGTAAAAATTTTCTTCATTCGGTTTTTGATTTAGGGTTATTAGATGAATATTGATTGATGTGTTAGCAAATGTGAGTCAAAAATGATACTATTTTATCACAACCTGACACTAATGTGTTTTTGACAGTCTATATCAGCATTGACTTGACAAATGTAATGAAAAAAACGCCGTACCACCAATTTATTAACAGGATTTAACAAAATATTATAATTCCGACACAATAAAAGCGCCGCCACATATTGTGTGTGGCGGCGCTCCGATTGAGAGAGAGGAGAACGAGTCTATTTCCCGTCTGTCACACGAACGTCAGGATTTATGGTGCCGCCACCTTCACCGGATTCATCACCGGTAGGTTCGACAATCATGACTTTGAAAGACGCAAGTGCAAAACCGACCTCCTTGTCAACCTGATATACGGTAGTACGCACTCCGAGCTGGTGCTCGCCGATTTCCATTCCCGTGGTGTTGACCTTTGTGGCAAACGGAACAATGACGGTGGAATAGTAGGGCACTCCGTCCCAGTAGTAGATGGTCTGTCCGAGCGTGGCCTGCTTGGTGCCCTCGGCCGGTGTCACTTTAAGTGCGTCGATGTTGAGAGTCTGTCCCTGTTCCACGTAAAGGACTCCGTCCTTCTCTGTGGCGCCGGAGTAGTCAATCGACAGGCTTACGTCAGGGAGATCCCTGTCATCATCGTCACATGCCGTGGCAAACATAGCCAACAGCGGTATTGCAAAGAGATAGAATAGCTTTTTCATAACAGTTGCTTTAAAATAGTTTTGAGAAGAATCAGTATCAATATATCTGTAAGTGCAATCGAGGCGGGAGCGGAGGGAAACCACATCGGGTGTCCGGCCTTATGACGGCCGGACTCACCCTGTGCGCTATTCCTACCGGGATCAGTTCTTAAACACTATGTCGTTGCCGTCATAGTCGATGACAATGGGATGACCACGGTCAACCTTCTGTGCCAGAATGTCCTTTGAGAGCTGGTTGAGCACCATGCGGTGTATGACCCTCTTGACAGGTCGTGCGCCAAATTCAGGATCATATCCCTCTTCGGCCAGATATTTCAGAGCCACAGGAGTCACATCAAGAGTGATACCGTTGGATGCGAGCATCTTCCGTATAGCCTTTATTTGCAGGCCGACGATTTCCTCTATCTCCGCCTCGTTGAGGGGGGTGAACATTATGATTTCGTCAATACGGTTAAGGAACTCTGGACGGATGGTCTGTTTCAGAAGCTCTATCACCTCCTCCTTGGTTTTCTCGATGGTCTCTTCACGGTTCTCTGCCGTCATCTTGGAGAAATTGTCACGTATGAGGCTGGAACCCATGTTCGAGGTCATGATTATTATGGTATTCTTGAAGTTTACCATACGGCCCTTGTTGTCGGTCAGGCGGCCGTCGTCAAGAACTTGGAGAAGGATGTTGAACACATCGGGATGCGCCTTCTCGATCTCGTCGAAAAGCACCACCGAGTAAGGCTTGCGACGCACCGCTTCCGTGAGCTGGCCGCCCTCGTCATAACCGACATATCCCGGAGGCGCTCCGACCAGACGGCTCACGGCATGCTTCTCCTGATATTCGCTCATGTCGATACGGGTCATCATATTCTCATCGTCAAACAGATATTCGGCAAGGGCCTTGGCAAGCTCGGTCTTACCGACACCCGTGGTGCCGAGGAATATGAACGAGCCGATGGGACGGCGTGGGTCGTTGAGTCCCGCACGCGAACGGCGTACTGCGTCAGCTATGGCCCTTATGGCGTCATTCTGGCCCACCACCCTGCTGTGAAGCTCGTCTTCGAGATGGAGGAGTTTTTCCTTCTCGCTCTGCACCATCTTGTTGACGGGTATGCCCGTCCAGCGTGAGACCACATCGGCAATATCCTCGGAGTCGACCTCCTCCTTGATGAAGGCCTTCTCTCCCTGCATGACTTTGAGCTGTTCCTGAATGGCGGCATTCTCTTCTTCCTTCTGGCGTATACGTGAATAGCGTATCTCTGCCACTTTGGCATAGTCGCCCTCACGCTCGGCACGCTCGGCATCAAAGTTAAGCTGCTCGATGTCTATCTTGTTCTGCTGAATCTTGTTGATAAGATCCTTCTCGGCCTTCCACTTGGCCGTGAGGTCACGTTCACGGTCACGCATATCAGCCAGCTCCTTCTCGATGTCGCGCACCTTAGGCTCGTCGCCCTCGCGCTTGATGGCCTCGCGTTCGATCTCCTTCTGCGCTATCATACGCGAAATCTCGTCAAGAGCCTGGGGGACGGAGTCGATTTCGAGGCGGAGCTTCGAGGCGGCCTCGTCCACAAGGTCGATAGCCTTGTCAGGGAGGAAACGGTCAGTGATGTAACGTTCTGAGAGCGTGACGGCGGCAATAATCGCCTCGTCACGGATACGTACCTTGTGGTGGTTCTCATAACGTTCTTTGAGGCCTCGGAGTATCGCTATGGCTGCAGCCTCGTCAGGCTCGTTGACCATCACCTTCTGGAAACGGCGTTCGAGAGCCTTGTCCTTCTCGAAATATTTCTGATATTCGTCAAGGGTCGTGGCGCCTATGGAGCGTAGTTCGCCACGGGCAAGGGCCGGTTTGAGGATATTGGCGGCATCCATGGCCCCCTCCCCTTTCCCGGCGCCCACGAGAGTGTGGATCTCGTCAATGAAGAGGATTATCTCGCCATCGGCACCCGTGACCTCGTTGACGATGGCTTTCAGGCGCTCTTCAAACTCGCCTTTATATTTGGCGCCCGCCACCAAGGCGCCCATATCGAGAGAAAAGATCTGTTTCGACCGCAGGTTCTCAGGTACATCGCCTCGGACTATGCGCTGTGCAAGCCCCTCGGCAATGGCGGTCTTTCCCGTGCCCGGCTCGCCTATAAGCATGGGGTTGTTCTTGGTGCGTCGCGAAAGAATCTGAAGCACGCGGCGAATCTCGTCGTCACGGCCTATCACAGGGTCGAGCTTCCCTTCGCGTGCCCTCTCGTTGAGATTGATGGCATATTTCGAGAGGGCCTGATATGTGTCCTCGGCGCTCTGGTCGGTAGCTTTCTTGCCTTTGCGCAGCTCTGCGACAGCAGCCTCGAGTTCCCGTTGGCTCAATCCGGCATCTTTCAGAATGGTTGCGGCCGGAGAGTTGACCGAAAAGATGGCTAACAGCAGGGCTTCAAGCGTGACATATTCGTCACCCTGTTTCTTGGCAATGTCAAGCGCCTTTTGAAGGACATCGTTGGAAGTGCGGCTGAGGTAAGGCTCACCGCCTGATACACGCGGTTCGGCAGCGATTTTCTCGTCAATCTGTCGCATCAAGGTGGCAGAATTAGCGCCGACCTTGGAGAATATGAAATTGATGAGTGCTTCTCCCTCCGCCATCACTCCTTTTAGAAGATGTATAGGTTCGATAGCCTGATTGCCGGCACTGCGGGCAATCTCTATCGATTTCTGTATAGCTTCCTGAGACTTGATTGTGAAATTGTTGAAGTTCATGAGCCGGTTATAGTTGAAGTGTTGTTTTTATACCATTCTAACAAAAATCATGCCAATTAGTTTAGAGACTGACAATAATGCATGAAAGCCATGTAATAGGCCGGCGCGGACAGTCCGCGCCGGCCTATTACATGGCTTTATATTAAAATGTTATAATCGTGGGAATAGAATCAGTCACCCATGGTGCGGAGAAGTTCGTCATTGTCCGATGTACGTTCCATGCGGTCTTTGATGAACTCCATGGCCTCGATGGAATTGCGGTCGCTCAGGAAGCGGCGGAGAATCCACATGCGGTTGAGCGTCTCGTTGCGGAGCAGGAGATCGTCACGCCTTGTGCTGGAAGCCATTATGTCAACTGCGGGGAATATGCGCTTGTTGGAGAGTTTGCGGTCAAGCTGCAGCTCCATGTTGCCGGTTCCCTTGAATTCCTCGAAAATCACCTCGTCCATCTTAGAACTTGTCTCGGTAAGGGCCGTGGCGATAATGGTCAGAGAACCACCGCCCTCTATGTTACGGGCAGCTCCGAAAAACCGCTTGGGTTTCTGCAAGGCGTTGGCATCCACACCGCCGGAAAGAATCTTGCCGGACGCGGGAGCACAAGTGTTGTATGCACGGGCCAGACGAGTTATAGAGTCAAGAAGAATAACGACATCGTGGCCACACTCCACCATTCTCTTGGCCTTTTCAAGTACTATCTGGGCAATGCGCACATGGCGGTCGGCCGGTTCGTCAAACGTGGAGGCGATAACCTCGGCATTGACACTGCGGCTCATATCTGTCACCTCCTCAGGACGTTCGTCAATGAGAAGTATCATTATATAGGTCTCGGGGTGATTCTCCGCAATGGCGTTGGCTATATCTTTCAGAAGGATGGTCTTGCCTGTCTTGGGAGGAGCCACTATGAGTCCGCGCTGCCCCTTGCCTATTGGCGAGAACATATCGACCACACGGGTGGAGATGTTGCCACTGCGTCCCGAAGTAAGGTCAAACTTCTCATCGGGAAAGAGCGGTGTCAGGTGCTCAAAAGCCACACGGTCACGGATAAACTCCGGCGAGCGTCCGTTTATGCTTCTTATCTCCGTAAGCGGGAAATATTTTTCATCAGCTCTCGGAGGACGCACAGAGGCGTCAACCACATCGCCGGGGCGAAGACCATACTGCTTTATCTGCTGCTGGGTGACGAGGATGTCGTCTGGTGACGGGAGATAGTTGAAATCGCTTGAACGGAGGAATCCATGCCCCTGAGGTTCGATTTCAAGGACGCCTGAAGCCTGGATGATGCCGTCAAAATTATATTGATGCTGGAAACGGTCTTGTGTCTGTTCCTTGTCGCGGTTCTTGTTCTTTTTGTTCTTCTTCCCTCCCTGCTGAGCCTGCTGGGGAG
>CAJTRI010000013.1:31699-32747 GCA_910578615.1 uncultured Duncaniella sp. | reverse complement strand
TTCGGCAATGACAACGGGAGCTGCTGCCGCAGCCGCCGCAGCCTGTTCCTTATCCTTGGCGGCCTGTTCTCTCTCACGCTCTGAACGCGGGGCAAACGTGCGTCCTCCTGCCCGTGGGAAGAACGAGCCGAAAGCGGCATCCTTGCCCGGACGGAAATCACGGCGCTGGCGCCGGTCGTCTCTCTCGTTCTCGGCTGTCATGGCCGATTCTTCATCACCGGCAACATCATGCATGGTCTGCCCGGGACGGATGAACACTCCTTGACGGGGCTGCTCGGCAACCGGCTCTGCCGGGACTGACTCAGCCTCAGGGGTCTGGCCCGGCTCCACGCCAGCTACCGGCAAAAGCCTGTCAGTAGAGACGGCCTCGGCAGGAGCCTCAGGCTCTAAGGCCGGTTCAGGCTGGGGCTGTTTTGGTTTGCGACCACGTTTCTTCGGCTGGACAACAGGTTCCTCTGCCTGAGGCTCCTGCATCTCGACAGCCGGTGCGGCTTCATCAACAGAGACAGTCTCTGTCTGTGAGTCGGTAACCTCCTCAGGCGTCTCCGGCTGGGGCTGTTTGGGTTTGCGGCCACGTTTCTTAGGCTGGACAACAGATTCCTCTGCCTGAGGCTCTGATCCTTCTATGGGTAGCTCAGCCTCCTCGGCAACCGGCTTGGTCTTCTTACGCGTATTTTTCTCACGCGGTTCCTTTTTTTCACGACGGCCCTTTTCGGGTGACGCCGATGCAGAAGCCGCGTGGTCGCGGGCCTGTTTGTCAAGAATGGCATAGACGAGACTCTCCTTGTCAGCATCACCTGTCTTGACGACACCTGTCTCACGGGCAGCCTCGCTAAGGGCAGCCTCGTCCATTGTAAAAAGTTCTTCTAAATTGTACATCTATATCTAAATAGGTATAATTGTTCGTCGTTATATTACCTTAATAAAGCCTTTCCGGCTAAAATAGGTAAGCAATATGTTTCAAATGGGGGGGATATGGGAAAATTGCAAGTAATGGTCAGAATCGATGGTCTCTCTCCATAGCTGAAAAACATCATCAGCCTTACGT
>CAJTRI010000013.1:23309-31689 GCA_910578615.1 uncultured Duncaniella sp. | reverse complement strand
ACGTCAAACCACATATAACCAAAATACGTAATCAGGTGTAACGAAAAGACTTCGAGGAAAACATCCAAACAGAGGAGGAAACGTGAGATAAAAGCCGTCCGGCGAACCAAAAGCATCGATAAATGAACGCAAAGACAGTCTCCATCATTGAAAACTGACGGGTAGAAAACTCTCTATACCCTAATTTTCATTGCAAAGATAATATCATTTCCACACATTAACAAATATCTCTACAAAAATGTTGACAATACAGACAAATATAAAAATAGTGAAGGACGGCCTCACGGTCACCCTTCACTGCTTACACATAGTACTTAACGTCAGTGGATTTATAAATGTCTAAACAAATGCTTGTTTTTGCGTTTACCAATTTTCTTTGTTCATGTCGCAAAGGTAAAACACAAAAACCATATTTCCAAATATCTCAAAATGTCCCGCACCCCCGTTACAGACGTCTCAAAGCCACTTTTGGTGTCAATTGATTGTAGTTTTCATGATTGTTGCAAATTTGTCACCGATTTTAGGGATCTTTTTTCATTCCAAAGTTACAATCTGAAAATTTACTTAAAAAAGGTTAATATCAAAAAAGTATCATTTTTAGATATAACCAGCACCTTTTTTCAACTCAATAAACTATAATTTTGCATCGAATACTATACAACTACATAACTACCTGTGAAAATCACATTTACTATGGTTTATTAAGTCGGGGCAGCGTGAAGCTGCTCCGACTCTTTTATTCTCGCGCCAAATACAAAAACAAGACAATACTGAAAACCAAAGCGACACAACCGATGTTGGATTTTTATGTAGAAGACATCCACTGTTATGAGAAATTGCTTTCACGTTTTGACCGCCGGAGTCCTCCTTGCCACATTAGCGCCAAACGCCTATGCCGACGACGGGGAAGAGCCAATCTGTCTACGAACGCCTATGCCTGAGAAGTGGGGATATGAAGGAATAGTGTCTGACATCATACCTGATGATACCGAATGGTGGCAGTCGTTTGACGACCCTGTCCTCGACTCGCTCGTCTCCGTCGGTATCGAACGCAACCTCAATCTCGCGCAGGCATCCAGACGCATGGAAGCGGCCCGTCTGGCCGTACTCGGCGCGAAAAGCTCATACTTCCCGCAGATTGATATAGGCGCAGGATACACACGTTCAAGATCAAGAGCGACAGAGGCCGACCAGTTCAGCATAGGGGCAAAGATGAGCTGGGAAATCGATGTATTTGGAAAAATCTCGTCACAAGTCAGAAGCAAGAAAAGCGATTTGCAGATGTCGCGTGCAGAATATCGCGGAGCGATGATAAGCCTCATCGCCGACATAGCGACATATTACATAAACTACCGTCTGGCACAAAGACAGCTCGAAGTGGCACGCGAACATATGGAGTCAGAAGACAAGGTGCTGAAAATCACCGAGGCCCGCCACGAGGCCGGACTGGTGTCGAAACTCGATGTCGCACAGGCAAAGACAGTCTATGGCAACACCATGGTAACCGTCCCGAGATTAGAGGCATCGCTCACACAGACTCTTGGCGCTCTCGCCATACTTCTCGGAGAATATCCCGGCCAACTTTCAATCCCTGACAGCCAAAATGCCACGCTGCCATCTTTCAACCACATCATCCCGGCCGGCATCCCGGCCGACCTTCTGCGCAGAAGACCCGACATAGCCGAGGCAGAGGCCACTCTGGCCGGATATGCAGCGCAGATAGGAATAGCCAAAAAGGATTTTCTGCCAACCCTGTCTCTGGACGGCACCGTGGGATTCTCATCCGAAAAAGCCGGCAAGCTTTTCAACGGCGACAGTTTCACATACTCGGTAGGCCCTACGCTGTCATGGACTTTGTTTGACGGACTGGGGAGGAAGTATGCCCTCGCACAGGCCCGCGAACAGATGGAGGCCGGAATAGACAACTACAATCTTACAGTTATGACGGCGGTAGAGGAAGTCAGCAACTGTCTTTCAGCATATAGCGCCGCCATACGCACGGTAGAACTCGAAAGTATCGTACTCGCCGACAGCAAGGAGGCTTTCTCTCTATCAATAGACCAGTACACGCAAGGGCTGTCACCATTCACAAACGTGGTCAACGCCCAGATCGACTGGCTCAACTGCGCCAACTCTCTCGCCGTAGCACAAGGCAACGCGCTACTGGCACTCGTAAATCTCTACAAAGCCCTCGGCGGAACACCCGACAAATAGCCTTCCCGTCAAAAAACAATATACAATGAAAAAGACTCTCCTCATAGCCGGCATCCTGCCCATCGCGCTTGCCTCCTGCCACCGATCCGCGCAAGACAGCAGTACCAGATCATCTGTCGATACCGTCAGCGTGGCAAAAACAATCGTACAGGATATCGTGTTGTCGAAAACTTATCCCGGCACTCTTTCTGCCAATAGCGAGGTGGACGTGATGTGCAAGGTAGACGGCCAGATACTCACCCAGAATTTCGACAAGGGAAGCAACGTGGCCAAAGGACAGGTGCTCTACACCATAGACCCGTCGGCCTACATCGACAAGGTGAGGCAGGCTCAGGCCGCCCTGACCACAGCAATAAGCTCACGAGACTATGCCGCCCAACATTATGCCGCCGTGAAGAAAGCTCTCGAAAGCGATGCCGTCAGCAAGATGGAGGTAAGCCAGGCGCAGAGCAGCCTCGAACAGGCAGAGGCATCAGTGAAGAACGCACAGGCATCTCTCGACGATGCAAGGCGGCTTCTGGGCTATTGCAAGATCACCGCCCCTATCTCAGGACGGATAGCCACAGGCGTATTTGACACCGGGGCATTCATAAACGGCGAGGCCTCACCCGTCAAGGTTACCACCATATTTGACAATTCAAGTATGTCGGCACAGTTCTACATCGAGGACGAACGTTATCTCGACATCGTAAACTCGACGAACCGGCCCGACTCGATAAATCTCTCAAAAATCCCTGTCTCATTCTCCGAGCCACTCCCGCACGCCTACACGGGAGCCGTGACATATCTCGCTCCATCCCTTGACAAGAGCACGGGCACCATGAGTGCCAACTGCAAGATTGACAATCCTTATGACGAACTACGACAGGGAATGTATGTCAAGATAGACCTTCCTTACGGCATAAGGAAGAACGCCATATTGGTCAAAGACGCATCTGTATGCAGCGACCAAGGAGGCAAATATCTCTATACCGTGAATGATTCAAACCGTGTCGTATATACCCCCGTCACAATCGGCGAACTGTATCATGACACACTCCGTGTCATAACGGACGGAATCTCCCCAGGGACACGCTATATCACCGAGGCCATGCTGAACGTACGCAACGGCATGGAAATCTATCCAAGGTCTGTAAAATGAAATATCATCTTTTAGAAGCCTACATCCATGCTGTCAAAATTCTTTATAGACCGTCCGATATTCGCCACTGTCCTTGCCATCCTAATGGTAATCGTGGGACTTATCACGGTAAAGACACTGCCCATAGCGCAGTATCCGAATATCACCCCGCCTACCGTCATGGTAAACGCATCTTATCCCGGAGCCGATGCTGAGACCGTGGCCAAGGTTGTGGGCGAACCGATAGAGGAGCAGGTAAACGGAGTGGAAGGCATGATGTACATGAGTTCCAACTCTGACAACGGATCATACAGCCTTACCGTCACCTTTGAAAACGGGACAGACCTTGACGAGGCCTCGGTGAAGATACAGAACCGCATATCTCTTGCCGAGTCACAGCTTCCTACCGCCGTAAAGGAGCAGGGGGTCTCAGTCACCGCCGAAGCTTCAAACATAATCCTGTTCATCGCGATCGAGAGCACTGATGACAGCCGCTCGTCCCTCTACCTTACCAACTATGCCAAACTCAATATAATTGACGAGCTGTCACGTATAAACGGCGTTGGCGGGGCCGGGGCGTTCGGCGCCGGCGAATACAGTATGAGGATATGGCTCGATCCTGACAAGATGAATGTCAGGGGTCTGACTCCGTCAGATGTGGCCGGAATGATACGCTCTCAGAACATGGAGGTCTCGGCGGGCAGCGTCGGTACGCCTCCTGCCAAAAGCGATGTGGAGATGCAGTTCACACTGACAGCCCAAGGACAGCTTCAAAGTGCCGAGGAGTTCGGTAACATCGTGCTCAGAGCCAACGAGGACGGAAGCCTGCTTCATCTCAAAGACATAGCCCGGGTAGAACTCGGCAGCGACAGTTATTCCGTCATCTCCCATATATCCGGACACGACGCCGGGCTGATAGGCGTGCAACAGCTTCCCGGAGCAAACGCCATACAGGTGGCAGCCGATGTCAAAGCCAAAATGAAGGAACTGTCACAATATTTTCCCGAGGGTGTGGACTACCGTATCATTCTGGACACCACCGATTTCGTTGATGCTTCTATCGACGAGGTTCTCGTCACCTTCGTGGAAACGACGCTTATAGTGATGATAGTAATCCTCCTCTTCCTCCAAAGTTGGAGAGCCGTGATCATCCCTATGATAGCCATTCCCGTATCACTGATAGCCACATTCACCGTGATGAAGCTGTTGGGATTCACGCTGAACACCCTCACCCTTTTCGGCCTTGTCCTCGCGATAGCCATCGTGGTGGATGATGCCATCGTGGTAGTCGAAGACTGTGCCAGACTGGTTCAGGAGGGAAAGCTGACACCGCGACAAAGTGCCGAAAAAGCAATGAAGGAACTTCAAGGGCCTATCATAGGAGAGGTGCTGGTGCTTTTGTCCGTCTTCATCCCGACAGCCTTCATCAGCGGCATAACCGGCTCTCTTTACAAACAGTTCGCACTCACCATAGCCACCTCCGTGGCATTCTCGGGATTCAACGCCCTCACTTTCACACCGGCCATGTGTGCCCTCTTCCTGCGTAAAAAGGAACAGACAGGAAGCCGGTTCTTCCTATACCGCTGGTTCAACAAGGGCTGGAACGCCACTCTGGCAAAATACACGTCATGGGTCGGCTCTATTCTCAGACATCCGTTAGTCTCCATAGGCATCTATTTCATACTATGCCTGATAGCCTTCTGGGGATTCATCAAATGGCCTACAAGTTATATACCCGAGGAAGACCAGGGATTCTTCATGACCTCGATCCAGCTCCCTACCGGTTCGGCTCTCGACCGCACAGACAAGGTAGTCACATCCATCTCCGACAAGATACAGCAGATTCCCGAGGTGGCAAACGTAATAGCCATCACAGGACAGTCTATGATGGGAGGCGGCACAGGCGGCAATACAGGGACACTGTTCGTAGTGCTCAAACCATGGAGCGAGCGCCGGGGGAAGGGACAGGATGTAAATTCAGTCATAGCCAAAGCCAACGAAATCGCGGCCGGATACCAGCAACCGATAGTATTCTCGATAAACCCACCGGCCATCCCCGGTCTTGGGATGACGTCCGGCGCCACTATGCAGATACTTGATATAAACAATCTCGGAGCAGACGCGCTTGCCGATGCCGTAGACCGAATGAAGGAACTCGCTGAGAAAGACAGCCGTATAGCCCAACTTACCTCCCAGTTCCAAGGCTCGGTGCCACAATATACCGTGAAGGTAGACCGAGACCGGGCAAAAATGCTCGGTCTCCAACTCCAAGACATCTATTCCACCCTGTCACAGTACATGGGGGGAGGTTATGTAAACGATTTCGTCAAATTCGGACGAACCTATCAAGTGAACATAAGCGCTGACGAGGCAGCCCGAGCGACAGTCGGAGGCATACCGTCTCTGACGGTGCGCAATTCGGAAGGAAACATGGTGCCTTTCTCATCTTTTGCCAAAGTCATCCCATCTTCCGGGCAGGCCTCCGTAAGCCGTTACAACATGTATACCACAGCCTCCGTGACAGGGACTCCCGCAAAAGGGATCTCTTCGGCCGACGGGATAGAGGCCATGAAAGAGATTCTGGACGAGGCAGTCGGAGACCGTTTCTCATACGCATGGACAGGCGAGGCCTATCAGGAAACACAGGCCGGCACCACAATAACGACCGTGCTCCTATTCGCGGTCATAATAACGCTCCTCGTCCTTGCAGCCCAGTATGAAAGTTGGACGGCGCCTGTGGCAGTCATCATATCCATGCCGACAGCCATACTCGGAACGATTCTCGGGTGCATCATCATGAACCAGTCCATATCCATATACACCCAGATAGGCATAATACTTCTGCTCGGTCTGGCGGCTAAGAATGCCATCCTGATAGTAGAATACGCCATAGACTTCCGTAAGAGCGGGTTGCCCGTAAGGCAGTCTGCCCAGAATGCCGGCAGTCTGCGTTTCCGCCCCATCATGATGACAGCACTCGCATTCGTATTCGGAGTGATGCCTATGCTCTTTGCCACAGGTGCCGGCGCGGCGTCACGTGTGGCTCTCGGCTCGGCAGTGGTATTCGGAATGGCCGTAAACGGTATAGCCGGCAGCCTGTTCGTCCCGGGATTCTGGGAGATATTGCGCAAATTCAATGAAAAGTATCTTTCCGGGCTGTTCGCATCGGCCGACAAAATCATGACCGACAGCGATAATAGTGACAACAAAGACCATAAGGAATGATTCACAGCATAAAACAACATCCGGCCGTGTGTAATTTTACATACGGCCGGATGTTGTTGTTTCGAGGGACAAAGAGTTCTATTCTTCTTTCCCTATGGTCTTGGTTCGTGATTTCTGCTTTGATGCTGACGACACAATATCTTTTTCTTCCTTCAAGTCTATCTCGTTGCGGTCGGCGTCAAGGACACGGTATTGGAGATAGGCCAGCGACTCATCGGGCTTGACGCGGAAGTTGAATCCGAATTCCCACTGCCAGCTGCGATAAAGGGAGGGAAAACCCTTTTTGAGATATGCAGCGACATAGGGATGTACATACAGGATGAAATGCTTGACTTTAAGCGTGTTTACAAGATATGAGAGCTTCTCGTGAAGTGTGTCGGTAAACAGAAGGGAGGGAGGAATCTCCCCTTTCCCGTGGCATGACGGACATTCCTCGGTGGTGATGATGTCAAGGGCGGGACGCACGCGCTGGCGCGTAATCTGCATAAGTCCGAATTTACTCAGAGGCAGTATGTTATGACGGGCACGGTCATTTGCCATAATCTCCTTCATGTGCTCATATAGCTTCTGGCGGTGTTCCGCCTTGTTCATGTCTATGAAGTCTATGACGATGATACCGCCCATGTCGCGCAGACGCAGCTGCCGGGCTATCTCGTCAGCGGCGCGCAGGTTGACTTCAAGGGCGTTGCTCTCCTGATCAGGAGCCGCCTTTGATCTGTTGCCCGAATTGACATCTATGACATGCAGTGCCTCTGTATGCTCGATGATTATATATGCCCCCGACCTGAATGACACGGTCTTGCCAAACGATGACTTTATCTGGCGCGTGATACCGAAGTGGTCAAAGATAGGGACATCGCAGTCATATAGCCTGACAATATCCTTGCTTTCAGGGGCTATAAGGGCCACATATTTCTCAATCTGGCCGAATATCTCGCTGTCATTGACATGGATGCTCTCGAATGTGGGAGAGAAGACATCCCTAAGCATACCCACTATACGGCTTTCTTCCTCAAAGATCAATGCCGGGGCCGAGGCCTTGCGGGCCTTTTCTATGGTCTCCTCCCAGCAGTGGAGGAGGGTTTTTAGCTCATGATGGAGTTCACGGACGCTTTTACCCTCTGCCGAGGTGCGTATGATGACTCCGAAGTTCTTTGGGCGTATACTGTCTATGAGCTGGCGCAGACGCAGTTTCTCCTCGGTGGTCTTGATTTTCTGTGACACGGAAATCTTGTCGCCGAACGGGATTAGCACCATGTAGCGACCTGTAAATGTTATCTCCGTTGTCAGACGGGGGCCTTTTGAGGATATGGGTTCCTTGACAATCTGTACGAGGAGTTCCTGGCCTGATTGAAGCACACCTGTGATGGAACCATGCTTGTCAATATCAGGGAGACGCTTGATTTTTGATACCGAAGCGTCAGGTTTTTTGTCCACAAGGACGCTTTTGAGGAAAGAGGCGTAGGTAGAGAATTGCGAACCAAGATCCAGATAATGAAGAAAAGCGTCTTTCTCGTATCCTACGTTGACGAAGGCTGCGTTAAGTCCCGGCATCAGTTTCTTTACCTTTGCCAGATAGATGTCACCGACCGCGTAAGCGATGTTTCGCGCTTCCTTCTGCAAGGAGACAAGGCGCGAATCTTCGAGAAGGGCTATTGAGACCTCCGAAGGCTGGACATCGACAATCAGTTCACTTTTCATTTAGATTGGATCCTTTCTGTATAAGTTTCATTAACGAAAGCAAGAACAAACTGCCGCCGGGCTGGCGGAGTTACTCTCCCGCGCCCGGCTGAGTTTGTTCTCGTTTTCATGAGCGTAAAG
>CAJTRI010000013.1:0-23299 GCA_910578615.1 uncultured Duncaniella sp. | reverse complement strand
GCGTAAAGCCTTTGACGGGCGTCTCAATTATTTCTTCTTGTGACGGTTCTTGCGAAGGCGTTTTTTACGCTTGTGGGTTGCCATCTTGTGGCCTTTACGTTTTTTTCCGCTGGGCATGATGATGTAAGGGATTGAAGTTTATGATATGGTTATGTTGTTTATGCTGGGGAGACGATGGTGGGAGTGAGACAAAATCCGTAGAGGATTACTCGGCGCTCTTTACCTCTTCCATGAACACCTTTGCAGGCTTGAACGCGGGAATACGGTGCTCGGGGATGATGATGGTGGTGTTCTTGGAAATATTACGGGCAGTCTTCTCGGAACGAACCTTGATGATGAAGCTGCCAAAACCACGGAGATATACGTTCTCACCGTGTGAAAGAGAGTCCTTGACGGTTTCCATGAACTTCTCGATTGTCTCGAGTACGTTGGCCTTGTCGATGCCTGTGGACTTGGAAATCTCGTTGACGATGTCGGCTTTTGTCATTGTACTGGCAAATTTTTATAATTGGTTAATATCTTCAATTTTGCGACCCTCACGGGGGGCCGTTTGATTTTGCAGGTGCAAATATCGTAACTTTTTTTGAATTGGCAATGAAATTTAACGGAAATTTAAGATAAAATTCACTTTCTCACCACGTTAGGGCATTTTATCATAACCCGGGCCTCCGCAATCGGTCAAAACAGGGTCTTTACAAGCCCGAGAGAAGGGGCCACAACCACCGGGCCGTCAACCGTCACGGCAGCAGCTGCCGGATTGAACAGAACGGCGCGCCATCCGGCGCGTACCGCCCCGAGTATATCGGTGTCAGGATTGTCTCCTATCATGACATGGACACCGGGGCAGGTGTTGCCCGCACGCTCCATGGCATGACGGAAGAGCCTGACATCAGGCTTGTTTACCCCGATATCGTCACTCAGCACCACGAGATCCACTTTCTGGTCAAGACCACAATTGCGAAGTTTGCGATACTGCACATCGGTGAACCCGTTGGAGAGTATACCTATATTATATCCGCACGAACGCAGGTGGTCAAGAAGCCCGGAGGCCCCGGGTATCATGGCCTTCCCCTTGGCGAGAATTGAAAGATACAGAGGGTCGAGTCTGCGACAGAACGCTTCAAGAGCCTCCACCCCCTCGGGCCAGAACGGAGCGAGAGGTGTGGCAAAACGATCTACCCTGAGATAGTCCTGCGAAATCTCCGCCCTGTTATAGCGTTCCCACAGCTTGTGGTTATGGGCCTCATAGGCCGCCACCCATCCATCGGCAGTTGGATAGAACCTATCCAAAGACTCCTCGGCATAGACGGCACGCAAAGCCGTCCGGGAATTTGCCCGAAAATCTATCAGGGTGTCATCAAGATCAAGCCAGACCCACTGCACCCCGTCCGTGAAACGTCCTGATTCAGATTTCATTTATCCTCCACCATTTATATGATTTCGGTTCGGCCGGACTATCTTCTCCCTCTATTGCACGCAGACGTTTGACAACACGCATGGTGACCGGGAGGATAAGAAGTTCATAAAACGTTTTCAGAAATGTCTGTGTCAGAATAAGGGAGCCGATCTCGGCCCATGAAAGTATCCCGCCAAACGCCAAAGGGAAGAAAATCACGGAGTCCACACCCTCGCCCCACAGCGACGAGACTATGGCACGCAACGAAAATCCGCGTCCCCTGGCAGAAGAAAGCCTCATGCGGGACATCACATAGGCATTGACCATCGAACCGCAAAGGAACGCTATGAAACTCGCTATGAATATGCGCGGGACAGCTCCGAATATCATCTCCATAGCCTCCTGTCCCTCCCACGATGCCGCACCCGGAAGCCACAAACCAAGCTGCAACAGCAACGACACGAGAAGATTCATCCCGAAACCGAGCCATATGACAAGACGCGCCTTGGCAAAGCCATAGACCTCTACGATGCAGTCATTCAGGATGTATGACACAGGAAAGACCACCACACCGGCCGTTATGGTAAGAGGGCCGAGACTGACAGTCTTGATTTCCATAAGATTGCTCACTATCAGGCAGACACAGAACGTGACCGCCAATAGCATAAACGTGATAGATATGCGCGCCTCTTTCATGAATAAAGAAGCTGGTTGATAAATTCCCTGACACATCCCTCTCCGCCTTTGAGGCTCATAATCCTTATACCGGGAATGGCAAGGATAGGAGGCATGGCGTCAGACGGACACGCAGCCACACCGACCGCACAAAGAAGTTCCTCACAATTAACATCGTCACCTATATAGGCTGTCTCAGACAAGGTGACACCGAGCGACTGGCATATCTCCATGGCGGCGGCAAGCTTGCCGCCGTTACGCCTGTCCTGTACAAGAAAGTCAAGTCCGAGCTTTTCAACCCTCGCCCTGACAATGGGAGTATCCTCGGATGTTATTATACCAACCTTCACACCGGTCTTCTGCAACAGCTGCAATCCCATACCGTCTCTGGCATTAAACTTCTTAACAGCATCCCCGGAAGCCGTGTAATACATACCACCGTCAGTAAGAGTACCGTCCACATCGGAAAGAAATAATTTAATAGTAGCCATGATACAAAAAAATCAGTTTGCAAAGGTACTGATTTTTCACCAAAACAGATATATCTTATATAATCTTCGTGACAGAATCAGGCCAAAAATCATCCATAGACCCCATCCTTTATCTATACCCGCACCTCTCTCCCACTCCCGTAATACATTTTTTTGAAAAGCCACGAGGAAATTCCGAGGATATTGATTAACTTTGTGCATCATTATCACAATCCCACGACTTTATGCAGGAAAAAATAATCATTCTCGACTTCGGGTCGCAGACCACCCAGCTCATCGGGCGGCGCATCCGCGAACTCGGCGAGTATTGCGAAATCCTTCCCTACAACAAGTTTCCTTACGATGACCCCTCCGTCATCGGTGTCATCCTATCAGGCTCCCCCTTCTCGGTCTATGACGAGAAAGCCTTCCACACGGAACTGGAACGCCTTCGCGGCCATCTCCCCGTGCTCGGCATCTGCTACGGCGCCCAGTTCATAGCCTATAAGTCAGGGGGCACCGTCGAGCCAGCACCGTCACGCGAATACGGCCGTGCCCATCTCACACGCGTTGACCCGGCCAATCCCCTGCTCAAAGACATACCCGTGGGTTCACAGGTATGGATGAGCCACGGAGACACCATCACATCCGTACCCGGCTCGTTTAAAATCATAGCATCAACCGACAAGGTCGATGTAGCCGCCTATCAGGTGGAAGGGGAGAAAACATGGGGCGTACAGTTCCATCCCGAAGTGTTCCACTCCGAATGCGGCACACAGATTCTCCGCAACTTCGTAGCCGACATCTGCGGCGGAGCTCTTGAGTGGTCAGCCGAATCTTTCATAGACTCCACCGTGGCAGCCTTGCGCGAGCAACTCGGCAACGACAAGGTGGTTCTCGGTCTCAGTGGCGGCGTGGACTCGTCCGTGGCAGCCGTACTTCTAAACAAGGCTATCGGCAGTAACCTCACATGCATATTCGTAGACCACGGTATGCTCCGAAAGAACGAATTCCAAGACGTCCTCAACGACTATGAGTGCCTCGGGCTAAACGTGGTCGGCGTGGATGCTTCCGAGAAATTCTTCACAGAGCTGGCCGGAGTCACCGACCCTGAGCGCAAGCGCAAGATAATAGGCAAAGGATTCATAGATGTATTTGATATCGAGGCCCACAAGATAACCGATGTAAAATGGCTTGCACAAGGCACCATCTATCCGGACTGCATAGAGTCGCTCTCGATCACAGGCACCACCATCAAAAGCCATCACAACGTCGGCGGATTGCCTGAGAAAATGAACCTCAAATTGTGCGAACCCCTCCGCCTCCTCTTCAAGGACGAGGTCAGAGCCGTAGGTCGCCAGCTCGGCATGCCGGAACACCTCATCAAGCGCCACCCCTTCCCCGGCCCGGGACTCGCAGTAAGAATACTCGGAGACATCACCCCCGAGAAAGTCAGCATCCTGCAAGAAGCCGATGACATCTTCATACGCGGACTCCGCGAATGGAACCTTTATGACAAGGTATGGCAGGCCGGCGCCATACTCCTTCCCGTACAGAGCGTAGGAGTGATGGGTGACGAACGCACCTACGAACGCGCGGTAGCCCTCCGTTCGGTCACATCAACCGATGCAATGACAGCCGACTGGGCACATCTTCCGTATGAATTTCTGGCCAAGGTATCAAACGATATCATAAACAAGGTGCGCGGTGTCAACCGCGTATGTTACGATATCTCCTCAAAACCACCGGCAACGATCGAGTGGGAGTAACGTAACAAGGACAATCCTAAAAAACAGACAACCGACAGGGGCATGGCAGATATCCGACTACGATTGAATATCATGCCCCCGCCGTTTCATAGACCGCCATGACAACAGCCGAAGAGATAATCTCCGTAATGACGGAGATGAAAGACGAGAACCAATCCAAGATTCTCAGCCGGTTCTTCAAGACAGGGCCGGGAGAATATGGCGAGGGAGACATGTTCCTCGGACTTAAAGTGCCTCAGACAAGAAGCATAGCAAAAGAAGCACGCCACGAAGTTCCTTTTCCCGAAATAGAGAAACTACTTCAATCCCGGTGGCATGAGATAAGGCTCTGCGGATTCCTGCTCCTCGTAGAAGAAATGAAAAAAGCCCTGCCCCGCAGAAACGAACCGCCAACAACGCATGCCGGACGCCGTGCTGAGATTGCAGACTTCTACATACGGCACGCCCGCTACGCCGACAACTGGGATCTCGTTGACCTTTCCGCACCATACATTCTCGGCGAATGGCTCATACATCCTCTTGCCGATGCATCAATGCCGTCACGGGACATACTTGACCGCCTCGCCATGAGCGACAACTTATGGGAACAGCGCATCTCGGTTGTCACAACACTCAGACTCATACGCGACAACCAGTTCGCCGACACAGAACGAATCGTCACACGTCTTCTCTCCCACCCTCACGACCTCATCCACAAAGCCTGCGGATGGATGCTGCGCGAGATCGGCAAACGCGATATCGAAACCCTCCGCTCATATCTTGACCGCCATGCAGGCAAACTGCCACGCACCACGCTGCGATACGCCATCGAACGCATGAACCCGGAAGAACGACAATACCGCATGAGAAAATAACCTTGGTATATCTTCGGCCAAAAATTGTTATCTCTGAGTTATATCACCAATAAAAGAGACGTGAAAATAATCGTGGCTGTCTGTCGACCGCCACGATTATTTATCTATCACTTTACCTTATGACTATTTTTTTGCCATCGGTTATATAGATACCACCTTTGACAGGGGCGGTTACCTTACGGCCGGTCAGATCATATATCGGGGAGCCATTGCCTGTTTCATCTACCATCACACCGTTGATACCGCTTTTACCGGTAATATTCACCGTATTGCGAGGATTTACCACCGGGTCGCCGTTTTCAGCAATCACAGTTCCTTCCGGCATAACGAATGTATAACCCTTGCCCGGAAGCATTTTGAAACCTCCGAAATCTGCCGACACAATCCACCAGTTGACAACACTGTCGTCAATATATGCATCGACCTCTTTGACAAGGACATCGCCATCGGTTTCCCAGAGTTGCATCTTTGCACCTTCCGCCATCCTTACAGGACGGTCGTAGAGAAACGAAACGATGTCAAGCACGTCCAAGCTGGGGTCATACAGAGTGGTCCATTCATATTTGAGAGGTTTGACAGGTTCGGTGTAGCCACCTCTGAAATCAATTACTACTTCCTCATTGACAATGTCATCGCGGTAGCATGACTTTACACATCCGGCTGGAAGTACAAGACGGAAATCCACCCCGTATTCAAAATTGACTTCTTCTCCGAAGTCTGCATAGGCCTGTCCTAAATCCCAGTCCCACCCCACATGTGCCGGAAGCTTACGGATCTCCTGTCCGTTGCGATATAGGATGAACTCAGGTTCGCCGACGGGGTCTGTTTCATATTTCCAGTAAACCCAGATGTTCATTGCGGTAGATATGACATCCGGGGTATCTGAACGGGCCTGACCGAGTGTAGCCGGTACGTAGAAAG
This sequence comes from uncultured Duncaniella sp., assembly GCA_910578615.1. Lineage (GTDB taxonomy): Bacteria > Bacteroidota > Bacteroidia > Bacteroidales > Muribaculaceae > Duncaniella. The sequence goes on along the minus strand of CAJTRI010000013.1, from coordinate 17,214 downwards.
GAACCTCTATCACGGTGTTTACAACCGTATTGTCAGTTTCTTTGGCGATAGATCCGGGAGCCACGACAAGGAGATATTCCTTGCCTTTGGGAAGATTCTGTTTCTCAAAGTAAACATTGAGAGTACCTTGTGTACGTTTTGAGCCTACGTAGTTGCTTACTTTAAACCCGGTAGCAACGGCAACCGTGGCACCTTCACACTTCACCTCGGCTTTCGCACCGTCAAGCAGCACGATTCCACCGTCAAATGTCAAATCGATGCATTCGAGAGGGTGCAAAAAGTGACGTCCTGCGAATGGGTCTTGTTCAGGCTGGAGAACCGAAGATCCAGCAACTGCCGGCAAGCTGCCCAACCAAAGGCAGACAAGCAAAAAGAGTAGAGATTTTTTCATTGCTGTATGGATTATTTGATGGTTATTTTTTGTATTTTGATACAATAAACTTACGGCATCTTAAATATAGGTTACCGGGAGATTTCTAATCCTTTGGGATTAGACAGTTCGGATGTTTTGCCGCCGGATTTCAAGGCACTGCCAGACTGCATACTGCCAATACATTTATGATCTATTGGCAATATTACAAATAAAAATCTAATTTGACATAAACAAATGTTTACATCATTAAATTTTATAATAATTTCTTAACAAAAGTTTCATGGCTAAGGGGAAAAGAGAGAGTATGTGTGTTTATGAACAATACAATCATCCCTTCCCGTGACAAGGGTTAAGGATGATTGTATTACAAAGATGTTTAAAGATAGTTACTGTTTTGCGTTGTAAATCTCCTTGATCTCGTCTGCGCTCAGAGTGCGCGAGTCATAGATACGGAGGTCATCCATTGAGAAGTTGGGACAAGTAAGCGAAAAGTTATAGAAAGGTGCTTTCCCTCCGATTACGAATGCATTTGGATACCATGCTTCCGATTCTCCATAACTCTGTTCGGAAATGGTTCCACAACGTTTACCATCCAGATAGAGCGTGGTTGTCCAATAAGAATATTGGGTTACACTATGATCTGACACAATAGTTATATTATGCCACTCATCAGATGAGATATCGCCATGGGAGAAGGTAAACTCCTCCTTTCCATAATAATATTGAGTTTGATATCTGTCCTTAACAATAAATACCAACGAGCCGTTATACATAGAGAGTGCGAAACGATTCTTGTTATCAGAACACTTTGAATAAAAAATGATTCCATCCGACAGATCCTTTATCCAAAAGCTGACAGAGAACGAAGTGGTGTTGATGAGACCATAAGGAATCTCAACAGCATTTTCCTTAGCTTTGGAGAATGAGACAGCCTTACCGGAAATACCGCTGACAAATCCCGGACTCTTAACACCGAAGCCATCGTATTTGCCCATGGCATCGTCAAAGTTGTTGTTGAAAAGGAAATAGGCCGACAGACCATTCTTCACGACCATCTTGTCAGGGCTGTCGCCTGTCCCAGGATTCTCGGGATCGGCACCCTTGTTGATATTCACGGTCACGGTCTGATCCTTGACACCATCGGAAATAACAAATGTAGTGACAAGCTCGCCAGTTATGACAGTGCGGTCAATGGTGGCAACAACCACCGAACTTCCGCCGGCGCTCACAGTGCCCTGCATGGCTGAGAGCGAGAGGCCGTTGGCAGTGAGGGCCGATGCATTCCATGAAAGAGTGGATGTGCCGGTATTGCGGATGGTGAATGTCTGATGGGTGGACTCAGAACCGAAATTGAGCGATGTCGGCTCAATCACCATATGGCTTGTAGTATTGCGTGGAGAGCAGGAAACCGTGATGGGATAAGAATTTCCGAAAGCCTGAAGGCTGACAACTACAGTGCGAGTCTCCGACAGATAGTTGCGATCGACAGAGAAAGTGATACTCTGTGTGCGACCTGCCTGAATGGAGCCACCCACCTGCGAGGCGGAGAGCCATGGGTTGTTGCCAAGCTCGAGCGACCATGAAGCCGTGGCATTGCCATTGTTCTTGATTGTCACGCTCATGTCGGTCTGTGTGGTTCCGAAGTTGAGCGACGAAGGATTGATGACGATTTCAGCCTCCTCGTTGATCTTGGACATCTGCACATCACACTGGTTCTCATTGCCGGCTACCACCGTGACTGTGCGCGAATTGGTATTATAGCCGGCCTTGGAGAACTGGAGAGAATAGCTTCCGGGCTGCATATTGATGAATGTGAACGCGCCGTTGCTGCCGGTTGTGGTGCTTTGCCCGGTAGAGAGAATTGACACTGTGACTCCGCTGATAGGCTCAGTCCCGGCTGATGCCTCTGTGACGAAGCCCACAATAGTGCCCATAGCGTCCTCGGGATCTTCCGTACAGGAGACCAGAGGCAGAAGTGTAGCCAGAAAAACCAGCAGGAATTTGAGTATAGATTTCATTATATATGTATTGATTGGTTAAAGATCTAAAAGTTCATTGCAAAGCCCACGCCTACCCCGTCGTCGAAAACCACCGGAGCAAACGCATAGTTGTAGGAGCGATGGCTGACTACCACCTTGCGGCGGCCGGGGGCGACAGCGGCGTCAATGAGATTCCAGAGATAGATAGCCCCGGTCACACCGATGGCTATGTTGCGCCCGGTCTCCCATTTGGATTTCTTGTCTCGATAGAAGTCAAAATGCTGAGGACGTTCCTTCATCTTCTTGGCATAGTCGGCGCGCTGGTTTTCACAGAGTATTACAGCGGCCGCTCCGACAGCTGTTCCACCAAGAAAAAGAGAACCTTTTAGACTGCTGCCCTTGACAAACTGTCCCACACCGGGAATGAGCGAGCAAAATACAGGACCGGCGCCATAGGATGTGGTGAGGCGTATACGGTCACTGTTGCTTCCGTTGCCCGGCTGGGTGAGATCGTTGACGGTGAAGAGGTCTGTGACGAAATATCGTCCCTTCTCCCGTTCCCAGTATTCATCGACCACCCGACAGGTGATCTCGATGAGCTTGCCTTTCTCGCTTGCCTCGAGGGTGAACTCTTGGTTTTTGACAGGGGCCTCGTTGCGCTCGGCACGCTTCTCGATTCTCACAGTGCTGCTCACCACTATGCCTCGCTCATGCTCGAGGCGTGATGATAGATTGATGATTGCCATCTGACGGGCTTCCTCGAGCGAGGTGCCTGAACCTTGGGCCGAGATGAATATGTAGCCACTGCTCTTGGGCGATGGAAGTGAGGAGGTCATCCAGCGCGGTTTCATTCCATCTGACTTGTCACCGGCGAAAGCCGAGAGTGTAAGCGACAGGAAAAGTGACAATAGGATAATATATCTTAGTTTCATGGATGGAATAAGTGTTTAGCGACGTTCTTTTTGCTGCTGGCGGAAACGTTCGAGTTCTTCGCGATAGGATTCGCGGAACTGCTGTTCGCGGAACTCCACACCCATGCGCTCGTCATCGTTGATAGTGGCCGCGCCTGCAATCTTCTCGGCGTCAATGGCCGGAATGCTTATACAGACGGAACATTCGTAGGTGCCGTCGGAGAGACGGTAGCGGTTGGAACAGATAATGCGGCAGTTGGCAATAACCTGCTCAGCCATAGAGCCGACATCCTGTTTGATGTCAGCCTCATTGGCCACCTTGCCGTTTACCTGAATCTTGTTGCGGTATCCCTTAATAACGTTAAGCACTATCGATTCGATGCGATCGGCAAGCGAGGCTTTTGCGAATAATACTGCCTGATGACGGGCGAAATCACGGTCTTCGTCAATAGCCGAACCATAAGAGCGGAATTCATTTGTAGGTTCGTTGAGAGATTCAATCTCACACTCGTCGAGGTCTTCTTTTACTTTTCCCACAGTACGTGGCCCGGTATTACCGGCCGAAGTATATTCAGGATAGGAGGCCTTCTGTACTTTTGAAGAGCCACAGGAATTGCAACCCAGCATAATGGCAACAGCCATACACCAGACAGAAATCATTTTAGTTACTTTCATTGCGCTGTTTGTATTGTTGGTTAGACTATAACTACTTCTATCTTTAAAATCTCTTGGTAAGAGATACACCAACAGTACAACAGTCTGATATTCACACCGCTATATCTGCAAATCTGTATTTTTGTAAAACAACCGCACTTTCAGCGCGATGCCATCTACTGAAATCTGGAATTATAAGTTGGTAATTTTAAGGATAATTAGTAACTTTGTGGCAGAAACCATATCTCTTACCAATAGATGATTGTTTTTGTTACAGTCAAACTATTGCTTAATCATATCGAACTTAAAAAACTATTTAAATTCAAACATCTTCTTACGAATCCTGCATAAATGTACAGGTGTGACCTGAAGATAAGACGCAATATCCCGCATTGTCACAATGTCAAAAATGTCAGGGTGTTTACTTAGAAGGTCAATATAACGTTGGGTAGGCGTCTTGCGATAAAATTCAAGGTAACGTTTATAAATTTCCCTGAAAAGAGCATCAGACACATTGCCATGAAATCCTGGCATAGAGGCTTCAATCAGGCTCTTTACCTTTTTGAATTCTGACTGCATTATCTTTGTGTCACATCCGGCCACTATCGAAATCTCGGATGGCAGACCTTGATAAGAGTTGTTATAGTCACAGACACACTCTCCCTCAAAAGCAAATCCCACAACGGCCTCATTACCCGAATCCGTAACAGTGGTGTATCTGAGATACCCCGACAAGACAAACCCTATATATCTGCCAATCTCTCCCTGTTGCAATATAACATCCCCTTTGGAGTAAAGGCACACCCTGCCATGCTCCTCACAATAGCTGCGCAAAGCCGACAGATCCACATCTTCCTTATATCGGTTGAACCGTGCCATATGGTACGGCCAAAGTTAGTGATTTTTCCCAATATACGAGCCTTAAAATCATGCTAATCGGCAAAACAGTAAAGAAAATATAATCAGTAAAACAGTCCAGCATCGTAAGAAAACTCAAAATCGGCAGTATGGAAGCCAAATATTGAAGTTACAGACAAGTTTCTTAAAATTATGAGGCATTGTTGTTTTAATATCAGTTTTGTCTATTAAGGTAATTTTTGCTACTTTTGTGGTCAAATGTTAAACACATAGCTATGTTATACTCCATGACCGGTTTCGGCAAGGCCACCGCCGAGGCTCACGGGAAAAAAGTGACAGTCGAGATAAAATCTCTGAACAGCAAACAGGCTGACATCGCCGTCCGCCTGCCGTCATCTCTGCGGGAAGTCGAACTGGCCATGCGCACCCGTGTGGCAGAGGCTCTCCAACGAGGAAAAATCGATCTCACGGTCTCTGTCGAATCCACATCGGCCGAATCAGCCCAGACTCTCAACATCCCAGCTCTCAAAGCCTATAAGGAACAGATAGTGAAAATGAGTAGCGAGCTCGGCCTCCCGGAACCCTCCGACTGGCACGCACTGCTCATGAGGTTTCCCGACTCGATGAAAACCGAAACAGCCCAACATGCCGACGACTCGGAAGTAAACGCCACGATGACGGCCCTTGACGAGGCAATCAAGGCACTCGTAGACCACCGCCGTAAGGAGGGTGAGAAACTTGAAGACTTCTTTGCCTTACGTATCAAGCGTATTGCCGAACGTCTTGCCGAGGTGCCGAGATTCGAAGGCGAGCGCACCCAGCGTGTCCGCGAACGCATGGAAGAGGGTCTGGCCAATCTGGTCAGTGTTGACTTTGACCGCTCACGCCTGGAACAGGAGCTTTTCTATTATATCGAAAAGTTTGACATAACAGAGGAGAAACAACGCCTTGCCCAGCATCTGGAATATTTCATCGAAACAATGGATTGCGATGGCTCCCAAGGTAAAAAGCTGGGATTCATATCTCAGGAAATGGGACGTGAGATCAACACACTCGGCTCAAAGAGCAATCATTCCGAGCTACAAAAACTCGTCGTAATGATGAAAGACGAGCTTGAACAGATAAAGGAGCAGGTGCTCAACGTGATGTAAACACAACAACCTACTTTCTGAAACTTGATGAAGGGAAAGATAATCATCATCTCCGCACCATCGGGATGCGGAAAGTCAACCATAATCAACGCCATCCTTGCCAAAGGAGAGCTTGACCTCATGTTCTCCATATCGGCCACCAACCGTCCTCCACGCCAAGGAGAGACTGACGGCGTCAACTATTATTTCCTCTCAGACGATGAATTTCGTGGCGCGATAGAACGAGACGAGTTTGTAGAATACGAGGAAGTGTATCCGGGCCGGTATTACGGGACACTCAAACGCGAGATAAGCCGTATAGTCGATGAAGGCCACAACGTCATCCTTGACATAGATGTCAAGGGCGGGGTCAATGTGAAGAAACTTTATGGCCCCGAGGCCCTCAGCATATTCATCCTCCCCCCAAGCGTCGAGGCATTGCGCGACCGTCTCGAATCACGCGGTACGGAGACTGCCGAGTGGATAGAAAAACGGGTGGAACGGGCAGAGTTGGAAATCGGCTATTCCGGCCGTTTTGACCGTTCGGTCATTAACGACGACCTATCCAAAGCCGTTGCAGAAGTGGAGACCCTGATGAAAGACTTTATAGGATGAATATAGGGATTCTCGGCGGTTCTTTCAATCCTGTCCATGTGGGACATATGATGCTTGCAAGCTATATGTGCCAGTTCGGTGGATTTGACGAGGTTTGGCTGATGCTGTCTCCGCTCAATCCATTGAAAGTCAACTCGTCCGAACTAATTCCTGATGTCACTCGACTCAAAATGCTCGAAATAGCTATCGGAAACACTCCGGGTATACAGGTCTGCGACATCGAACTCTCCATGCCGCGTCCTTCATATACGGTCAACACCTTGCGTTATCTTGCCAAGCGATATCCCCGCCACACATTCAGGCTCATAATCGGATCTGACAACTGGAAGATCTTCTCTCAATGGAAGGACAGCGAAATGATTCTTTCGGAATTCGGCGTGGTCATATATCCGCGCCCCGGCTATCCGATAGGAACGGTATATGATGACGGCGCAGACGTTGTCAACGCTCCGACCGCCGATATTTCAAGTACCTTTATCCGTAATGCCGTCGCCCGTGGAAAGAATATGGAATTCTTCCTGCCGCGCGGTGTCTACGACTATATAAAATCTAATAAACTCTATGGGATTAAAGCCTAATTCTCTCGCATTTATCGGACTCTGCAACGAATATTGCAACCTTATAGAATCAGCGACCGAAAGAGTCCCGGCTGATTTCGTTGCCGAGGCCCTACGCCTGTTACCGCGAATCTACATCTCGGCCTCCGACCTTGATATAGACCCGGTATTGGAAGACAGTCCGGGCATTGATTCGTTTCTCGAAGAGGATTACTATGAGTCCGTGCGCCACAACATCGGCAACCTGCTCGGGCCTGATGACGTATATCTCGAAGTGTTCGAGAAAGAAATGAAATACTCCGACACACCTATCGGCGCGAGTATAGCCGAAGGTCTGGCAGACCTTTTCCAAGTCTTTTATAACTTTATATCCACCATACGCTATGCCGATGAGGAGACTATCAACGGGATGCTTGCCGGTATACGGGAAGACTTCGTCTCCTATTGGAGCCAGCTTCTGGTGAACCTATTGCGCCCGCTAAATGACATACGTTACAACGTATTGAACGATACGGAGAATGACGAGTAAGTTTTCCACCCATATACGTTCATCCGTCTCATGGACATGGATAATGGTGGCGATTGTCACCTTCATGTATGCCGTCATCTTTGTCTTTATGCCATATCAGGGTGACGATCTCGGATATCTGTCATCTTTTCGCGGGCCCTACGGGAGTGAATATGGTTATTACAGTTTCCCCATAGACTATTTTCCGCGCTGGGTTGCCAATCACTGGGTCTACGTAAACGGACGCAGCCTTGACAAACTCATGGTGTTTTTCTTCCAGACATTCCCTCATTGGGTTGTCGCGCTATTTTCTGCCGCCACACTCGGCTGCATGATGGTGTTAGCCATAAAATGTGTCGGTTTCCCCACACAAAGCGTTACCGGGAGTCTTCTGTTGCTGTCCACTATGATTTTTGGCTACACATGGTGGGACAGCTTCTTCATCTATGCCGTGCTCTTCAACTATATGTGGGTATCGGCCTTTGTGCTGGGACTTGCGTATCTGTTTTATTATCGCCCGGATATAATCGAAAGTTCGGCAAGACCGGTTTACATGCTTATATGCCTGCTGGCTGTGCTGGCCGGCGCGTCCCATGAGACAGCCGGGCCGCCGTTGGTTGCCGCATCCGGGATAGTGATGTTTTTCAACGGATCTTGGCGTAATCTCACAAAACGCCGTGGCATAGTGGCTCTTTGCGCTCTGGGAGGCGCACTCTTATGTATTCTTTCTCCATCGGCATGGATGAGGTTCCTTAAAACCGTAGATATCGGTACGGCTAATGACGTTTGGTATATCCTGCTCCTTAAATCATCATATATAGCACTACTTTTGTTTCTATGCGTAATAATCGCGGCGCTAAGCCGGAAAGGCCGTAAGGAGATACAGCACATGCTCGGCGGGACTTGGGGGATTTTCACCCTTGCAGCCCTGTTCTCGTGTTGTGTATGCGCCATCGGCGGCATCATAGGCCGAAGCGGATGGGCAGCCAACGTGTTTGCGACAATCGCGCTTTTTATGTGGGGCGCAAACAAAGGTTGGCATATAAAACGCCATGCCGGTATAACCATATCATCGGCCCTGTCCGGCATAATACTCATGCACCTCGGCGCCTTGGCCATTTGGCAGATAAAACTGTCAAATGAATATGACGAGGCCCTAAGGCTGTATGAGGCATCGGCCGACGGCACAGTATATCTTGATGTTACACCTGACTCAGAGGCGCCTTGGTGGCTTCTCAACAAACCACGCGGAGTCCCTGACTATGACGATGTCTATCTTCTGCACTGCCTTAACCATTATTACAGTCACGGCTCAAAGTCTCTGCGACTGCTCCCGGAGGCGGTCAAGAGCCGCGCATTCGATTCAGATACAGATATTGGCTCAGAAATGCGCGTCATGACCGTCAAGCCTCAGACCGAAGGCTCCATAAGCTTTGAAAATGAGAAGGTGGAAGTGGCCATTCTGGATGGGCGCCGTGTTACCGTCACCCCCTTTACAGACACGTGCGGACAACAGAGATGGCTGTCAGCTCCGCTGGTACTTGATCCCGGAGACAGGCTAAATTATGAATAGTGTTTTTTCATACAAAATATCTTTCTGAAAATATGTCAATTCTTAAACCGAACATACCTGTGGGCTTTTGCAGTGACCATGCAGGCTATGAGATGAAAATGCTGCTTGAGGGATATTTCGAATCCCAGGAAATAAAGTTCAAGGATTTCGGCACATCATCGGCTGACAGCTGCGACTATGCCGACTTCGCCCATCCGTGCGCATTTGCCGTAGAGGCCGGAGAATGCTATCCCGGTATCGCCCTCTGCGGTTCAGGCAACGGCATAGGGATGACTCTCAACAAACATCAGGGAATACGTGCCGCCCTGTGCTGGAACGTGGAGCTTGCCGAGCTTGCACGCCGCCACAACAATGCAAACGTGCTCGTCCTACCCGCCCGGTTCATTGACAACGTGACTGCCATCAATATTGTCGAGACATTCCTTAACACACCGTTTGACGGTGGCCGTCATGAACGCCGCATCGAAAAAATCCCTGTACCAGGATGTGAATGTGACTTATAATAAGGCAGCAAAGAGGCCTTAAAAAACAAGATAAAACGATGACAATCTCCATACGCGGCAAATCGACATGTCCCGTATGGAGATTGTCACATTGATACGCCCGCAGGTTGTTTATCGCCAACTCCATTTTTATTTTACAAATTTCTCTTTGCATCAGCATTTGCAAGCATTTTGTTTCTATTTGATAGATATAATTAACATTTTGTTTGGAAAAACTGAAATTTACTTTTATCTTTGCACAAAACACCTGTATAATACAATATCTTGTCATGTCTCTGATTATACCACGACAATATCGCCGAAAATTGCTGCCTGAGACCACCGAAGTAGCCATAAAGATGGTCAAGGACGCTTTTCAGGCAACCTTGGCCAAGGAACTCAACCTCCGCCGTGTCACCGCGCCACTCTTTCTGCTTTCAGGCACAGGACTGAACGATGACCTTAACGGGGTGGAACATGCCGTCTCTTTCGAAATCGATGCAATGGGAGGTCGCAAGGCCGAGGTGGTTCACTCGCTTGCCAAGTGGAAGCGCTGCAAACTGGAAGCCTACGGTATTCCGCCTGGCTACGGACTCTATACTGACATGAATGCCATCCGCACATTCGAGGAACTTGACAACATACATTCGCTCTACGTTGACCAATGGGACTGGGAGAAAACCATCCGCGAGGAAGATAGAAACATCGGCTATCTTAAAGAAACTGTCAGCACTATATATAAGGTGGTAAGGGATGTAGAACAAATTGTCTACGAACGTTTCCCACACATCACACCGCGTCTGCCGGAGAAAATAGTCTTCATCCACGCCGACGAGCTGGCGCGTCTCTACCCTGATATGGGTTCAAAAGAACGCGAAGCCGTGGCGGCTCGCGAACACGGCGCTGTTTTCATCATAGGCATAGGCGCTGACCTGTGTGACGGAAAGCCTCATGACGGCCGGGCACCTGACTATGATGACTGGTCAACACCAAACGAAGAGGGCACTCTCGGGCTGAACGGCGACCTTATACTGTGGGATTCGATTCTTGAAATACCGTTCGAACTGTCGTCAATGGGAATACGCGTAAGCCCCGAGTCGCTTCGCCACCAACTGTCGCTGAGAGGAGCCTCAGATAAAGAGCGTCTCAGCTTCCACCGTATGCTCCTTGCCGGACAACTCCCCCACTCTATCGGAGGCGGCATAGGACAGAGCCGTCTGGCCATGTTCCTGCTCCACAAGGCCCATATAGGAGAGGTGCAGGCTTCTATATGGCCGGAAGAGCAGGCTCGACTTTGCGCGGCTGCCGGAATAGAACTGCTATGAATGACGCAGACAGACAGTTTTGTCAGTCCGCATCGGTCATATTGTCACGATATGGCCGATGCTCTTTTTTATGGCCTTACTCATTCTCAACAAGTTATAAATCCACAACCTTTTTGGCATAAAATTTGTTTCTATTATTACCGAAGGATGGGCAATCATCCTCTACATGATACAGATTATAATAGAAACAAAAAATAAAAACACTTCAAAACTATGGGAAAAATTATCGGTATAGACCTTGGAACCACCAATTCATGTGTCTCTGTTCTTGAAGGCAACGATCCTGTTGTCATCCCCAACAGCGAAGGACGCAACACCACTCCTTCAATCGTGGCCTTCGTTGACGGCGGCGAACGCAAAGTAGGCGACCCTGCCAAGCGTCAGGCCATCACAAATCCCAAACGCACCATCAACTCCATCAAACGCTTCATGGGCGAAAGCTGCCAGCAGGTCTCGAAAGAGATTGAGCGCGTGCCTTACAAGGTTGTCTGCGGAGCCAACGACACCCCTCGTGTCGACATTGACGGTCGCGAATATACACCTCAGGAAATCTCGGCTATGATTCTTCAAAAAATGAAGAAAACCGCCGAAGACTATCTCGGACAGAGTGTCACCGAGGCTGTCATCACTGTACCCGCATACTTTAACGACTCACAGCGTCAGGCCACCAAGGAAGCAGGCGAGATAGCCGGTCTTACCGTAAGACGTATTGTCAACGAGCCTACCGCCGCAGCCCTCGCCTATGGTCTCGACAAGAGCGACAAGGATCAGAAGATCGCCGTGTTTGACCTCGGTGGCGGCACATTCGATATTTCAATCCTCGAACTCGGTGACGGTGTGTTCGAAGTAAAATCAACCAACGGTGACACCCACCTCGGAGGTGATGACTTTGACCACGTGATTATCGACTGGCTTGCCGACGAATTCAAGAAAGAGGAAGGCATAGACCTACGTCAGGATCCCATGGCGCTCCAACGTCTCAAAGAAGCAGCCGAGAAAGCTAAAATAGAGCTTTCATCAACAACTTCGACCGAGATCAACCTCCCCTATATCACAGCCACCGCCACTGGCCCCAAGCACCTTGTACGCACCCTCACACGCGCACAGTTCGAGCAGCTTGCCGATAACCTCATCCAGGCAACTATCAAACCCTGCGAACAGGCTCTCAAAGACGCCGGCATGACACCCAAGGACATTGACGAGGTTATCCTTGTCGGAGGTTCTACCCGTATTCCGGCTATCCAGCAGATCGTAGAGAAATTCTTCGGCAAAGCACCCTCCAAAGGTGTCAATCCCGACGAAGTAGTGGCAGTGGGCGCAGCCATACAGGGCGGTGTGCTCTCTGGCGATGTCAAAGACGTGCTACTTCTCGACGTAGTGCCCCTCTCGATCGGTATCGAGACCCTCGGTGGCGTGATGACCAAAATGATCGAGGCCAACACAACTATCCCTACCCGCAAGAGCGAGACATTCTCTACTGCGGCAGATAACCAGCCCTCTGTGGAAATACACGTTCTCCAAGGAGAGCGCCCGATGGCCAAGGACGACAAGACTCTCGGCAAGTTCCACCTTGACGGCATAGCTCCCGCCCCACGTGGTATCCCCCAGATCGAGGTGACATTCGAGGTTGACGCCAACGGCATCCTCAACGTATCCGCAAAGGACAAAGCCACCGGCAAGGAGCAGAGCATCCGTATCGAGGCGTCCAGCGGACTCTCCAATGAGGAAATCGAGCGAATGAAGAAAGAGGCCGAGGCCAACGCAGCAGCCGATGCCAAAGAGAAAGAAAGGATTGACAAGCTCAACCAGGCTGACACAATCATTTTCCAGACCGAAAAGCAGCTTCAAGAACTCGGAGACAAGATTCCTGCCGACAAAAAGGTAGCTATCGAAAACGATCTCAACCGACTCAAAGAAGCCCACAAGGCGCAAGACCTCGCAGGTATCGACTCCGCCATTCAGGCTATCCAAACCACGTTCGGAGCCATCCAGCAGGAGATTCTCAACGCCCAGCAGGCAGGAGCTTCCCAGCCCGGAGCCAATCCCGGAGCAAACTCCTCTAACAGCAACCCCTCTAACGGCGGACAAGTCGATGACGTAGAATTTGAGGAAGTGAAGTAAGCCACAGAATCAACAATAACAAAATGGAGTATAACTCAATGAGTTACACTCCATTTTTTATTTACACTTTTCTCAGCAAATACTTGTTTTCTATGGATTAAAAGAGAAAGAGAACAGCAGGAAGGTAGTCACAGGTTTCGAGAAATGACTGTCAGACACCGTAAGAGATATTCTACGCTACACACCCAAGCCGGAATGACTATTACAGCGAAATATCATGGGGCGACTCGTCAACGCCGTTATCGATATGGCAGAGGTCATGGCGAAACGGCATATCCCGATGACGATTGAGAAACCGGGCGACGAGCGTATGGCTCAGATTCGTATGCAACAGCGTGCGGGGACTATTCCCGGCATTGGAAACCGATCGTTTACAGATGGTACCTGGCCCTATCCATAGGCGCCTGACCACAAAGCCTGATCTGTAAGCATCCTCCGAACTGTTGGCCCTCATTCAATCGCTCAGCAGGATGCATTTCACACACCCGTGTCCGAGAGTCCCATACAGATTGCCCAAGTTCTATGACCCTTATCTTTGGACTTTTGAGCATTATCCGCAATTCTGCATCCCAAACACAACGGTGATAGAAAGTCCGAACCTACGCTTAAAGGCCCTTTTAAGGAATCATAGCGGAATATCCAGCCAACGCAGAATGAAGCTATTGGTGGAATATATCGCGCGACATTATTAATGACGGTTATATCACAATGATCTCTTAAAATAACAGCCTACTTTTTTATAGACAGTATATTGACTATACGGACATCGAAATGTTAAAATAATTACAAAAGCAATACTATTTTTTGTATTTTTTCACCAAAGTGCGAACACGACGAAAAAAAACCATAAAAAAAGTTTGGTATATCGTTTTTTTGTCTTACCTTTGCGGTGTTTTTGAAGCTTAAAATATTGTTCAATAATTTAACCAAAAAGAAGAAAATGAAAAAGTTAGTTTTAGTTGTTGCTGTAGCTTTCAGCGCATCCCTCTTCTCTTGTGGCTCTTCCGACAAGGCTGCTGAGGCTCAGGACACCGCAGCTGTTGTTGAGACTGTAGCTGTTGAGGAAATCGCAGTTGTTGATTCAGCTGCTGCTGCCGACACTACCGTCGCTGCTACTGACAGCGTTGCTGCTCCCGTTGCTAACAACTAATTAGCACACGGAAAGCAAGTCTGAACTTATAAGCTCGGACTAACAGAATCCCCTTTTAGCTGATTGTCCGCCATTGCGGTCAACCAGCTTTTTTTATCCCCATACATTATCAAAGAGCAACGACCGTCTGAAAGTGTCTTTTCGGCCTTTCAGACGGTCGTTGCTCTTGTTTGGCTTCCGACATATCTCTCGGTAAGAGATACTTGTCTGGATGAAACACCTGACAATTAGCGCATTGTGTTCAACAAATTTAAACAGTGCCAAACAATGACCTGCCTTTTATATAAGAAAGATGTTTTGGTGCAGAAAAAGCCATATGGCCATCCAAATAAATTTGAAACTGATTGTCATATTGCATTCACTGGTTTTCAATGTATTATGATTTATGGATAATAATTTGATTTTGTATATCTGATAAAATATCGTACCTTTGCATCCAGACAAGTATCTCTTACCGAGAGACTCCTTGCCTGACAAGGCATTCAAATGGCTGAATACCAAGACATAGTTCTGACCGACCACTGCCAGACACGGACGGAGGGAAGAGAGATTGTACCGCCAGCACATCAAGAGCGTCGCATAGCCATCGATACCGTTGGAGCTATAACACAGTCATTTACGTCAAATTCGGCATCTTCAGATGCCGAAAGTCAGATTATCAAGAGCGACATGGCCATAAGGGCCTTACGCTCATTCCTCACATGTACAGGACAACGGGAGATTTCTCCCAAAGGAATCACGGAAGACCTTCTTAGAATCTGGATAGCCTCTATGGCACGCGACGGCGTCTCCCCCACCACAAGAACACGTTATCTTGCAAGCCTTTCAGGCCGATATGCCACATCTCCTGCAACATTGAGCGAACTTAGAAAACAAGCGGCGGATCCGGCCTTAACACGAAAGAGCAAACAGACGGACATATTGTCATCACTACGCAGACTCGTGGAAGAAACCGACAGACTCAGCGGGATTGACTCCATACACGCAAAAGCACTACTTCTAACCTTATACGACCCGAAAATCTCATTGCTCGATATAATATCAATGACATTTGAGACATATTGTCCGACCATAGAACAAGCAAAGGAGATCATCGAAGCCATGCGTGCTCCGAGACGAAAGTACGTGTTTCCACTCGGACAAGGGCGTGCAAGAACCACCACCATACTCTCATCTCTGTCAAGAGGGATATCAGATATACTTAAACGATTCAGAATCAGCACAGCGCACCCTGTAACTGATGACTTACTGAGCGGGGTATGGGTCTCCACAGCCATTGAAATCGGTCTGACACTGCCGGAAATCCGCGCCTCACTCTCTTCCGTACCATCTGACCACCCCTATCTCCGAATCATCTCTCACAAAGACCGCGATGACAACGCGCGTAACGACATCACCCGACGTATCGCCGACGCTATAAGTCCGACTACCCCGAGATGGTATGCCATGCGTCTACGCGCAGGTACAACCACCGACGAGATCCGTAAGGCCATAAACGAATCAATAGATATATCAGTTGAATTATACTCACCCTCAAAGACCGTCACAGAACGAGTAGGCAAAAAAATAATTGTACATGACGAACCATACATACCCGGCATACTCTTCTTCCGCATAAAGCCGGGCGCTATCTCGCGACTATTCTCCCGTATCGGTTCAATGGCATGGTGTTACAGGACATACCATTCCCCTGCGGCTCCCTATGCCGTTATCCCGGACAGAGAGATGGAAATCTTCCAGCGTATAGCCGGACAGTTCACATCCGATGTCGACCTGATATTTGACAATATCCCGATGCCCTCACCCGGACGCAGGGTGATCATCACAGGAGGCATGATGGCAGGATATGAGGGAATAATCACCGACATAGCCACGACAGACGGACTACCGACCTCACGGCGAGTATTCCGTCTGGAAATCACAGGAGGATGCTCACTAAGATGGACTGCCGAGGTTGACGAACGCCTTATCCGAGAGTTATGACAACGCACCACATTCCAGACACACACTCGGTCTCGAAATAGGCGGCAAAACCCATCTCAGAGTCTCGTATATGCAGACTGCTCCAGAGTCAAAAAAACACAGAGCGCCATCACCCTCCTCGACCATCACTCTCCCCGCGACAACGTCGGCTTTCTCAAAGTCCTCCTTAATACTTTCACCCTGCCATGGCCGCGCTACATCAGCCTTGAAGAATATGCCAGCCATATCAAGAACATACTATCCTCACTCTCAACCTATACAGAGATTGAACCACACGACCGTCTCGCCTACCCAATCGACCTCAACAATCTCTGAGACAGATTTCGACACCATCATCGGTATGGCTCGTGAGACCATGGACAGGATTACCAATCTCTCAATCGAGGATGTCGAGGCATGGACAAGGATTGCAGAAGGTCAGGAAAGACTCCGATTCTCAGGCGGGGCATCAGGGCCTGATCATGACTTCCTCGACCACATGAGCAGAAAGGCGCTTGAATACTACAACGCGACATCATCACTCAAAAAGCAGGCACGACTACTCACAAGTCTCTACCAACTCTCCCGAAGGCCGGAGACAGAACTGTTCCCGCTCTTCGAAAGACTGTGGGACAGATGGACGGACTCGGAAGACACCGATGCGGCAACGGCATCATACATACTGTGCAACATCACTCTGTACGGCGACATACTCCTTCCCGGCGATCCGATGCTCTCATTCCTCGCTGCCGAGACCGAACGGGCCGTGGAGGAAGCCACACCATCGGATGAAGGCGACACCATGGAATGGCCCGGACTCTCCCTTCCGATGGCCCTCCACAGGCTACGATTCACATCTGCCACAGACATCACAGCAGACACCCGCAGGGCGCTCCTGAGACACTACCTCTCCCGCACACTAACATACTCTCCACTCCCGTTACACCGACTCTCACTCCTCGCCGACTGTGCCTTCCGAATATCGGACTCCCCATCCCTCTCCAACATAATAACCC
>CAJTRI010000012.1 GCA_910578615.1 uncultured Duncaniella sp. | reverse complement strand
TTAATGAGCTGACACGCTTTTGGTATATTAGTATCATAATTTCTATCTGATCTCAATGGAAAGTGGCATGGAAACGTCCCAAGTCACAGGCAGGGATAGAGTCGAAGTTGATGAGTCATATTTCCATCCTTTTGCATTCCGTCCGTCAACCTTGACTTCGGATGGCTTTCCGTCAAAGAGGTGGATTATGAATTTCAGCTGTTTTTTGACGGGTGCTTCGGGATATGAGCCTTTTGAATTGGCCGTAATGGTGATTCCGTCCATTGCAGCATCGCCGGACAAGGTTATGATTGCATATGAATTGTCAGTCAGCGAGGTGGTTGATTTAAGGTCATCCTCGTAGATAGTGGATTCGGACTTTCCGAGGTAGGGATAATAACGGATTGTGTATGAGACCGTCCGATAATCATTGGTATTTTCCATTCGGTAGTCAGCCTGCGGTATGAATGATCCGGCACGGACAAACAAGGGCAGAACTTCGAGCGGGGCCGGATATATAATGGTATCGCCTCCGTGATATATACGGGTCGGATTATTGTAGTCCACCCACAACCCGTCAGGGAATATAACCCTTCGCTCTACCTGTCCGGGCTTCATCACAGGTGCTACGAGAAGGTCTCGTCCCCAGAGGTATTCGTCGGTTATATCGTCATAACGGCTGTCCGCGCTGTAAAAGTTGAGAGGTCTGACAAGCGGTTGGCCTTCGGATGCGTTTTCATATGCCAGTGTGTAATTGTATGGGAGCCAGCGATATCGTTCCTTGATAAGCGGCAGTATGATATTCTGGTGATCGGGATATTTGTAAGGCTCAGCTGTTTTCTGTGCGTGAGTACGTAGAATAGGGGAGAATGTCCCAAGTTGCAGCCAGCGTACATATAGTTCGGGGTCATATGGAGCAGTTTCATCAATGGCGAAACCACCAACGTCATGGCTCATATAACCGAGGCCGGACAGGCCGGAATTAAGCATTATAGTAATCTGGGGTTGTAGGCCTCCCCAAGACCGGGATACGTCGGTTGACCATGGGAATACGTTGTAGCGTTGAAGTCCTGTTGTCCCACCTCGCATCATGGTCATTAAACGGCGGTCAGGAAACTCTTCTTTGAAAAGGTCAGAGATAATCGAACTCCAATCATTGCCATACTGGTTGTGATATTCGCGTGTGCGCAGTCCGTTGGCATGAAGGCCGCTTTCTGGATGGACTTCCGGCTCCCCGAGGTCTCCCCACCATCCGCCTACTCCTTCAAGTGTAAGTTGGCGGTAACGGTCTCGGAGCCATGACCGGGTAGCTGAGTTGGAGACATCGAACATGCCGCCTTCACCTACCCATATGGTGACTTTCTGTGTGTTGCCGGTTGTATCTTTGAGAAGTAGGCCTTTTGATGCCAGTTCATTGTAGTTTGAGAGTCCTTCCCCATTGCGGAGAACATATGGCTGTGAGATAATCACTGTATTGACCCCTTTGTCTTTGAGGTTTGAAAGCATCTTTTTGTGGTCGGGCCATTGGGCCGGATCCCAACTCAGACGCCCCATGTCTTGTTCCTTTCCATACCAGTACAAATCAAGTACTATGCCGTCGACCGGGTAACCGTCTCGTTTAAGTGTGTCAATCACGCCTTCGGTCTCAGACTGTGTGCGGTAGCCGTATTTGGATGTTATATAGCCGAGAGACCATAACGGAGGAAGGTTCTGACGCCCTGTAAGTAATGATAGTTCCTTGGTAAGGTCGGCGAGTGAACCTGCGGAATTTATGAAATAATAAGATACAGGCTGTCTGGATTCGGTTGTATAGGATATCGGGTTGGACATCACCATTTCGGCTGCCGCACGGTCATCAAAAACAATAGCATAGCCGTTTGAGGACAGGAACAGCGGCATCGTGATATTCATCTGCCTGATGCGCTTGTCTCCGGCGGTGTAGCCATAGTTCTGTTTGTTATACATTACGAGGGTGTCACCTTTCAGATTGAAATTGTAGCCACGTTCGCCAGCCCCATAGAATGATCCACTTCCCATAGTGGATATGTTTAGGGTCTGCCTGCCATTATTATAGGTGCGGATGCCGTTGTCACTGACGGCTCGATTGTCTCCGGCCGTGATGTCAACGCCTCCTGTGCGAGAATCTATACGTATATTCACGCCCGATGGTGTGAGAATGGTTGTGACATCTCCGTTTTTGGTCGTGGTGCAAGTAGGGTTGTGGTCTTTCAGTTCTGTGAGAGGCGAGGAGGATAATTTTTCACCGGGAGCAATGTTGCTGACACGTATGATATCCGCAGTCAGTGGTGTGACGGTCACGGTTCTACCCTCCGGGGTAGTGACCGAAAGACTCTCGGCGGCAGAGGTAAACCACCAGCTTGTCGCTATTGCGACAGAAAGAATATGATATAGTCTCATTTGGATAGAATTTTTACGCTATGCAAACGTACTGAAAAATCCCGAGACCCACAAATTTTAGAGCCATATCATCTGTCATACGAATCGTCACGCTCTCGGTGATAAATAAAGCGTGCAAGGCCGAATATATAGCGACGGAATCCGGGTGTATAGGCCAGAAGACGGTCAAACCATCCAAGATGAGAGGAGGCCAGTCTGACCACCATTCCTACATATATCATGGCGAAAATCGTCCCGATACCGATGACGTTCCACAACCATGTTCCAAAGAAATAATAACACGCGCTTATGGCAAGAAGGACAAGGAAAGAGTCTACCATAATCTTTATCTTTGCAAACGGACGTTTGGTGACCTGGCTGATAACGATAGATATCCCTTCTCCGGGCATTGTGACGGAACCACATCTTACTTCAAGTGCTATGCCGACACCCATCACCGTGCATCCGATGAATTGTGCGAGTAATTTTGAGACCAGGGTGTCACATGTCAGGGCAGATGTCAGGAACATGTTAAGGTCAATCATCCATCCGAATACAAAACCTATTGCAAGCTGGAAAAGCTGCATAGGGTCAAAGCGTTTTCCGAGTATCAGGATCTGGCATATCACAAGGATAAAGTTCATCATGATAGTGTATCCTCCGATTGTCCATTCTGGGAAATGACTTACAGGGCCGGCAAGTGAAAGCACGAACGGCAATGAGGAGATGACACTGCTTCCAAGACAGGATCTTACACAGAGCGCTACCCCGAATGTCATCATATTCAGGGATATGAGCAGTAGGATATGCTGCCAGATAAACGATATGATTCTTTCCTTATGATTTGTAGGTATACTTAGATTCATTTCAGATTTAATATTAAACAATATATTAAGGGTCAATATGTTAAACGTATCATTCTGACGTCATAAATCGCACTCTTCCGATAGGTGAAGAGTGCGACCATGTCCGGCCTTTTTCAGGCTAAGGGATTATTTTAGTTTAAAGTTGATAGGGATTACGAAAGAAGCGGCTACAGGTTTGCCGTCTTTTGTTGCCGGAATCCATTTGACCTGTATTTTTTTCAATGCGTCCATTGCGGCTGCATTGAAAGATGAGTTATTTGATTTCTTGACGAAGTAGAAATCGGACATATCCCCGTCAACCCCTATCTTAAAACCGACTACCACACGTTGCTCTTTGTCTACCTTAACATCTTCTGGATATTCCAATAACTCAGATATGCACTGATAGAATGCTGATTCTCCTCCTGGAAATGATGGCATTGATTCGATTGGTGCCGCAGACTTGTGTGCCAGATTATTGTCATGTGTCGGTCGGGGAGATTCGGCCTGTTGGATTACAGACGGTTCCGTGGATGACATGGCATTCAAGGGAACCATGGATGAGATGACAAATGCCATTGCCAGCGCCGGAATAACCGCAAAAGTGCGGGCCACGAGTCCGACGAGGCGGGTTTTAGTGATTCTCATCATTTTGATACGTTTGTTTAGTGAACTGTTATTTAGATTATTGGCCAATAAATCAAATCGTTTTCCCACAGCCGTCCTAATAAGGAGCATCTGGTATTGCATAGGCGGATATCCTGCTGTTATCACGGCGTTGTCAGCCTCGTATTCCTGTACATCACGCAGGGAGTTTCGCAGGATGTACGAAGCTGGATTATACCATGACAGGATTATCACTACTTCGGCCATCAGTTGTCCAATCCAATGGTGTTTGCGTGCATGTGCATACTCGTGTTCCACAACCATACCAAGCTCATCTCCGGCAAGATTGTCAGGTATAAGTATAATATGTCCAAAACTGCATGGAACAAAGGCATGATAGTTGTGTACTCGTATACTTATACCATTTACGGTCTGTTTTTTTGAACATATTACAAGCCTGATAATTTTGAAAATAGAGATTACAAACCGCATTCCCATAAGGAATATTCCGCCGATATATATTGTCGGTAATACACTGGTCATACAGTAAGATATACCTTGTGCTATTGTATTCGGGCCTTTTTCGTCATTCGTTATTGTCACAATGCCTTTTCCGATCAATATATGGACTAAATTGACAGTGTCATTTCGATCCGGGAACAAGAACCATATTGCAGAGAAGATGGCAAGGGCATATAAGGAAAGAATAAATGCGTGGTTCCAGCGGACGGCGTTAGAATTCTCGATCGCAAGTTTGAATGTCGTGGCTCCTGCAAAGAGAAAAATTGATAACACCACTGAGAAATAAAGAAGAGAGACAGTCATAGTAGGTTGTTATTTATTTTCAGAATTTTGTGACTTAACAAGTTCTATAAGCTTGGCTATCTCATCATCGGTAAGGCGTTCGTGGCGCACCAATGTCGATACGACATTCATCACCGATGCTCCGAAATATTTTTTCATCACACCGCTCAGCGCTGACGATGAATATTCCTCCCGGCTTATTATGGGACGGTACATGTAGGATGTTCCTGTTTTATCATGGGCAAGAAATCCCTTTTGTTCCAGAAGTCTTACGAAGGTGGAGATTGTATTGAAATGAGGCTTTGGCTCACACATCAGGTCTATAACCTGTCTTACATACATGGGGCCGTTGTCCCAAAAATATGTCATTATTTCCTCTTCTTTGTCAGTCAGTCGTTTCATATGATATTTTTGCTTTTGATTTTACAAAGGCAAAAATAAACTAAGTAGTTTAGTTGTGCAACTAAACTACTTAGTTTTAACTATTTTTAATGAATTATACGTTTTCTATAATAAGTGCGGATTCAATCTGAGGCAGGAGAGGGGTGAGATTGTCATTGACAATGGTTGTGGTTGGCAGTTGTGAACTGGTCGGGATGGTTGGCGTCTGGGACTTGATGCGGTCTCTTATCTGCCGTGCTGAAAGCCCGGAGCGAGACATGACACGTGTGATACGGAGTTCTTCCGGGGCTGAGATATTCCATACAGCCTGCACAATGCTGTCCAATCCGCTTTCATATAGAATAGCGGTTTCAACAAACGATATTGCAGTCGTCTGTCTTGCTGCCCATCGTGTGATATCGCGACGAACAGCTCCGTGAACTATGTCATTGAGAGTGGCGAGTCTGGCAGGGTCGGAGAACACGATGCTTGCTAAACGAGACCTGTCTATACATCCTTGATTTATGCATGAGGCATCTATCTCGTTCTCTATGCGCCGGTGTATGGTTTCGTCACAATCCATTATGGCCTTAGCCTTGGAATCACAGTCGTATACGGGAAACCCTATTGATGTGAGAATCCGGCTGACAACGGTTTTTCCACTACCGATACCACCCGTTATAGCAATAAGTTTAGTCGGCATTTTCAATGATATATTCCACACTTGTCGGTGAGAAGGAAAGATTATGATACACATCAGGTATCAGAGAGAGAGAGACAGGGAGTTTGTTACCCGGTAGTGAGACGTCCTTGTAATCCACATAAGCCTTTACGGGATAGTCATCATTATAATGGCTCATCGGGACAAGGTATGAGATCTCTATCTTGGACGGGAATGTGACAAGATGCTTGTCTTCGGGAAGATTTGTCACATCAAGGTTTATAGTGCGTTTACGGGCTATCAGCGGTTCGACAGGTATTGTCACCATAACCTTGTCTGGCACGATTCTGACTCCGGCGATAGGTTTGACCTTTACTTCATATCGCGCTGTGTCTTTGAGACCCGACTTCACGATGGGTTCTGTTGTGACGAGTCTCAGAGAGTGGGGGATATCGGTAGCCGAGAAGAGCGTTACAGAGTCAACATCGGCTTTCGGACTTCCAGATAAGATATATTGCAGCTGTGGCCGTATGTCAGCCTGTACCACCAGCTTGACTTTAACTCCCGGCAGTGTGGTATAAGACAGTTTGATAGAGTCAGGACGGCAGGATACCACCTGTGCCCCGGTTCCGAAGTAGTCCCTCATTCGTGTCAGGAGACGAGAGGAATTAAGTGTCACGTAATTATCGGCCGCGAAGTCTGCCCATTTGAATTTTACCGGCGACATCTTGCCCCACATGAACCTCAGCAACTGCGAGTCTTTGGCTTTGACGCTGACACTCAGCGATGGTGGTAGCTGGTTGATAAGTGTCACGCTGTCCGGGACATCCTGTAATTCCACCGGAACGTCAAAATCTCGTTGCACCTGGGTGTCAAGAGACATGAATACCCAGAAGATGAAGGCTACGGCCACAAAGAGTAGGTACAGCAATACGTCCTGCCCGCGCTTTGAACGAGCGGCGTTTTTTATGCGCGTGGCTGCCCGGTGAAACAACTCTATCATTTCTGTTGTGTAATAATAGAGGTTTAAGGCCCGGAGAAGATTCCGAACCTTAAACCTTGGTATTTTTTCAGATGTGTTTATTTATTGCTTTCGGCGTCCTTGTCATCCTGGTTGGCAGAGGGATATACGGAACCCTTGTCATCCTGGTTGGCAGAGGGATATACGGAACCCTTGTCGATGGTGATGCGGACTTCTTTGGCAATCTCTACCGTGAATGTGTTTGCGTTTATAGAGCGGATTTTGCCATATATGCCACCGGCTGTTACGATCTGGTCGCCAGTTTTGAGACCTTCACGAAATTTCTTGATGTCGTTCTGCTTTTTCTGCTGTGGACGGATCATGAAGAAGTAGAAGATGGCTATGAGCACGACGATCATGATGATGTTCGCCCAGCCTGAGCCTTGTGATTGGAGTAGGATGGAGTTGAGCATGTTTGTTATTTTTTATGGGTTGTATTTCTTGTTTGTCAATTCTTTAAAAGACGGCCTTCCTCTTTCAGATGATTTATGACTGAGTAGAGGATTCCGTTGATGAAGGCCCCGCTTCGAGGCGTGGAGTAGGCGTTGGCTATCTCGATGTATTCGTTGAGCGTCACGGCAATAGGTATGGCCGGATATTCAAGGAGCTCGGTAACTGCGGCAACCATTATCACTATGTCCATGAATGCGAGACGTTCGGAATCCCATCGGGTAGAGTTGACAAATTTGTCTATCAATTCCTTGTATTCTCCATAATGTTTTATGGCGCTCATGAACAGGTCGGGGCCGAAATTGCGGTCTTCGTCATCCTTGAACTGTGGAAGGACGCGTATATCCTTCCCTTCATTGTCGCTGCCGGCAAAACGCTTGACGGTTTTGAGCACGAAGGTTCCCATCACATGGAGGTCATCGTTCCAATATACCGATTTTGATTCAAGCGCTTCGGCAAGTGCGTCTGACGGGATTATCACAGACTTGAAAATCGAACGCCAGAATTCAGCATCCTCTGCAAATGTCGTGTCTGCACCACGTGACATATAATCCTTATACAGGTCGCTGGCCAGAATGCCGTCAAGCAAGGAAAGGACAAGGTCATCGTCGGCTTCCCAGCTGAATTTGTTTTCACCAAGAAAATCTGTTATGTCTGGATTTTCAACAAGTGATCTTACAAATTTGTTCTCCACGAACCTCATGTTGGGGTTCAAATCCTCATCGGTCGGAAGGAATTTATGGCGTGCGTTGTCAAGACGCAGCTCTTCCGCACGGCATATCTGTATGGGCAGGGAGAGAAGGCTGAGATATAGTTCGTAAGCCTTGTCAAGAGAATAGTCGAGGGAGTTACGTGCGTGTATGAGCAGCGAACGGTTGTCACCATATTCACTAAGGGTGTGTTCGACAGCCTGGGTGCCACGGGTAAATCCTGCAAGGGTAAAACGCGGATTCTTGCGCGCTGCGGCCATAAAAGCCGGATTCTTGACAATAAGGTTGTCAATTATAGAGAGCCAGAGGGCTACGTCGTCTTTTAATTCGGGTTTCTTGATGCGTGAATAGCTCTTGAATGCCGGGAGGGTGGGGATGGCCTCGTAGATTGAGGGAATCACCTGGTCGAAGTATGAGAGATTTGCCCGGTTCTTTACTATGATTTCGCGCAGTTCGGACAGGGAGTTGAGTGACTTGGCGAGCTGGCTCTGAGTGATGTGCTTGTTGAGGGGGAGTCCGCGAAGGGGCGAAGGGCGGTCACTGGTGTTTACGTTTATGCCTGAGAGTTCAAGGACGAGCAACAGGAGATCCATATAAAGCTCATAGCCGTATTTCTTGTCGCGTGAGGGATTTTCGGCAGGGGTATCTATCTTGAACTCCCTATAAGACAGGAAGTAGGAATAGAGCAACTGCACTACCTTGATTCTAATCAATACTCGGTTAACCATATTCTTAAAGAGCTATCATGTATATTTCGCTACAAAATTAGAAAAAATATTTGAGATAAAGGGGAGGTGCATGGAAAATATTTGTACTTTTGTGGATCATCTGTCCTCATTAATACCATTAAAGAACTTAGATTCTCATGCCAGTAACTGACAACAAGCTCTCCTTGTCGCAAGTGGAGAATGATCGCCGCATTCTCGAACTTCTTGCGCAGACTTTTCCCACGATTGGAAGTGCAAGTACTGAAATAATCAATCTTGAAGCTATCCTAAACCTGCCAAAAGGTACAGAGCATTTCGTGGCAGATCTCCATGGAGAACACGAGGCATTCCGACACCTGCTGAAAAACGCATCGGGCAATATAAAACGTAAGGTGACAGAACTCTTCGGCACATCCATGCGTGAAAGCCAGATCCGTCAGTTGTGTGCCTTGATTTATTATCCCGAGGAGAAGTTGCAGTCTATTCATGACACGGAGGCCAATATGGAGGACTTCTTCAATATAACCCTTCACCATCTTGTCAGGGTTTTGCAGAGCGTTACGTCAAAATATACCCGTTCAAAAGTGAGGAAGGCCCTGCCTGTGGAATTTGCATATATAATAGAGGAACTTCTTCATGAATCCGCGTCGGACTATGACAAACAGGCATATTTCAACCGCATTATAGAGACCATTATATCCACAGGTCAGGCTGACAAATTCATAATGGCCATGTGTAATGTCATACAGAGGTTGTCGATAGACCAGCTGCATATTCTCGGCGATGTCTTTGACCGTGGCCCCGGTGCGCATCACATAATGGATACACTCAGCCGCTATGTCAAATGGGACATACAATGGGGCAATCATGATATATTGTGGATGGGTGCGGCCGCCGGCAATGATTGCTGTGTGGCAAACGTGGTCAGGGTCTCGCTTCGTTATGGTAATCTCGGAACACTTGAAGACGGCTATGGTATCAACCTCCTGCCGCTTGCCACATTTGCGATGGAGACCTATGCGGATGATGATTGCACTGATTTCCGTTCCCATGCGTCGGAGGAAGACAATACTCATTCTGAAAAGACTCTCCGTCTTGTGGCGAAGATGCACAAGGCTATAACCGTAATACAGTTCAAGCTTGAAGGACAGATGATAGAAAACCATCCCGAGTGGAAGATGGACAACCGCAGACTTCTTCATAAGATTGACTATGAAAAGGGGCTTGTGGATATAGACGGGAAGGTTTATGAGATGTCTGACAAGCTATTCCCGACTATCGATCCCGATGATCCTTATCGACTTACTACTGAAGAACTGCACCTTGTCCACAAACTCCACAAGTCATTTACTTCCAGCACCGTCCTCAGGCGTCATATAGATCTATTGCTCTCTCATGGATGCATGTATGGTATCTTCAATTCGAATCTTCTATTCCATGCCTCGATGCCGCTTAACGAAGACGGGACTCTCAAAGAGGTCTGCGTAGGAGGAGAATACTGCAAGGGTCGTCGCCTCATGGAGAGGATAGGGTTACTTCTGAGATCGGCGTATAATGACGATACACCCGAATCCGAACAGGTACTTGCCCGTGACTATTACTGGTATATGTGGTGCGGGCCGGATTCTCCGTTGTTCGACAAAGACCGCATGACCACTTTCGAGAGGTATTTTATCAAAGATTCGGAGGCCCGGAAAGAGGAAAAAGGCTGGTATTACAAACTTCGGGACAATGAGGAGGTCATAGATATGATTCTTGACGAGTTCGGAGTGGAGGGAGGCCAGCGCCATATCATAAACGGCCATGTGCCTGTACGCACCGGCAGTGGAGAGAGTCCTCTCAGAGCCGGAGGTAAGCTGATGGTGATAGACGGTGGCTTTGCAAAGGCCTATCATAAAACCACAGGCATAGCGGGATATACACTCATATATCATAGCTCTAATTTCGAGCTTGTGGAGCATGAGCCGTTCACCTCCGTAGAGGACGCTATAGCGAACGGGACGGATATTGTAGGATCGACCAAGATGGTGGAACAGACTGCCAGACGTGTTCGTGTCCGGGATACCGATATGGGACGTGTGCTTCAAAGCCAGATAGACGAACTTACAGAGCTTCTGTATGCTTTTCGTCACGGCATAATCAAGGAAAGAAAAAGGTAGATCGATAGTCTGGTAATGAAGATTTCAATCAAGAATATGGTGTGCCGCCATTGTGCCGAGACTGTCAGGCGCATATTTGGCGAACTTGGTTTCTATGATGTGGTGGTAGAGCTTGGAAGTGCTACCGTATCGGGAGAACTCCTAAGCTCTGACATAGAACGTATTTCCAAGGCGTTGCTTTCAGAGGGATTTGAGATAATCAGGTCTCGTGAGGCTGAGATTGTTGAGACTATCAAACATATATTGATTGAGATTTCTCGCTCCGAACAGGATGAGAAGCCATCGATTACCGATGCTTTGACCGCACGTATTCCATTGTCATATCAGCAGCTCAGCCGGATATTCACAGAAGTGGAGTGTCGGACTATCGAAAACTACTTTCTCAATCTGCGTGTGGAGCGTGTGAAGGAACTAATTCGTTATCACCGACTTTCGCTATCCGAGATCGCTCATTACACCGGCTTTTCCTCGGCCGCGCATATGTCACGTCAGTTCAAGCAGATGACGGGTATGACACCATCACAATTCCGGGAGATGGGGGAGCGGCGTCCGCTTCCCGAAGTATGATGCAAAAGTTTGAGGAGATTGTGTAACATGCCGTTAGGTATCGGTGTGTAATTTTGCAGTGTAAAAAATTATCACTATGCAGTTTCTAAACACACTTCTTTACATGCTCAACGAGATGTCTCCGTACATCCTGTTGGGTTTCTTGATAGCCGGCTTATTACACGCTTTTGTGTCAAGGCCTATGATGGCGCGCCATCTTGCCGGAACCGGGTGGAGGCCGGTGGCAAAGGCTGCCTTGTTTGGTATACCGTTGCCCCTTTGTTCTTGCGGGGTTCTTCCGACTGCCGTCGCCCTTAAAAGGGGTGGGGCATCGCGTGCATCCTCGGTTTCATTCCTCGTGGCCACACCTCAGACTGGTATAGACAGTATTGCTGCCACATGGTCTCTTCTTGGGCCGGCTTTTGCAGTAGTCCGTCCCGTCGCGGCACTTGCAACATCTCTTTTTGCAGGAGTGATTGTCGGGAAAAATGAAAAACCAGAAGGCGGTAACGAATGTCGGTTGCCTCTCGGCGATGTCAAGTCTGAGAAAAAAACTTTTATGGCAAAATGTGTCGCCGCACTCCGATATGGATTCATTGACCTTGTAGCAAGCATCGGCTCATGGCTGGTGGTAGGACTTGTTATTGCAGCTATTATAGCTATCTATGTTCCTGATGATTTTTTTGTATCTCTCGGAGCCTCGCCACTGTTGGCAATGATAGCGGTAGTTATTGTGGCTGTCCCGATGTATGTATGTGCCACAGGATCTATACCTATAGCCTTGTCGCTGATGATGAAAGGTCTTTCACCCGGTACAGCCTTGGTGCTTCTTATGGCCGGCCCGGCTGCCAACTTTGCGTCATTTACTCTTATATCCCGCGAGATGGGAAGGAAGGCAGCCATTATATATCTTTCGGCTATTTTAATTGGTGCTATCGCTTTCGGCCTTGCCATTGATTATCTCATGCCGGCTTCTTGGTTTGCACTGCCGTCAATAGATATGGCAGCCAGCTGTCATCATATGGAGTTTGAGATTTTTCCTACAATCTGCTCTGTATTGCTGGCATCCCTTCTGATATATACGTTTCTAAATCGCAGATCAAAGAATCATCTAAATGATACAGAAATGACACAGAAATACATTATCAAGGGGATGGACTGTCCCCATTGCCAGGCTGCCGTCACAAAGGCTATACATGGGGTCGAAGGGGTTGAGGCGGTAGAGGTAAACCTTGCCACCAAATGTGCATTAGTGAAGGGCACGCAGTCGCCGTCGGCAGTGGCATCGGCAATCCGTGCGGCAGGATATGACGTAGAAGAATAATACCAAGTACCGATCGCGTTACACGGACAGTAAACCGGAACAATTTTCTGGCTTGCTGTCCGTGTTTGATTGCTCTAAATTTCTGACAGTCTTATTATTCAGAGTCGAATTTCTTGCGATAGAACATGAAGTCCCGTCCGAGGTATTTCTCTCTGACAATAGGATTTTCAGCAAGTTCCTCGGACGTGCCTTGGAAAAGTATCTTTCCTTCGAAAAGAAGATACGCGCGATCGGTGATTCGGAGTGTCTCCTGTGCATTGTGGTCGGTAATCAGAATGCCTATGTTTTTTTCTTTGAGGCTGTAAACCACCGACTGTATGTCCTCCACCGCGATCGGGTCGACTCCGGCAAACGGTTCGTCGAGCATGATGAACTTGGGATTGATGGCCAGACAGCGCGCTATCTCGGTGCGTCGTCGCTCACCACCGGAAAGCTGGTCTCCGAGATTGTGTCGCACTTTCTCGAGCCTGAACTCCTGAATAAGGCTTTCGAGTTTGTCTCTCTGGTATTCAGGAGTCGTATCAGTCATCTGTAATACGGCCTTTATATTATTTTCCACAGATAGTTTGCGAAATACGCTTGCCTCCTGTGCCAGATAGCCGATGCCGTTACGTGCACGTTTGTAGACGGGATATTTGGTTATATTAAGGTCATCGAGATAGATTTGTCCCTCGTTAGGCGTGATAAGTCCCACGGTCATATAGAATGTCGTGGTCTTGCCGGCCCCGTTTGGGCCGAGAAGGCCTACAATCTCGCCCTGTGTCACATTTATTGATACATGGTTGGCAACAGTGCGTTTGCCATATCTTTTTACAAGGTTGTCGGTGCGAAGCACCATCTTCTTTTCCTCTTCCACCATGTTTATTTTTTGCGTAAACGTGATTCGATATAGTCTGTAAGGAGCTGGATTGCAACCACGTTGCTTCCGCCTTGCGGGACAATCAGGTCAGCTGTCTTTTTTGACGGCGCGATATACATCTCGTGCATGGGTTTCAGCACGTCGGTGTATCTGTCAAGCACCATTTGCGGGGTTCGCCCGCGTTCTACGCAGTCTCTGGCGATAACCCGGATAAGTCGTTCGTCTGCTTCGGCATCAACAAACACCTTGACGTCGAGCATATTTCGCAGCACCGGGTCGGTAAGCACGAGGATGCCTTCTACAATCACCACCTCTCGCGGTTCCACTCTGACGGTCTCGGTCTGTCGTGTGCAGGTCAGGTAGGAATATGTGGGCATCTCTATGGCCTTCCCTTCTTTGAGAGCCTTTATGTGTTCCACAAGAAGCGGCCACTCTATGGCGGCAGGCTCATCAAAATTAATCTTGCTGCGTTCCTCCATAGGTACGTGGCTTGAATCCTTGTAATAGGAATCCTGTGGCAGTAGGGCCACTTCGCCCGGCGGGAGCGAATTGATTATTTTGTTGACAACGGTGGTCTTTCCTGAGCCGGTGCCTCCGGCTATGCCTATAATTAACATTTTAGAGAAGTCTGTTTTATATATTGTTATGCAAAATTAGAGATGATGCGATAAAAAAACAAATTTTTATATAATGTTATAAGGATATTTGGTAAGGATATTGTAATTTTGTGGAAATTTGATACAATATATCATTGTCACATGAACAAAATAGTTTCCAAAGAGCATTTTTCCGAACATGTGGTTAAGTTCGTGGTAGAGGCTCCTATGATAGCGCGTTCCCGCCGTCCCGGGCATTTTGTGATAGTACGTGCCGGAGAAGGGGGAGAGCGTATTCCTCTTACAATCGCTGACGCTGATGCCGGGCGAGGAACCATTACCCTGATAGTGCAGGAAGTGGGTGTCTCGACGCGTAAGATTTGCGCTCTCGAACCGGGTGAATGCCTTACGGACGTGGTCGGCCCTCTCGGACAGGCAACACATATTGAGAAGGTCGGTACAGTGGTCTGCTGCGGTGGCGGAGTCGGCGTTGCCCCTCTGCTCCCTATAATCAAAGCCATGAAACAGGCCGGAAACCGTGTGGTGTCAATCTTGGCGGCCCGTACTGCCGACCTTGTAATACTTGCTGACGAGGTGTCCAAGTGGAGTGACGAGGTGGTTATTATGACCGATGACGGCTCTCTGGGTAAGAAAGGACTTGTTACGGCAGGTGTGGAGGAGGTTATAGGTCGTGAGAAAGTAGACCTTGTTGTTACCATAGGCCCGGCAGTGATGATGAAGTTTGTCTCACTCACAACAGCCGCACATAATGTACCGACTATGTGTTCGCTCAATACCATAATGGTTGACGGCACCGGGATGTGTGGAGCTTGTCGTGTCACCGTTGACGGGCGCACACGGTTTGTCTGCATAGACGGGCCTGAGTTTGACGCTCATAAGGTTGATTTTGACGAGATGATGATGAGGCTTAAAAGTTATAACTAAGCAAAAGGAGTTATGAACCAAGACAATATCCGTGAATCCGAATGGCGCGAAGCTTTGCGCGTCTCAATAAGCGCCAAGGAACGTGCGGCAATACGGCGGGTGGAAATGCCGCAGCTTTCCGCTGACTATCGTGTGACCTGTAATGAGGAAGTCAATTGCGGACTGACAGAGGAACAGGCCGTAACCGAGTCTCGTCGTTGCCTTGACTGTCCTGATCCGCAGTGTGTACAGGGATGTCCTGTTTCTGTCAATATCCCGGGATTTATCAAAAACATAGAGCGTGGCGATTTTCTTGAAGCTGCCGCCGTGCTTAAAGACACCAGCGCTCTTCCCGCTGTGTGCGGACGAGTGTGTCCTCAGGAGAAACAGTGTGAGTCTCGCTGCATATATAACAAAATGAAGAAACAGCCTGTGGCAATAGGCTATCTTGAACGTTTTGCCGCAGACTTTGAACGTGAATACCACAAGCATAATCCCATAGATATTCAGAAGCCTATCGGTAACGGTATAAAGGTTGCTGTTGCAGGTTCCGGGCCGGCGGGACTTTCGTTTGCCGGCGATATGGTTAAGAAAGGCTACGATGTCACGGTCTATGAGGCTTTGCATGAGATCGGTGGTGTCCTTAAATACGGAATACCCGAGTTTCGTCTGCCAAACAGTGTGGTAGAGGCCGAGATAGATGGTCTTCGTGCTTTGGGCGTGAAATTTGTAAAAAATTGTATAATCGGCAAAACACTATCTTATGATGATCTCAGGGCCGAGGGCTACAAAGGTATTTTTGTAGCATCCGGAGCCGGGCTTCCACGATTTATGGGGATTCCCGGTGAAAACCATGTCGGTGTGATGTCAAGCAACGAATATCTTACACGTATAAATCTTATGGGTGCCGGACTTCCCGGAGAGGATACCCCTGTGCTCAAAGGTGTCCGTGTGGCCGTGATAGGTGGTGGAAATACAGCTATGGACTCTGTACGCACTGCCCGACGCCAAGGCGCCGAGGTGGCGATGATTGTCTATCGTCGTAGCGAGGATGAAATGCCGGCCAGAGTCGAAGAAGTTCATCATGCAAAGGAAGAGGGTGTCAGATTCATGACCCTCTATAACCCGGTTGAGTATCTTGCGGATGACAAGGGCCGTGTATGTGCCATGAGGGTACAGCGCATGGAGCTTGGTGAACCTGACGCTTCTGGTCGAAGATCTCCGGTTCCTGTGGAAGGGGCAGTTGAAGAGATTCCCGTTGACCTTGTGATTGTAAGTGTGGGCGTTTCTCCCAATCCGCTTATTCCTAATGCAATCAGTGATCTTAATGTCTCACGCCGGGGAACCATAGTGGTAGATGAAGAGACCATGAGATCGTCTCTGCCAGACCTCTATGCGGGTGGTGATATAGTCCGTGGCGGTGCCACTGTGATTCTTGCCATGGGGGATGGCCGTAAAGCCGCAGCTGCCATGGCACAGCAACTTTCCAGCCTATGAAATTACTGAATTATCCGCTTATAGCCCTTAGTGTCTTTGCCTGTTCTCCCGTCATAGTCGTGGCCGATACGGTCAGCGAGGCGGTAGAAGCTGCAAAGAAGGCCCCTCGTAACCAGGCTCTGAATCGTGCCGCAGGTGATGCTCTAAAAGAAGCCGGACGTTATAAGGAGTCGATACAGTATTATATGAGGGGGGGCAATGCCGGTAACCTTGGTGCTGCCGAGGCTTCATATTATGCATATGACTTTGATGGTGCCCGTGAATATCTTGACAAATATCTGGCAAAACGCACTAAGGCGGAGGCAGAGAAAGACAATCAGTTTGTTGGTTCTTCAACGGGAGAACAGACCGACTGGACAGAGTTTCTGGGAGACCGCATAAGTATAGGCCGTTCGATGCTTGACCGTGTCGAGAATATTGAGATTATTGATTCGGTGAATGTTCCTTCCGACCAGTTTTTCACATTCGTGAGACTTGCGCAAAGTGCCGGCACTCTTGCCGGCCATGATATGGTTGAAAAGATTGTGGGACAGAATGAGATGGCTTCTCTCGGAGTAGGAGACATCATGCAGCCGGCCTTCGTCACCGAACGAGGCGATGAACTGATATGGGTAGGTTCTGACAACAATGGCAATTCGCTGATGGCTGAGTCTTCCCGTCTGGCCGACGGCTCTTGGGATGCACCTGTAAAACTTTTTGACTATGCATCATTGTTCGGCAATACATCTGGGGCATGGGTTGATTACCCGTTCCTGCTTAATGATGGCGTCACATTGTATTTTGCATCGGATGGAGACGAGTCTCTCGGTCAGCTTGATATTTTCATGACACGGCGTGACGAGGATGGTTTTCTTCAACCATCCAATATAGGTATGCCTTACAATTCTCCTTTCAATGACTATCTTTATGCGATAGACGAGGAGACCGGGGCCGGATGGTGGGTAAGCGACCGTAACCGTCTTACTGACTCTGTGACCGTCTATACATTTGTGCCCAAGGAAATGCGTGTAAATTATCCTGTTGACACCCCGGATCTCGTTGCACGCGCACGCGTGTCCTCTATACATGATACACAGGAGGAAGGTAAGGACTATGATGCGCTCCGCAGGGCCATAGACAATGTTTATGAGAGACGGCGCGTGGCCGTTGACGATGATTTCAGGTTCCAACTTCCTGACGGACGTGTCATGAGGCGTCTAAGCGACTTTAACTCGCCAATGGCAAGAAAAGCCATGGAAGCATATCTCGCAGAGAAGAAGGAGGTTGACTCACTCAAAAGTCGGCTTGCCACGATGCGTGGGGAATATGGTCGCGGTGCCCGCACAAACGGAGGCGAGATATTGCGTCTGGAAAAAATTCTCGAACAACGCACCGCCGGACTCATACCTCTTTCCAACGAGGTGATAAGCCTTGAAATGTAATTCATTAACCAGTAATCCTATAATATCAAAATGGTACTGACTATCATCCTTCTGAGCGTGGCGCTTATCGTGGTGCTGTGCGTTTTTTTCTATTATGTACCGTTCTTCCTGTGGATTTCGGCAAGAGTCAGCGGTGTCCACATCTCCTTGATGCAGTTATTCCTTATGAGAATACGCAAAGTGCCGGCGACAATCATAGTCAGGGCCCTTATCGAGGCCCACAAAGCCGGATTGAGTGACGTCAACCGTGACGACCTTGAAGCCCATTATCTTGCAGGAGGCAATGTGGAGAAGGTGGTTCATGCGCTCGTTTCCGCGTCAAAAGCCAATATAGACCTTGGTTTCAAGATGGCGACTGCCATAGATCTTGCCGGTCGTGACGTGTTTCAGGCTGTTCAGATGAGCGTTAACCCCAAGGTCATAGAGACGCCTCCTGTTACAGCAGTTGCCAAGGACGGCATTCAGCTCATAGCAGTTGCGCGTGTCACAGTCCGTGCGAATATCCGGCAGCTTGTAGGTGGTGCCGGAGAGGATACTGTCTTGGCCAGAGTAGGAGAGGGTATCGTGTCATCCATCGGCTCGTCGGCAAGCCATAAGCAGGTTCTGGAAAATCCTGACA
The DNA here is from genome assembly GCA_910578615.1 of uncultured Duncaniella sp. Classification (GTDB taxonomy): domain Bacteria; phylum Bacteroidota; class Bacteroidia; order Bacteroidales; family Muribaculaceae; genus Duncaniella. The sequence continues at coordinate 86,548 of CAJTRI010000012.1, read as the reverse complement.
GCATCTCTAAACTCGTGCTCCGTAAGGGCCTTGATTCTGGCACTGCATTCGAGATTCTATCAATTGATATTGCTGACATTGATATAGGGAAGAATATCGGGGCGGCATTGCAGATTGATCAGGCTCAGGCCGATAAGAACATTGCCCAAGCCAAAGCAGAGGAACGCCGAGCAATGGCCATTGCTCTTGAACAGGAAATGAGGGCCAAGGCTCAGGAAGCACGTGCAAAGGTTATAGAAGCCGAGGCCGAGCTGCCTATAGCTATGGCCAAGGCTTTTGAATCAGGCAATCTCGGTATAATGGATTACTATCGAATGAAGAATATCGAGAGTGATACCAATATGCGTCAGAATATCGCCAATCCACCATCTCCGACAAAGTAAATGGATCTTAAAGACATTATCGCATCTACGCGCGACTATAATCTTCATTCCCACACACAGTTTTGTGACGGCCGTGAACCTATGTCGGTCATGGCCGCACAGGCTGTGCAACAGGGAATGAAACATTATGGTTTCACTCCGCATTCACCTATCTGCGTGCCATCCACATGCAATATGTCTGCGTCTGATGTAGTGCAATATCGTGATGAATTTTTACGTCTCAAAGCTCTTCATGACGGGGAAGTCGAACTGTATTTCTCGATGGAGATAGACTATCTTGGAGACAAATGGGGGGCAACAAATCCTTTTTTTGACGATATCCCGCTTGATTATCGTCTCAGTTCGGTTCATTTTATCACGTCTCCTATTACGGGTGAAGAGATAGATGTTGACGGAAGTCCGGCTGGATTTGCCGTCAAGATGGAAAAGTTTTTTGACAATGACATCCGTTTTGTTGTTGACTCCTTTTATGCACGCACGATAGAGATGATCGAACGTGGAGGGTTTGATATGATAGGACACTTTGACAAGATCGGCTTTAATGCCTCGTCGTTCAGTCCAGGGATAGAGGAGCAGAAATGGTATCGCAGGCATATTGACAATGTGATAGACTCTTTGGCACAGACAGATATAGTTGTGGAAATAAACACTAAGGCCGTGTTGCCGCCGGTTGGTGTGGTTTCGAGCCAGGAGTCACAATATGTGCCTCGTATATTTCCTTCTCCAAAGGTGATCAGACGCCTGTTGGACGCTGGTATTACGATCGCTGTAAACAGTGATGCGCATTATTCATCGCGTATACGTGCCGGGAGGGATTATGCATTCTCCATAATTGATGCGGTAGGATAGACATAAATCACAGTTAGATGTATCAAAAAGGAGCGGGCCGGATTTGAATAAATCCGGCCCGCTCAATGTTTTGAAGCGTGGTTTTGATGTGTGTGGCGTTTATGCCTCGGCGGGCTGCACGTTGATGAACTTACGTCCCTCCTTGCCTTCGGTGAACACGACGATTCCGTCAATGAGCGCGAAGATGGTGTGGTCTTTACCCATGCCTACATTAAGGCCGGGATGATGCGCGGTTCCGCGCTGACGCTTGATGATGTTGCCTGCCTTGCAGCGCTGGCCACCGAAAATCTTTACTCCGAGTCGTTTGCTTTCTGACTCACGGCCGTTCTTGGAACTACCGACACCTTTTTTATGTGCCATTTCTTTTTCTGATTTTAGGGGGTTAAGCTACAACTTCTTTAATTAACACTTTGGTGAAGACCTGACGGTGACCGTTCTTACGACGATAGCCTTTACGACGTTTCTTCTTGAAGACGATTACCTTGTCACCCTTTACGAGGGGGGTAAGTACCTCGCAAACCACTTTGGCGCCTTCGATGGTGGGAGCGCCTACCTTTACTGTGTTATCGGCTTCTGCGAGGAGCACGCGGTCAAATTCAACCTTGTCACCTTCTTTAACGGCATCGCCGAGATAGTGAACATACAGGAACTTCTCGGCCTCGGCCTTGAACTGCTGTCCCTGGATTTCTACAATTGCGTACATTGGTTTTTAATGTATTACAGGTTATTCCGTCGGGTGGCGTTCGTTGTATGACGCACTTTTGCTAACCCGGTGCGGCTAAATCGACTGCAAAATTAGTCATTTGTCCGCTTAAAACAAAATTTATTGTTAAAAAAATTATCTAATGGTCAGTTGTTTTACCCTTTTTTCTTAAATTTGTTCCCGCAATGGAAATGAATGATACTACACGACTTGCCGACATGTCAACAATGTCTCCCGCGCGGCTGCTTTGGCGTTACTGCCTTCCGGCGGTTGTCGGGATGCTTGTCATGTCGCTTTACAATATAATAGACCGTGTTTTTATTGGTCAGGGTGTGGGGCCTGAGGCGATAGCCGGACTTGCTATAACATTCCCGGTAATGAACCTGTCGGCTGCGCTCGGGGTGCTTATCGGCGCGGGAGGCTCGGCACGTATATCTATTCTTCTTGGTGCCGGAGACGAACATGGGGCCAAGAAGGTGCTTGGCAATGCCCTCGTGATGCTTGCCGTGATAATAGTTTGTTATCTTACGGCGTTTGCGGTGTTTATTGACGATATATTGATGGCGTTTGGCGCGAGTGAGGTGACACTGCCTTATGCCAGAGACTTCATGCTGTATATACTTCCCGGCATGTTCATGACAAATTTTGCCTTTACCTTCAATAATTTCATGCGTGTAACGGGTTATCCCGTCAAGGCTATGGTCACGATGTTTATAGGTGCGGGTATCAATGTCATCCTCGCGCCGTTGTTCCTCTTTGTGATGGGATGGGGTATAAAGGGAGCCGCCATTGCTACCGATATATCCATGGGTGTATCTGCAATATTTGTGATGGCTCATTTTTTCAACAAGGGCCACACTCTTCATTTTGAAACCTCAGGGAGGATGTATCGACTGAGTGCCAAGGTGATGGCGTCCATAGTGGCGATAGGGGCCGCTCCGTCCCTTGTGAATGCAGCGGCATGTTTCATCAACGTCATCATCAACAAGACGCTGTATCAGTATGGTGGTGATATAGCCGTGGCTGCGGCTGGAATATTTACCTCTTATACATCTCTTATGACTATGGTAGTGGTCGGTATATGTCAGGGTATGCAGCCGATTGTCGGATTTAATTACGGGGCCGGACTGTATCATCGTCTTAAATCGACATACTGGCTCGCGGTTCTGGTTTCCACTGTCATTGTCACGACGGGGCAGATTGTGGGACTTGTGTTCCCCGGTAGCATAGCGCGGGCATTCACTTCTGACGCCGGCCTTATAGATGCGACTTCCACATGTCTTGGCAATGCCCTGATGGCTTTCACTGTTGTTGGTTTTCAGACTATATCTACCACGCTTTTCCAGTCTCTTGGCAAGGCCGGAGCTTCTATATTCCTTTCTCTTACTCGACAGGTTTTGTTCCTTATACCCCTTTTGATATTGCTACCTCCCAGATTCGGACTGATAGGTATATGGTGGTCTTTCCCGTTGTCAGACCTTCTTGCCACTATGGTGACGGTAGCAATGGTGGCTTACGAGTTGAGAGTGATTTCGAGACTGGCAGCCGCCACATCCCCGCGAATGGCATGAGACGTATTTTTTAATCCAATCTTTTGCCCATATTCCAAGATTGACTAACTTTGCAACTCAAATTACTAAACCAGATTAACAGAATATGCTTAAAAACATCCTTTCTATATCCGGGCGTCCCGGTCTTTACCGCCTCGTCAATCGTGGCAAAAACATGCTTATCGTAGAGGGAGTCTCAACAGGCAAACGCACACCGGCCTATGCTCATGACAAGGTCATCTCTCTCGGAGACATATCCATCTATACCACCGAAGGTGATACTCCTCTCAGCGGGGTTCTTGAAGCTGTCAAGGAGAAGAACGATGGAAATCCTGTTGACGTTAAAGCGCTCGGCTCAGACGAAAAGGTGCGCGAGTACTTCGAGACCATACTTCCTGAGTTTGACAAGGAGCGTGTCTATACCACGGATATCAAGAAGCTTTTCTCATGGTACAACCTTCTGCTTGCTGCCGGCATCACGGATTTTGCAGAAAAGGAGGTTGATGAAGAAGCCCCTGAAACAGAAGAAGGAAAGTGAGAATCATACCCCTCTTCACCGCTGCCGACAGTGTGGTAGATCTTATCAATGCCGACTATGATATTCTGCCGGTATTGAGTCGTTTTTCTCTTCCATTGGGTTTTGGCGGCAAGTCGATAGGGGAGTTGTGTGCTTCTTCTGGAATAAATGTAGACGTCTTTCTGCTTGTGGTCAATTTTCTCCTCTCGGGAGAGATTGACCACAAATCTCTTTCAGGCATATCGCCTGTGGAAATCGCGGTCTTCCTTCACAACTCCCATGATTACTATCTGAATTATAAGTTTCCACATATACGTGTGAACCTTATGGCTGCTCTCGATCCTGCCCACTCGGATGTAAACCCGGTGATAGTAAAATATTTTGATGACTATATCCGTCAGGTCGAGGTGCATTTTCGTTATGAGGAGAACCATCTGTTTCCATATGCGGTAGCCCTTGTTGAAGATGGTGATACAAGATGCTACAATGTGGATCTTTTCAGCCGCCAGCATGACCATGATGTGGAGGGGAAACTCAACGAGCTTAAAAATATCATATTGCGTTACTATACCACGTCGGTTCCGTATCGAATGTATGATGTCTTGGTGGATATATACAATTGCGAGTATGACCTACAAAAACACGCGCAGATAGAGGACTGTATTCTCGTGCCTTTATTGAAGGAGCTGGAATCAGGCAAAATATGATGTTATGGCAGACAGTGTTATAGCTCTAATTATCAGGTCACCTTTGATCAGACGCGGTTTTGATTCGATTGCACGCAGTATCGGGGGTGTCGTGGTCAGATGTGCGGATGGAACCGCCGCGTCAATAACATCTGTTAATCCTGACGTGGTCGTTGTCGAGGCTTCCGACCTGCGGGCTATCGCTGTAGTCAGAGAGTACACCAAAGCCCGTATACTGCCTATTGTGACGGCTATTGCAGCACCGGGAGAGCTTGACGATTTTGAGGAAGCTGTGTCTCTGTATGACTCGGAATACGATGTCCTTAAAAAACTGCGAAGGATGCTGTATCGTGAGGCCGGAACATATGGAAACGTAAGAAAAAATGACGAGTTGTCACCAAGAGAGAAAGATGTAGTTCTCGGGATAGTAAAAGGCCTGTCAAACAAGGAAATCGCCACTGATATAAATGTTTCTGTAAATACAGTGATGACACATCGGCGCAACATAGCGTCAAAGTTGCAGATTCATTCACCGGCAGGACTTACTATTTATGCCATAACCACTGGTCTTGTAGACATTCACGAAATTAAAAATTCGGATTATATTTAGGCAAGTTAGGTTTTTTTTGCTATTTTTGCAGAAAACTTTACTGCCAGTATGAAGAATCTTATTCTCCGCGCTATAACCGGGGCCGTATATGTGGCCCTTATCTGTGCAGCCGTCCTTATAGGAGGATGGTGGTTTATCGCATTGTTTTCCCTGATTGCAATTCTGGCTCTGAATGAGTTTTACGGTCTGAGCAATGCATCTGCCGGAGGAGAGAATGTCATCACGCTCGTTATTGACATAGCCGGCGGACTTATACTTGTGGCCGGTCTGGGATGTATAAATATCGAACTGTTGTCACCGTTCACAACGCGTGTACTCGGGGGCACGTTCTTTACCGTATATCTGCTGTATCTTGTAGTGCGCCTTGTCGCACAGCTTTACAGTCAGGAGACCTCTCCTCTCACTAACCTTGCATACTCCTACATGGGACAGCTTTACATCGCACTTCCTCTCGGACTGATGTCAATGTATTATACTCTGCCCGACGGTGCGGCCCTTCTTCTGGCGATGTTTATCATGATATGGCTTAGCGATACAGGCGCATTTCTTGTCGGCTCCATGATAGGACGTCACAAGCTGTTTCCACGCATCTCTCCGGGAAAGACCTGGGAGGGATTTGCAGGAGGAGTACTCTTTGCCATAGGGTCGGCATTCATATTCAAATATTGTTTTGGCGAATGGTATGAAAGCTACACTATCGAGTCACTTTGTTGTATGGGGCTTGTTGTCAGCATATTCGCTACATGGGGTGACCTCGTGGAATCTCTGGTTAAAAGGACTCTCGGTGTCAAGGACTCGGGAAAACTCCTTCCAGGTCACGGCGGTATTCTTGACCGTATAGACTCGTCACTTCTTGTGATACCTGCTTCTCTTATTTATCTTGTTACCCTGGCTCTCTACGCTTAGGCTGCCTAAGATTCTTTCCAATCATTTAAAAATATCAACTTACACTTAAAACGGATTATGAACAAACTATTCCCGTTTGTTATGCTTACGTGCAGACATCTCCTGCCAACACCTGTTTTGTCGGAGAGGACGGCGGCATGGCGCTCTTCTCACAGCCCGGAGACTCAGTGAAAGGCAAATGGTACTACTATTATCAGCCTACTGACTGGAAGATCGGCAACTATCTTCTTGGGTCACGAGACCAGTTCAAGGCCATGATGGATAGTGCTGCAAAATATAATGTCAAGGTCATAGTCGATGTCCTTCCGAACCATACTGCGGTTGACCACACAGCCGTGCTGCCTGACCTCGATGCTGCTGTCGGAGGTCATGAGAACCTCTTTCATGCCAATGGTCTGAATGACATAACTGACTATAACGACCGTTATCAATGTACTACCGGCAAGATGGGCGGTCTTCCTGACGTGAATACAGAGAATCCCGACTTTCAGGCTTATTACATGAATTATGTCAACGACCTTCTGAGTCTCGGGGTGAGAGGTTTCCGCTATGACACAGCAAAACATATCGGACTTCCCTCGGATCCTCTTGACAGCCTTGCCAAGCGTAACAACTTCTGGGATGTTGCCACTGGCAGGGAGGATGTCAAGGGCGTCAGGCTTGCCGTGCCTGTTGACAGCCTCTTCTTCTATGGCGAGGTGCTTCAAGACAAGAATGTCAAGGAAGAAGAATATTCAGAATACATGAAGCTCACGGCCAGCAGTTACGGACATGCACTACGAAATGTGCTCGAAAAAGGTGATTTCAAGGCTGACAGCCTTCTGATATGGCATCATCCTGTGAGCGGTGACAAGCTCGTCACATGGGTGGAATCTCATGACACATATGCCAACCAGCATGAGTCTGCCGGACTGACTGACGAACAAATCCGCATGGGTTGGGTCTTCCTTGCCGCACGTAGTCAGGGCACGCCTTTGTTTTTCAGTCGTCCTGCCGGAAGCACCCGTGAAAATTACTGGGGTAACAACCAGGTAGGAGCCAGAGGCAATGACGAGTTCAAGCATCCCGAGGTCGTAGCTGTCAATAAGTTCCGTCGCGAGATGAGTGGCGAATCCGAAGTCGTCTCGTCAAGTGATAACGGTGCTGTTGTCGGAGTAGCACGAGGCAACAAGGGCGAGGTTCTCGTAAATCTTACATCAGAGCCTCAGACCGTGAATCTGCCGACAGGATTGCCAGACGGAGAATATACCGATAAAGTTTACGGAATAAAGTTCAAAGTGGCAGAAGGCATGGTTTCCGGCCAACTTATGCCGATGACATCATATATTCTGGAAAAATAAGAAGTATATGAACCAGACCCTGTTCATTTTTGTTGTCAAAATGAACAGGGTTTAACAAATTTTTGTGAATTTACTGCTGTCCCTAATTCATATTTTGTCTTAGTACAAATCAACATAACTCTAACCTAATAAATTTTAAACAATGAACACTGATACTATCGGCCTCAATGCAGGCAGTGTATGGGCGGCTCTTAATGAAGTCGAGGCTGTTGATACAAAACAGCTCAAAAAGCTTGCCAAGCTTAAAAACGACAGAGAGCTTTTTGCTGCCCTTGGATGGCTTGCCCGTGAAGGCAAGGTAAACTTTGTGATCGGAGAGGACGGCAAGGAACTTATTGTTTCTCTGGTACAGAATTGCTGAATATGCCTCAGTCGCATCTCCCGAAAAAGTCGGATTACCCCATAGGGGGATTGACTTAACCTCATATTACTCTCGCCGCTTCCATTATAAGAAGATTGCCGCGAGAGTTTTTTTGTTTTCGGCTCCTGAACCAATCATGCACGTTAAGGGTTGTTAAGTTATGTAATAAAGACAAGGGCTTATATCTCTTGCCGATAGTTTTGAAAATAATTCGTCCATTATGGCTTTGACTCGCAAGATTGCAAAATATTTTTTCAGATTTCTGCTTGGACTGATAATTCTGGTCTTACTCATTCCCGTGTTTCTTTATATCCCGTTCGTTCAGGATAAGGCTGTAAAGATTGTGACTGGCAAGATTAGTGAAAGTACCGGCATGAAGGTAGGCATAGGGCGCTTTCGTCTTGGCTTCCCGTTGAAGGTGAGTCTCGATGATGTCATTGTCATTCAGGAAAATGCCGATACGATGCTTACTGCGAGGTCGGCAGCGGCGAGTGTCAAGATTCTTCCTCTGATCCATGGCGTGATTGACATAACACGTGTAGAGCTTGACAGCGCGTTCTACCAGATGGGAAATACCGATTCAATAATGTGGCTGAGAGCCGATGTGGATCGAGGGGTGATTGACGGGGCGGCCATAGACCTTAAAGGAGGAGAGATAGACCTGAGGCGCGCGGATATTGATGGAGCGAATGTCTGGATGCGTTTGTTGGAGGACACAACGGAGGCCCCTGTCGACACTGTTGCCGGGACTCCGTGGGCCATAAGGGCCGGAGACATAAGGATGAGCCGTATCGCATATTCGATGGATATGAAGCCTGTGATAGACTCACTTGGTTGTTTTATTGAGGATGCGCGTCTGCGTAACGCTACCGTAGATATGCGGACAAAGAAAATATTCGGACAGAGTCTTGTCATCGACAGCGTTTCTGCTGCATATATATATTCCTCAGAATCAGTCAAGACGGCATCTGATACTGTTGTAATGCCGGTAATGCCACATGATCAAGAGATGTGGACTATAATGGCTGATACGCTGCGCCTTACGGGGCGTGAGGCTCTTTATGCCTCACGTGGAGCTGTTCCGTCTCCCGGACTTGACATGTCTTATATAAAGTGCTCAGATATAGAGATAGAGATAGACTCGTTCTATAATCATGGTACATCGATACGGATTCCGCTTAAAAAGTTGCAGGCAAAAGAGCGCAGTGGCATATCTCTTTATGCCGATGGTGTTTTCTCTATGGATGACAATGTGATGAAAGCAATGGGGTTCTCCATCGAGACACTTCGTTCGTCACTCCGTCTGACCGGAGAGATGGGCATTGGTGATTTCATAACCGAGCCATCTATTCCTCTTGCACTGAAAGCTTCGGGGCATTTCGACCCCCATGATATTTCTGTCGCTTTTCCTGACATGAGAGCCGCGCTTGCTCCTCTCCGTCCGCTCTCTGTATCTATTGATATGGATGGTACTGCATCAACTCTTGATGTACATTCTTTATCGATGAATATGCCCGGGATGGCAAGGATTAAAGCGAATGGCAGGGTGGATAATCCGTTCAACCCAGACAAACTTGGTGGAAGCATGAAGGTTGAAGGCGCTATCGCCTCTATTACGGACAGACAGCTTGCGTTTCTGCCGATCCCTTCGATTCCGTCTCTTGCCATCAGCGGGGATGTTACATATAGCCCCGGACAGGCAAGAGGTGATATGGAGGTGACCACACGTGGTGGATGTATTGCGGCTGATGGGACATGGACGGCCCGTACCGAGGATTATGACGCGCATGTGGTTCTTGACCGCTTTCCTGCTAATCTCTTTCTCCCCCCCACAGTCGGACTGGGGGAGATCTCAGGACGTCTGTCTGTGGACGGACGTGGTTATAATCCGATGAATAGCAAAACCTCTATTGATGCGGGCGTTCAGATAGACCATGCTGTCTATCAAGGACGAAATTACAGTGATATCTCTTTAAAGACGACCCTTCATGCAGGTGAGGCCGCAGGCAGTCTTGTAAGCCATAACCCGGGTGCCGACGGAACTGTCTCTTTTGATGCCTCACTTGACGGAGATTCTGTCATTTATAGTCTTGACGGAGATTTTAGAGATATCAACTTGGTGACGCTACATCTGTCTGACTCAATCAATGGTGGTCATCTTAGACTTGCTTCTTCTGGATTCTACAATATAGCTACTCAGGGAATGGATATCACCGCAGATGTGGGCAATCTATATTGGGAGCTTTCCGGAATGAAGATTAATCCGTCATCACCTCTGTCTCTTGTTTTAAAGTCTGAGAATACGGGGTCGACAGCACGTTTGGTGAACGGGGACTTGAATGTTGATTTTTCATCTCCGTCATCTGTCATAGGTGTTGCTGAGAGGCTGACTCCTGCTATGTCACTCATAAAGGGACAGATTGACAGCATGCGTGTAAACGTACCGGCTCTAAGCGATGCTCTGCCGGAATTCGCTCTAATGGCCGACATGGGGCAGAACAACGTGGTATATGACTTTCTTAAAGGTTCTGATATGACGATGAAACATTTGTTCGCATCAATATCAAACGATTCACTTATAATGATGGATGCGAAGGTTTCAGGCATGAAGGTAGGGGGCACGCGTGTGGATTCCGTAGCTTTCAATGCCATACAACATGGTGATTATCTTGTTTATAAAGCGGAGATGAACAACCGACCCGGAACTTTTGACGATTTTGCGCATGTATCGGCAACAGGTTTTGCCGGATGGAACCGTCTGTCCATATTTTTCAGACAGGAAAATATCAAGGGCGAGAAGGGGTTTAACATAGGCCTTAACGCATCGATAGAAGATAGTATTGTCACTGTGAGACTTGTGCCGTACAAACCGATGATTGCCTATAAGAAATGGACTCTCAATAAAGACAACTTCATAAGTTATGACCTTGTAAACCACCATATTGATGCCGATCTTAATCTTACGGGTGACAATAGTTTCGTAAAGATATTTACTACCCATTCGGAAGAAGAGGATATGCCCGGACATCAGGAAGATGTCAAGGTGCAGATTTCACGAATCAAACTTCAAGACTGGCTCTCGATCAATCCTTTTGCTCCGCCTGTCAAGGGTGATCTATGTGCCGATCTGAGCTTCCGTTATGATAAGCCTCTTATGACGGGTAACGGTAATATATCTCTGACGGATCTATATTATGGCCGTGATCGTGTGGGCGACTTCAATCTTGATGTCAATGTGGAGAATACACCCGGCGGAAGGCTTATGGCAGATGTCTCTCTTATGGTTGACTCGGTCAAGACCATCACAGCGAGCGGAGTCTTAAATGATTCTACCCTTGCCACTCCTTTCCTTCTTGACTTCAATATGGTAAGGTTTCCTCTCCATGTTGTCAATCCGTTTATTCCCAACAAGACTGCCTCACTCAGTGGTCTGCTCAACGGAAAGATGAAGATTACAGGTGATTTCTCGGCGCCGATATTCAACGGTTATATCAACTTCGACACGACAGCCGTGAAGGTCGGTATGATAGGAACTTCGTTTGCCTTCTCGGAAGAAAAAATACCGGTTGACAGCAACGTGGTGACGTTCAAGAATTTTGCTATAAAGGGGTGGAATAAGAATCCTCTTGTGATTGACGGTATTGTAGATGCACATAACATCTCGAATCTTCTTGTCGATTTGTCGATGAAGGCCAAAAACATGCAGATTGTCAACAGTAACCGTGCAACAAAGGGCGCTGACGTATATGGCAAGGCATTTATAAACCTTGATGCATCGATAAAAGGCTCTATGGACTTCATGAATGTGAAAACGGATCTATCGGTTCTTGAAAATACCAATGTGACATATGTTCTGCCAGCTACGCAGAATGCCATCACGCAGACTACGAATGATGATATGGTACATTTCGTAGTGTTTGCCGACACGGCTGTGACAGAAAGTTCGGACTCGATACGTAAAAACGCCATGATGCTTGCCCTGAATGCAGATCTGCATCTTCTCGAAGGGTGTACCATAAATGTAGATCTTTCAGCCGGAGGCTCAAACAAGGTACAGGTCTTACCGTCGGGAGATCTTGACTTCACTATGTCACCTCTGAACGGAGAAAGACTTACCGGGCGAGTGAATATTAATAGCGGCTTTGTAAGATATACCCCTCCGTTTATGAGCGAGAAGAATTTCCAATTCCAGGAGGGTTCCTATATAGCTTTCAACGGTGATATGATGAATCCTGTACTCAATGTAATCGCGATTGACGAAGTGCGTGCCAATGTCACACAGTCAGGACAGAATTCACGACTGGTTAATTTTGATGTGAAACTTTCGGTCACGAATACTCTTGAGAATATGAACGTGGCTTTTGACTTATCAACCGATGACGACATCACCGTTCAGAACGAACTTGTATCAATGTCTCCTGAGCAAAGAGCCAATCAGGCCATGAACCTGCTGCTATATAATGTATATTCAGGCGCAGGTACAAAGGCAACGGCAAATATCGGTGGCAATCCGTTGTTCTCGTTCCTAACATCCCAGCTCAACACATGGGCCGCAAATAATATAAAAGGTGTAGATATATCTTTCGGAATCGATCAGTATGACAGGACATTTGACGGTTCCACATCTACAACCACCTCTTATAACTATCGCATCTCCAAATCGCTGTTCAATGACCGCTTCAAGATTATGGTAGGAGGCAACTATTCGACTGATGCCGATGCTGACGAGAATTTCTCTCAGAATCTTATAAACGATATTTCGTTTGAATATTTGCTCAATAGATCGGGTACCATGTATGTCCGTATCTTCCGCCACACAGGCTATGAGAGTATTCTCGAAGGTGAGATTACACAGACCGGCGTCGGTTTTGTGCTCAAACGAAAACTTAACTCCTTACGCGAACTATTTGGAATCAAACGAGACTGAGAAATGAGAAACGTAATAAAGACTTCTATTGCATCTTTACTGGTGTTGGCCGTGGCCTCATGCTCTACTACGCGGCGCATTGAAGACGGAGAACTCCTTTATACCGGGTTGAAAGGGGTTGATGTCAATACTCCGAAAGGTGAGAAGTTTCCTGACGAGGTGACTTCTTCGCTGAATACGGCAGTGGCAGTCAAACCAAATAATCCACTGCTCGGGTCGGCAAAATACCGGGTGCCGTTTCCTCTCGGTCTATGGGTTTACAATAACTGGCCGAATCCTCCGAAGGGATTCAAACACTGGATATATGAGAAGCTGGTCTCACAGCCGGTTCTTGTCAGTGATGTCCGTCCAGAGGTGAGGGTGCACATGCTTGACGATATCCTTGATAATAACGGATATTTCTCAGGTACATCATCATATGATCTCGTACAGGGCAAGAACAAGCGCAAGGCCTCTATTCTATATAAAGTCAATCCGGGAGAGCCATATCTGCTTGACTCTATAAGATTGCTTCCAGACTCGACGCATCTTTACCGACTGATTGACTCGGTGGCTCAAAGTTCCAAATGGTTCAAACCGGGATCGCGCTATTCAACAGATTCACTATCTGCACTTCGTGTAAATATAGCCAATGCTGTCCGTAATCACGGATATTATTTCTTCCGTCCGGAATACATACAATATCTGGCGGACAGTACAATATCTGCCAAACGTATCTCGATGCGTCTTGATGTGGCCGACAACATACATCCGTGGGCACTTGACCGTTTTAAGACCGGCGAAATCACCACATACATATATAGAAATAACGGAGGTGGTACTCCTGATACCACCGAGACCCGCAAAGGCACAATAATACGTTATCTTCCTTCAAGACTTCGTGATGGCCTCATACCGTCGTGTATAGCTTTTCGTGAAGGACGTACCTTCTCGGTAAGACAGATGAATCTCACCCAGACAAGGCTTTCAAGACTCGGTATATTCAACAATATCAATATCAATGTGATTCCCGATACAGTCAATGTTGACAAAAGACTGCTTAATGTGGTGATTGAATGTACATACGACCGTCCTCTTGAAGCTTCGATTGAGGCCAACCTGTCCTCCAAGTCTAATTCATATCTTGGCCCGGGGCTCAGTTTCGGACTTTCAAATAGAAACCTGTTTGGTGGAGGTGAACTGCTGAATGTCACTCTTACAGGATCTTATGAGTGGCAGACTGGTCAGGGACGTTCAGCGGCGTTTAACTCCTACGAGGTCGGACTTAACGGCACTCTTGCTTTTCCAAGGCTTCTTGCTCCGAGATTTATTCCGCGTCTGCGCAGGGAGTTGAGCTGGACGCGTTTGTCTCTCGGAGTGGATGTTCTTAACCGTCCGCATTATTTCAGAATGTCGCAGTTCAATACCGGCATTTCTTATGACTGGCAATCGTCAAGGTATGTCTCAAACTCGTTCACCCTATTCAAACTGTCATATACAAAGTTACAGAACACGACTGCCGAGTTTGATTCCATTATGAATGCAAATCAGGCTATCGCGCTGAGCTTCCAAGATCAGTTTATACCTCAGATGGGCTACTCTATAACCTATGACCGGGCCTTAGACCGAAACAACACCCTAAATATACAGGCCCAGGTAATGCAGGCCGGAAACATTTTCTGGACTATATATGAGGCTTGTGGAAAGAAAAAGGACAAGAAGCTCTTTGGCACGCCTTTCTCGCAGTTTGTCAAAGGGTACATGCAGGTTGTCTACGGGTGCAGGCTTGGAGGTAACATATGGCTCATGAACCGATTGGCCTCCGGGGCGGCATATGCTTACGGAAATTCCTCACAGGTACCATATAGCGAGCAGTTCTACGCCGGAGGAGCCAATTCCGTACGTGCTTTCACTGTCCGTTCCATAGGCCCCGGATCCTATCGCGCTCCGGCAGACCGTATTAACGGATATTTTGACCAGACCGGCACATTTATCTTCCTCGCCAATACCGAGCTGCGTTTTCCTATACTCGGCCCTCTGCACGGAGCTTTGTTCCTTGATGCCGGTAATGTATGGACTCTCAAAAACGAGCCTTCAAGACCCGGAGGCCAGCTCAAAGGTTCCAGCTTTTTCAAAGATCTGGCTCTCGGGACAGGGGTAGGACTACGTTTCAATATTTCGATGCTTGTAATCAGAGGAGATCTCGGTATAGGCATACATGCACCTTATGATACAGGCAAAAGAGGATATTACAATATGACGTCTTTCAAGAATTCACTTGCATTCCATCTTGCCATAGGCTATCCGTTCTGATAGTTAAACTATGTGAAACATCGTCAACTGAATGGTATAATTTCTAATTTTGTAAAGAAGTTATACCATTCAGTTTTTACCATGAAGACTTATATCAGATTTGCCGTTGTGGCAACGGTAGCGGGATGTGGATTACTCTCATTCGGTGCAAAAAATGACAATCGGCTCAGGGAGACAGACAAGGCTTTTTTCAAAACGGAAGAAGCCCGTCGTATCGGAGACCAAGTGCTGGTCTTTCAAAGAGTGACAGGAGGATGGCCTAAGAATGTGGATATGTGTTCACCTCTTAATGAGGAGCAACTCGAAAAGGTGGTGTCGGAAAAAGACAGAGACTATGATTCGACCACAGACAACAATGCCACCATGATGCAGTTGAGGTATCTTGCCCGTCTCTATCAGGCCACAAAAGACGAGAAATACGGAGATGCATTCCGTAGAGGTGTACGCTATCTTCTTTCAGGGCAATATAAGAATGGCGGGTGGCCGCAGTTTTGGCCGAAGATGAGGGGCTACCAGATACATATCACGTATAATGACAATGCCATGGTCAATACCATGAATCTTCTTAATGATATATATATCGGAAAATATCCTTTCAAGAACGGTCTTGTTACAGACGGACTGAGAGACTCGGTCAAAACAGCCTTTGACAAGGGTATAGAATGTATTCTTGAAACACAGATCAAGAAGGATGGCGAATTGACAGTCTGGTGCCAGCAACACGACCGAGAGACTTTGAAGCCAGCCTCGGCAAGAGCTTATGAACTGCCGTCATTTTGCTCGATGGAGAGTGCGGAAATCGTCAGGCTTCTAATGAAACTTCCTGAGCCGGATAAAAGAGTCAGAACTGCCGTCAACAGTGCCATGAGATGGTTTGAAGAACACAAGATAACGGGAATGAGGCTGGTACGTGATGGAAAGAAAGGCGATCCTGATTACAATACACGGCTTGTCGAGGATTCTTCGGCAGAACCGCTATGGGCAAGATATTATGACCTTGACAATGTCAGGCCTTTCGTATGTGACCGTGACGGAATCCCGAGAGAACGCCTTGAAGATATCGGGCTTGAACGACGCAACGGTTATAGCTGGTTCAGTTCACGTCCGTCGGCATTGTTCCCTCTATATGAGAAATGGAAAATAAGAGTAGGGGAGTAGACTTACTAATCACACGCGGCTGCGGAGTTGCCAAAATGCGACGGATGCAGCCGCTGCTACGTTTAATGAATCAACACCATGTGACATAGGTATACGTGCCACATAGTCAGCATTGGAGATTGCTTCTTGTGAGAGTCCGTCACCTTCGGTACCCATAATTATAGCAAGCCTTGGTTCGGATGATAGAATCGGATTATCGATTGAAATGGATTTGTCTGTAAGAGCCATTGCCACAGTTTTGAAACCAAGGTCTTTAAGGATATTGATGTCATCAATCCATGTCCATGGAACGAGAAATACCGAACCCATGGAAACCCGTACAGCCCGACGATTTAGAGGATCACAGGAAGTGGTGGTAAGCAAGACGGCATCGATGCCGAGTGCGGCAGCGGAGCGAAATATGGCACCTATATTGGTTGTGTCAACTACTGAGTCGATTACAACTATACGTCTGGCTCTTTCGCATACCTCGCGTATGCTTTTCGGGGAAGGCCGACGCATGGCACAAAGCACACCGCGTGTCAGAGTATATCCAGTAAGAGATGCAAGCAATTCTCTTGAACCTGTATAAATAGGTATATCATCACAACGGCTGATTATATCAGCCGCATCACCTGTGATATGGCGTCTTTCACACAGGATTGAGACCGGTTCGTATCCTGCGTCAAGAGCCACATTGATTACCTTTGGACTTTCGACTATGAAAATTCCAAGTTCAGGATTAAGCTTGTTTCGCAGTTGTGCCTCGGTAAGGGACGAAAAAATCTCTACTCCGGGATGATTTAGGGATGATATTTCTATTATGTTCATGACAGGCGTCAGGGGCGCTCGTTGGAGATTACATATTTTCTTACCTTCTGGAACAGGTCATTGGCAAATACAAATTCATTAAGGGCCTCATTGGCTGTATGGTAGATCTCATTCATGTTGCCGACCCATTCACGATGACCCTTGTTGATAAAGATGATGTTTTCGCCAATCCCAAGCACAGAGTTCATGTCGTGGGTGTTGATGATGGTAGTGATATTGTATTCGTGTGTGATATCACTAAGTAGTTCGTCTATCACTATTGACGTACGCGGATCAAGGCCTGAGTTAGGTTCATCGCAGAAAAGATATTTGGGATTTAGTGCTATTGCCCGGGCAATGGCCACACGTTTCTGCATACCGCCGGATATTTCAGACGGATATTTCTTGTCCGCACCTTTCAGATTGACACGTTCAAGACAAAACTGCGCCCTGTCTCTTACCTCGGCCGGAGTCATAGAGGTGAACATGGTAAGTGGAAACATGACATTTCCGAGGACTGTCTCGGAGTCAAAGAGCGCCGAACCTTGGAAAAGCATTCCGATTTCTTTGCGCAGGTCTTTGACTTGGTTGGTATTCATCTTGGTGATGTCTCTCCCATCATACAGTATCTCTCCCTGTTCAGGAGCTATGAGTCCTATTATAGACTTTATCAACACGGTTTTGCCGGAGCCGCTCTGTCCGATAATCAGGTTGGTCTTACCAGTTTCAAATGTCGCATTGATATTGTGGAGGATAGTTCTTCCGTCAAATGACTTTGTTATGTTTTTGACTTCGATCATTGCAGCAGGAGTTTGGTGAGAATCACGTCGAGGAGAAGAATGAGTATACTCGATGCGACTACGGCGTTTGTGGATGCCTTGCCTACTTCGAGTGCTCCACCTTTTACATAGTAGCCATAGAAGGCTGCAACGGTGGTGATGATAAAGGAGAAAAAGAGCGACTTTATGAGACCGTACCACACATACCATTCCTGAAACATTGTCTGTATGCCGTAAAGGAAACGGTTTAAAGGTATTATATCTGTCACCATGGAGATTATTACACCTCCCATGATGGATGTGAATATACAGAACACCACAAGTACTGGCATTATGATAAGGAAACCGACAAGTTTTGGGAAAACGAGAAAATTGGCTGAATTTACTCCCATTATATCCAGTGCGTCAATCTGTTCAGTGACCCTCATAGTGCCAATTTCGGATGCAATGTTAGAACCGACCTTTCCGGCAAGAATGAGACATAGTATAGAATTGGAGAATTCGAGAAGGATAATCTCGCGTGTGGCCATACCGGTGGAGTAGGCCGGAATAAGAGGTGACACAATGTTGAGTTGCATCTGGATGGTACACACCGCGCCTATAAATAACGAGATGACGATAACCAGAGGTACGGAATCAATGCCGAGTTTGGTTATTTCGGCCACGGTGCGCTGGAAAAACACCTTCCAACGGTCTGGAATGCCGAAGACTCTGGACATGAACACGCAATATTTGCCAAAAGTGGCAAGTGAATCTGTGATAATCATTTAACAGCCTCTGAGTTTGCGGATAATGTCGGGTATGGAAAGTCGGTCTTGTTCGCCTGTGGCCATATCTTTCAGTGTGACGGTTCCATCAGCGAGTTCGGATTCTCCTATAATCGCCACGAATGGTATTCCGAGTGCATCCGCACGACCCATCTGTTTTTTCATCTTTGCACAGTCGGGATATATTTCGGCGGCAATGCCTGCGCTGCGTAGTTCGCGGATGACGGCAAGAGAGCGTGCAGCTTCTGCAATACCGAAGTTGACAAACATTACTTTGACAGATTCGGTGATGCAGGATGGATATAATTCGAGTGTGTTCAAGACATCATATATACGGTCAGCTCCAAATGAGATGCCGACGCCTGACACGCCGGGCAGACCGAAGACACCGGTGAGATTGTCATAACGTCCACCTCCCGTGATACTGCCTATTTCTACATCACGTGCTTTGACCTCTATGATAGTGCCGGTATAGTAGTTCAGGCCGCGAGCCAGCGACACATCGAGTTCGAGATCAGCATTAAGGCCAAGGGACTCTGTACCTGCCATTACTTCACGTAATTCCTCTATTCCTTTTAGCCCGGTTTCACTTGATGCAAGCAATGAGGATAGCTGTTCAAGTCGTTCGGAATTAGAGCCTGAGAGTGTTATTACAGGTGTGATAAGCTTTACGGCCTCAGGGGACAGACCGCGTTCAACAAGTTCTTCCTGTACCTTTTCAAGGCCGATTTTGTCAATCTTGTCGATAGCTACGGTTATATCTACGATTTTGTCAGGTGCACCTACGAGGTCGGCTATTCCTGCAAGAACTTTCCTATTGTTGAGTTTGATCGTGATTCTTATGCCGAGACGGCGGAAAACCTCGTCAACAAGCTGCAAAAGCTCAATCTCATTGATGAGAGAGTCGGATCCGACCACATCTGCATCACATTGGTAGAATTCGCGATAACGTCCTTTTTGCGGTCGGTCTGCACGCCATACAGGCTGTATCTGGAATCTCTTGAACGGGAATTGCAGTTCGTTGCGATGCATCACGACAAAGCGGGCGAAAGGCACTGTCAGGTCGTAGCGAAGACCTTTTTCACAGGTCTGGGCTGCAATCTTCGGACAATCATGCGTTTCAATAAGCCCGGGATCCACCCCTCTCAGAAAATCGCCGGAATTGAGGATTTTGAATAAGAGTTTATCTCCTTCCTCGCCATATTTGCCCATAAGGGTAGAAAGATTCTCCATGGCAGGAGTTTCAATCTGGTGGAAGCCGAATAGATGGAATACATCGCGGATAGTATCAAATATATAGTTGCGTCGCGCCATTTCGGCGGGAGTAAAATCTCTTGTACCTTTGGGTATAGATGGTTTCTGTGCCATTGAAACAATGTTGCTATATTGGTTTTGCCTTGTTATGATAGGAGAGTTAAATATTTGCAAAGTTACAAATATTTACCCAAAAAGCAATACAAACATTGTCAATTAGAAAGCGGGCTTTGGCCTTATTGGAGTGTTGGAGAGGTTATATCCGCAACGAGACATATGTTTTTTCATATATTCCGTTGCGGATATCAGAGTCCTTATAACAGGCTGGTTCTTTCAGAGACTTTTACATCGGCCATGGAATAGTTTTCGAGAGAGTCTTCCTTGGCCTGTATGCATATGTAACACATCGGTTCTGCCGACAGGCATTTAAGATTGCGGTCACAGCCTGTTGCCACGCGTATGACGGAACCCTCTGAAATGTCGAAAACTTCATTGTCAATCTGAAACCGCCCGGCTCCTGAAAGGACTATATAGCATTCCTCATTGTCATAATGGGAATGGAAGAATGGTACGGCGGCTCCGTTAGGCAATGTCCCGAAGGAGATTTCGCATGATGTGGCACCGACAGCTTCTTTGATGAACAGCTTGCCTTCAAAATTTTTCAGGATTCCAACTGTGGCATGTGAGAATTTTGCTCCGATGTCGAGGGTTTTAATTTCACTCATTTTTAGTCAAGATTTTATTTATTAACTTTGCGACGGAATGTCGCTTTTATTAAGACGGAGCAAAGTTAATGGACAAGCCGCATATATACAATGGGTTACGCCGACGTTGTATACTTACCTAAAAGTAACGATTTTTGAAAATGAACACATTGCCTCTTAAAGAAAATCTGAAAAAATTCACGCAGGTCGAACAATGCCCTGTCAGGAATGTCATATCCCGTTTTTCAGGGAAGTGGACTATGCTTGTCTTGTGCGTTTTGGCGCAGAATGATACCACACGTTTTAATGAGATAGGTAAGGCTATACCAGACATTTCTCCGAAAGTTCTCACCGATACACTTCGGAATCTTGAATCAGATGGATTGATAAATCGCACAGTTTATGCTGAAATTCCGCCAAGAGTTGAATATTCGTTGACAAAACTTGGCCGTAGCCTTATGCCGCTTATCGAATCGCTTGTTGAGTGGGCCATTCATAATTTTGACCGAATTGTGCCGGAAAGCCAAAGTAGGAGAGATTGATATGTGCAAAAATCAAGAAAGGTTTTTATGACAGATGTCATAAAAACCTTTCTTACGGTGTAATCTTCAAGTAAAACTTCCTTTTGACAAGAGTTTACTTTCTGATACCGAGCTCCTTTTGGGCGATGATGGCGCGGTAGCGGTTGATATCCTTGCGGATCAGGTAGTCGAGAAGACGACGACGCTTACCTACCAATGCCTTAAGGGCACGTGCGGTCGTATAATCTTTGTGATTTGACCGAAGGTGCTCGGTCAAATGAGCAATACGGATGGAGAATAATGCAATCTGTGCTTCGGGTGAGCCAGTGTCAGTCTTGCCCTTACCGTACTTCTCAAAGATTTCTACTTTTTCATCAGAGTTCAAATGCATTGATACAGATGTTTAAAAAGTGATTGATTGAAAAAATGGTTTGCTCGAAAAGAGCGCACAAAAGTAGTCATTATTTTGCTTCTGTGCAAGCTTTCCGGACATAAAGTAATTAGTCGAGGTTGAAATTGTCTTTCGAGGGATTGCGGAAGTGAACCTTGTGGTCAAGATATTCCTGTGTGGCAATGAGGGTGGGTTTGGGAAGACGCTCGTAGAAACGTGAGATCTCGATCTGTTCCCGATTCTCTGAAATCTCTTCAAGATTGTCGTTAAGAGACGCGAATTCTTGGAGTTTTTTCTCAAGGTCGTGCTTCATCTCGGCCGCAATCTGGTTGGATCGCTTCGCGATGATGCAGACGGTCTCATAGACATTGCCAGTGTCCTCGCTCATTCTTATGAGGTCACGTGTCTGGGTGTTGAGAGGTGCGTTTGTCTTCTTGTAGTCCATTGTTTATGTTGTCAGTATGAGTTATTCCTGTGTGTACTTACTCGCGATCTTGAAGATGTTGTCAGCTTCTTCGCGGTGTGGAGAATCAGGATAGTTGTTGATATAGGAGTAATATTCATCAACCACCTCGCGGAAACGGTCGGCCTTACGTTCGTCAACACTCTCGCGGGCTTCCTGATAACGGGCTTTTAGTATAAGCAGTTCAAGATCCTCTTTGTATTTGGAATACGGATAGTCCTTGATTGCGTTTTTAGCCACGATAATGGCGCTTTGGTAGTTGTTCCCGAGATAAGTGCCGAGATTGTAATAGAGCTGCGCGTTTTCGAGTTGTTTTAATGTGAGTTTGTCCTGCAACTCGAAGATGGCGTTTTGTGCAAGCGAGACTTTATCACTGCGCGGATAGAAGTCAAGAAATGCTTGCAACTCCTGTATGGCGCGAATCGTTCCAGATTGGTCAAGCTGAGGGTCGGGGGAGTCGAGATAATATCCGTAACCACAGAAGTAACGTGCAAGTTCGGTATATTTACCTTTAGGGAAACGGTTGTAATAAGTCTTGAACCATGTCCCGGAAGTCTCGTAATCTTTGTTCTCATAGTTTGATAGAGCAAGGAGGTAGAGGGCATCCTCGGCCTTTTCAGTCCCTTTGAACACGGTGACAACAGGTTCCAATGCGGTTGCTGCCTGTGTGTATTTCTTCTCTTCAAACGCACGTTTGGCAAAGTCGAGATGGTAGTCGGCATCTGTGCTTTTGAGAACACGCTGATACTCGCCGCATGATGACAGCAGCAAGAATGAAAATATTATATATATGTATTGACGCATCGCGGAATATTAAGGTGATGATTCAAAATAGCCGGCCCATTTGGGGAGGGATGGCATTTCAACTTGCAAAAGTAGTCATTTCTGGTGAAAATTCTTGTATAGTGGACAGGTTTATTTTTAAAAATGTGTTAATTTTGTGGCGTATTTCTTGATTAAGTATTATGAGCACTTTGCACAAGTTGTTTTTTTCGCTGTTTTTCGCTGCATTTGCGTTGTGGGTTAATGGGGCTGAATCTCCTAAACGAGAGCTTCGTGGGGTATGGGTTGCCACGGTATGGGGTATAGACTGGCCCTCGCAAGCAGGGGCGTCAAAGACTGTCGCTGAAAGGCAGAAAAAAGAACTTAGGATACTTCTTGACCGTTGCAAACGTCTAAACCTAACCACTGTATATTTTCAAGTGCGTTCGATGGGTGATGTAATGTTCGAGTCAGAACTGGAACCATGGAGCGGATTTGTGAGTGGCAAACGAGGAGTTTCGCCGGGTTGGGATCCGTTGGAGTTTATGGTAAGAGAGTGTCACAAACGGGGGTTGGAATGCTATGCATGGGTCAATCCTTTCAGATGGTCGTCAGGAACTGATTATGATACGCCTTCCGACCGGGAGTGGAAGAGAAAGGGCTGGTTATTGTCTCATGGCAAGTATACAGTCTTCAACCCTGGCCTCGAAGATGTGAGGTCTCATATTGTGGATATATGCCGTGAAATAGTCGAAGGATATGAAATAGACGGCCTCGTGTTTGATGACTATTTTTATCCAAACCGAATCCCGGAATCAGAAGAGGCAGAGGACTATCGTTTTTATATAAAGGAGTGTCCTTGGATGAGTTTCGGAGACTGGCGTAGAGCCAATATCCACAAGGCTGTTGCAGATGTATGTGCCATGATAAGGGATACGCGCCCTGATGTGCGCTTCGGAATCTCACCGGCAGGCGTAGCAGGAAAGCCAGAAACTTCCGCTACAAGATGGGGCACAGATGCATGTTGTGTAAAGGCGGCTGACTGGCAGTATGATGAAATATACTCAGACCCGCTCGGATGGCTCTATCAAGGCACGGTGGATTTTATATCACCACAATTATATTGGGCTACAAATCATAAGACTGCCCCGTTCGGAATGCTGGCCGGATGGTGGAATCATGCAGCCAATCTTTATGGATGTCATTTTTATTCATCTGTTACCCTTGAAAGGATTGACCAAGGGGATGCATCGGAGAACATAGCGGATCTTATAAGGCAGATTGATACAAACAGGAGCCTGTCAATAGACGGAAATATAGGATTTGTTATTTATAGCGCGAAGTTTCTGCCAAGAGTCGAGGAGGAACTTTCGACAGGGCCTTTTGCCTATCCGTCCATATCTCCGCAAACCGCCGGAGGTATATCGGCTCCCGCAGCTCCTGATGGGTTGAGACTTCGTGACGGGGTGTTGACATGGAAGGCTCCGTCTTGTGGCGAAAGGGATATAGTCCGTTATAGCATCTATCGGATTCCTCGTAATGTAAAGATACAAGAGGCCATGGCCGAAGACGGAGACGGTATAGCAGTAGACCATTTTGTGGGAGTAACATATGAGACCGAGTTTGAAACTGACGGAGATGGGGATTGGCGCTATGCCGTATGCACTCTTGACGGATACTCAGCCGAGAGCGTTCCCGTATGGGCTGACTGAAGATGATCCTGCGCGACTGCGCTCGATGTCTTGGTTTACATAAAATCGTATTATTGAGTATACGATGTTCTGCATAGGCGTAAGGGTATCCTCCGGGCTTTGGCCAAGAATGAATTCCATACCCAAGGCATTGGAGATTGGGCTGCGGTCGGCGATGGAAAGGGAGTTGATAGTGTCTATTACTCTTTGAGAGATGATGACTGAGGTACGCATGGCTTATTGTGTTTTCAATTGGTGATATGCAAAGATATTGCAACCCATGGGCGGTAACAAGTCACGCCTGTGCTAAAAAATGTAAAAAACAGATGGCGGAGAAACTTCCGCCATCTGTTTTTTTACTTCTTGAATCTGGGAGCTGTCAATCTTGGAACTCGATGAGTGGTGCGTCTGTTCCGACAACATCTCCGACTCTTACAAGAACACGCTTTATGACGGCATCGCTTTCCGCTTCTACGTCATTCTCCATCTTCATGGCTTCATAGGTAAGCAGCAGTTCGCCTTTTCTGACGGACTGTCCATCCTTTACATTTACGGAGATTACCTTTCCTCCCATAGGCGCTACAAGGGTTGGGCCTGTAATCGGTTCGATAGGTGCGGTCTCCTCCACGGCTTCGTGTACTGGTTTCGCTTCTGATGCATACTCCTCGGCGCGACGTTTGCGGAGAAAACCGTTGGCCACATTGGGAAGAAGTTCGAGAAGCAGGAACTCTTCGTTATTTGATGCAAGTGTACGTCCACCCATGTCATCAAGGACAGGATTTTCAGGACGCTTGTAGGAGTTCACATCATATGGTTTCTCTTCGGGTGATCCTGTGATTTTCGCACGGAATGCCGGATCCACAGGAACAGGAGTGTGACCATATTCTCCCTTTACGAGGGAAATGAATTGGTTGTTTGTGGTCGTATAGTCTGGTTTGCCGTTCTTGCGGTCTAAGGCCACAAGGACAGCCTGGCTACCAACAATCTGACTTGTAGGTGTGACAAGAGGTATGAGGCCTGCGTCCCGTCTCACCATAGGGATAAGCTTCATGGCGTCTTCGAGTAGGTCTTCGCTCTTCAACTGTCTCAGCTGTGCCACCATGTTGGAGTACATTCCTCCGGGGACTTCGGCATCCTTGACAAGCTCGTTGGGCTTGGGGAAATTGAAGTGTGCCTCTATTTTGTGACATACATCGAGAAGTGCTTGTTCATCGCCGGCTTTGGCAAAATCAATAGCGGCGTCAAATAGAGCGGCAATTTCAGCCGGCAGACGGTCTCTGAGCGGGTCAAAATCGATAGGCATATTGTCACGGTTGAGGTCGAAGTCTGCAAGTTCGTTGCGGGCTTTCAACAACTCCTTGCGTATGCGTCCTATGGCCTCCATATTGACCTCGACTTCCACACCCATGCGTTCGCAGAAAATGTATATTAGCTCGATAGCCGGTGCGGCAGATCCTCCGCCAAACCACCATATATTGGTGTCGAGAATATCCACACCGTTGATTATAGCCATGAGGGATGATGCAAGACCATATCCCGGGGTGCAGTGAGTGTGGAAATCGACAGGAACTTTTAGCTCGCGTTTGAGTGCTGATATGATTGATGCGGCACGTGAGGGGTTGACGAGTCCGGCCATGTCCTTCAATGTTATAATCTTTGCTCCGAGGCTTTCCATGGCCTTGGCTTTCTCGACAAAATAGGAGTCTGTGAAGATTTTTTCCTGATTGTCGGAGCCATTGCCGAACATTGATTTGATTTTACCTAATATGCCGGATTGTCCGTTTGACTTTTCAGGTTTGGGATCCACAGTGTAGCAAACAGCGCCGTCGGCAATACCGCCAAGCGAGTTTATCAGGCGGATTGACTCTCGCACATTGTCGATGTCATTAAGTGCGTCAAAGATACGCATGACATTCAACCCGTTGTCGATGGCTTCTTTGTAGAAACCTTTCAGCACGCTGTCAGGATATGGTACATAACCGAAGAGATTGCGTCCGCGCGACAGTGCAGAAAGCAATGATTTAGGGTGCTCGCTTTTAGAGTCCATCGCGTTGGAGATTGTGCGAAGGCGGTTCCAAGGAGACTCGTCAAGATAGCGCATCACGGAATCGGGCACGGCTCCGCCCCATACTTCCATTATATAGAATCGGGCATCTTCATAGAGGGGTAGAAGTCTGTCAATGGTAGCCTGGCTCATGCGTGTCGCAAAAAGTGACTGCTGGCCGTCACGCAACGTAAGGTCGCGTATTCTGAGTTTCGGTCGGTTGATTGTTGCCATTTTATGTTTTAGATTTGTTCCTTTTCGGATGCAAAGATAAAAATATTTGTCATATTAAGGAAATTTTTCTTTAATATGCCATAAAATTCCATTTAGATATATGGGTTAGAGTTTGTCTCGTTCACTATCGAGGTTTCGCCTCCATGTCCGGGTAGCACCACTGTATCAGGTGGAAGAGAGAGAAGTCTGGTTCTTATGGAGTCAATCAGCGTTGCATGATCTCCGCCGGGAAGATCCGTCCGCCCGATGGAACCTTGGAAGAGCGCGTCACCTGTCAATACAAATCCGGACTGGGGGCAATAAAGCGCCACACTTCCCGGTGAGTGTCCGGGTACGGATATTACTTTTATAGGTTCTTTGCCGAGATATATGGTGTCTCCGTCATTAATGGCGATATCCAGACCATGGTCTGTCACATCTATCGGAAGACGAAATCTGTTCACACTGTCGCTCAGGCTCCGGCCAAGGAAGTCATCGTCAGGATGTGCCTTTATATGGAGTCCGTATTTCTCTTTGACTTTCAGATTGCCGAATATATGGTCAAGATGCATATGTGTGTCGATCAAGTGTGTCGGGTTCAGACTGTTCAGATCGATAAAATTGAAGAGCGCGTCTTCTTCGCGTCTGTCAACCATCCCCGGATCGACAATTGCCGCCTCGCGAGATTCGGGATCCCATAACACGTATGTGTTAACTCCGAACATATTGAATATAAATCTGCTGACTTTCATGCCCTATTCTTACATTTCAACATATATCAGATCCTTGGTGGAAAAGTATTCGCCTGGGAAATAATCACTTAGGGGTACGTCTATAACAGGATGCTTTACACGCCCAAGCTCGGCACCAAGGTCGCCGCCTTTAAGGCAGATAAGCCCGTTGGGAAGACGGTTTAACGACTTGGCGGATATGTTGCGTCTCACAAGGTATACCAGTTGGTCAAGTTGCATGACCGCACGTGAAACCACGAAGTCGGCCTTGATTTTACATTCTCCTATATCTCCGTGTTGGAAGGTAACATTGTTCAATCCGATTGATTCGGCAATGGAACTGGCCACCTTGATTTTTTTACCGATTCGGTCTATCAGGTGGAATCTGCATTCAGGCCAGAGTATTGCCAACGGGATGCCGGGAAATCCGCCACCGCAACCGAGATCTATGAATGAGGTTCCATCAACCGGCGTGAAAAATTTCGCGATTGAAAGGGAGTGAAGGATGTGGTGGGTATAGAGATTATCAATGTCTTTTCGCGAAATGACATTGATTTTTTCATTCCACTCTGGATAGAGTTTCCCGAGCATGGTGAAACGTTCTATTTGTTCTGATGTCAGAACGGGGAAATATTTTAGTAATTCTTCCATATGATCGTTTAACATTTTATAGTAGCAGGACGTTCATTTTATGTATTAAGTATTGCAAAATTAGACGATATTTATGAGAATTTGGTTAAATTTGCACTTAAATTTATATAGTAATGGTCAAATTAGGAAAATACAATACTCTCAAAGTCGTAAAAAACGTGGATTTCGGGGCATACCTTGACGGTGGCGACGGACAGGAGATACTTCTGCCTTCAAGATACATAGTCAGTCCTCTTCATCCAGATGAAGAAATCGAGGTCTTCATTTACAAGGACAATGAGGGGCGTCCCATAGCCACAACCGAGCGACCTTTTGCTCAGGTCGGAGAGTTCGCGTTCCTGCAAGTCTCAGATGTCAACCGTCATGGTGCGTTTCTTGATTGGGGGCTTATGAAAGAGCTGCTTGTGCCTTATTCGGAACAGAGAATGAAGCTGAGCCGGGGTATGATAATCCCGGTATACGTATATCTTGATGACGCTTCACAGCGCATTGTCGCATCTGCGAAAATCGAGAAATACCTCGGAAACAGCATCCCGAGTTATAGAATCGGTGACAAGGTAAAGGCATTGGTCTATAAGCGCTCGGAGATGGGCTATAAGGCGATTGTTGACAATCTGTTCAACGGCATGATTTATGAAAACGAGCTTTATCATCCTTTGGAAATAGGGGAAGGAATCAATGCCTATGTCAAACAGGTGCGTGAGGATGGGAAGATAGACCTTGTCCTCCACGGCAATAACGATGGGCGTGTTGAGACGCTTGCTGACGAGATAATTGACAAACTTAACCGGCAGCCTGACGGATACATCGCCATGAATGACTCTTCATCTCCCGAGATGATACGAGAGACGTTCAGATGTTCCAAGAAGGACTTTAAAAAGGCTATCGGCCATCTGTATAGAGAAAGGATGATTGTCATAACCGATGCCGGAATCCGGCTCGCAGAAAAAAGTAATGTGTAAAGACAGTGAATGGGCCGACACATATTGTAGAGTAATTATAAATGCATGTGTACAACAATTATAATCAATCTGTTGTACACATGCATTTATAACCAATATATGCTTTATTCCCCTACGGTATAGTTCAGCGTTATTGCGTTTTGCTTTTGTGCTTTCATGACAAACGGGGTGGCGCCATAGCTTACTTCGATTGAAAGAGTGGGGGACTCTGATCCGATTGTCTGAGAAGCCACTATTACGGCTTCAAAACCAGGTAACACCGGGCCGACAGTGACTTGGTATTTTCCATCCGGGCATTCTTGGTTGACACTTATGTTTTTCCCATCTCCGTTCCGATAGGTTATTTTGACGCTCTCGCCGGCTGTGACAGCGGCTGTGTAACGAACGAAATAGAAGTCAAATGGTTCGTCCTCGCTGCTTTTATTACAGCCTGAAGAGAGAAGGAGCACTGAGAGTAGTGCTACATAGTGGATGATTGTCCTTAACATTTTCTGTGTTAAATTTTATGTTGTTTTATTCTAATCCTTCATATTCTATGGATGCAAGTTCCCAAAGGGACATAGCATTTTCGAGTTGTCGTGTAACCGAAGCATGACGGTCATAAATATCGGCCGGAGGATTTCCTGATGAAATTATTGATTCTATTTCTGTAACCTCGTTTTCGAGCCTGTTCACTTCGGCTTCGGCCTCTTCTACTTTTTTACGGGCTTTTCGCACGAATTTCTCACGCTCTCGTTGCTCCGCATAAGAGAGCTTCCTTTCCGCATGGGCTGTCGCAGATTTGTTATCAGGCGCTTTCTTGTTTTCGGACTTTGACGATGTTACTGCGGATGATGATCGTTCGAGTTCTGACAGTGATGCAAGTTTCTTTTTTTCAAGAAACTCATATATGCCCCCAAGGCATTCCTTGACATGGCCACCTCCGAATTCATATACTTTTTCAACAAGTCCGTCCAGAAATTCACGGTCATGGCTGACTACGATTACCGTTCCGTCGAAGTCCTTGATAGCTCCTTTAAGAATGTCTTTGGTCTTCATGTCGAGATGATTGGTCGGCTCGTCAAGAATCAGCAGGTTGACTGGTTCAAGAAGTAGGCGAATCATGGCGAGACGTGTCTTTTCACCGCCTGATAATACCTTTACTTTTTTGTCTGACGCCTCTCCGCCAAACATAAATGCTCCAAGAATATCTCGAATCTTGGTTCGAATATCTCCGACTGCAACGCGGTCTATCGTATCAAAGACTGTTAGCTCGCCGTCAAGAAGCTGGGCTTGGTTTTGTGCAAAGTATCCGATCTTGACATTGTGGCCTATTTTAAGCATTCCGGTGAACGGGATTTCTCCCATTATGCATTTTACAAGAGTAGATTTTCCTTCTCCGTTTTTTCCGACAAAAGCGACTTTCTCCCCTCTCTTTATTGTGAAGGTGGCTTGGTCAAATACCAGATGTCCTCCATAGGCTTTGCCGACATTTTCGGCTATAATAGGGTAGTCACCAGAACGTGGGGCAGGGGGGAATTTAAGATTGAGATGAGAGGTGTCCACTTCGTCCACTTCGAGCCGTTCTATTTTTGCGAGCTGTTTGATCCGGCTTTGAACCTGCACGCTTTTTGTGGCTTTATAGCGAAACCGTTCGATGAAGTCCTCAGTGTCCTTAATCATTTTTTGTTGGTTCTGAAAAGCCCTCATCTGCTGTTCAAGTCTCTCGGCCCGTAGTACCACGTATTTTGAATAATTGACCGAGTAATCATATATCTTGCCAAGGGATATTTCTATTGTGCGATTGGTCACGTTATCGATAAAGGCTCGGTCGTGACTGACAAGCACGACTGCATTGGCTTTTGTGACGAGGAAGTTTTCAAGCCACTGGATTGACTCGATGTCGAGATGGTTGGTCGGCTCGTCAAGAAGAAGGACGTCTGGACGGGTCAGAAGGAGTTTTGCAAGTTCGATGCGCATACGCCATCCGCCGGAAAATTCAGCTGTCGGCCTGTCGAAATCTTCACGATTAAACCCAAGCCCGAGTAGGGTTTTCTCCATTTCAGCCTCACAGTTTTCGCTTTCTTCCATGGCCACACGGTCACTCAGCGTGGTCATTGTCTCAATAAGATCTTGGTACTCCTTTGATTCATAATCAGAACGGGAAGACAGCTCTTCTCCGAGTCTGTTAAGACGTTCGTGCATCTCATGGATATGGCCGAAAGCAGTACGCACTTCTTCAATCACCGTAGATGTGTCGCTGATTGTCATATGTTGCGGTAGATAACCGATGGTCGTGTCGTGTGGTGCGGAGACACTACCTGATGTAGGCTTCTGGATGCCGGCTATAATCTTCAACATAGTCGATTTGCCGGCTCCGTTTTTCCCGACAAGCGCAATCTTGTCTTTGCGGTTTATTATATAGGAGACGTTGTCAAAAAGACATTTAGCGCTGAATTCTACTTTCAGACTGTTTATGGATATGCTCATGATAAGAACCTTTCATTTTAGTCTGCAAAAATACTCATAATCCTTTTCATGAACAAATGAACTTGTGTGGCTACCTTAAAAACGGTATAGAATGGTCAGGATCTGGTATGAATGATTCAAACGTTGAGTCATCATAATACACTACTATCCCG
Source organism: uncultured Duncaniella sp. (assembly GCA_910578615.1). GTDB lineage: Bacteria > Bacteroidota > Bacteroidia > Bacteroidales > Muribaculaceae > Duncaniella. The sequence goes on along the minus strand of CAJTRI010000012.1, from coordinate 54,923 downwards.
GTCACCTTTTTGCCTTTTCCTGGGGTAAGTGTGATGGGATGGGGGAGGGCATCTTGGTCGGATTTTGGTCGGATTTTGGTCTGGGTTTCTTCGGATGCAGATGGCGTGAATGCAAATGTCGAGGTGTCATCGGATGCAGATACGGAAAAACTGAATTCGCTACCTGGAAGCGAGGATTCATCAGATTGTACAGACGGCTGGCCGACATCAAATACCGCCTTGGGTGTGGTGCTGTCAGGAATTTTTTCAGAATGCAATTCTGACATATCCTCATAACGTGGTTTTTGTGGGTTATCGAACTGGCTATCAATCAACTGCTCATCGTGATAACTGAAAAAATCATTGTTTTGAGCCTTCAAGGTTTCAATATTTGTTCCCGTGGACATACTTCCTTCCCCAAACATCAGCCATATGATGTTAAGGTCAGGATAGCACTGGTGGATTTTACCGATAATCTCATCGCTTACCTTTTTATTCCGCCCAGCAAGTAGTTGTGAGGCGGTAGGGCGTGGTATGCTGCATTCATCGGCAAATTGGGTTACGCTGATTTGCCGACTGTCAAGATACTGTTTGAGTCTCGAAACAAGATCCATGATGTGCTATTATGTAAATTTCAGTATGAGGTTTGTAACTGCAAATGTAATTATAATTTCGACACTGACAAAATGAATAGTACATAAATGTGCATCGACTTGTCGTTGCGTTACAATTTCAAACAGGACTGAATTCCCAAATGCATATTTTAGGATGTGGTACCAGTTTTGGTTAATTTAATCTATTTATTTAGATTTTGTATGGTAATAAATTGTAGGTCAAGAAAAGTATTGCGTAAACTGTATGCGTAAACGGGTCTTTGTGGATTTTGACCGGATTAACAAATATTATTAAAGTTGTATTTCAGATTAATTTACTTAAATATTGATAATGAGGACAAATTATTTAATGTTAATATATCAAAACGAACAAAATAGCCTTTGTTTGGTTTTGCAAAACGAAGCTGTTTTGGTTTGTGTATGCAAAGTCAAACAACAGCAAAAACGCCTCGGTAAATGAATTTGCAACTGCAAATCGAAGTGTTTGCAATCATAAAACGAGCTTTGGTTGTTTCGAAATTCAAAATTTGCATTTGTAGTAGATTTGTATGCAAATGCAAATTTCAAAGAGTTGCATATGGATATACATCTCTGTTTGCAATTCCAATCTGGTATATGTCAATCGGAAAATTCAAAGAATCAGCAATTGTTTGTTTTTCATAGTTATAACAATTCATGCATATAGAAAAGCCTGAAAATGAAGGACTTTAACATTGCTTCATTTTCAGGCCGAAAAAAGATTTGCTATGGCAAAAAATCGTTAAGGTTTCATAGTATTGTTCAATAGCCCTTTCTGTATTTGTCCTCGGCAGAATCTTCTAAAATTGAAAGGTATGATGAATATCTTGATTCCGATATCTGATTTTTTTCAAGCGCATTCTTGACTGCGCATCCCGGTTCGCATGTGTGGGTACAATCACCATATCGGCAATCCCTGCTGTATCTGAATATCTCTGGAAAGTAATGGCCCACCTCATGGCGATCAAATTCAAGTGTGCCAAACCCCTTTACTCCCGGGGTATCAATCAGCCTGGAGCCGTCTGAAAGACCTGGGATAGAAAACATTTCCGAGAAAGTGGTAGTATGCATACCTGTATCGTGGGACGCCGAAATTTCAGCTGTCGCAAGTTCTATTCCGGGAACGAGCTTGTTGATTAATGTGGATTTGCCAACGCCTGAATTCCCTGAAAAAAGAGTCACTTTTCCATCAAGCATTTTTTTGATGGCATCAACGCCTTCCCCGGTTTTAGCCGACACGGTACAGACGGTATAACCAATGGACTCGTACAAGTATTTAACCGCTTCGAGATATGCCATGTCATCAGCGTTGTCTTCCAGAAGATCGACTTTGTTTATAACAAGTAGCGCGGTTATCTGATACGCTTCGGCCGTAGCAAGGAACCTGTCTATAAAGGTCGTTGAAGTTGTCGGATGAGCGAGTGTCGCCACGAGGCATACCTGGTCTATGTTTGATGCGAGTATATGGGCCTGTTTACTGAGATTGCTGGCCTTGCGTATTATGTAGTTTCGGCGTGGAGCTATCGAGATTATATATGGCGTCTCTCCACCGGCGTTGTCTGTTACCGTCACATGGTCACCTACGGCTACCGGGTTGGTGGTGCGTATTCCCTTTAATCGGAAATTACCTTTTATTTTGCAGACGACATTGTTTCCGTTTTCCGTATGAACGAGATAGTCGCTTCCTGTATTTTTTATTACTATGCCTTGCATCTTTGGTTGATTTCGTATGACAAAATTAGTGATTAAAATTGTCAATCTATCACGTTGCTCTATTTTTTATTGAAGATAGGCACATCATCGTGGCATATGAGATCGACGAGGCAAATACAACAGGGAAAAACATATTGTAACATCCTGTCGTTTCCAATACGATAAATATCGCCATCAATGGGGCCTTGATTATTCCAGCCATGGTGGCGGCCATGCCTATTAGGGCGAAGTTGCCCGATGGCAGTCCAAGGCCAAAAATTATTTTAAGGCCTTCCGAAAAAAGAGCGCCTGTCGCGCATCCTGCAAACATTGACGGGGTTAGATCTCCGGCAATACCGCCACCGCTGTTAGAAGAGGTGCTTGCCGCAGATTTAAACACAGCCAACCCTGCACATACAAGGATGATGTATCTTGGTGTGTCCCCATCTCCTTTTTTGAAAAAATCATAATTGGCAAGAGAGTTTATGTCCCCGTCCATTAGATTGGCCATAATGTCGTAACCCTCTCCGAAAAAAGCAGGAAACAACAAGACAAGGGCTGACAGGACGGCCCCTGATGCCAGCGCTCTCAGCCATATAGATGGTATGCGTTCATAAAACCATCGCAGGAGTGTGCCGATGTATAAATAATAAACGGAATATATGCCACAAAAAACACCGAATGCAATCACCCAGCCGATTATGGTCGGATCGAAATTCTGCATATGCCCCAAGGCTATGCCGGGGCTGAACCCCGAAAGCCAATAGGTTGTCATGGCGCTGACGATGCAGGATATGGCAATGGCTATGAAGGAGACCGCTGACAGCCCCATGCCCAATGCTTCAATAACAAACATAACCCCTCCTATCGGAGCCTTGAACAGCCCTGCAATTCCAGCGCCGGCGCCGCATCCCACAAGGATATACAATGTTCTTTCCGACAGTTCGAGCCGTTGCCCGAGTTTGCTTGCGAACGCGGCTCCTGCGGACGCGATGGGGCCTCCCGCTCCAGCCGATCCACCCAGTCCGAGGGTGATGATCGAGGCTATTATCTGGCCGTATAAGTCGGAGAACGGAAGTCGAACCCGTCTCTTTTTGACCGCTACCTCTATTTTTTCAGTACCATGCCCAAGTTCTCGTTTTATAACCAGCTTTTGAAATGCCACAGCGATAATTATTCCGGCCATCGGAAGAAATATCGCTGCCGGAAAGAAGCTGCCATCAATGTAATGACCAAGTAAAAATTCGGAGATGCTCCAAATGGATGTCCTTAGCAGGAATGCGAGAAAACCCGCCACAAGTCCAATGAAAGCGGCGAGTAAAAATAACGGAATATCGTTAGACGTCGCCTTAGGATTCCACCCCTTAGGCGTGTGCGTGGTATTTATGTCATACATTACGAATCGTCATATTCTTATAAAACACACCGGCTCGAAGTAAGGTTTCATTGGTTTTAACAAATGTTTTGTGGCATTTTTATCCTATTTGTAAGCTTTTATGTAACTTTGCGGGCGAAAAAATACTAACCAATCAAAACAATCTATCAAGCAATATCATGAAAAAGCATTTGTTTTTTCTTGCTGCACTCCTTGTGTCCGGGAGCGCCATCACGGCCTCTGATGCAGTTCCTGCGTTTCCGGGAGCAGAAGGGCACGGACGTTACACTGTGGGCGGTCGTGGCGGCCGAATAATCCACGTCACCAACCTGAATGATTCTGGTACCGGGTCTTTGCGTGCAGCCTTGACAGCGGCAGGCAAACGCACCATAGTGTTCGATGTGGCCGGCACAATCCATCTTTCAAAAGATATCAAGGTCGGAAGCGGTAATGTGTCCATCCTCGGGCAGACGGCCCCGGGAGGAGGTATAACAATCGCCGACTATACCGTAGTTTTTGACGCTGACAACGTTGTTTGCCGTTTTATCCGTTTCCGTAGAGGGATGGCTAAGAATGTAAACGAAGGAGCCGATGCCTGTTGGGGACGTAATAAGCACAATATAATTTTTGACCATTGCTCGTTCTCATGGAGTATTGACGAAGTCGCATCGTTCTATGATAATGAAAATTTCACGATGCAGTGGTGCACTGTGGCCGAAGGTCTTAATAATGCCGGTCACGGCAAGGGCGCTCACGGATATGGCGGAATATGGGGCGGCAAGGGCGCATCGTTCCATCATAATCTGATAGCACATAACAACAACAGAAATCCTCGCCTCAACGGAGCGCGTTACAACTGGATGGGCTTTAACGATCCGAAACGAAAAGGCTTGGATGCGATAGAGGCCGAGGAAGTAGATTTGAGAAACTGTGTAATGTACAATTGGGGCACCGGCAACGGGGCATACGGAGGCCCGCTTGGAAATCACAATATTGTAAACAATTATTACAAGGCTGGGCCGGCCACTAAAAATAAAGACCGCGTGTTCCAGTGTTCCAAAAACAATTCGAAGGACTCTGACGGGGTGCTTCCTCAGGATGAGTTTGGGAAATTCTATATCAGTGGAAACTATATGGAATCACCCAAGGTCTCAGAATCAAAGAGCGCGAATTATGACTGGAACGGCGTAGTCTATGACAGTGGTGGCTCTCGTGAAAAAGTGGAGCTGGACAAGCCTTGTGATGCAGGCGATGTCACTACCCATTCAGCAGAGACAGCATTTGAAAAGGTGCTTGGCTTTGCAGGAGCATCATATTATCGTGACGCTGTTGACGCCCGATATGCGGAAGAAGCCCGCACCGGCACGGCAAGATATACAGGTTCCATATCCAATCTCCCCGGCATACTTGATGTAAACGATGATTTTGGCGGATTTCCAGATATTCCAGCCGGCACGGCCATTGTAGACACCGATAAGGATGGAATGCCTGATGACTGGGAAATACTCAACGGTCTAAACCCGGAGGATGCGTCTGATGCCTCCACATACACGCTTGATGAGAAAGGATGGTATACCAATTTGGAAGTATATGCCAACTCTATTGTCGAGCACATCATGAAGGGCGGTAATAAGGATGCGCTTTCGGCTGTTGACGAATATTACCCGTCTGTAAAAACAACCGAACTCGGAGATATTTCCATTGAAGGTGATGTTGAAAGAATCGAGTATTACGATTTAAACGGCATACGTCTTGACTCGCCTGTACACGGGATAAATATCCGTCGTATAATCTACACCTCTGGCAAGGTCGTTGTTGACAAGGTGGTAAAACGTTAAAATGAAAAGAATATCGATTATGGTTTTTCTCTCGGCCTTCATGTCCCTCTCTGCATATCCGGGCGGGCTTGAAGTGCCGAGAGACACCTCATTTACACGTTGGAGCACATATCTCAAAGTTAGGAAGAAACATCCTGAGGTCACGTTGCTTTCAGACTCTGTCCCTGACGGAATTTCTGTACAAAAAGACGTTGTCTATTCTACGATAGAAGGAACTTCTTATGGTGATCGGGAACTCCATGCCGATGTTTTCCGCCCTGATGACGGAGCCTCTTATCCTGCACTTATAATGATTCATGGTGGCGGATGGAACTCAGGAGATAAGACTCTGCAACATCCCATGGCGCGACTCATTGCGGTCAAAGGGTATGTCGCTATTCCTGTTGAATACCGGCTTATCCCGGAGGCCATTTATCCGGCCGGGCTTGAAGACATAAAGACAGCCGTGAGATGGGTGCGTAAAAATGCAGTATCACTTGGAGTCAATCCAGATAAAATAGCGTTATCCGGGTGCTCCGCCGGTGCACAACTTGCTACTCTTGTCGGTGTTACCAACGGGTCTTTGCGTCATGAAGGAGGAGGGGAGTGGAAGGATTCGCCAAGCACTGTGCAGGCTGTTGTCAATATGGACGGCGTTTCTACTTTTGTATCCCGGTCGAATATCAATGATGCGGAAGAGCGTCTTGCCAAAAAGGGAGTGATGCCCGTATGTGCCCAATGGCTGGGTGGTATGTATGAGGACGCGACGGATGCCTGGAATGAAGCTTCTGCTATTAACTGGGTTACTGATGCGTCCGCCCCGGTTTGTTTTATCAGCAGTGGTTTGCCTCGTTACAGTGACGGTCGCGACAGCATCGCCGGGCTTTACGACAAGGCTGGTATCTATTATGAGCGGCACTCCATCCCTGTGGATGTCCATCCGTTCTGGTTCTTTTCTCCGTGGGCGGAGGAGGCGGTGGAATATGCCGTGAGATTTCTTGACAGGTTGTTCAAAGGCGGGAATTAGGAATCCACACCGCTTTTATAAGAAAAAAGTTCACGCGAAGATTTTATTTTTCTTTTGTCTCGCGTGAATTTTTTTGTATCTTTGCAGTGTGATAGACCTCAGTTCGCATATTGAATATCTTCTTCTTCGACACGACTGCGTTGTAGTGCCGGGGTTTGGTGCATTTCTCGTTCACGAGACCTCTGCCCGATATGACATAGAATCAGGAATGTTTTTCCCGCCTTCTCGGTCTCTTGGGTTCAACCCTGTCGTCACGCACAATGACGGGTTGCTTGTTGAAAGCATTGCCCGAAAGGAGCATGTATCTATAGAGACGGCCATACAGCATGTGCAGGCTGAAACAACTTCATTCCTTCACCAGCTGTCAATCTCAGGGGAATTGCCAGTAGGTAGTCTTGGTGTTATGACTAAAGGAGAGGATTCCATCCTTTTTCAGCCGGCGGGGAAATCGGCAGTAGCTCTTCGTTACAACGGTCTTCCTTCCTTGCCGCTAAAACCTCTCGCAGAAGAAGGTGCCGATGATTTGTCGGTAGATTCTGTCGTTAAGGCGCAGCCGGCTGTCATTCCTCTTCCGTTGAAAATAGCGGCTTCGATAATATTTCTTCTTGTAGCATGCGGTATTATCTTTTCCACTACGAACCTTGTGGATTCTGGCACACAGACCTATGCGTCCCTTGACTCAGGATTGTCCGAGAGGGTGGAGTCTTCATATCTTACAGGCAATAATGATGCCGATGATGTCTCTCGTGAGATATTGCTCAACATAGCCATTCCGATGCAGGATGTTGACACCTCGAATGAGGAGACAATTGCTTCGACTGATGGAAGGTATCTTTTGGTCGTTGCCTCTCTACCGTCCAGAAAGGCCGCCGAAGCGCATATCTCATCAATCGGCAATCCGTCAGACCTGTCTATTATCGATATGGATGGAAAATACCGTGTTTTTGCAAAAAAATGTCGGACTATTGATGAGGCTCTGGCAGAGTCTGAACTTATACGTGCTCAATATCCCAATGTCTGGGTGTGCAAGCGTTAAATTCTCTATAAACAACATATAAAAATGGATTTCCACGACCTTATTATAAAGCGCCGTAGTATTCGTCGTTATACAGATGAACCCATAAGCGCCGATCATGTACGTCTCATATTGGAAGCAGCCTTACTTTCACCTACATCTAAAAGTGCAAGAGCGTGGCAGCTTGTAGTAGTGGAGGATAGGCAGAGACTTGACCAACTTGCATCATGTAAGCCTGCGGGAGCTGTATCATTGGGAAAATGTCCTCTCGCCGTGGTTGTGACGGTTGATGCGTCAAAATCTGAAGCCTGGATTGAGGATGCTTCGGTTGCTGCATCTTATATGCAGCTTCAAGCTGCCGATCTCGGACTTGGATCTTGTTGGATCCAGGTTTATGGTCGTTTTGCGTCGGACGGCACACCTTCTGACCAGTTCGTTCAGGAATGTCTCGGCATACCTGAAAATTGCCCTGTGCTCTGTATTCTCACATTCGGTCATCCAGATGAACAGCGTAAACCTCAGGATACCGAAAAATTGAAATGGGAGAATGTCCATATCGGTCAGTGGTAAGGTAGTCTTTATTGGTGCCGGTAATGTTGCTTCACATCTCGCTCCGGCTTTTGACTCTTTGGACGGATTAGAAGTGGTGCAGGTATTTTCGCGTTCTTTCGATTCTGCAAAAAGACTTGCTGATGTTCTTGATTCGGCTGTTGCGACGGATGATGTGGATAGTATCATCGATGATGCCGACATTTATGTGGTCAGTCTGGTGGATGATGCAGTCGAGTCGCTTGTGAGCAGATTCCCAATAGGAGAGGCACTATGGCTTCACACCTCCGGCTCTCTTCCAAAAGAGATGCTTGCTCCGCTTTCGTTTCGTCACGGAGTGTTTTATCCGCTGCAAACGTTTTCAAGAGATGTGGATGTAGATATTTCCAAAGTTCCGATCTTCATCGAAGGCGCCACTTACGATGTTGAACGGGAAATCTTCGGACTGGCAGAGAGGATTAGCGACAAGGTCTTTGTGGCTGACGGAAAAAGAAGGCGCAATATGCATATTGCCGCTGTATTTGCCTGTAATTTCGTCAACCATATGTGGTCTGTTGCCGATGACTTACTGCATGAGGAAGGCCTGTCTATCGAGGTGCTTCACCCATTGCTCGAAGAGACGCTGCGTAAAGCTATGATGTCATCTCCATCAGAAGGACAGACAGGGCCGGCAATGAGAGGGGATAATGCGGTTATGGAACGTCATATATCGCTACTGCCTCCACATCTTGCCAAGATTTATTCGTTACTTTCCAAGTCAATTTACGAATACTATCATCATGAGCAGAATTGATTATGACCTGTCTCTCATCAAAGGGATAGTTTTTGACATGGACGGTGTCCTGTCTTCATCAACTGTGTCTGTACGTGAGGACGGTACATTGCAACGGTCGTCAAATGTCAAAGACGGATATGCTTTGCAATATGCCATTCGGCGCGGGATGAAAATCGCAGTCATATCAGGCGCAAGGGATGAATCAATGCTTCCTGCCTATCGTTCGCTTGGAATAAGGGATATGTATTTTAGATGTTCCGAAAAGTTGTCCCGTCTTAGAGAATGGATGGAAGTAAATAGTCTTGAAAGAGGGGAAGTTGCCTTTGTGGGTGACGACATCCCGGATATAAAGGCTATGCATGAGGTTGGCCTTCCTGTCACACCTTGTGACGGGGCTGTAGAGGTCAAACAGATAGCCCGTTACATCTCGCCCGTAAAAGGAGGCGAGGGTGTGGCCCGTGACCTTATCTCCCAAATTCTTTTATCACGGGGCGAATGGATGCTCGATGACGCATGTGAATGGTGATTTTTTTTCAACCACCTTGTGACGTGTTATTGAAAAAATAGCTAATTTTGCACTTCAATTCTTATTCGCGATGTTTGAAATACAGTTTTCTCCTCTCGTCTTATCACTATTGATGGGGCTGATAGCCTCTGCGCTCTATATTCTGATTGGTTTTCGTCGGTATATTGTTTCCGTGGCTCGCCGTATACGGACAGATGCGGTACGTGTAATCCCGGAAGATCAAAGATATTATCCATCGGCCTCTGTCATTGTCTATGCCGGAGACGATGCTCCTAATCTCGAAGTGCTTCTGCCCCAGATACTTGACCAGGATTATCCTGCAAATTTCGAAGTAATTGTCGTAAATGATGGCGCCATACCTTCAATCAAGGACGTGATCGGGCGCCTTGAACAAAGATACAGTAATCTGTATATGACATTTACTCCGCTTGAATCGCGCTCGTTGTCTCGAAAAAAACTTGCTCTGACACTTGGAATAAAAGCTGCTCGTTTTGAAACATTAGTTCTGACAATGGGCAATTCTCAGGTTCCATCACGCAGATGGCTAAGGGCTATCTGCCGTAATTTCACACCGGGTAATGATATCGTAATAGGTTATGCCGCTCCCGCTGCCCCGGAGGGCACACGTGAAGCATGGAAACGCCTTCATGCGTTTGACACCGTGCGCTCGGCTGTTGAATATCTTTCATGGGCCGTTGCCGGCAGACCATATCGTGGTACATGTTACAATCTGGCCTATCGCCGCAGCATTTTTTTTGACAACAAAGGCTTCTCCAAATCCCTTGATTTGAAATATGGCGATGACGACATCTTTATAAATGAGGTATCGCGAGACGACAACACGGCTGTGGAACTGTCACCTGACTCTATGGTGCTTGCGGTGGAGAACAAACCTGCTGAGGCTTTTGTAGCGGACAAACTGCGCTATGAGTATACATCCTCACGCCTTAGAAAGGGGGCAAGATTGTTTTTCAGCAGTTGTTCTTGGGCATGGTGGATTATGATCTGTACAGGTGTGGCTGCATCTGTCCTGTCTTTGCCGTCAATCATTCCGGCTATAATATCAGCCATTGTGATACTTGCTTCATCAATCACTATAATGGTGGTATGGCGAAGAACTTCGGTCGCGCTATGGTCACGACCGCTGTTGCTAACCATTCCATGGTTTGTATCATTCCACCCCTTATATACATTGTATTATAAAATCAAAGGCTTCCTAAAACGAGGGGCCAATCTGACATGGGGATGAATCGATGAAAGGAAGTATTGAAATTAACGGCCTTAGGATGTATGCCCGTCATGGCGTGGCAAAGCAGGAACTTATAGTAGGTAATCTGTTTGAGGTTTCGGTATCACTTGACTATCCGTTTGAAAAAGCCATGGAGCATGACTCCATAGCCGAAACCCTTAATTATGCCGAAGCAGTTGATGTCATAAAGGGAATAATGTCCGTCTCTTCTCGTACTCTTGAAAACGTTGTGTGGCGTCTTAGAGTTGCTTTGGTTGAAAGATTCCCTCTTATAGAAGGAGGAACGATAAGAATATCTAAGATTACTCCGCCGATCTCTGTTGAACTTCGTGATGTGGCGGTAAAAATAACATGGTAAGATTATGAATGTTACACCTATATTGTTGCTGACAGGATTTCTGGGTAGTGGCAAGACTACCCTTGTAAACCACATTCTCTCCAACGAGAAAGGCATAAAGTTTGCCGTAATTGTCAATGACATAGGAGAGGTCAATATAGATGCGTCGCTTATTGAACGTGGCGGAGTTGTAAATTCCAATGATGATAGCCTTGTTGCTCTCTCAAACGGGTGTATATGTTGCACGCTCAAAATGGATCTGGTAAAACAGATCGAGGAGATTATGGCTATGAGACGCTTTGACTACATAGTAATCGAGGCAAGCGGGATATGTGAACCTGCCCCGATAGCTCAGACCATATGCTCTATTCCGCAACTCGGGCAGAATATGCAAAACAACGGACTGCCTCGTCTTGATTGTATCGTCACTGTTGTAGATGCTATGCGTCTTAAAGATGAGTTTGGTTGTGGTGATAGCCTCAATAACGACAACGTTGACGAGGAAGATATTGAAAATCTGATTATACAGCAAATAGAGTTTTGCAATATTGTTCTGATTAACAAAGTCTCAGAAGTAAATCCGAACGAGTTTTCTCACATAAAGGCCGTTATAAAGGCACTTCAACCCAATGCTGAAATTATAGAATGTGATTATGCCAAAGTAGACATAGAGCGTATTATAAATACCCACATGTTCAAATTTGACGATGTAGCATCATCAGCAGCATGGGTGCAGCACATTGATCGTCCTAATGCCGAAATAGAGGAAGAAGAGAGGCATAGTCATCACTACCATCACCATGATGAAGAATGCCATACTAACGAGCACGGAGAAGAATGTTCGTGTGGGCATTGCCACCACCATCATCATGGAGAGGGAGAGGCGGAAGAATATGGTATCAGTACATTCGTATATTACCGTCGACCGGCCTTCGATTTGAACAAGTTTGATTTTTTTGCCGCATCACGATGGCCGAAGGAGATAATACGGTGTAAGGGCATCTGCTATTTCAGTGTAAATCCTGATATGAGCTATCTTTTTGAATCGGCAGGAAGACAGAAACAGCTTAAAGAAGCCGGACTTTGGTTTGCAACAGCACCTGCAGAAGAGTTTGAGGAACTTGTTGCGCAAGATCCGGGCATACTTAAAGACTGGGATGACAATTATGGTGACCGCATGATAAAGCTCGTTTTTATTGGTCGTGGGATGGATCGTGACGCAATAACACGAGCACTAGACGAATGTCTTGATAAATAGCCATCATTATGAAACCTTATCTGCAAGTCGAGGATCTTACAAAAAGCTATGGAGACCGCATTCTATTCGAATCTGTCACATTCGGTGTAAACGAGGGTGACAAGATAGGCCTCATCGCAAAGAATGGAACCGGGAAATCGACACTCCTCAGGCTGTTGTCAGGCAGTGAGAGCCCTGATAGCGGGACGGTTACATTCCGAAACGATCTGCGGGTGGGATTTCTTGACCAGAACCCGATATTTACTTCTGGAGCCTCGTTGATGGACGAGATGTTGCCGGCTGTAAGGGAAGAAGATCATGATGAATGGAATCGTGAAGGGAAGGTCGTCCAGATACTATCCCAACTCGGGCTGGATTCGTCTTTGAATGTTGACCATCTGTCAGGCGGTCAGCGTAAACGGGCTTCATTGGCACGAGTGCTTCTGTCCGATCCTGACATACTTATTCTTGACGAGCCTACCAACCATCTGGATATTTCCACTATCGAATGGCTTGAAAACTATCTGACACGTCAGAAAGTGACACTCCTGATGGTTACGCATGACAGGTATTTCCTTGACCGTGTCTGCAACAAGATTATAGAGATTGACATGCGGCAGATATTCTCATATGAAGGCAATTTCGACTATTATCTACGCCGCCGTGCCGAACGCATCGAGGCGCTTACAGGTGAACTTGCCAAAGTGAAGAACACATTGCGCAAAGAACAGGAATGGATGAGGCGTCAGCCACAGGCGCGTGCCGGAAAGGCTCGTTTCCGCATCAATGAGTTCTATAATCTTAAAGAGAAAGCTTCTGTCAGATATGACGAGAAAAATATAAACCCGGATGAAGTTAAGTCATCATATATCGGATCTAAGATCTTTGAAGCTGAGGGGGTATCAAAGAAGTTTGGCGACAAGGTTATTCTTGACGATTTCACTTACACATTCGCACGATACGAGAAAGTCGGCATAGTGGGAGAGAACGGTGTCGGCAAGTCGACATTTATAAAAATGCTTCAAGGAATAATCCCTCCTGACAAAGGCTCATGGAATGTCGGAGAGACTGTAAGGTTTGGATATTATTCACAAGAAGGCCTCAATCTGCCTGAGGGAAAGAAGGTTATAGACGCTATTACTGACATAACAGAGGAAGTGGTTATAAATGGTACGACCCACTATACTCCTATGCAGTTTCTTACACGTTTTCTCTTCTCTCCGGCTGATCAACAGAAATACATATCGACTCTAAGCGGTGGAGAGAAACGCAGATTGCATCTTGCCTCTGTGCTGATTACCCAGCCAAACTTTCTTATTCTTGACGAACCAACCAATGACCTTGACATAACCACGCTTGCCATTCTGGAAGATTATCTCAAAGATTTCAAAGGCTGTGTGATTGTCATATCCCATGACCGTTTTTTCCTTGACTCGATAGTTGACCATCTGTTTGTTATGGAAGGGGACGGTGTCATAAAGGATTTTCCGGGAAATTACTCTGAATACAGGGCGTTCATTAAAGAACGACAGGCAGCCAAAGCAAGAGAGACAGGCTCAAAAGCCTCCACGGTCTCTGCCCGTGAGCCTCGTCCGCAACGCAAAGTCAGACTGACATTCAAAGAGCGTAAAGAATATGATGAACTGACGAAGGAACTTGAACAGCTCAATGAAGAGAAATACGCTCTTGAACAATTATTTAATTCAGGGGAGCAGATAGCTGACATATCGGAAAAAGCCGCACGATATAGCGAGTTAAAGGAGATTCTTGATGAAAAAGAACTTCGATGGCTTGAACTTGATGAGCTTAATATTTAAAAATAAAAAACGAGTGGAAATGTTTCCACTCGTTTTTTATTTTTAGACTTATTTTTCTCTTCCGAGAATCATGGCGGAACGGGGAGCAATCGAAAGTCTGCCACCCTTCGTGCTTCCGAGTCCATCGGCATTCATCCGGCCATCCTCGGCAATTATAATCCACTCTCCTTTGGCTACTTTTACCTCTCGGACATTATCCGAACCGTTGAATATAAGCTTGATTTCTTTAAACTCATCTCCGTTGGCATGGTCAATCAGGCTGTAAGAGATCAAGCCGGGTTCTGTCTTGTCAAATTTAAGATGTTTTGCGACATCCTCCGCAGTGGTCATTCGGAATGCGGGATGATTCTTGCGGAATTTGATAAGTTGTTTGTAATATTCGTATTGTTCTGCATTCTGGTGTCGCAGGTTCCAGTCAATGGCGTTGATGGAGTCCGGTGACTTATAGGAGTTATGAACACCTTTCTTATCGCGGAATATTTCTTCACCGGTAAACATGAAGGGGGTACCCTGTGATGTGAATACTATGGTCTGGGCGAGACGTGCGGCACGCTGACGTTCCTTATCGGTCGCGTCCGGCATGGATTTACGGAGCTTATCGGTAAGCATCAGGTCGTCATGACACGATACGTAGTTAATAATCTGTGTCGGTGCGGCAGCATAAGGAAACTTTGAATTATTGCCTTTTGAATAATCAATCTGTGGATGTGGGGTCGCAGCCACGATGCCGATTTTTACAGTCTCTTCAAGGCCCTCCTTGCCAGTAGCGAATCCTCGATCCGCAGCATCCGAATAATGGCCCTTGATTGCGTCTCTTATGTCGTCAGAGAATACGGCTATCTGAGGCATTTTGGCTACGTTTTCTTTCAATGCACGTCTCTCGACTGGAAGAGGGGAGTCTCCGGCTGTCCATCCTTCACCATATATAAAGATATCCGGGTTGATTTCTTTGAGTGCGGAAGCAACCTCGTTCATAGTCTCTGTGTCATGGATTGCCATGAGATCAAAACGGAAACCATCTATATGGTATTCCTTGGCCCAGTATTTTACTGAGTTGACAATGAAATCACGCATCTGTTGGCGATCGGATGCAGTCTCATTACCACAACCCGAAGCATCACTGTACGATCCGTCAGGACGATGGCGATAATAATACCCGGGAGCTGTAAGCGAAAAGTTTGAATTATCATTGTCTGCGGTATGATTGTATACCACGTCCATGATTACGCCAATTCCATTGTCATGCAGGGTTTTGATCATCTCTTTCATTTCACGGACACGTGTGGCCGGATCAGAGGGATTTGTTGAATATGAACCCTCCGGCGAATTGTAATTCAATGGATCGTAGCCCCAGTTGTATTGATTGGCAGGAAGGTTGGTCTCATCAACACTGTTGTAGTCATATGAGGGAAGAATGTGAATGTGGGTCACGCCAAGGTCTTTAAGATGATCCAGACCGGTGGATTCGCCTGTCGGATTGGTCGTGCCGTCCTCTGTCATGGCAAGAAATTTACCTTTGTTTGAAATGCCGGACGAAGGATGAACCGAGAAGTCGCGGTGGTGCATCTCATATATGACAGCATCATTTATGTTTCTGATTGACGGCCCTTTGTCAGAAGCCCAGCCATCAGGATTTGTCTCCGAAAAATCAATTATGGCTGCTCGCTCTCCGTTGATTCCTACGGCCTTGGCCCATACTCCGGGCGTTTCGCTAAGCCATTTACCATTGTGCTTTACACGGAATGTGTAGAATTGACCGTATAGTTTCTCAGGAGAAGAGGCTGTCCATGTCCCATTGTCTGAACGTGACATACTGATAGTCTTTGTAGGAGCCGAGTTCCGTCCGGTTGGATAGAGAAGTAACTCTACTTCTTCGGCTTCGGGAGACCATAGTCTCCAATGTGTACCCGAATTGTCTACATTCAGTTCCAGATCCGAACCATTGTAGGTAGGAAATGTGGAAAACTTAGAGTCTTGTTCGGTCGCTACGGCGTCAACGCTGCAACACAATGCAATGCCTGTCAAAACTGGTAAAATTTTCATGTGTTTGGTATTGATTGGAAAGAATAAGTATGAAATTTATAATCGAGTCATCGGAGCCAGAGCAATATACAGATATTGCTCTGGCTCCGACTGCTTTATTTCTTAATAATGGAAATATCCATCTCAGTCAACCTCTATGACAAGGAAGTTTGACAACTGCCAGAATTTTGCCGGATTGGTGATCTTTATTACCTTTTGTCCGTTTACATCGACAATCTCATATGAGTCTTTTGGCTGGGATGTCATAATCTTTGCTTTTTTGCTGTGTGTAGCAATCTCGCCAAGAGTACGTTTATCGGACGGTGTGAAATAATTCATGTCAAAATCACCTTTCATAACCTTTGTCTTACGTAGGAAGCCTGACGAAAGGATTGACCGTTCTTTAAGCTCCTTGTTGGTGCCGATTGCGTAATAGCATGCATTGAGCTCGCGGTCAGCTGCGATGGCGGCTTCCTCTGCGGCTTTTTTCGCAGCGCGTTCTTCTTCAACATCCGTATTGAGCGAGTCTACACGGGTAGTGAGATTGCTTACGGTTGATGTAAGCTCCTCAATCTTTATATTTGCGGATGCGAGCTGGTTATTAAGAGTGGCAATTTCGGTAGTCTGTTCGGCAATCTGGGCTTTGAGATTTGAGATTGTGCGTTTTAAGGTAGCGCTTTCGCCACCACCTTGTTCCAGTTTCTTTTCAAGTTCGGCAAGTCTCTCACGTCTTTCTTGAAGAGCCTGTTGGATTGCAATCATATCATTGCGAATCTGCTCTTTACGAGAAGAGGTTTCACCACTAAGTCCTCCGGGATTTGTGATGATTTTTTCCAGATCCTTAATCTGGCTCATGCCGTCGGAGATGTCATTGACAAGGACAAGAAGGCTGTCCTGTGTGGCAAGTGTCTCACGAAGGTCTCCTTTTAACTGCTCGTTCTGGGCCTCGGCATCGCGAAGTTTGTCTCCGTTACATGCAGTAAACAGCACTGCAGTAAAAATGGCGGCTGTTGCTAATTTTTTCATGATTCTTGAGTTGAAAATGAGGAATCTAAATTTTTGTATTTGTTTCGATGTATTTTAGGGCCTTCGGAAACATCGGCACCTAAAACAATAACAATTTCTCCTCGCGGATTGTTCTCTCGGAAGAATCTTTCTATCTCTCCAAGTGTCCCTCGCACGGTGGTATCATGGAGTTTTGATATTTCACGGGAGACAGATGCCGCCCTGTCAGAACCACACACCTCTATAAGTTCACCAAGTGTCTTGACGAGCCTAAGCGGAGATTCGTATATTATCGATGTGCAATCCGACTTGGCGATACGTTCGAGCCTCGTACGACGGCCTTTCTTAGGTGGCAGAAAACCTTCAAAGGTGAAACGGTCAGTAGGAAGTCCAGAATTTACAAGCGCGGGGACAAATGCGGTAGAGCCGGGGAGGGTTTCTACCTCTATTCCTTCTCGGCGGCATTCTCTTGTAAGAAGAAATCCCGGATCAGAAATCCCGGGTGTACCGGCATCTGATATCAAAGCTATGTTTTCGCCAGCGAGCAGTCTTTCTATTATCGGACGAGAAGTCTCATGCTCATTAAATTTGTGATGGCTGGAACACGGAGTCGAGATTCCGAAATGCCTAAGAAGCACGGATGATGTCCTTGTGTCTTCGGCATATATCTGGGAGCAATGATTGAGAATTTCAACGGCACGAGGCGTCATATCTCCCATATTTCCCACAGGTGTTGGTACAATATAAAGCTTGCCCATGCGTTTAGCCCTATATTTTAGAAATGTTTTGCGACTACCTCCATGAAGGCCTTTACATCCTCATTTGAAGCATCCCAGCAAAGATCCTCATAAAAATATTCCTCTGCCTCGGCAAGGGAGTTCATAGCCGATATCACATTCAAGGTTTCGTCAAATTCGGCCTGCGAATTGCGGAAAAGTTCTCTCCTGAAACGGAACTTGTCATTCAGGGTAAAGGCCTTGAATATGTCTTTTGCGCGGTCACGTGCTATGCGTTCGTCAAGGGTAGGAGCTGGTTCTGACGCGACAATAACGGCCTGGCTTGCAGATGTCGCTTCCGACGGTTCCTGGTTATTAGCCTGTCTGGCCGGAACCGATGACTCAACGCGCACCGGCGCAGGAACAATAATATCTGCATCTTTTTTCTCCTCTTCCAATGCCGAAGTCGCAATCGCGTTCTGATCAACAACATCTTTGGTGTCTTCTGTGATTAATGAGTTGAATGCAGCCGCTTTTTCGGCAATAAGCAAGTCAAGTTCCTTCGAATGACGCTCAGGCCTGTCCATCTGGACGAGCAGCAATCCTTCCATCTCATACGCCAGACGGAGTAGCTCTTTATAGTTGATTGACATGGTTGTTCTAATTTTCTTGCGAATTTACATCAAAAATATTTAATAACAAACGCTGGAAGGCACTTTTTAATGCCGCACGTGAACATGTGAAGCCATTTGCAATAAATACAATCACATGAGACGGTTTCCCATCCTCATCAAAAAGATATCCGCTGTAACTCTGCACACCTTTCATCGAGCCTGTTTTCATGGCAACACGACCTTCGAGAGGGGTGTCTGCCAAAAAATTCTTCATAGTTCCGTCATAACCTGCACGCGGAAATAGTGATGTAAATTCCGTACCGAAATCCTCTTGCAGCATGTGTCGGTTTATATCTGACAGAAAACGGGCGGTCAGTCGGTTATCGCGGGAAAGGCCGCTGCCATCAACGATTTTCAGCCCGTTCCCGCCGATTCCAGCCATAGCCCATACCGCCATCTCCTCATTAATGGCATCTGACCGTGTACCGCCGGGAGAAATAGCACGGAGCATACCTTCGGCCATAAGATTGTCCGACCGAAACATCAGGCTCCGCATTATCTCGGCAAAGGTAGGGGAGAGGTGGATATAGATCGGATGACTTGTCTTTGCTGTGGACGTCTTTAATCCGTCAACGGTTATTCCTGCGTCTTTAAGATTGTCAAGAATCTCAGCTCGCATCACTTTTGAAGGATAGGGTGTTGAAAATGAATCGGAGAATCCTCGACGTATGTTTCCAGATACCAGAATGGTTTCAGATCCGTCCTTACGATCTATTTTGATACCACGTCTTTTACCGTTTGTAAAACTGAATTTCAATCCCGGCACCTTCGGTGATGTTTCTTTTGATGGTAGCCTGAGCCTGAAACGATTGTCCCTGAAATTCGCACCTCTAAGACGAGCCCCGTAAGGCCAGACTATATCCTCTGCCATCCAGCCCGTAGGTGTAGTGGCGTCCGGGAAACCGCTCTCGTCAATAATTACGTCGCCGGTTATCCTTATAATGCCAAGTTCCCGGAGTCTGTTTGTGATCCCGCCGGCAAACCCTCCTGCATCTTCAAAATAACAGGACTCAATTGTCGGATCTCCGCATGTACGTACTATCAGATTTCCGTCCAGCGTTCCATCCTTGATGTCTCCCTCTGCCACGACATGGGTGGAAAATCGTTCTGACCCATCAGCAAGACTAAGCAATGACGCAGTTGTTACTGTCTTTGTCACAGATGCCGGAATGAGAGGGCGGTCTATATTTTCCTTCACAATATCTATACCCCATTTTAAATCGTGGATTAAAATAGCCGTCCTTGTGGTATCAACACCTTTGAGAGACAGAGGGAAAGCCGAGGCTGTGAAAGAGATAAACAGCCAGAAGGCAAAAAGCAGAATTCGGTTCAATTTCTAAAAAGTTCTGTTATATCATCTATTTTGTCTGTGGCAGTCTGGTCTGGGCGTATGGGCACGATGGTTCCATATTGTCGTGCAAGCCAATATTCATCCGTTTCAGGATTGTCTGGTTCAAGATTGTGGAATTTACCCGTTAGCCAATAAAAAGGTGTTCCATGAGGCGTTGCAAAGTCCTGATATTCCTCTGTCCAGTGTCCATGTGCCCCACGGACGACCTTGATACCCTTTGGGTTGCATCGAGCCGGGAAGTTGACATTAAGACACACTCCCTCAGGCAATCCTTCCGATATCACCTTCTTGGTTATATCTACTATATATGGTGTCAACGGGTCAAAGTCCGCATTCGGGGAATGGCTTTGTAGCGAATATCCTATTGAAGGTATTCCGAGAATACATCCTTCCATGGCTGCGCCCATGGTTCCTGAATAAATATTGTTAATGGCGGCATTTGAACCATGATTGATTCCTGAAAGGAGAATGTCCGGCTTGCGGTCAAGAACGGCATGAATGGCAATTTTCACACAATCCACAGGCGTGCCGGTGACACTGTATACTTTTATGCCATCCAGCTCAGGGAGTTCTGCCAGCATGAGTGGCGCGTTTACTGTAAGGGCCGATGATTTCCCGGATTGCGCGTCATCAGGAGCGACTATTACTACGTCTCCAAGCGATGATACTGTTCGTGCAAGATGGATTATCCCACGTGCTCTGACTCCGTCATCGTTACATATCAATATCAATGGTCGTTTGTTTTCCATAAATTTCCAAGTTTCTCAAATCTTACAACAAATGTACGAAGAATAACTAACTATTCGTCCCTATAATTGTTAAAAAATTAGTACTTTTGACAAAAATTCATTGTCCAACCCTAAAATACTATCATCTATGCAGATTCAAAGAATCCAGTCCCTCTACATCTTTTTCGCCATAATCGCTATGGCGATATTTCTAATAGTGCCTTACGGAGAAGTTGCAAATCTGGCAGTTGCACCTGGCGTGGCGGAACCTCTATACACAATGTCTGAATACGGGATCCTCATCCCGACGGCTGCCGTAATCATACTTCTGGTTGTCGCGCTGTTCCTTTTCCGCAACCTTTCCCTGCAACGCACAGTGGTATTGATCTGTTTAATGCTCACATTGTCCATAATTGCCATAGTCTGTTTCGCATTGTTCAAAATAGGCAAGGCAGAAGGATTCGAAGCGATTTTTTCCGTATGGGATATAGTGGTGCCTATTGCCGCTCTTTTTGAGATACTTGCGGTTTCGGGCATTAATCATGACATAAAACTCCTGAAATCCTATAACCGTCTTCGTTAAAAGGACGTGGTCGTAACAGAGTATCTTAATAAGGTTTGTTTTCCTGTAAGCGTTACAATTCTTATAGGAAAACAAACTTTTGTTGTGCCCATCGTGTATTTTATACAGCCAGCCTATTGCACAGATGGGGAAATATGAGTAACTTTGCACACCATTAAATAGAATGCCTTGGTAGTTCAACGGATAGAATGGGAAATTCCTAATTTTCAGATAGGGGTTCGATTCCCCTCCGAGGTACATTGTTCGTTCATTTTTTTGTTGAGAAACCGCCGTCCTGAGACAGGTCGGCGGTTTCAGCATTAATATAAGGTCGGTGATTATAAAAAACGTCATTTTGTTTTTATAATCACTTATATTTTTGGCCGGCTTTTTTGTGGAAGATTTTAAAAAGCCTTATCTTTGTAGGGTAGAACCGAAAAAATCACATGAAACAAGTCAAGGATTTTAGAATCATCGAGACGCGTCATTACAACAATATGTATTCGCGTTTGCGACTCCGTCCGGCTGACTCATCGGAGCTTCCTGAGGACATCAGACCGGGGCAATTTGTACAAGTAGCAGTCGAGACTCCGGGAGTATTCCTCCGTCGGCCTATCTCTATAAATGATGTAGATTATTCAGCCAATACTATAGATATTCTTGTACGAAAGGCCGGAAAGGGAACCGAGGCATTACTGTCAATGAAAGAAAACGACACGGTAAATATCCTCTTGCCGCTTGGAAACGGTTTCACAACCGAAGGAGATGTTATCTGTGGTCGGCTATTGCTTATAGGGGGAGGTGTAGGTGTTGCACCTTTGTTATATCTCGGACGGGCGCTGAAAGACAACGGCGCAAAGCCTGAGTTCCTTCTCGGCGCAAGATCTAAGGGGGATCTCCTACAAGTAGCTGAATTTGAGAAAATAGGCCATGTGCATTTGTCTACTGAAGACGGATCGGTCGGAGAAAAAGGTTTTGTGACAACAAACTCCGTACTTGATGAAAAGATTGATATGATATATTGCTGTGGGCCATCACCTATGATGAAGGCTGTCGCTTCAATAGCTCTGAAAAAAGGTATCAGATGCGAGGTATCTCTTGAAAACATGATGGCTTGCGGTCTCGGAGCCTGTTTGTGCTGTGTGGAAGATACCGTAAAGGGAAATGTATGTGTCTGTACAGAAGGCCCCGTATTCAATATTGAAATGCTTAACTGGAAATAATGTTTATGGCTAATCTTGCAGTAAAAATAGGCGCGCTTGATCTTAAGAACCCCGTTCTTACCGCTTCGGGAACTTTTGGGTACGGCGAAGAATTCGCTCCGTTTATAGATCTGGGGCGTCTTGGCGGATATATTATAAAGGGTACCACATTGAACCATCGAGAAGGCAATCCTTATCCTCGCATGGTAGAGACTCCTTCGGGAATGCTTAATGCCGTAGGTCTTCAAAACAAAGGTGTGGACTATTTTATTGAGAACATATATCCACGCATAAGGAATATCAGGTCAGAACTGATTGTAAACGTTTCTGGTGCAAAGATAGAGGACTATGTAGAGACAGCCCGCCGTCTTGCTCCTCTCGATGACGTCGGCGCAATCGAGGTTAATATCTCATGTCCCAATGTAAAGGAGGGAGGTATGGCATTCGGAACCACAACCACAGGAGCAGCAGAGGTGACAAAGGCGATAAGGGATGTTTATCCCAAAACCCTTATCGTAAAACTGTCTCCCAATGTTACCTCTATCGCCGACATAGCCAAGGCGGTAGAGGCAGAGGGTGCAGATTCCGTCTCTCTGATAAATACTATCATGGGTATGAGTATAGACATCGAGCGTCGTCGTCCGCATCTTTCTACCATCACGGGTGGCTTGTCAGGGCCAGCCGTCCGCCCGGTAGCCGTGCGTATGGTATGGCAGGTGGCCAAGGCTGTAAATATACCCGTTATAGGCCTCGGCGGGATTATGAATGGTCGTGATGCCATCGAGTTCATGCTTGCCGGAGCTAATGCGGTAGAGATAGGCACCGCCAACTTTATAGATCCGGCTGTCACCATGAAGGTTATTGATTTTATAGAAGATTATTGCGACCGTCATGGCGTAAATGACATTAACGAGATTGTAGGATGTATCTGATGAGATTTCCTGCAATATTTCTCCTTTCCATGGTGACAATCCTTTTGTCATCTTGTTCCAAACTATCACCTGAGGCGGAAAAGATAATCGGGATTTATTATAATACCGAGTTGTCTCAGTCTGCCCCGGTGATGGAGTTGCGCGAGGATGCATCATGTACGATCAGAGCAATAAAGCCTGGAGTTCTGACATACTGCGTGGAAGGAACGTGGAATGTAGAGAATGACACCATCTTTTTCGAACTGGAACCTTCCACACTTCGTGCCGAGGGCGATAAGTCTCTAATAGGTGTGGTTCCGTCTCGGTTTTCAAGGCATGTGGTCGATTACAATGATTTCATTCTTCAATTGGAGCATGAAGGGGTGGTTTACCAATATCTTAGAAGATCTAATTAATCCACACAATCTTTTGCTGTAAAAATGGTAAGAATTATAATCTCAGGTCTCGTCTGTGTTATGTCTCTTACAGCATGTAATGATAAACAACGTATCAACGAGCGCATAGCCACGGCCGAAACCGTTATGGCAGAGCAGGATTTGGAATCAAGTCGCAAGATTTGTGACGAAATACTTGGTGCAAGTAATGATAACGGAATTTCAGCCACAGAATATGCCCGCCTGTCAATTCTTTATATGCAGTTTTATGAGAACTCCGATGATTCCGATGCATTAGAGCAGGCCGTCAGCTGTTATCATAACGCGGTTATTCTAAATCCAGACTCTGCCAAATCCGTATATGACCGATTACCGGCCGAGCTACACAAGTACGCGTTTGCTCTCTCACTTATTGTAAGTGGCCTTGACAATCCTGAGAAAATCTCGATTGATCATGACCGATATGTATCACCAGACTCTGTCGGAGTTATTAACGACTCTTTGAAATGACTGATTGGAAAGACCTTCTAAGTATAAAGGTGGCTAATGGCGAACTCCCACCTGCCGAAAATAGCGACAATACCATATGGCATGAAAAAGAAACACAAAAAAAAGATATTCTGAAGGTATTGATTGACAGAAAAGGACGTAAAGGAAAAACGGCAACTATTGTTGAAGGATTTTCATGCGGGGATTCAGAACTTAGAGACATTGCCGCATCTCTCAAATCACGTCTTGGGACAGGTGGTTCAGCGCGTGGCGGGGAGATTCTAATACAAGGAGACCATTGTGAAGACACAAGAAAGTTTCTACAAGAAATGGGCTACAAAGTGAAATGATAGAGATATACAAGGCTTCTGCCGGATCGGGTAAGACTTTCACACTCACCCGGGAATATATCAAATTTATTCTCGGAAGTAAGGACGAGGCAGGTTGTTACAGACTAAACAAAGGGGACAACGCGGCTCATAAATCCGTACTGGCCATAACCTTCACCAACAAAGCAACCGAAGAGATGAAGGGCCGTATAATCCATGAACTGGCCGTCATCGCCGGTGCCGAACCAGGATGGCAGAATCCAAGTCCTTATCTGGACTATCTCTGTAAGACTTTTTCTTGTTCTGAATCCGAACTGGCAGAGTCCGCCGGTAAGGCACTGCGAGCACTTCTATTTGATTTTGACAAATTCAACGTCTCAACCATAGATGCTTTTTTCCAGACTGTTCTCCGCGCTTTTGCCCACGAGGCGGATGTCTCAGGTAATTACGAGGTCGAACTTGACGACACCGCCGTAATGACCATGGGTATTGACCGCATGCTTCAAGACCTGAACCGTATACCAGATGCATCAGCATCTCGCTATCTCATAGAATGGCTCACTCGCTACATGATAAAGCAGATTGAAGATGGAAAATCGTTTAATGTCTTCAACCGTGCTTCCGAGGTTCATATGCAGCTTGTCAGATTCATCGTTGGAATAATGGATGACAACTTCAAAGCCCACCGCGATGAAATAATGGGATATCTTAACGACCGTGAGAAATTTAAGGAATTCATAAATGCATTACATGGCCGTGTCGTAGAGATAAAACGTGAGACAATGGCAGCTTGTGCGAAAGCCAATGACATTATAGAAGCCGCAGGCGGCATGAGTGGTCTGATAAACAGCAATGTCCTGTCCCCAATACGCAGATGGGGAGAGAAAGGTTTTGACAGCAATGTCAGAGAGCTGTCAGCCACTCTTATAAGAACCCATGAAGATATAACTACGGCATTCACAAAAAAAGGCGCCGTTTCAACGCTTCGAAATCCTGAAATGGAATACGCCCTATATAAGGCGGTCGATGCGATAGTCAATAGTTTTGCATCAATAACCTTTTTTAATATTCTGGGTGCCAATTTATACCAGCTTGGTCTGATAGGCTCATTGCTCGAATATATAGACCGTTACCGAAAAGAAAATTCCACAATACTTCTAAGCGACACTAATGCCCTTCTTGCCAAAATAATCGGAGACGATGATTCGCCGTTTCTATATGAAAAAATCGGTAACACTTATCGTCATTTCCTTATTGACGAGTTTCAGGATACCTCGCATAGCCAGTGGCAGAACCTGAGGCCACTTCTTAACGAGAGCCTTGCGACAGATAATGACAACCTTGTAATCGGAGACGAGAAACAATGTATATACCGATTCCGAGATAGCGACCCTTCATTATTACAGAATCTTCATCTTGACAAAGTTGCATTGAGACGATCTGTGGTAAAGGGGACAGATCTTTCTGAAAATACCAACTGGCGTTCATCGGCAGATGTGGTTAGGTTCAACAACACGTTGTTTTCCGCTATTTCCAGAATACTTGGATTTGACGATGTATATTCAAACGTTGTACAACAGATATCGAAGAAACACATATCCCATCGCGGATATGTGCGACTTAATATCTATTCTGACGGTGGTTCCGATAATCCCAAGGAGGCCGCACTCGCCACATTGGCCACACAGTTGCACCGTCAGCTTTTAGCCGGTTATAGGCCGGGGGATATAGCAATACTTGTCAGGCGGTGGAAAGAGGGTGATGAAGTCATATCTTATCTGGAAAAGGTAAGAAACGAGAATCCAGACTTTCCTCCTTTTACAATTGTTTCAGACAAGTCATTACTTGTCTCACGTTCCAAAGCTGTAATGCTTGTGATAAGCCATCTCCGATATCTTTCGTTGTCAAATTTTACCCCAGACAAACGAAAACGTCCACACAAGGAAGTGGCAAGGATGTTAAACGAATACGAGACTTGTATCAGCAGGAATATGTCTCCTTCTGATTCGCTTGTCACGGCTATTGCGTCACTTGGAAATCTGACTGGAAACAACCCTGATAGCGAACCTGATAATGAGTCTTATTCCGGGAATCTGGATCTTGTATCGCTCGTTGAATCTATAATATCTTCTCGTATATCTCCCGAATGTCTTGAATCTGACAACATATTCATAACGGCATTTCAGGATCTTGTGGTTGATCTCATGTCCAAGGGAAGAGCTGATATACGGTCATTTCTTGAATGGTGGGATGAAACAGGTTGCAAAGTCTCAGTTTCAGGAGCAAAGGACGATTCAGCGCTAAACATACTCACAGTACATAAATCCAAAGGATTGGAGTATCGATGCGTGCATATTCCTTTTGCCGAATTTACCGAAAACAATATATCCGATACAGAGTGGTTCCATCTTGAAGATATAAAAGGGATAGATAAATCCCTCGTCCCGCCATGGATACCGCTGAATGTCACATCTCTTATGAGGTTCACACCTCTTGCTGAAGAATATGACGCGATAATGCGTGAACAGCAACTTGACAGGCTCAATCTTTTATATGTGGCGTTCACTCGTGCCGTTGATGAACTGATTGTCGGATTAAAGGTTCCGGAAAAAGAAATAAACAATAAAAAGAAAGACACTGAGACACCTCTTGATACCGCAAGGTTCATATTCCGTTCAATCAGAATGTGCAACGACTCATTTGTTTCAGATCTGAGTATGGATGCAGGTATCGATATGAAAGATGAATATAATCCATTTACATCATTCAGTCTTTCGAACGACGGCATTATCGAGGTCGGTGCACCAACATATCCCCGCCAAGAGGGTTCTAAGGCTGTATCAGCTATGTCTCCCTCCACAACAAGGACAATGAGGGGTTATAACGTTTCGTCAAATAAGTCTGTCTGGGAAAATACGGTTCTCGATAGAGATGGCTTCGGCAAGATTCTCAGTGCCCGTGAACGTGGCCTTATAATACATGACATCCTTTCTCGAATACATTCTATTGATGACATTGACGGCGCGTTAAATATTTTACAGACTCTGCCTGTGACCATAGGGGCCGGCCCCAAGGAGAAAAAAGAAATCGAACAGATTGTCCGCCAGAGGATAAATGATGGACAAGTGAAAGAGTGGTTCCAAGGATTTTCCAGAGTCTTGATTGAAAGAGAGGTTATGACCGATCATGGTGACATGAAGCGTTTTGACAGGGTTGTGTGGACTTCTTCCGGCGAAATACATCTTATTGATTACAAATCCGGCTCACAGCCCCCCAAACGTTATATGAAACAGATCAAAAGTTATATAGAATTCTTTAAATCTGCCGGATATCCCAAGGTAAGAGGTTTTCTTTATTACCTTGACACAGGAAAAATAATCGAGGTTGAATGAAAAAATTTAAACTCTCTTCAAAAACGGGCTGTTTAATTGTTACTTTTGTATAACGACAGTCAAAACATTCCCATTAATAATCAAATATGGCAATGATAAAACGAGTATTTATAAATTTTATGGTATGGACAGCCGCTATTCCTGTATTTGCGGCTAATCCTATGCTGACTGACTACACTGAGACACAATGCCAGGGGTCAGCCATGCCTTATCCTTCACCAAAGACTCCACGCGAAATCCCAGACTCCCTCAGTCCTGTTTTCCTAAATCATATAGGACGACATGGAGCGAGATTTTATTCGTCATCAAAATTTACAACATCCGTCATCAGGTTGCTTGATAAGGCTGATTCGATGAAGACAATAACGGCCAGCGGACGCGAATTAAAACATCTTTGCCACCAGATAATAAAAGTGACAGCCGGACGCTGGGGGGCATTGGACTCTCTCGGGATGGCTGAACAACGTGCCATTGCCTCTCGGACATTTGCAACATTTCCGAATCTTTTTGATGGGACGAAGATATCCGCACTCTCATCATATGTTCCGAGATGCATAGCCTCAATGGATGAATTCACCCACCAACTCGCCCGACTTAACAATAAAGTGGAAATATATACTTCATCAGGGCGTCAAAACAATGCATTGGTTCGTCCATGGACTGATGATAGGGAATACAAAGATTTTATAGCTTCTGATGAATGGCAGCGCGTATATGAAGAATTTGTTTCTCAATCAGCTCCTTCATCAATAGCACCGCGTCTTCTCGGCAAATCATTCCAGCTATCAGTCGGAGAAACTCAGGATTTTGCGATTAATGTTTATAAAATCATCTCGGGATGTGCTTCAATAGGGCTTAGGGTAAATGCCGGAAAATTCATAACTTCGGAAGAATATAATTCGTTGTGGAGTATCGAGAACCTTCACCATTATTTGACACACTCGGCATCAACATTGTCTCAGGCTCCGATGGAATTGGCATCGCGACTTCTTCTTAACCTTATCGATACGTTTCAGGATGCGGTCGAGGGCACCATGCAATATTCGGCGGTGCTTAGGTTCGGACATGCCGAGACCCTCATGCCCCTTCTTGCTTTAATGAGATTAAAGGATTGTTATTATATGACAAATTATTTTGACACGGTAGGACTACATTGGAAAGACTTTATAGTGGTTCCAATGGCCTCTAATCTACAAATGTCTCTCTTAAAATCCAAGAATGGCAGATTGTATGTAAGAGTAGACCTCAATGAGACTCCTATACCTCTCATTCCCGGACGCTCAGAAATCTATACTCCATGGAATGAGGCAAAGGAATATCTAACCCGCTGTCTCCCTATCCATTTACAGCCTTGAGATTTCTCGTCCCGCAATAGAACAGAACAACATATCTCTGTCAAAATATTTCCGAGCCATCTCTGCCAATGTTTCGGCGGATAGATTTCGGGCCAGATAATCTTGAGCTGCAAAATACCCGTCTGGGGCTCCAGACAGGAAGTAACTTTGCCATAAGTCCATTCGAGAGAAAGGTGTGTCAAGAGACGATGCCAATGACGAAAGAATGTAAAATCCAAGTCTGTCAAGTTCGTCAGGCGTATAGCTTGCCGGATCTTTCATTCGTTCGATTTCATACAGAATTTCCTTTCTGACTTCTTCAACGTATTCTGTTGCCGTCTGAGTCGTAATTGATATAAAACTTTTTTCCCGATAGCCTACAAGGGCCGAGCCTATACCATAGGTAAGGCCCTTTTCTTCACGAATGTTCATCATTAGGCGACTCCCGAAATATCCTCCGAGTGCTATGACGGCCATTCTCAAAGCCACAAAGTCAGGATGGTCTCGTCCTACTGATGGAATCGCCATGGCCAAAGCACTTTGAAGCGAGTCCGGCATTTCGGTAAAAATCTCCCGACTTCCGTCATAGACAGGAAAATGTAATCCCCGAATCGAAGTATCACAGTCATATATGAGCGAGCCAAAGATGTCCCTTGTGCCGTCAATAATATCTTTTGTTATGCCGCCTGACAAAAATATATGCATTTCCGTTGGATTGAGACGTTGGGAATGAGCCTCTTTAAGCATGGTCGAGGTTACAGCCCTTATTTCGTCAGGTGTCGGAGATACTGAAAGAGGAGATAAATCTCCATATATTTTTTGTTTCAACGCTTCAGACGCCTGCCACTCCACCTTGCACCTGTCAAGCTCGTTTCGGGCGGCAATACTTTCTGTTAGTTGGGACATTGCGTTTTCTTCGAACGATGGCTCAAATACAACCTCTTTTATTAATGGAAGAAGTCTAGGAAGATGACGGGTCAGACAGCTGACAGAATATATAGTATAATGGGTTGATAAAGAAGCTCCGCTCCACGCGCCATAATCTTCAAGAAGAGATGCAAGATCAGATCCTGAATGGTGAATGGTTCCCTCGGATAATGCCGGAGCCACAACCCTTAAAGCTCCGTCTGGACTTGTTTCAGCCTCACCTCCGGGGATGGCTACTGACATACGGCACACCTCTATATCAGGATTTGTAAAAAAATGGACATTCATACCGTTGGTAAGAACCTCGGTATCCGGGTTATCAAGAGATAGAGTTCCGAATGAATGTAGCTCGGGGGCTTTGGAACGATCTGGGAATTGAATCATTAAAATTCTTTTTCAACTAATGAGTTAAGGACGGCAGCACGTGCATCATCTGGCGTTGGTTCTGTGGAAGATGTTGTCTGTACCGTCGTTGTACGCGTGGGCAAAGAAGATACAGGTGTCAGAGTGTAGCCGGTGGGAGATTCCATCGGAGAGATATGGATGTCATCATGTTTGTCTTCCGAACTTTTATCAGACTCTGTATTTTCTTTTGGTTTTCTATTTTTCTTCTCAGATTTTGCCGGTTCTTCTGACTTTGTTTCTTTTGACAACATGGCATGATACGGGCCTACCTTTCCGGCTCCGGCAAATGTCTTCATATAGTAATCCGATGTAATATCGGTATAGATAACACCCTTGGACGTAGAAGAATGTATCATCTGATTGTCACCTACAAATATTCCTACATGTGAAACCCTGTTACTGCCGCGAGTTGTACGGAAAAACACAAGATCTCCGGGGGTCAGGTT
Organism: uncultured Duncaniella sp.; assembly: GCA_910578615.1. GTDB lineage: Bacteria > Bacteroidota > Bacteroidia > Bacteroidales > Muribaculaceae > Duncaniella. The sequence continues at coordinate 24,008 of CAJTRI010000012.1, read as the reverse complement.
TGATTTGTTGATCTTCTGACAAAATTCACTCTGTTCACGGGATGTGCGGGGTAGCTTTATATCAAGGGCACGCTTATATACCTGAGTGACAAATCCAGAGCAGTCAACGCCTCCACGGTCGTTACCTCCATACCTGTAAGGTGTACCGATCCAGCTTTCAGCCTCTTTGATCAGGATTTTGGCCATAGGGTCGAGATTGCTTACCGATACGGGTCGAGAAGACGAGTCTTTTCCTCCTGATCCACGGACTGTCGTTACAGTCTTAGAGGAACCACAGGATGACAATGCCAGCCCGAAAACAACTGACATGAATATGACATAAATAGACAGATGGTGTGACATAGTAGTCGCAAAGTTATTAAGAAATTTTCAAACAGCCTTGAATAAACTGCAAATAACTTTTAAATCACAGAATATGTTATTAAAATATTTTAAACTATTGTCTCTGGATGTAACTTTGCATCGTTTTTGCCGTCATAAGTGTAAAAAATGATAATAAAACAACCAGATCACCAAATATGAAACTTACAGGAAAAATACTACTGTTGGCCGCAGGTACCGCCGTTATTTCTTCGGCAGTCACAACCGTGGCCATGAAGCAATCCTTCACAGGATCCGGCAGTGACCAATGCACATTCTCCTCTTCCTCACAGAATCCCTCGACAGGCGGATTCTACACGGTGGGTCATTCGCCCGCTACTTCCACTGACTTCTCCGAGGCCGCAGAGAGTACCATCAATGGCGTGGTATCCATCAAAAGCTATGTCACACCACGTGGTTACTCTCGTGGCAATCGGAGCGGTGGTGGATTCTTCGAGGATCCTTTCTTTGAATACTTCTTCGGGTCTCCCGGCGGTAACCGCCATCGCCAACAGCCCGAACAGGCGCAACCGCGTGAGCAACAACTCGGGTTGGGTTCAGGAGTAATAATAACACCTGACGGCTACATTGTAACCAATAACCATGTCATTGACGAAGCCGAAAGGCTCGAAGTGACACTCAATGATAACAGGACTTTTGATGCAACCGTCATCGGGACTGATCCGATGACCGATCTTGCCCTTATCAAGATTGATGCCTCACAGCTACCTGTGATTCCCATGGGTGACAGTGAATCACTCAAAGTAGGAGAGTGGGTGCTTGCAGTAGGCAATCCTTTCGGATTCACTTCTACCGTGACGACTGGAATTGTATCGGCCAAGGCCCGTAGCATAGCCGGTACGACACATTCACGCCCTATGGGTATAGAAAGTTATATTCAGACTGACGCAGCCGTAAATCCGGGTAACTCGGGAGGCGCGCTTGTCACCCTCAACGGCGAACTGATAGGTATCAATACGGCCATATACTCACAGACTGGAAATTATGCCGGATATTCTTTTGCCATACCGACTACCATTGTAAAAAAAGTCGTGAACGACCTTCGCCAGTTCGGCACTGTCCAGCGTGCGGTTCTTGGAATAGCCATATCAGATCTCACCAATGACATAGCCAAGGAGAAAGGTGTGACTGCGGTAACAAAAGGTGTGTATGTCAACTCGGTGAATGATCGTTCCTCAGCACGCGAGGCAGGTATCAAAGAAGGTGACGTCATAACAGCTGTCAATGGGGTACAGACTGGAAATGTGGCGCAGTTGCAGGAACAGGTTGCAAAATATCGTCCCGGTGACAAAATCAAGGTTACATATGTGCGTGATAATGCCACCAAAGATGTCGAAGTCAAACTTCTCAACAACCAAGGGACAACCACTGTCACCAAGCCGGGTGATTTTACAGACCTCGGATGTGCCTTCAAGAAGGTTGACGAATCAACCCTACGCCAGCTCGGACTCTCCGGCGGTGTCCAGATCGTGGATCTTAAAGACGGGATGTTCCGAGACAGCGGTGTGCGGCCGGGATTCATTATCTACTCGATTAATGATAACCGCGTATCTTCACCTGATGATGTCGAGAAGATATACAAGGCTATCATGAAGGGCAACGGAGAGGAGAAACTCATGATACTGCGTGGTGTTTATCCAACCGGCAAGCGAGGTGTATATGCAGTGGATCTTACAGCTGAATAAAGATATGACAAGATAAGGTACAATATTCAAACGGTTTATTATTGATTCAAGGCAGTAGCTAAAAATTAAGAAACCTTCGGCATCGTGACGATACCGAAGGTTTCTTAGTTTTTACATTCAAGGGTTAAAATCAGAGAGCGGCAATTACTTCCACTTCGACAAGAACTTGTTTTGGCAATTCACGGACTGCGACTGCCGAACGTGCGGGGAAAGGTTCTGTGAACACTTCGGCATAAACTGAATTCATTGCCCCGAACAGACTCATGTCAGCAAGAAACACCGTCGTCTTGACCACGTTGTCAATCGAGGTTCCTGCGGCTGCAAGGAGAGCCTTGACATTGTCAAGAGCCTGACGTGTCTGTGATTCGATACCTTCGGGTATTTCGCCGGTAGCGGGATTAACCGGAATCTGGCCCGAGCAAAAAAGCATGTTGCCGGTTTTGATTGCCTGGCTGTAAGGGCCGATAGCTGCGGGAGCAGCAGATGTGGAGATTACTTCTTTCATATTATTTAGAGATTTACAAGTAGTGTGTCCGATGTGGATTTTCTGACTGATTCCGTGAGTCTGTCACATTGCTGCATCACTTGCGGAAATTTCTTTTCCAGATCGGGAATGAAATCCTTCTCGCCATATGTATGCAGCGTCGTTATCACATTCGCTATGGTATATTGTTCTATGCTCATGGATGGTTGCATAGGAAGCTCGTCACGGTCATCCATATTGTTGTCGGTAATCACGCGTATCACAAGACCGCATGCCAGTAATCTGTCAGTTACCAATCTTACAAGGCGGATAGGTATTCCGCATGAGACAGAAAGCTGTTCTGTATTCATCGGTGTCTGACGGTCGCGGAAGCGTTTGAGAATCACGTATAGAACAGATAAAGTTACCTTGCGTGTATAATCCGCTGATATATTCCTTATCTGCCTGTCAAAACTGAACATACTTATATTCTGGGCGGAACTGCAAATCAATGCGCCGGCCAGTGTGATGAGCCATGAGAACTGCATCCATAGAAGCATCAAAGGCAGGAATGAGAACGAACCGTAGATGGCATTGTATTTTGCCACACCCATTTGTCCGTTTATAAAGAGCCATTGCAGTAATTGAAAGGCCGTGCCAGCCAGGACTCCTGCAAGGATTGCATTCTTAAATCTCACCTTCGCATTGGGAATCAGCATATAGGCTCCGGCAAAAAAGAGCCATGTGAAGACGATACTGGCAACATCAAGAGAGAATCCAAGTACAGGGGAAAGAAAGTCAAACGGCAGAAGTCTCTGGATAGTGGTAGACATGAATATCTGCAAACCACCGGAACAGATCATAAGCACGGGGAGTATGATACATATGGCAAGATAATCTGTCATCTTACGAAAGAAGGATCTCTCATATGGCACACCCCATACCTGATTGAAGGTCTCTTCCACACTGCTCAGAAGTGACACGATAGTCCATAAAAGAAAAACCAATCCGACCCCGACGAATATTCCCTCAGAAGCCTGTGCGAGACAAGAATCTACAAATGAAAACGCCATTTCAAGGGCACGATGTTGGGACGGGAAATAATTGTACAACTGATTTTGCAGGATATTCTGGAATCCGAATCCACGCCCTATGGCAAAGAGCAATGCCAGAGCCGGGACTACGGCAAGCATTGTCCTGTATGTCATAGCACATGCCTTACTTTGCAAATCACTATTTAGAAATGTACGCACAGTAAGGTTAAGGGTCTTAACAGTCTTGACTTTAAGTGTGTCACGATGGTCGCTCCACACCCCGTCTGAACCATACTCCCACCAAGACATAGCTTTCTCCTTGATTCTGTCAATTATACCTTTTTGACCAGGATCAGATTGATTATTACCCTTTTTCATTTCACGCTGTCTTTTTCAACAAATGTTCGTGCAGACTGGGAACGTGCTATTTCGAGAGCACGTGTAAGCCGTTCTTTCTCAATCGAAGCAATCTTTGCATCGCGGACTGTCATAGAATATTCATACATAGTGGCAATCTCTTCGGCTTGTGCAGACGGCAGCGGTATGGTAAAACTTTTTGCCCCATTAAATGTGAGGGAAACAGGTTCGTTACGATGTTCGAATAAGAAGCGTCCTAAATCGTCACACTCTACCCCCATGAACGTTATAATCTCTGTCCCCATAGAGCGGTCATTACGCTCACCATCATGTTCGATAGTGGAAGTATGGGCATTTTTGCCATTACTGCCTACTGAGACAGAGGTGCTTTTCACACCTTTGCTGACAGGTATATATGACAGTATATAAAATTGTCCGTCAGGAGATACACGGGCTTGGATGCCGGTAGAGCTGGTAACCACCGCAGGATCAGCCTTTGCTCCGACATAATATCCTTCTACTGGATTTTGTACAAATTTGATGAGACGGCTCAGAGAGTCACCTTTTACTCCGAGAACCGCGAGGGTAGAATCCGCCGATTCAAGGGTTCTGACAGTCAATCCTTCTGTGGCAGTTGCCGCTACATGCAGGGCTTCTCTACGGATATCTATTTCTTTTGGATAAGTTCTCTTTATAGAATCTGTCAGGGCAAGCGCCATGGCATAGTCTCCATTACCTACGGCATTGCGGGCGTTTGTTAGAAGGGCCTCCGCTTTTGCTTTGTCCCCGTTACCAGAACAGGATATAACAGATAATGCAAATAAGAAAGGGGCTAATTTAATTGCTACGTTGGACATCTTTAATACCTTTTACGGTTTTAATCTTTTTTATAATATTAGAAAGTGCCGATGTGTCGTTTACACCAAGTATCAGAAAGCCGGAGAAGATACCGTCGTGACTTTCGATAGATATGTTTCTTAGAGACATATCTTTCTCCCGGTTGATGATGGACGTTATGTTTGTAACAATCCCTATGTCATCCTGACCGACGATTCTGATTGTGGCTGCGAACTTATTGCCGGTCTTGCCTGACCATCTGGTACGTATTATACGGTAGGGATACCGTTCACGTATGTGGGCGGCATTTGGACAATCGTTGCGATGAATCTTGACGACGCCCTCGGCTGACACAAACCCGAACACATCGTCCCCGAAAATAGGGTTGCAACATTTTGACAATTTGTAGTTAAGCCCCTTTATATTGTCTCCGATCACGAGCACCTCGCCATTCATATCTCCGGGGCGATCCATCGGGTCTTGAAGCTCGAATTCCTGTGCTGACCGATGTTCCTCTGATTTGCCGTCACTGTTGCCAAGAAGCTCATAGGTCGCTATCACATCATTGACATCAATGCTCTCATCTGCGATAGCTTTATAGAAATCCGTTACCGTGCGGTAGCCGAGTTTTTTTATAGCACGCATCAACAGGCCTTCTTCAAGCTCTATCTTTCGGTTCTTACACCTGCGTTGTAGCAGTTCTCGTCCGAACTCAGAAGATCGGTTAGCCCGCTCGTTCAGAGTCTGACGTATCTTGTTTCGGGCCTTTGATGTGACCACGAAGTTTAGCCAGTCCTGTTTCGGGGCCTGCCCCGGGGCGGTGATAATCTCGGCTGTATCACCCGAATGCAGCTTATAGGTGAGTTTGCGGTTACGTCCGTTCACCTTTGCGCCCACACATGAACAACCTATCTTGGAATGTATGGCAAAGGCGAAATCAAGCACCGAGGCACCGAGGGGAAGACGATGCAGGTCTCCTCGTGGAGTAAAGACGAAAACTTCTTTGTCATATAAATCCATCTTGAAGTTTTTCATCAACTCCATCGGGCCGTCAGCCGTCTCAAGAATGTCACGCACATTGTTCATCCATGCGTCAAGTTCACCCTCACTCTTTATTCCCTTGTAACGCCAGTGGGCGGCAAGGCCTTTTTCTGCCACAAGATCCATGCGTCGTGTGCGAATCTGCACCTCGACCCATTTGTTGCCCGGCCCCATCACGGTTGTATGCAGGGACTCATATCCGTTGCTTTTTGGTATGGACAACCAGTCTTTGAGTCGCTTCGGATTCGGAGTGTACATATCGGTAACGATGGAGAAAACCTTCCAACACTCTGATTTTTCCTCTTCCATAGGAACATCAAGAATGATACGTATGGCAAAAAGGTCATATATCCCGGACATCTCCACCTGCTGTTTGCGAAGTTTGTTCCAGATTGAAAAGATAGACTTTGTGCGTCCCTTGATTTCATATTTAAGACCTGTCTTTTCAAGCTTTTCCCTTACAGGTGCTATAAAGTCGGCTATATAGACGTCTCGGGCTACCTTGGTTTCGTTAAGTTCTCTGGCTATCTTGGTATATGTCTCCCTCGAAGTATATTTTAATGAAAGATCTTCGAGTTCGCCCTTTATCTTGTACAGTCCGAGACGATGTGCCAGTGGCGCATAGAGGTAGCTGGCCTCGAAAGCCGTATCGGCCACAAACTTTTCGTCAGGATGATGATTAATGAGCCTCATCAGACTCAGACGGTCGACTATCATTATGATAATCACACGGATATCCTCGGCAAATGCCATAAGCAAATGTCGGAAGTTGTCAGTCTTTACTGCTGACTGCTTCCCATAAAGTGATGTCACTTTTAGAAGTCCGTTGACCAGACGTGCCACATCTTCGTCCCAGCCTTCTCTTACATTCTCCACAGTCATTGCTTCTGACGCACACAACTCGTATAGCAGTGTGGCTATCACCATGTTTCTGTCAGGAGAAACCATGTCACATAACGTGAGAGCTGTATGTAAAGACCTGTAAAGTGGGTTTATTCCATGTAACGCTGACGGAATCCTGCCGGATTTTGCCGCATCACGGTATGCTGCAAACAATCTTGCCATATCTTCATGACGGCTTTCATCACCGATGCCGGCAACGAGACGCCTGATAAGAAGGATAGGGGAGATGTTTTGAATGTTTTCTTTCATTGCGATTTGGCAAATAGATAATTATCTAACTCTTACGACTGAATATTTGCCGATTAATCGCGGCGATAGATACATGCCCCGATAGAGTTCAGACGGGTATCTATGGCTTCGTATCCGCGATCGATCTGATCGATGTTGTCTATTGTAGAAACGCCCTTTGCACTCATGGCCGCTATCAACATTGCTATACCGGCTCTGATGTCTGGCGAATGCATATTGTTGGCACGTAACGGCATCTTGTGATCCATGCCTATGACAACTGCGCGATGCGGATCGCACAACATTATCTGGGCACCCATATCGATAAGCCTGTCAACAAAGAAAAGGCGGCTTTCGAACATTTTCTGGTGAATCAGCACACTGCCACGACATTGCGTGGCTGTCACAAGTATGACAGACAACAAATCCGGGGTAAGTCCGGGCCACGGAGCGTCAGCAATAGTCGGTATCGATCCGTCAAGATTGCTTTCTATCTCATAAACCTCTTGTTCAGGAATGTAGATATCATCGCCTCGTAGCTCCAAATTTATACCGAGCCGTCTGAACGAGTCTGGTATTATACCAAGATTTTCACATGAGACATTCTTTATTGTGAGTTCGCTGCATGTCAGCGCTGCCATTCCGATAAAACTTCCAACCTCTATCATGTCAGGGAGTATCGAATGCTCAGTGCCGGTAAGCTTTTCGGCCCCGGTGATACGGAGGAGATTAGAGCCTATACCTTCAATTTTTACCCCCATACAGGCAAGCATCCGGCATAATTGCTGTACATATGGTTCGCAGGCTGCATTATAGATTGTCGTGGTGCCGTCAGCCAAAGCCGCAGCCATTATTATATTAGCCGTACCTGTCACAGAAGCCTCGTCAAGAAGCATATAGCAACCTTTAAGACCATTGACAGACACAAGATAATAAGCCTGACGTTCTTCATTATAGGCAATCATCGCGCCAAGCTTTGAGAGACCTGTTATATGGGTATCAACCTTACGTCGACCAATTTTATCACCTCCTGGTTTTGCAAAATAAGCCTGTCCGAGACGCGCGAGAAGTGGGCCGACAACGAGCACGGAACCTCTCAGAGACGCACATCTTGCTACAAAATCAGCACTTGATATATAATCTTCATCAAGGTCATCTGCCTGAAAACGCCAACTGGTATCGCCGACTTTATCCACCTTGACCCTCATAGCTTTCAGTAGTTTTATCAGATTCATCACATCAAGTATGTTGGGTACATTATGGATTGTCACTGGTTCAGAGGTGAGAAGGGTGGCACTGATAACTTGAAGTGCCTCGTTTTTGGCTCCCTGCGGGCATATGCTTCCATGAAGACGGTGTCCTCCTTCGATGATATATGTGCTCATTTCTGTATTGGTTGGTAGTGGTGAATGATTTTCTATGTTGTTAACATCTATGATGCTAAATGTGTTCGACCTCTGGGGTCAGTCTTATTCCAAAACGAGTATAGACAGAGTCCGTTATCTGTTTCTCAAGATTTACAACCTCGGAAGGTGTCGCTTGTCGGTGTGGATTGACAATCACAAGAGGTTGCAGATGCCACACACCTACATTTCCTTCCTTATATCCTTTCCAGCCACATTGGTCTATCAGCCATGCGGCCGGTATTTTGTAACCATCAGCCGTTTTGTAGTGAGGTATCTCCATTTCCGGGCACATGGTTTTTATACGGTTAAAAACGTCCGTACTGACAATGGGATTTTTAAAAAAACTTCCAGCGCTCGGAATTTCGGACGGATCCGGCAATTTGGATTTTCTGACATCTATCACAGCCTTTCTTACTTCGCGGGGTGTTGTCGGAATATCCTTAAACATTCCTCTGAGAGCAGGATAGCTGATATTCGGACATGAAGATGCCGACAGTCTGAATCTAACCGAATGAATGACATACCTCCCTTTACTGTCATGTCGTTTAAATATCGAATCCCTATAACCGTAACAACAATCTTTCATAGGCAGACTAATAAAGTCGCTTTTTTCACGATCATAGACATTGACCGACTCGATTGCATCAGATGCTTCCGTGCCATAGGCTCCTACATTCTGTACAGCGGAGGCGCCTACCTCTCCCGGAATACCCGAAAGATTTTCAAGTCCCCATAAACCACGATCGCACATTTCGGATATTAAATCATCCATGACCTCACCAGCGCCTGCCTCTACAATGACTTTGTCATCATATCTTCCGATCACATCAATGCCCTTTATGGCACTGTGCAATATAAGTCCCGGATAGTCTCTGGTAAACAATATATTACTACCCGCTCCGATATGTACAAATTCGGTATCTTCTCCGATAGAGGAAAGAATAACGGGAATATCTGAAACTTCATCATATTCAATGAAGCTGCCACACATTACTTTCATTGCAAAAGTATTATGGCCCGAGAGATCAAAATTGTGGTGTGACCTAATCATAATTGCAAAAATACAAACTATTCATGAAACTATCGCACTATTTTCAGAATAAGTTTGAGTATGATTAAAACGTTTCGTATCCAATCAATAGAGACTATACTAAAAAATTCAATATATATTTTGTCAGATAACTCGAAAAAATTATTTTTGCAGAATAATAGTATTATTTAACTAATCAAACCATCAAACCATGAGAAAAATCATGCTTATCTTAACCGTTATAATGACGGTATGTGCCGCGCAGTCTGCACAAGCGAAGGGTGGTATCCCTATCACCTATGGCGAACATGAAAAAATCGAACAAGTAGGGGTACTGCCGGACGAGATAAAGGCTGATGACGGAACGACGCTTGTTCTTGGTCACAAATATACCGTTTTCGAAATACTTTTTGTTCCGTTATGGACAACAGACCAAGGCAAACTCGTAGGATATAATCCAAACGAGGCTGACACCTTCTATGACATAGACGTTGTACTTGAAAACGAAGAGGGAAAAGCCGCAATATTATCATTGGCCGGTGTCAGTGAGTTGAGCGAACTTCATAAAATTCCATTCTGGGATGCATGGGGAGGTAAGATTGTAGGACTCCTCGTGATAGCGCTTATACTTTATGGTGTATTCGGCCGAGAATCATCCTCTAAAAAATCCTCTGAACCAGCACCTGCCATTGAGGATTAATCACAGAATCAGTTAAGTCTGACTCGAATAATGAACAGAACCCTGTCTTAATATGAGACAGGGTTCTGTTTAATTATCTGGCTTATAAGGTATGTTTATTCCTCGTTCCCGAGAATCTCAAGCATCTTGATAGCTGAAAGGGGAATACGTGTTCCAGGGCCGAAGATAGCAGCGACACCGGCTTTGTATAGGAAGTCGTAGTCCTGGGCCGGTATAACGCCTCCTGCCGTAACAAGTATATCCTCCCGACCGAGTTTTTTCAGTTCCTCGATAACCTGCGGGATAAGGGTTTTGTGTCCGGCGGCGAGCGATGATACACCAAGGATGTGGACATCGTTCTCGACAGCCATTCTCGCAGCTTCGGCAGGAGTCTGGAAGAGAGGCCCCATATCAACATCAAATCCACAGTCGGCATAGCCAGTGGCAACAACCTTGGCTCCTCGGTCATGACCGTCCTGACCCATTTTGGCTATCATGATACGAGGTTGACGACCCTCACGTTTGGCAAATTCCTCACACATCTGCTGTGCTTTGATGAAGTCCGGATCTTGTTTGGTCTCAGAAGAATACACGCCTGAAATGGTTCTGATTACTGCTTTATAACGACCTACGACATCTTCGCAGGCATCTGAAATCTCTCCAAGAGTGGCTCGCAGGCCGGCAGCTTTGACTGCAAGGTCAAGAAGGTTGCCTTCTTTTGTGCGCACACACTCAGTAATAGCTTCAAGAGCTTTTTTGACCGCTTCCTCGTCACGATGTTCACGAAGATCTACCAGACGTGCCACCTGGTCACGACGAACCTCGGTATTATCAATTTCAAGGATGTCAATCGGGTCTTCGTGGTCAAGACGATATTTGTTGATACCGACTATGGTCTGACGGCCGGAATCGATGCGGGCTTGCGTTCTGGCCGAGGCTTCCTCGATGCGCATCTTTGGAAGACCGCTTTCAATCGCCTTTGCCATACCACCGAGTTTCTCGATTTCCTGAATGTGTTCCCATGCGCGATGGGCAATCTCATTGGTGAGAGCTTCCACATAGTAGCTACCGCCCCAAGGATCGACCTGCTTGGTTACCATGGTCTCCTCCTGTATATAGATCTGTGTATTACGTGCAATACGAGCCGAGAAATCAGTGGGTAGCGCGATAGCCTCGTCAAGCGCGTTGGTGTGGAGTGACTGAGTATGCCCTAAGGCAGCACCCATAGCCTCGATACATGTACGTCCGACATTATTGAACGGATCCTGCTCTGTCAGAGACCAACCCGAAGTCTGCGAGTGGGTACGGAGTGCGAGAGATTTCGGATTCTTGGGATTGAACTGTTTCACAATCTTGGCCCAGAGAAGACGCGCCGCACGCATCTTGGCCACTTCCATGAAATAGTTCATACCTATGGCCCAGAAGAAGGAGAGGCGAGGGGCAAACGCATCGATATCGATACCGGCATTCACACCAGCACGGAGATATTCAAGACCGTCGCAGAGGGTATATGCAAGTTCTATATCACATGTGGCACCGGCCTCCTGCATATGATAGCCGGATATAGATATAGAGTTGAACTTGGGCATGAACTGCGAGGTATACTCAAATATATCGGCAATAATACGCATCGAGAATTCTGGCGGGTAGATATAAGTGTTACGCACCATAAATTCTTTTAGGATATCATTCTGTATGGTACCGGCCATTTCTTCAAGTTTTGCACCTTGTTCGAGTCCGGCATTTATGTAGAACGCAAGGACAGGCAGAACGGCTCCGTTCATTGTCATGGATACCGACATCTTGTTCAAGGGTATGCCGGCAAATAACACCTTCATATCTTCAAGCGAGCAGATGGAGACACCGGCCTTGCCGACATCACCAACCACTCTTTCATGGTCTGCGTCATAGCCACGATGTGTGGCAAGGTCAAACGCTACCGACAGGCCCTTTTGTCCTGATGCAAGGTTACGACGATAAAACGCGTTTGACTCGGCAGCAGTAGAAAATCCTGCATACTGACGGATTGTCCAAGGGCGCAGAGGATACATGGCACTATACGGGCCACGAAGGAAGGGGGGAATACCAGAAACATATTCCAGATGTTCAAGGCCTTCCAGATCACTCTTTGTATAAACAGGTTTTACAGGGATAAGCTCTGGGGTCAGCCACTCTTCCCCGTTGGTTTCGGGAACACGGTGTTCGCCGAAAGCGTCTTTTACAATGTCAATCTCTTTGAAATTGGGTTTCATATCTTTCAGGGGATGAATGGATTACTTTTTGAGAAGGCGGTTGTTGAAGTCGCGGAGCGTGTCAAGAACGTTAACACGGACATGAACATAGTCGTTTATGCCGACAGCTTTGAGATCTTCCATACAGGCGGGGGCACCGGCTACGACAAACTGTGCACGACCATCAAGGTATTTGAATGCGGCAGGAGCGAGTTCGGCATATTCGTCATCACTCGAACATAGCACTACTATGTCAGCACCTTTTTCAAGAGCTGCATCCACTCCTTGTTCGACAGTCTCAAATCCGAGATTATCGATAATCTCATATCCTGCACACCCGAAGAAGTTGGATGAGAACTGCGCACGGGCAAGACGCATAGCAAGGTTGCCAATGGTGAGCATGAACACCTTGGGTCGGTTTGACGCAGCCTCGGTATCAAGTCGGAGCTGTTCGAAGTCACTTGCAGCACGTGTAACGGGAAGTCCGGCAGGCGAATCACATGATTCCTCCTTATGTTGACCGCAAGAACATGCGAGAGCGCCGTTGAGACCAACTATTTTCTCGGCTGCCATTTCGTTGATATTTGGGTACTGGTTGGTGCCGAGAAGGATTTCCTTACGACGGGCCACATCGGTGTGACGTTTCTCGGAACTTTCGCGAACAGACTTCTGAACCTCACCATCATTGCAACAAGTAAGGAAGCCTCCTTTCTCCTCTACATCAAGGAACAGTTTCCATGCCTCCTTTGCGATAGCCACTGTAAGGGTTTCCACATAATAGCTTCCACCGGCCGGATCTATAACCTTGTCAAGGTGGCTTTCTTCTTTCAGGAGATGCTGCTGGTTACGGGCAATGCGCTCTGAAAATTCATCGGGCCTTTTGTAAGGTGTGTCAAATGGTGTGACCGTAATAGAGTCAACACCTGCAAGAGCGGCAGACATGGATTCAGTCTGGCTCCGCAGAAGATTCACATGTGCGTCATAGAGTGTCTGATTGAACCGTGACGTGGTCGCATGAACCGCCATCTTGGCTGAATCCTCGCTTCCATTATACTGGGCAACAACCTGTGCCCACATCATACGGGCGGCACGGAACTTTGAAAGCTCCATAAAGAAATTGCTTGAAACGCCCATGTTGAACTTTATGCGTGACGCAATTTCCGACGCATCACGACCTGCATCAGTCAGAAGCGTCATCCAAGAGGCACCCCAGGCAAGAGCATAACCAAGCTCTTGATAAATATAGGCTCCTGCATTGGAAATCATGTCACTGTCAACAGCCAGTACACGAAGACCTGGAATGTCTTTGACTGTATCCAACAGAGCCACGGCTGTATTTACAATATTCTCAGCCGGCATATCGATGCCTTTACGAAGAGGGCGCTTGAACGGATTGAAGTCTATCGCTCCTTTGAAGCTGTCGACACACCCTCTCTCTTTTACAAGGCTCACAAGAGCCTCCGCAAGCGGGAGAGCTTTCTTAATGCAGCAGGAAAGGTTAATCTCGATTTTGGACAGGTCTATTCCATTAAGAAGCTCACCGAGACTCTCAACCTCTACCACATGGAACCCGAGCGATGTGACACCTTTCCCAAGCACGTCGAGAGCAATAGCATTGGCTTCGGAAGTGGTATCGGCAAAGATATCTTGACGCACAAGCCAGTCGTTGTCTGTACGTGTGCCTCGGACGTAAGGATATTCACCGGGGAGTGAATTTGTGGTGGATAGATTCTCGATGTCTTCAAGCCTGTACATAGGCTGGACGTTGAATCCCTCGTTGGTACGCCAGACAAGTTTCTTGTCAAACGGCGCGCCTTTCAGGTCAGCTTCAACCTTGGCCTTCCATTCTGCAGTGGAGACCGGGGGAAACTGGTCAAACAATTTTTCTCTTTTTTCTGCCATGATTATGGTATTAAATCACAAATTTCGGTAATGAAACTGATGGAGAGATATTTCAATTTGCAAAGATAAGAGTTTTCGCCAATATTAAAGAAAAATTTCATTAAATTCTTATCTCTGGCTGCGTTTACGTTTCTTTCGTCTGGGTGTTTTTGCTTTTTTTGTTCTTTTTTTGTGGACAAGTCCTTTGTAGGCCTCTTTGGATTTGTCAACAATATCAAATCCCGGGGCCACCGGCCGGTCTTCGTCTGAGATGCTGTGCATAAACAGCCAGTCATAAAGATCAGAGAGATAGAAAAACCTTGCCGGTCTCCCATGATTCATTCCGGGGACACGATTGTATATCAGGCGAGGTGTCTCACGATCAACAGACTTTATGGCAGAGACCACCTTGTCACTCTGACCGACAGACACAGCCCTGTCAGCAGTGCCGTGCACTATCCATAATGGCAGGTCATTAAGCCCTGATAAATCCCGAACGGATGCACCGCCGCACAACGCGACAGCGGCTGCTATACGTTCTGGATATGTAGCGGCGACGTCAAGTGTGCCATAACCGCCAAGACTCATTCCTATAACATATATTCTGGTGCTGTCAACCGCATGTTTGTCGATTGCCCAATCGGCAATACTCATTACCTTTGACGGTTTCCATGCTCCACCCGGATTCTGTGGAGCCACGACATACGCATCAAGCTTCAAGCCGCGCTCTATAGCGTCAATGGTGCCATAACGTCTCACTCTGTCAAGATTTCTTCCGCATAGACTTGCTCCGTGTAAAAAGATTACAAGAGGTTTGGGATTATCTACCGATGCCGAGTCTGGTTCATAAAACCAAAAATTATAGCAGTCTTTGACCGTACCTTTATGAGCTACTGGTTTTTTAGCGGCAATTCTGAACGCAGAGGCAATAAACAGACACGTGATTATGATTATTAATCGTCCGTATTTTTTCATAATACTGATATTTTATAGACATTAGTTCCCCTCGATCCAACTACCACACTATTGCCGACTACGACCGGGGAAGATTCAAAATTATCTCCAACCCGTTCTGACATTATGAGTCTTCCATCCTCACCGTTAAAGAGATATACCCGACCAGAACAATCGGCTGTAAACACGAACATATTGCTGTCTCGATCAATAAATCCCACCGGGGATGACCATGAGTAGTAGTTAAGATCAACCGAGTATGCAATCTGACCCGTGGCGCGGTCAAATGCAACGAATTTACCATTCCTACCCTTGGTATTCGCAACCATATTATTAAATATCAGATGGGAGCAATTTCCTATACCGGGTAGTGGAGAGGCATAGTATCCTCCGTCAAAATGCTTTTCGTCAACATCGGCTCTACGTGCTGGAATATTTTTAATCCATACCTCCTTGCCTGTGACAGCATCAAGTTTCGCAAAAGAGGCCTCTGTCACACCTTCATGCTCAACCTCGCATCCCACATATAAGTATATACGACCATTTTCTTCAGTGATGACAGGAGTAGCGTCGGTGTCATCAGGCAGTTTATAATGCCATACGGGTGTAAGGGTATTAAGATTTATACAAATTATATTCCCGGAATTGTCTGCTGTATAGCCATAGTTGCGGCATACCGCCATAGAGGCCTCCATTCCCGGTGCTCGTCCGTCAACCGTATAACTCATCGAACTTTGCAGTCTTAATCCTCCGGGATGTATCAGGAATTTATAAAGTGTCCCGTTTTCTCCGGGTCTGAAAAGAAATCTGTCAACACGAACCGGGGAGGAATCATATGCATTCCATAGTCTTTTGGCCCGAATATCATGACCAAAGAAGTGGGTTATCTCGTTTTTGTAAAGATCTATGACCATGGCACCAAAACCACCCACAGCCGGGACTCCATGCCCGACATACAGATTCCCGTTAAGCGATGGGTCGAGGGATACTGTACCCTTAACAGGATTATCAACACCTATCGGACTTCGTGACTTTTTCCCGCTGTCAAAATTTACAAAGTGAACACATCTGTCAAGGGATCCGAAAATAATCTCTCTCTTTGCAACAGGGCCTGAAAATCTTGACACGCAGGAATCAGGCCATTCCACATAAAGAGGCTGTCCTGTCCAGCCTGTTCCGCCACCCCAACGCCCATACTTTGTCTGTACGGTATCAAACGGTGTACGGTATACCCAGTCAATCTTTATCTTTGAAGGGATAGAATCAAGTTGCCCGATAAAAGATGCATCTCTTTTCAGACCATTCCTAAATGTAAAAACACCCGGGACTGAGGTATACAGGTCATCAATAGCACCAAGCCTTCCGTCTATGGCGGAATCAGCCACATGAACCGAGTGACGCACTCTTGAAGCTGACGGATAGACAGTATCTGGGAACAAGTCAATACGCTCCACAGTCTTTACTGTGTCTATATGCGATGTGTCATCAACCCTGACAGGACTATTCGAACCAGTCGTGCAGGATGTAGATGGTATGATTAAGAATAATGTAAAGACTGGATGTATTTTCATGGGTAGCGGTTATATGCTCAGAGTAACTTCTGATAGATATATGCATCACCGTATGCTCCTCCCTCACGAAGCCATGATCTTAGACGACCGGAGATGGAGAAACCTACTGATTCGAAAAGTCTGCGGCTCGCTTGGTTGGACGAGGATATAATGCAATAAAGCTGGTGGAGGGATAGACGCAGGCGACAATAGTCTGCGATAAGTCGGAGACCTTCTTCGGCAATCCCCATGCGTCTGAATGGCGGTATAACAAGAATGCCTATACCGCATCTGGAATTAACAGGATCAAAATCAAACAAGTCAATTGTTCCAATAGGTTGTTTTGGCTCGTTAGTCTCAATCATAAATCTGAGCTGGCGTGATTTGAATATATCCGCCTCATAAGTGTCTATATACTCCCATAATAATTTCCGGGAGTATGGGGCCACAGTATTCCCGACGTGCCACACATCAGGGTCATTTTCCCATTGATAAAGCGTGTCTACGTCTATCGGTTCAAGCGCCCTGAATGTGATACGTTGAGATTTAAGCATGTCAGGCCTGTTCGGAAAGGAAACGTTCCACGTCAAGTGCTGCCTTGCATCCCATGCCGGCAGCAGTAACAGCCTGACGATAAGTCGGGTCTGCAACATCTCCTGCCGCGAAAACACCATGGATATTGGTAGCGGTACCGGCCCCTTCTACCTTTATGTAACCTGTATGGTCAAGGGTTATGAATTCACCGAATACCTCTGTATTGGGTTTATGGCCGATGGCGAGGAAGAAACCGTCTATTGGTAGGTCATATCGACGTTCGTTATCAGTTCCCACATGTTCCACAAGATGGGCGCCCTCCACGAATTCAGCCCCGTAAAGGCCAACAGTATTGGTATTGAACAATACATGTATATTCTCCTTGTCCAATACCCTGTGCTGCATCACTTTCGAGGCGCGCAGATGGTCTTTACGGACTATAAGGTATACCTCTGATGCAAGGTTGCTGAGATACAGGGCTTCCTCACACGCCGTGTCTCCGCCTCCGACCACAGCAACTTTTTTGCCTCTATAAAAGAAACCGTCACAAGTGGCACAAGCCGAAACACCGAGCCCGTTATATTTCTTCTCATCATCAAGCCCAAGGTATTTTGCAGATGCCCCGGTACAGATTATTACTGAGTCTGCCAGAATCTCTAACTTTTCAGTACGGGCTATAAACGGTCTTGATGAGAAGTCGACCTCTGACACATAATCACTTCTGATATCTGCACCAAAACGGACAGCCTGCGCACGAAGATCGTCCATCAATTGGGGGCCTGACACACCTTCGGGATATCCCGGGAAGTTCTCTACATCAGTGGTAATCGTCAACTGCCCGCCGGGCTGGTAACCCTCTATAACCAAGGGCCCTATATTGGCGCGGGATGTATAAATTGCAGCCGTATATCCGGCAGGGCCGGAACCGATTATAAGACAACGTGTTTTGATTGTTTCCATATTTTAATATAAATTGATGACTATCTTAAATCTATCACTGGAATTGCCGGATATTTCTTAGGATTAAATCTAAAATCAGATAGAGGAACATCCCCCCCTGTCTTGATATTCTTAATCTCAATCGAGATTGCTTGTCCACCATTCATGACAAGCTTTATCTTGGCTGGATAGTGAGTCGAATTATTTATAACGATTTCGGCACTCGTGATATCCATATTTTTCCGTTTGGATCTCAATACGACGATATTAAAACCTTTTGGAGATTTTTTAAATGAGGCATTATAGTCGGCAGAGAAGGATTGTATTATTGCAAACGGATTGACTTGTGCGAGTTCCTCCGATGTTGGCTCTGTGATATTTACCTCTCCGGCCAAGGAGGAGTATGTCCATTGAGACTTCCCGTCATACCATGATGTTATCTGGGGAGATGAAATCATAAATCGGTCTCCCGAAAGCAGCAAATGCCCCTCGGATCTCTGTCCGCCAGACGAAAGGGAATAATCAACCGTGATAGACTTTGCACTACGTATCTTTGATGCGACACGTTCAAGAACCGCATAGGCTGTCTCTGCACACCATGCATCAGGCATGACTGTCAACAGACAAATTATCAAAAACAGTTTTTTCATCATAACAAATCTAACGCCGCTAACTGTTTATTTGTTTTCCAATATTCTTTCAAGTGTGACAGGATCCACAAGAACCTGTCGAGGCTTGCCCCCTTGGGAAGGCCCTACTATGCCGGCAGCTTCCATCTGATCCATAATCTTCCCGGCCCTGTTGTAACCGATGGAATAACGGCGTTGCAACGATGAAGTGGAAGCTGTATCGGTAGTAACCACGAGGCGTGCGCATTCGTCAAACAGCGGATCACGGTCTCCGATTGATGCAAGTCCTGAGGCAGAATCATTCTCAGGCACATATTCAGGTAGTTCATAGGCATGATCATATCCTACCTGTTCATCAATGGCCTCGCATATGGCGTTCACCTCCGGGGTGTCGATAAACGCACACTGCACCCTGTCAATTTTACCATTATTTGAGAATAACATGTCTCCACGACCAATAAGCTGGTTCGCTCCCGGACGGTCAAGAATCGTACGCGAGTCAACCATCTGGAACACACGGAAGGCTATACGTCCAGGGAAGTTGGCTTTTATAATACCCGTAATTACATTTGTCGAAGGACGCTGGGTCGCGAGAATCATATGTATTCCTACGGCACGTGCCTTCTGGGCTATACGGGCTATCGGGGTCTCAACCTCCTTACCGGCCGTCATTATAAGGTCGGCAAACTCATCTACAATCACCACTATATATGGGAGGAAACGATGTCCCTTCTCAGGATTGAGAAGATGGTTTGTAAATCTTTCGTTATACTCCTTGATGTTGCGCATAGACGCATCTTTAAGGAGCGCGTAACGGTTATCCATCTCCACACACAAAGAATTCAACGTAGCAACAACCTTCGATGGATCTGTTATAATAGCCTCTTCCTCGTCAGGCAATTTGGCAAGATAATGGCGTTCAAGCTTAGCATAAAGACTGAATTCTACCATCTTGGGGTCAATTAGCACAAATTTTAGCTCTGCCGGATGCTTCTTATAAAGGAGAGATGCCACAATAGCGTTAAGGCCCACCGACTTACCCATGCCAGTTGCTCCTGCCACAAGCAAATGGGGCATCTTACAGAGGTCTGCCATAAAAACCTCGTTCGAAATAGTACATCCCATCGCCATAGGAAGTTCCATCTTGCTACTCTGATATTTTTCAGACTCTATGACGGATCGCATGGAGACTGTCTGAGGATCCTTATTGGGCACCTCGATACCTATTGTGCCTTTCCCGGGAATAGGCGCGATAATTCGTATTCCAAGCGCAGACAGGCTAAGGGCTATATCATCTTCAAGATGCTTGATTCGAGCAATACGGACGCCTTCGGCAGGTATAATCTCGTAGAGTGTGACTGTCGGGCCGACGGTTGACTCTATACGGCGTATAGGTATACCATAGTTATTTAGCGTGTTGGTTATGCGCAGCTTGTTCTCTTCTACTTCGTCTTTATCAACACTCGGCCCCTTATGATTAGACGGACGAAGAAGGTCAATAGAGGGGAAATGGTAGCCTGAAAGTTCGGCACGAGGGTCATATTTAGGCTGCTCGGTGACAGCTGCAACTGTTTTCGGCTTTGCGACAGGGGCTGCAAACAGCGATGTATTCAAATCATAATCATCCTTGACGGGTTCTTCTTTGACAGACATATTGAAAAGAGAGGGTTCTTCTATAACAGTCTCAGACTCTTCTTCAATACATGATTTTGGGTCAGGTTTGGACTCTCGGTCTGTCACCTGCGCTACAGGCTTTGTTGGAATATTTGCCTTCTTGGATTCATTAGTTTGAACAACAGCGGGTTCGACAGATGGAGACGGCTTTGTCTGCACAGTCTGATGCATTTCGTTAGCAACTGACGACCCAACATTGGCAAGAGGCGGGGTAGTGATAATAACCTGTTTTGCCAGTTCCGCCTCTTCTTGCGCTCTGCGGGCAGCTTCACGTGCAATAGCCTCCAATTCCGCAGCCTGACGTGCAGCCTCTCTGGCAGCTGCTTCTTCCTCCTTGCGACGTCTTCTCTCTGCACGGATAGCCTTGTTGCGCTCAACATATACAGAAACATGTGAAGACAGGATAGCAAAAAACTTACGCAGTTCGGAAAGATAAAGAAACACCACCATGCCGGTCATAATCAGGCTGACGCCTATCGCTCCCCATATGCCGGTGAATGTGACAAGCCTTTCATTAAGGACGTGTCCGTGGTGTCCTCCCCAATAAAAAGGAGACGCAAGTTCGAATGTGACAAGCCCGCAAACGATGGAAAGTGCCACAGCTGAAAGGAGACAACGCATTGTCAGACCCCAGAAGTCAGTATGGTAAAACTTCAACAAGGACAACCCCGTCAGCCCTAACCATATAATGAGAAGAAAAGATCCGATTCCAAGCCAATCGTTTATAAGCGTCTGTGAAAGCCATGCCCCGAGCGGGCCGCCGGTATTCTCAATCATCTCAGGATCAAGCTCGCCGCTGATTACGGCACTTTGGTCTGAACCGATATGTGCAAAAAATGACACTGAAACAATCATGGCGTAACATGCCACGACAACCATGACCAGACCGACAAAACGCACAGATCTGGAATCAAGGAGCAGATTCATTATTCTGGCAAGCGGGAAGGCTTTGGTTTTCCGCTTGGTGACAGATTCATGCACCTCCGGCTCCTGAATCCGAGTTGGCTCAGTGTATTCTTGTACATCAGCTTCAGCAGCTGTCTCCTCATCCGAAGACTGCGCGATGGTTGTAGCCGGGACGTCTTCAGTAACCGGCTCATCCTGTATATGGTGGGGCTTATTGAGCAGTGCCTCAGGGTCAAAAGCCGAGGCGTCAGAAAATGAAGATTCGTCAATAGGTGAGATGGTTGATGCCATGATGATTGATGGGTTTTGAATAGCAAAGTTACGAAATATTGACGAACTATCAAATGCCAGGCACTCTAAAAAATAATACATTTCCCATGGTATGAACCATACGAGAACAAGAAGCGTTTAATTTCAAATACACTTAACGACCTACTATGATGAAAAAGACAGGTATATTTTATGGGACAACCACAGGAACAACCAAAGAGGTTGCTGAATATATAGCCTCCGAGCTCGGTATCTCGGCAACAGACATACATAACGTAGCGACATCCGCGCCAACAGATATAGCTCCATATGACGTCCTTATAATAGGCGCAAGCACATGGGGGAGTGGAGATCTGCAAGAAGATATGGCAGACTGGCTTGATGGGGTCTCGGCAATTGATCTCAGGAACAAGGAGGTGGCCATCTTCGGATGTGGTGATGAATCGATGAATGATACGTTCTGTAACAGCGTTGGAGAAATATACCACAGGCTCCACGACGCCCATCCTGAGTTTATAGCACCATTTAACAACAAGGGATATAATTATACCCATTCTGAAAGCGACGTGAAAGGAATGGTAGTGGGCTTGTGCATTGACAATGTCAACCATCCTGACGAAACAATGTCAAGGGTAAGAGAGTGGTGCGAAATTATCAAATCTGAAATATCATAAACAGACTTATAACAAAGTGTGAGCATTTAATTAAACATTCGCAGCCATAAAATGTTAAAAAGATTTGCCGTTGTCAAATAATATTCTTAAATTTGCACCTCAAAATGTGGAATAACAACAAGAATAAAAATAAACGGCAATGAAAAGAACATTCCAACCTTCTAACAGAAAGAGAGTTAACAAGCATGGATTCCGTGCCCGCATGTCCACCCCCGATGGCCGCAAGGTTCTTGCCCGTCGTCGTGCAAAAGGACGCCTCCGCCTGACCGTATCTTCCTCTATCGGAGGCAAGTAATCGGAGCCATAAAACATCTTTCGGATAAAGAGAGAAAAAACACCTCTGTGATTGTTTCACAGAGGTGTTTTTTCTCTCTTTATTATAAATCAATCGACCATCTATCGGCGGCTTGGAAGGCAGGGAATTTACGTCGGCCCTCTGTCAGCTCATCCCTGTCAAGCAGAGCATAAAGATACCCGTTACGCCTCGTTTCATGCACAGGGTTGCCCCAATTATCATAAATACAGGAATCAGATTTCGGATATTCTCCATACTTGTCATTTCCTGAACGATTGGCTCCTACTGCAAAAACCTGGTTTTCAACAGCACGGGCAGAAAGAAGTATCTTGTATGGAATATGACGAGAGTGTGGCCAATTGGACGGAACAAGCAATACGTCATAAAGGTCTGCGGGGTTGTTACGGCACCACACAGGGAACCTTAGATCAAAACATATTATAAGTTTAAAACTCCATCCCCTGAAACGAATAACCGGCGAAAGGAATTGTCCTGACGAATACACCTTATCCTCGGTAGACAACGGGAACAGATGTCTCTTATCGTAGAATGTGCTATCACCAAGAGGTTCTATAAAGAAGGCTCTATTATAGAACTTCCCAGCTCCGTCAGTAGCAAGGAAACTTCCAGCTATGGCAAACCCGAAGAATTGCGCCCAACGTCTTAGAGCCTCCACAGTCCTGCCATTGTTACCTTCCGCCAAAGATGAAACGGTGGGCACATCAGGTATAAAGGACGTTGTGAATAGCTCGGGGAGCACTACGACATCCGTGTCGTTTTCTACCTGGCTCAATGCATGCGCCATTCCTATAAGATTTTCTTCTGGCGAGGCATATACAATATCATATGGAATCGAGCAAATCTTCATTCCGCAGAGAAGTTTTCAGGATTTATTCCGACAAACGGCTTATAATAGTCTTTTATTGCTCTCATATCAACATCCACATCCCCGGTAGGGACAAATGTCTTTTGAAGGTACACCGTTTTTTTTGATGCGTCGATAGCACCGAGAACGATAGGGATATTGGCCTCATAAGCTATATGTAGGAAGCCTGTACGCCACTCCGTGACTTTTGAACGAGTGCCCTCAGGAGTTATGGCCAGAGTCATTTTGTCACTATTATTGAATTTTTCGATAAGTACATCTGTGAGCGATGAACCGCGTTTCTTTGCGACAGGTATGCCTCCGAGAGCTTTGAACAAAAGATTCATCGGAAAGAAGAACCATGCCTCCTTAATCAGAAAACCGGCATGCCCCCCCACAGACCAATAAGCGATTTTGCCGAGGACAAAATCCCAGTTGGATGTGTGAGGAGCCACGCATATGATACTTTTAGGATAGGAAGGAACCGAATACACCACCTTCCATCCAAATAGTTTCAGAAGAAATTTACAAAAAGTCTTCATATCAATCATGAGAGAGGGAG
>CAJTRI010000011.1:71943-117006 GCA_910578615.1 uncultured Duncaniella sp. | reverse complement strand
TTCCATGACCAGTACGGGTCATACCAGGAGTTCCAATACCATGGAGAGTTCCAGCGCCAGCCGGGACTCCAATACGGGGAATACCATGAGGCATAGGAGGGATAGAAATAGTCATATCCCCAGTAGGATGAAGGGGTGTTTACGTAGATGTTGACCTGTGCCGGTTCGGCGTAGTAGATTCCGGCAAGTTCCTTGTCTCCCGAGGCGCTTACGATTTCGGGATTGTAGAATTGCTCTATGCGTCGCGTATAGGCGAAGTCGGTAGCCGTGGTGTCATTTGACAAGGAGTCTGTGGCGAAGATGCCGCGACGGTTGTAGTCATCCACGCTGATTGTGCGCGTACCGTTGACCGTATAGTTGTCGGCAGATGGATATTCGGCCACCACTACGCCGGGATAGGTGTAATATTGCGTGTTGGAGCCGGAAGACCGGACTGGTTTGACCGTCTTCTCTTTCGGCGCCTTGGATGCGTCATAATATATGTCATCGTCATAATAGGACTGTGAGTTTGCAGCACAGAAGGCCATGACGGCGACAATCATCAGAGTAAATCGTTTAGCTTTCATGTTTGTCAGAGAGTGGAGTTTTTACAAGTTAGACCAGATTCCTCTCGTTTAGTTTAACAAACGGGGAGGGCCTTTTTCTACTCATTAATACAAAAATACGGAAAAAGCCCGAGACTTGCAAGGTTTTCCCGTTATTTATGAGAAAGATTAAGATAAATTCACCAATCTTTCTCAGACAGTATTTTAGCAAGAATATGCTGTATGGTGTGTCGGGATATTCCGAGTGTGGGTTTTATCGAGAATGTGTCTGCTCCGACCGTATATATCTTGTCCGGGATTATATCGTGGCTGTCTGAATGGATTGCGAGTCTGAGTCCAGACCCCATAAGTTCTTTACCTGACATAAGTGTGATTCCCGCATGATCGTCATACGGCAGTATAGTGTATATTGTGCCAAGGCTTAGTGTGCATGGTGTTTCGAGGTGTAGAGGCGGTATCGCTGTAATCTCGGCGCCGGTCTCCATGAGGAGGGCCTTGTGAAGCATGGTTTCCAGTTCCGTTATGTTGCCGATCGTAGCGATAGGTTTTGAGATATTGTTCAACAATTCGTAGACCGGCAGCGAGGATGTGAACCTCTCTGACGGCGGGATCTTGTCGAGTGATACGGTACCGGCCTCTATGCCGTTATCATTAATTGAGATTTGGAGAATGTTCTTGCCAAACGGCCCCGGGTTGCCGGCTGTACATCCTGAAACGGTCGTGAATATGTTTTTTTTATGGTCGTGGCCATAGATAATGACATCCAGTCCGGCGATTGCTGACGCTATCCTTTCGATTTCATCCTTTCCGGCATGGAACAGCCCTATTGTGAGATCGGGAGTACAGATTGATTTTACCTTTATGATGGCCGATCGGATGGCCGGAACGGAAGGTGATATCTTTATTCCGTTGCAGAGTGTCTCCTGCTCGTCTGTCACCGCCCCGATCACTGCGACATTCCATCCCCCGCGCTCTATTATGGCGAACGGGCTTACTGCCGGATGTTGCACATTGCATACGATTAGTGGGCAGGGGAGTGGGCGGAGTGTCCCTTGCAGGTCGTGGTTTCCGGGTGTCACCGCATCATATCCTGCGGCTGATATCATTCGGGCCGGATGGTTTTTATATCCGTATCCGTCCAGAAAAGAAGAAACTGCGGAGTCTGTAAAAAGGTCTCCGCAGTCAAGCATTATTACGTTTTCTCCGTCGGCACGGAGTCTGTCGGCATATGCCACCGCACGGGCCAGTGATCCGTCTGCCTTGTCTTTGTCGGTGGCAGGTAACGGCAGATACAGTCCGTGGATATCCGATGTGGCTATTATGGTCAGTCTCTGTCTCACTTGCCGGCTCATGGATTGGGGCCTGTGTAGACGGCGCGCACCTTTCCGACCGGCAGCTGGCCTTC
Source organism: uncultured Duncaniella sp. (assembly GCA_910578615.1). Lineage (GTDB taxonomy): Bacteria > Bacteroidota > Bacteroidia > Bacteroidales > Muribaculaceae > Duncaniella. The sequence goes on along the minus strand of CAJTRI010000011.1, from coordinate 115,056 downwards.
GACTTTGAGAGGTATTCTGCGTGAATCAGCCGAAATCCAGCCGGCTATTGGAGAGGAGCTTTGCTTGCCGTTGCGTGTGAAAGTAAAATTGATGCGGTAGCTGGCAAGATTTTCGCCGTTGAGATTCACGGTTCCCGGGCCGAGATAGGTTATTTTGAGTTTCTCCTTCTTGGAGCCTGAGAATATGTTGACGGTTATACTCTGTCCTTTGGCAAGGTTGTCGAAGTCAAGTGTGCGTAGGTAGAAAAAAGAGCTGAGCATATCCACTGTCATTCCATCGGCATGCAGGCTGATGGTTGATGACGTCATGGGCTGTCCTTCGGCAGGGCGTTTGTAGCGTATGCATTCGGCTGAGAAACTGTTGCCTGAGCGTGTGAAATCCACAATATCCTTTTTGTATTTTCCCTCCTCGTGGGCTATGTAGACATACTTTACCGGATACATGCCCTGTTTGGTCATGGTGGTATAGAGGGTGTCTCGCAGCATGTATATACTGTTGGCCCATGGTGCGTTCTGGCCGTATAGGGTGGCTCGGTAGAGATCGCCGTCGTTTCTGAGCGACATGGTGGCATATCCGGCCACTTTGTTGATGAACCCCCATTTGTAGATGATGTCATATGTGAGGGTCTCATCGACAAGCGATACGGTGGATTGGTGCTGGACCTTGATTGCCGGTGACACGAGTGCCAGCAGCAAGAGGGGGAGAATGAAAAGGCGTTTCATTGTTGTTTGTGAGGTTGGGATTTGTGGCGTGTCTCAGTCAGTCAGTCATGTGACAACTCGATGAAGGGCAGGGTAGTACGATAAGACTGTTCGATGCGTTTGTTTCGCCAGCATTTGCGGCATACGGCCATGTAGCGGTCATTGCCACCGATCTCCACCTGTTCGCCTTCCTCTACGAAGTTGCCATCGCGGTCTATGCGGGCATTGATGATGGTCTTCCGTCCGCATGTGCATGTGCTCTTGATCTCATCGATAGTGTCGGCTATCTCGAAGAGGCGGCGCGAGCCTTCGAATAGATGGCTCTGGAAATCCGTGCGGAGCCCGTAACATATCACGTTGCTCCCGAAGTCGTCAACTACTCGGGCAAGCTGGTCTACCTGTGCCGAGGTGAGAAACTGGGCTTCGTCAACAAGGAACCAGTCAATGACGGCCATAGCTTCCTCGGACAGCGTGCGTGCCATCTCGTAGAGGTCTGAATCATGGTAGATCCATTTGCATTCACGTTCGATGCCTATACGAGACCTTATCACGTTTGAATTTTCACGCGTGTCGATCACTGGCTTGAGACACACATACCGCATCTTGCGTTCCTCGAAGTTATAGGCCGTGGTCAGGAGGAGGGCTGTCTTGGCCGACCCCATGGTGCCGTAGCGAAAATAAAGTTTGCCTTTTCTGTTCATATCACAGGCAAAGGTAAGCAATATTTCCGTTCCGGCCCAAGCGCGGGGTGACAAAAAATTATTGTCTGGTCAGTACCTTGTCGATATCGTTGATCTCGTATTTCATAAGGGCGCCCTTGATTTTGACGTCATCGAAATGTGTTGATGATGCGTAGCGGTTGATGAGGGCCTGGCGCAGACCGGTCTCTATACTTGATTTTAGACCGGGACGGATAGCGCCGACGCTGATAGTGTCCGTTGAAAGAGGATTGCTGCCGACCTGGATGTCTGACGGGTCTACGCTGATAGAAAGGGTCGAAGGGTCGAGACGGATGAGGATCTCGTCATCGTCAATCACTACCCATGAGCCTGAGATAGTTGACTTTGCGGCGGCGGTGAGGCTAACAGGTTCTATCAGACTGCTGTCACCTACCACCTGGGTGGATGTTGAAATCATTCCGGTGACAGTCAGCGGGCCTGCATAGTGGCCGTGAGAGTCGCAGGTGTCCGGGAGAAAGTCGTATGTGTCGATTATGGAGGCCGTTATAGCGGTGTTGTCAGTGAAATTCTCAGGTGTTCCTGTCCACATTCCGGCAAGTTCGCCAGCCAGACGGCTTTCACCGCTGCATGACCATGTGAGTAGACCGAGTAACGAGACTCCGACGGCTGGAATGAATTTGTTCATGATAATATGTTATTTTGTTTTAAATTGTTTACAGGACTAAAACGTTCGAACATGAAATTATGTTGTCTGGTTTATGTGAAAAGTTGACAGATTGGTGATTTTATTGTATAACTTAGTGTAAAATCAAAATAAGTGGCGTCGAAAGTTGGCTTGTTGGCTTTAATTTCCTAACTTTGCAGTAATTAAACTTATATCTAATTCCATTCGGTTGTGTATCAGAAACTTAGTATTTTATTAGCCAGCGGTGCGTTGTTTTTTGGCGCGGCAGCTCAGACAAGTGGTCTTACTGACATGTCTAATAGTAAACATGCGGTTATGGTCAACACCCCGCTCGGGGCTGTGAAATGGACTGGCGGTTTTTGGGGTGAGAGATTTGACGTTTACAGCGGGACGTCGCTCCAAAGCATGTGGGAAACATGGAACAACCCCGACATATCACACGGTTTCCGCAATTTTGAGATTGCGGCCGGAAGTCAGGAAGGCGAGCATTGGGGGCCTCCTTTCCATGACGGAGACATGTATAAATGGCTTGAAGCCGTTGCCGCAGTCTATGCGGTAAACAAGGATCCGAAACTTGACGCTCTCATGGACAAATTCATTGACCAGGTGGTCAAGGCGCAGCGCGAGGACGGATATATACACACTCCCGTAATAATTGACGAACGCAACCGTGGAGTAGACACCCATGCCTCCCACAAGGAACAGACCGTGATAGGCACAAAGGTAGGAGACGAGAACGAGAAGGGAGCTTTTGCCAACCGTCTCAACTTCGAGACCTACAACCTCGGCCATCTCATGACTGCGGGAATAACCCATTATCGTGCCACGGGAAAGCGGTCGCTGCTTGATGCAGCCATAAAGGCCGCTGACTTTCTCTGCGGATTCTACGAGACCGCCTCTGCCGAGCTGGCACGCAACGCCATCTGTCCCTCCCACTATATGGGTGTGGTGGAGATGTATCGTGCCACAGGCAATCCGCGTTATCTCGAACTTGCAAATAACCTTATCAATATCCGTGGACTTGTAGAAAACGGCACGGACGACAACCAAGACCGTATCCCGTTCCGCGACCAGTACAACGCAATGGGCCATGCCGTACGTGCCAACTACCTTTATGCAGGTGTTGCCGACCTTTATGCAGAGACAGGGGAGGAACAGCTGATGAAAAACCTGACATCCATCTGGAACGATATAGTTAACCGCAAGATGTATGTCACAGGAGCCTGTGGTGCGTTATATGACGGTACATCCCCTGACGGTACATGTTATGAGCCTGACAGCATACAGAAAGTTCACCAGAGCTACGGCCGTCCCTACCAGCTTCCCAACAGCACGGCCCACAATGAGACATGTGCCAATATCGGCAATATGCTTTTCAACTGGCGAATGCTTGAAGCGACCGGCGATGCCAGATATGCCGACATTGTGGAGACTGCGCTTTACAACAGCGTGCTCAGCGGAGTCAGCCTTGACGGAAAGCGTTATTTCTATACCAATCCTCTACGTATCAGCAATGATCTTCCCTATACACTCCGCTGGCCCAAGGAACGCATGGAGTATATCAGCTGTTTCTGCTGTCCTCCAAATACGCTGCGCACCATCTGCGAGGCTCAGAACTACGCCTATACTGTAAGTGATGATGCTCTATGGTGCAACCTTTACGGAGACAGCGAGTTGAAGACATCTCTCGGAAAGAAGCGTCCCTTGGTCGTGACGCAGCGCACCGGCTACCCTTATGACGGCAAGGTGGAACTTACCATGGTCGAGGTGCCGAAGAAGGAGGAACTGACACTCAATCTTCGTGTCCCCTCATGGTGTGATGACGCCACAATGACCGTCAACGGACAGCCTGTCGAGATCTCGGCGAAGCCTGACAGCTATGTAAGTGTCAGACGTCAGTGGAAGGCAGGAGACAAGGTTGTTTTCGATATGGAAATGAAGACAAAACTTCTCGAATCGAATCCGCTTGTCGAGGAAACCCGTAATCATGTAGCTGTCAAGCGCGGCCCCATCGTGTATTGTCTTGAAAGCATAGACATAGAAGGTGGAAAGTCGATTGACGATATCCTTATTCCCGCAGATGCCGTCTTCTCCGCAAAGGACATTGTCATTGATGGCAGCAAGATGACCGCCCTTACGACTGAGGCACGCCTCGTTGGGGGTGGTGATTGGAACGGCAGACTTTACCGCGAGGTAGGTTCGGCTGACAGCAAGGTCAATGTCACACTGATTCCCTATTATGCGTGGGGCAATCGTGACAAGGCCGAGATGAGCGTCTGGATACCGCTCGCACGTTGAACACCATAAAGCAGGTATCATGAAAAAGATTTTTATCACAGCCGGCATAGCCATTGCTGCATCAATAAACATGACAGGAGCCGATGTATACGTATCTCCTTCCGGCAGTGATGCCGGAGACGGTAGTCTCGGTGCTCCCAAGGCCACCATTACGGCGGCTCTTCGTCAGGCCCGCGAATTGCGTCGTCTTGGAGCTGATGGCGTTGACAAAGGTGTGACAATCCATCTTGCCGACGGTGTCTATAATCTTTATGAAGAGGTTTTCGTCCGTCCAGAGGACAGCGGCTCGCCGTCATCGCCTACGGTCTTTACCTCTGCCGGGGGTGCCCGGATAAGCGGTGGAGTGAGAATAAGCGGATGGAAACGCCAAGGCAGGCTTATGGTGGCCGATGTCCCTTCGTTCAATGGTCGTCCGCTTGATTTCCGTCAGCTATGGATTAACGGCACCAAGGCTGTGCGTGCCCGTGATGTGGAGGATTTTGAGAATATGGCCAGAATCATCAGGAACGACCCGGCCAACGAGGTGCTCTGGGTGCCGGCCAACGCTGTGCGCAAGATTGTCAAGGCTACCCATGCCGAGATGGTTCTCCATGAGATGTGGTGCGTGGCCAACCTTCGCATCAAGTCTGTCGAGATACAGGGTGACAGCGCAGCTGTAAGGTTCCACAATCCTGAGAGCCGTATACAGTTCGAACATCCGTGGCCACGCCCCATGGTGACTACTGACGGCCACAATTCGGCCTTTTACCTTACCAACGCCATGGAGCTGCTTGACAGTCCGGGAGAATGGTATCATGACATTGACACACGTAAATTGTATTATTATCCTCTTCCCGGCGAGAAAATAGAGGAGGCTGTCGTCCCGGCTGTCGAGACTCTTTTGCTTGTGGAAGGCACTCTTGACCGTCCTGTCAGGAATGTCAGGTTTGAAAATATCACATTTGAATATACCACGTGGATGCGTCCGTCTGAAAAAGGCCATGTGCCTCTTCAAGCCGGGATGTATCTGACTGACGGTTACAAACTGCGTCCGTCCATGGTGCGGTTTCAGAATCATAAGCTTGACAATCAGGGCTGGCTCGGACGTCCTGCCTCTGCCGTGGTTGTCAGGGGAGCCGATGACATCGACTTCGTAGGTTGTACCTTCGAGCATCTCGGATCATCCGGACTCGATTATGAGATGGGCACGGACGGAGGACTCGTGAAAGGATGTTTGTTCCGCGATATCGCAGGAAACGGTATAGTGGCAGGTAATTTCAGTCCTGCATCCCACGAAACACATCTTCCGTATGATCCTGCGGACTCCCGGGAACTTGTATCCAATCTCACCATTGAGAACAACTATATCACAAATGTCTCCAATGAAGACTGGGGTACGCTCGGCATCTGTGCCGGATATGTCAGAGGAATAAATATCCTTCATAACGAGATATGCGATGTGTCCTACTCTGGAATCAATCTCGGCTGGGGCTGGACTCGCACGGTTAACGCCATGAGGAACAACCGTGTGCACGGCAATCTCATACATCGCTACGCTAAACATATGTATGACGTGGCCGGTGTCTATACCCTCGGCTCCCAGCCACATAGCTGGGTGACCGAAAACTGTGTGCGTGATATCTATACTCCGGGATATGCCCATGATCCGAACCATTGGTTCTATCTCTATACCGACGAGGGGTCTTCGTTCATAACAGTGAAGGACAACTGGACAGAGGGAGAGAAGTTCCTTAAAAATGCCAACGGGCCTGGCAATACATGGGAGAACAACGGCCCTGCCGTCAATGATACAGTCCGTGTCAATGCCGGTCTGACAAAAGAATTCATCCACCTTAAATCCAAGTAATCAACATGAATAAAAGATGGTTCGTTATGCTGGGCGCGCTTGCCATGGGTGCTGTCGCATCGGCCCAGACGTGGATATGGTATCCCGGGGACTATGAGATATGGCTCGGTAACAAGATGAACAACAACCGCACCGAACGCGGAGCTTTCTTTCCTCCGTTCTGGAAATCAGACAGCCATTATGTCACGGTTGAGTTCAGCAAGCAGATAGATCTTGCCGAGCCGGAGGAAATCGAGATTTATGCCGAAGGTAAGTATAATGTGAAGTTTGACGGTAAGCTACGTTTCGGTATGCCGTCGCGGTTCACGCTTCCTGCCGGAAAACACAATCTCAATATAAAGGTATGGAATCAGGCCACTCCCCCCGCGATATATGTAAAGGGTAAGACTGTCAATACCGATTCCACTTGGCGTGTCACCTATGAGGACAAGGAGTGGATTGACGAGAGTGGTAAGGCAAGTGATACTTCCGCAACGATCTATGCCGATGCCGGTTACTGGAATTTCAATGATCCTGCGACTCCCCCTTCTGAATTCAGCCTCAACCTTGAACCGATGGGCTATGTATCTGTCGAGGACAAGACGGCTGATGGCGGACGTCTGTATGATTTCGGAAAAGAGACGTTCGGACGAATAGTTCTCAAAAATACCGTCGGTAACGGGGTTGTCAATATATATTATGGTGAGAGTCCAGAGGAGGCTCTTGACATGGAATATTGCGAGACGCTTGACAAGATAAGGTTCTCGGATGGGGAGGTAACGGATCTTGCCACTAATGCTGTCAGTGCCAAGTCCGGGGATTATACGCTTGACAACACAAAGGCTTTTAGGTATGTATACGTGGCTCCCGAGGCCGGAGTGACAGTTGGGGACGTGGGGATGCTCTACGAATACGCCCCTGTGGAATATCGAGGCTCGTTCAGATGCAGCGATTCTGAACTCAACAAGATATGGGACATCGGAGCCTATACGATGCACCTCACCACCCGCGAATTCTTTATTGACGGCATCAAGCGTGACCGTTGGGTGTGGAGCGGTGACGCCGTCCAGAGCTATCTGATGAATTATTATCTGTTCTTTGACAGTCCGGCTGTGAAACGTACAACGCGCCTTCTGCGTGGCAAAGACCCTGTCACAGCCCACATCAATACCATTCTGGATTATACATTCTATTGGTTTATAGGTATATATGACTATTACCTGTATACCGGCGACAAGGCATTTGTCAAGGAGATATACCCGCGTATGCAGTCTATGATGGATTATGTGCTTTCACGTACCAACAAGGACGGCATGGTGGAAGGGCTGACAGGTGACTGGGTGTTTGTGGACTGGGCTGATTTCCCCATGAGCAAGCAGGGTGCGCTTTCGTTTGAACAGATACTTCTGTGCAAGAGCCTCGAAACAATGAAACTTTGTGCAGAGGTGGTCGGTGACAATAAGGACGGTGAGAAGTACGGACGTCTTGAAGCCAGCCTTCGGGCAAAACTCCTGCCGACATTCTGGGACGAGAAGCGTCAGGCACTCGTTCATAATGTAGAGAACGGCAGACAGAGCGATCAGATCAACAAGTTTGCCAACATGTTTGCCATCAACCTCGGTTTCTTTGACCAGGCTATGACTGACTCCGTGATGAAGCATGTGATGCTCAATCCCGAGGTTCCGGCTATCACCACACCTTATATGCGTTTCTATGAACTTGAATCACTGTGTGCCCAAGGTATGCAGGAAACGGTTCTCAAAGAGATGAAGGACTATTGGGGCGGGATGCTTCGTGAGGGTGCCACATCGTTCTGGGAGAAATATAACCCGGAGGACAAGGGTACACAGCATCTTGCCATGTACGGACGTCCTTATGGAAAGAGTCTGTGCCATGCATGGGGTGCAAGTCCCATTTATCTTATAGGGAAGTATTATCTTGGTGTAAAACCAGTCAAGGAGGGTTACAGGGAATTCTCAATCACTCCCGTGCTCGGAGGTCTTAAATGGATGGAGGGAACTGTTCCTACTCCCAATGGCGAGATTTCCCTTTTCGTAGACCGTGACAAGGTAAAGGTCAGAGCTACGGAAGGCGAGGGTTACCTTTATCTTAAATCCAAGTCGGTACCCAAGTCCTCTTATGGTAAATTTGAGAAAACAGGAGACCACAGCTACCGTCTGTGGATAGACACAAAAGACGAAATCAATATAAAATACAAGCAGATATAGACATGACTAAGATTTTCAAGACCTTGGCATTCATTCTGGCGGCCTTTGCGGCATGGAGCTGCACGAGTCGTCCGGCTGTGGCCTTGGATTATCCCGAGGATTCCTCCAACCGTGTGAAGTATGCGGCCGAACATCTTAAAACCTCCCTTGAAGCCAAGGGGTATGATGTTATTGACGCTGGTTCCGCCCAAGGCAAAGAGGGCATTAAGCTCATACGTCTTTCCATGGCGGCTGACAGTGTAGGCCCTAAGGAAGGTTTCACCATCACATCCGAGGGAGATATTGTAAACGTGATAGGCAATGACGGTTCGGGCGTCATCTACGGTTGTCGCGAGTTGATTGACAGAGTGGAGATGGACGGTAATCTTGACAAACTTCCTGCCGAGTTCAAGGATGCGCCCGAGATGGTGCTTCGAGGAGCCTGCGTTGGTGTCCAGAAGCCCTATCTTCTGGAAGGGCGCAGCGTGTATGAATATCCCTACACCCCTGAGAATTTTCCGTGGTTCTATGACAAAGAGCTGTGGGTCAAGTATCTTGACATGCTCGTTGCCAACCGCATGAACTCGCTCTATCTCTGGAACGGACATCCGTTTGCATCGCTTGTCAGGCTTGAAGATTATCCTTTTGCCGTTGAGGTGGACGATGAGACTTTCAAGAAAAACGAGGAGATGTTCTCATTCCTGACATCTGAGGCCGACAAACGCGGTATTTTCGTAATCCAGATGTTCTACAATATCCTGCTGTCCAAACCGTTTGCCGAACATTACGGACTTAAAACACAGGATCGCAATCGCCCCATCACCCCCCTTGTCAGCGACTATACTCGCAAGAGCGTGGCAGCTTTCATCGAGAAATATCCCAACGTGGGCCTTTTGGTATGTCTGGGTGAGGCCATGGATACCTATGAGGATGACGTAGTGTGGTTTACGGAGACTATAATCCCGGGTGTCAAGGACGGCCTTGCGAAACTTGGTCGCACGGACGAGCCTCCGTTGCTTCTCCGCGCACATGACACTGACTGCAAGATGGTAATGGACGCCGCACTCCCTATCTACAAGAATCTTTATACCATGCACAAATACAACGGCGAGTCGCTGACCACCTATGAGCCTCGTGGTCCGTGGACTGAGATACACCGTGGCCTAAGCTCGCTCGGTAGTGTGCATATCAGCAACGTGCACATTCTTGCCAATCTTGAACCATGGCGTTGGAGTTCGCCTGATTTTACTCAGAAGGCTGTGACAGCTATGCATGACGTGCATGGAGCCAATGCCCTTCATCTGTATCCCCAGGCTTCTTACTGGGACTGGCCTTATTCGGCCGACAGTATTGCCGGAAGTCGTGAACTCCAACTTGTGCGTGACAGCACATGGTATGAAGGATGGGGCAGATATGCATGGAACTGCCGTCGTGACCGTGATGACGAGATAAAGTACTGGAACCACCGTTTTGCACGTACCTACGGACTGTCCGATGACGAGGGTGCGGCTATCCGCGAGGCTTTCGAGGAGTCAGGCGAGATTGCTCCAAAACTTCTCCGTCGCTTCGGCATCACCGAAGGAAACCGTCAGACCCTGCTGCTGGGCATGTTCATGAGCCAGTTTGTCAATCCTTATAAATATACCATCTATCCCGGCTTTTATGAGAGCTGCGGCCCGGAAGGGGAAAAGCTTATCGAGTTTGTCGAGAAGGAACACAAAGGACAACCCCATGTCGGAGAGCTTCCGCTTGACATAACGGCCCAGTGCGTGGCCCATGGCGACAAGGCTGTCGCTGCCATTGAGAGGCTTGGAGGCAAGGTCAACGCCAATAATGACGAGTTTGCCCGTCTGAGCAACGACATACACTGCTACCGTCTTTTTGCCTATTTCTTTGACCGCAAGGTAAAGGCTGCCCGTGAGGTGCTCAGTTATCAGTGGACGAAAGATATGAAGTATCTTGATGCCGCTGTACCCCTTTTGGAGGAAAGTCTTGATTACTACCGTCAGCTTGTTGATCTTACAAAAGGCTCATATCTGTATGCCAACAGTATGCAGACCAATATGCGCCGAGTGCCTATCGCAGGCGACGGAGGGAAAAACAAGACTTGGGCCGAGCTTTATGAGCATTACAAGACCGAGTTAGACAACTTCCGAAACAACATCGCCATGTTGAAAGATAAGGAGGCCGGCAAGATTAAGGCTGAGGCTGAAACGATCGTGGCGCTCAAAGACGCCGACGTGACTGTGAGCGGCCCTCTGAAAAGAGTCAAACTCACCGGGGGAGCTTCTCTCCTTGAAAATATGCCTGAGGCAAAGATTGAGGGTCTTGCTCCCGAGCTGGAAGGTCTGACGGCGTTCCGTGTCAATGGTGACGACCAGCGCAAGGACGGTACCAAGATTGAGTTTTCCTGCAAGAAACCTGTCAGGCTGCTTGTCGGTTATTTCAAGGATGACCAAAAACGCTATGCCAAGGCTCCGAAGCTTGAAACAGATGCCACGGCCAACGAATACGGCCAGGCTGAGCCGGTGCTTACCAACGCTATCCATCTTTCAAAGATGCCTCTTGCCAACATCCATTCTTATAGCTTTGATGCGGGAAGCCATTCACTTCTCCTTCCCAAGGGCTATACCCTCGTGCTTGGTTTCACATCTGATGATATCAAGCCCCGTAACGCGGCTCTTGCCGGTGCTGACGAGGCCATGGACTGGCTTTTCTATTAAACATCTCTGACGGACATGGCCCGGATACAGGCCCGGGCCATGTCCATTAATCACATATATCATATCATGAAACGACTGTTCTTATCATTCACTCTTGCGGCTTGCGCGCTGATCGGTGTCAGTGCGCAGCGTCATGTCAGTCAGGAACGCATGGCCGAAGTCTATAAGGAATCACGCACTCCGTATAAATATGGTCTCGTAATGGCTCCGACTGACAACAACCATAAGATTGACTGTCCCACGATATTCCGTGAAGGTGACAAATGGTATATGACATACGTTGTATATAACGGGCGTACAGGTCAGGACGGTCGTGGATATGAAACATGGATAGCCCAGAGCGACAATCTTCTGGAATGGACTACTCTCGGCCGCATTCTTTCATATACGGACAAAGGATGGGATCGTAACCAGCGTGGCGGATTCCCGGGTCTGATAGACATGGAGTGGGGCGGAAGTTATGCCATAAACAGATATAAGGGAAACTGTTACATGACCTATATAGGTGGTGAGGGTACCGGCTACGAGGCTGTAAACGCGCCACTTTACGTGGGTCTTGCATGGACTAAGGGCAATCCGGGGACAGCTCATGAGTGGCAGACCCTCGACCACCCGGTTCTTTCCATAAAGGACAAGGATGTGCAATGGTGGGAATCACTAACTCAGTACAAGAGCACGGTTTATAAGGATGATGCCAAGACTCTTGGTGCGCCTTTCGTGATGTACTACAATGCCGGAGGTATCAACCCCGAGACAGGTGTAAAGGGTGAACGCATAGGCATAGCCCTTTCGAAGGATATGAAGAAGTGGCGCAGGTATGAGGGAAATCCTGTGTTCACTCACGAGGCGCAGGGTACGATCACAGGTGATGCACAGATACAGAAGATGGGTGATGTATATGTGATGTTTTACTTCTCTGCCTTCAATCCCTCACGTCCTTATAAGGCATTCAACACATTTGCGTGCAGTTATGACATGGTGACATGGGATGACTGGGAGGGTGATGACCTTATTTTTCCGACCAAGCAATATGACGAGCTTTTTGCCCATAAGAGTTATCTTGTGAAGCATGACGGCGTTGTCTATCATTTCTATTGTGCTGTCAATAATGCCGACCAGCGTGGTATAGCTGTCGCCACAAGCAAGCCCATGGGGCGTTCGTCAGTGCGTTTCCCGGAGCGTCCGGCCAAAGGGCGCCGTATGGTCATCGGGCTTGACAAAGGGTGGCAGACATGGCGGTCAGACAAGAAGAACGAAGTGCTGACAGTCAATCTTCCACACAACTGGGACGACTACTATGGCTATCGACAGCTTACACATGGCAACCTCCACGGAGATGCCGAGTATGTGAAGACATTTTCAATGCCGGCCAGACAACAGGGCAAGCGTTATTTTATCAATTTTGAGGGGGTGGGTTCTTACGCCACCATAAATATCAACGGCCATGACCTTGGCCGTCATCCCTCCGGCCGTCTATCGATGACGTTCGATGTCACTGATTTTCTCAGATTTGACGGTGAGAACACTCTTCGTGTTACCGCGTCACATCCGGCCATGATTACGGATATGCCATGGGTCTGTGGCGGATGTTCTTCCGAATGGGGATTCAGCGAGGGTTCGCAGCCGTTCGGTATATTCCGTCCCGTCACTCTTGAAGTGACTGACGAGGTGAGGATAGAACCATTCGGAGTGCATGTATGGAACAATTCTAAAACCGACTCTGTCTTTATCGATACCGAGTTGAAAAATTACTCCTCGCAGGTTGCGCGGTTTGACCTCGTAAACAAGTTTGCCGATGCTGACGGCAGGCAGGTCTTCCGTCTCTCGGAGAGTGTGACACTCAATCCCGGTGAGACTAAGATCATAGCCCAGTCCTCGCCGATAGAGAATCCCAATCTCTGGGACACGGAGAATCCTTACCTGTACAGACTTTCCACTATGATAAAGCGTGGTGGAAAGACCACCGAGGAGGTGACCACGCCTTATGGTATACGCACTTTCTCATGGCCTGTGAAACGCGGGGATGGAGACGGACGTTTCTATCTCAATGGCAAGCCTGTGTTTATCAACGGCGTGTGTGAATACGAACATCAGTTTGGAGCTTCACATGCGTTCAGCGATGAGCAGGTGGAGGCACGCGTGAAAATGATAAAGAACGCCGGGTTCAACTCCGTGCGTGACGCACATCAGCCGCATAATCTTCGTTATCAGGAATACTGGGACAAGAACGGAATACTTTTCTGGCCACAGTTTTCAGCCCATATCTGGTATGACACCCCTGAATTCCGTGAGAATTTCAAGAACCTTCTGCGCCAATGGGTGAAGGAGCGTCGCAACTCCCCCTCGGTAGTTATGTGGGGGCTTCAAAACGAGAGCACGCTTCCGCGTGATTTTGCGGCGGAGTGTGTGGAAATTATCCGGGAGATGGATCCTATGGCCCGAGACATGAGGGTTGTCACCACCTGCAACGGCGGGGAAGGTACCGACTGGAATGTGATTCAGAATTGGAGCGGTACCTATGGCGGAGATGTCTACAAGTATGATAGTGAACTTTCACGTCCAAACCAGCTTCTTAACGGGGAGTATGGCGCATGGCGCTCTCTCGGATTCCACACAGAGCCGGCTCCGTTTGATGCATCCGCGCCTTGGAGCGAGGAAAGAATGTGTGACCTCATGGAGACAAAGATTCGTCTGGCCGAGGAAGCTGCCGACAGCGTATGCGGCCACTACCAATGGATATTCAGCAGCCATGACAACCCGGGTCGACGCCAGCCGGACGAGGCTTACAGAAAGATTGACAAGGTAGGGCCTTTCAACTATAAGGGCTTGGTGTCTCCATGGGAAGAGCCTCTTGATGTCTATTATATGTATAAGGGAAACTATACTTCGGCTGAGAAAGATCCGTTTGTCTATATTGCTTCCCACACATGGCCTAACCGATTTGACGGCCCCCGCGAGGCTACCGTGAGGATTTACAGTAACTGTGATTCTGTCTTGCTGTTTAATGCTGCGGACGGAAGTAATTTCCTCGGAGCGCGTGAGAAGGGAGGGAAGGGCACACATTTCGAGTGGGAGAATGCCCCTGTAAGGTTCAATGTCCTTCGTGCCGAGGGTTACAGCAACGGAGAGAAGGTGGCCGAGGATCTTATAGTTCTGGATAATCTTGATCGTGCGCCGGGTTTTGATGCTCTTATGTCTCCCGGTTCCACAGCGTTCAAGGGTGATGATGCATATAATTACCTCTATCGCATCAATTGCGGTGGTGACAGGTATGAGGATGAGTTCGGCAATATATGGCAGGGTGATGACACCTCTGTCTCACGTTCTTGGGCGCAGGATTTCGAAGGCCTTTCCCCCTATCAGGCCAGCCAGCGGGTGACTTTTGACCCGATAGCCGGAACCAATGACTGGGCTATCGCCCGCACATTCCGTTTCGGACGGCACAGACTTGCCTATAGCCTGCCCGTGCCCGCGCCGGGTGATTACAGGGTGGAGCTTTACTTCATCGAGCCATGGCACGGCACAGGGGGCGGTGAGGGTACTGACTGCGAAGGGCTGCGAATCTTTGATGTCGCCGTGAACGGAAAGACAGTTATTGACGATCTTGACATTTGGGCCGAGGCTGGACATGACCGTCTGTTGAAGAAGGTTATAGACTGCAAGTCGGAAGATGGCTTTATCACCATCGATTTCCCCGAAGTGAAAGCCGGGCAGGCTGTGATTTCCGCAATCGCCATCGCTACGGCTGACAGTTCTGCCAAGGTGCCGGTTCGGAGGGCTTCGACCATGGACTGGGCGGCTGCCGACAAGGACGTAATAGTGAAAATGTCACCCGATATGCTTCCGAAGGATGAAAATGCGCGAGAAGCTGTAAATTATCAGGCAGAGGACGCTAAACTTTCCGGCCGATACCGAGTCAAAGAGTTTAAGAAGCAGACCGGCGTATTCTTTGAAGGCAAAGGTAGTGTGGAATGGACTATTTCCACAGGCCTCGCCCAGGTATATGCCCTTCGTTTCAAGTTTATGAATACCAACAAGAAATCAGTGCCTGTCAATTTCAAGCTTATTGCCCCTAACGGTGCAGTGCTTAAAGATGACACTATCAACCTCCCGGACACTCCCGAGAAATGGCGCATGTTGAGCACCACGACCGGCGGATATATAAATGCCGGAACATATAAGGTCGTTATCACTGCGCCGGATCTTGCCGGAGTGGCTTTTGACGCACTTGAAATTCAGTAAGCCTGTCATCACACATGAAGATACAGATATTTATAGCGGCGATACTCCTTTCATCGACATTGGCCGGCGCATCCCGTCGTCCGGCCCGTGACTGGGAGAACCATCATATATTACAGATAGACCGCGAACCGGCACGAGCCGCCTTTATACCGTTCGGCACCGTCCGTGGCGACCGCTCCTTGTCGCTCGACGGAGAGTGGAAGTTCCATTGGTCACCCACGCCTGAGGGAAGGGTGGACGGATTTGAGAAACCCGGTTTCGATGACTCCTCATGGGCCACGTTCAATGTACCGGGCGTTTGGGAGGTCAACGGTTACGGTACACCCATCTATGCCTCTGCCGGGTATACGTTTAAAATAAATCCCCCTTATGTTACTGATACTCCGAAGGAGAGCTATACCGCTTTTGTGGAGCGTAATCCCACCGGGCAGTATCGCCGTGACTTCACTGTCCCCGAATCATGGATAGGGGAGGGGCAGACCTTTATTCGTTTTGACGGAGCCATGAGCGCCCTTTATGTGTGGATCAACGGCGAAAGGGCCGGTTACACACAAGGCAGTACGGAGGTATCGGAATTCAATATTACACCCTATCTTAAAAAGGGTATCAATGAGATTGCCGTAGAGGTCTATAAATATTGTGACGGCTCTTATCTTGAAGATCAGGATTACTGGCGTTTCGGAGGGATACAGCGAGATGTCACCCTCTTCCATACGCCTGACGTCCGTATGCGTGACTTTGCGGTGAGAACCCTCCCGGATGCCGCGTACAGGGACTTCGTTTTACAGGTTGACCCGCAGTTCTCGGTATATAACGGGGAACGGGGCACTGATTACAGGCTCCGTGTAGCGTTGAAGGACGGTCTGCACCAGATATGGGATACCGCCGTGGTGATAAACGATATTCTCGACCTTGACCACAAGGCGGCAGTGATGAACAAATGGTATCCACAGCGCGGGCCGCGCAGACTCGGCCGAATCTCCACGCTTGTGAGAAATCCGCGTCGTTGGACTGCCGAGACCCCGGAACTTTATAATCTTGATTTAGAGTTGTGTGATGCTGACGGGAACGTGATAGAGCGCGTTGCGACAAAGATCGGTTTCCGAAGTGTCGAGATTAAGGACGGGTGGGTGCTTGTCAACGGGATGCCTATCCGTTTTCGCGGAGTCAACCGTCATGAACATGATCCGAAGACGGCGCGAGTGATGACTGACGGGCGTATGATTCAGGATATCCTTCTGATGAAGCGGGCCAATATCAATGCCGTCCGTACAAGCCATTATCCCAACCATCCGCGCTGGTATGAGCTTTGTGACTCGCTGGGACTTTATGTCATGGACGAGGCAAATATAGAGGAACACGGTCTTCGTGGCACTCTCGCGAGCACTCCCGACTGGAATGCGGCTTTCCTTGACAGGGCGGTCAGGATGGCCGAGAGGGACAAGAACCATCCTTGCGTGGTGGTATGGAGCATGGGTAACGAAAGCGGCTATGGCCCTAATTTTGCAGCGATATCCGCGTGGCTCCATGACTTTGACCCTACGCGTCCAGTCCATTATGAGGGTGCCCAGGGGATTGACGGTGAACCAGACCCGGCTACCGTTGACTTCATAAGCCGTTTCTATACGCGCACACAGGATGAGTATCTCAATCCCGGCATCAAGGATGGTGCTGATGAGGAACGCGCCGAAAATGCCCGTTGGGAGCGCCTTCTGTCAATAGCTCAGCGTGAAAATGACAACAGGCCTGTAATAACAAGCGAGTATGCCCATGCTATGGGCAACGCCATGGGTAATTTCCGCGAATATTGGGATGAGATATACAGCCATCCGCGTATGGCCGGAGGCTTCATATGGGACTGGGTGGATCAAGGTATCGACATGAAGCGTCCTGATGGAAAGACACAGGTAAGCTATGGTGGCGACTTTGGCGACAAACCCAACCTTAAAGCGTTCTGTATGAACGGTGTGGTTTTTGCCGATAGGTCGCTTAATCCTAAATATGACGAGGTCAAGACGGTATATTCGCCTGTGGCGGTGTCACTTAAATCATATGACCCTCTTACGGGAAGAGTAGTTTTAGAGTTTGTAAACCGAAATCATCATACAGACTTCTCCATCTACAAATGCATTTGTGTCCCGGTTGTCTCCGGCGTTGCCGGCCGGCCGGTGGAGGCTGTCTTGCCTGATATAGGGCCGGGAGAGAGCGGCACGGCTGTCATCACATTGAAAAAACTTCCCGCAGGAAAGGATCTGCGTCTTGATGTGTCTGTAAGTCTTAAAGATGGTGCTCTCTGGGCTGATGCCGGTCATGAGATCGTCAGACGCCAGCTTGTCCTTGACAATAATATGTTATCTGATGTAAGGACTGAACCTAAGGCTTCCGGGAAGGTCGGAGTTGTTGAAAAGGGGGCCTTATTGACGCTCACTGCTTCTGATATGTCTGTGTCATGGAACCGTGAGACTGGTAATCTTGACAATCTGTCATATGGCGGAAACCGTGTGTTCTCAGGTTCTTATTTCCAGGCATTCCGTGCCCCCACTGACAATGACCGTAGCTTTGGTAACTGGCTTGCGAAGGATTGGAGCAAAAATCGTATAGATTCTCCTGAAATCAGACTCGTGTCATTTGATTATAAAGTGCTTGCTCCTGGCAGGGTCGAGGTCTCGTCCCGGCAAGACTACCGTTATGCCGAAGGGCTTATCAAGGTCAATAGTGTCTATACCGTCTACGGAGACGGAATCATAGACTTTGACCAGACCTATACAAGGGAAGGCAATCTCCCGGAACTTCCGCGTCTTGGCAGCACGTTTGTGGCTGAAAGAAAATATGATATATTCAAATGGTTTGGGTATGGGCCTATGGAGACCTATCCTGACCGTTGCGAGGCGGCTTCCATAGGGAGGTGGAGCGGGCCGGTCAGCGGACAGTATACCCACTTCCCCCGTCCGCAGGATTCGGGCAATCATGAGAAAGTGGCCGAGCTATCGCTTGTGGACAAGAAAGGCAGAGGAGTCAGGGTATCGGCTGTTGACGATACGTTCTCTGCTTCGGCTCTTCCGTATTCGGTTGCCGAAATCGCGGCCCGTACCCACGACTGTGACCTTGAAGATAGCGGTATGGTATATCTCAATCTTGATGCCGCAGTCCTCGGACTCGGCAATAGCAGCTGCGGGCCGGGTGTATTGAAAAAATACTCTATACCGTCAGGCATCCAGCGTCTGCATGTGAGATTCTCACAGGTAAAATGAAAAATATTAAATCTATATACATAATGAAAAAATCAGTGACAACCATTCTCTCCGCTTTTATGGGGCTGTCCATGATGGCCCAGTCGGTAGTGACGGAAAGGCAGTATCTGTCGGGCACAGGATGTGACGACATGGTGGAATGGGACTTCATGGTCTCGGATGGCAATAATTCCGGCAAATGGTCTAAAATCGGAGTCCCGTCTTGCTGGGAACTTCAAGGATTCGGAACATACCAGTATGGCATGAAATTCTACGGTAAGGCATTTCCCGAAGGAGTGGCCGATGAGAAGGGCACATACAAGTATGAGTTCGAACTTCCCGAGTCATGGCGCGGCAAACAGATAGAACTGGTATTTGACGGCTCCATGACTGATACTTATGTTGAAATCAACGGACGAAAGGCCGGTTCGAAACACCAAGGTGGTTTTTATCGCTTTATTTATGACGTGAGTGACCGCGTGTTTTTTGGCCCGAAGAAGAAAAACCGTATCCAGGTGACCGTGGCCAAGGAGAGTGAGAACGCCGGTGTGAATCTGGCTGAACGCCGTGCGGACTATTGGAACTTCGGCGGTATTTTCCGCCCGGTATTCATGCAGGCTCGTCCGGCACTCAATATGCGCCACATAGCGCTTGATGCAAAGCATGACGGTACGTTCAAGGCTGTGGCCACACTTAGTATGCCGGTAGATGGCGGCAAGATAACCACGGCTATATATGATAAGAACGGTAAAAAGGTAGGGGAGTCCGTAACCCCCATACGTAAAGGTGCGGGAGAGGGATATATTGACATGAAGGTCGGAAACCCGGCTACATGGACGGCTGAGACCCCTGAGCTTTATAGAGCCGAATTCACTCTTTCGGATGCCTCAGGGAAGGTGCTTCATAAGGAGAACAAGAAGTTTGGTTTCCGTACGATAGAGGTGCGAGAGAGTGACGGTCTTTATATCAATGGCAATAAGGTCAATATCCGTGGTGTCAATAGGCATAGCTTCCGTCCCGAGTCCGGGCGTACTCTCAGCTGGGCCAAGAACCTCGAAGATGTGAAGCTCATCAAGTCGATGAATATGAACGCCGTGCGACTGTCACACTATCCTGCCGATCCAGAATTCTTTGAAATATGTGACTCACTGGGTCTCTATGTGATGGACGAGCTTACCGGCTGGCATGGCAAGCATGAGACCATCAACGGCCAGAAACTTGTAAAAGAGATGGTGGAACGTGATCTCAACCATCCTTCGATTATCTGGTGGAGCAACGGCAACGAGAAGGGCTGGAACGACGAGCTGAACGGGGAGTTCCACAAATATGACCTCCAAAAACGCCCGGTTCTGCATCCGCAGGGCAACTATGGCGGTTTCGAGACCATGCATTATCGTTCGTATGGCGAGAGCCAGAATTATATGCGCCTTCCTGAAATCTTTATGCCCACGGAGTTCCTCCACGGACTCTATGACGGCGGCCACGGTGCCGGTCTGTATGACTACTGGGAAATGATGCGCAAGCATCCGCGTTGTGCCGGAGGCTTCCTTTGGGTTCTTGCCGACGAAGGGGTGAAGCGTGTGGACATGGACGGGTTTATTGACAATTGTGGCAATTATGGTGCCGACGGAATCGTTGGGCCTCATCATGAGAAGGAGGGCAGTTATTGGACTGTCAAGGAAGTGTGGTGTCCCATACAGATTATGAATACCGCCATCTCTAAGGACTTTGATGGAACCCTTGATGTGGAAAACCGCTATGATTTTACCAATCTTGACGGTTGCACTCTTAAATGGCGGCAGCTTGCAATGCCGGCATTCGGTACAAAGGGTGATGCCAAGGTCGTGGCCGAGGGAAAGGTGAAGTTCGGCAACATTCCGGCGCGTGAGGCAGGAAAGATCGTTATCCCGACTATTAAAGACAATGCCGATGCGCTTGAACTCACTGTCACAGACAACCATGGGGAAGATCTGTTTACCTGGTCTCACAAGGTTGAAGGTAAAAAGGCAGCCATGGTAAATATAGCCGGTGCCCGTCCTTCATATAAGGAAAGCGCCGATGAAATCGCTGTCACGGCTAATGGACGTGTATATCATTTTTCCAAAAAGGACGGAATGCTCAAAGGTGTTGACGTCAACGGGCGCAGGATAGCCCTGACTGACGGCCCGCGTGTGATAGTGGCCAAGCGTTCAGACCGTTCGATGGATGGTTTTTATAACCATGACGACAAAGAGGCCGAAAAGAAAAAGACACAGTATACGGAGTTTGATGATGCCGGCAAGTTCAAAGGACTCACAGTCAAGGAGGATGGAAACAACCTCGTGGTGACAGCCGACTACACTCTCGGCAATCTTGACCGTGCTGTGTGGACAATCGCTCCTGATGGTAGTTCCACACTTGATTTCGACTATAATTTCAACGGTGTCATTGACCTGATGGGTGTCAAATTCGACTTCCCGGAGGAAAAGGTGCTCAGTAAACGATGGGTTGGCGACGGCCCTTACCGTGTATGGCAGAACCGTCTCCACGGGCCTCAGTACGGAGTCTGGGAGAACGATTACAACGATCCTATTCCTGCCGAGAGCTTTGATTATCCCGAATTCAAGGGCTATTTTGCCAATGTGGACTGGATGGATATCCGCACACAGGACGGTACAATCAGCATTCTCAATGAGAATCCCGGGAAATATATCGGTGTCTATGAGCCGCGTGACGGACGTGACCACATTCTCTACACCCTTCCTAAGACGGGAATCTCTGTAATGGAGGTCATCCCCCCTGTCCGCAACAAGGTCAACACTACCGACCTTGCAGGGCCTTCTTCACAACCCAAATGGGCAGCCGGACAATACAGCGGCCGGATAGGTCTTAAATTTGAATAATAGGATATGTCTCTACGAAATAAGATAATATCATCAGTATTGGTGGCAATGTCTCTCGGAGTGTCGGCATCGCCGACACTCGAGCAGGCGTTTGCCGATCCTTCATATGCAGCCCGTCCATGGTCATTCTGGTACTGGATGTTTGGCGCCGTGACAGAGGAGGGTATCAAGGCCGATCTCGAAGCGATGAAGAACGTTGGTCTTGGAGGCACTTATCTCATGCCCATCAAGTCCGTTGAAATGGCACCTGAGTTTGAAGGAAAGGCTCCTCAGCTTTCACCTAAATGGTGGCGTCTTGTCGGGCGCAGCATGGAGATTGCCGATAGTCTGGGATTACAGCTCGGTATGCATATATGCGATGGTTTCGCCTTGGCCGGAGGCCCGTGGATAACCCCCGAGGAGGCCATGCAGAAGGTTGTAATCTCGGATACGGTGATAGGCGGGGGCAAGTTCAGGGATATGCTCCTGCCTGTACCTGAGCAAAATGCAGGTTTTTACAAGGATATTGCGGTTTATGCAGTCCCTGTCAAGGGTGAGCCGGTAGGAAAGCCTGTAAAGATCACCTGTGGAAACGTTGATGACAATGTTCCGGCCGGAAAGGGAGTAAGCATTGATAAGGCAGGGGTGATCCGCTCGTCTGTCCCTTGCTGGGTACAGTATGAGTATGCTGCACCTGTTACGGTGAGAAGTGTCGAGGTCGTGCTCAAAGGCAACAGTTATCAGGCCAACCGACTAAGGGTGATGGCCGGAGACAACGGTACTGACTTTCGTGAGGTAAAACAGCTTGTCCCGGCCCGTCACGGCTGGCAGAACTGGGATGAGAACAACACCCACTCCCTCCCGGAAACTACGGCGCGATATTTCCGTTTCTACTGGACTCCCGTAGGTAGCGAGCCTGGCAGCGAGGATCTTGATGCCGCCAAATGGAAGCCTAATCTGAAAGTCAACGATATAATACTCAGCAGTGAGCCTAAGATCAATCACTGGGAAGGTAAGGCCGGAAGGGTGTGGCGTGTGGCCTCTCCTACGGCGGCAGAAGAGGTCTCGCCTGAAATGTGTGTCAAGCGTGATGAGATTATAGATCTTACGTCTGGCTTCAAAAACGGCCGTCTGACCGCTGACCTTCCTGCCGGAAAGTGGCGTGTGCTGCGTTTCGGCCATACCCCCAACGGTCATGTGAACGCCACGGGCGGAGCCGGCAAGGGCCTTGAATGTGACAAGTTCAGCAAGAAGGCTGTCACAAAGCAGTTTGACAACTGGTTTGGTCGTGTATTCCGGGAAGTGGATCCGGAACTTGCACGCAGAGTGCTTAAATTCATGCACGTTGACAGCTGGGAATGCGGCAGTCAGAATTGGAGCGAGAATTTCGCGGCTGAGTTCGAACGTCGGCGCGGATATAATCTTATGCCCTATCTGCCCCTTCTTGCCGGCATACCTGTGGATGATGTATCCACGTCTGAAAAGGTGCTCCGCGATGTCCGTCAGACTATGGCCGAACTCGTGGTGGATATATTTTATACCGTTCTCGCAGACAAGGCCCATGAGTATGGGTGTGAGATTTCAGCCGAGTGTGTCTCGCCTACGATGGTGAGTGACGGCATGATGCATTATCAGAAGGCAGACTATCCTATGGGTGAATTTTGGCTTCGCAGCCCCACCCATGACAAGCTCAATGACATGCTTGATGCGATACATGGTGCGCACGTATATGGTAAAAATATCATACAGGCCGAAGGATTCACAGAGGTACGTGGAACATGGGACGAGACTCCTGCCATGCTTAAAACATTGCTTGACCGTAACTATGCACTCGGCATCAACAGGATGTTTTATCATGTCAATGCCCACAATCCGTGGCTTGACAGAAAGCCCGGCATGACCTTGGACGGAATCGGCCTCTTCTTCCAGCGTGACAATACATGGTGGCATGACGGAGGCAAGGGCCTTACGGACTATATGAGGAGATGTCAGGTGTTGCTGCAATACGGGACGCCGGTTGTCGACATCGCGGTATTCACAGGAGAGGAACTACCTCGTCGTGCCATTCTGCCTGACAGGCTCGTACCCTCGTTGCCGGGTATATTCGGTAAGGACAGGGTAGAGTCAGAGCGCGTCAGGCTTGCCAATGAGGGACAGCCTCTGAGAACGATGCCCGTCGGAGTCAATCATTCAGCGAATATGGCCGATCCCGAAAAATGGGTCAACCCTCTGCGCGGATACAATTATGATTCCATGAACAAGGACGCTCTCCTGCGTCTTGCAAAGGCCGATAACGGGCGTATGGTTCTTCCAGGAGGAGCCTCCTATAAGGCACTCGTCATGCCGCTTGCCCATCCCATGATGCCCGATCCTACTTTGAGTGACGAGGTAAAGGAAAAGGTTGCTGAACTTTCAAATGCCGGAGTGGTCGTTCCTGCCGTTCCATATATCGCCGATGATTTTTCTTCATACGGACTC
The DNA here is from genome assembly GCA_910578615.1 of uncultured Duncaniella sp. GTDB lineage: Bacteria > Bacteroidota > Bacteroidia > Bacteroidales > Muribaculaceae > Duncaniella. The sequence continues at coordinate 91,125 of CAJTRI010000011.1, read as the reverse complement.
GAACGAGACCTTATCGTGCCGGAAAACATAGCCTGGAACCACCGCAGGTCTGATAAGGATGATGTGGATATCTATTTCATCTCCAATCAGGAGGAGACGCCGAGAGTGATTAACGCGTCATTCCGCATTGACGGACGTCTTCCCGAATTGTGGAATCCCATGGATGGATCTGTTGACAAGACTCTTGACTGGAAGCGTGTCAATGGCCGCACAGAGGTTCGGATGCCGATGGACGCGGCAGAGTCTGTCTTTATTGTGTTTCGCACCCCTGTCACCCAGACTTCTGGTACAGCCCCTGTCTCCAAGTCACAGGATATGGCTCTGAATCCTTCCGACTGGAACGTGAGGTTCATGACCACCGGGGAGGAAGTTGTTTCGGACAGTCTTTTTGACTGGACTTCTTCCGAAAGAGAAACCATAAAGTACTACTCAGGTACCGCAGTCTATTCAACAACCTTCAAAGCCCCTAAATTTGGCAAAGGATCCCGCGTGTTCCTTAATCTTGACGGAGTAAGGGATGTAGCTACCGTCCGTCTGAACGGCAAAGAATGCGGAATAGTATGGACGGCACCTTACAGGGTCGATATCACGGATGCGCTGAAAAAAGGTAAAAACAATCTTGTTATAGAGGTCACCAATACATGGGCCAACGCTATTCTTGGTGCTGACCAAGGCAAAGCTCCGTTCGAAGGCATATGGACTAATGCCAGATACCGCCGTGCCGACAAGACTCTTATTCCGGCAGGACTTATTGTGGAGCCTACCCTCACATTAATTTCTAAATGATTCTTGAAATGAAATTTAATCATCACTATATGTTTAAGGGCTTAGGACTCATCGCAGCCCTTTCATGCGGTCTTTCGGCTGAGGCCGAGGTAAAGATGCCCGCTTTCTTTTCGGACAACATGGTCATCCAGCAGCAGACCGATGCCCGTCTGTGGGGCACGGCCACACCCGGCTCCACGGTTACAGTGACTCCCGGATGGAACACCGAGAAATATCAGACAAAGTGTGGCGCTGACGGACGATGGAAGATCTCGATACCTACCCCCGTGGCCGGAGGGCCGTATACGATGACCATAAGCGACGGGACACCTCTGACGTTGTCAAACGTGATGTTGGGCGAGGTATGGCTATGTTCGGGGCAGAGCAATATGGAGATGCCTATGAAAGGTTTCAAGAACCAGCCGGTCGACGGAGCCAATAGCGCGATACTGGAAAGCCGCAATCCGGATTTGCGCCTTTTCACAGTCAAGCGCAATTCCTCCACTGTACCAGTTGACGATGTGACCGGGTCATGGTCGGAGGCCGCCCCGGAGGTAGTAAGGAATTTCAGTGCCACCGCCTATTTCTTCGGTCGTCGGATCGAGGATTTTCTTGATGTCCCAGTGGGGCTTATAGTCACAGCATGGGGCGGATCTGCATGCGAGGCATGGATGAGCGATGATATGTTGTCCGCATTCCCGGAAGCGTCTGTTAATATACCTGTGGCAGGAGGCGAGATAAAATCCAAAAACCGCACTCCGAGCGTCCTTTTCAAAGGGATGCTCAATCCTCTTATCGGTCTCTCTATGCGTGGTGTGATATGGTATCAGGGTGAAGACAACTGGAACCGTGCACACAGCTATACCGACATGTTCTCAACGATGATCAAGGGTTGGAGAAACCTCTGGGGGCAGGGGGATTTCCCGTTCTATTATTGCCAGATAGCCCCATATGACTATTCCATAATCACCGAGCCGGGAAAGGAGATTATCAATTCGGCATATCTCCGTGAGGCCCAGGCGCGTGTTGAGCACATTGTCCCGAATACTGGGATGGCTGTCCTCATGGATGCAGGCTGGGACAAGGGAATCCATCCCTCTGACAAGAAGACGCCGGGAGAACGTCTGGCCCTTCTCGCCCTCGGCAAGACATATGGTGTGAAAGGCATAGGTTGTGAGAGTCCTGTCTACAAGTCAATGGAAGTAAAGGGTGACACCGTGATTGTAAGTTTTGACCGCGCCCCTGAATGGATTGCCGGCAAGCACTCTTTTGAATCATCCCAGTTCCAGCTGGCAGGAGAGGACAGGGTATTCCATCCGGCTAAGGCATGGATTTCGCGTAGCAAGGTGATGGTCAAGAGCGACAAGGTGCCCCGGCCCGTCGCTGTGCGTTATGCGTTTGAGAATGCGTCAGAAGGCGACCTGTTCAGCACTGACGGTCTTCCTGTATCTTCATTCCGTTCGGATGACTGGCCTGACAGCCGTCCTATCAAGAAATAATCTATGAAGCATATTCTTTCGATAGTCGCCCTGTTTGCCGTTTTTGGTGCTTATGCCTATGTCCCGGCTGACTATGTCTGGGACAGGATGAGTGAGGACTCCTCCGGCTCTATGCCGGTAGGAGGAGGCGACGTGGGTATGAATGTGTGGGTCGAGGACGGAGACCTGCTCTTTTATATAGGACGTAGCGGGGCTTATGACGAGAACAACACACTTTTGAAACAGGGTCGTGTGAGGGTGCATGTCCCGGGAGACACTGCGGCTCCTTTTTCCCAGACACTCCGTCTTGGAGAAGGATATTGCGACGTAAGGCTCAATGGTTCGAAAGTCATCCTGTGGGCCGATGTGCACAAACCTGTGATACATGTCGAGATTGAATCTCCGAAGTCCGTGGCCCCGGTGGTGTCTTATGAGAGCTGGCGATACAAAGACCGTCCTTACCGCAAGGCCGAGGGGCGGCAGAGTTCATGGAAATGGTCAGGGAACAAAAGTCTTCATACATCAGCTGATTCAATAGACGTGTCGGATAATGGGGTGACGTTCGTTCATCATAATCCGGCCCAGACCGTTTTTGATATCACAGTCGGAAAACAGGGGCTTGACTCCATAAAAGGCCGATTGTGGAACCCGCTCTCACGACTTGCGTCCGGGGGACGTCTGTATGGTAAAGACTTGTCTTTTGCAGGGGTGACCGATGGTAAGTATGGGGATACAGATTATAAATCATACAATTTCTCCATGCGTCCGTCAAAGAAACACAGTTTCAGCATAGTGCTGAACAATGAGCAGACGGCAGACATCTCAGGGTTTGTAAAAACTCTTGATTCGATTTCTTCCGTGGTCAGTCTCAGGCGTGACCGAGAGGAGTCGAGGCAGTGGTGGCGTGAGTTCTGGAACCGCAGCTATGTTGATGTGCCCGTGGACGGAGACCGTGATGCCGCAAGTATGGCCCGTAACTACACTCTTTTCCGCTATATGCTTGGCTGTAACGCCTATGGAAAGGAACCGACTAAGTTCAACGGCGGACTTTTCACGTTCGATCCTTCGCACGTCAATCCCGACAATCCCTTCACTCCTGACTTCCGTAACTGGGGTGGAGGCACCATGACCGCACAGAACCAGCGGCTGGTCTATTGGCCTATGCTTAAAAGCGGGGATTTCGATATGATGAAGCCTCAGTTTGACTTCTATCTGCGGATGCTTCCGAATGCCATGGAGCGCACACGCGCCTATTGGGGACATGACGGCGCCTGTTTCACTGAGCAGACAGAGCTTTTTGCATTTCCTAACATGATGGAATATGGCTCGAAACGTCCTGCCGGGTTTGACCCGGGTGTAGAATATAACGCATGGCTTGAATATTGCTGGGACACGGTGCTTGAATTTTGCGAGATGATCATCCAGTCAGCTATCTATGACGGGGCCGACATATCATCATATCGTCCGTTGATAGAGCAGTCTCTTATCTTCTTTGATGAGCACTATAAGTATCTTGCCTCGCTTAGGGGGAGCAAGAAACTTGATGGGGAAGGGAGGCTGATACTCTTTCCCGGGTCGGCTTGCGAGACATACAAGATGACCAATAACGCATCATCTACGGTGGCCGGACTCCGACGTGTCACCCATGACTATATAAAGTATATGAAGGCCTGCGGGGATACGGCTGTCTCAAAATGGGACGCACTTCTTTCACGCATCCCTGATATACCGTTCCGCACGTTGGAGGGGCGCACGATGGTAGCACCGGCAAAAACATGGGAACGTGTCAACAACATAGAGACCCCGCAGCTCTATACCGTCTTCCCCTGGCGTTTCCACGGAGTGACTGTCGGAGACTCCATAGGGTTTGATGCCGCTCTCAACACATATCTTCATGACCCGGATGCGCTTAGGTTCCGTTCTACAAAGGGGTGGAAGCAAGATAATATCTGGGCTGCCTGTCTCGGTCTTTCAGACGAGGCTTTCAGACTGAATTCCGAGAAATGGACTGCCGGAGTACATCGTTTCCCCGCATTCCTCGGCCCGGGCTTTGACTGGACTCCCGATCACAACTGGGCGGGGGCTGCCATGATAGGGCTTCAAGAGATGCTGATACAGGCCGGGGATGACGGAGACTCCATATATATTTTTCCCGCATGGCCTGTTGACCGAGACATCAGTTTCCGTCTACATGCACCGGGGCGTACTGTTGTCGAAGCCTCACTAAGAGATGGCAGGCTCACTGATTTGAAGGTGACGCCCGAAAGCCGTCGCAAATCCGTTATTCTTCCCAAAGCCTTAAACCAATCACTTTAATGAATAAGTTATTTCTAATTCTCTCACTCCTGCTTCTTCCGGCTGCGGTATCGGCCGGAGAGGATGTTACACCGCAGGAGATCTCAGTGGCCGGCTTCTTCCCGCTCGCTGACTCAGGCCGCCAGGTCTATGATTTCAATTCGGGATGGCGTTATCATCTCGGAGATGTGGCCCAAGGACAGTCGGTTGGTCTCGATGACTCTGGTTGGGAGGTGGTCTCCACTCCGCATACAGTAGAACTTCTTCCGGCCGAGGGAAGCGGTGGTCGCAATTATCAGGGTGTGGCTTGGTATCGCAAGCACTTCAAGATGCCTGTGGAGACGGACGGAAAGGATGTCTCGCTTCATTTTGAAGCAGTGATGGGCAAGCAGAGGTTCTTTGTCAACGGCCAAGAGGTGAAATCTCATCTTGGCGGTTATCTTCCTGTAACTATCTCGCTGACGGAGGCCGGTGTGAAGCCGGGAGACGAGTGTGTGGTCGCGGTCATGGCTGACAACAGCGATGACAAGAGTTTCCCTCCGGGCAAGCCCCAGCACTCACTTGACTTCGCTTACCATGGCGGAATCTACCGCGATGTATGGATGATAGCCAAGTCTCCTGTGGCCATTACTGACGCGGTCGAGGCCGAAAAGGTAGCAGGCGGCGGTGTGTTTGTACATTTTGACAATGTGTCAAGCAAGGGTGCGGATGTCATTATTGATACGGATGTCAGAAATTCCGGCACAAAGTCCCGCAATGTCACAGTTGAGACCTCTCTTATAAGTCCTGATGGAAAACTCGTAAGAAAGGTGTCTCGCAATCTGAAACTCGGGGGCGGCAAGACGGGTACGGTCATGCAGAAGATACATGTGGCCGAACCCAGATTATGGAGTCCCGATTCACCTTCGTTATACCGTGTTGAGTCGCGTGTTAAGGAGGGAGGCAAGACCGTTGACGGAGGGGCTACCCGTGTGGGCATACGTTCGTTTGAATTTGACGGTGAAAAGGGATTCATCCTAAACGGAGAGCCGTTCGGCAAACTTATCGGTGCCAACCGTCATCAGGATTTTGCCTATGTAGGCAACGCTGTGCCCAATTCCCAGCAGTGGCGTGATGCAAAACGTCTACGTGATGCAGGATGCCGTATCATCCGTGTGGCTCATTATCCTCAGGATCCGTCCTTCATGGATGCCTGTGACGAACTCGGCATGTTTGTTATTGTCGCTACTCCCGGTTGGCAGTACTGGAACAAGGATCCCCGCTTTGCCGAACTTGTGCACGACAATACGCGTCAGATTATCCGCCGTGACCGCAACCATCCCTCGGTGCTTATGTGGGAACCTATTTTGAACGAAACCCGTTATCCAGAAAATTTCTCGCTTGAAGCATTGCAGATTACAAAGGATGAGTATCCCTATCCCGGACGTCCTATCGCAGCGGCGGATATGCATTCTGCCGGTGTCAAGGAAAACTATGATCTTGTCTACGGATGGCCCGGGGATGAGGCAAAGGCTGATGTCCCCCGCCAGAATATCTTCACACGCGAGTTTGGCGAGAATGTGGACGACTGGTATGCACATAACAACAACAACCGAGCCTCCCGTAGTTGGGGTGAACGACCGATGAAGGTACAGGCTCTTTCTCTGGCTGAGACGATGGACGGCCTTTACAATACAGGTGACAAATTTATAGGCGGAGCGCAGTGGCATCCGTTCGACCACCAGCGAGGTTACCACCCCGACCCTTACTGGGGAGGCATATATGATGCATTCCGACAGCCCAAGTATGCCTACCATATGTTCCGTAGCCAGACAGCCCATGACCTCGACCATCCCGTGGCAGAGTCTGGCCCGATGGTATACATAATGCATGAGATGACACAGTTTTCTGACCCGGATGTAGTGGTATTCAGCAACTGTGACTCTGTGCGTCTCTCCATGTATGACGGTGCCCGCACATGGACTCTTCCTGTGATTCATGCCGACAAACATCTTCCCTCAGCTCCCGTGGTCTTCAAGGATGTATGGGATTTCTGGGAAGCCCGTGATTACAGTTATACCAATAAGAACTGGAAGGCTGTCAATATGGTAGCCGAAGGCATTGTCGATGGAAAGGTGGTGGCTGCCGAGCGTAAGATGCCGTCACGTCGTTCCACCAAGCTGAGATTACGTGCCGACTGGAACGGCAAACCTCTCGTAGCTGATGGCTCAGATTTCATCGTGGTAATAGCCGAGGTCACTGATGACAATGGCAATGTGCGCCGTCTCGCCAAGGAAAACATCGTGTTCACCATCGAGGGAGAAGGTGAAATAATAGGTGATGCCTCCATTCATGCCAATCCGCGTCCCGTGGAATGGGGTTCAGCCCCGGTTCTTGTCCGTTCTACACGCACTCCTGGGAAGATAAAGATTACCGCAACGGTTGAAGCTCCGGGCAACCATGCTCCCACTCCTGCCGAACTTGTAATCGAGAGTGTGCCGTCGGCAATCAAGGCTGTGTATACGGATGAGAGACGGGTAGGGATATCGGCAGCCAAGTCTGGCCGTCAGACAGGAACCACGCTCTCGGACGAAGAAAAACGCCGCATTCTTGAAGAAGTAGACGTCCAGCAACAGGAATTCGGAATACAGAAATAAAGAACAGAGAACCAATTAATACCTGAAATGAAAAAAGTAACGTTATTTACCCTTGCAGCACTTTCATCCATGAGTGTGGCTGCACAGTATCCGGTCATTCCAGACTCGGTAAAGGTAAGAGCCGCTGCCCAGTCTGCCGAATGGGATGCTCTTTCTGATGCCGCATGGGAAGCTGCCCTCCCTGTCATCAAAAAGGAAGAGGCTGAGAAGGGCCGTCCTTATCGTCCGTGGGCCTCTAAGCCCGAGGATCTAATACGTGCCGACATTAAGGCGTTTCCCGGAGCGGAGGGCGGGGGTGCCTATACTCCCGGTGGTCGTGACGGCAAGGTCTTGGTGGTGACCTCTCTCGCCGACCATGGGCCGGGAACTTTGCGAGAGGCCTGCGAGACCGGTGGTGCGCGTATAATAGTGTTCAACGTCTCGGGCGTCATCAAGCTTGATTCCCCTATCAGCGTCCGTGCTCCTTATATCACTATCCTCGGCCAGACAGCACCCGGTGACGGTGTCTGCGTGACCGGCGCCTCCTTCCTTATCGATACTCATGATGTCATCATCCGTCACATGCGTTTCCGCCGAGGTGCCATGGATGTCGCTTTCCGTGACGATGCCCTCGGTGGCAATGCGGTGGGCAATATAATTCTTGACCATGTGTCGGGATCATGGGGACTGGACGAGAATATGTCTATCTACCGCCATGTCTATAACCGCGACGAGACAGGAAAGGGTGAGAAACTTCCGACGGTCAACATCACCATACAGAACAGTATCTTCTCCGAAGGTCTTGATCTTTATAACCATGCTTTCGGTGCCACAATAGGCGGACATAACAGCACTTTCGCACGAAATCTTTTTGCCTCTAATATCTCACGCAACTGTTCCATAGGCATGGATGAGGACTTCAACTTCATCAACAACGTGACTTACAACTGGTGGAACCGTTCGGTTGACGGCGGAGACCACACAAGCCGTCTCAACATCATCAATAACAACTTCAAACCCGGGCCTATCACCGAGACCAACAAGCCTGATGCCCCCATCCGCTATCGTATTGTCAAGATGGAGGCCGGTCGTGATCCTGCCCATAAGAATACATTCGGCAAGGCCTATGTTGACGGCAATATCGTATGGGGCAACGAGAAGGTCACTATGAACAACTGGGATGGAGGTGTGCAGATTTTCAACGGCCCGGTTCCTGCCGACCGTATAGCCGAACTTAAAGCAGACAAGCCTTTCCCTATGGCCGAGGTTACCATCATGGATGCCTATCCCGCCTTTAACTATGTGATGGAGAATGCCGGAGCCACACGCCCGCGTCGTGATGCCGTTGACAAGCGTGTCATAGAGACCGTTCTTACAGGCAAGGCCATATATGCCCCTGACGCTGATAAGGCGCAGGCGGTAAGCCCGTATGTCAAGCGTCGTCTTCCGGCTGATTCCTATAAGTACGGTATAATCACCGACCCGGCCCAGGTGGGCGGTCTGCCTGAATACAAGGGCACACCACGAGTTGACTCTGACGGAGACGGTATACCCGACGAGTGGGAGAAGAAACACGGTCTCAATCCCAACGATTCCTCAGATTCGGCCGTAATCTCACCTGAGGGATATGCATGGATAGAGGTGTATGCCAACGAACTCGCCGAGTAATCACTAACACCGATTAACAGTCTTTCCGTCCGCCCTTGATGACAGAAAAGTATCATCAAGGGCGGATTTTTAGCTATAATTTGTGCGTATGGGATTATTTCCGTACCTTTGTTTTGCCAAATAAATCTTCCATGAAAATGTCCTTGAAATCACTATTTATCGGTGTGCTCATATTGTTGGCGACAACTATGTCCGCGCGTGAGCACAAGTTATGGTATGACAAGCCGGCCCAGGTCTGGACCGAGGCTCTTCCTCTTGGCAACGGCAGGCTTGGAGCCATGGTTTATGGTAATCCGGCAGCCGAACAGATCCAGCTGAATGAGGAGACTCTGTGGGCCGGACGTCCTAACAACAACGCCAATCCGGATGCCCGTGAGTGGATTCCTAAAATCAGACAGCTCGTATTTGAGGGTAAATATCGCGAGGCTCAGGACATGGCCACGGCCCATGTTAAATCTGCTACCAATCAGGGGATGCCTTACCAGTCGTTTGGTGATCTCCGCATCAACTTCCCCGGCCATAGCCGCTACGAGGATTATTATCGCGAGCTAAGTCTTGATTCGGCCCGCACGATAGTCAGGTATAGTGTAGACGGGGTCAACTATACGAGAGAGACTTTTTCGTCTTTTCCTGATCAGGTTGTCATAACACGTATAACGGCTGACAAGCCGGGAAGCGTGACTTTCAATGCCGCTCTGACATCGCCTCATCCTGACGTGATGATAGCCTCGGATGGTGATGACATAACACTCAGCGGCATAGGTTCGAATCATGAAGGCCTGAAAGGCAAGGTGGAGTTTCAGGGACGTGTCGCAGTGGTTCCCAAGGGGGGTAATATGACATCGAGAGACGGTGTCATCACGGTAGAGAATGCCGACGAGGCTGTAATCTATACCTCTATCGCCACTAACTTCAACAGCTATAAGGATATAGAGGGAGATGAAGAGGCACGTTCGAAGGAATATCTTGCCAAGGCGGTCAGACGTCCGTATGGCGAGGCAAAAAGAGAGCATGTGGATTTCTATCAGAAGCAGATAGGCACTTCCGACCTGTGGCTGGGAGAAGACAAATATGCCGATGTCCCTACCGATCTGCGTATTGAACGTTTCAAGGAGACGGACGACGCATATCTTGTTTCAACCTACTACAAATTTGGACGTTATCTTCTGATATCATCCTCCCAGCCGGGCGGACAGCCGGCCAATCTGCAAGGTATATGGAATGATAAGCTTTTTCCGTCATGGGACAGCAAATATACCTGCAACATAAACCTTGAAATGAACTACTGGCCTTCCGAAGTCACCAACCTGTCATGGCTCAACGAACCGTTGTTCCGACTCATCAAGGAGGTGAGCGAGACAGGTAGTGAGACAGCCAAGATCATGTATGGTGCTCCGGGATGGGTGTTGCATCACAATACCGACATCTGGCGTGTCACAGGAGCCATTGACAATGCACCCTCGGGTATGTGGATGAGCGGAGGCGCATGGCTGTGCCGTCATCTGTGGGAACATTATCTCCATACGGGCGACATCGGGTTCCTTCGCGAGGCTTATCCTATCATGAAAGGTGCCGGGGAGTTCTTTGATGCCACCATGGTATATGAGCCGACAGAAAAACGTCTGGTTGTCGTTCCAAGCAATTCTCCCGAAAATACCCATGCCGGTCACAAGTCGACAACAGCCGCCGGAGTGACAATGGATAACCAGCTGATTACAGAGTTGTGGCAGAACATCATAACCGCCTCAGAGATTCTTGACACTGACAAAGAGTTCGCAGCCAGATTGTCGGGACGTTTGAGGGAGATGTCGCCGATGCGTGTGGGACGCTGGGGGCAACTTCAAGAATGGATGGCCGACTGGGACGATCCGGAAGACGTACACCGCCATGTGTCGCATCTTTACGGTCTTTTCCCGTCAAACCAGATCTCACCATTCCGCACGCCTGAACTGTTTGACGCGGCACGCACGTCTCTGATTCATCGCGGAGACCCGTCCACTGGATGGAGCATGGGATGGAAGGTCTGCCTGTGGGCGCGACTTCTTGACGGAGACCATGCCTATAAACTCATAACTGACCAGCTCACCCTTGTAAGGAATGAAAAGAAGAAGGGTGGTACTTATCCCAACCTTTTTGACGCTCATCCGCCGTTCCAGATAGACGGCAACTTCGGCTGCGTAGCCGGTATTGCCGAGATGCTTGTGCAGAGTCATGACGGGTTCATCTACCTTCTCCCGGCCCTCCCGTCGGTATGGCCTGACGGCGAGATCAAGGGACTGCGCGTCCGTGGCGGTTTCGAGATCGATATCAAATGGGGCAAAGGCCGCATTGAAAAGGTCGAGATCACGTCTGCTCTCGGCGGCATATGCCGTCTGCGTTCGCTCACCCCTCTCAAAGGAGCCGGTCTAAAAAGCGCAAAGGGAGAGAACACCAACAAGTTCTTTGCCACTCACGAAGGGCTTAGTCCTATAATATCGCCTGAGGCAAAGCTCAATCCTGTGAAGCCGGAAAAGACATATCTTTATGACCTCCCGACCAAGGCCGGTAAAACTTATACACTAATCGGAAAGTAAAACATAACAACATTATATCATGAAGAAACTTAGCTTACTGGTCTTCATCCTTATGGGGATATTGACCTCTGTACAGGCTCAGGATCCTGTGAAGAAAGTCTATAAGCCATGGGACAACGGCAAACTTAAAGTATCGGACAACGTAACCTATCTCCAACATGAGAACGGCACTCCTTTCTTCTGGATGGGGGAGACTGGCTGGCTCCTGCCTGAACGCCTTGACCGCAGCGAGGCTAATTACTACCTAAACGGCTGCCGGGAAGCCGGTTACAACGTCGTACAGGTACAGACCCTCAACGGAGTTCCTTCAATCAACTTCTACGGGCAGCTTTCCCATCCTGACGGCTGGGACTTCTCCAATATAGACAAGAAGGGTGTCTATGGCTATTGGGATCATATGGACTATATCATCAAACAAGCCGAGAACCAAGGCATATACATCGCGATGGTCACCATATGGGGCGGTCTGGTAAAGGCCGGACTGATGAGTGTTGACGATGCAGAGGCCTATGGCCGGTTCCTTGCAGAGCGTTATAAGGACTCGCCCAACATTATATGGGTGATGGGTGGCGATGTCAAGGGTGATATCAATCCTGACCAGTGGAACAAGCTGGCCACTACCATCAAATCGATAGACAAGAACCATCTGATGAGCTACCATCCTTTCGGACGTACATCGTCTATCTATTGGTATCATGATGCTCCGTGGCTTGATTTCAACATGTTCCAGAGCGGACATCGTCGTTATGACCAGGTGCGCGGTGACGGTGATGATACTGCCGAGGCCGCCAAGGCTGAGGACAACTGGCGTTATGTCGAGGCCGGTCTTGCCAAGAAACCCCGCAAACCCATCTTTGATGCCGAGCCGAGCTATGAGGAAATTCCCCAGGGGCTTCACGATCCCTCACAGCCTTGGTGGAAGGCTCCCGATGTACGCCGATATGCCTATTGGGCTGTTTTTGCCGGGGCTTTCGGTCATACATACGGTCACAATTCCATTATGCAGATGCTCAAACCTGCCAATGTCGGTGGTTACGGTGCTAAAAAGACATGGTATGAGGGTATGAAGGATCCGGGATTCAATCAGATGAAACATCTTAAAAACCTGATGCTTTCATTCCCGTTCTTTGAGCGTATCCCTGACCAGAGCGTTATAGCCGGGCAGAACGGCGAACGCTATGACCGTCTTATCGCAACCCGTGGCAATGATTATATCCTTGTCTACAACTATACCAACCGTCCCATGGATATTGACCTGACCAAGATTTCGGGCAATAAGAAAAACGTGTGGTGGTATGATGTCACGGACGGCACTCTTGAATATGCGGGAGAGTTTGACAGCAAGGTTACCCCCTTCCGTTATGACGGCCCTGTCGGAGCCGGAAATGACCGTGTGCTCATAGCCGTGGATTCTTCAAAAGACTATATAGGTAAGACTTGGAGCAAACTTCCTACCCGCTATTAACAAGATTCTAAAAACATGCGAAATATAACCGTATTGTTGGCTTTGGCGCTGGCTGCACTCACAGCCGGGGCCAAAGTCGGCGTAGGGTCTCTCAGAACGGAGGGACTCGAATGTCCGTTAAACGTGGAGAACCCATCTCCACGTCTTAGCTGGATTATAACTTCTGACGAACGGGATGTGATGCAGACCGCCTATCATGTCCTTGTCGCGTCTTCCCCCGAACTTCTTGCAGAGGGGAGGGGTGACATATGGGATTCCGGCAAAGTCAGTTCCGGCATGTCGGTATGGGTGCCTTTCGGTGGAGGCAGACTTTCTGACAATACACGCTGTTACTGGAAGGTCAAGGTATTCACCACCAAGGGGGAATCAGCATGGAGCGATCCCTCGGAGTGGGGGATGGGGCTTAAAGGCGAAGGACACTGGGGCGGCCAGTGGATAGGCTGGGACGCTCCCTTTGAATGGGATGTCGAAGATTCCCACAGCCGCATGAGCTCGCGTTATCTGCGCAAGGAGTTCGGCACGGAGAAAAAGAAAATCAAGCGTGCCACAGCCCATATATCAGGACTCGGCATGTATGAGCTTTATATCAACGGACGCAAGGTCGGTGACGATGTGCTTGCCCCGGCTCCGACAGACTATCGTCGCACGGTGCTGTACAATTCGTATGATGTCACTGACCTTCTCAAAGGCGAAGGGGCTCCGAATGCCGTGGGTGTCACTCTCGGCAACGGTCGTTTCTACACCATGCGCCAGAATTACAAGCCATACAAAATTCCTACATTCGGCTACCCGAAGGTGCGGATGAACCTTATAATAGAGTATGCTGACGGAACTAAACAGCGTGTAAATACGGATACGAAATGGTCATTGACGGCCAAAGGCCCCATACGCAGCAACAACGAGTATGACGGAGAGACCTATGACGCTACTTTCGATCTCGGAGACTGGACAAATCCCGGTTATGACGATTCTGGATGGGAGAAAGCCCAGCGTGTGTCTCTGCCTTACGGATCACTGCGTGGTAACACGGCTCCCAACATGAAGGTGATGCGCACACTGAAGCCTAAGACCATAAGGAAGTTTGGAGACAGATTTCTTGTGGATTTCGGTCAGAATATGGCCGGATGGGTGAAAATCGCTGTCAATGGTGTGGCAAAGGGTGACACTGTAACCATCCGTTATGCTGAGCGTATCTCTCCAGACAGCACTGCCATCAATGTCGAGAACCTGCGTCATGCCCAGAGCACTGACCGCTATATAGCCGACGGGACTGAGAAAGGACGCCGTTGGAGTCCGAAATTCTCTTATCATGGTTTCCAGTTTGTCGAGGTTACAGGCGTGAAAAATCTTGAACCCAGCGATATCGAGGCTGAGTTTGTATATGACAATATGCGTGATAACGGCACGTTTGCCTCGTCCAACCCGGTCATGAATGCCATTCACCGTAATGCATGGTGGGGAATCGCGAGCAACTACAAAGGCGCCCCCCTTGATTGTCCCCAGCGTGACGAGCGCCAGCCATGGACGGGAGACCACGCTATGGGAACATGGGGTGAGAACTTCATGTTTGACAACGGTACGTTCTATGCCAAGTGGATGGATGACATTCGTGAGGCACAGCGTGAGGATGGCTGCATACCTGACATATGCCCCCCGTATTATAATTACTATACTTCCGATATGACCTGGTCATCAACACTCCCGGTCGTTTGCGATATGATATACGAGCAGACCGGCAATCCAGAGCCGATATTGCGCAATTATGACGCGATGAAGAAGTGGATGAACCATATCCGTGAGAACTTTACCCGTGACGGACTTATAACGGCTGACAAGTTCGGAGACTGGTGTGTGCCCCCTGAGAAGCCGGAGATGATTCACAGTCAGGATCCGGCCCGCAAGACAGACGGAGTCCTGATAGCTTCGGCATATTACTACAAGGTGTCGAGGATGATGGCCGGATTCGCAAGACTTAAAGGTCTTGATGCTGAGGCCGAAGAGTGGCTGCGTGACGGGGATGAGGTGAAGGAGGCTTTCAACAAGAAGTTCCTCACCGTAAAACCCGGTACATCACCTGCCGACAAACCTCATATACTCTATCCTGACAGTATATTCTACGGAAACAACACGGCCACTTCCAATATCCTTCCCCTTGCATTTGACATGGTGCCTGAGGAATATCGTCAGGCAGTGGCCGACAATCTGGTCTCCACGATTATCAATACCAACAAGGGACACATAAGTTGCGGAGTGATCGGTGTCAACTGGCTTTTCCGTGAGCTGAGTCGGATAGGTCGCGGAGATGTGGCTGCGATACTCGCTTCCAACAGGTCTTATCCCAGCTATGGATATATGATTGATAAGGGTGCCACCACTATATGGGAGCTTTGGAACGGAGACACTGCGAGCTGGCGTATGAACAGCTGCAACCATGTGATGATGCTTGGAGACCTCATTACATGGTATTACCGAGACCTTGCAGGATTCAATCCTGCCAAGCCGGGCTATAAGGAGATATTGCTCAAACCTGATTTCTCCATACAGCAGCTGGACAGCCTGAATGCCACTTTCAATACACCTTACGGCCTTCTTTCAAGCCGATGGGTAAAGACTCCGATGCACATAGAATGGGACATCGAGGTGCCGTGCAACACTACGGCCACTGTGTGTGTCCCGACCTCAGACCGAAAGGCAGTGCGTGCGTCTGGTGCCAGATTCTTACGTGCGGAAGGGCGTGAATCCTATTGGAGCGTCGGTTCCGGCAGGTATACATTCAGTGTGGATGTGGCCCCCTCTCTCGGGGAGAATCGTGGAGCCATCGTGACTGACGAGTTCCTGTATGAGAATACATCTTTCCCGGAATGTCATGGCGCCACTATCCTTGAAGAACCAAACGGTGACCTTGTGGCCGCTTTCTTCGGAGGCACCAAGGAAAGAAATCCCGACTGTGTGATATGGGTATGCCGTAAGCCAAAAGGAGCTAAGGAATGGACAGACCCGGTAATTGCTGCCGATGGTGTTTTTGACCTTTCAGACCCGACAATAGCTCTTGCAGGCCTGTCGGGCATCAATTCCGAGACAACCCCTGCCACGGCCGGCCCTATTGGGCCGAACTTCAAGGGTGATGTTTCCAATGCGCGCCGTAAGGCATGCTGGAATCCTGTCCTGTTCCAGATTCCGGGTCAGAAGGAGATAATGCTTTTCTTCAAGATAGGTTCCAAGGTGGCTGACTGGACAGGCTGGGTGACCCGGTCATCTGACGGCGGCAGGACATGGTCGCAGAGAGAACCTCTTCCAGAAGGCATACTCGGCCCCATCAAGAACAAGCCCGAGTATATCAACGGACGTATTATCAGCCCGAGCAGCCGTGAAGGTAACGGCTGGCGTGCGTGGATAGAGATGAGCGATGACAACGGAAAGACATGGCGCTCGACAGGCGCGCTCCCGTCAGACTCGGCCTTCCTGACCAACAATCAGGAGAAACTCCAGCCTATCTATGCCATACAGCCCAGCATACTGCGCCTTTCGGACGGACGTATACAGATTATGTGCCGCACGCGTAACGCACGTATTGCCACGGCTTTCAGTTCGGATAACGGCGATACTTGGACTCCTGTCACTCTTACCGACCTGCCAAACAATAACTCCGGCACGGATGCCGTCACAATGAAAGACGGACGCCATGTGCTTATTTTCAATGATTTCGCCACCATAAAGGGAACCCCCAAGGGAGTGCGCACGCCGCTCAGTGTGGCTGTCTCTGTCGATGATGGCGCAAACTGGGAGAATGTCGCTACGGTTGAGGACAGCCCCGTGAGCCAGTATTCCTATCCGAGCATCATACAGGGCAGAGACGGCAAGCTCCATGCCATCTACACATGGCGTCGCCAGCGAATCAAGCATGTCGTGCTTGACCTTGACAAAAAATAACCAAATAAAAGAACCAATAATTACTGACCATGAAATTTATTGCAACAACCATAGCGGCCCTTGCACTTGTCTCGGGGCTTTATTCCTGCAAGTCAGGGAGCGAATCCGAAAAACCTGAGGATTACTATGTGTTCACCTCGTTCCACGAACCTGCTGACGAGGGGCTTCGCTACCTTTACAGTGAGGACGGCATACACTGGGACAGCATCCCGGGGACGTGGCTTGCCCCGCATATCGGAGACAGCATAATGCGAGACCCTTCCATCGTGGTAGGCCCTGACTCCACATACCATCTTGTCTGGACTATCGCTTGGAAAGGTGATACAGGCTTCGGCTATGCCTCTTCAAAGGATCTTGTCAACTGGACTGACCAGCGTAGGATACCGGCAATGGATTCCATTGCCTCTACACAGAATCTCTGGGCACCCGAGCTGTTCTATGACGATGTGAAAGACCAGTTTATGATTGTCTATGCATCATGTGTGGTTGATGCCGGTTTCGATGTGGGTATAGAGGATCCCAAAAACAACCACCGTCTCTATTGTGTCACCACAAAGGACTTCGAGACATTCTCTGAACCCAGACTCTTCTATGAACCCGGATTCAGCTGCATTGATGCTACTCTCGTCAAGCGCGGCCCGGAAGATTATGTTATGGTTGTCAAGGACAACACACGTCCCAACCGTAACATCAAGGTTGCGTTTGCCAAGAATGCCGAAGGGCCTTACTCGGCTGCGTCCGAACCTTTTACCGAACAGTTTACCGAAGGGCCGTCAGTGGCAAAGGTAGGTGATGAATATTATATATATTACGATACCTATCGCAAGGGTATATACAGCGCTCATAAGACGAGTGACTTCAAAAACTTCACAGAGGTCACTGACAGTGTGAGAATCCCTGCCGGACACAAGCACGGAACAATCTTCCGTGCGCCCCGCCCGGTAATAGACAACCTTATCGACAGGAATAGCAAATGAAACTACCGAAACTAATAGTCTTGTCAGCCGCTGTTGTGACGGCTTTCAATATGGGGGCGGCTGACGGACTTATACACTATTCAGGTACGAAACTTTCCAATCCCAACCGTCATGACGGAGGTCTGTCTCCCGCAGTGGGTGTGCACAATATACAGACCATGCGTGCCAACCGCCGTTATGACCTGTATTTTCCCAACGAGAACGGCTGGACTTACAACCACCAGCCGATGATGGCCTACTGGAACGGCAAGTTCTATATGCACTACCTTTCAAATCCTGTTGACGAGCATGTCGGTGGCGGTCGTACACTGCTCCAAACCTCGGCCGACGGTTACAACTGGACTGCTCCCGAGGTGTTGTTCCCGGTATATCCAGTGCCTGACGGATTCAGGAAAGAAGGTGTTGACGGAGAGGCAAAGGATATGGGCGCCGTCATGCACCAGCGTGTGGGATTCTATGTGAGCAAGTCCGGGCGTCTTCTCGCCATCGGCAACTATGGCGTGGCTCTCCATCCGAAGGATGATCCCAACGACGGCAACGGAATAGGGCGTGTGGTTCGCGAGATTATGCCTGACGGTTCTTTTGGGCCTATCTACTTTATCTATTACAACCATGACTTCAACGAGAAGAACACCCTTTATCCTTACTATAAGAAGAGCCGTGACAAGGGATTCCGCGAGGCATGTGAGGAAATCATAGCAAATCCGCTGTATCGTATGCAATGGGTCGAGGAAGCCGACCGTAACGACCCGCTTATCCCTCTTAAAAAGCCTTACAAGGCTTTTTGCTGGTACACACTGCCTGACGGAGATATAGCCGGACTGTGGAAACATGCCCTGACCTCGGTCAGCAAAGATGGTGGAAACACGTGGTCAGAGCCTGTCAACCGAGCCAAGGGATTTGTCAACAGCAATGCCAAGATATGGGGCCAGCGCCTCAGTGACGGCACATATGCCACGGTCTACAATCCGTCAGAGTTCCGCTGGCCTTTGGCAATATCCCTCAGTTCGGACGGTCTTGACTATACCACGCTGAATCTCGTGCATGGCGAGGTACCCCCTATGCGTTATGCCGGACAGTACAAGTCGTTCGGCCCGCAGTATGTACGCGGCATTCAGGAAGGCAACGGTACTCCCGAGGACGGCGATCTGTGGGTGACTTACAGTGTCGGCAAGGAAGATATGTGGGTAGCCCGTATCCCGGTGCCGGTTCAGACGGTGGCGTCTGCCCATGCCGATGAGGATTTTTCTGATTACGGAAAGCTTGCAGACCTTACAATGTGGAATATCTACTCTCCTGTCTTTGCCCCTGTATCGCTTGAAAAGAAGGATGGGGTCACATGGCTTACGTTGGCTGACAAGGATCCGTTTGATGTCTCGAAAGTGGAACGCAAGATTCCGCCCACGAAAGAACTGA
>CAJTRI010000011.1:31875-71933 GCA_910578615.1 uncultured Duncaniella sp. | reverse complement strand
AGTTTGACCTTATGGCCGAACAGAATAATCACGGCACGCTTGTCATAGAGTTTGTTGACGATGAGGGTACGGCGTGTGCCCGTCTTGACCTTACTCCCGAAGGGGAATTTCGTTCGAAGGGTGGCGCGCGTTATGGAAAAATCCTTAACTATGAGCCGGGAAAGGTTTACCATGTTAAGGTTGATCTCTCTGTCGGCAACCGCAACTCCACCGTGTATGTCAACGGTGAGAAGAAGGCCACACGTATGCTTTTCGCGCCGGTGGATAAAGTGGAGAGAATAGTGTTCCGCACCGGTGGTCATAGTGACTATCCCAATGTGGATACTCCCGCTGACCAGTACAACGACGAGCCGCGTGCCAACGATGTTGACAAAGAGGCTGTTTACAGGATAGCCAACGTTAAGACCTCTTCTAAGGATGTTGACGGATCGGCAGCTGTGCTCCGTTATGACGACTTTGCCCGTCATGCCGATTATTTCAACGGCATGGAGGACGAGAATATAGTCCAGGCCATACCCAATTCGAAATCTTCGGAATGGATGGAAGAGAACATACCTCTCTTTGAATGCCCCGATGAGGATATGGAAGAGATGTATTATTATCGTTGGTGGACTCTTCGCAAACATATCAAGGAGACCCCTGTCGGCTACGGCATGACAGAGTTCCTTGTCAACCGTAACTATGCCGACAAGTACAACCTCATAGCCTGCGCCATAGGCCATCATATATATGAGAGCCGCTGGCTGCGGGATCCGAAATACCTTGACGGTATCATCAATACATGGTATCATGGCAACGATGGAGGCCCGATGGCCAAGATGATGAAGTTCAGTTCATGGAATCCCGATGCTGTGTATAACCGTTATCTTGTCAATGCCGATGATAAAGCCCTTGCCGGGATATATCCTGATCTCAAAGCCGAATATGCCCGCTGGGAGGAGAGCCATCGTCTGGCAAACGGACTCTATTGGCAGTCCGACGTGGCTGACGGAATGGAGGAGAGCGTGAGCGGCGGTCGTCGCAAGCAGTATGCGCGTCCCACCATCAACAGCTATATGTACGGAAATGCGAAAGCACTCGCTGCCATAGCCGAAAAATTGGGAAAGGCTGACGAGAAGGCTTTCTATGAGGGTAAGGCTAAGGAGATGAAAGACCTTGTGCAGAACAGGTTGTGGAATACTGACAGCGAGTTTTTTGAAACTGTTCGTGGTGACACCTGTGCTCGTGCCCGCGAGGCAATAGGGTATATACCTTGGTACTTCAATCTTCCTGATGACGGTAAATATGACAAGGCATGGTTGCAGGTCAATGACGAGAAAGGATTTTCGGCACCTTACGGCCTGACCACGGCTGAACGTCGCCACCCGGAGTTCCGCACCCGTGGTGTGGGCAAGTGTGAGTGGGACGGTGCCATCTGGCCTTTTGCCAGTGCGCAGACACTGACTGCCATGGCTAATTATCTCAATAATGCATCAAACCCGGTGATTACCGACAGCACATATTTCGTCCAGATGAAGCGTTATGTTGAGTCGCAGCATCATCGTGGTCGCCCGTATATCGGTGAATATCTTGATGAGGTGACAGGTTACTGGCTTAAAGGTGACCAGGAGCGTAGCCGTTACTACAATCACTCGACATTTAACGATCTTGTTATCACCGGTCTGGTAGGACTCCGTCCGCGTGCTGACAAGACTGTCGAGGTCAATCCCCTCGTCCCTGAGGATGAGTGGGACTGGTTCTGTCTTGACAACATTCCTTATCATGGTCATGATCTTACCATTATTTGGGATAAGGACGGTAGCCGTTACCACAAAGGCGTAGGACTTCAAGTACTGGTTGACGGGAAGGAGGTCGGGCGTCGTCCCACTATCGGGCGTCTCATATGTAAAGACGTATTGTAATGAAAAAACTATTTCTTATCATAGCCGTCATGCTCGGGCCTTTTATGGCCCGTGGCATGGAGGTGACTCGCATGACGACCGAGATGGCTGACAATCCTCTTGCTCTCGAAGCTGTCTCCCCACGTTTCGGATGGCAGCTAAAAGGCAATGACGGTGATATGCAGTCGGCCTATCAGGTAGAGGTGTTCACAAGGGACGGCAAGAAGGAAAAGATTGTATGGAACAGTGGCAGGGTGGTTTCTGACAGAAGCCAGCTTGTCTCTTATTCCGGGAATGCCCTTGACCCGATGACACGTTATTACTGGCGTGTCAGGGTGTGGGATAATGGCGGAAATGTATCCCCATGGAGCAATGTAGGCGAGTTCCGGCTCGCTCCTGACGAAAGGTTTCTTCTTTCTGGCGACTGGATCGGGGCTATAGATTATGAGAAAGCCGCGCTTCCTGACGGGCGTACCTATACCTATGACAAATGGAAACTCCCTGATGTAAAGGCCAGGTGGGAGAAGGTTGACACGATGGCCAACAGGAGTATTCTCCTGCGCAAGGATTTTGACCTTCCCCGCCGTGTGGCTGATGCCACGGTCTATGTATGCGGTCTCGGTCACTATGAGCTTTCCATAAACGGAAAGAGGGTAGGCGACAGCGAGTTTACACCGCTTTGGAGCGACTATGACAAGACCGTATATTATAATACCTATGATGTTACGTCTTTTTTGCGCAAAGGGGAGAACGCCATAGGTGTCCTGCTCGGTAACGGTTTTTACAACGTTGTCAGAGGGTCACGTTACAGCAAATTGCAGATAGGCTTCGGCCCGGAGACACTGTGGCTCAAAATGGTTGTCAGATTTACCGATGGTTCCACCGAGACAATAGCCACGAACGGGACTTGGAAATATGATCTCAGCCCTATTACCTTTCATTCTATCTATGGTGGTGAAGACTATGATGCCCGTATGGAACAGAAAGGCTGGAATACCGCCGGGTTTGATGACAGCAAGTGGAAAAATGCCGTGGTGCAGCGTGCTCCCAAGGGGCGCCTGTCCTCCCAGATGGCTCCCCCCGTTAAGATTATGGAGCGTTTCGGTGTAAAGGCATCTCATAAGCTCACACAGGCACAGGTTGACAGTGCTTGCAAGACTACAAAGCGTGTGGTCGATTCGTCGGCTATATTGCTGGATATGGGACAGAATCTTTCTGGCTTTCCAGAGATCACAGTGCAGGGTAGGCGCGGCCAGACTGTCACAATGGTTGTAGCCGAAGGGCTTACGGCAGACAGTGCGGCCAACCAGCGCCAGACGGGGCGCCAGCATATCTACACATATACACTCAAAGGTGACGGCCCGGAGACATGGCATCCGCGTTTCTCTTACTACGGATTCCGTTATATACAGCTTGAAGGTGCCGTCCTTGCCGGACAGCCCAATCCATACGGTCTCCCGGTGGTGGATGACATAAAGTCATGTTTCATATACAATTCTGCACCTGAGGGGAGTGTGTTTGAATGTTCAAGCCCGGTACTGACGGCTGCCCACCGTCTCATACGTAACGCCGAGAGGAGCAACATGCAGGCCGTATTTACCGACTGTCCCCACCGTGAGAAACTCGGCTGGCTTGAACAGGTGCATCTCTGCGGCCCCAGTCTTTATTATAACTATGACATTACGGGTGTAATGCCAAAGGTGTTGCGGGATATCTCCGATACGCAGCATAGTGATGGCAAAGTACCTTCCATCGCTCCCGAATTCGTGCAGTTCGGAGGGCCTGGCATGGACGCCTTTTCAGAGTCTCCCGAATGGGGAGCTACACTTATAATAGCTCCATGGATGTATTACGAGTATTATGGTGATGACTCGTTGCTGCGCAAGTATTATCATGTGATGAAGAAATATGCGGCCTATCTCGACACCAAGGCAGAGGACAACCTTATTGACTTCGGCCTCGGTGACTGGTATGACTATGGTGATTTCCGCGCCGGATTCTCGCGCAACACCCCTGTGGGACTCGTGGCATCGGCACACTACTATATGGACTATCTCTATCTTGAAAAGATAGCCCGTCTTTTGGGTGAGACATCCGATGCCGAGACATTTGCCGAACGCGCATCCGCTATACGCGGATCTTTCAACAAGAAATATTTTGATGCATCGACTGCCGATTATGGTGCAGGGAGCCAGACATCCAACGCCCTTCCGCTTTTCGCCGGCCTTGTTCCTGCCGACCGCAGGGCCGAGGTATTGGAAAACCTTAAAGGTGATATACGTGAGCATGGAAACCGTCTGACGACGGGTGATGTGGGCAACCGTTATCTGTTTCGCGCGTTGTCAGACAACGGACTTGATTCGCTGATGTATCTGATGCATGACCATTATGATGCGCCCGGATATGGTTTCCAGCTTCAATATGGCGCCACCACGCTCACCGAGCAGTGGGATCCGCGCCAAGGGTCGTCATGGAATCACTTCATGATGGGCCAGCTTGACGAATGGCTGTTCCGTTCGTTGGCCGGCATACAGATAGACCCGGAGCGCCCCGGAATGCAGCATATTGTAATACGTCCTTCCGTTGTCGGTGATATAAAGCATGTAAGGGGTGCCACTACCACGCTTTACGGAACGGTAGAGGTTGAATGGACGCGTGATGACGATGGTGATTTCAAAATCGATGTCATACTGCCTACTAACTGTTCCGCTGACCTGTTCATGCCCGGTCAGGAATCTCCCATGGCAGTGAGATCGGGCCGCAATACATTTACTTCAAAATTGTAGAAAATGAAAATCCAAGGGCTTTTAATCAGCGCCACGCTTGTAGTTCTTCCTGCCGTGGCGCAAAACACGTTCGAGAATCATTATACCAGACCGCTCGGCGAGGTGCTTGATGATATTTCGAAGCGTTTCAACGTGAGACTTAAATATGATATTGACACCGTCGGCCGTATGCTCCCGTATGCCGACACGCGTATTCGTCCGTATTCGATCGAGGAGACTCTGACAAACGTCCTTTCTCCGTTTGATTATAAGTTTGTCAAGCAGAACGAGACCACATATAAGCTTAAACGATATGAGCCTGCACGTCGTACCGATGATGATGGTGAGAAGATGCTGGCATGGCTCGGCTCTCTTTATTCGGATAAAGAGTCTTGGGAAGCACGTCGGGACAGTCTCCGACAGGAAGTCCGTGAAAGGCTTTCCATCGATGACGCCCTTGCCAAGAGGGTGGGAGCGAAGCCTGTATACACAAAGCCGAGGAAGTTTGACGGTTATACCGTCCGTAACTTCTATCTTGAAACTTACCCCGGACTCTATGTATGCGGTTCTATCTATTCTCCTTCGTCAAAGGGGAAACATCCGTTAATCATATGTCCCAACGGACATTTTGGTAACGGACGTTACAATAAGGCCCAGCAGCAACGTCTGGCCACTCTCGCGCGTATGGGGGCGATATGCGTTGATTATGACCTCTATGGCTGGGGCGAGTCGGCCATGCAGGTAGGCGGTGAGGCCCATCAGACTGCCGATGCACATGTTATTCAGGCAATGAACGGTATATCCATTCTTGATTTTATGATGAAATGTGATGATGTGGATCCGGCACGTGTCGGTGTGAACGGCGGTTCTGGCGGAGGCACACAGACCGTGCTCCTCTCGGTGCTTGATCCGCGTTACACTGCTGCATGTCCCGTTGTTAGTCTGGCCTCTCACTTTGACGGAGGGTGTCCGTGTGAGAGCGGTATGCCTATCCAGAGAGCCGGTGGCGGAACCTGTAATGCCGAGCTTGCCGCCATGTTCGCCCCACGTTCCATGTGTGTGGTGTCTGACGGTAAGGACTGGACTCATACCGTGCCTGAGCTTGAATATCCTTATCTGCAAAGAATATATGGATTCTATGGTGCGGCTGACAAAGTAAGCAACGTGCATCTTCCGAAAGAGGGTCATGACTTCGGCCCTAACAAGCGCAATGCCGTCTATGATTTCTTTATCGGCACTTTCGGCCTTGACCGTGGAAAGCTTGACGAGTCAAAGGTTACAATAGAGCCGTTTGAGGCCATGTACAGCTTTGGCCCGGATGGTTCAGGGATGCCCGAAGGCGCGATAAGAAAGTCCCGGAAATAGCGATAAACATTTTCTTTCTGTCATACAAATAAATCCGATGACCCGGAGACGGTCATCGGATTTATTATATAAAAAACAGGTGATAATAGGTTATCTTCTTCTTCTGGCCGGACGTTTCTTTGTGGCTTTGGCGCTTTTGGCGGGAATTTTCAGATTCTGTCCTATTTGGAGGCCGGTTTTCTTACCCATGCCGTTGGCAGCCTGTATGGCAGCCACCGTTGTACCATGTCGTTTGGCGAGACGGTCGAGGGTATCGCCTTTCTTTACCTTATAAGTTGTCGCTTTGGGGGTAGAGGCTTTGGGTGTGCTTTTTTTTGCCGGCATCGGTACAGCCTTGGGTTTGCGGGTTTCTGCCGTGGCCGTAGTCTTACGCACTGTCTTCTCGCCGGAAGCCGAAGACTTGAATGCCGAGGGATCGACCTGTGCCACTTCCGGCGCTGCTACCACGCGCACTTCGTCAGGAGTTACGCATTCGACCACCTCTATCGTCAGACGGTCACCTTCTTTCACTTTCCCTCGACGCAGTTTGTTCCAGCGCTTTATATCTGTTGCCGATACGCCGTACTGGCGTGCGATGTCTCGTATATTCTCCCCGCGCCCGACGGTGTGCGTCTTGGTGACCGTGCGCTCTGTGAGGGTCTGGGCTATCTCGTTGTTGACATCGGCATTGGCGCTCTGCCGGCTTGCGAGGGCAAGGTTGGCTTCGCCGCCGTCTGATGTATAGACTGGTTCGCATGACTCTCCTCCCGGCTCGGCTGTGGAGCGACGGGCATACAGGTCTCGGTCATAGTCGAGTATGCGTTTTTCACTCATCACGTAGCTGAGACACTGCTGGGTGGGAAGGGTGAGGGCATAGGGACGGTAGTCTCCCGGAATGACATCTTTGCGAAACTGGGGGTTGAGCATTCTGATTTCCTCGACAGGAATGTTGAGCACGGAGGAAATCTGGTTGAAATGCACATATTTTCGCACCATCACCGTATCGGTGGTGAGCTGACGTTTTACCACAGTGGGAGTTATGCCGTGTTCACGGTAATAGTTCATCACGTAGTTTGCCGCGATGAACGCGGGCACATATCCGCGTGTTTCCTGAGGCAGGAAGTTGTAGATGTCCCAGAAGTCTTTTTTCTCTCCTCCATCTGAACCGGCACGGCGCAGGGCCTTGTTGACGTTGCCCGGGCCGCAGTTGTAGGCGGCGATTGCAAGTGACCAGTCATCATATATGTCATGAAGCTGTTTGAGGTAACGGGCGGCGTTGCGGGAGGAGAGGCGGGGGTCACGGCGCTCGTCAACGAGCGAGTTGACCTCCATTCCAAGTCCCTTTGCTGTCGCGGGCATGAACTGCCAAAGTCCCACGGCACCGGCACGGGAGACGGCATTGGGGTTGATAGCTGACTCTATCACAGGAAGATATTCGAGTTCCATCGGCATTCCTTCCCTCAGGAGTTCTTCTTCGAAGAATCGTCCGTAATAGTTGTGCAGGGCAAGCATGTCTGCCACAAGTCCGCGACGCTTTGTGAGATACATGTCTATATAGCGCCCTACTATACTATTGTAGGGAAGGTCTATTTCTGTCGGCAGCTTGGTGAGACGTTGTTCGTATTCTGCGGGAGAGGCCGTGTTGGACGAGCCAAGGTCAGTCCCGGGGACTACGAAGTTTTTGAGATAGAAATTCTCTTCAAGCAGCCGTGTCTGGGTCTCGAAACTTTCGGGTGCGATAATGTTGTCGTCAGTTATCGAGTGACGCAGGTCGAGAATGGAAGGCCCTGCGAAAGCAGTCACAGAAAGGCAGAGCGAGACGGAGAGTGTCAGAAGGGTCTTTTTCATCGGTCAGAAGTTGAATGCCCACTGTACTCCGACAGAGGGTAGGGATGTGAGAGAGCGGGAGTCGGAAGGCATGATGGCCGGAGCCACGTCTACCGACAGTCCCGGAGAGATGTCGAAGTGGGCGAGCTGAGCGTCTACATAGGCGTCTACCATTGCCACGAGATATACCCCCACCATGCATATGATGCAGAGGTCACGGTTGCGGCGGTAGAAGTTTTTGCGGGT
Source organism: uncultured Duncaniella sp. (assembly GCA_910578615.1). Taxonomy (GTDB): domain Bacteria; phylum Bacteroidota; class Bacteroidia; order Bacteroidales; family Muribaculaceae; genus Duncaniella. The sequence continues at coordinate 63,871 of CAJTRI010000011.1, read as the reverse complement.
GCGCAGCAGATTGGTTAGATAAGTGGGATCTATGTCATCAATATTGACTCCCGGAGCGAAGAAATCCTTGTAGCTGTCGGTAGTCGGGTCGTTGTCCATTATGTCTGAATAGGCCGTGGTATAGTCGCGGAGCATCGTATTGTTCCACGATGTTGCATATCCCAGTCCCATGAAAGCGCCAACGACTATTGGAAGCTTCCAGTAACGGCGGTTGTAAATCTGTCCCAGTCCAGGGAAGAGAGCCGACATCCACACGGCGCGTGTGGGATCAGGTGTGAATGTGAATCTTCTCTCCATGGATGACGGATTGACAATCATCACCGAATCGACAGGTATGACGGCAAGCGAGTCGGCACCGACGGCAGACAGGCTGTCCACCACCAACATTGCCGGAAGAGCCACACTGTCCGGCCCGAGAGGGATAGAGTCTGGCAACACGGCCACAGGTGATGAGGCACGGTGCTCGGGTCTGACAGGCTTGATGCGCTGCGACTGAGAAAAAATGTTAAACGAGCACATGAGCACAACGACAATCACGCCCGCAAGGGCGCGAAGGCGTGGAGAGAATGAAGTGCAGATATTGTCGCTTATATTTGGCATTGTGCTTTAACGGTCTGAATATCCGCAGGTTGAGACATCCTGACGGAGGTGCGGTGACATCGGCTCGCGCTTGGTCACTGTTTTGCAGTGTCAAAGATAGCAATTAATCTTTGAAGTTCATCATCGTTCTTGAACTGAAACGAGATTTTTCCCTTCCCGGAAGCGTCACAGACCACCTTGACGGGGGTCGAGAAACGCTGTGAGAGATGGTTTCTTAAAATATCAAAATCTTTGTTAGAAAACGTTCTGGAAGGTTCCGGGGATGTCTCAGACGCACCTTCGGCGGCATATTTCTTGGCCAGTTCCTCCACTCGGCGCACCGAAAGGCCGCCTCGTATGGTTTCGTTATATAGCCTTAGTTGGAGTTTGGGATCGTCCACCCCGAGAATCGCGCGGGCATGGCCCATGTCTATGCGTTTGTCCCTCAGCCCAAGCTGTATTTCTGCCGGCAGACGGAGAAGGCGCAGAAAGTTGGCTATCGTAGTCCTCTTCTTTCCGATTCTCTCGCTCAGACGTTCCTGCGTAAGACCGTATCGATCTATGAGTTTCTTGAATGTAAGTGCTATTTCTATGGCGTTGAGATCCTCGCGTTGGATATTCTCTATGAGAGCCATCTCGGTCAGCTCGGTGTCGGTGGCTGTGCGGATATATGCCGGGACAGTACTGAGCCCGGCCATGACAGCGGCACGGTAGCGTCTCTCGCCGGCGATAATCTGGTAGGTATCGGTGCCGGTCTTGCGCAGCGACAGAGGTTGTATTATGCCAAGTTCCTTGATAGAGTGCGCCAGATCTTCAAGAGCCTCCTCGTCAAATATGGTGCGTGGTTGTTCTGGATTAGGCGATATGCGTGAGACCTCGATTTCGTTTATTGCCGAGGCATCACGGGCCGGTGCGTCATCCATCGCTATCAGCGAGTCAAGTCCGCGACCGAGCGCGGGGCGTTTCGGAAGAGCCATAAACCTTATTCTAATTTATATGGTAGGGTATTTAATGACAGATGCCGGATTCATAGCCGATACGTGTAAACGGGTACGACATAATCATTTTTTTAGAAAACACCTACATGATTGAATGTTAAAGACCGAATTATATTTTTTCTCGTGGGCAGTCTGTTTGAAGGAATAGTTTTTAAATACCATCCAGACCTTCGCCTTCGTTTTTGACAATCAGTTCTCTCGCCAGCGCTATATGCGATGTTGCTCCGCGCGAGAGAGGGTCATACTGTATCACAGGAAGGCCATGGCTCGGGGCTTCGCTCAGGCGGATGTTGCGTGGTATCACGGTGTCAAACACCATCGGGCCGAAGTGGCCTTTCAGCTCCTCATAGATCTGGTTGGCCAGACGGAGACGTGCGTCATACATGGTCAGTAGGAATCCTTCGATTTCAAGTGACGGGTTCAGGCGCGATTTGATGATGCGTATGGTGTTGAGCAGCTTTGTGATGCCTTCCAGCGCGAAATATTCTGCCTGTACCGGTATTATTACCGAGTCGGCAGCTGTCAGGGCGTTGACTGTGATTAGCCCAAGGGATGGTGAGCAGTCTATAAGTATGTAATCATATTTTTCCGCTACCGGGGCCAGTGCTCTTTTGAGGACGTTCTCGCGTGACGGCTTGTTTATAAGCTCTATCTCGGCGCCGGCAAGGTCTATGCGGGAGCCGACGAGGTCAAGCCCCTCGCAACATGTCGGGGTTTGTGACCCGTCCATAGGGTAGTCGTCTACGAGACATTCGTATATTGACGATGGCATCTGTTTGGGGTCTATCCCGTAGCCTGATGTTGCATTGGCCTGAGGATCGGCGTCTATGATGAGTGTGTGTTTTCCTTCCGCAGCCAGCGAGGCTGCAAGATTGATGGTGGTCGTGGTTTTGCCCACACCACCCTTCTGGTTGGCGATAGCGATGATTTTACCCATAAAATCTTATTGCCGCCCTTATACCGTGATGTCATCACTCGGGTGACAATCAGACAATTGGGCGATTAATGGCGCAAAGTAACCAAAAAAATACGAAAAAGCAACGATTGGAAATGACAAAACGTGTTAAAATGTTGAAAACTCATCACCGGCCCTTTGCAATATAAGAATAATTCCCTACCTTTGCACCCGGAAATACACATCCTCCCTCTCCGATTGAATGGTAAGATGAGGATTTTTCCGGGACGGTCCGGTAGCTCAGCTGGATAGAGCATCTGCCTTCTAAGCAGACGGTCATGCGTTCGAGTCGCATCCGGATCACCGCAAGGGTCACTTTCGAGTGGCCCTTTTTCGTGTTCGTAACCGATACCCGGCCCGGTCATGGAGGCGTGGCTGACAATTACGCTTACTGCATCCATTTGTAAGCATAGTCATCCGTTCGGAGTATTATATAAACGGTATTCAAAAATTAGGATATTTACATACTTGTTTTTAACGAGGTTTCTAAAAATAAATTTTATGAATAAGATACATCTTCTTTCTTGGGCTGTCATCATGTCTTCGGCTTCGGCGTGCATGCTGTCATGTTCGGGTAAAACGTCTGAAAATCCTCATGCGGCTCTTGAAGAGCGTCTTGGAGAGATTGTCGACGAAGTTCCGGGACAATGCGGGGTGGCTGTTATAATAGACAGGACTGATACTGTGACGCTGAACAACTCGGCAGACTATCCTCTAATGAGTATGTTCAAACTTCATGAGGCTCTGGCTGTATGCCACACTCTTGACGATCTCTCGGAAAGTCTTGACACGGTCATCTCTGTAAGACGTTCAGAACTTGATCCTGAGACATGGAGTCCGATGTTGAAGGATTATGCCGGGGATACCCTTTCGTTGACGGTGGGGCGGCTCGTGGACTATATTCTTGTCGATAGTGACAACAATGCCAGTAATCTGTTGTTTGATAGGATTGTGTCTGCACCAGAGACTGATGTCTACATGCGTTCTGTGATTCCGGGTGAATTCAGGATTGTACATAAGGAATCTGATATGAAGGCTGACCATGCAAAGAGCTATGAGAATTGCAGTTCGCCTCTGTCTTATGCGGTTCTGGTCGACAAGGTATTCAATGACAGCATAGTCAGCCCGGAAAAGCAGGAGTATGTCCGTCAGGCCATGTCGCGGTGTGAGACCGGGATGGCGCGTATTGCTGCCGGACTTCCTTCTGACACGGCGGTGGTTTTTGCCCACCGTACAGGTTCGGGCTATGTAAATCAACGCGGTGAGGTGACGGCGGTCAATGATGGAGGATATGTCACTCTGCCATCCGGCCACAGCTATTCCCTGTCTGTGTTTGTAAAGGATTTCAACGGGTGTCAGGAAGAGGCCGAAAAGGTGATTGCCCGGATTTCAGAAGCGGTCTTCTCACATGTCTCGGGGCTGTGACAATTTTTATCTGAATGACATAACGACAAAAACAGGCTGGATCATAAAAATTCCAGCCTGTTTTTGTCGTTATGTCATTGCCACTTTGATAGCGGCATGTATGGCTCTTTTTAGAAGGTGTAGTTGAAACCGAAGAGGAGGCTGTTGCCTGAGAAGTTGAAACCCCATGCATCGGTGTAGTCAGCATCTTTTGCCATGTCGTTAGCACCTTGGTAGCCGAGGAATCCGAACTTTGCAATAAGGCTGCAGCTGTCGCTGAGTTTGATGGAGATACCCGGCTTGAATCCGATGCTCCATATGGTGGCTGTGTCTGACTTGTTTCCGTCTGAGTCGCTGGCTTTGCCTGCACCTACTCCGAAGCCTCCTTCAACAAAGAGACCTACTATGTTGCTGCGGAAGAAGGTATAGCGGGCATATGGCTCTACCGAGAACATGTTGACGCTGATACCTGTGGTATGGGTGTGCTCCCATCCGATGACTGTACCGATGGCGAGATTGTCGCTGAGGGTGTAGCCGATTTCGGGTAGGATATTGGCGGTTGTCACATGGGCTGTCTTGTCGCGCCAAGCGCCGATAGAACCACCTACATAAACCTGAGCAGAGGCTGTCACAGCCATGACTGCGAAGAGTGCAAGTGCAATAATTTTTTTCATTGTTTGAAATTGTTTAGGTTTATAAATGATGTTTATCAGGTTGTGTCTTTGTGGAGCCGTTGTAGTATTCCGATGTCGCAAAGTTAGGCAAATTTTTTGAATAACAAGAAAAATTTTAAAATTTTAAATAACTGATGTTAACGACATGTTATAAAACATGGTTCTATAATATGCATTATTGTCCAAAGACACGATGGCTGACAAGGAGGATAAAAAACATGCCGGCACCCCTTTGCCCTTAGTCTGAAAAACGCTAACTTTGCGGTAAAAACATACACATATTATATTTATATCATACTTATGAAAATAACCTTTCAAGTCAATTACAGGACAGAATGGGGCGAATCTCTCTTTCTGACCGGCAGTATTGCCGTGTTAGGGGAAGGAAATCCCGTCTTGGCCGTGCCTATGACTCTCTCAGGGGAGCAGACATGGAGTGTTGACATAGAGATTCCCGACTCGGTCACTGAGTTTGATTACGGATATATCGTACGTCATGACAACGGGTCAGTGAAACGCGAGTGGGGCAAGCCACGCCGTTTCGAGTACGAGTCCGGCTCATCTCTCTTCCATATTTTAGACCGCTGGCAGGATCAGCCCTGGGACAAGCCTTATTACAGTGCGGCTTTCACAGACTGCATATGCCATCGTGACGGACGTGAGGCTGCCGTTATCCCTGCGTCAGGTATGCTGACCTTGTCTGTCGATGCGCCCATGGTGGGTGCCGACGAGGTAGTGGCGGTAAGCGGTGAGGCGCAAGCCATGGGCGCGTGGGAGCCTTCCAAGGCCCTTAGGATGAGTGATGCCGCCTATCCTGTCTGGAAGGTGAATATCCCGGTCGATGCTCTTGAAACAGGTATGGAGTATAAGTTTTTGATTGTCAAAAAGTCCACAGGCGATGTAGTTGCCTGGGAGGGACGTGACAACAGAATTCTCAATATCCCTGAGGCAGGAGGTAACTCTGCCGGAATCATAGATGCCGGACAGCGTCTTGTCAATCCTCTTACTCCTTGGCACGGAGCCGGAGTGGCCATTCCTGTGTTCTCGCTCCGCTCGGAAGATGACTTCGGCGTGGGTGATTTCATGGATATAAAGAAAATGGTGGACTGGGCCGTACAGACTGGACAGAAATTCGTGCAGGTGCTTCCTATAAATGACACCACCATGACCGGCACATGGACAGATTCGTATCCCTATAAGGCGAATTCCACTTTTGCCCTCCATCCCATGTTCCTGCGTATTTCGGCCATGGGACGTCTGGACAATCCTGAACGCCAGCGCTATTTCGAGGATCTTGGACGAGAGCTAAACAGGCTTCCAGAAGTCGATTATGAGAGGGTCAACAATGCCAAGAAGGAGTTCACCCGCGAGCTTTTCGCCCAAGAGGGTAAAAGCGTGATGGACAGGGAGGATTTCCGTTCGTTCGTGGAGAGAAACCATGGATGGCTGACTCCTTATGCGGCCTTCTGTGTGCTTCGGGACATCAACAATACGGCCGAAATGGAAAAATGGGGCGAGTATGCCGTATATGATTCCGAGAAGATAAAGGGTTTCATCGCGGAACATCAGAATGATATAGACTATGTATACTACATACAGTATCATCTTGACCGCCAGATGCGCGAGGTGCATGAGTATGCACGGGCTAACGGTGTGGCCATAAAGGGTGACATCCCCATCGGAATCTCTCGCCACAGTGTGGACGCGTGGATTTCTCCCCGTTTGTTCAATCTTGACTGTCAGGCAGGCGCTCCCCCGGATGATTTTTCAGTTCTCGGACAGAACTGGGGGCTGCCTACCTATGACTGGGAAGAGATGTCGAAGGACGGTTTCGCATGGTGGAAGGCAAGATTCCGCAAGATGGCGGAATATTTCGATGCCTATCGCATTGACCATGTCCTTGGCTTCTTCCGCATATGGCAGATTCCGATGGATGCTGTCCACGGTCTGCTCGGTGTGTTCAACCGCGCGCTTCCCTTCTCGCCTGACGAGATGAGAAACAGTTATGACTTCTGGATCGATGTAGACCGCCAGACACGTCCTTACATACAGGAATGGATGATAGGTGACTTTTTCGGCGAGTGGACTGACGAGTGTCGTGACGCTTATCTTGTTGACGAGGGTTACGGTCGCTATCGTCTCCGTGACGAGTTTGACACCCAGCGTAAGGTTGTTGAATATTTTGCCGGGAAGGAGAATAGCGAAAAGAACGAACGTATATGCAACGCCCTGCTCGGGCTTATTGACGATGTGCTCTTCATCGAGGATCCATATGAGAAAGGGAAGTACCATCCACGCATCTCGGCCCAGTTCACATATCAGTATCGCTCTTTGAACGATTATGAGAAGTGGTGTTTCAACCGTCTTTACAATGACTTCTACTATCGTCGCAACAATGATTTCTGGTATGGAAAGGCCATGTGGAAGATGCCTCCGCTGATTGACGCCACCGACATGCTCGTATGTGCCGAGGATCTCGGTATGATTCCTGCATGCGTCCCTGCCGTTATGAGCGCGCTTGAAATCCTCGTTCTTGAAATACAGCGTATGCCCAAGGATCCGGCGACACCTTTTGGCAATACGTGGAAGTATCCCTATTATTCGGTGTGCACCACATCGTCACACGACATGGACGGAATACGTCGCTGGTGGGAGGCTGACCGCGATGTGACACAGCGTTTCTTCAACGAGGTGCTACATGAGCCGGGCGAGGCTCCGATGTTTGCAGAACCGTGGATATGCGAACGCATTGTGGATCTTCATCTGAAATCTCCTTCAATGCTTTGCATACTTCCGCTTCAAGACTGGCTCTCTATTGACGGGGTTGTCAGACGTCGCGATCCGCGTGAGGAACTTATCAATGTCCCGGCAAATCCCCGCCATTATTGGCGTTACCGTATGCATCTTACCATAGAGCAGCTTTGCGGTGAGAAGGAACTCAACAACCGCATTCGCAATCTTGTGGTAGGCGGCGGAAGATAAGGCGATATAAATCCGTAAATAATCTACGGCACACAGGTTTTTGTTTGGATAGACCTGTGTGCCAATTTTTTATTCTGACATGTAAAGAATATTAAGCGCCACTCCAAAATGTTTTTAGGGTGGCGCTATGGTATGGTTATAAGAGTTGGTACTGTATCTTGCAATCTCGCTGTGCGGCTTGTTTTACAAAATTAGCTTAATCTTTCATATCCATCTTCTTGAAGGTGCCGAGAAGGTCGAATGTCAGCTCTATACCATCTTCAAGTTCCACTTCGAATCCTTTAAGCTTGCGTTCTATCTTGGTGATTTTTACACCGTCGAAATTCTTTGACACATAGTTGCGGATAGTTCTCGGGACGAGAGCGTCAGGCACTGCGCGGCTTTTACAGTCAACACTTGTCCACCGGCCAGCATTGTTAAACTCGATTTTGGTTCCGTTGACGAGTTTGACATCATAGTCTGTCTTTTTGAGGAGATGGCGGTCTACCTTGATCATGGCTACCTTGGCCTTGGGAAAGTATTTAGTCAGCATCTCCCGAGCCTGTTCGGGCAGGTTCTCGCGATTAAGTGTGTATTTGTCTGCATGTGCCACTCCGAATGATACGATCAATGCGATAAGGGCTAAAAACAGTTTCTTCATAATTCTTGTTATTTTTTTGATTTCGGAGAATCGGCATCAGGGGGTACAGGTGTATGATGCCCTGTGTCGAAACCCACCTTGTTCATTTCGAGAGATGTGAGGCGGACAGCGCCTTTGATGTCTGAGCGAGGTATTTCTTTTACGGCCATAGATAGGAGCGGAGTCAGTTTTTAGGGAGTCCGGAACGTTCCTTGATGAAATTGTCAAGACGGTTGAGCCCGAGGAGCAGTGCTCCATAGGAGGCTATCATAAGGAACAGCTCGGTTTTAATTGGAAATATCATAGTCCACCACCCGCCTGAAAGGAAGCAAAAGAATTGCAGCCAGAGGAGTGACTGGGTGATCACGCAGAGTGTACACCATGTCCTTATGCGGAAACGCTGATACCATATGCTCCATACGGTGAATGGCAGACAGCATCCGTTGATGAGTGCAAGGTAGTGGGTGCATTGCGGAAAGATAAGGAGTATCACGGTGCTCATGGCAAAATATGCCATTCCTACCTCGCTCCAACTGACTATTCCGAAGAAGGTTGAGGCTTTCTGGCTGAGCACGGTGTCACATCCGTGAGCTTGGAGTATGCCGCAGACGCGGTCGGCAGTGTGATTGCTGACGCTTAGAGTCTTCTGCATCAACATGAATGTCACACAGAGTCCGGCAATATCCGTGGCAAGCAGGAGTATAAGTGACAGGTGGTGTCCGATACCTGCACAGATGAAACCTGACACTGCCAGAAATAGCACCAGTACGATGAGCAGAATGCTTTTGCTTTTACCCACCGTCTCGCATAGACAGTGTTTCCCATAATCCGGCTCTATCGAAGATGCCGACGGATATGCACGCAGGACTATGCCGGTGAGCGAGTCTCTGAAATCGTCAAAGTCGGATGTATAAGGTTGATTGTAGAAAGTGTATTCTACCTTCGAGGGATTCCCGTCCCTGTCATACGATATATTGTTGACGATGACGAAACCGTCTGCACGCTGGGCTATGAACGGGGTGGGGATGGCCGAGGCCTCTTCCTTGTCGGATAGGCTCAGGGCCTCGTTGTCCACTCCGTATTCTGACAGCAGGCGTGAGAAGCCGAATAGCGATTTGAAAGGCATGTTGCGAAACCGCTCGTCGCTATACGCACCCGTGTATGGGACGCCGAGTGACCGCAGGAGGTTGGAGAAGATAGTGGTTCCTTCCATTCCCGCAGATGTTTTACAGATATTCCTGCAACTTGCCGACGAGCACGTTGCCGTCAATCTCGCCGGTGTGCTTCCACACTTGTTCTCCGTCCTTGTATATATAGAACGAAGGCACAGACCTTGCGCCGAGACTTTCGGCAAGTTCTCCGTATTCGTCCATATCGAACTGGTAGACCTTTACTTTCCCTTCGAGCAGGGCTTTCACATCGTCAACCACGGGCATCATGCGCTGGCAGTGAGGACACCAAGATGCGAAGATTTCTACGAGTGCGACACCTTTATGGTCGCGTATCATTTCAAGAGGTTTTGTATCCATAACTTAAAAAAGGAATAGGTGATTTTATCTCTAAAACACCTATTCCGCTTGAAAAGTTCTGGATTTATCTGGTGACAACTCTATAATTAAGAGCGCCTCCTGACGTGATGGAGTATCGTCTAAGTGCATATCCACGGTCGGCAGCCGGCCCGGATCGAGGAAGTCCGCCGTTTGAGAACACCTCGTAAGTGCTTCCGCAAGACGGACATTCGGCAAAAAGCTCGCCGGCCGGAATGTCAACCCTTATCTGAGGGCTACACTCGTAGGGACAGCAGAGATCATATACGTGCAGATCGCCAAGGATGTCGGAGACTATGAGCAGTCCGCCGTAACCAGTCCTGTCAAGGGCAGTGTAGGGAAATCCGGAAGGGATGTTGAGTGCAGGGGTGTGGATATAGCGCTGGTAATCGGCGGCGTTCCCTTTCACTCCGTAGATATTCCAGTCACCCACGGTCTTGAACACGAGGCGCACTTCGCAGTAGGGAATGCGGTCATCATCCACAGAGTCACATCCGGCAAGTCCGAGAGCCAGGACGATAGAGAGGAGAAATTTTATTCGCACACGTCGGCAGTTATGCAAAGAGCGAGGTGAATACTTCGCCGAATTTGTCGGCGGCTTGCTGTATCTTGTTGCCGATAAACGGTTTTAGCATGGCTGGAATCTGTATATCCACCCTTGGTGTGAGTGTCGTGGAGTTTTCGGCAGAAGAAGCGAGGTTGAGTATCAGTTTCAATGGGATGGGACATCCCTCGGCGTTGAGCACTACTTTCTCGTCGGTGACACGCTCGATGATTTTGAACATGAGTTCGCCTACGCCCGGCGCGTCCATCTTTACGCAGTCGCCGCGAAATTCGACACCGGCGAGCTTTTCGCGGTGTTCTTCGGGAAGTGCCTCGACCATTTCCTTATATTGCCCGAGGTCTGAGACTTTTGCATAAATCTCGCTTACGGGGCGGGGGAGGGTCACCGGCTTGCCTGAATATATGGCCATTTGTATATGTTTGGGATTGTGGGCGGGACTGGTTCATGAAACATCAGTCCCGCCCGCTTGTTGAGATAAATCAGTCAGTAATTTCCTTAGGACTCCATATGGATGGATCCTTGCGCCATTCTTTAAGTGTCTCCACATCGGTGTCACGGATGAAACCGGTTTCGAGTGCGGCAGTGATAAGGGCCGAATAGTTGGAGAGGGTTATGAGTTTTACACCCGCGTCTTTGAATGCCTTTGTGGCGACAGGGAATTCGTAACTGAATATTGCTACCATTCCGACTACCTCGCATCCTGCGTTACGGATGGCCTCGACGGCTTTGAGGCTGCTGCCGCCGGTAGATACGAGATCCTCGATTACTACGACCTTGCTTCCTGGACGGAGATCACCCTCTATGAGGTTTTCAAGGCCGTGATCCTTGGGGGTCGAGCGGACATAGACATAGGGGAGTCCGAGAGTGTCAGATACGAGCGCGCCTTGGGCGATTGCCCCTGTGGCCACACCGGCCACTGCGTCAGATTCCGGGAAGTTTTCAAGGATGATGCGGCTTAGCTCTACCTTGATAAAGGAACGGACGTCCTGATAGGAGAGGGTCTTGCGGTTATCGGTGTAGATGGGCGAGTTCCATCCCGACGCCCATGTGAAAGGATTGTCAGGCTGGAGTTTTATGGCACTGATTTTCAATAACTTTTCAGCAAGGATGAGATCGAGGTGTTTCATTTTTCCGATAATTGATTCTGAACTTTGGTTTTGAAAGTGCAAAGTTACTCTATCTTCTGACTTTTTGCAACTTTTTTTAGTTTACAATTCTTAACAGGCTTTATAATGTTCCTTTATGTCGAGGGCCACCGATGAGGCTGAATTACTGCCTATGACGCGGTTGGCTTTTTCGCGTACTTCCGGGAAGGCGTTTTCAACCGCCACGGCTTCATCGGCTATATCAAACATTGTAAGGTCGTTAAGATTGTCGCCATAAACGGTGACAGATTCCGCGTCTGTCATCTCTTTGAGACGCGTGACAGCCGAAGCCTTTGATACCCCAAGGCCGAAAACCTCGATATATGCGATGTCATGGTTGAAAATGTCATGGAATGCCGATATTGAAAGACGTCCTGTACGGCGTAGTTCTCCGGCGAGTGTCATGATGTTCTCATCCGGCCCTATCCCGAGCATTAGGATTGGGGAGTCTCCGATTTCGGAAGGTTTGAGCGAATTGACGAATCTGAATTCTTTCAGGCGCAGGCCGGAGCGTTCCATATAGAAGTTCTCTTCCTGACGGGAGAGTGAGCGGGTGTGGAACACGGTGATATTCGCGCCTGACGACAGCGTGTATACAAATGGCGATATGCCGTGTCGGCCGAAGCTGTCAAGCAGCGCCGTCACGGAGTCTGACGGAAGGGCGCGGACATCTATGTAACGCCTGTTGGTTCTGTCCCACATTGCGGCGCCCGTCATTACGATGGCAGGGATGGAGGTATATGTGTTTTTTAAGAGTGGTTCCACCGTGGCCGGTGTCCGTGCGGTGGCAACCGTTATCAATGCTCCCTCGCGGGAAAGATCGCTTATGATTCCGGCGCTTGTCTCGCTGACCAGGCTGTCATTTCCGAGCAGGGTGCCGTCCATGTCGGTTACGAATAGTCGTTTCATAGTGGCAAATTTAGCAAAAAAATCGTGGTGCCAAAAGCAACAGATCCGGGAATTGCTTCTTTTTTATCTTTTTAACTCCAACAATAGCGTAAAAACTACCAAAAAATATGTAACTTTGCAAAACAGATTCACCCTTTCTCCCAATAATTTTTATTTGACCTTATGACCTTGATTGAAACCATCGACACACAGATCCTTCTTTTTGTCAACAGTATGCACTGTGAGGTAATGGATGTTGTGATGTATACCCTGACCGACAGGTGGTTCTGGGTACCGTTCTATGCACTCCTGATTGCCTATATCATCCGGGAGAAACGTTCGGTGAGCGCACTGTGGTGCATCCTTTCCATCGTGGCGGCTGTCGTTATGGCTGACCAGATAGGGGCCGGGGCGCTGCGCGAAGGTGTTGCCCGTCTGCGTCCGTCCAATCCAGACAATCCTATATCGTCGCTCGTCCATGTGGTCAACGGATACCGGGCGGGACGTTACGGGTTCCCCTCTTGTCATGCCGCCAATTCGTTTGCGCTGGCCGTGTTCATGTGGCTTTATTTCCGCAACCGTCTTGTGGCATGCGTGATGTTTCCTTGGGCCTTGTTGCAGTGTTATACCCGTGCCTATCTTGGTGTGCATTATCCGGGAGACCTTATGGCCGGCGCCATTCTTGGTAGCGCCTGTGCATCGGCAGTATACTTCGTGCCTCGTTATGTAGGGGCATACCTTGTAGCCCGGGGAATACAGCCGGAGGCGTTGCTGCGATTCAGGTTTCAACGCAGGCTGACTGCCAACTGACCAGTTGTGTGTGACCCCATTGTGGCGGCGTTTCGTTGAGACGCCGCTTATTTTTTACAATATTTTACCGCAGGGGTGAGATATTTTTCTTAACTTTGCATCCTAATAACCCTCTCCCTGCCCAACCAAAACAAGTATAAACAGACAATTCTATCCCATAAACCAGAACCTATGGCAACCCAGGAAGATGTTTTCAAGAAGATTGTAAGCCACGCCAAAGAGTATGGCTTCGTGTTTCAGTCCAGCGAGATTTATGACGGACTTTCCGCAGTCTATGACTACGGCCAGAACGGTGTGGAACTTAAAAACAATATCAAGCGGTATTGGTGGGACTCCATGACGCTCCTTCATGAGAATATCGTCGGTATAGACTCGGCCATCTTCATGCATCCGACCATCTGGAAGGCGTCTGGTCATGTTGATGCCTTCAACGATCCCCTGATTGACAACAAGGACTCCAAGAAACGCTATCGTGCCGATGTGCTTATCGAGGATCATCTGGCCAAGATGGACGAGAAGATGGATAAGGAGGTGGCCAAGGCTGCCAAGCGTTTCGGCGAAAGCTTTGATGAGGCCATGTTCCGTCAGACCAACACCCGTGTGCTTGACATTGCCGCCAAACGAGACGCCGTCCACGAGCGTTTCGCACAGGCCATGAATGACAACGACCTCGATGCGTTGCGCCAGATTATAGTAGACGAGGAGATCGTCTGTCCCATTTCCGGGACAAAGAACTGGACAGAGGTTCGCCAGTTCAACCTCATGTTCAAGACCGAGATGGGTTCTACCGCCGATGGCGCCATGGCCGTATATCTCCGTCCCGAGACAGCCCAGGGCATTTTCGTGAACTATCTCAATGTGCAGAAGACAGGCCGTATGCGCATACCGTTCGGCATCGCCCAGATAGGTAAGGCTTTCCGTAACGAGATCGTGGCCCGCCAGTTCATCTTCCGTATGAGGGAGTTCGAACAGATGGAGATGCAGTTCTTCGTGCGTCCCGGTTCCGAGATGGAGTGGTTCAACAAGTGGAAGGAGTTCCGTCTGCGCTGGCACAAGGCCCTCGGCCTTGGTGACGAAAAGTACCGTTATCACGACCATGACAAGCTGGCCCATTATGCCAACGCGGCTACCGATATCGAATTCCAGATGCCTTTCGGTTTCAAGGAGGTAGAGGGTATACATTCGCGCACTGACTTTGACCTCTCGCAACATGAGAAGTTCTCAGGCAAGAAGATACAATATTTTGACCCCGAGCTTGGCGAGAGCTACACCCCCTATGTCATAGAGACATCTATCGGTGTTGACCGCATGGTGTTGAGCGTGCTCTGTTCAAGCTATGAGGAGCAGGAACTTGAAGGTGGCGACAAGCGTGTGGTTCTTCATCTTCCCGCCCCCCTCGCGCCTGTAAAGTGCGCAGTGATGCCCCTTGTGCGCAAGGACGGACTGCCAGAAAAGGCACGCGAGATAGTCAACGACCTGAAATTTGACTTCTCCACCCACTATGAGGAGAAGGATTCGATAGGCAAGCGTTACCGCCGTCAGGATGCCATCGGTACTCCTTACTGCATCACTGTTGACCATCAGACGCTTGAAGACAATACCGTCACTCTGCGCGAGCGTGACTCAATGGAGCAGACTCGTGTAAGTGTGGACGACCTTCACAAGATAATCCATTCCAACGTTTCACTCAACTCCCTCCTTCGCAAGTTGGGATAAAAAAACTTTTTCTCCCCTTATGAAATATTTCAAATTATTCCTCCTTCTCGCGGCCATGCTGCCTGCGTTGTCATCCTGCAACTACAACTCCCTTGTGGAACAGAAGCAGGGTGTAGAGCAGCAGTGGGCCGAAGTGCAGAACCAGTATCAGCGCCGTGCCGATCTCATCCCTAATCTGGTAAATACCGTCAAGGGTTATGCTACCCATGAAAGTTCTACCTTGGAGAAGGTCACACAGGCCCGTGCCGCAGCTACCTCGATCAATATAGACCCTTCCAACCTTGATGAGGAAAGTCTTGCCAAGTTCCAGGCTGCGCAGAACGAGCTGACCGGCGCCCTGAAATCGCTTCTTGCTGTCACCGAGGCCTATCCCGACCTGAAAGCCAACGAGAATTTCCGTGACTTGCAGGTGCAGCTTGAAGGCACGGAAAACCGCATCGCCACTGCCAGGGGCCGTTATACGGAGGCTGTGGCCGGCTACAATACTTCTATAAAGAAGTTTCCGACAGTCATTTACGCCGGATGGTTCGGATTTACACCGCAACCACAGTTCAAGGCTGATGATGCAGCCCAGCGCGCCCCCGAGGTAAAGTTTTAAACCCTGACCAATGAACGCGTTACAGAAGATATTTTTTTCGCTTCCGCTTGCAGCCCTCGGCATAGTCTCCGTGGGCTGCAATTCGGACAATCCCGACAACTGGGACCAGTACAAGGAATGGCGTGATGCCAACACCGGGTTCTATGAAGAACAGCAGTACTCAGTCTCTCCTGACGGTACTCCGCTGTATGAGCCTCTGACACCTGTGTGGAACTCGTCGGCGCAGATACTCATCCGTTATCTGAATGACCGCAAGCTCACAGAGGGAAATCTTTCGCCGTTGCTTAACTCCACCGTGGATGTCAAGTACATAGGCCGTCTTTACAACGATATAGCCTTCGATTCATCCTATTTGCAGACAGCCAACGGCGACAGCATATTCCGTACCCGGCCTGACGAGCTGATACAGGGATGGACGATAGCCCTTCTTAAAATGAGGGTAGGGGATAGTGTGCGCATTGTCGTACCCTATACATTGGGCTACGGCTCTTCGTCGCAAGGAATCATACCTCCTTATTCGACCCTTGTCTTTGATATGAAACTCGTTGACATACCTTATTACGAGGTGCGTCCATAAACGGCTTACAGACAGCAGGAGATATGGATTTTAATCTTTTAGCCACCGCGCCGGGCAGTGATGCACGCGCCGGACTTATAACTACTGACCACGGCACGATAGAGACACCTATATTTATGCCGGTAGGGACACTGGGAAGTGTAAAGTCTGTCCACCAGCACGAACTTCGGGAAGATGTGAAGGCCCAGATAATCCTCGGCAATACATATCATCTCTATCTCCGTCCGGGCATCGACATCCTTGAAAAAGCCGGAGGCCTTCATAAGTTCAACGGCTGGGAGCGTCCGATCCTTACAGACAGCGGCGGGTTTCAGGTATTCTCGCTGTCAGATAACCGTAAACTCACAGAGGAGGGAGCGCATTTCCGCTCACATATCGATGGATCGAAACATCTCTTCACCCCCGAAAGAGTGGTGGATATCCAACGCTCGATAGGGGCCGATATCATGATGGCCCTTGACGAGTGTCCTCCCGGGACGGCTGATTTCTCGTATGCCCGGAAGTCATTGCATCTCACCCAGAGATGGCTTGAAAGAGGATGGAAGCATTTTAATGAGACCGAAGGGCGTTACGGCTACCGTCAGGCATTCTTCCCGATAGTCCAGGGTGTGGTATATCCAGAGCTGCGTCGTGATGCGGCCAGACATGTGGCTGATCTCGGAGCCGAAGGCAATGCCATCGGCGGTCTTGCCGTAGGGGAACCTACTGAAAAGATGTATGAGATGATAGAGGTGGTCAACGATATTCTTCCCCAAGACCGTCCGCGCTATCTGATGGGAGTCGGTACACCGGCCAACATACTCGAAGCAATCGACAGGGGTGTGGATATGATGGACTGCGTCATGCCCACGCGGAATGGTCGTAACGGGATGTTGTTCACCCGCCACGGCATAATGAATATGCGCAACCGCAAGTGGGCCGATGACTTCTCTCCGATTCAGGAAGACGGCCCCTCATATGTGGATCATGTGTATTCCAAGGCATATCTGCGACATCTTTTCATCGCTGACGAGATTCTTGCCATGCAGATAGCGTCGATTCACAACCTCGCCTTCTATCTGTGGCTTGTTGGGGAGGCCCGTCGTCACATCCTTGCCGGTGATTTCAAAAGCTGGAAGACCGATATGGTGGAATGTGTCACACGTCGTCTCTGACAGCCGTCACGCCATGAAGATACTTGACTGGTACATAATTCGCAAGTTCCTCGGAACCTACGTTTTCGCGATAGCGCTCATACTCGCTATCACGATAATGTTTGACATAAATGAGAAGCTCGATTCCTTTCTCAAAGCCCCGCTCAGGGCCACGGTATTCGATTACTTTCTCAACTTTCTGCCTTACTTTGCCAACCAGTTCAGCCCGCTGTTCACATTCATAGCGGTCATCTTCTTTACATCCAAGCTGGCCGACAATTCGGAGATTATAGCCATGCTGTCCACCGGCATGAGTTACAGGCGTCTGCTGAGGCCCTATTTGATAAGCGCCTCGGTCATAGCGTTTGCAGCCTATGTCCTCAGTGCATATATCATCCCGCCCGCCAATGTCAAGCGCATAGACTATACGAACACCTATGTGAAAAACAAGCGTGTGGACTATGGAACCAACATCCAGCTCCAAGTGGCGAAAGGCGAGATAGCCTACATGTCGCGCTATGACAACAATCAGAAGACCGGCTACAAGTTTTCTCTGGAATCGTTCGAGGACAAGAAACTCGTATCGCGCCTTACGGCACAGACGATACGCTACGATTCCCTGCACAACTGGACAGTCAGGGACTATATGATACGAACCTTTGACGGCCGGTCGGAGAAAATTGTCCGAGGATCGCGTCTTGACACGGTGATTCCCATAGAGCCGCGTGACTTTCTCATATCCAAGAATGACTGTGAGACTATGACCTCTCCCGAGCTGCGTGAGTATATCGAGAGCCAGAAGAAGCGCGGAGTGGCAAATATCAAGACGTTCGAGATCGAGAACCAGCGTCGTTATGCCATGACGGCCGCCGCCTTTATCCTGACGGTCATAGGCATGTCGCTCTCGTCTCGCAAGATCAAAGGAGGTATGGGCGTCAATATAGGCATAGGGCTTGTTCTGTCGTTCAGCTACATTCTTTTCATGACGGTGACCTCCACGTTTGCCGTCTCAGGACTCACGTCCCCCTTTGTGGCTATGTGGATTCCCAATTTCATATATGCCGTGATTGCCGTCATCCTGTACTACAAAGTTTCGCATAACTAATTGGGCGGAATAGAATAAAATCCCGTTGAAATTTCGTATCTTTGCAGTGGAACTCACCATTCAACCATCATTTCACTGCAATGAATACAAAAAGTCTTGTATCAATCAGCGATATAGGTCGCGAGGAGATTATGGAGCTGCTTGCGACCGCGCGAAAATTTGAGGAGAAGCCCAACCGCCGGCTTTTGGAGGGAAAAGTAGTGGCAACGCTCTTTTTCGAGCCTTCCACACGCACCCGGCTGAGTTTTGAAACCGCTGTCAACCGTCTCGGCGGCCGTGTCATAGGTTTCTCGGACGCATCCAATACCTCGACATCCAAGGGGGAGACTCTTAAAGACACCATCAAGATGGTGAGCAACTATGCCGACCTTATTGTCATGCGTCATCATCTCGAAGGAGCCGCACTCTATGCCACCGAGGTCACGGAGGTTCCCGTGATAAACGCGGGAGACGGCGCCCACCAGCATCCTTCCCAGACCATGCTCGACCTCTATTCTATCTACAAGACACAGGGACGTCTCGAGAATCTTACCATAACGCTTGTCGGAGACCTTAAATATGGCCGTACAGTGCATTCGCTCATCATGGCGATGAGATGGTTCAACCCCACGTTCAGATTTGTGGCATGCAAGGAACTCGGGATGCCAGAGGAATACAAGGCGTTCTGCCGTGACAACGGCATACGTTTCACGGAGCATGTGGATTTCTCACCTGAGGTCATAAATTCATCAGACATCATATACATGACAAGGGTGCAGCGTGAGCGCTTTGCCGATATCATGGAGTATGAGCGCGTAAAGGATCTCTATAACCTCAATGCGGCCATGCTCGGGGAGGCAAGGGAGAATATGCGCATCCTCCATCCTCTGCCGAGGGTCAACGAGATCGCGCTCGATGTGGATGACAATCCCCATGCCTATTATTTCGACCAGGCCCGCAACGGCCTCTATGCCCGCGAGGCCCTGATATGCCGTTCGCTCGGGATTGATGTAACCGACTAATCATGTAAAGGTATGACAAAGACCGTATCAAAATCCGAACTTGCCGTGGCTGCCCTTCGCAACGGCACCGTCATTGACCATATACCCTCGCCGGTACTTTTCAAGGCCGTAAAGATTCTCGGTATAGAGAACATACACACGGCTGTCACCATCGGCAACAATCTTGACTCCAAGCGTCTCGGCAACAAGGGCATCATCAAGGTTGCTGACGTCTTCTTCCCGGAAAAGACGCTCAACCGCATAGCGCTTATAGCCCCGTCGGCTGTAATCAATATCATACGAGACTACGAGGTGGTGGAAAAATTCCCCGTATCGCTTCCTGATACCATAGTAGGGCTTGTGAAATGCGGCAATCCCAAGTGTATCACGAACAACGAGCCTATGCTCACCCGTTTCCATGTGGTTGACCGTGAGGATGTCACTATCTCGTGCCATTATTGCTCCCATACGGTTAAGAGCACGGACGCTATTATATAAACATTTGAGCAGTCTTAGCAAAACAACTTCGTCTATGGGCAAAATCTCTTGGAAGCCGGGCACGATGATATATCCCCTTCCTGCGGTGCTTGTGAGCTGTGGCACTATGGAGCACAGCAATTTCCTCACGGTGGCGTGGACAGGGACTCTGTGCACCAATCCGCCCATGTGCTATATATCTGTACGCCCCGAGCGTTATTCATATCCCATGATAAGGGAACGGATGGAGTTTACCATAAATCTCACCACGCAGTCTATGGCCCGTGCCGCAGACTGGGCCGGGGTTCGCTCCGGTGCCGATTATGATAAGTGGAAGGAGACGGGACTCACCCCTGTGAGGGGTGAGAAGGTGGCATGTCCCTATATTGCGGAGTCCCCGCTGAGCATAGAATGCCGTGTAAAGGAAGTGGTCAGACTCGGAAGCCATGACATGTTTGTTGCAGACGTGGTGAACGTTCTTGCCGACGAGAGCCTGATAGACCCTCAGACCGGGGCTTTTGACCTTGCCGCAGCCGGATTGCTGAATTACTCACACGGGCATTATTTTACCCAGGGTGACCCGATAGGGCGTTTCGGGTGGTCGGTCAGGAAGACAGATAAGCCGGATGCCGCCGGAGCTATTGATAAATGAAAACAAGAAATCCAATAATTACATATTTCAAGATTTATGGAACGAGACAACATCGTCTTTGACATCATCGAGCGTGAGCATGCCCGCCAGAAGAAGGGTATAGAGCTTATCGCTTCAGAGAACTTCGTCAGTGAGCAGGTTATGCGTGCCATGGGTTCGTGCCTCACCAACAAGTATGCAGAGGGTTATCCCGGCCACCGCTATTATGGCGGTTGCGAGGTGGTTGACGAGGTTGAGTCACTCGCCATCGAACGTCTCAAAAAACTCTTTGGAGCGGAGTGGGCCAATGTACAGCCCCATTCAGGCGCACAGGCCAATATGGCGGTCTTCATGGCATGTCTCCAACCCGGCGACAAATTCCTCGGCCTTAACCTCAGCCACGGTGGTCATCTCAGCCACGGTAGCCCTGTCAACTTCTCGGGCCTCATGTTCCAGGCCCTTGAATACAATGTCAACGCCGAGACCGGGCTTGTTGACTACGAGCAGATGGAGGAAGTGGCACGTCGTGAGCGTCCCAGACTCATTGTCGGAGGTGCATCCGCTTACAGCCGTGAGTGGGATTATGCCCGTATGCGCCGTCTTGCCGACGAAATAGGTGCAATCCTGCTGGTCGACATGGCCCATCCGGCCGGACTTATTGCCGCCGGTCTTCTTGACAATCCTGTGAAATATGCCCACATCGTTACCACCACTACCCACAAGACTCTTCGCGGGCCTCGTGGTGGCGTGATAATGATGGGTCAGGACTTTGAGAACCCGTGGGGCAAGAAGACACCAAAGGGTGTGACACGCATGATGTCGTCTCTCCTTGATTCGGCTGTGTTCCCCGGTGTTCAGGGCGGCCCTCTCGAACATGTCATCGCGGCCAAGGCTGTTGCTTTTGGCGAGGCCCTCGCGCCGGAATTCAAGGAATACCAGATGCAGGTCAAGAAAAACGCCGCAGCTCTTGCCGACGCTCTCATGGCAATGGGATATAACATCGTGTCAGGCGGTACAGACAACCACTGTATCCTTGTAGACCTTCGTTCCAAGTTCCCCGAACTCACGGGCAAGGTGGCTGAGAAAGCACTTGTGGAAGCTGATATCACAGCCAACAAGAACATGGTGCCGTTTGATTCCCGTTCTCCTTTCCAGACGTCGGGTATACGTCTCGGAACCCCCGCTATCACCACCCGTGGTGCTAAGGAGCCTCTTATGGCCGAGATTGCCGATATGATTGACACCGTGTTGCGCAGTCCGGCTGATCCCGAGACCATCGCTGCCGTCCGTGCCAAGGTCAATGCGACAATGGAGCCTTATCCCATGTTCGCTTATTGAACATAATATTTCTGTACAACAAATAAACTGTGCCAACATTGTCGGAGCCGGTTATCGGCTTGCAGGCAGTGTTGGCACAGTCTTTATATGAACACCTGTCTTATGGCCTTTCGAAGTATGGCCGCGCCTTCGAGATTGCGTCGCAGTATATCGAGGACGGCTCGGATTATGGCGTCCTTGTCATCTTTTTTAAGCCCGCAAAGACGGGCTGCGTGGCTTTCTGAAAGCATGGTCTTGCGGTTGTATACACGCAGGACTGATGCATAATCGTTGTCACGGACATAACGGCGGAATTCGCGGCATAGGTTCTCATAGATGCCTCTCGGATTGATTTCCCGTCCAAGGTCGGAGATATGGTTTTCGAGTTGGTTTATGTTTGTGAATCGTCCGTCGATGCGGTGTTCCACGGCCCGTTTCACCCTGTGTCTGGTGTGTTGCAATGCCTGTTGGCGAAGGTCTGACTCGAAGAGTCTCATGATGGTGCGTCTGACTTTCTCAAACACCTCGTCAGGGTCTTTGTGGTTTAGAGAGGCCATGGTGCGTATCACGTCCTCTATCATGAACACGTTTTCGATTTCGGCCACTTCCGGGACGAGGATCTGTTTCTTGCGCAGATATCCCACCTCTCCGTCGTCACGGCGGTCGCGGTCAACGATACCGAATGCGTTGAGGTTGTGGAGGGCGCGAAGGGAGTTGAATGTGCGTGTTGACTCTATCACGCGGTCACATCCTCCGAGTGATTTTACGGTATAGTCATCGAAAATGAGCGGATAGAGTTTGGCATCTATTGAATTTTTGCCGTCACCCTCGATAAACAGCACCGGCTTTCGTTCTCCGAGTATGGCCAGATACAGCTCGTCGTCAAGGACATCCGGCGATGAGACGAATTCATAGTCCCACACTCCGCGTCTGAGGTCACAGCTCTTTACCCATATGGTCAGACCGTTGATATGGGTGGATGCAAATTGGAGGTCGTGGGTTATGTAGATGAACGTGCAGTCACGACGCCAGTGTTCGATGCGTTCCCACAGTGCCTTGTTTGTTGCTGGGTGGAGGAAGCGTGTCGGTGAGTCAACTATTATAGCCGCACCTTCGGGAGCGAGCGAGACAGCCCCGAGGTAATACATCACGGCTTTTTCTCCGTCTGACAGTTTTGCGGCGCCGTAGGATGAGTCCGCGCTGTCTCGGCTGAAAAGCATGCGTCCGCTTTCAACAAGCACATGATTGTCCGGGAAGAGCTGTTTCCAATGCCACATGACCCGTTCAAGACGCGTGGATGCCGTTTTTTTCTCCTGAGGGTCGAACTTGTCGGCCAGCAGGGAGAGCATTTCCTCGTTGAGGAGCAGGCCTATAAGCCGTTCGAACTCTCCACGGAGGTCTGACCGAAGGAGGCTTCCGCTTCCTACGGTCTCTTGGTAGAGGCTGTCTATGGGGCCTTGCGGAACCGGCTCGTTGTCCTTTACGTACAGGGCGTTCAGGGCAGACAGCCGCATGGCGTTTCCTCCGAGATCGGCTGCGAGACGGTTGGCAAATCTTGTTTTTCCTGAGCCGTTGGCTCCGATCACGACGATGTGGCGTGTAGTGCTGATGTCTATCTCGGGGGCTGTTCCTCCGAGGCGCGGGGGAAGGGAGATTTTCATGGCAGGAAATGTGTATTTGGGGGGATTGTTAGAATTCGTAGCGTGAGGATATGTTGAATAGCAATGCCGACGACACCCCCGATGCCGAGGCGGCTGCCGGGATGTGGAAGCAGTTGGAGGGGAAGAGGTCAAACCTGTAACGGGAGATTTCGTAGCCCACTGATGCTTTTGCTGAAAACCTACGGCTAAGGCGCATGGCGCATCCAAAGGCCACGTGGCCGAACGGGGTGCCTCCGCAGGTGCGGACGGCATCGTCCAGAACGTTAAGTTTGAAGTTGTGACGGTATCCGGCTCCGGCTTCCGCGCTTATGCTCACCCTGTTGCTGAGAGGACAGTAGTAGTAGGGAATTATCTCTAACCCGAGCGAGGAGAGTGACTTGACATATGTACGGTCTTCGTTGACATTGACATTCAGAGGCATGGAAAGAAGTCCGAGTTCCACGGAGAGTCCCCAATGTTCACTTGCCCCCCATGCGCCCCGCAGGGCGGCCGAAAGCGCCGGCATACGTTCGATTTCCATATCTCCTGCGTATACCTTGCCAAGAGGGAGTGATAGTCCTGTTTCGAGGGAGAGATATGAGAAATTATTGTTGGGCCTGAGATCGCAACCTTTGATTTCGAGCTGCCTGTCGCCATATATAAGGTCGCCTATCAGATATCCGAGTTCGGTTGCAAGAATGCCTATTCCGGCTCCTGCCACAACGTCGGTAGGGTAGTGGTGGCTGTCAGTCACGCGCTCTATGGCTATTCCTGTCGCGAGGGTATAGGCCCCTATGGCATACCATGGAGACTGGCCACCTAGCTCTTTGGCCACCATTGTGGCGCCCATGAAGGCCCATGCCGAGTGGCCTGAGGGGAACGAGTGGCTGTCACTACCGTCAGGCCTTATGGAATGCACACCTTCTTTGAGGCCTTTCACCGTGCCGGCCATGATACCTGCGGCAAATGCCTGGGAAACGGCCATACGTCCCCAGCCTGACCGCGTGGGGACACCTACGGCCTTCATTATCCAAGGGAATGCCACGGGGATGTACTGCATCACATCGGTTCCACGGTCGGGACGTTTTTCCATGACGGTTATGGCTCCTTGCCGCGATCCGGCCAGCCTCATTGCTGCGGCACTCCCGGTCATGACACCTCCTGCCGCTATGCCGGGCCACGGAGAGGTGTGGGAACATATTCTCACAGAGTCTGCCGTAACGGACGAAGGGGCAGCGGGAAGCAAAATCCCGAGCATGGTCAGAAGTATTGCTAAGCGAAGTATCATAACTGTCTTATAACGTCTGTGACCCGAGGATTGTTAGGTGCGCTGGTATTCCGAAGGGGACATTCCTGTGATATGTTTGAAATATTTGCCGAATGACGATTGGTTGGGGAAGTTCAGCTCATAGGCCACCTGCTGGATGTTCTTCCCTGAGAATCTGAGAAGGTTCTTGGCTTCGAGTATCACGTAGCTGTCAATCACCTCCGAGGCTGACTGCCCGGTGTGTTCCTTTATTATGAGCGAAAGGTATTTCGGTGATATGAAGAGGCGTGATGCATAGTAGGCAACAGAGCGTTCCGAGCGGTGGTGCTGGTGTACGAGTTTCATGAATTCGTGCACATACCCCGAACGCCGGGATCGTGTCTGGGCCGGTTCCTTGTGGGTCTCGGCACGGGCCATGTAGAACTGTATTATCTGGTAGGTCAGGGCGGCGGTGAGATTGCGCGCTATTGACTTTGTGAACATCCCTTGATTGTGGCTCTCGGTGTTGTGGCGCAGGAGGAGGAAGAACTCTTTGAGAAGAGATGCTTCCGCCTCTGACAGCGTGATGCACTGGTTTGTCACATGCCTGTCGTGTATGGCCGGTATTGACCCCATGAGATTGATGTCGAAGTTCACATCTCGCAGGAAAGAGCTTGAGACGAAAAGCATATAGCAGTCCAGACCTTCCCACTCGATTTCCTTCATCTCTATTATAGAGCCGGGATCGATGACGGTCAGGGTGTTGGAGGTCATGGTGCATGGGGTGAGATTCATCTCGATTTTCATGGTGCCGCTGAAACACAGCACCCATGCCATTCCCTCTATGCGTATAGGGCCGCCGGTGTGTCCGTGGCGCATGTCGGGCTTGCGGCCGTCCACGTTTCCGGCATTGTCCTCGGTGATACGTATCAAGATATAGTCGTCACTGAGATTAGAGAACTCTGTGACAAATTGTCTAAGCCCACCTAATTGTTGAAGATTTATTGTCTTTCCCATGATACAAATTTAGTCATTATTGCTATGATTTTTCATATATAATCTAAAAAATTATCCTTTCAGGCTACTTTTATCGAATAATAGGACAGCCGGATCTGCACAGCATGGAGATTGTAAAATATTAAATAGGTGGCAAAATATTTGCGAAACACGCAGAGTTGTAGTATTTTTGCAATATATTCCATCCCAAAGCATTTTTACATACGTAAAATGAAAAAATTTCTTATTGCATTTCTCGGCACTCTTGCCGGAATATGGTTTTCGATATTCATTGCCTTTGTGGGCATCACTATAATAATCGCGGCAGCCGCAGCCTCTTCGATAAGTAGAAACGGTGTCAAGGAAATAAAGGACGACAGTTATCTCGTCCTCTCTCTGGCCGGCCGTATAGGCGATCGTCCCAGAGTGGTAAAGCCCATAGAGATGTTGCAGGGAGGAGAGGCCAGCCAGATAGGACTGAACCAGATTACAGGCGCTGTCCGGGCGGCAGCCGAAGATGACAGGATAAAGGGCATCGTGATAGAGTGTGCCGGCTCTTCGGCCGGTCTGGCCCAGCGTCAGGCCATAGTGGAGGCCCTCAAAGAGTTTAAAGGTACGGCTCCGGAGAAATGGATTTATGCCTATTCGGACGCCTACACCCAAGGTGATTATTATATCGCGTCCGTGGCTGATTCGCTGTATCTCAATCCCATAGGCATGGTGGATATCCACGGGCTAAGCGCTACGAACATGTATTTCAAGAATTTTCTTGATAAGATGGGTGTGGAGATGCAGGTCGTAAAAGTGGGTACGTATAAAAGCGCTGTCGAGCCGTTTCTTCTTGACCATATAAGCGGGCCTGCGCGTGAGCAACAGGAACTTTATCTCGGTAATATGTGGGGATATGTGGCAGATGATATCGCCCGGTCTCGTGGTGTGACTGCCACTGATGTCAATGCATGGGCTGATAGCCTTATATTTACTTCGGCCGCCGATGTGCTTGTTAGGAAGAAAGTGGTTGACCGTCTTGTCTATCGTCATGAATTTGACGAGCGTCTCATGGAGCTGACAGGAGTATCTGATAAGGACAATCTCCGTAGCGTCAGCATCGACACTTATTGCTCGGCCAATGACATAGCCAGGAAAGGGAGCGGAAAGGGAGCTAAGATAGGAGTCCTGTATGCATGTGGTGATATTACTGACGAGGAGGGTGACGGCATTGTTGCCGCCAATCTTGTGCCACAGATTCTTGACCTCGCTGACGATGATGACCTTGACGGACTCGTGATGTATGTCAACTCTGGCGGCGGAAGCGCGTTTGCCTCCGAGCAGATATGGGAGGCTCTGAGCCAGTGGAAGGAGATTACTGGCAAACCTCTGTATGTCTCCATGTCGGATTATGCCGCATCCGGCGGGTATTACATATCCTGCGGTGCTGACCGTATCTATGCACAGCCTACGACACTGACCGGGTCGATCGGTATTTTCGGAATGATACCCAATGCAGGAGGTCTTCTGTCTGACAAGATCGGAATAAATACCTCTACGGTCTCAACTAATCCCAGGGCTGTACCTATCTCGGTGTTCAGCCCCATGACCCCTGACCAGCGTGCTGCCATGCAGGCTTATGTAGAGCAGGGATATGATCTATTCACTCGCCGTTGTGCCGAAGGGCGCAATATGAGCCAGGATTCAATAAAGGCAATAGCCGAAGGCCGTGTATGGGATGGGGCCGAGGCTCTGAGGATAGGGCTTGTTGATGAGTTGGGCGGTCTTGATGCCGCGATAGCCGGTATGGCCAAGAAACTCAATGTGGAGTCTTGGACGATAGCCGAGTATCCTGTGGTAGAGCCTAAATGGTATGATGTCATCATTGAGGCCGGTGCCGACTTGAAGGCTTCGGCTGTACGTGAGGAACTTGGCGAGATGTCATCCATCTATGAGACTCTTGCCCGTGTCAAAGGGATGGCGCCGGTACAGGCCCGCATGGATTTCTTTGAACTTTCATTCTGACAAATTTTTCTACAGACCTACAATCTTTAAGGCATGGCTCGTAATAGGTTGCTATCGATGCTCCTCCTCTATCCCCTGTCCAGACTTTACGGTCTGGGAGTGGGGGTGCGCAACCGTCTGTTCGAGCACGGGATTTTGAAACAGACCGAGTTCGGGATTCCTATTGTGGTAGTCGGGAATATAGCCATGGGCGGTACAGGCAAGACGCCGCATGTTGAGTATATAGTGGAGGCCCTTATGTCTAAATATAACATAGGTGTGCTTTCGCGTGGATATAAACGTCAGACGAGTGGGTTCGTGATGGCCACGCCACAGTCGAGGCCCGAGGATGTAGGTGATGAGTCCTATCAGATTTACAGGAAGTACGGGCCTGAGGTCACGGTGGCTGTTTGTGAGAATCGGGTCGAAGGCATCAACCGTATGCTTGAAATCAATCCGGGCATCAACATGCTCATCCTTGATGACGCTTTCCAGCACAGATATGTCAGACCGACCGTGTCGGTGGTGCTTACGGAGTTCAACCGTCCTGTTTTTGCTGACAGCCTGCTTCCATACGGACGTCTGCGCGAGACGCGAGCGGCCCTCAATCGTGCCGATATAGTGGTGGCCACCAAGTGTCCTCCCGGCATGGATCAGCTCGAATATCGTATATTTGGCGAGAAACTCAACCTGTTTCCGTTCCAGAAACTCTTCTTCTCGCGTTTTAATTACGGACACTTTGTCCCTGTTTTCCCGGACGAGGTCACGGAAATACCGGCTCTTGCTACCCTTGCGGCCGGTACGCAGCTCCTTGTGGTGACCGGAGTGGCCAACCCCAAACCATTTGTGCGTTATCTGCGTCGCAACAAGGCCAAGGTCAAGCTCAAAAGATTTCCAGACCATCATAATTTCTCGGCTTCTGATATGGATGTCATCACACGGGCTTATGAGGAACTTTCCGGTACTGAGAAATTCATTGTTACCACCGAGAAAGATGCTGTAAGGCTTCTTAACAATCCATATTTCCCCCATGCCCTTAAACCAAGGATATTCTATGTACCCATCAAGGTAGGGTTTATAGACAGGGGAGATAATGAGTTTATCACCACGTTGGAAAAAACCATACGTGACTCACAGTTGTTTAAATCATAGGTGTCTGCCTTGGTGCGTCATATCGCATCGTCCTTGGCTACTCCTGTAATCATCCAATACCTTTAATCTCACAAACCGCTATGTTAGAGAAAATCAAGCAGACGGCCGATTTCATCAGCTCACGCGTAGAAGGCCCTATGCCCGAGATTGCCGTCATACTCGGCACAGGTCTCGGCCCCATCGTTGACCATATGACCGACAGACAATACATCCCGTATACGGAAATTCCCAACTTCCCCGTCTCCACTGTCGAAGGCCATAGCGGCAACTTCATAGTAGGTATGCTCGGCGAGAAGCGTATCATAGCCATGCAGGGCCGTTTCCATTACTATGAGGGCTATGACATGAAGCAGGTCACCTTCCCTGTGCGTGTGTTCAAGGCCCTCGGTGTAAAGACCCTTTTTGTATCCAATGCTTCCGGCGGTATGAACAAGGAGTTTGCCGTGGGTGATGTCATGACTATCACAGACCACATAAACCTGTTCCCGGAGAATCCTTTGCGCGGAAAAAACTACAACGAGCTTGGCACCCGTTTCCCTGCCATGACATATGCCTATGATCAGGAACTTATACGTCTTGCCGACGAAATCGCTGCTGAGAAGGGTATCCGTCTCATGCACGGGGTTTATGTAGGTGTCACCGGGCCTACTTTCGAGACACCGGCTGAATATGAGTATTACCGTATCATCGGAGGTGACTGTGTCGGGATGTCAACCGTGCCCGAAGTGATTGTTGCAAATCATGCCGGCATGAGGGTTTACGGCATTTCTGTTATCACCGATCTCGGTGGCAAGGATGTCACGCAGGTGCCCACCCATGAGGAGGTTCAGCAGGCGGCATTGATAGCCCAGCCCAAATGCCTTGAAATTATGAAAGAGCTCGTAAACAGGTGTTAGGCTGATGGAGATTTCAGAACTTGGCGAGTTTGGTCTGATAGACCGTCTGACTGCGGGTCTTAATACGGTAAATCCGTCTACCATCCGAGGGGTGGGAGACGACTGTGCCGTGCTGCGCAATCATGACACAGACATTCTTGTCACCACAGACCTGCTTCTCGAAGGCGTGCATTTCGATCTCACCTACGTACCGCTAAAACATCTGGGCTACAAATCGGCCATAGTCAATTTCTCAGATGTCTACGCCATGAACGGGACTCCTAAGCAGATAACGGTGTCGCTTGGTATTTCCGCGCGTTTCACGGTAGAGCATATTGCCGAACTATTCTCGGGCATACGCCTCGCATGTGAGATATATGGTGTGGATCTTGTAGGCGGTGACACCACCTCGTCGCGCCAAGGGCTTGTGATATCCATAACCTGCATCGGCGAGGCACCTTCCGACAGGATTGTCACTCGCGGAGGAGCTGCGGATACAGACCTGATATGTGTCAGCGGAGACCTCGGAGCCGCCTATATGGGCTTGCAGCTTCTTGAACGCGAGAAGGTGGCATCGGCAGGACGTAAAGACTTCGTGCCGAGTTTCGACGGCAAGGAGTATCTTGTGGAACGTCAGCTCAAACCCGAGGCACGCCGAGATATTGTCGAGGCCCTTGCAAAAGCCGGTATCGTCCCCACGGCAATGATGGACATAAGTGACGGTCTAAGTTCCGAACTACTCCACATATGCAAGGCGAGTGATGCCGGATGCCGTGTCTATGAGGATCGCATACCCATAGATTATCAGACTGCCGTCATGGCAGAAGAGCTTGGAATGAACCTTGTCACGGCTGCACTCAACGGCGGAGAAGATTATGAGCTTTTATTCACCGTGCCGCTTCATGCCCATGACGCCGTAAGCGCTATTCCCGGAGTAAAGGTGATAGGACATATTACGAAGCCCTCACTCGGGTGTGCCATGATTACGAGGGACGGCGCAGAGATACCGTTAAGGGCGCAGGGATGGAATCCATTGAAAGGAGAAACCGATAAGTAGACATACATAAAGTTTAAGAGCGTGTTTAACATATATTATAAGCACGCTCTTAAACTATCTTATCCTTTTGGTTTCTAATAAAGAAAGTATTAACAGATTAATCACCTTTTATCATGAAGAAGGTTTTGCGTATATTCATGCTTGTTATCGCATGTGTGGCACTTTCCTCTCCCGTAGTCGAAGCCCAGCGGCATAACGGGGCCAACGGTTCTAACCGCGAAAGGCCGGCCTCTTCCTCTCGTCCGTCAGGAGGTGGCTCCTCAAGAGGACAGCATTCCGGCAGACCGTCAGTAGGAGGCCAGAAGAAAGAGCGTCCATCAGCCCGTCCGGCTGTAAACAACGGCAATAGACGGCCTGAGGTCGGTGGTCAGAACCGTCCTTCACGTCCCGGTAACACGGGAGGTGGCAACCGTCCCGGCGCGGTAAACAAGCCTGGTAACGACCATCGTCCTGGTGTGGGCAACAAACCCGGCAACGACCATCGTCCCGGTGTGGGCAACAAGCCAGGTAACAATCATCGTCCCGGTGGTAATCATGCCATGAGACCGGGACATGGAGGTTCTCATCGTCCGCCTGTAATGCGTCCGCCTCATCGTCCTTATCGTCCGTCAATGGTAAGACCTCATTACAGACCTATGCCTCCCCGTGCATGGCGTCCGCGTCCCGGTCTGCCGGTAATACGTGGTATCCTCGGACTTTCGTTTGGTGCAGCCATCAATATATCACTTGACTATCTGTATAATAACGGATATACGGTAGACGGATATGGAAATGACATCGTTTACCTGCGAAACGTGACGGCTTTGAACTATGTATGGACGGATGCCGCGCTCTATTATGGAACGGGTGGTCTGGATGCTTCCAGTTTCTATTATTCTACCCCTTATTATGATGCAGGACGTTACAACAATGTATACCGTGCACTGGTCAATACCTACGGTTATCCTGTGGCAACCGATAATGCAGGGGGGATGATGAGTGCCACATGGTTTGGCGGTAACAACGGTTACATCACCCTTTCTCTCGGAGCTGGTTCGACTGGGCGTTTTCTCACTACGCTTACATTCGGATTGTAGATCAAAACCAGAAAGTAGGATACTTCTAAAAAGTAGTACCTCCCTCCGTCAAGCCTCAGAATTAGAGAATCTGTCAATCCGCGAGTGTTGTTTATACCTCTCTCGCGGATTGTTTCATTATATCCCATACCTGCGGTTTAAACATGAAGAGATGTTTTATACCTCAAAAAACTTAGTAAAAATTGTGTGTATTAAAAAATAATTCTTACCTTTGCATCGCAAAAGCGCCCACGGGCATTAGTCTTTTGTGAATCACGAGGAA
>CAJTRI010000011.1:1323-31865 GCA_910578615.1 uncultured Duncaniella sp. | reverse complement strand
CCCTTACGGGGACCGGGGGTTCGAATCCCTCTCTTTCCGCAACCAAAGGCGACAAAAAATCAGCCTTTAAGCGACAAACCGCAGACTATAAAATAGTTCTGCGGTTTTTATTTACAACTGTCTTAAATAGTCCGTGTCACGCAAAAGAGATCTGAATGATATGACATTGCAGGAACTATGGGAGCTGTTTCCAATAGTCCTTACACCGCATCAGCCTCACTGGAAAGAATGGGCTATTACGGAAATCGAACATATCGCCAAATTGCTGGGTGGATATTCTCCCACGATAACCCACATAGGCAGTACGGCGGTTCCCGATATAATGGCCAAGCCTATTGTAGATATTCTTGTGGAAATCCCGATCGGTTATCATCTTACGGCAGTGCGCGGGACAATGGAGGAAGCGGGTTACATATGCATGTCATCATCCGAGACAAGAATCAGTCTCAACAAAGGGTATACCCCTGATGGATTTGCTGAGAAGGTGTTTCATGTCCATGTCCGCCGTAGTGGAGACAATGACGAGATATATTTCTTGGAATATCTTAAAAATAATCCTGCGATAGCCCGGGAATACGAATTGTTGAAATTGGGCTTGCTCACTGAATTTAGAAACAATAGGGACGGTTATACAGAGGCAAAGACCGAGTTTGTCAAAAGGATAACCCGACTGGCAAAAAATCATTATGAAGGTAAATGAAAATGACATTGCCATAAGACGACAGACAGTCTATCTTACGGCAATGTCATTTTTTTTGCTTGGCAGATCAATCTTCGACGGGACTGAAATCTTCTTTGCCGACACCGCATAACGGGCAAAGCCAGTCGGCAGGGAGGTCTTCAAATGAGGTTCCGGCCGGAATGCCGTTTTCGGGATCACCGTTTGCAGGATCGTATTCGTAACCGCAAACATCACAGACATATTTCTTCATGTTGTTCGTTGTTTTTTAGTTGGACTTAAATTTATATAATATAATATCTTTGGCGTGGTTGATACGGCGTCATTATATCCGTTATTTATTTTATTAACTGCCGGTTCTCATAGCCGGAGTCAGTATTAGAACAACAATATTTGGAGATTTGTTGACTTTTAATAAATTTTTTTAGATATTATGCCGCACAGTTCTGACAGTCTGAGTATCATCGTATTTCACTTATAGTTATTGGAGATCTTGGCCTGTTTTTCCAGAATAATGGATAAAACAGCGTCAAAAATCACAGTGTTGCAAGCTTTTTCACTAATTTTGCAGTTTAATATATAGATGGCCGTGGTGGCGTCTTTTATGTAATAAGAAATATACTATTATGAG
Organism: uncultured Duncaniella sp.; assembly: GCA_910578615.1. Classification (GTDB taxonomy): domain Bacteria; phylum Bacteroidota; class Bacteroidia; order Bacteroidales; family Muribaculaceae; genus Duncaniella. Next base: position 30,555 of record CAJTRI010000011.1, on the reverse strand, counting down.
ACATATATTTGTTGCGGTATCAGTCATTCTGTGTGTTCTTTCTGCGAGGGCACAGACAGAGCTTATAAGATATGGAGACTTCAACCAGTGGGTGACGAGGGAGATTCATGAATCAGCCGTAATCGGAGGCCATGAGAAGACTCTCTACGAGGTGGGGCCTACACAGACTATTGTAGGAAACAAGGCTTATACTTCGCTTGGCGGTTCTCCATGGGGCACAAGCAATGTCTATGCCAAAGTCTCTGGTATTGTCAAGGGTTCATGCGCTGTATTTCCAGCTGAAGATCCCGGCAATGGCAGATGCGCCCGCCTCGCATCGTTGCTCGAAGAGGTAAAGGTTCTTGGAATCATCAATATGAATGTCATGGTGGCCGGTTCGCTTTTTCTCGGGCATATGGTGGAGCCTGTCACTTCCACATCCAATCCTTATGGGAAGATGGATATGGGTATGCCTTATACGAAGCGCCCCAAGTCTCTTGTGTTTGATTACAAAGTGGATATGCCCGATGTGGATTACCGTATCAAAGCCACCGGCTTCGGAGCGCAGAAGAAGCTCCCGGGACGTGACCAAGGCGTGGCATTTGTATTTTTTCAGCGACGTTGGGAGGATGCAGAGGGCAATATACATGCCAAAAGGGTTGCGACAGGGGGACGTCTTTTTACCTCCGGCTCAGCATGGAAGAGGGCCTATCGTCTTCCTCTTGTCTATGGCGATGCTTCCAAAAAGCCCGGCTATGCCCCTTATCTGGCTCTTCGTGGAGGAGACAACGCATATTATGCCAGAAATTCCAAGGGTAAGCTTGTGCCTATCAGAGAGGAAGGCTGGGATAGGGAGGATGCCGTGCCGACACATGTGATTCTCATGTTTTCTGCCGGTAACGGCCTTCCTTACGAGGGTACCCCCGGGTTGACGCTTTATGTAGATAATGTGGGCTTCGGATTCTAAGATATATGTTTTCATTCAGACAGTTTGATATAGACGATGCCAGATGTGGCATGAAGGTGGGGACAGACGGGGTTTTGCTCGGGGCTTGGGCCTGTTGTGATGGTGCTGTCTCTGTCCTTGATGCCGGTTGCGGATCGGGACTTATCGCCCTGATGCTCGCACAGCGTAATGATAGAGCCTGTATCATCGGTGTGGAGTCGGACAGCGGCGCATGTCTTGATGCTATGGGGAATGTGGAGAAGTCTCCTTGGGCTGACCGTGTAGAGATTCGTTGTGGGGATGTTCTTGACTTTGACCGCAGTTCGTTACAGTCTCCGTTGCTTGTTGTTTCCAACCCTCCGTTTTTCAGCGAGAGCCTCCATTCTCCAGAACCGGGACGTTCTCTTGCCCGTCATGGCGAGGGGTTTGACGTCATGACGCTTATCTCTCTTGCCGGCAGGTTGCTGCGTGAGCCGTCAGACTCGCTTGCGTTCATCGCGCCTGCAGCAAGAATTGACGAGATTGAGTTCCGGCTTGCCTTGGAGCGTCTTGACGTGAGGAGACGTGCCACGGTATTCTCGCGTGAGGGGCGGAAGCCTGTCAGGGTGCTGTATCAAGTGGGACACGGGGCCGGGAACGTCACAGAGGAGGAAAAGATAGCCATCCGCGATACAGCCAACCAACTTACAATGCAATACAAATCATTAACATCAGAATTTTATCTTGACAGATGAACCAGCAATTACCGCCTATGCGCGCCACTAACGCTTTGCGTCTTTTCCAGTTCCTTTTGTTCACCTTTGTAGGGCTTGTTATAGGCGGGATGGTGATGGGTTTTGTTACTCGAGGCGGGATTACGACACTTTCGTTACGACTCGCCACCGTGGTGCAGGACATTATGGTATTTGTGTTTCCGGCAGTGCTCACCGCTGTCTTGGTGACGCAGAGGGCTGACCGATTTCTTGGGACAGACCGGGGTTTCGGTATAGGGATGCTTATCCTCGCGGTTCTGGCCATGTTTGTGTCCATGCCGGCCATGAATGCTCTCGTTGAGTGGAATGAGGGGCTGTCCCTTCCTCCGGCGCTTGGCGGTTTGGAGAGGTGGATGAGGGTTTCAGAGGAAAACGCTCGTGAATCAGTCGCCATTCTGTTAGGCGGCACTTCGGTGGCCGACCTCGTGGTCAGCCTGCTCATAGTGGCCTTACTTGCCGGTTTCAGCGAGGAGATATTTTTCCGAGGGGTCATGCAGAGGCTCTTTTCTTCCGGCCGTATGGGGCCTCATGTGGCGATATGGCTGACTGCTTTTATTTTCAGTCTGTTTCATATGCAGTTTTTCGGATTTTTCCCTCGTTTCGTCCTTGGCGCGTTTTTCGGATATCTTTTCTATTGGTCAGGTTCGCTGTGGCTTCCGGTTGCGATCCATGCTCTTAATAATGCCATGGTTGTCATTGCGGAATGGCATGGAAAGACAGACCCCGGCTCAGGTCTGGCCGGGGTCGATAATATCGGTGTCGGATCGGTATGGCTTGTGGCCGGCTCACTCGTTGTTACCTCGGTTGTTATCGCTGCCATGCTCATAGTGGCCGGACGCAGTTACGTCAGCCATTGTAAGTGAGTCTAAGGGATGTCCACCTGTCTTGTACCGTGTGGTCGGCATAACATAGCCCGAGAGCTTCGGCTGTCTTCATAATCACAGGTATGTCCTCTTCATAGAATCCGCTGAGCAGCATTGTCGCTCCCGGAGAGAGTGTATCGGTATAGGCCGGAAGGTCGGCTGTGATGATATTACGGTTTATATTGGCTATGAAGAGGTCTATGTCACGCATTTCTACGAGTTGGCTTGCATCGCCGAGGTGTAGTCTTACATTTCCGGTATTGTTAAGTCTGAGATTCTCTATGGCGTTTGTGTATGCGAACTCGTCAATCTCTATTGCATCGACGGATGCGGCCCCGCGCATGTCGGCAAGAATGGCGAGTATCCCTGTACCTGTCCCCATGTCGATGACCTTTCTCCCTTCGAGGTTCATGGAGAGAAGGCGGCGCAGGATGAGTGATGTCGTGGCATGATGCCCTGTCCCGAATGCCATCTTTGGATCTATGACTATGTCATATCTGCATTCCGGCACGTCTTTGTGGAATGTGGAGTGGATTACGCAGAGGTCGTCTATCACTATGGGACGGAAATAGTTTTTCTCCCATTCGGCATTCCAGTCGCGCCCTTCCACGATGGTGTCAGACAGGCTTATCTCTGTTTCGAGGGGGAAATCATTTATGACGTTTTCTACTTTCTCTCGGTCGAAAAGCTCCTTTTTTATATAAGCCGTAAGCCCCTCTGCATCGGGGACGAAGCTTTCGAAACCTTCGTCGGCAAGCAGGGAGGCAAGAATATCGGTGTGTATTTCTGAACAGGGATTGAGGGAGAGGCGGGATTCTACATAATCGTTCATCGTTGTCGGTGGTTGTGAATGGTTGTGATGTATGCTAATTGCGGCGTAGCATTCTTACGGTCTTGAAGACACGTCTGAACAGGCGCCAGCCTATGAGGGCCATATCGACGTATCCGATTGCGCCGAGTACCCGGCCGGCTATCGAGCTGCCTCCGTTGGATGAATTCATGAATCCGTGTTTCTTGACATCGGCGGCACGAGATGTGAGACGGTCGCGGTTGATCTCCATGCGAGCTGCCGTATAGGCACGCATATAGCGCAATTCATCCATAGTATAGCCTTTCCAGTCTGGCTCATGGTGTGGCAGAGTCTTGTTCTTTGTCATTTGTCAGTCATTGTTGAGGAGTAGGTGGGACACGAATCGGGCTATGGGGTTTATGAGGAGTACGCGGCGCAGGAAGAATGCGGCAACAAGTAGCACGACATATATCCCGGCCATGATCATCGAGGCTCCGAAGATGCCCGTGCTCTTGGCGAGAAGCATGACAAGTCCTAACGAGACAAAGAAGATGACCGACGATACCATAGCGAATGCAACGAGGGCGAAAGCCACTGTGGCAAGCAGGACGGTGATTTTTTCTGCGGCTGTAAGCTTGGCATAGTCTAAGTGGAACTTGGCTGTTTCTTTCAGCTCGTTCCAGAGCGAGTTGAGTTGGGATGTATTCTCGGCCATATCAGATGAATTGGTTCGCGAAATTAGGGGAAAGAGAAAGGGCGCGGAGGAGGCCTCCGCGCCCCGTGTGGCTATGAGTGATTGACGTGGCGGAGAGAGTGTCAGTCATCAATCTGGGTGGTCAGCTGCTCTACGAGGGCGTCGATTTCATTGTCGGAGCAGAGGATTCCCTTCTTACGGAGAAGGTCGGCGATACGTTCGCGGACATCGGCTCCTTTCTCGGGTGCGAAGAGCAAGGCGGCTCCCGCTCCTGCGATGGCGCCTCCGATAAAGGCGTAGAGTATTGAAAGATTTGACATAGTCGCGTTTGGTTTTTTAGTTTGTAGATGGTGTCAGTGTCGTTGATAGGGCGTTGCGCTTATTTGCGGATCTCGTCAGCTATTTCATCGGCCAGTTCTTCAAGCTTGCTCTTGGTGAGCTTGATGCCCTTGCTTTCAAGATATTTCATGATGTTGTTGCGGGTATCCTCACCTTTCTCGGGAGCGAGGAGAAGACCTACTGCGGCGCCGGCTACGGCACCTCCTAAAACTGCGAGCACAATGTTTAATGCTTTCATAATTCGTTGGGTGTTTTTGGCGACCGGGCGATACCCGGTGCGGGGTTAGAGATAGTAACGAACTTTTAACACTTCGGAGTGAGGAAATGTTTTTGGTTTATGCCATAAAATTAGGAAATTTTTTCGGAGAAGACAAAATTATGTCATATAATGGAGAGAAAAACAGCCGCTATTGCTGCAATTGAGACTATGGCGATAGGAAGCCGGTAGCGGTATATCATCTCGTGCCAGCGTCCGGGTCGTTCGTCGGGATCTTCTTCCGGGAGTTCGCGTTTTTTCCCTCCGTAGAATTCGCGCAGTTCCTCGCGGAAGTCAGATATCGATGATGTACGGTTAGCCATGTCGGGATGCAGGGCGTGGAGAAGGGCCTGCACGGTGGTTTCGGGGAGTGTAGGCGGAAGAATTTTTCGTATGACTTCCTCGGTTGTCTCGCGCGAGTCGGGAAGTGTGCGGCCGGAGAGGGCAAAGACTATGGTTGCCGCAAGGGAATATATATCCGTCTGGGGCGAGAAACGGTCTATGCTGAGATATTGCTCCGGGGGAGCATAGCCGGTCTCACATGTCATGATGGGGATGGCCCAGAGCTGTTTTCCCTCGTCGTTGAAGTGGAGTGTGGCGTAGAGACTGAAAAGCACCGGGATACTCTGCCCTTTGTGGCTCACGAACCTGATATGGCGCGGATTGATCTCGGTGTGCATCGCATGGAGAGTGTGTATTGTCTTTACGGCATCAAGGATGGGGGAGAGCTGTTCGCGTGTTTCTTCCCAGGATAACCTCCCTTTCTGATGCACATATTCCTCGAATGTCATCCCGTCAAGGAATTCCACCACATAGTAGTATGTGGCGTTGGCATCGAATATGTCGATGACGTTTATTATTGACGGACATTGGGCTGAGATTATAGCCCTGTCGGTCGAGGCTTTCTTGAAGGCATTGAGACAGGTTTCAACCGTCGGGGCAATATCCGGGTTGGTCATGACTGTCACTCCGTCATAATCACGTTCGGAGCAATGTGGCATGAAATGTTCTCTCACCACTACTTTGCGCGGGGTGTCCTTCCTGCGGTTACATGGTTCGGCAGTATAGGTATATCCCATGCCGTCTCTACGTATGCAGGTCAGAATCCTGTAATCGTTTTTTTTACCTTTTACTACTGCTCCGGCTTTGAGTGAGAAATCTTTTTCCATGACTATGTGAAACGTGAGGTGGGAGGGGTTGGGTATTTATGAGAGAGTGGCAAGACGTCTGACATCGCCTACGAGCCATAGGACGTCTCCGGGTTGGAATTTTCTACCAGGAGTGGGTTGGATGTAATCATCGCCAATCTGGACGGCCACCAACAGTGATTCGTATTTGTCACGCAGGCCTGACGATACGAGCGTCTCCCCGATGATAGACGATGTGTCGGTGAGGCGTATGCTTGTCAGGCGTATGTCGTCGTTTGGTGTGGCGTTGTCGTTGTCATCCGAGGCTTCCACTACCGGCAGGAGTGTCTGTATCTCCTCGTCCGAGCCTATGATACCGAGAATGTCGCCTGGAAAGATACGTGCGTCAGCCCCCGGAACCATTATAGTGTTGTTGCCTCGCTGTATAGATGATACCGAGACCCCGTAGCGGCTGCGCAAGCCGGAGTTTTTAAGTTGTTCCCCCACAAAGGGACAGTCATATCCCACAGTCATATAGGCGAGATGCATGGTGGGTACAAGCGCGTTCTTAGCCCCGCTTCGTCTGAGTTCGCGTTCGTTGAGATTGTCCATGAAGCGGGTCTCTATACGTGTGAGGCGTTTCTTTATATTACGGGAGAAAGACATTATGAGTATGAAGAAGAAGGCCACTCCGAGAGTCCACCCGACAGCCATCGAGTAAAGACTGCTTATGAGGTAGATGATTATACACATCGATATGAGAAGTCTTACCACGGTCATGATAATCAACGGCACGTCGAAACGGGCGTTGCATTCCCTTAGGCGGTTGCGCTCGGTCTGTTTTGAGGCCGGATAGGTGAGCGCCATAAGGAACGGCGCCATCACGGCAAGTGACACTATGAGTGTGAAGAACCGTCCCCATGATGGAAAAAGATCTGTCAGGATAGGCAGGATGAAGTTGAGAGATATGACGCAGAGGGCTATCAGGACTATTGAATACAGCACCACCCTCCACAGATATCGTTTGAGCAGTGAACGCCAAAGCTCGCTTGCAACGCTTTGTTCGGCTGTTGCCGTGGATGAATATCGGTCTATGAGGAAGTGGAGGCGGGAAGGAAGGTGTGACTCCACCCAGCGGTAGGCCGGGTCGGCCATACGAATGAAATACGGTGTGGTGAAAGTGGTTACAACCGATACGGCCACCACTATGGGATATATCTGGGGTTCGAGCACGCCGAGACTCATGCCGAGAGAGGCAATGATGAATGCAAACTCTCCTATCTGTGTCAGTGAGAATCCGCTTTCGATTGCCACCCGCAAGGTCTGGCCGGTGAGAAGCATTCCGAATGTGCCGAAAAATATCATGCCGGCTATCACCACGCCTGAAAGAATCAGTATGGGAAGCCAGTAGTCGGCAATTATAGAGGGGTTGACCATCATGCCTACGGAGATGAAGAACACTGAGCCGAAAAGGTCTTTTACCGGCATTGTGAGTTTTTCGATACGTTCTGCAAAGCTCGTTCCGGCAAGGATGGATCCCATAACGAATGCTCCGAGCGCAAGTGAGAAACCGCAGGCTACGGAGAATACGGCCATCCCGAGACATAGTCCCATAGAGATGATGAGAAGTGTCTCGGAATTGAGAAACCGGCGTTGGGAGTTTAGCAGGGATGGCAGGACGAACACCCCGACCACAAACCATATGATGAGGAAGAATGCGAGTTTGCTGACACTGTAAAGCATCTCACCTCCCTCTACGCTGTTGTTGACCGCTATTGAAGACAATATGACCATCATAAGGACTGCGAAAAGGTCTTCGACAATCAGGACGGCAAATACCAGTGATGCGAATTTGCGGTGGCGCAGATTGAGGTCGGTAAAGGCCTTTATTATGATGGTGGTGGAGGACATAGAGAGCATTCCTCCGAGGAAGAGGCTGTTGATATTTGAAAAGCCGAGGGTATGGCCTGCCGCGAATCCTGCCGCCATCATCCCGCAAACGATGAAAAGGGCTGTCACGACAGCCGAGCCTCCGGCACTTAGAAGTTTTTTGAAGCTGAATTCCAGTCCGAGAGAGAAAAGAAGTACTACTATTCCGAGCTGTGCCCAGAAATCGATATTGGCTTCGGTCGTTACAGAGGGCAGGTAGGTGAAATTGGGACTTGCGAGAAAACCGGCCACGATGTAGCCGAGCACGACAGGCTGTTTCAACCACTTGAAGAGTAGGGTGGTCACAGCACCGAGAATGAGGATAAAGGCAAGGTCGCTTATAAGCCCTTCCACAGAGAAAGACCCGCCTGAGGCTGCGGCAACGTTTGCAAGTATCAGATTGAGCGTCATGAAGAATGGTTATGGGATATAGGGAATGGTTTATGAGAGGTCTGCCTGGTTGGAAAGAGATATCGAGATTGTCGGCATGACATCGTGCAGGGCGTCGAAGACATCTATCATGTCACCCGGTTCGTGGATCAGTACCAGAAGGTTCAGTCGAGTCTCTTCCTTGTCATAGTCATATTCCACATAGACCTTTGACAGATGTATGTTGAAGTTGGAGAGGACATGTTTGTATGGTTCGATAGATTTCACGATGCCTTTGACTTTTAGCCTGATGGTTCTTGCCTCATTGCCGACGTTGACACGGTGTTCTATTTTTTCGAGAAGAGTCAATACGAATAGTACGAGAACGGTCGATACGGCAGACAACATGTAGAGACCGCATCCCACCGACATGCCTATTGTGGCTATAATCCATATCCCGGCGGCGGTAGTGAGGCCGCGTACGGAGCCTTTCATCTGTATGATGGCTCCGGCACCGAGAAAACCTATTCCCGAAAGCACTTGGGCGGCTATTCTGGAAGGATCGCCTCGAAGAGGCCCTACCGTCTCCTGGCAGACATATATGGAAAGCATCATGGCGATACAGGCACCCATGGAGATGAGGGAGAATGTCCGCAATCCTGCCATCTGTCCTTTGCGCTTGCGTTCGATGCCTATGCACGAACCGAGCAGGAGACTGAGGATGATGCGGAATATGGCGGAGGCGGGCGTTATGTCAACCGCCGATACTGATTGCCAGAATTGATCCACGAAGGATTATTTTTTGAGGGTGAAGTGGCGGGATGTGAGACGGTATCCGTCAGTGAATAGTTCGACTGTGTAGTCTCCCGGATTGAGTGCCGTGTTGACATCCCAGTATATGGTGATTCCTGCTATCTCGTCTCCTGAATACTCTATGCTCTTTCGAGCGCTGCACGGGATGCTCTTCCCTTCGAACGGGAATGATCCGGCGCCCCCGAGAAGCTGCCCTTCGGGAGAGATGAGCCTCATGTAGATGACCTTCTCGCCCACCGGGGTGGAGTTGTTCTGAGGGATGGTGAATTTCACCATCAGCTGTTTGGCCTTCTTTACATTTTTCTCTGTCTTGCCGTTCTTTTTCAAGGGTGTGAGCGATACGCCGGTGACGTTGAGCTTTTCGGCAAGTGTCATGCGCTCGCTTAGGTTCTCGTTCTTGCGGGTTTCCTCTTGCAGACGAGAGTTCATGCGCTCGTTCTGGGCCTTGATTTCTGAGTTTTCGGCTTTTAGTCCGGCATTTTCTTTGCTGAGGGAATCAATCTGTGCTATATAGTGGCGCAGGAGGCCTTTGAGAGTGGATATCTCTCCTTGTAGTTCTTTGATGCGGGCGGCTGATTTGACCTTCTCTTTTTTCAACTCGTTCATGAGCTGTTCCACTTTGGCTTTGGCAGCGGTGTATTTTGCGAGTATGGTGTCGTTGGCCAGACGCTGGGCCTGATCCTCGTATTGCTGGAACTCGGAATTCAGAAGGTCAAACTCGTTGGAGAGTTGGAGCTGTTCGTTGTCAAGGCGTAATTCTTCGTTTTGGAGCTGAGCCTCGGCGACTTGTGATTTCAGTGAGGCAACCTGTGTGACTCCGAATCCTACGGCTATGAGCAGGAGGGCGGCAAGCGCTATGGCGGCGATGAGAAGCGGTTGGGTCTGTTTCTTCATGACTTGTAATATTGACTTAGTGCATTTCAATCTGCAAAGTTACAAAACCGTCGGAGAATTGTCAAACATTAATGTTTAAAGTTTTCTTAACGGCTGGAAAGGAATGATTCGTTTGCTCCATTATGGCAAAATCACCGCTGTCTTCCGGGTGGATATGCAGCGGTGATTTATGATTTAGATTGTCTGGGTCGGTCATTCGGTTTCGAGGACAGGGGTGTCTTTCTTTTGTCCGTGTGCAGAAACAAGCAGGAACCCTGTCAGGAATATGAGGAGCGTGGAGGTGACTATGCTGAGGTTTATGTGGACGAAGGGAGGAAGTCCAAGCCAGTCGGTGAGTTTTGTTTGGAGCGCGATGAGGATGAGCGATGCCACTCCGATTATGACACCCGGTATGACATGGCTTTTTCCGGCCTTGGGACAGAGATAGGCCAGAAGGAACATCCCGAGGACTCCGCCGGAACATACGGAGCTGAGCGCCCACCAGGCTTCGAGTGCGTTGTTGACAAGGAGGAAGCACAGAGCCACACCTATGCCGAGGATTCCTATGGCGACACTCGCGAGACGAAGAACCACTACTTTGCGTCCGTCACTTGCCTCAGGGAAGAAATGATTGTAGAAGTCGGTGAGGATTATGGTTCCTGACGATGTGACACTTGTTGCAACGGTGCTCATACCGGCACAGAAGATAGAGGCTATAAGAAGTCCGACAAGCCCGACAGGCATTTCGTGGATTATGAAGTATGGGAACACATAGTCACTCTTTATCCCTTCCGGGAGGGAGCCGGGATTGACGTAGTAGAAGGCAAACAGACAGGAGCCTATAAGGAATAGGACAAGGTTGACCGGGAGGGTGAGAAGAGACCCCCAGAAGGCGCTCTTTCTGGCCTCGGAGAGTGTCGGGGCCGCGCAATAGCGTTGGGTATAGCTCTGGTCTATGGCGAAGTTGTTGAGGTTGGTGAACACCCCGTATATCAGGCATACCCAAAATGTGCTTTCCACAAGGCTTCCTCCGAAACTTCCGAGGGAGAACTTGTTGTTTTCGAGACATATATCTATGGCCTGTCCCGGGCCTTCGGGCATTCCGGCGAGGAGAACTATGAGGCAGATGACGGCTCCTCCTATGAGGATGGCTCCTTGGAGGGCCTCAGTCCAGATAACTGATTTGAGTCCGCCTTTCTGGCTGTAAAAGATTATGCCGAGGCCTGTGATTGTGACCACGAGGGGAATACTCCATCCCATGAGCACGTTCATCGGGACGGCGAGGAGGAAGAGTATGGCGCCTGAGCGGCATATCTGGGTGAAGAGATAGAAGATGGATGCGTAGAGGCGCGCCCAGCGGCCGAAACGTTTCTCGAAGTAGCTGTATGCGCTGATACTGCCGAGTGAGCGGTAGAAAGGCACGAAGTATTTCATGGCCAGAAGTCCGGCCGGAAGTATGGATAGTGTGAAGACAAAGGCGTTCCAGTTGCCCATAAAGGCAGACGAGCAATAGCCGAGGAACGATATGGAGCTACAAAAGGATGCGAAGATGGAGAGTCCTACGACCCATCCGGGCACTTTGCCTCCTCCACGGGTAAACTCGTCACTGCTCTGTTTCTTTCGGCCGAACATGTAGCCGAACAGGATGGTGCCGACAGTGAAGACGAGGAAGACAATAAGGTCAATCAGATTCATGGATTTTTGAATTTTAAGGTTGGGGGAGAGGTTTCGGCGTATTGTGACTGAGGGGCGCAGAGACTGCGCCCCTCTATACGTCTTAACGGGTGAAAGTCTATTTTAGTATGATTTTGCCGTCACGGATGGGCAGGGCGTCAAGAGCTTCGCGTATCTTACGGCGCTCGGGTTCGTTGAATTTATGGAACGGAGCGGCTACAAAATCATCTTTTATGACTCCGAGAAGCGAACAGGCGCATTTGAGGCCTTTGAGATAGCTTGACCCATATTGGCCAACGCTGTAAATGGTGGAGCTTATCTGCATGATGATTTGTTGGAGACGGCGCACCTCGGCGAGGTCGCCATTGCGGGCGGCGTTGTACATGGCCACGTAGAGTTCGGGGAACATGTTGGCTCCGCCGTTGATACCGCCGTTGGCTCCGAGCATGACGCATTCTCCTGTGACCTCTTCCGGGCCCATCAGCATGGAGAAGTCGGGACGGTGCTTCATTGCGTACATCACGGACTGGAAGTAGGGGATGTTGGCCGAACTGTCCTTGAATCCGATAACCTTGCTGTTCTCGGCTATCCTGCGGATGGTGGCCGGGGAGAAATTGACCTTTACATGGCTGGGCATGTTGTAGAGGAAGAGAGGGAGGGGGAGATGGGGCAGGAGGTCTTCATAGAACTCTGCCAGTTCGGTCTGCCCGGGGGCGAAGTAATAGGGAGCGGCGCTTACCACGGCCGATGCGCCGTGGTCGGCAGCTACGGCTGCGAGATTGGCACTCTCGACAAGAGATGTGTCCGTGATGCACACGAGGACGGGAAGACGTCCGGCATTTATGCGGCATGTCTCTGCGATCATCTCTTTGCGGAGACGGTAGCTGAGACTCTGCTCCTCGCCTGTCGTGCCGAGGATGAAGAGGCCGTGCACGCCTCCTGCGATAAGATGATCTATGAGGTTTTCAAGGCTGGCGACATCGAGTGTGTCATTGCCGAGAAGGGGTGTTACGAGGGGAGGGATGATGCCGCTCAGCGGCGACTTGATTTCGTTGGTCATATGTTTTTACGAAGTTGGTTGATTAATTTCCGTTGAAGAATATGTAAAGGCTTATCATCACGATTGCCAGGAGCAACCACGCCATCCTGACACTTAGCGACATCTTGCTCTTGATGACAGCCATCGGCTTGCGCTCCACAATGGCCTTGTCCGCGTAGCTGATTACCACCATGGTGACGATTAGGGCCACGAATATCAGGAAGGATAACATCATAAAATGGACGTGGCTTGTGGCATTTGGGATTATCCACAGGTATAGGATGCCGCATCCGATGCTGAATATGGTTCCGAATGTGAGAATCACGTTGGCGGCGAGTGTGGTGCACCGTTTCCAGAACACTCCCATCACGAATACCGCAGCCATTGGCGGGGCGATGAAGCTGAGTACGGACTGGAATACGTTGAAGAGATCCATTCCCTTGATGTTGTCAACAGCCACGGTGATGAGGATTGAGACGAGGGCGCCTACAACGGTCACGATGTGGCCGGTGCGGATGATTTCCTGCTGGGAGGCGCCGGTATTGATGTTTTTCACGTAGATGTCCATGGTGAAGACGGTGGAGAGTGCGTTGAGAGCCGAGCCGATTGTTGAAATGAGAGCGGCGGTCAGCACGGCTATCACGAGTCCCACCATACCCACGGGGAATAGTGACGAAACAAGGGTCATATAGGCGTTGTCAGGCTCTATGATGGTGTTGCCGAAGAAGCCTGTTTTCCAGAGAGCGAAACACACCACGCCGGGAATGATGTATATGGCCACATCGAGAATTTTGAGCCATCCTGTAAAGTTAGCGCCCTTCTGCCCCTCGTCAAGGTTTCGTGCAGCAAGCACTGGCTGTACCATGGACTGGTCGGTACACCAGAACCACAGGCCTGATATAGGGTAGCCGAGAAGTATGGGAAGCCATGGGAATTCCTTGTGGTCGTTGGGCTGGAAGAGGTTCCAGTAGTTGGATGGCACTATCTCGGGATTGGCAAGGGTACTGATTCCTCCTACCACAGAGTGGTCTCCGAGATGCCATATACCGACAATTGTAAGTGTTGCAGATACAAGGATGAGCAGCACCATCTGGTATACGTTGGTGTAGGCTATGGCCCTTAATCCTCCTATGATAGTGAAGAATGCCGATATGGCGAGAAGGATGAATGCCGACAGCCACATCGGGATGCCGAACACCTGACGGATGATGATACCGCCTGCGAAAAGGGTCAGAGCCAGCCATGAGATGAGCACGGTGACGATCGTGTACCATGCAAGCATGTTGCGTGTGGACTCTCCGAACCGTTTCCCCATAAACTCGGGAAGGGTGGTGATCTTCTCGCCAAGATAGCGCGGGGCGAATACGAATGCAAGCAGGGCTATGAAGACGAATGCATACCACGCATAGTTGCCTGACACGATGCCGGCAGTGAATCCGGCACTTGCCGAGGCAATCAGCATAGACGGGCCTACGTTGGTACCCCACATGGAGAAACCTATGTGGTGCCATTTGAGAGAGTTGCTTGCGAGGAACTTGTGGCTCCCTTTGTTGCTTTTGGAACTGGCCCAGAGGCCGATTGCGAGAAGGACGATGAAATAGGCGGCGAGTACCGCCCAGTCCATCGGTCGCATTGATAAGTCAGTCATTTTCAGGTTATATTAGATTTTCAAGGTATTTGATGGTAGTTATAAGGCTCCGACGAGTCTACGGGCCAGCGCCACGGCTGTATTGGCATTGTCGCTGTATCCGTCGGCACCTATCTCTTCGGCAAATGCCAGTGTGACAGGTGCGCCTCCTACCATGATTTTTACCTTGTCGCGCAGGCCGGCGGCAGTGACGGCGTCGATCACGTCCTTCATGTAGGTCATGGTGGTGGTGAGAAGTGCGCTCATACAGAGGATGTCAGGATTACTTTTCCTTATCTCGTCAACGAAGGCTTCTGCGGGAACGTCTATACCGATGTTGATGACCTCGAATCCACACCCTTCGAGCATAGATGCCACGAGGTTTTTGCCTATGTCGTGGAGATCGCCTTTCACGGTTCCGATAAGCACTTTGCCTATCGAGGTAGAGGCTTCTCCTGCCATGAGCGGTTTGAGAAGTTCGAGTCCAGCCTTCATGGCTCTGCCTGCCATGAGAAGCTGGGGGACGAAGGCTTTTCCGTCCTGAAAGAGCTGGCCAACCTCGCCCATTGCACGGATCATCTGGCCGTTGATTATTTCTTGCGGTGATATACCTGCATCAACGGAGGCTTGTGTGGCGGCAGCCGCATCATCGGCCTTTCCGGCAAGTATGGCGTCAAAAACACCGTCTGCGACGGATGGTTGCGGTGCAGCCTGTGTGGCGGGGGTACAGCATTCACATTCCTGAATTCGTGGTTTTGGCCGGGGCTTTGTTTCCCTTATATCAGCTTTTGAGCCGGGCTTGTGGGGCGAAAGGTAGAGGCCGCTGAATGGCTGTACGGCTTGGGCAAGCAGATGGATGTGCGCGTCTGTGGTGCCGCAGCAGCCTCCTGCCATATTTAGGAGATGCCCTTCAAGCAGGGGCCACATGGATTCACGAAGTTTCTCGGGAGTCATGTCGTATGAGCCTGAGAAGTCGGGAAGCCCGGCGTTAGGGTAAAGGCTTATCCTGTAAGGGTATTTCTCGCCGAGATGACCGATGAAACTGGTTACCTTTCCTGCATCAGGTATACAGTTGACACCCACCGAGAGTATAGGTGCATCATTGAGGGACGAGATGAAATCCTCTATGGATTGTCCGAGCATATTGCGGCCTTCCGAGTCGGAAATGGTGAAGCTGAGCATGAGCGGGACGGTTTTCCCGGTCTGCCTCATGGCAGCTACGGCGGCGTTGACTGCTGCCTCGGCGTTTTTGACATCGAAGATGGTCTCAATCAGGATTGCGTCAACCTTTCCATCGATAAGTGCTTTGGCTTGTTCGGTGTAGGCACGGAGGAGGATGTCATAACTGAAAGTCACCCATCCTGGCTGGACGATTCCCGATGTGATGGAGCATGTCTTGGGCGTAGGGCCCATGGCGCCGACCACGAAACGGGGTCTTGCAGGATCTATGCGCGTGTATTCGTCTGCCAGTTCGCGTGCTATCGCACATGCGGCGAGATTTATTGCACGGCAATGTTCCTCCATGTGGAAGTCCGCCATGGATATAGCCTGTGCGTTGAACGTGTTGGTGGTGATGATGTCGGCACCTGCATCGAGATATCTGCGGTGTATATCATGGATGACGTCAGGGCGTGTCAGAGAGAGAAGGTCGTTGTTTCCTTTCAGTGAAGACGGATGAGATGCGAATAATTCTCCACGGAAGTCATTTTCTGAGAGACCGTAGGTCTGGATCATGGTTCCCATAGCGCCGTCAAGCACGAGGATGTGGTCATCAAAAGCCTTGACAATAGGAGCCTCTGGATTTATGGCTATGATTTCCGGGGTAGAGACTGACTCGCTCTCCACTTTCTCTATAATGCGTTCAACTTCTTTGTCAGGATCGAAATTATCTGAATCAAGGAAATGACTGTCAGAACCGAGTGTGTCTGGATCGAGTGTGTCAGAGTCGAAGATATGATTGTCTGAATCAACTTTGTCAGAATCGAAACTATTAAAATCGAAGAGTTGGTTGTCGGAATGTGACAGGCTAATCGAGGCTTCGGGTTCCTCGTGTCTGATGGCCGGACGACCGCGATATTCCTCTACGATCTTCATGGCTTCTTCCACCTCGTCCTCGTTGTGGAAATCCATTTCGAGATGTACTCCGTCTCCTCCTATGTTGTCAAGGAGCGGCCGTAGTTCGTCAAGGGTCACCCAGCATGCCATGACGCTTTTACCAGCGTCAAGTATGCGGCGGTACAGGTCATACCATTTGGGAGATCCGCCTTGGGGTTCGCCTACTCCGGGTGTCCACTGGATGGCGTTTAGTTCATCCACTTCAAGAAGGGCCGGCAGATGGTGCAGAGCGCCTACCCCGTCCAGATGATAGAGGGTATAGTCTATTTTGCGGCACTGTTCACGAATGAAAGGCTGGACGAAGCGACGGTAATCTTCCACGCCGATCATGGTGGATATGTCACATTGCAGTTTGGTCATCTTTCCGGGGGCCCATGATGAGAAGTAGCAGAATGCCATCTCGTCACCTTCGCGGATGATGTCATACAGCTCGTCGAATACACGGAAATAGATTTCGTTTATCTGTTGCACCTGTAATTCGAGAATGTCGGGCTGCATGACGGTGTCAAGTAGAATCTTGTCGGTGCCCTTCATTGCGGCGAGCACGTCGAGACCTTCCATGAGATCCGGCATACCCACGTAATAGTTGCCTTGTGCCTTGGCCTTTACGGCTTTTAGAAGTTCTTTGTGGAGGAGCCAGTTGGGGTGTTCGGGGTCGAAGTCAAAGTCATCCTTGAAATCAGGATTAGGGTGAATCCAGATGGTGTCCGGGCCACCCTCGAATACTCCTCCGAGTATTGCTGCGAGTGAGCCTGGGCCGAGCTGGGTGTTTGCCACCGGCAGCATGTCGGCTTTCAGAGAGCTGTGGGCCACATACCAGTCAAGATATTCGGCACGCCACTGAGGATCGAACCATTTCTGGTGAAGGCTGTATGGTTCGGGTGGGGCAGGGATGTCGGCATGTGGTTCCACGCCGTTTTGAAAGTGTTCCCACATATTGAGGACTATGCCTTTGTGGTTCCACCAGTCTATATAATGTTGCTTGGTTTCTTCAAGATTTTTTTTCCAGGTATTCATTTCCGCAGATCTTTCTTAGTCATTGAACAGTTTCTCATTCCAGATGCCTTTGAAGTCGCTATCGACTGTGACTGTGACGGTCTTTGATAAATCCATCTCATCAGTACATTCCACCGCTTCGGGATAGAACGGAATCTTGGTGTCGGGACGCACATATACCGGCATCTCTCCGAGTGGTACCATGACGCCTTTCAGCCAGCGTCCGCCTTCGAGGCTTTCACCGGTGAAGAAATTGATCCATTGTCCGTCAGGAAGATATATGTCGCGGCAGTTTTCGGAGTTCATCACAGGCGCCACGAGGAACGAGTCGCCGAAGTAATATTGGTCGTCTATATGGCGGCATGTACGGTCGTCAGGATGGTGGAATATCATGGCTTGGAGCAGGGTAGAGCCGCTTGTAGTGGCTTTCTGGCTCTCATTCAGGATGTAGGGTATAAGTCCGTAGCGGAGGCGCCACCATTTCTTTATTATTGGGGCTATGGCGGGGTAGTGCCATGGTTCGCGTTTGCTTGTCCCGTGGTAGCGTATGTGGGAGGAGAATACGCCGAACTGAGTCCAGCGGACATATACGTCATCATCTACCACGGAGTTCATGAAGTTGGGAAGCGAATGGAAGCCGGGTACGTCATGGCTCCAGAATGCGAAGCCTGAAAGGCCGAAGTGAAGGCCTCCTTTGAGAGAACCTGCCAGACCGTCCCATGAACTGCATGAGTCGCCACCCCAGTGGAGGGGGTAGCGTTGGCATCCGGCCCATGCCGCACGTGCCCAGACAATGCCTTCGCCTGTCACTTCCTTGGTCACCTCGTAGGCCGCTTTCTGATAAAGAAGGGCGTAGAGGTTGTTGAGTAGTTCGGGAGACATACCCTTGTAGACCGCATCCATATGGATGTTTTCTCCGAAATCAGTCTTGATGCATGTAACGCCCATGTCGAGGAGGTTACGCAGTAGTCCCTTGTACCATTCTGTGGCGGCGGGATAGGTGAAGTCTATGGTTCCGGCATAATCAAGCGCTGAGAAGTTGGAGCCTTCCGAGGCCTGCTGGCGTGTGAGGGGCGCTATGTATTCGTTTTCGGTAGCCTCGTCAATCTGTTCGGCATCCTTGGCCACGTATGGAAGTTGCCATAGGGAGACTCTGAACCCCTTTTCTTTGAGATTGCTTATGAATTTTACAGGGTCGGGGAAACGTTCGTCGTTGAATTTCCATTCGCAAAGCCAGTCGGTACGGAACCAACCCGTGTCAAGGTGTATGACATCGCAGGGGTAATGTTCGTTTCGGAGACGGTCACAGATTTCCTCTACCTCGTCGGCGCTGAAATAGGTCATACGGCTCATCCATATGCCGAAACTCCATAACGGTGGCATGGAGGGGTAGCCTGTGAGATCGCGGTAGCCACGTATGATTTCCTCGTATGAGTCACCTCCGATGACGAATGCGTCCACAAGGGCCTGGTCACTCATGAACTGTACGGAACGGGTGGAGTGGCCGGCGAGGGATAGTTTGCTGTGGGCAGTTGTGTGATAGAATGTTCCGTACATGCGGCTTGACACGTAGAACGGGATGTTTTTATATGTGCGACGGTTGTTCACTCCCTGTCCGTCCTGATTTTTCAGGAAGAATGTCTGGCCGCTGAGATCCATTTTTGCAAACCGTTCGCCTGTGCCTCCGAAACACTCGTCAGGCTGACACTCGAACGAGAGTGTGGCACGGTCTCTGCGATTTCCGCTCTTGCAGAATGCCACAGGAAGGGCGTCGTATCGAGGAGGAGAGAAATGGTCGTAGGCTGCAAGACGTATCTCACGCTTGCCGTCCGGGTAGAGGCGGAGGTCGAGTGTCTCCTGAGGGTCGGGAAGAAGGGTGCTCCAACGGTCGAGGAGCGGTTCACGAAGATTTATCACGGCGCGACGTATTCCGTCACAGACGGTCGAAATAATCCATTCGCCTTCAACGAACTCAGCCCGTAGAGGCAGTCTGTCCACGCGTTTGTCGAGCATGAGCATCTCTGACTCGTCAGTCATTGCCGTTTCGCCGAATCCAATAAACAAACGGGTAATCTTGGGGCCGTACTGCCTTATGACGAGGGTGTGCTCCTCGCGCGGGACTGTCTCGTCGGCAGCCATATCATTGTCGGGTTTCTGTTTCTGGAATGGAACAGTCACATGTATGTCGCCGTCCTTTTCCACGACAACTGTGGGAGCACATGCCTTCCACAGAGACTCGTCGCGGCAGAGGTCGATGTCGAAATCAAGGAAATCGAATAGATGATAATTGGTCGGTTTCATCGTTAATGTTGCTTCTTGTTTTTAAGGGAGACGTGCGGGCCGTTATTCCTGACCACCATTGATGGGCCGGGCCGGTTGTAGCCGAATCTGTCATCCGGGCAAAGATTGTTCTCTACCGTAAATCCGTCAGTGGCTTCGTCAAAGTATATATAGAAGCCTCGGTCATTGGTGGCATATGGCGCGTCAATAAGGTTTTCGATATGGTTGCCGGTTATGAACGAACCCGGCTGGTTTGAGAGGGTGTATATTCCGCCGGCATCATAGAGCTGTGCTGCGAAGTGGTGTATGTGGTTGCCAGTGATGCGGTTGTTCCGCATTCCGCTTTCGAGCGGAGTCCATCCCCAGCCTACGCATATGCCGGAATAGTTTACATGGCATACCTCGTTGTCTGATATCGTGATGTCTCTGACATATCCGGCTCCTATCCCGACACATCCCCAGTCTTCGTTGGTGGCATCTCTGACGAGATTGTTGCTGATTGTGATGTTGCTGCATATTTCCGAAGAGTCGGCAGGTATGTAGGGGACGTGTGTCTCGAATCCGCCGTCAGGAAACGTTCCTATCTGTATGGCCGTGCCACCGATGTCCTCGAACGTACAGCCTGAAACCTCTGAATTTCCAACGGCTGACACATAGTCCAGCCCGGTGGCTCCAAGATGTCCGAATCCACATCCGTTGAAGTCTATTTCAGAGGCATTCTTTACCATGACGGCGGCCTCCGGGCGGCCAATCCATGCCTGGTTTTCAAGTTCGGCCTTTTCTGGGAGTCCTGGGATTGGTAGTTTGTAGGCGTCGAGCAGACGGAAACCTCCTTGAAGTGTGACGTGGCCTTCGTATGACGGACGTCGCCATGCGGCATATTCTATCCCGACATTCTCGAAGCGGATATTTTTTACCGGGCGTTCCTTCGAACCGTCAATGTTCACGATTGTTTCAAGAAGCGGAATCACGATGTCGGCTGTGTCAGGGCTGATCCCTTCGGCCGGGTAGTAGTATATCTTCCCCGAGGGATAGTCCTGATACCATTCACCGGGTGAGTCAAGCAGTTCGAGTGCGTTGGTGAGCACAAATGAGGAACTGCCTTTCTCTCCGTCTATTATCGGCTGTGGCCACGGATGGTTGAATTCAAGCGTGCTCTCCGGGTCGTGGAATCTTACTTTGACATTGCCGTCACCGACGGGGATGATTTCCTTGACGCGGAGAATGGCTATGGCCCAGCGCTGGTGGACTATCATTTCCAGACCTTTGGCCGAGGACAGATCTATGTCAGGGGCAGGGACTGTGATACTTTTGTCGGAAATGTCGAAACCTGCCATCCGCTCCATCTTTCCAGGTGCGAACTGTGAGGCGCGTATGGCTTTCGACCCGTTGACATACATCTGCCGTGTCTCTATTATGCGGTTGGCATTCATAGGTGCGTCGGCCACCCATATCTTGTCGCGCAGCCGGGCCGGCACACGCTTGTCGTCAGTGCCGCGTGTCCATCCTGTCACACTGACACCTCCGCTGATGACAGCCTTGCTGTCGGGAGCCGACGTTATGATTGTGGCCGAAGCCGGTGTGCCGCTGTCCTCGGGACGAATGAATAAGGGTACTGACTGACGGTAGGTTCCGCCATCGAGTATTATGCGTATATCGTCATAGGCCTCGGGAGCATCCAGCCGTCGCCATTCACGTGCACGTTTCAATGCCTCACCGACAGTGAGAAGGGGCGCTTCGGCTGTGCCGGAGGCTGTATCGCTGCCGTTTTTCGCAGAGACATATATATTTCCTGGGTAGACCGTCAGGGACGAAAACAAAGCTATAAGAACATATAAGAGGGATTCTCTCATGGTGACCAATCGATTTTTAAGGTATGCAAAATTAGTCATTATCGCTGAAAAGAAGAAACTTTAACTAAAAAATTATTATCTTTGCGATGCCTTTGCGAGCCTATCAGACATGGCTGGCGATAAAATTTGAAACACAAAACCATGAGAATAAATATGACAGAGTGGATGAGGGGTATCATCCGTGATAAAAAAGTAGCCGCAGTCCCGGTCATGACGCATCCGGGCATAGAGTTTACCGGCAACACAGTGTTGGAGGCTGTCACAGACGGCAATGTGCATTTTAACGCTATAAAGGCACTTGCCGACAAATATCCGACAGCCGCAGCATCGGTAATCATGGATCTTACGGTTGAGGCCGAGGCCTTCGGCGCGGAAATTTCGTTTACAGATAACGAGGTGCCGGCCGTGATAGGGCATCTCCTGTCATCCCCCGAAGACATAAGGGCGCTCAAAGTCCCTTCGCTCAGAGAGGCACGTGTGCCGCAGTATCTGAAAGCCAGCCTTCTTGCGGCGAGGGCCATCACAGACCGTCCTGTAATAGGCGGATGCATAGGGCCGTTCTCACTTGCCGGCAGGCTCTATGATATGTCCGAGATAATGGTGCTGATATATCAGGATCCCCATGCCGCCTGTATGCTTCTTGAAAAGTGTACGGCGTTTATTCTGAAATACTGCAAGGCGCTGAAAGAGTGCGGGGTGAATGCGGTGATGATGGCCGAGCCGGCTGCTGGGCTTATGTCTGACGAAGACTGCCGCCGTTTCTCCTCAGTCTATGTAAGGAGGATAGTGGAGGAAGTACAGGATGATTATTTCAGTGTGATTCTCCATAACTGCGGCAACACCGGGCATTGTACCAAGGCCATGGTGGCCACCGGGGCCGCCGCCTATCATTTTGGCAACAAGTGCGATATGGCAGAAGTGAGCCGGTATGTCCCGCCAACCTCACTTACCATGGGCAATCTCGACCCGGTAGCGGTTTTTAAGGACGCCTCTCCCGAAGAGATGCGCCGCGCCACTCTCGAACTTCTTGAAAAAATGAGGTCATTCCTCAATTTTGTACTATCAAGCGGTTGTGACACTCCGCCCCATACCCCTCTTGCCAATATCGACGCACATTTTGATGCCCTTGCCGAATTTAACGCAAACGCATGATAGAGCGTGGCCTTTCATATGCAGACCTTCGTATCTCTCCCGGGGATGTGTACGTCCAGATGGGATATGGCGATGCCGTGCCTGATGATGTGATCCATGCCGAGACTCTCGGGATGCTCGATACCGTGAGCCGGATTCTGCGTCCGCGATTCTGTTTCTTTGTCACGTCCGGGACGCTTGACGAGGAAGGGATGACGCTTGAAAGCGCCGGACGGAATTTCGGGATAGGACGTATAATAGCCCGCCAGCTGCGCGATGCAGGCAGGTATGCGTTCTTCGTGGCCACTGCCGGTATGGAATTCGAGCGTTTGCAAGAGAGCCTCAAAGAGGAGGGCGACATGGTGAAAGTCTTTATTGCGGACGCGGTTGGTAGTGTAATAGCCGAAAAGGCTGCCGACCGCATGGAGGAGTCGCTTGAAGAATTGCTTGCGCCATATGCATGGAGCCATACCAACCGTTTCAGTCCCGGTTACTGCGGATGGCATGTAAGTGAACAACGCGACCTTTTCTCGCTCTTTCCTGTTGAAAAACCTTGCGGTGTCTCGCTTACTTCGTCATCGCTGATGGTTCCGATAAAATCAGTCAGCGGTGTGATAGGTCTTGGAGAGAATGTCAGAAAAATAGAGTATACCTGCGGGCTGTGTGACTTCAAACAATGTTACAAACGGCGCAAACCGATACAAAATTTATAGAAATTAACAAAATATTTAAAATCACGCTCTGAATAAATCGTTAATTTTGCACCACAAGAAAACAACCCAAATAATTTACCATATATCATGAGCAACTATCCTAAAATAGGAATACGTCCTACTATTGACGGACGTCAAGGCGGCATACGCGAAAGCCTTGAAGACAAGACCATGAACCTTGCCAAGGCTGTGGCCGACCTCATATCATCCAATTTGCGCTACCCAGACGGCACTCCCGTGGAGTGTGTTATCGCTGACAGCACCATAGGTCGTGTGCCCGAGTCTGCCGCATGTGCAGAGAAGTTCGAGCGCGAGGGCGTAGGTGCCACTATCACCGTCACATCCTGCTGGTGCTACGGTTCGGAGACAATGGACATGAACCCCTATTGGCCCAAGGCTGTTTGGGGCTTTAACGGCACAGAGCGTCCCGGCGCCGTATATCTTGCCGCCGTTCTTGCCGCACATGCCCAGAAAGGTCTGCCTGCATTCGGCATCTACGGTCACGATGTACAGGATCTTCCAGATAACACCATCCCCTCGGATGTGGCTGAGAAACTCCTCCGCTTTACCCGTGCGGCCCTTGCCGTGGCACTCATGCGAGGCAAGAGCTATCTTTCCATGGGTTCTGTATCTATGGGTATCGCCGGATCCATCGTCAACCCCGATTTCTTCCAGGAATATCTCGGTATGCGCACCGAGTCGATAGACCTCACAGAGATTATCCGCCGTATGAGCGAGGGTATATATGATAAGGAGGAATATGAGAAGGCAATGGCATGGACTGAGAAATATTGCAAGCCGCGTGAGGGAGAGGACTTCAAAAACCGTCCCGAAAAGCGCAAGACACGCGAGCAGAAGGATGCAGACTGGGAGTTCGTTGTCAAGATGACCCTCATCATGAGGGATCTCATGAAGGGTAACCCCCGTCTGCGCGATATGGGCTTCAATGAAGAGGCTCTCGGCCACAATGCCATAGCAGGCGGTTTCCAAGGACAGCGCCAGTGGACTGATTTCTATCCCAACGGTGATTTCTCGGAGGCACTGATGAACACCTCGTTTGACTGGAACGGTATCCGCGAGGCCTTTGTACTCGCTACCGAGAATGACGCATGCAACGGTATCGCGATGCTCTTCGGACATCTTCTCACCAACCGCGCCCAGATTTTCAGTGATGTGCGCACATATTGGAGTCCCGAGGCTGTGAAGCGTGTGACCGGCAAAGAACTTACAGGCCGTGCCGCAGACGGTATCATCCACCTTATCAACTCTGGCGCTACTACGCTTGACGGTACAGGACAGGTGACCGACGAGGAGGGCAATCCCGTCATGAAGCCATATTGGGAGATGAATGATGAGGATGTTGAGAAGTGTCTTGCTGCCACAACATGGTATCCGGCTGACCGCGATTACTTCCGTGGCGGAGGTTTCTCGTCCAACTTCCTCACCAAGGGGGGGATGCCCGTGACCATGATGCGTCTCAACCTCGTTAAAGGCCTCGGCCCTGTCCTCCAACTTGCCGAGGGATGGACTGTTGACGTGGATCCCGAGATCAACAAGGTTCTTGACATGCGCACTGATCCCACCTGGCCTACTACCTGGTTCGTGCCCCGTCTATGTCCTGACCGTGACGCATTTAAGGATGTATACTCGGTTATGAACAACTGGGGAGCCAATCACGGTGCCATCACTTACGGCCACATCGGGCAGGATCTCATCACTCTCGCGTCAATGCTCCGCATCCCTGTCTGCATGCACAACGTTGAAGATGACAAGATCTTCCGTCCCGCAGCCTGGAACGCGTTCGGTATGGACAAGGAAGGTGCTGACTACCGCGCATGTGCGGCTTACGGCCCTGTATATAAATAACAGCGTTTCAGAGGGCGTCTAAATATGTTGCGCCCTCTGGAAGGAATAAAATACACAGACCTAAGGGGCGTGCCGGCGCGCGCCCCGTGGTCTTTTTAATAATTCTGACCTAATGGAAACAAAAGAAAAAGGATATCCTATGCGGGAATACAATGTACCCGTGAAACGTTACTGCCGTACTCTTGACCTTAAAGATGACCCGGAACTGATAAAGGAATACCGCAAGCGTCATGCCGAGGAAAATTGCTGGCCTGAGATAATCGAAGGAATCAAGGAAGTTGGTGTTCTCGAAATGGATATATATCTGCGTGGCACACGTCTGTTTATGATTCTCGAAGCACCTGCCGACCTTGACCTTGATGCTGCAATGGAGCGTCTTGCCACCCTCCCGCGCCAGCAGGAATGGGAGGATTATATGTCCATATTCCAGATGGCCGCTCCCGGAGCTTCGTCGGCCGAGAAGTGGCAGCCAATGGAGAGAGTGTTCCATCTATATGACTAAATCTCTATACACCTCGCATAAAAACCATGAAAGACGCCCAATCACTATTCAAGTACAACGGTATCAATTATATAGTACCTTTCATCCTTATCACAAGTTGTTTTGCTCTCTGGGGATTTGCCAACGATATCACCAATCCCATGGTGAAGGCCTTTTCCAAGATATTCCGCATGAGTGTGACTGACGGAGCGCTCGTGCAGGTGGCATTTTATGGCGGATATTTCGCCATGGCTTTTCCTGCCGCAGTCTTTATCCGCAAATATTCCTACAAGGCGGGAGTTCTTCTCGGACTCGGGCTGTATGCTTGCGGAGCGTTTCTTTTTTATCCGGCAATGCTGACGGGTGCCTATTATCCGTTTCTTGCGGCCTATTTCATTCTCACATGCGGTCTTTCCTTCCTTGAAACAAGCTGTAATCCCTATATACTTTCGATGGGTTCGGAAGAGACAGCCACGCGTCGTCTCAACATGGCCCAGTCGTTCAATCCCGTAGGATCGCTACTGGGTATGTGGGTGGCCATGAATTTTATACAGGCCCGTCTCAATCCGCTTGACAGCGAGGGGCGCGCATCGCTGTCAGATGCCGAGTTTGCCGCTGTGCGCGATGCCGACCTCAACGTGCTCATAACGCCTTATCTCATCATCGGACTGGTGGTGCTCGCCATGTTCACGGTCATCTTGCTCATGAAGATGCCCAAGAACGGAGACGAATCCCATGGCATACAGTTCATGGCTACATTGAAACGCATCTTCTCCCTCCCGCGTTATCGGGAGGGTGTAATAGCCCAGTTCTTCTATGTTGGTGCCCAGATTATGTGCTGGACTTTCATCATCCAGTATGGAACACGTGTGTTCATGCTCGAAGGGATGGATGAGAAGACAGCAGAGGTGCTTTCACAGAAGTTCAATATCATAGCGATGGTTATCTTCTGTTGCAGCCGTTTTGTCTGCACCATGCTTCTGCGCTATGTCAACGCAGGACGCCTTCTCGGCACATTGGCCATTGTTGCCGCTATCCTCACAGTCGGGGTAATCTTCTTCCAAGACCGAACCGGCATGTACTGCCTTGTGGGAGTCTCGGCATGTATGTCGCTGATGTTCCCCACCATTTACGGTATAGCCCTCGAAGGTCTCGGAGAGGATGCCAAGTTTGGTGCCGCAGGTCTTATTATGGCCATTCTTGGCGGATCTGTGCTTCCCCCTGTCCAGGCAGGTATAATTGACTGCGGGACTATTATGAATATGCCGGCAGTCAATGTCTCATTCGTCCTCCCGTTCATCTGTTTCATAGTCATCATTATCTACGGCTACCGCCGGGCCGGGGACAAGGCATAGGCCGGTTGTCTACGGGACAAAATGAATAACAGTTAAAATCGGTGTGTCAGTACATTGATGGCCATAGGCCGTTCGGACTGTGCTGACACACCGTTCTTTATGACGATTTTTAAGTCCCATGATATCAAAACATGGGAGAGTGGTGTTGAAATGTTGTTTTTTTGCATGACAGAGCCGTGAATTGATTAAAAAGTGTTACCTTTGCACTTCGATTTTAAACAAGCCATGCCGCATGACCCTTTTTTACGACCACGACTCTGAGTTCACGCTTGAATCGGGGGAGACTCTTCCCTCGCTGCGGATTGCCTACAATACTTATGGCTCTCTAAACGAGAGACGTGACAATGTGGTGTGGGTCTGCCATGCGCTTACCGCCAATAGTGATGTGGCTGACTGGTGGCCCCATACGGTCGAAAAGGGGAAGTTTCTTGACCCGGATAAATGGTTTGTAATATGTGCCAACATTATAGGGTCTCCTTATGGCACCACGGCCCCGTTGCATGAGAATCCCGCAACCGGCGAACCTTATTACGGAAATTTTCCTCGTTATACGATACGTGATGTAGTGAGTGCCCACCGTATACTTGCCGATCGTCTCGGTATAGGTATGATCCATACCCTTGTAGGGTGTTCGGTAGGAGGGTTTCAGGCTGTCGAATGGGCAGTGACGGAGCCGGAGAGATTTGAAAGGCTCTCTCTCATGGCCACTGACGCGGTGGCTACTCCGTGGACGATAGCCATTGACGAGACGCAGAGGATGTGCATCGAGGCTGACTCCACTTTCGGGGAGCGTCGGGCCGATGCCGGGGCGGCCGGCCTTGCAGCTGCCCGTGCCATAGGTCTGCTCAGTTATCGCGGCCCGTCAGGCTACAATCTCACCCAGCGTGACAATGAGGAATATCCGGCCCCGCGAAGGGCTGTTTCATATCAGCGCTATCAGGGTGAGAAACTTGTCAGACGTTTTGATGCATATTCCTATCATGCCATTCTTGATGCGTTTGACTCACATGACGTGGGGCGCGGGCGTGGAGGGGTTGCCGCAGCCCTGTCGGCTGTCAAGGCTAAGACGCTCGTTATAGGGCTTACCACCGACATCGTTTTTCCCCCGGATGACATGAAAGCGCTTGCCGGGAAGATTGATGGCGCGGTTTATGCCGAGATACAGTCCCCTTTCGGTCATGACGGATTTCTGGTGGAACATGACCAGCTGAACGCCTTGATGAGGCCGTTTATGGAATCGTAAATAATAAAAACATCCGTTATTGATGAACCGTACAACCAAAGGATACGTTCTTGGGGCGGTTGCCGCTGTGAGCTACGGTACTAATCCGCTTTTCGCAGTGCCGCTCTACGGTATGGGGCTGACTACCGGCTCCGTATTGTTTTACAGGTATTTTATCGCGGTAACCCTCTTGGGGTTGTTCATGTGGTGGAAAGGGCATAGTTTCCGTCTGTCCGGGCGCAGGCTTCTTCTAATGATGTTCGAGGGGGTGATGTTCGCTCTCTCGTCGGTGTTGCTGTTCGATGCATACCGTTACATGGATGTGGGACTCGCATCTACTTTGCTGTTTGTCGAGCCGGTATTCATAGCCTTGATAATGTGGATATTTTACAACCAGCGCATATCCCTTCTGACGGCAGCCTCGATACTGGTATGTACCGGGGGGATTATATTTCTTTCCAATCCCGGGCCTGGGGCTTATGTGACTGTCAGAGGCATAGTCTATGTCATGCTTGCGTCTGTGGCTTATGCCGTCTATATGGCCCTGATAAACAAGACCTCGCTGCAAAGGCTTCACGGGACTACGATCACTTTTTACTCGCTGCTTTTCGGTATCTCTGTGTTTGCCGTTCGTCTTGACGGCTTTGCGTCGTTGCAGGCACCGCCGGCCGATCCTCTGGGGATTCTGTGTATTCTCGGGCTGGCTGTGGTTCCTACGATTGTGTCATTGCTAACCGTGGCGGTATCAATACAGCTTATCGGGTCGGTAAGCGTCTCTATTCTTGGCGCGCTCGAACCTCTTACAGGCGTGTTTTTCGGAGTTGCACTGTTTGGCGAACATTTGACAGTCAAGGCTTCTGTCGGAATAGTCCTGATCATAACATCGGTGCTGATACTCGTATGCGCGCCTTCATTGATGGCTTATTACAAACGTTATAAACTATGGTAAAACAATGTGCCGTGATTTTCGGCTGTCTTGCTGCCGGGGAGTTCATCGTGTGGCTCACGGGTATATCTGTCCCCGGGAGTATCATAGGTATGCTCCTGCTGACATTGCTGCTTGACAGGAAGGTTGTCAATGCCGACAAGATAGCGCCTATGTGTCGTTTTCTTGTCTCGAATATGGGATTTTTCTTTGTGCCTCCCGGGG
>CAJTRI010000011.1:0-1313 GCA_910578615.1 uncultured Duncaniella sp. | reverse complement strand
GGCATTGATGCTTTATTTTGACCTTATCGCGGAATCGTGGCTTCCAATCACTGTGGCGACTGTGGCCAGTACGGCCATAGTGCTTGTTATCACCGGGCAGGTTCACCAATATTTACGTCATGCAGTTCATAAGAAGTGAGATATTCCTCATAGCCTTGACATTCATTGTCTTCTATGGAGCACAGTGTCTTCGCGACAAGACGCGCCTTCAAGTGCTTCATCCCGTGCTCGTCACCATAGCCGTCCTTATAGCGTTTCTCAAACTCACGGGATTGTCTTATGATGACTATTCGTCTTCGGGTCGTTTTATAGAGTTCTGGCTCAAACCTGCCATAGTGGCCCTCGGTCTGCCGCTCTATACACAGTTGAAATCGATACGCCGGCAGTTCGTGCCTATCCTTATGAGCGAGCTTGCCGGATGTGTGGCAGGTATAGTGTCGGTGGTGCTTATAGCCAAAGGGCTTGGAGCGTCACGTGAGATCATTGTCTCGCTGGTGCCTAAATCTGTCACGACCCCTATCGCCATAGAGATAACCTCGCAGCTCGGAGGCATTCCCTCGCTGACGGCAGCCATTGTCGTGGTGGTAGGGCTTCTCGGGGCCGTCTGTGGTCTGAGGGTGCTTAGTATCGGGCGTATTTACAGTCCGATAGCGCTCAGTATCAGTATGGGGACGGCAGCCCACGTCATCGGTACGAGCAGGGCCTCACAGCTTTCAGACCGTTATGGAGCTTATGCCACAGTGGGACTTATCCTCAACGGAGTGCTTACATCGGTGCTTGCCGGGCCGCTCCTGACTCTGATGGGGGTGTGAGACTTACTGAAAGGCTGTCTGTTCCGGAGGTTTCATTGTAGATATTGAGTCCGAAGAGAGGTGCTGTGACTATGATGTGTTCGAAAATGGCGCTCTGTATAGCCTCGTATTCAGTCCATTTTGTCGTGGTGGTGAAGCACCATATCTGCAAAGGGATGCCGTATTCGCCGGGAGCCATGAGCCGGACAAGTATCTGATTGTCGTTCGAGATACACGGATTGGCTATAAGCCACTCGCACATGTAGGCCCGGAAGAGTCCGAGGTTTGTGTCTATTGTTCCGTTTACGGTTGCCAGTCCGGGATCATGACTCGGTGTGCCGCCCGCTGCCCTCGTCTTGTTTACAAATGGTTTGAGTATCGGAAGTTTCCTGACCATAGAGTCAGCCCATTCCTCATCCACGCTTTTTACGGAGTAGATATCCAAGACCACTGTGCGGGCTATCTGCCGGCAGCCGGAGTCCTGCATTCCGCGCCAGTTCTGAAACGAGCCGGATATGAGGG
>CAJTRI010000010.1:16202-118484 GCA_910578615.1 uncultured Duncaniella sp. | reverse complement strand
TAGTGACGGTTAGCGGTCTCGTATTCTACGTGTGAAGTGTTGATGGTAATACCACGCTCTTTTTCCTCGGGGGCGTTGTCAATCTGGTCGAATGACTTAACCTCGGAGAGACCGTTCTTAGCCAGCACGGTGGTGATGGCGGCGGTAAGGGTGGTCTTACCGTGGTCTACGTGGCCGATAGTACCGATGTTAACATGCGGTTTGGTTCTTTCGAATTTCTCTTTAGCCATAACTTTGCGTTTATGTTTTGATTAAATGATTGCTTTCTGACAAGACGCCACGATAGCGTAGGCACACTATCGGGGCTGTCCTTTGTGGTTTACTGGAGCCGATGGCGGGATTTGAACCCGCGACCTCTTCCTTACCAAGGAAGTGCTCTACCCCTGAGCTACATTGGCGTTATGTCTTAGAGCGGAAGACGAGGCTCAAACTCGCGACCCTCAGCTTGGAAGGCTGATGCTCTATCAACTGAGCTACTTCCGCATTTTTTTGAAGTGTGATTGTGGGCGAAGATGGATTCGAACCACCGAAGGTATAAACCAGCAGATTTACAGTCTGCCCCATTTGGCCACTCTGGTATTCGCCCTAATTTCCTAACACTTTAGTTGAGCCTCTTGTCGGATTCGAACCAACGACCCCGAGATTACAAATCACGTGCTCTGGCCAACTGAGCTAAAGAGGCATTAAGTTATTGTGCTCTTGCTTTTGGCGAGGGTTTTCCTCTCAAAAGCGATGCAAAATTACGCACTTTATTTTGAACCTGCAAATTTTTTCGAAAAAAAATCACATGAAAAGTGATTTTTTTGTGTCCGTCGTGTTTCCGCCGCTATTTTAGGCATCGTAAAAATACAATCCTTCATCTGCCGATAAGGCCGGATGAAGGATTGTGTTTATTTTATAATATTGTGTTTATTTTATAATAATGTGTGCTGGATGCGTTATTCCACAGTGACGGATTTGGCAAGGTTGCGGGGCTGGTCTACATCTTTGCCTTTGTTTACGGCTATATAGTAGGCCAGAAGTTGCAGCGGGATGGATGCCACGAGGGGGGTGAGGCATTCCGGGACTTCGGGAATCTCGATACAGAAGTCGGCTATGTCGTTCATGGCCGTGTTGCCTTTTGACACGATTGCCACTACGGCTCCGCCACGGCTCTTTACCTGCTGGACGTTGGAGATTATCTTGTCATAAAGCGAGTCGCTCGGTGCGATGATCACGCTTGGCATCTCATGGTCAATGAGCGCGATGGGACCATGCTTCATCTCTGCCGCAGGATAGCCTTCGGCATGGATGTAGGAGATTTCTTTGAGTTTGAGGGCGCCTTCGAGGGCGGTAGGGTAGTTGTAGCCGCGTCCGAGGTAAAGGAAGTTGTGCGCGTAGGTGAATATACGCGAGAGTTTCTGTATCTCGGTGTCTACTTTGAGCGTCTCCTCGATGGTCTTTGGCATGGTTTTGAGGGCGGAGGCTATCTCATAGACCTTCTCCTCGTCAATCGCGCCGCGAAGCTGGCCGATGGCGAGTGCGAGGAGGGTAAGGACGGTGACCTGCCCGGTGAAGGCCTTTGTGGAGGCTACGCCTATCTCGGGGCCTACATGTATATAGGTGCCGGAGTCGGTGGCGCGTGGTATGGAGGCGCCGACCACGTTGCACACTCCGTAGACGAAGGCGCCTTTTTGTTTGGCTATCTGGATGGCAGCCAGAGTATCGGCTGTCTCGCCTGACTGGGATATGGAAATCACGATGTCCTTGGGGCCGAGTACGGGATTGCCGTAACGGAACTCGGAGGCATATTCGACCTCGACGGGTATCTGGCAGAAGTCCTGTATGAGGCGCTTGCCTATAAGGGCTGCGTGCCATGACGTACCACATGCCACGAGCGTGATGCGTTCGGCCTCGATAAATTTCTGCTTGTTGAGTTCGACGCCGGAGAGAACCACGCGGCGTCCGTCGGGGGTGATGCGCCCTCTCAGGCAGTCGCATAGTGTCGCAGGTTGCTCGAAGATCTCTTTGAGCATGAAAGTGTCATAACCTCCCTTTTCAAGCTGTGCCAGAGAGAGACGGAGCTTGTGGATGTCTATCTTGGAGGGGAGATTTGAGCTGATGGAGACTATGTTGATAGGCTCGCCGCGCTTGATGACGGCCATTTCATCGTTCTCGAGATAGATGACCTTGTCAGTATATCCTATGATAGGGGTGGCATCGGAGGCTATGAAAGTCTCGTTGTCGCCTACTCCTATGACGAGCGGGGAGCTTTTGCGGGCCACGATCAGTGTGTCAGGCTCGCCGCGTTCCACAACGGCTATCGCATATGCGCCCTCTACTTGCAGCAGGGCCTCGCGGACGGCTTCGGAGAGGGTGCAGTTGCTGGTAAGTTTGATGTATTCGATGAGTTGGACGAGCACTTCCGTGTCAGTCTCGCTCTTGAATTCCACGCCATGGTCAGAGAGGACTTTTTTGAGTACGGCGTAATTTTCTATCGTTCCGTTGTGGACAAGAGCGATGTCGCCGCTCTGCGACACGTGGGGATGGGCGTTGATGTCGTTAGGCTCGCCGTGGGTGGCCCAGCGTGTGTGGGCTATTCCGAGGCAGCCTTCTGTGTCTCCGGCGGCAGCGGTCTGTTCGAGGTTGGCCACCTTGCCTTTGGATTTGTGCACGTTGAGACGGCCGTCATTGCCGACAAGCGCCATGCCGGCACTGTCATAACCGCGATATTCGAGCCTTTTGAGCCCTTGAATCAATATTTTGCAGGCTCCGTTGGAGCCGATGTAACCTACAATTCCACACATAATTTATGGGGGGGGGGTGAGTCGTTGGATTAGTTGATTAAGGCTGTTGCCTGTTGTCTGATTAAAAAAGGTTAGGTTTTTCCGATATTATGTGCGATGGATAATTCTCCTCAGCGGACAATATAACGGAACACAAAATTACGAAAAAAACACATAAACACCTAATAATTTTGAAGTTTTAACCATTTTGTCAGATTTGAAGACAGACGTCGGGAACAAAATGGTCTGAAAACGGTATTGGAGAGGCATAATTAAGGAGTGTATCACGTATATCGACACTTTTTATAGCAAAAAGTTTTAAATATGCTGAAAAATTGATATATTTGCCACGAAAAGAAGAAAAACCTATCATATTATAATATATCCATCGAGAAAATCATGGAGAAAATCGATAATCTTGATCGAAAAATCCTTGAGATTGTGATGCGCAACGCCCGCATCGCGTCCAAGGATGTGGCGCAGGAATGTGGTGTATCACGTGCTGCGATACACCAGCGGATACAGCGCATGATAGACCTTAACGTCATCACAGGTTCAGGCTATAATGTGGATCCGAAGGTGCTCGGATACAGGACATGCACCTATATAGGGGTCAATCTTGAACGCGGGGCAATGTACCGCGAGGTGGTTCCTGAACTTGAAAAAATCCCCGAGGTGGTGGAGTGTCATTTCACCACAGGGCCTTACACGATGCTGGTAAAGCTGTTTGCCCGTGACAACGAGCATCTGATGGAGCTGCTAAACCACAAGCTCCAAGTAATCCCCGGAGTGGTGGGAACCGAGACCCTTATCTCTCTTGACCACTCCATTTCAAGAGTCCTCCCGGTAACTTATGAGGAAAATTAGATTTATCCAACTTTAATATAGAAATATCATCAAAGCCTTGAAAAACTTATTGGCCGGCTGCGTTCTCGCCGCTTTTACGTTTGTGTCTGTTCAGGCTGTCGAGCGGACAAATATAGATAATGACTGGTCATTTTCATTCGGACATACCGATCCCGCGCTTGACTTCGGTTGCGGGACGGAGCCGTTCAACTATCTGACCAAGGCAAATTCCGTGCATAACCAAGGGCCTTATGCCATGCAGTTCAACGATTCTGCGTGGGTGAGGGTGGATCTTCCGTTTGACTTCGTGGTAGACCTTCCGTTTGACGCGGATGCCAGTCACAGCCACGGCTATAAGAAAGTCGGCTACAAGTTCCCTGACAGTTCGGTCGGATGGTATCGCAAGTCCGTCCCGGTGGGCGAGGCTGACGCAGGCAAGAGGTTCTACCTTGTCTTTGACGGTATCTTCCGTGACAGCCGGGTATGGTTCAACGGTTTCTATCTTGGCGGTGAGCCAAGCGGTTATGCGAGACAGCGATATGACGTGACTCCTTATGTGAGATATGGGGCTGACAATCTGATAGTGGTACGTTCTGATGCCACTCTTGAAGAGGGCTGGTTCTATGAGGGTGGCGGCATCTATCGCCATGCTTGGCTTGAAAAAGGCCCTGCGATACATAACAAGCCTGACGGTATAAGGGTTAGCTATGAGGACGGCGACGTTCCAGTGGTGAACGTCAGTGGCACAGTGGTCAATGCGTCGCGCCAGCTGCGTGACCAAGGTGTGACGGTCAGGGTGGAACTTGTCAATATTGACGGGTCGCCTGTCAGGGGGAATTCTTCTACTGCTGTCTCGCTTCCTTCCGAGCTTGCCCCGAAAGGGGAGGCCGAATGGAGTGTCCGACTCCGCCCCGAGGGACTCAGGCTGTGGTCTCCTGCATCGCCGGCGCTTTATGATGTACGTGTGACGGTTGACGAACCTTCCGCAAAGGATGTCACCACTGTCCGTACCGGGTTCCGTACCATCGACTGGGATGTTGACCGTGGGCTGCTGGTCAACGGTGAGCCGGTGAAGATGCTCGGGGTCAATCTGCATCAGGATCATGCGGGAGTGGGGGCCGGTATCCCTGACGCCGTGAACGTATATCGTATTAAAGAGTTGAAGAAATATGGTGTCAACACCGTCCGTTCATCCCACAATCCGATGACACCCGAAGTGCTGGCGGCATGTGACTCTCTCGGAATACTCGTAGTGGAGGAAAACCGCCTCCTCGGCATCAATGACTATCACACCGGGCAGCTTAAAACCATGATTGACCGAGACTTTAACCATCCGTCAGTGATATTATGGAGCGTTGGCAACGAGGAATGGGGCGTGGAGTGGGATCCCCGTGGTACCGACATCGTGGCCGAACTCTGTGATATCTCCCACCGGCTTGACCCTACAAGGATTATGACCGTGGCCACATCCGGCGGCCCGACACCTGTGATCGGGGCTGACGTGGCTGGATATAACTATATAATGCAGAACCCGGTTGAGAAATACAGGGGGCAGTATCCCGGACGTATAGCTTTCGGGTCGGAGGAGACCACCGGCACGGGTACACGCGGAATCTATTTCGATGACCGTGAGAACGGGCATATCGCCGCCCATAACCGCACCCCGGAGACAGAGCGCGACTCGGTGCTCAACCGCATTGCGCGCGGATGGAAGTTTTATCGCGACCGTCCTTATCTGGCCGGACTCTGCTACTGGACAGGCTTTGACTATCGTGGAGAACCGAGTCCTTTGACATTTCCTGCCACAGGGAGCCAGTTCGGTCTGCTCGACTATGCCGGTTTTCCAAAGGATGAGGCGTTCTATATCAAGTCGCAGTGGACGTCTGAGCCAATGGTGCATATCCTTCCTCATTGGAACCTTGCCGGTCATGAGGGTGAGAATATCCCTGTATGGGTCTACGGCAATGTGGACGAGGTGGAGCTGGTTGTCAACGGCCGCAGTCTCGGCCGCAAGAAGATGGTGCCCGGAGACTTTCTCTCGTGGGACGTTGTCTATAAGCCAGGAAAGGTTGTGGCAAACGGATATGTCAAAGGCAGGAAGGTGG
The DNA here is from genome assembly GCA_910578615.1 of uncultured Duncaniella sp. Classification (GTDB taxonomy): domain Bacteria; phylum Bacteroidota; class Bacteroidia; order Bacteroidales; family Muribaculaceae; genus Duncaniella. The sequence goes on along the minus strand of CAJTRI010000010.1, from coordinate 112,768 downwards.
TCAGCGAGAAGGTGGAGACATCAGGCCCGGCAGCCTCTGTCAAGGCCGAGGCCGTACATGAGCAGGATGGTATAAGCATCGTTAATGTGACTCTTGTTGACTCAAAGGGACGGTTTGTGCCCACCGCATGTGACAGACTTGCGATATCTCTTCCCGACGGGGTTACCCTTCTCGGGGCCGGCAACGGTAATCCTGCCTTTCAGGGTGTGGAACGCCCTGCGCCGGGAACTGCGCCGACATCGTTCAGTTTTCCCGCATTCAATGGCCACGCACAGTTTATACTTAAAGGAGCCGGTGAAATCCCGTCAATAGTCTTGGAGTAATAAAACTCGCTTGGAAGATAATAAAACTCAGCAAGTCGCTGTCCACGAACTTCTGGACAGCGACTTGCTGAGTTTTATCCAATAAATGACACTAAATTCAAAGTCGTGGAGCCTTGCGTATCTTCATGCGCGTGTCAGATTTGTCAGGTATAGGTTTTACTGTGTCAGACGGTTCCGGCTCTTGTTTCCCGGTTTCGATAGGATGAGTTTTCTCCTGTCCACCCAGCCGCGAACGCAGGAGGGTGTCCGCGTGATAGAGTGAAGTCCCGCGATATACCTGGTGTCCTGCGCTGTCGGTGACAATATAGAAAGGCAGTCTCGGGACGGTGAGGTTTCTGATTTGCTGGCTTCCGGCCCCTCCTGGTACCCAAGCCTGTTTCCAAGTAGAGCTGTCACGCGAGACGGTCTCCTTCCAGCTTGCCGAATCAGGAGCGAAAGAGACTTCCAGTATGTCGAGTCGGCGGCGTTTATGGCCGTTGCGCAGTGAGCGTATTCGGGAGGTCAGGGAGTCCGGCTTGCGGGAGTCGTTGAAAATGAGCAGTCCGTAGCTTTGCAGTGAGGGGTTGAAACGTATGGTGGTATCGCTGCCGGTGTGTATGGAGATGTTTGGGACAGAGTTCTTCACCGTTACGGCAAGCTGTTCGCCAAGGAGCGAGGCATAGCTGCCGATGAGCCATGTGGGACGCGCTTCCGGCTGAATGGTGTTAAGTAGTGAGTCTGCCTGTAATTCGTGGCCCGGTGTGCGGAAATGGTTCATCAATAGCATTGCAGATGCCATGGAGGCCGGTGCCGCATGTATCTCGCGTGCAATTAAGGCGTTCACCTCGGTATCGGAACCGTGACGGAAGAGGGAGTCGTTTAAGGCAGTGATGCGGGCATAGTCGGAGGAGACATCATCACCAGTGATTGACAGAGATGAGGGATCGTCTATTTCCATCTTTACCTTTATATGTCCGCCGTTCTGGCCGATAGCGCTGAACAGAAGCCGGTTGTCAAGAGAAAAGACCTCCACGAGGGTTTTGCGCGGAAGGTTTGTCCTCATCAATACCTTTCCGTCCACGGGGTGGAAGGAAAGACGTTTCACTCCCCGGTCGGAGTATATCATTTCGAGGCCCTTGTCACCAAGGCCCATTATGTCACATTCTATCAGATATTCGTCACTTCCGCCACACGAGGCAAGAAGGAGGAAAAGAAGCAGGGTGTTGAGGAATTTCATAATGTCCGCAAAATTAGCGAAAAATTATGATATAAATGTCAAACCGGCTCATGTGTGGCTATGAAAGACAGCCGGGGCTGTCTCTTACCTGTCTTTCTCTTTAATGGTTATCCCGGGCATGGACTTGGCCCGAGAGCCGGGAAGAGAGGCAGGCCCTGTGATTTTAATGTCGTAGTGATACTCTCTTCCCGCTTTCCATCGTCCGCCGGGAGTATTGTCAAGGAGAGAGAAATATGCCGCTCCCCATTCCGGCAGACCTTCGGGTATGAGCTGGTTGTGCGTGTTGTCATCAGGCCATAACTTTTTTCCTGTTTTTCGGTCATACAGCCTGTATGCAATCTCTATTGCCGAGCCGTGAAGATAACCCTCCATGACGAGTGGACTGAACTTGACGGGGATAAAGAATTCGGCCTTACCTGACGGGGTTAACGGGCTGTCTGTGAGAAGGGCATAATCTTCGGTATAGAACACATCGCATGAGGTGCTGTTCATATTGTAGACCGTCCATGCATCCGTGATGTCATCGTCATGCACGTCCTGCATGGTGGTTTTCTGCGGAATATGGAAATTGCCGTCATTGGCTATGTCGAGCAAGGATACGCGTTTGAGCTGTACGATTGTGTCTGACAGCGAGGATGAAAGGCTTACTGTCACGCGCGCGAGCGTATGGCAGAAGTTTAGCCTCAGACGTCCGCTTGTCTGTCTTGCCCCCATTCTGACGGAGACAAGAAGGTCGGTCGCCCCGTCACTTTTAAAATGTATATTTCGGTAATATAGTGGATGGAAGCCCTCCTGCGGAATGTCTTCGGGGGAGACGGCGTAGAAATCCACAGAGCCTTCCTCAGGCCATTTGACGGTAGGAGAGTAAGTCCATGTATTTATGCCCTGTCGTGTCACTATCGTGCCGTCCATGAGTATATGGTTGCCGTTAACGGCCCACACCTTGAAACGGCTGATGGTCTGTGTAGTGGTCGGATTCCTTACCGAGGGATCCGTAAAGGTGATATTGTCCGTGTCATCGATTGTCAGATCCGGCTCGTCTGCCGTATGCCCGTTACAGGCGGTGCCCCCCAGAAGAGGGAGCACCGTCAGAGCAGTCAGGGCAAATCTATGGACAACGGAGTAAATCACGTTATTCAGGTGTGGTTAAATCTGATCCTTGAAAATTACCATATTCGTCAACTGTTATGTCGAACTGTATTGCGGATGTCTTGTCGGGGACACCGATGGAGAGATGATAGACATAGGCCCGGCCCATATCCCATTTGGATTCTCCGTTATGGCCGTTGTCTAACGGGAAGTACAGATAGGCACATCCTGTCTCCGGGTCATATTCAGGCGTGTCTGTCGAGGGCCATAGTCTGACTTGGGATTTTTCGTCATATATGGCACAGAGGACTTTCACGTATGAACCTACGCGTTTTGAGCCGTTCATGCCAGTCCTTGACAATGTCTGGGGTATTGCGAATATATAGTTGGTGGATAGAAGTTCCTTTGGGGTGTCAGTCAGGGTCACGGCGTTGCCGGTATAGATGACCGGGTTGTCGAGATCCCTGTTTCCGGGATCAGGGCCTTCTATGGTATTGTCTATCTTGGTCTGGTCTACCCATTCGCCCACGGTTTCTGACGTAGATATGGTGGAGCTGTCCGGGAAGTGGAAGCTGCCAACCGAAAGTATGTTGACAAGCTGTACTTTTGTCACGTCGACTTTTAGGGCGGGATGCCCTGCCTCGGACTTACGTTTTAGAGTGAATCTTATCTGGGACAGTGCGTGACGGAAGTTTATATGAACCTGGGATGCTGTCTGGCCGTCTCCGGCTGTCTCGCCAATATTGACTCCATAGAGCAGGTCAGTGGAGCCGAAGTTGATGAATCCCGGGATATCGGGATTGTTCTCGTTGTTGGGAAGAATGGTCTTGATTTTCGGTGAATAGCTGTAAAAGTTTACAGGCTTGTTGTCGGCGGGCCAGAACATGGTGGGGGAGTATTCCCAGTTTCCATCCGTTTTAGTTACATCCACGTCTTCCATGAATGTCACTCCGTCAACAAATCCCCATACTTTGAAGAATTCAAGATTCTGTGTGGTTGTCGGGGTGCGCGGAGCTTTTGGTGCTGAGGCATCAAAGGCGATTGCCTTTCTGTTTCCGGGCTCGGGTGTGGGTGACGACTTGTCATGATCCGAGGAACATGCGGCCATGCTGATGCCTATGGCTGCAAGAAGAATGGTGAGAGAGGGTTTCATATACATCGGATATTTTGTCTTATTAAAAACTAAACATATGGTTTATGTGGAAAGTTCTATTTTGATTACCTCCCAGTTGTCTACGTCTACTTCCATACCGCCCGATCCCGTAGGTGGCATTGGGGTAAGGTCGGGAAGGTCAGGCCCTTCCACAGTGATATTGGCATCCATAGGATGCGGAGACGAATGGATTTGGCGGGAGACCTCCCACTCATATACGTGTTTGGAGCCGTCAGTGAGCCAGATATACAGTCTCAGCATGTTTCTGTCGGTCTGTGAGTAGCAGCCGAAAGTATTGATTATGCCTGAGAGCGTGGAATCGGAACTCTTATTGACCGAACCGGGAAGTATTACTGCCGGAGAGGTCTTTGTGCCGGTTGCCGGTCGGAATTCCCCTGCAAGGCCGGATAGGGATATACTTGCCTTTGAGACAGAGTGAAGGTTGGAGATATTGATGATATTGATGGTGTAAATCGCTGTGACACGGCGTGGGACAAGGGTTAAGGCTGATACGGCTGACGCATGGAAATCTTCGGCCGTTGACGACCATACGGCATCGGGCTGCCTTCTCACAGTCTGTCCTTCTTCCTGCTCGCGGTTGCGGGGCGGAGGCGCTCCTTCATATGTTTCCCTCAGTCCGTCAGTGATAGGGACAGGACGGGTGGTAAGAGTAAGGGTTCTGAATGATGAATCATCTGATACGACCACAGATTCCGTATCGTTATTGTAGGTGGCCACGTTGTAATTATTCAAGGGAATCCGGGCTTTGCCTCCTTTGGGATAGAAATTAAAGCTCCAATATCGGCCTGTCGGGACTGGATAGAAGAGTGTCGACATTCCTTCGGGGTCGGCTTCCGGCGCTTCATGCCAGTCGAAGTGAACCGTTACCTCTGCACCTATGGCTGTAAGGCAGTTGTCGTCCGGGTACTGGTAGACACATCCTGATATGGGTACCGTCATAAGGACTGCACCTGTGATAAGGAATTTCCCTAAATGTCCGTGATGGTGTCGCATGAAATTATAACGCGGTCTTGATGGTGTTGGTTGTCCAGTACAGGTCTCATGAAATATCCTGCATATATGGTAGGATGAGGTTCGGATAGTTTTAAAATAGTGCAATAATTGAAGCATTTTGTTTGGATTTTAGGCTTGAAGGCGGTAATTTTGTGGTTATAACGTAAAAAATATGACAAAATGAATGTTTCCATCATAGGTGTCGGTTCGATGGGCGGGGCAGTTGCCCGGGGGCTTGTCGCATCAGGTTTTCCAGCAGGTTCACTGACCCTGTCCAATCCTTCTCCGGGCCGGTTGGCTCCCTTTGCCGAGGCCGGGGTCTTCACTACGGACGACAATGCCGTTGCAGCGCGTAGGGGCGATATTATCATTCTTGCTGTAAAGCCATGGGTGGTACCGTCAGTGATAGATGAAATAAGGGAGACGGTGGGTTCCGGCCGAAAGACGGTTGTCTCTCTCGCTGCCGGGATAGGGGGCGATATTCTTGCCTCCTCTAATGCTTCGGCTATATATATAGTCATACCTAACACAGCTGCGGAAGTGGGAGAATCTATGACCTTTGTGGCGCCTGTAATCGAGGGAGACACGGAATGTGTGACAGAGCTTTTCAAACGTCTCGGCGATGTGATGGTAGTGGATGAAAGGCTTCTGCCGGCTGCCACGACGCTTGGGTCATGCGGTATAGCTTATGCCATGCGCTATATCCGTGCCGCCATGTCGGGAGGAGTGGAACTCGGGTTAAAGGCTTCCGAGGCCCAGAAGATAGTGGCCCAGACTGTCAAGGGTGCAGCCGCTCTGCTGGGACGGGACGGAGCGCATCCCGAGACCGAGATTGACAAGGTGACCACTCCGGGCGGTCTGACCATACGCGGTCTTAACGAGATGGAACATGCCGGGTTTACCTCGGCTGTGATACGCGGACTCAAAGCCGGTGTAAAGTCATGAGCAGGATAGTGGTAAAAGTGGGGAGCAACGTCATCACCCGGCGTGACGGAATGCCGGACGTGACAAATATGTCGTCTTTGGTTGACCAGATTGCCACCCTCAGAGGTCTCGGACATGAGATAATCCTCGTGTCGAGCGGTGCTGTGGCTTGCGGACGCGGTGCCATAAGGCCGTCGCGCATGCTTGACAGTGTGGCCGCCCGCCAGCTTTACAGCTCGATAGGCCAGATAAGGCTGATAAATCTCTATGACAGCCTCTTTGCCGGCTACGGGCTTGTGGTGGGTCAGGTGCTGACACAAAAGGAAAACTTCTCTTCGCGCACCTCTTATCTCAATCAGCGTGCATGCATGGTGACCATGCTCGAAAACGGTGTGGTTCCTATTGTCAACGAGAATGACACGGCGAGTCTTACAGAACTTATGTTTACAGACAATGACGAGCTTTCGGGACTGATTGCTGCCATGATGGATGCCGACATACTCATAATTCTTTCAAATGTGGACGGTATCTACACAGGCTCGCCGGCCGATTCGTCATCCCGTCTCATAGAAAGGGTGGCGCCGGGAGAGGATGTCAGCGGCAATGTCGTTGCCTCCAAGAGCGGTTTCGGCCGTGGAGGCATGGGAACCAAGTGTGGCATAGCCGGGAAACTTAGTGACGAGGGTGTGGCCGTGATCATAGCCCGTGGAGACAGACGTGGTGTTCTTGTCGATCTTGTGGAAGCGCCGGATAAGGTGCCCCACACTCTTTTTGAGCCAAATCCTGAGCCGTTGAGCACTGTAAAGCGCTGGATCGCTCATTCGGCGGCATTTGCCAAAGGATGTGTCAGGGTCAACGACCGTGCCGCCGAGGCTCTGCGTAGTGACCGCGCCGTAAGCCTTCTTCCAGTCGGGGTCATCTCTACGGAAGGAGAATGGGAGGAAGGTGACATAGTCACTGTCTTTGGCCCCGGAGGCGAATGTGTCGGTGTCGGCAGGGCCTCGCTGTCATCGGCGGAAACAGCCACGGCTATCGGATGTCGCGGGGCGCGTCCTGTGATACATTATGACTATCTTTATATAGAACAATAAACGGATTATGGACTATAACGAGATTTTTAAGCGGGTGAAGGAGGCTTCCCGCGAGATTCTGATGCTGACTGACGCCGAGCGGTCGGATGTGCTTATGACGCTTGCCGGACTGCTTGACTCGGAACAGGATTCTATTTTGGAGGCCAATGCCCGAGACCTCGGCAGGATGGAGCCGTCACACCCTCTCTATGACCGCCTGAGACTCACGCCGGAACGTATTGTCGGAATAGCGTCAGATATGCGTCATGTGGCCTCCCTTCCTTGCCCTCTCGGGGAGGAACTTGAAAAACGCACCCTCCCCAACGGGATACTGTTGCGCCGGGTATGTGTTCCCTACGGTGTGATAGGCGTGATATACGAGGCTCGGCCCAATGTTACTTTCGATGTGTTCTCGCTATGTTTCAAGAGCGGCAATGCGTGTGTGCTCAAAGGGGGACATGATGCGGAATATTCCAATGAGGCGGCAATCGCGCTTATCCATGAAGCGTTGCGCCGTCACGGGGTCAATACGTCAGCCGCCTGTCTGCTTCCTTCGACCCACGAGACAACTGCCGCGCTTCTTGGCGCGACGGGATATGTGGATCTCTGTATTCCTCGCGGTGGCCGGCGGCTTATTGACTTTGTGCGTGATAATGCCCGTGTCCCTGTCATCGAGACCGGGGCCGGAGTGGTCAGCACTTATTTTGACAAGGCTGGTGACACGGCCATCGGGGCTGCGGTAGTCAATAATGCCAAGACCCGCCGTGTCAGTGTCTGCAATGCCCTTGACACCCTTTTGATACATAGTGGAAGGCTGGCCGACCTTCCGGCCATCATCAGTGGGCTTGCAGGAAAGGATGTAGAGCTGCACGCAGACACCCGGGCTATGGACTGCCTTGCAGGCCGTTATCCAGACAATCTTCTGGTTCCTGCCGATGAGGATTGTGACTGGGATACGGAATGGATGGATTACAAGATGGGCATTAAGACGGTTGACGGACTTGATGAGGCTATAAGCCATATCGCCTGTCACGGGTCGGGCCACAGCGAATGCATAATAACCGATGATGTCGTGGCTGCCGAGCGTTTCCAGAGCCTTGTTGACGCCGCGTGCGTATATGTAAACGCGCCGACGAGTTTCACTGACGGTGCGCAGTTCGGCCTTGGGGCCGAGATAGGTATCTCCACCCAGAAGTTGGGGCCGCGCGGCCCTATGGGACTCAGGGAGATTACCACTACCCGTTATCTCCTGAACGGTTCCGGCCAGGTGAGGCCTTGATAAAGTGTCCGATCTGTCAAGACCGAATAATAAAATATATGTCAGGACAACCGCCGTATTATTTGGGCTGTCCTGACATATATTCCTTTTATATCTCTTATGCGGGCGTTACTCTTCCGAGTCGTCTTCCTTCATGTTGTGGAAGACGTTCTGCACGTCCTCGTCGTCCTCGAACTTTTCAAGGAGTTTTTCGAGGGTTACCCGCTGTTCGGGGGTCACATCTTTGAGTTCGTGGGGGATACGCTCGAACTCTGACGATATGATTTCGAAGCCGTTGTCTTCAAGATACTTCTGGATATTGGAATATTCCTCGAAAGCTCCGTAGAGAACTACCTGCTCGTCACCTGATTCGTCGTCTACGATGTCTTCAAGTTCGTCCACTCCGTAGTCGATGAGTTCGAGTTCGAGATCTTCGAGCGAGACACCGTCTTTGGGCTTGATCTTGAAGACGCTCTTGTGGTCAAACATGAAAGAGAGAGAGCCTTGCGTGCCCAGTGTACCTCCGTGTTTGGTGAAATAGGAACGCACGTTGGCCACGGTACGGGTGTTGTTGTCGGTCGCGGCCTCTACCACGATGGCTATGCCGAAGGGGCCGTATCCCTCATAGATGATTTCCTTGTAGTCGCCGGCATCCTTATCGGTTGCTTTTTTGATGGCGCGTTCCACGGTGTCCTTAGGCATGTTTGCTGCCTTGGCGTTCTGCATGAGGGCGCGCAGACGGGGATTGGTAGTGGGGTCGGGGCCTCCGGCCTTTGCGGCGATGGTGATTTCTTTGCCTATACGGGTAAAGGTGCGGGACATGTTGCCCCAGCGTTTGAGCTTGCGTGCTTTGCGGTATTCAAATGCTCTTCCCATTGTGTGTAACTATAATTGTATTGTTTTTTTATTGTGTCTTTGTTATCGGAGTTCGGCGCCGAGACGTTTGGAAAGGTTGGTTATCACCTTGTTCATGACAGCCTCTATCTGTTTGTCCTGCAAGGTCTTTTCATCGTCACGGAGTGTGAGGGCTATTGCATAGGATTTCTTACCCTCAGGTAGGTTGTTGCCTTCGTAGACATCGAACAGCACCACCTCTTTGAGGAGTTTGCGCTCGCTTTCGCGCACCACCTGTTCCACCTGTTCCATGGTCACGGCTTTGTCAAGCAGTAATGCGAGGTCGCGTTTCACGGCCTGGGCCTTGGGCAGGGCGGTATAGGTCACCTTCTTCTTTATTGAGAGGGTTGTGAGTGCGTCCCAGTCCAGTTCGGCATAGAATGTCTCTTGCTTGATGTCTGCCATTGCGAGGATGCGTTTTGACAGGATGCCGAGAGAGCCGAGCGGCTTGCCGTTGCGGGTGGCGATGTCAAGTCCGGCTGCATATAGTTCGGATGACGAGCGCCCTATCTTGATTTCGTTGCGGCTTATGCCGAGACGGACGAGTATATTGTCAACCACGGCTTTGATATCATAGAAGGTGGTCTCGGCGGCAGGACGCGCCCATGATGCGGGACGCATGTTGCCGGTCATCCACAAGGCCAGACGTGATGACTGGCGGTAGGGGGCAAGGGGAGCGGAGGAATCGGAAACCGCCTCGGGATCGAAAGAGTATACGTTGCCGAACTCATACATGCGGAGGTCGCTCTCTTTGCGGTTGATGTTGTGAGAGAGTGATTCGAGACCTCCGAACAGAAGGGTCTGGCGCATGACGTTGAGGTCGTTGCTCAGAGGGTTGAGCAGTCTCACACATGCAGTCGCCGGCATTTGGCCAAGGTCGGTATAATAGCTTTCGGCTGTCAGAGAGTTGTTGAGGATTTCGTTGAATCCCTCGCCACACAGCTGTTCGGAGATGAGGCCTCGCAGACGGTTTGCCTCATCCTCGCGACTCTTGTAGGAGAGCGATGCGTGAAGGGTGTCTGAGATTTCCACGTTGTTGTAGCCATATATGCGGAGAACGTCCTCCACCACGTCGCATGGACGGGTGACATCCACACGGTAGGTTGGAACCTTCATTGCCACTTCCTTGTCGTTGACGGAGATTATTTCCATTTCAAGGGAGCGGAGTATGCTTTCCACCTTGTCGGCAGGTATATGTTTGCCTACGAGGGTGTCGACATAGTCAAACGTCATCTCTACTTCCGCAGGCATTATGGGGCGAGGATACAGATCTACGAGGGGGCCTGTGATCTCTCCTCCGGCCAGTTCCTTGACCATGATGGCGGCGAGACGAAGCACGTAGAGGGTGTTGTTGGGATCCACTCCGCGCTCGAAACGGAACGAGGAGTCGGTGTTCAGACCGTGGCGGCGTGCTGACTTGCGTACCACCGTGGGGTTGAAGTAGGCACTTTCAAGGAAGATGTCAGTGGTAGATTCGGTGACGCCCGAGTCAAGGCCGCCGAAGACACCGGCTATGCACATAGGCTCTTTTTCGTTGCATATCATGAGGTCGCGTCCGTCAAGGGTGCGTTCTACCCCGTCAAGGGTTGTGAAGGATGTGCCTTCGTCCGCATTACGTACCACTACCTTTCCGCCGGCAATACGGGCCATGTCGAAACAGTGTAAGGGCTGTCCCATGGCGTGGAGCAGATAGTTGGTGATGTCAACGATGTTGTTGATGGGGCGTACTCCGATGGTGGAGAGGGCGTCACGCAGCCATTTGGGGGACTCCTTTACCGTCACACCCTTTATGGTAACTCCGCAGTAGCGGGGACATGCGTCGGGATTTTCGACTTCCACGCTGATGCCTCCCTCGGCAGTGTCGAGACAGAAACCGTCGGTATCTGGACGACGGAGTGTCGCAGGGGTCGAGTGACATGCCATCCAGGCCGAAAGGTCGCGTGCCACTCCGTAGTGGGAGGCTGCGTCTATGCGGTTGGGGGTGAGGTCTACTTCGAGGAGATAGTCGGACGTGAGTCCGTAGTATTCGGCTGCGGGGGTGCCGGCAGAAACGGTGTCAGGGAGTACTATTATGCCGTCATGGGAGTTGCCGACACCGATCTCGTCTTCGGCACATATCATGCCTAACGACTCCACGCCTCGGATTTTTGATTTCTTGATTTTGAATTCCTGGTCGCCGTCATAGAGCGTGGTGCCCACGGTGGCTACTACAACCGTCTGTCCGGCTGCCACGTTGGGCGCGCCGCAGACGATTTGTGTCGGTTCGCCGTTGCCAAGATCCACCGTGGTGATGTGGAGATGGTCGCTGTCAGGATGCTCGATACATGTGAGCACCTTCCCGACTACGAGGCCTCTCAGGCCTCCGCGGACGGACTCGACTTCCTCCACACCGCCGGTTTCAAGACCGATCGAGGTCAGCGCGGCCGCGAGTTCTTCGGGTGATAGATCGAAGTCAAGATATTTTTTTAGCCAGTTGTAGGATATATTCATGGGATGATGTATTTTTCAACTTGCAAAAATACTAAAAATTATGCAATGCATGGAAGTTTTGGCCGATATAATGAAGTTTTGGCCGATATAATAGGGTGCTAAAATTGAAAAAGTTAAGACAGATGCCGGACGCATGTCTTAACTTTTTTCAATTTGGTGCCGTAATGTCACGTTTTGTCATACCACCCGGCATAGAGTGAGTCCGTCACGGAGGGGTATTATGACGGTTTCGAGACGGGGATGGGAGGCAGCGTAGGAGTTGAAACGGTCGAGTCCGAGTGTCTGCGGGTCATGATTTGCCGAGGTATCAAATACCTTTCCGTCCCATAGGGTGTTGTCGGCTATTATGAAGCTGCCGGTTTTGAGAGATGGCAGAAGCAGGTCGAGATAGGCACAGTAGTCCCGTTTGTTGGCATCGATATATACGAGATCCCAGTCCGTGGGGAGGGTGGGGATAATATCGCTGGCGTCACCGATATGAAGCTTTATGCGGTCACCGCCCGGCGAGGAGCCGAACAGTTCGAGGAGTTCCGGCTCCATCTCGTCATCAATCTCCACGGTGTGGACTTCCCCTCCCTCGGGCAGGGTTTCGGCAAGGCACAGGGCCGAGTAGCCGGTGAAGGTTCCGAGTTCGAGTATGCGCCGGGGCTTTATCATCGATACCAGCATACTCAGGAGCCTGCCTTGCAGATGCCCGGAACACATGCGGGGATAGAGATGGTTCAGGTGTGTGCGCCGGTAGAGGGCTTCGAGATGGGCCGGCTCAGGCGAGATATGGCTGAGGATGTATTCTTCTTCATCCATAGTGTATCAGCGTGACGTATCCATTATGATGGCCTGTGCGGCGAGGAAGTAGGAGCTTAGTCCGAATCCGGCTATGGAGCCTTGGCACACCGGGGCTATCAGGGAGGTGTGGCGTATGGCTTCACGAGAGTATATATTGGATATATGCACCTCGATGACAGGAATCTGTATGGCGGCTATGGCGTCGGCTATGGCCAGCGATGTGTGGGTGTAGGCTCCTGCATTGAGGATGATGCCGTCACAGTCGGCTGCATGGAGGAAGTCTATGATATCTCCTTCATGATTGCTTTGGAGATAGTCTATCTCGTCTCCGTCAAGCATCTCGCGGAGTTCTTGAAGGTAGGATTCGAATGAGCGTGAACCGTATATCCCGGGTTCGCGTGTCCCGAGGAGGTTGAGGTTGGGGCCGTTGATGATGAGTATTTTCATGACTTTGTTAAAATGAAAATTGCGGCAGTGGAAAGTGCCATCATGAGGAGTAGGAGCCAGCTGACGTAATGGCGTTGCGGATAGGCCTTGTAGGCAAGCCAAGCGGAGAGAGCCATATAGAACGGGTATAGCTGTATGAGTGTCTTGACCGTCTCCTGTCCGGGGGGACACGTTCTCACAAGCCACGGTGTGGAGAAAAGAGGGAGTGTGAAGACAATGATTATGAATGTCATCCAGCGCGGAGGTGTCATACTAATCGGGTGTATGGGTGTGTCTTGACGGATCGTTCAGCCATGCCTTTACCGGCGGTATGCCTCGACTGTAAGGCGTATTCCTTCTTTAAGGTCTACCTTGGGAGCGAAACCGAAGTCACGTATGGCAGGGGTGACATCGCAGTTCCAGTTTCGCTGGGCCATGATCTGGTACTTGTCGGAATTGAGTGTGGTGGCCTGCATCTTTGCGGCTCCCCATTTCTCTGAAATCCTGCATGCGACTGACAGCGCCCACAGAGGAAGACGGATAGGGATGACCAGACGGTGTCCCAGCGCGCGGGCCACGATGTCGCGAAACTCCTTCTGGGTATAGGCCCGTGGCTCGGAGATTATATATTTATGATGCAGGGGGGCTTTTTCGAGGGCATCGAAGATGGCACGGGCGAGATCTTCGACATAGATGAATGTGAGCATCTGTCTGCGGAATCCCACTCCGAAGTCAAAGTGTGCGTCAATACTTTTTATCATCATCAGATAGTCCTGTTCGTGAGGCCCGTAGACCCCGGTAGGTCTCAGGATTATCCATGGAAAATCGGGCAGACCCTGCAAGAAGGTCTCAGCCTTGATTTTAGAGAGGCCGTAGCGTGTGTTGGGGCGTGGAATCATGTCACCGCTCATAGGCGTATAGTCTTTTTCGTCACCCGGCCCGAGGGCAGAGAGTGAGGACATGTAGACCATCTTTTCGGGAGTTATGCCGGCATCGGTGAGGGCCTCTACGAAATTTCTCAGATAGACGTAGTTGATGCGGTTGAAATCCAGAAAGTTGACGCATTTTGTGGCTCCGAGGTTGTAGACAATGTAGTCCCAATGGTGGCCGGTCATCTGCTCAGCCAGTTTTTCTGGCGATTCATAGTCCAAAGTGACGAAATTGAGAGCCGGGTCGGTCAGATAGCGCCGTGATGTAGACTCCCTGACGCCGCACCAAGTCTCATATCCGCGCCTCAGAGACTCGTCGGCTATGAATCCGCCGATGAATCCGCCGGCCCCGACGATAAGTACCTTCTTTTTCATACTCAGAGTGATTCGAAAAGTTCGATATATTTCCGGGCTATTGCCTTTGAGCCGAAACGTTCTTTCACGGTCTGGTGGAGGTAGTCGCGGTCAATATCAGACTTTATGGCCCATAATATGCCTTCGGCAATGTCACGTGAATCCTTGTATCGGGCTATGTAGCCTGTTTTGAGATGTTCCACGACATCGTTGCGTCCGTCTCCGCCGAATGTGACAGGGACGGCTCCGGCGGCCTGTCCCTCAACGAGGGTTCCGCCGAGCGACTCGTAGAGCGAGGTCGAGACCACGACTTTGGCGGACGCGTAGAGATAGGAGAGAATCTTGAAATCGTTGATTCGGCCAAACCATCGGTGTGACAGCCTCAGATTGTCAAGTAGCTGAGGATTGCGCAGGTCACCGAACAGGTAGACGGCGGTGTCCGAGGCCACCTCGGGATGATTGTCAAATATATAGTTGAAAGCCTCTATCGCATAATTAAGCCCCTTGATGGGGTCATCGAGTCTTGCGGCGCCTATCAGGATGAGGTTGGGCTTTGTGGTGGTGAGAAGCGAGTCTATGTGCTGTGCCGGTGCCGTATAGAATTGTTCCACGGGGAAGGCATTGTAGATGGTCATCACGGGAAGGTTTCGCATCAGTGACGAACTCCTTGCCTTTTTTTCGAGCCACCGGCTTACGCTGACGAACGTGATGGGAACCTCGTTGTAGAGTTCTCTTTTTTTCTTCCAGATCTTGTGTGAGAGGTCGTCGGGATTACCTCCCCCGGTGAGCATCATGCAGTTGCCGCATTGGTCTGTATAGTAGCCGCATTCGTAGGCATGATGGCATATCCCTGTGAAAGGCCACATGTCATGCATTGTCCATACAAGCTTTTTACCCATCTCGTGCAGACGTCGTATGCCCTTTATTCCGAGAAGTCCCTGATTGATCCAGTTAAGACAGACTATGTCGGCCTCGATTATCCACGGGTGCTTGTGTACGCCGATGGCGAAATTTCCTGTGGAGACCAGGAACAGATTGTCGCGTTTGAAGCCGAGTGACGGCAGAAGCTGGAACCTCTCCATGCAGAAGCGTACCCCGCGTTCGAAACGGCTCCCCATGCAGGATACCGATTCTTCGTCTGACCGTTTGGTGAAGACCACCATCTTCGCATCGACTCCTTCGCGGCGCAGGGCCTGCATCAGGCGGAATGTGACTATCGCGGCGCCTCCGAGTGTGTCGCTGTGTGTGACGAGAACGACTTTCTTATTTTTTAGGTTTGTTGTGTCCATCAGATCTTGATTTGGATTGGGAGAGGGAACCTATGTCTATGATTGACACAGACTTTAATCTGAGTCTGGCTTCGAGGAATCGTGCCAGTTCCGTGCGTTTGGCCGCGTTGAGAGGCGAACTGTATGATACGAGGGCGAGATGGGTGGTGTCGAGAGTGGCATTGGTCATGTTGCCGAATACGGCACGTGTGACTGCCAACTCCCTGATCTGAGGGAACAGGACATTGATCTCAGGCGCGAGTCTGCCGGCTATGGTGTCATTGAGAGTGTTCTCGTCGATGACGTTTCTAAGCGAGTCTATGGTCATCTGCTTGTCGGCGATAGAGGCCTGGGCCATCTCGTAGATGCTGCGTACTGACTGCGAGTTGTCATTGACGAGGCCGGAGAGGTCGGGGTTGTCTCCCTGTATGATATTGATTTTCGCACCTTCGAGCCCATAGAATTTGAGTCTTGACGACAGTGCGAGGCTGAGGGAGTCGGTGGGAAGTACCTTGCCTATGAGGGTGATGTTTATCGTCCTTTCCTTTCCCTTCATTGTGGCGTCACTGGCAAGCACGCGTGTGGCCGGAAAGTGGCATTCCGATGTCACGAAGTTTGATGCATTGGCTTCGAACCGGCTTTGACGCAGCATGTTGTATGTCAGATAGAGCGAGGGGAGCATGGCTATCAATGCCACTGTGTAGATAAACCGCCGGATTTTGTGGGCACGTATCTGGTTGTCGGTCTCGGCGGGATGATAGTGCATCAACTTGACGCCTATGAATGTCGAGAAGGCGATGTAGATGGAGTTTATAAGGAAGAGATAAAACGCGCCGAAGAAATATGAGGGCTGCCATGTGGCTATGCCGTAACCAACTGTACACAGAGGTGGCATAAGGGCGGTGGCTATGGCGACGCCTGGGATGACGTTTCCTTTGGTTTTGGAACCGATAGCTATGATGCCTGCGGCGCCTCCGAAGAAGCCTATCAGCACGTCATAGATGGTCGGAGAGGTGCGGGCCAGAAGCTCGCTGTGGCCTTCGCTCACGGGGGAGATGAGGAAGTAGAGTGTGGAAGTCAGCACGCTGAATCCCGTGGCCATCACAAGGTTGCGCAGGGCGCGTTTTATAAGGTCGAAATCCTGTATACCCACTCCGAGACCTATGCCGATGATAGGGCCCATGAGTGGGGAGATGAGCATGGCGCCTATTATGACGGCCGTGGAGTTGGTGTTGAGGCCGAGCGACGCGATGAAGATGGCTATGATGAGGATGACGATGTTGGTGCCGCGAAAAGACACCCCTTCTCGGATGGATTGTTCCGCCTCTTCCTGTGAGATTAGATATTCTCCCAAGGCAAAATACCGGGCGAAATACTGGCGGAAGTTATGAAGGTTCATTTAGGTTTATGTTCGGTTATGATGTTGTTCCCACTCACAGATGCCGGTTGTCTGCACGGCGGTCAGTCGCGCGTGGAGCGCATGAGGTTCTTCACCTCGTCTACGACGTTTATCACGTAGTCGCCCACCTTTTCGAGCGAACCGATGATATCCATGTAGTAGATACCTGCCTGGTATTCGTAGTGGTGTTCGTTGATGTTCTCCACGTTGGCCGACCGCAACTGGTTGCGCAGGTTGTTTATCTCCCGTTCGCGGTTATAGGAAGTGATAATGTCTGTTTCGGATATGTTTTCCAAGTCGCGGAGCAGGAGGTTCTCGTTGGTGATAGCGGCCTCGACGGCTATGAACATCGAGTTGATGTTATGGTAGATTTCCTCATTGAATTCCACATGGCTCTCGCTTTTGCGAATCATGATCTTACCAACGCCGTAGCAGCAGTCAGCCACGCTCTCTATCTCGCTGGTGATGCGTATGAGGGCGGCTATGCGGTGCTTGCCTTCGTTTGACAGACGTCCCTCGGCGCAACGGTTGAGATAGTGGGCTATCTCGATTTCCATGCGGTCAGATATTTCCTCGTATTTTTCAAGACGCGAGAACTGGCGGGTAAACTCTTCCGAGTCTTTGACGTGGACTATCGCCTGCGCCATACCCACCATGCGCTGCACTCTCTGGGAATAGACGAGAATCTCTTTCTCGGCCTGTGCTATATTGAGTTCCGACGCGCTCATGAGACCGCCGGAGATAAATTTGAGCTGGAATTCCTCTCCCTCCTTGTTGCGTGACGGGATGAGCTTTTCAACGATTTTCACATAGACGCCTGTTAGCCATATCATGATGGCCACGTTGACAAGGTTGAACACCGTGTGGAACATCGAAAGGCCGAACGATATGCTGAACTGCATCCGGGCAACCTTTGCCAGCACCGGGTGGCCAGACGGGAGGGCGTTGGCAAACAGTGCGTTATAGGTGTCAGGGTCAGAGGCTTCGAGGGCGTTCACATAGGTGTATATCTCCGTCGGGTCTCCCTGTCCGAGCCATTCGGTTATCATGACGTTGAGACGGCAGAAGGGATAGAAGACAGCGAGAGTCCATAGAAGGCCGAAGGCGTTGAACAGCAGATGGCCCATGGCTGTGCGCTTGGCCGCCACGTTTCCGCTCATCGAGGCAAGAAGCGGGGTAACCGTAGTACCGATGTTGGAGCCGAGAACCACCGCGCAGGCTATGTCAAACGATATCCAGCCCTTGGTACACATGATAAGGACAATAGCGAATGTTGCCGCAGATGACTGGATGATGGCCGTGAGCACCATGCCTACAAAGACGAATATAATCACCGACAGGAAGCCCATGGAGGCATAGCGTTCCAAGAAGGCAAACATCTCGGGATTGCTTTGAAGATCCGGCACATAGTCGCTTATCATGCCGAGTCCCATGAACATGAAGGCAAATCCTATCAGGAATTCTCCGAATGACTTCTTCTTGCTGGACGAAGCGAAAAGGAGCGGAACCGAGCACGCTATAATGGGGAGAATCATCAGCGATGTGTCAACCTTGAACCCGAACAGGGCTATGATCCATGCGGTAAACGTTGTGCCGACGTTGGCTCCGAAGATAACGGCCATTGACTGGCCGAGAGACATGAGACCGGCGTTTACGAAGCTGACAACCATCACGGTCGATGCCGACGAACTCTGTATCAGCGCGGTGATCAGTATGCCGGTCAGCATACCGGCGAGCCGGTTGCGTGTCATGGCGGATAGGATACTGCGGAGACGGTCACCGGCGGCTTTCTGGAGACCTTCGCTCATCACCTTCATCCCGTAGAGGAACAAGGCGACCGACCCGAGGAGGCAGAGGAAGTCTAAAAGGCTATAGCTCATGTGGTTGGGCTTAAAATAGTTGTATGTGTGAGGTTGGTGGCCGTTATGGATTAATCCTTTGTTTCCAACTTGGCCGATGCAAAGATATAACATTTTTTAGTAATGTCAAAATAGAAATCCGGGAAGGAGGACTACTGGCGGCGGTGTGGGTGAAGGGTTTAGGCGTGAAAGGATTAGTAATGCTTTTCCCGGTATGGTAGCGAGGTATTTCTTGCCGGTTTTCTTTTTTTCGGCGGCTTTTCTCTTGCTTTTCCGTGAACGTTTGTTTACCTTTGCCTCAAAGATTGTATCCATGACTATCCCATTATTTCACGGATAGCCATATCCGAAACCCTGATAGTGAACCAACGCGCGTTGCCGATGTTACACTCTTGACGGGTGGTGTGCCGGAACTATGCCCCTCCCGGGTTGAATCCGGTCAAGCCCATTGCGGTCATAGGCGGTGTTAATCGTCTTGAATGTCAGATGTCTGACCGGGTATGATTCCGAGGATTGTCCAAAACGTCATAAAGGTGTTTGTCCCGGAGCCACGCCGTGACGTCATTTCGTGAATGACCGTGATTTTTGTGAAATTTTAGCTTGATTCAAAACATATGAACAAGGTTATCTATATCGGTGAGCTGGCTCTCAATGTCACTCTCAATCCAGACGGTAGCGCATCAACACGGGTGGGCGACCGCCTCGTCACGGCCTCGTCTCTTGACGGCATGATGGGGGTCGAAACAGTTTTTGTAGGCGAGGCTTCGGCTGACGCTGTCGGAGACCACATAGTGGCATTTCTCGGGCAGGCAGGGGTTGACACCGGCTCTATCGACCGTTTCTCGGAAGGTGCCAGCCCTGTGAGGATTTCTTCCCTTGTGCAGGGCAAGCCTGTGATACATTCGGCCTACCCGTTAGAATCGGTCAACCCGGTATGGCCGAGAATCAACGAGGGGGATGTGGTTTTGTTCGGGTCTTATATGGCTATCGACAAACGCAATCATGATGTGATAATCGACCTGCTGAAACATGCCAGGGCGCGCAAGGCCAAAGTGGTCTCGCTTCCATATTTCGACACCATACGTGTCCCCCGTATAACGCGTGTGATGCCTGAGGTGTGGGACTCTCTGGAAATGGCCGACCTTGTGGTGGTGACGGTTGACGACCTCTCCGCCCTTTTCCCGGGCGAGGCTCCTTACAAGGCTTTCAGGGATCACATAATGTTCTATTGCCGCAGATGCCTCGTGCTTGATTATGATAACCTTGCCATGCGTTTCTTTGACGGTGACGATTCATGGACGCTTTCATGCAGGCCGGCCAAGACTGACAAGGAGCGCTGGGTCTCCGGCGCCGTGGCCGGAGTGGCACGCGCCCTTAGCGAGGGAGTTGCTGATCCGACAGATATAATGGCCAAGGCCGACGAGACGGCCCATAGTGAGATCGCATCAGAAATCTGACCGTTATGAAGCCTATTTCCCTTGAACCCGTTTTCATGCCGCAGACTGCCTATGATGCGGCTCTGCATTCGCGTGTAAGGCGCCTCCGCTTGCCGTCCGCAATAGTCGGTGTGCTGGAAGATACAGCATTTGACAAGGCCTATGACCTTATGAGGGCACATGTCGCCGAGCTTGCCGGACGTGGCGAGGCATCGCAGGCTATGGAGCTTCTTGAAGGTATGGCGGCCTGTATAGACCCGGAGACCGAGGACAAGGCCGCAGTGGATCTTCATGCCGCGCTCATGCAGCTCATGACGGCTCTAAATATAGAGAATGGCGATATGGATGCCGCAGCGATAACAGCGGCGGCCGCGCTGAACATACTCGCACGTTCGCCCCGGAGAAAGGACTCTCCGTTTCTACAAGTGTTGGCATCGTTATTATACGATGTGGCATATCTGCATTCGTTGCGAGGGGAATACAAACAGGCCGAGCGCGAGATAGAGAAGTCAATCAAGATTCTCGAACGTCTGGCCAAGACCGACCCTGACCGTTATGCCGCTCCGCATCTCATGGCTCTCAACGGTGCTACGGCCGTATATCGCAACCGTGTGAAACAGGCCGAACTTCTGGCCCATTATCAGGCTGCGACCACTACATACGTCCAGATGCTCAGCGCAGGTGTGGGAGACGCCGCCGGGCGCCTTGTGGACTCTCTTGGTGACCAAGGGGACACCCTTGCACGCATGGGACGCCACCGGGAAGCCGTGCAGTATTACTCACGCGCCCTTAAATATCTCACCCGCATAGAGCCGGACTTCACGGCAAGGCAGCTGCGTCTTTCAGTGGCTCTCGGCGAGTCCATGCTGTCTGTGGCGGCCATGAGGGACAAGGGCGTCCATCTTCTAAACACCATGCTTCACAAGGCTGTTAAGATCAATGCCGCAGACGAACACCGCCGTATAGTGGATATACTCTATCATGCCAAATCTCGCTCTCTCGACATCCTGAGCCTCTGGCACAAACTTTTTCCGAAATAACAATCATTATCCGATGAGCAATCACGTACCTACCTCACCAGTTCCATGCATCAAGAATGCAAGGATAGCAATAGTAATGGCCGAATGGAACGGCCATATAACCGTCCCGCTTGCCGAGGGAGCCTCCGAAGCCCTTCTTAAAGCCGGTCTTGATGATGAACAGTTCGAGATATTCACCGTCCCGGGCGCGGTAGAGCTGACATTCGCGGCCTCCAAACTCATAGAGACGGGAGCTTTTGACGCCGTTATAGTGCTGGGATGCGTCATCAAGGGTGACACTCCTCATTTTGATTATGTGTGTTCCAGTGTCACTCAGGGCATCACCTCGCTCAACGCCGATTGCGACATACCCGTGATCTTCGGTGTGCTTACAGTCCTTGACGAGCAGCAGGCTCTTGACCGGGCCGGAGGCTCTATGGGTAACAAGGGAGCCGAGGCTGCCGAGACCGCCCTCAGGATGATAGCGTTAAACCGGAAGATTGACGAAATCTGACAGTACATAACCATCCATGATGGAGAGCCTGATGCAGTATGTATGGCAGCATCGCCTGTTGCTCCATACCGATCTTGCCACCGTTGATGGCGAGCGGGTCTCTGTCATCGACCCCGGGCGGCTCAACACTGACTCGGGGCCTGATTTTTTCAATGCGAAAATCCGTATAGGTGACAAGATGTGGGCCGGGGATGTGGAGATACATGTCCGGGCCACAGACTGGCACCGTCACGGTCATGACGGCAATCCTGCATATGACTCTGTGGTGCTCCATGTCGTTGAAAGGGATGATGCCAAGATTGCGCGCCGTGACGGGGAGATAATCCCGCAGATGGTGATGAGGTGTGTCCCGGAATTTCATGAGCGTTATTCACGTCTTGTCGACCGCTCTGACATAGACCTGCCGTGTGCCCCGTATATTTCAGGTCTGCCTCCCCTGAAACTTACCGATTGGCTCACGGCCCTTGCCTATGAGCGTGTCTATTCCAAGACCGACCGTCTTACGTCTCTTCTCGCATCATACAATGGAGACTGGGAGCAGACCGCCTATGTGACTCTTGCACGCGCTCTCGGGTTCGGCAAGAATTCTGACGCAATGGAGCGTGTGGCGCGTTCGCTTCCGCTCCACTTCCTGCGCAAACATGCCGACTCTCTTACATCCATCGAGGCTCTGTTTTTCGGACAGGCAGGTTTTCTGGACTCGGCGCCGGCGGATGACCCCTATGTCGGGCAACTACGGAGCGAGTATTCGTTCCTTGCACATAAGTTTTCTCTCAAACCTCCTGTCTCTCTGGGGTGGAAGACCGGGAGGATGCGTCCGCACAACCTGCCTTACCGCCGGCTGGCGGCTCTTGCCTCTATGGTGGCCGGTGATTTCAGAATCGTCGGTCGTCTGATGAGGATGGAGACCCACGAGGAGGCTGTCGAGTTTTTCCGTGCCCCAATGGAGGGATACTGGGCTACGCATCTGACGTTTGGCTCTCCCTCGTCTCGTCCGGGCGAGACAATGAGCCGCGCTTCGGCCGTTATACTGGTCATCAATGCCGTCATTCCCCTCATGACAGCCTATGGGAACATGCACGGAGATGATGTGCTTGTAGAGCGTGCCATGGACTGGATGCAACGTATGCCCGGCGAGAGTAATTCGATAATATCTCTTTTCGAGAGGGCAGGCATCACGTGCCGTGACGCGTTTACATCACAGGCTTTGATACAGCTGAGAAGGGCCTATTGCGAGACCCATCGCTGTCTCTACTGCCGCCTCGGGCATGACATCCTTGCCCGTCATGCCCTCAGACGGTAGGAGAATGCTTTTATTTTACAAGGGCGGAGGCAAGGGCGCGCAATGAGGCTATATCCTCCTTGTGCATACGGCTGCGAAGGGTGACTATCGGTTCCACCACCTCCATGTCTCTCATTTCTGCGAGGGCGTCACACATCAGTTTGCCGGCAATCGGAGACCATGAGCCGTTTTCGACCAGAGCGGTCTTGCGGCCTCTGAAATTCTTGGATTTGAGATGATGCAGGAATTCATGCATTGCCGGGAAGAGTCCGGCGTCATAGGTCACAGAGCACAGGGCCAGACGGCTCAGGCGGAAAGCCTCGGCCATGGCTTCCGACACATCATGACGGCAGAGATCCATGAGCACTACTTCTCCGGCCACTTCCTCTTCGAGCATTGCGCCCAGCCTGCGCGCGGCCTCTGCTGTCCCTCCGTAAATTGATGCATATGCCACGAGGACTCCCTCCGTCTCAGGTTCCCAGCGGCTCCATTTGTCATATAGCCGCCAATAGTGGGCGAGATTGTCGGTAAGAACAGGCCCGTGGAGCGGGCATATCGTGGTGAAACGGCGTCTGGCGAGTTTTTTCATTAGGTTCTGCACATTGGCACCATATTTCCCCACTATGTTGCAGTAATATCGGCGTGCCTCGGCATCCCATGGTTCGGGAGACGATGGGGTGGCGAATGTCCCGAACGCGTCAGCCGAGAACAGGATTCCGTCAGCCTCGTCAAGAGTCACCATAACCTCTGGCCAGTGAACCATGGGGGCGGCTACGAATTCAAGTGTTGCACGTCCCAGCACGAGTGTGTCCCCTTCCTTGACGGCTATCGATCTTGTGGAGAAGTCGAAATCTTCGTGAAAGTTCCCGAGCATGGATATGGCTTTGGCGGTAGCGACTACCTTCATCGAGGGGTAGAGGCGGAGTGCGTCTGCCACGCATGCCGAATGGTCGGGTTCCACATGGTGGACTATGAGATATTGTGGTTCGCGCCCTTCAAGAGCCTCGTGGAGGGAGGCCAGCCAGTCACTCCCGCGACGTCTGTCCACGGCGTCGACCACGGCTATCTTCTCGTCCTCTATCAGATAGGAGTTATAAGATATGCCCTTGGGGACCGGATATTGTCCCTCGAATAGGTCAAGGTTGTCATCGGTGGCGCCGATAAACCTCACATGCTTGTTAAATCGTTCCATAATTTATCGTGGTTCTATTTTATTCTTTTTTGTTGCCGTCAGTCGGCCACCGATGTGACTTTTCCGTCAAATAGGGTGGTGACGATCACGGTGCCTGTCTGTATCTCGGAAGCCGATGTGACCGCGTGCCCTCCTACACGCGTGATGGAGTATCCGCGTCTGAGGGTGGCGGTGGGGGAAAGCACCTTCATCAGTTCCTCGCGTGAGTCCAGATAGGTTTTCTGTCTGCATATGATCTGGCTGGATGCCTGTGATATCTTTTCGGCATCGATGTCGAGGCGAGACAGTTCGGGCCTGAGTCTTTGTGATGCTTTTTCGCCGAGAGCCATCGACAGGCGGTCTGTCATGGCTTTGGCCCTTTCAATAGCCGAGGCCGGGAGGTGGGGGAGTGCAGCGCCCGCATAGGCAAGCTCTTCTCGGCATCCGGCCAGAGTGGCGGTGACCGTGCGGCATATCTCGGCAGCCATGGCGTCAAGCCGTCCGAGAGCCTCCTCTCCACGGCTTATAAGCCATTCTGCCGCCGCAGTCGGGGTCTTTACCCTCATGTTTGCCACGTAGTCGAGCACGGTGGTATCCCTCTCGTGACCTATGCCTATGATGACAGGGAGTGGAAACTGGGCTATGTTGGCCGCGAGTTCATAGCTGTCAAATGCCGAGAGGTCGCTTGTGGCGCCTCCGCCGCGAATGATTACCACACAGTCCCATTCCTCATCGACGGATGCGATTTCTTCAAGTGCCGAGATTATAGAGGAGACTGTGGCCGTCCCCTGCATCAGGGCCGGATATAGTCTGACGCTGAAACGCAGACGTGACGGGGTGGTGAAGAGCTGGTTTATGAAGTCACCGTAGCCAGCAGCTCCCGGAGCTGACACTACTGCCACTCTGAGAGCCGGGTCGGGCCATGAGAGTTCCTTGTTCATGTCAAGGATGCCGTCTCGTTTTAGTCTTGCGACTATCTCCATACGCCGTCTCAACAGGTCGCCCATCGTGTAGGACGGGTCTATATCCGTGATGTTGACGCTCAGGCCGTAGGCGGGATGATAGGATGCCGAGGCAAGAACCATCACCTTCATCCCGCTTTCGAGGCGGCTGCCTGTCGCGTTTATGAATTCGGATTCTATCCTTGCGAAGGCCGAGCGCCAAATCGTTGCGCGCATCCGTGCCACAGGTTCCCCGGTCTGAGGGTTTTTCTGCACCAGTTCCAGATAGCAATGGCCCGAGCGGCGCACATCGGAGGTCTCGGCTGTGACCCACACTCCTCTGACAGACGGGGCGCTGTTTATAAGGCCCCCCAGCCGGGAGGCAAACTCATCAAGAGAGATGGCTTCGTTCATATTGCAAAATTACCTATTTTCACCAACTTGTGAAAATAAAAAACATTATGATATGCCACCGGGCATCATGGTTGGAAAAAATGCCTGTCAGTAAATCACATTTTGCCGGTTAAAGCGTTATTATTTATGACGGAATGACTAACTTTGTAATTCGCCGTGACATCATCAATTCTTTATCCACCACTCACGACAACATAGAATGAAGAAACTCACACTGCTCGCCGCCGCGCTCGTTGCCATAACCATACTCGCCTCGGCTGCCACCCGCAGCAAAAAGACGGACATATCCCGCAATCTGGATGTCTTTAACTCCCTGTATAAAGAGTTGCAGACCTTTTATGTGGATTCCATTGATGCCGAAAAGTCAATCAATACCGCCATCAATGCCATGCTCAACGACATAGATCCTTATACCGAGTATATCCCGGCCAAGGAACAGGAGCAGTTCCGAACAATGACTTCCGGCGAATATGGCGGCATAGGTTCCACCATACAGGAGACTCCTCGCGGGGTCATCATAGCAGATCCTTACGAGGGCAGTCCGGCCCTTGCCGCCGGTCTGCGTCCCGGCGACCTGATAGTGATGATCGATGGTGACTCGGTGGCCGGATGGCGTAGTTCCAAGGTCAGCGAGCATCTGAAAGGCCAGAGCGGATCCACGGTGAAAGTTCTTGTGAACCGTCCTTATACCGAGGATTCGATGAAGATGTTCGAGATACGCCGCGCTAAAATCCAGATTCCGTCAGTTCCTTATAGCGGGATGCTTAAAGACGGCATAGGCTATATAGCTCTCAACACATTCTCTGAGAAAAGCTATCCGGAGGTGCGGACTGCCACCGAACGCCTCATAAAGGAAGGCGCCAGAGGGATAGTCCTCGACCTTCGCGGCAACGGCGGAGGGCTTGTGGAAAGCGCGGTGCAGATTCTCGGCATATTCCTACCCAAGGGGACAACGGTGCTCAATACCCGTGGCAAGGGGGTTCTTAATGAGAAGATATACAAGACATCTGTCAGCCCTGTCGATACGAAGATACCACTCGCGGTCTTGATTGACGGCGCCTCGGCCTCGGCCTCGGAGATTGTATCAGGCGCTTTGCAGGATCTTGACCGGGCCGTGATTATTGGAAACCGTTCGTTTGGCAAGGGTCTTGTGCAGAGCACACGCCAGCTCCCTTATGACGGACTTCTCAAAGTCACTGTTGCAAAGTATTACATACCCTCGGGACGCCTCATTCAGGCCATAGATTATTCGCGTCGCAATCCTGATGGTTCGGTGGCACGTATTCCAGATTCCCTTACCACCGTGTTCCGCACGGCCGGCGGCCGCGAGGTGCGTGACGGAGGAGGTATCAATCCTGATCTCATAGTTGAATATCCCGATGTGAACCGCCTCACCTACAATGTGGTGCGTGACAACTGGGCCTTTGACTTCGCCACTCGCTATGCCGCGCGTAACGAGTCTATTCCCGCTCCCGAGAAGTTTGAGATTACCGATACCATATACAATGAGTTCAAAAGGTTCATAGACCCCGCAAGGTTCAATTATGACAAGGTGTGCGAGACTGCGGTTGACCAGCTGAGAAAGCTTGCAGAGGCGGAGGGCTATATGAACGACTCGACCAAGTCACAGTTTGACCTTCTGGCCGGAATGCTGAGGCATGACCTCGGCCATGATCTTGATATCAACCGCAAGAATATATCTCCCTATCTTGCCAGCGAGATCGTAGGGCGTTACTACCAGCACAAGGGTGAGATTGTCAACTCCCTCCGGGATGACCGTACGGTTGACTCCGCAGTCGTGATTCTCACCACCCCGCGATACACGGAGATGTTGAAACCGGCTCAGAAATGACACATGACCTTATCGGATCTTTGCTCTGACTTCCTCTCTCCTGTCCGCCGCGAGGCTCTTGAAAAAGCTCTTCGGAGCCGTGTCGGAATAATATCGGTCTACAATCTGGCCGGATCGGCGCCAGCGATGCTTATGGCTGCCATGAAGCCCCGGAAGGTACCTACGGTCATCGTGGCTGATTCGCTTGACGATGCCGGCTATCTTTACCATGACCTTACACGCATCCTCGGTGAGGACGAAGTCCTGATGTTTCCTTCGGGATATAAGCGTGACATCAAGTATGGACAGGCGGATCCACCTTCCCGCATATTGCGCACCGAGGCTCTAAACCGCTGGCACGGCAACGATGCTCCACGTTACGTGGTCACTTATCCTGAGGCGCTTGCAGAGAAGGTGGCTTCGAGGGAAACAATAGATACCCACACACTCCATCTTCGGCGGGGCGCTGAACGGGATTTGACAGAGACAATAGTCTGGCTGAGGGAAAACGGATTCTCCGAGGTGGACTATGTCTATGAGCCGGGACAGTTTGCCGCCCGTGGCTCCATCCTTGACATCTATGGTTACAGCAACGAGCTACCACTGCGTATTGACTTCTTCGGCGATGAGATTGACTCTATAAGACTGTTCAATATAGAGACCCAGCTATCGGAACGAAAGCTTGACAGTATAGCCGTCACGGCGGGATGTGGTGGTTCGGGTCACGGGCAGTCCCTTCTGGACTATGTGGATCCGTCAACACTTTTTGCAGTACGTGATGCATCATTGACGCTTACGCGTATTGCAGCAATTGCCGCAGAGGAATTCTCGGAGAGCGCCATAATTGCCGGTGAGGGTGACAGTTCGGCAATGGACGAGGTAGTAGATCCGGAACGTTTTGCGAAGTGTTTTGCCGGTTTCAGACAATTGAGGTTCACAGCGGCTGCCCAGCCTGACAAGGAAGCCGGTGCTTCGATTGATTTCGGGTGCTCTCCACAGATGATATATCACAAGAATTTCGAGCTGATAGCCGAATCGTTCACGCGCTTTCTCTCAGAAGGTTATAATATGTATATCCTCAGTGACAGCGACAGGCAGACAGACCGCCTTAAAGCCATCTTTGAAGACCGTGGTGACGATATACGCTTTACCCCCGTGAATCCAACGGTGCACGAGGGGTTCATAGATCATCCGGGAAAGGTCTGTGTGTTCACCGACCACCAGATATTTGACCGTTTCCACAAGTATACACTCAAAAGCGACCGTGCCCGTTCGGGGAAACTCGCACTCTCTCTCAAAGAACTTAGCGCCATAGAGCCGGGAGACTTCATAGTCCATGTGGATCACGGGGTAGGGCGCTTTGCCGGTCTTCTGCGCACCAATGTGAACGGACGTACCCAGGAGATGATAAAGCTCGTCTATGCCAACGAGGATATAATATTCGTCTCCATCCATTCCCTTCACAAACTTGCTAAGTATCGCGGGAAGGAGGGAGTGCCTCCGAAGATAAACAAGCTTGGCTCGGGGGCATGGAACAAGATGAAGGAGCGCACCAAGAGCAAGCTCAAAGATATAGCCCGTGACCTGATACGGCTATATGCGGCACGCAAGGAGGAGAAGGGCCACTCGTTCTCCCCTGACAGTTATTTGCAGCAGGAACTTGAAGCATCATTCATATATGAGGATACTCCTGACCAGCTCACTGCCACCAAGGCCGTAAAGGCCGATATGGAAAGCGCGAAACCCATGGATCGCCTCATATGCGGTGATGTAGGGTTCGGCAAGACAGAGATCGCCATCCGTGCCGCCTTCAAGGCTGCGGTAGACGGCAAGCAGACCGCCGTGCTCGTCCCTACGACAGTCCTTGCCTACCAGCACTTCCGAACCTTTACGGAGCGTCTGAAAGACCTTCCCGTAAGGGTGGACTATCTTTCCCGTGCCCGCACGGCCAGACAGGTAAGGGAGGTGGTGAAGGATCTCTCCGAAGGAAAGATAGACATCCTCGTAGGCACGCACAAGATCATAGGTAAGGAGGTGAAGTTCAAGGATCTCGGCCTACTCGTGATTGACGAGGAGCAGAAATTCGGTGTGGCTGTAAAGGAAAAGCTGAAACAACTCAAAACCAATGTTGACACTCTCACCATGAGTGCCACCCCGATTCCGCGAACACTCCAATTCTCGCTCATGGGTGCCCGGGATCTGTCGGCCATCAATACCCCGCCTCCCAACCGCTACCCGATAGTGACATCGGTCAATGCCGGCGGGGATGACATAATAGCCGAGGCGGTCAATTTCGAACTGTCGCGCAACGGGCAGGTGTTTATAGTCAACAACCGTATAGAGGGCCTGTATGACTTAGAGGCTCAGGTGAAAAGGCTCGTGCCTGACGCGCGTATAGTCGTAGGCCATGGACAGATGCCGCCCGAGAGCCTCGAAAAGGCCATAATAGACTTTGCCAATCATGATTATGATGTGCTAATAGCCACTACCATCATTGAAAGCGGTATAGATATGCCGAACGTCAATACCATAATAGTCAACAACGCGCAGAATTTCGGTCTTTCCGAGCTTCACCAGCTCCGAGGCCGCGTGGGGCGTAGCAACCGCAAGGCTTTCTGCTATCTTCTGGTTCCGGCCCATGTCCCGTTGACACCTGTCGCACGCCGCCGTCTTCAAGCCATAGAGAGTTTCAGCGAGCTTGGCAGCGGCATCCACATCGCCATGCAGGATCTTGACATACGAGGAGCCGGAAACCTACTTGGCGCGGAACAGAGCGGTTTCATTGCAGATCTCGGTTACGAGACCTATCAGAAGATTCTCAAAGAGGCTGTCACAGAGCTGCGTACCGAGGAGTTTGCAGACCTTGACAAAAGCGACAGGCTTGAAGGTACTGACGAGGAGTATGTGGCCGATTGTGTTATTGAAAGCGATATGGAACTTCTTCTCCCCGCCGACTATGTCCCTACGGAGAGCGAGCGCATCTCTCTCTATCAGGAACTTGACGGTATAGAGCGCGAGACTGACCTTATGGAGTTCAGAAGTCGTCTGACTGACCGTTTCGGCGCTATCCCCGACGTGACTGCCGAATTGCTCCGTATCCCTCGTCTGCGCCGTCTGGCACGCCGTCTCGGCATAGAGAAAGTGGCTCTGAAACAGGGTCGGATGTATACCTATTTCGTAGACGAGAGCAACAAGGCATATTATCAGAGCGATATGTTCGGCCGTATGCTCGGCTATCTGACCGCCCACCCGCGACGTGTGCAGATACGTGAAAACGGAGGCAAACGTTCGTTCGGCATTCTCAACGTCAAGACCGTGGAGACCGCCGTGGCTATCTTGCAGGAAATCATCGGTGAGGAAAGCTGAGATCCGAAAGTGATAAAATAGCGGGATACAAACGCTAAAATGTTTAATAGCGTTAAATGGTTCTCGCTATTTTTAGCTAAATTTGCCACATGAAATCACCAGGTGGGACGCATGTCATGAGACAGTTGCTTTTATTCCTCGTCATTGGATTGATGGCGGGGAACATGGTTTCGGCATCTGTAAGGGTTGTGCGGTGTGACTCGCTTTTCAAAGAGGCATGTGCGAAATTTGCAGACGGTCGTCAGGCCGATGCGATGGACAATCTCTTCGAGATGCTTAAAATTGCAGAGGAGGAGGGTTCGGATGTCGCGGCTGAGGATAAATCGCGTGCGTGTCTAATGCTGGGCAATATCTATCTGGGGTATAACGATCTCCATAATGCTGCGAAATTCTATGAAAAGGGTCTGAGGCTGTCCGAAAATCCTGAACAACATCTCAAATTCGCCTACAATCTCTCGATTACCTACTGTCTTCTGGGGCGCGAGAAGAGTTCGCGTGATTACCACCGGCTGCTCGAAAGGGTAGAGGTGAGAAACAAGCCGTTGAAGCTGTATGACCTCGCGGTAAGCGAGGCCACGATAGAGAAGGCCTTCGGCAACGGGGCGAAGAGCGTCACACTGTTCAAACACGCGCTTAATCTGACTGACTCTTTCTCTCTGCCCGAGTCGAAATATGCCATAGGGCCGCTGAGCGAGATTTCGGAATATTATGAGACGGCCAATCGTCTTGACTCTGCCGCGTACTGGCTGGAATACTACGAACGTGTGGCCTTGGACAGCAGCTATCCTCATGCCGTGGCCGACAGCCGCCGGGGGCTTATGAGGCTTTATATCAAGGCCGGCGATAAGGAGAAGGCTCTGGAATATAGCGGACTTTACATGGCCTCTATGGACTCGCTTGTTGATTTCAAACGGTTTATAACAATCTCGTCAAAGAGGGAACGTGAGCGTGAGTTCGCGGCCGAGGCACATATAGAGAATCTTGAATTCACTGTGTCAAAACAGCGTGCCATACTGTACAGCATCATAGGCCTTATGACTATTGCAGGCCTTATGTGGGTAGTGGTGAGCAAGTTTCGTGGAAACATGAGACAGCTTTTTGCGAGAAACCGTGAGCTTGCCATTCTCGAAGGGGAAATCAACAACGAGGAGCCGCCGGGTGTCTCTGAGGGGCAGTGGCATGGATTGATGCAGAGGGTAGGCGCCGTGATGGACAAACCTGAAAACTTCCTCGATCCGGACTTCTCGATAAACACTCTGGCCGCGTTGTGCGACTCCAACACACGTTATATCTCACAGGCCATAAACGAGACTACCGGCGACAATTTCCGCGCTCTCCTGAACGGGCGCCGTATCCGCGAGGCGCGCCGTCGCCTCACATCCGATCCCCGTTTTGCAGACCTCACCATACAGAGCATAGGTGAAAGTGTGTGGTTCCGATCGGCTTCAAACTTTATAAATGCCTTTAAAAAGGTAACGGGAATGACGCCCTCGCTTTATCAGAAGATGATGAAGGGGAAATCGGATTAAGACTGTCAAGCCTTACAAATCAACATATTTTACAATAAAAGAATTACTGATTCGTGAATCGGTAAGAACTTTGTCATGCATATTGCAACAATTCCGGCATTATTATAATATATTTGCAATCGGACAAATTTATCACAGAATACAATGAGACTGACATTAACAACCCTGCTTGCCATGGTGATGCTTGCCGCCTCCGCGACAGCCGGAGCCGGCGTCATCCGCGATCATGCCGCAAAACGTCTCGGGACAGCCCGCATCACACGTGTCTATACCTCCCGCAGCTGCCGGGCGGAGGTCTTCAACCGAGACGGAGGGGGCTTTGCCATAGTGACGGCGGACGGCGTCGTGGGATATAATGAATCCGGCTCTTTTGATCCGTCAAAGGCTCCGACTCCATTGTTGGACATGATTGAGAATATGACAGAGGCAGACGGCTTTTCTAAAAAAAACGTAAAGCGTTCCGACCCTGTGGCTCCCCTTCTCGGAGATATCGCATGGGATCAGAACCATCCGTACAATCTCCTGTGTCCTCCTTATTTCGGAAAGGAAAAACCGGCGACAGGGTGTGCGGCGACCGCCATGGCGCAGATTATGCGTTATCACAGTTATCCTGAGAGAGGGCGGGGGAGCCATTCCTATACGCCTGAACTTTACCCCAAGATGGGGACTATAAGTGTTGATTTCAGCCAGAGTGTCTATGACTGGGCCAATATGACACCGCGTTATGATGAAAATTCCACAGAGGAAGAGATGGCTGCGGTGGCCCGGCTTATGTTTGATGCGGGAGTGGCTATATCGATGGAATACGGCCCCATGAGCGGTGCTCTGAGCCAGGAATGGCCGGAGGCTCTTGTCAAATATTTCGATTATGACAAGGGGGTGGCCCTGCGCTTTCGTGCCAACTATGACTTTGATGACTGGAACAGCCTCATATATGACGAGATTTCGGCCGGACGCCCGGTATATGCCACAGGGTTCAGTTCGGACGGCGGCCATGCCTTTGTGTTTGACGGATATGATGAGAACGGTTTCGTGCATGTGAACTGGGGATGGAGCGCGATGAGCAACGGGTATTTTGACACCAACTTCCTCACTCCGGCAACGCAGGGAACCGGCGGAAGCAGCGGTGGATTCAACTCCCGCCAGTTGATTGTGACAGGTATATGTCCTCCCGTTGCCGGTAGTGAGCCGGCTGTCACACTTGTCTCGGAGGAGGGGCTGACCGCTCCGCGCAAAGCCGGCCGAAACGAAGCGGTCACCGTGAAGCTGAACGGTAAGATAGAGAACGCCGGATGGCAGGACTCTGCCGTGGATTTTTCCCTTATGCTTGTCAGTGATGCAGGAGGAGACACGTTAAAGACCTATCCCGGCCCAAAGGACATAGTGGTGGCTCTCCAAGCCCCGCACCGCAACCTTCTTTTTGAAAATATAGTAATAGGAAATATTCCCGAAGGTGATTACCGGCTGGTGCCTGTGGCGTGCCGTGCAGGGGGGAGGCGGGTAGAGCGTCTGAGGGATAAGGATACGTCATATCCCAATTATCTCAACGTCACAGTTTCAGGCGACTATGTATCTTTTTCGTCTCCGGCCCCGGCCTCACTTCGGGCTACGGCTCTTGAAACGGATGGAAGTGTCTATTCTTTCGGAACTGCGCGTATCACGGCTTCTCTGAGCAATGACGGTGATAGCGAATACTATGGCTCTATCACGCCGGTTCTTATTGACCCTGCCAGCGGGAAGCGTGTCGCGTCTGCCGCGCCATCTGTTTTTGACCTTATGCCCGGCACGGAATCCGATATAGAGCTGTATGCTGTTTTCGAGGCTGTTCCGGGAGAATATCTCCTGAATCTGATAGACAATAATTATACCTCTCTTGCCACACCTCTTGAAATAACCCTCCATCCTTCAAGCGATCTGTATATAGAGGCTGTCGAACCGCCTGATTTCGGCAATAATGACGCCGTTGACCATCTTGATGTGCGGGCCGGGGCTACGGTGGGATGTGGTGACGGGATGTTTACCGGGTTATTGTTCCTCTACATCTATGCGCTTGACGGAGAGACTGTGAAGGGTTGCATAGGCCCTGAGTTCGTACAGATTACGGACGGGGCCACAAGGCATGTGACCTTTACGGGACGTTTTGAGAACGGTATGCCGGGAGAGGAATATGACGCCTGCCTTGTAAATGCCGAGAACTTCACATTCGTCACACCCCGCGACAGGGCTAAAACCCGTTTCCGGGTGGCCGGAACGACCTCCGTCACCGATGTTATGGCTGATGAGGCTCTACCCGCACGTTACTATTCCATACAGGGAGCCGAGCTGTCTTCGCCTCCTGCCACAGGTATCTATATAGAAGTCCGTGGTAACCGGGCGGTCAAAAAGATAGCGAAATAACGACATCATCACATAAACCATCTTATTCAGAAAATGTCATGAAAAAGCAGATACTCCTTACCATGGCCGGAGCATTGCTGGCAGTCCACGGGGCTGTGGCAACGCCGCCTTCACCGCACCAGAGTCTTGCAGAACCGATGGCTTTAAAGCCGGTGTTCGGTACAAGGCACATCCCTTCCTCGCGTGTCAAGATTCCCATGAAGGCTCCTGCCGTCACCCCGGAGGAATACATAGGACGTAAGTTCGGAGGCGCCCTCATCTATACCGACAGCTGGCCTGATATGTGGATTACTGATGTTCCCTACGGGCTGTATGATTTCACGATAGGGAAATCCGGCATAACCCGCGAGGTGAGATTTCAGGAGATGAGCAATAACTGGATGAGCGGAGCGCCGCGCAACAACCGTTTCTACGGTATACGCAATATAAACATGATGGGCGCGCTGACAGGTGTCGCGGTGGCTGAGATAGACATGACCACATGGAAAAGCGTCCGAGAGGTGTTTGCCGAAAATCCTACATTCGGTCTCCTGCCGTCAACCATGACCTACGACATGACGTCAGGAGAAATCTACGGTATCTTCTATAATGACGACCTTAGCGGACTCAACTGGTCACGCTATGACACCAAGAACCTTGAACAGGATATAATATGCCGTTTTGGCGGAAAGTTCAACGTCGTGGCTCTCGCCTCGGCTCCTGACGGGGTCATGTATGCCGTTAGTGCCGACGGTGACCTTTATACCGTCAACAAGGATAACGCCCGAGTAAGCCTTGTGGGGTATACGGGTGTCAATGTGGCGGCCTATTCCCAGTCCATGACCTGGGACGCAGGGACAAACACCTTTCTGTGGGCGGCTGTGACACCCACCGGCTCCGCTCTCTATTCGCTGGATCCCGAAGGGCCTGAATCCACTCTTATAAAGAAGTTCAACGAGGGTGAGCAGTTTGCCTCGGTCTATCTTCCCGAACAATCGGTTATGGCGGGCGCGCCTGCTGCTCCGAAAGAGCTGAAATGGAATTTCTCGTCTCCCGGCGCGTTTGACGGGACAGTATCTGTTATCTCTCCCGATGCCGGCGAGATAACGGTATATCTTGACGGCGAGAGGATAAAGGACGGTGAGAAGGTAAGTGCCGGAGCCAGACTGGATATTCCTTTCTCCGGGCTGACCAACAAGACACACCATGTTTCGGCGGTTGTTAAGAATGACAAAGGTTGGTCGCCCATGGTCGAGAAGTTCCAGTATGCAGGTTATGACGTTCCGCGTCCTGTGACTGACGTGAGGTTTGAGGAAAAGGACGGTGTGGCGACAGTGACATGGAGTGCTCCCGAGGGTGGTGAAGAGGACGGATATATTGATCCCGACAAGTTGTCTTACAGAATATACCGTCTTCCTGATGAGGTGCTTGTGGCGGAAAACCACCGTTCTACCACTTTTACAGAGACTTTGCCGACAGGCGTGAAGCGTTATGCCTATCGAGTCGTTCCCTTCAACGGTGATGAGAAACAGGGTGCCCCTGTCATCTCAAACGCTCTTGTTTACGGCAAGGCATACGAGCTGCCATATGTGGATAACTTCGACATGGACGGGTGTCTTGACGTGTATACCATAATAGACGGTGACGGCGATAACCAGACATGGAATATCAATCCCTATGGCGATGTTCCCTTGCTTGCATGTTCGGTTACTTTCGGAGATGCGGATGTGACTGATGACTGGATTCTGTCCCCCAACATCTCGCTCGAAAAGGGTAATCTCTACCGGGTC
This sequence comes from uncultured Duncaniella sp., assembly GCA_910578615.1. Lineage (GTDB taxonomy): Bacteria > Bacteroidota > Bacteroidia > Bacteroidales > Muribaculaceae > Duncaniella. The sequence goes on along the minus strand of CAJTRI010000010.1, from coordinate 76,647 downwards.
ACTATCAATATGCGCAACACATGGCCCGGAGAAGCCGACCTGCTTTCCGTAGGATTCTGTGATAGCGGCAATTCTGCCAAGGAGGGTGTCACCGTGGTGGAAACCCTCAGTGTGAACACACCTTCGATGACACGTCTTGACCATTGTGTTGATTTCAAGGTGGATAATGACGGAGATTACAAAGTGGCTCTCGGTCTGGTTTCTCCCAAAGGAACGGGTGGGGGTGTGTTTATCTCTCGTCTGGGTGTCGAGAAGGTCGGTAGCTTGCAGGCCCCGGCCGCCGTAAGCGATCTGACACTTGTCCCGGACGCTACCGGCGCGCCCGAAGCACTCCTGTCATTTACAGCACCATCCAAGACTATTGCCGGAGAAGTTCTGTCCGGCCCGATGACCGCTGTAATCTATCGTGACGGTGCCAAGGTGGGCGAGGTGGACAACATTTCCCCCGGAGAATCGGCATCGTGGACGGACAAGACCGGCGTAGCTCCCGGAAAGCACACATATACCGTCAGGATGTCCAACAGTTTCGGAGAAGGACAGGATGCTTCTGCCAGCGACTTTGTAGGGGTTTACAGACCACCTTTCTTCGATCCGCTTGACACACGCGAGGCCATCGGATATTACACCTACAAGACGGTTGGATTCGAGGATTCCGAACTTAATTCAGGGATGCATTATCCTACATGGGGCGATCCGAGTCTCGAAGTAGACCATAACAACCAGTCAGACGAGAATCATGAGATGTATGTGGTGTTCCCCCTCATAGCGTTTGATGATGAGAGCGTGTATAAGGTATCTTATGATATCAAGACTATGAAGTATGGAGAAGGTTTCGAGATGGAGATGACCTATGGCGATTCCGTCGAACCGTCTGACCAGACCGGCAGGGGATTTGACATTCCGGCTCCTGAGGGATGGGACTTTGAGACACAGGAAAACCTGCTCGTGCTCACCGAGGGCGGACGCAAATACCTGTCGTTCCATATCACGGCTCCCACACAGGGATATCTTTATCTGAATCTGCGGAATATACGCGTGGAGTACGAAGGTTCGGCTCTTGCCCCCGATGTGGTCACAGATCTCGTGGCCACGAGCGACCTGACATCCAAACTCACCCTCAAAGCGCCGGCTGTCGACTATGCAGGACGTCCGCTCAGAGAGCTGGAAAAGGTCGAGATCTATCGCAACGGGTCAGTCCTTCCCGTCCATACATTTGAGAAACCCGCTCCCGGCGAGTCTCTTGAATGGGTTGATGAGAACGCCCTCCTCGGCACAAACTCCTATTTCATAGTTTCGAGCAATTCGCACGGGCGTGGCAATGCGGTGACCGTCAAGTCATTTATAGGTTATGACGAGCCTGTGGCTCCTGAAAATATCGCCATAGTCCCGAATCAGGGCAACCAGACAGCCACTGTCTCATGGCAGGTTCCACGCCGTGGTGTCAACGGTGGAGTCCTCAACGAAGACGAAATGTCATTCACCCTTGTGCGATATTACCCCGGCTCCAACGGCACGGAAGGGGAGGTGAAGGTGATGAAGACCGGCATCAAGGGGACATCCGTGGTACCTGACCGCGAGGCCACCGATGATCAAGAGATGGTATATTACGGTGTTGCCACCGTGACCCCGCAGGGTGTCTCGGAACCTGCCGTCTATTTCACCATTCTTGGCAAGCCCTATTCACTGCCGTTCAAGGAATCATTTACTGACGGAGAAGCTTCTACCGGGCTTTGGCTCAATGCCGGAAACACCAATTATGGACTTCAGGCAATGCCCACTTCCGGCGACCTGCTCGAATACAACGGATTTCCCAACACGTCTCAGGACGATGACAACGGTGTGTTCCTGTTTCTCAACGGTGCACTTTCGGAAAATCCTGTCCCGTTTGCCGTGCTGTCACCAAAGATCGATCTCGGAGGGGAGACAAGCCCGCGTGTAAGTTTCTGGCTTTACAAAGGAAACCAGTCAGGCAGTTGCCAGACCGTTCCCAGTCTTGATGTATATGCCTCTGTTTCAGAGGCTGACTTCCAGTTGCTCGGACGTGCTGAGTGGACTGAGAATACCCCGGCATGGGTGGAATATTCTTATTCTCTCGACCGATTTGCCGGAGAGCCGGGGGCACTGATATTCCAGTTTGTGGCGACATCAGGGATGTTCACCGACATCATCCTTATGGATAACTTCCGTGTGGACGGCCCGTCGGCAATAGACACCATCGGTACAGACTGTGATGATATAAGCGTGTTCGGGATCAACGGAGGTATCGTCACCCGTGGCGCTGCCGGACTCGATGTGAGGGTATACGCTGCCGGTGGTATGCTTGTCGACAGTTACATGTCAGACGATGACTTCCATGCCATTGCTCCGGGATTCTATGTGGTGGGCATAGGCAACCGTGCCTTCAAGGTAGTTGTAAGATAAATCTGGTCATCCGAATATAGGAGAGGCGGGTCTGTGTCTTTGGTGACACGGCCCCGCCTTTATTTTGTGAGTGATTGGAAATTTTAGTATCTTTGCAGGTAGTAAAGGAAGAATCTCATTAGATGATAAGCTGTATATCGGGAGATGCTCGAGAGTAAGGACTAATTGTGAGGTTGGATAATCACAGGATTGTCCTAAATTGTTTTTATCCAACTGTTTACGGTCGGTAATTATGGAACTGTCTGACTTTTGCTGTCTGATTGCAAAAGAAAATCTCATGAAAACAAAAAAGTTTGTGCCTCTTCAATTTCAATGAACAGACTGCTTTTAATTCTGATGCTCGTTGCGTCGTCCGTGCAGGCGGCGCCCCTGACAGCAGTCACGGCTGACTCCATAAACATTTTATTTCGTCCTGGGAGTAGCCGTGTGGAAAGGAATCTGGCAGGAAACGATTCCGTATTGCAACGTTTCGTAGCGGAAATACGCCGTCAGTCAGAAGCGGACAACATTGACAGTATAGTCATAAAGGCATACACTTCTCCTGACGGAGTCAGTACCGCCAATGTCGAACTTAGTTCTTTTCGTGGCAATGCGGTTGCTGATTTTCTCGTGTCGGCAACGGGGATAAATCCCGGTTTTATAAACGTTGTTGCCGGAGGCATAGGATGGGACGGACTACGCAGAGCCGTTGACAACGATCGCACGCTGCCCTATCGAAAGGAGGTTTTGAGAATAATAGACAATACTCCTGTGTGGGTGCGCGACTCCCATGGTGATATAACCGGTGGGCGCAAGAAAAGTCTTATGGTATTATATGGTGGGGAGGCATATCGTCAGCTCCGTGCACGATTCTTCAATAAGTTGCACTATGCCGAAATAGTGCTGTACATAAAAAAGCGTCTTACCCTGCAAAATGATTGTTACAGACTTGTACCTGTGACGTCAGGCGATATACCGATAATACCGGCATGTCTGACAGAAATTAAGGACAAGGGCGTTCATCCTGATATCGCTACATCACAGTCCTGGCGAGGGCGTGTTGCTTTAAAGACCAATCTGATTTATGACATCGCCCTTATGCCATCGATTGAACTGGAATTCCGTATGAACAGGTCTCTGTCGTTCAATATTGAGGGAAACATTGCGTGGTGGAAGAAGAAAGAAGAGCACAAATGCTATCAATTGGCGATTGTCAGCCCGGAATTACGTTATTGGGTACGCAGGAGGAGTATTTTACGCGGTTTTTATACCGGGATTTTTATAGGAGGCGGTATATATGACCTCGAAAACGGCAAGAAAGGCTACCGTGGGGAGGGTCTGATGGCAGGAGTCTCAGTGGGCTATTCATGGCCTGTATCGCGTTCGGTCTCTATCGAAGCCGGTCTGGGACTTGGATGTGCGTCTCTTCGTAACAAGGAGTATGTGCCGTTTGAAGGTCACCATATATATCTGCGTACAAGCCGGACAAGTTATTGGGGGCCTCTGAAAGCAAAGCTTGCGATTGTATGGCGTTTAGGTACTATTTTTTACAAACAGTCATGAGTTACCGACATTATGTAATAGCGGCTGTAACCGTGTCTTCTCTTGTTTCATGTCGTGAGGAGTTATGCTATAATCACTTTGGCTCGGCAGATATTGAGTTGGGATGGAGTTCCGCGCCGTCTGTAGATCCTTCTGGAACACCCTCAGGAGCGGTTGTGATTACTTATGACGAGTCGGGCCAGCCTGTTGAAACATTCTTGGGTGCCGAGGGTGGCAATGTGAGTTTTGGAGGACGTACGGCCCAATCTATGCTTATATACAACAGTGATACGGAAAGTATAGTCCTGTCCGGGATGTCTGAGGGTGCGAAAAATGTTTATGCGACATCCACTCCCGGCCATCGTCCTGCCCCTGACGGCATAAAGGCTCTACACCCCGGAGAAGTGGTTCTGACTCCTCCCGACATGCTCTATGCCGCTTATATAGAAAGTCTTCCTGATACAGACCGTCACGAATCGGCCTCCATGTCTATAGAGATGGATCAACTCGTCTTTGCCTATGAGGTGGTATACGAGTTCGAACATGGCTTCTCCAAGGTAGCCGATGCAAGAGGGGCGATAGCCGGCATGGCGGCTTGTGTATTGCTCCACAATGGCGAAACCCTCCCGGATGCCGCCACTCTTGTGTATGATTGCTCCTTGGATAATGATGCCGTGAAGGCCTCGGTTCTATCGTTCGGTACACCGGGAACTATGCCTGACGGCGCAGCGTCCGGCAGGTCTTCAAGCCACCACACGCTTAATCTTGAAGTACAGCTTTCAAACGGTAAATCAAAGGCTTTTAACTTTGACATAACCGGGCAGATGGCGTCGCAGATACGTGGAGGCCGGATTATTGTCAAAGGCCTGCGTATCGAAGACCATGAAAGCGGGACTGACTCAGGATTCAATCCCGATGTGGAAGACTGGGGCAATAACGAAGAGATCGATATCCCGGTAGGCGGCCAGTAGACACAATAGTAGTTTAATAAAAAGATATTATAAGGCAAAGGCGTGGAACTCAGTTCCACGCCTTTGCCTTATAATATCTTTTGGATGGGATTGTAACTAAATTATCCGCCGATGTTAAAGTCCACCGCAGGTTTTTCAGTCCATTCCTCAATGCCATTGGTAGCGTCTACGTCGAATTCGATCTTCTCTACACCAGCAGCCGAACCGTTAACGGTCACGTTATAGGTATAAGAAGTGCCGATAGCCCATTCAGGTTTGATGTTACCTTTCACATAGTCGGTCTTGATTACGTCTGTTCCTTGCTTGACCGTAATCTTGAAGCTTAGTTCTACATTGTTTGAGGAATAAGTCACGGGTAGGAAGTATCCTGTTCCTGTGGTAAGCTCCTTGGCATCTACGGCTTCCGTTCCTTCCGCACCCGGTTTTGCAGCACTGATGGTATTGTCGGTTCCTTCGATGGGAAGAGATATCTTGGTCCATTTTGATTCGCCGATATTCTGCTCTATGGTACGCGACTGGTTGCTCCAACCGTTGGACTGGGAAGAGAAGTCGGCTTTGTCATAGATGTTGCGGAATTCCACGTCCGAAATCTCTACTGTGAAATCAGGTTCAAAACCGCTCTTGAATTTGGCATTTACTTTTGAGAGTATATGTTTGAAGGTCAGAGAGACCTTGGAGTTGCCGGTTTCTTGGGCTACGATAGAGTTAGATGCCGCATATATAAGGTCATGCTGGTGTGTATCGTTACAAACGAAATCCGTGATTTTGAACGTACCGGCATCTGAACCGCTTGTGGAGAACGAGGGATCACCTTTTTCCAGCTGTACGTTCTCACAGCTATATGCATAGAATTTATATGTGGCGTCCTTTACCCAGTACTTGGACGAACCTTCATACGTCCATGCATTGTCAGAACCTTTCGATACAGCCACCCCGCTGAACACGGTATGGTAGTCGGAGACATCCTTGGGCGTATAGCCTCCGTAGACCATGAATTTGCTGAAATAAGCGGTTGTCAGCGCACGTGACGCATTGGAGACATGCGTGTTAAAACCTATTACAGATCCGGATGCAAGGTTTTCATCAAGCACATCCGAGTTGGAGCATGAGGCAAACACTAACAGTGAAGCCGCATAGCAAAAGTTAAAAAACTTATTTGACATACTGTGAAAAAGATTAGTATAATTCAGGTTTTAAATTTGCGGCTGCAAAATTATAGAATAAAATATTAATAAAAAAGTCTGAGACCCCCAAAAAATTACCATAAAAATTTTTAAGGATTAAAATAGCTAAAAAAGTATCATAAAATGTATTTATCGGTATTTAATTGTATTATGGTATAATGGAACAATGGAATGGGGTAGGACTACAATATCATGCCGGAATGCGCGTTATAGAAGTAGTGAATAGATTTTTAAGTCGTCTTTTCGTTGCTCTTTCGGTCGTGGCCTTAGCTGCGGCCTTTTGGTCATGTTCGCCAAAGAAGAACACGGCCGCCACGCGCAACTATCAGGCATTCATAACCCGATACAATGTCTACTTCAACGGTGACGAGCACTATAAGGAGACATTGAAGGAGATGGAAAGGAATTATGAGGACGACTATACGACCACCCTGTTCCTGCATCCGGCCGAGGCCCGGGCCAATCCCAAGGCACCGCAGCCGTCCGGCTCGTTCACCCGCTCGATAGAGAAGGCCCAGAAGGCCATCCAGCTCCACAGCATCAAGAAACGTCCCCGCCGCAAGCCGGGCAAGGGGAATGACCCGGAATACAAGAAATGGTTGAAACGTGATGAGTATAACCCGTTTCTCCACAATGCGTGGATGATGATGGGCCGTTCGCAATATATGGACGGCGACTTTCTCGGCGCGGCTTCTACGTTTTATTATGTGGCCAAACATTTTTCATGGCTGCCAGAGACGGTCACCGAGGCCCGACTCTGGCAGGCACGATGCTACTGTGCCCTTGACTGGCTGTTCGAGGCCGAAACGATTCTCAAACGGGTGAAACAGGACGACCTGGCCACATCGACTCTGAAAGGGCTGTATTATTTCACATATGCCGACTATTGCGTCCGTTCACATGACAACAAGCGTGCCGTAGAGATGCTTGGAGAGGCTGTCAGATATGCAAAAGGCGCGCAGAAGACCCGTCTGCGTTTTCTATTGGGGCAGGTCAATGCTCTGACCGGCAATAAGAAAGGTGCCTATGAGGCATTCAGAAAGGTCGGGGCCTCATCCTCGGCTCCCTACCGCACCCGCTTTAACGCCCGCATCAAGCAGAGCGAGGTGTTCGAGGGTGCCGATATCTCTTCCGAGGTCAAGTCGTTGCGGCGGATGACCCGCTACGGAGCCAACAAGGAATTCCTTGACCAGATATACTATGCCATAGGCAATCTGTATCTCTCGCGGCGCGATACGGCCAACGCCATTGCCAACTATGTGCTTGCCGCCGAGAACTCCACACGCAACGGTATAGACAAGGCCATCTCACAGGTGACACTCGGAGGTCTCTATTATGATCAGGGACGTTATGACCTTGCGCAGCCTCGCTATGCCGAAAGTGTCCCACAGCTTCCTGAATCGTATCCTGACTATGCGCGTATCAAGAGGCGTTCCGACGTGCTTGACGAGCTGGCTGTCTATTCCCAGAACGTGGTGCTCAACGACTCCCTTCTCCGCCTTGCGGCTATGTCAGAAGAGGAGCGTCTCGATGTCATAAACCGGATTATAAAAGAGCTTGAAAAAAAGGAAAAGGAAGCGGCTGATGAGGCCAGGCGAGAGGAGTATATGGCGCAACAGGAGGCCGGAGGTTCCATCCTTAACAACTCTAATGCCAGTGCTCCTACCCAGTTCCAGCTCAATACGGACAAGTCGTGGTATTTCTACAATACCGCCACCCGCAATGCCGGCCGCACAGACTTCCAGAAGCGCTGGGGTTCCCGCAAGCTTGAAGATGATTGGAGGCGCCGCAACAAGTCGTCATTCTCAATGGGGACACCCTCTGAGGAAGAGACCGATGAGGCTGTGGAGTCTGAGGTTGAAGGCGAGGCCGCCGACACCGAGGAAGACAAGAAAGAGAAGGAGGCTCGTGAGCGTGAGCAGGATCCGCATTACCCGGAATATTATCTCAGGCAGATTCCCAATACCGATGCCGAGAAGACGGTGGCCGGTGAGGTGATACAGGAAGGTCTCTATAACTCAGGTCTCATCCTGAAAGACAAGCTCGAAGATTTTGACGCAGCCGATGCGGAATGGGGCAGGCTGATGGACAGATATCCCGAGAACGTCTATCGTCTTGACATATATTACAACCAGTATCTTATGAACATGCGCCGCTCCCGGCCCGGAGAAGCGGAGACCTACCGCGCGCTCATCATTAAGGAATTCCCGGAGTCGAAATATGCGGCGGCCATGCGTGACCCGGCCTATCTTGACAAGCTTCGCTCAATGGAGGCGCGTCAGGAGGCTCTTTACGAACAGGCCTACGAGGACTATCTGTCTGACCGCAATACAGCCGTGCACGAGGCTTACAGCCAGATGGAAAAGGACTATCCGCTTTCGCCCATCATGCCCAAGTTCATGTTCCTGCATGCACTTGCGTATGTGACAGAGAATCGTTCGAAGGAGTTTGGCGAGACAATCACCGACCTTCTGAAACGCTATCCCGAGGCTGATATAGCCCCGCTGGCTTCGGAATGGCTTAAAGGTGTCAAGGCCGGCAGAGAGCTTCACAGCGGAGGTTCCAACACACGCAGCATGTTGTGGGACATCCGTCTGTCAAACGATTCCACCGCCCTTGCCGGCGGAGGGGGTGATATTGAATTCACTCTCGCTCCCGAGGAGCCGCATTATCTCGTGCTTCTGTTTTCAACGGATGCCGTCACTCCCAATAGTCTGCTTTACGAAGTGGCACGACACAACTTCTCCACTTACGTAGTGAAGGATTTCGATCTTGAACTTATGAACTTCGGGCCGCTCGGTCTGTTGATAGTTAAGGGGTTCGCAAATCAGGCGGAACTCAACCATTACCGATCGCTGCTGGCTCGTGACGGGACATTCACCATGCCCGAGGCCGTGCGCCCTGTCGAAATCTCGAAGAGCAATTTTGACAAGCTTCTCCAAGGAGCCGGTAGTTTTGACGACTATTTCCGCTTCACCGGCGAAGAGGCTGTCAGAAAGGCCGAGGCTATCGAAGAGGGAGAGGCCGCCGGGACGGTTGATGCCGGACAGGATGCAGGCGCCGTGATAAATGAGACAGATGGCAAGGATGCCGAGGCAGAGAAGACAGAGGATGTCGGGAAGGACATGATATCCGGCAGTCCGTCTGAGGCGGATTCACAGCCGACGGTGTCACCAATAGAGCCTGAAAAGCCCGAAACAATCGAAACCCCTGAGCCGGCGCCCAAGCCGGATGTCCCGGAGCCAAACTCCAACCCCTTGCCTTCCTCTCCGGCGGTAATAGAACAGCCGTTGCTCCCTGAATATCCTGTCGGCTCGGAGGGGGATGAGGAGGATTAAAACCATAATAACTGTCAGACTATGTCAACTATACTCTGGGCTGATGACGAGATAGATCTCTTGAAGCCGCATATCTTATTTCTGAACGCCAAAGGCTATGATGTGGTTACCGCTTGCAGCGGGGCAGACGCTCTCGCGCTCGTGGACGAACGAGACTTCGACCTCATAATACTTGACGAGAATATGCCGGGACTGACAGGCTTGGAAACGCTCCAACGTATAAAGGTCTCCAAACCACATATACCCGTGGTGATGATCACAAAGAGCGAGGAGGAGAACATCATGGACCAGGCTGTCGGCAACAAGATAGCCGACTATCTGATAAAGCCGGTAAATCCCAACCAGATTCTATCTTCCATCAAGAAGAATCTTCACGCCGGACGGCTTGTTTCCGAACAGGCCTCTACCGACTATCGGCAGGAGTTCGCACGTATATCCTCGCTCATCAATGAGGCTGACACGTTGGAGAAGTGGATGGATCTTTACCGTCTTCTCGTACACTGGGAGATGGAGCTTGCCCGCACAGACACATCGATGGACGAACTTCTCTCTATGCAGCGTCATGAAGCCGACGTGGCGTTTGCCAAGTTCATCAGGCGCAGTTATGAGGGATGGGTGACCGGCGATGGCCGCATGGAACGCCCGGTGATGTCAACCGATATCTTTAAGAGCCGTGTATTTCCGATGCTTGACGATAATGACGGGAGGCCTGTGTTCTTCATACTGATAGACAATTTCCGTCTTGACCAGTGGGCGGCGGTGAAACCCCTCCTTGCCGACTCGTTCTCATTCAGTGAAGAGCTTTACTGTTCCATACTCCCAACGGCGACACAGTATGCCCGCAATGCCATTTTCTCAGGACTCATGCCGCTTGACATTGCCCGCATGTTTCCAGAACTGTGGGTCGACGAGGATTCTCCCGAGGGAAAGAATCTCAACGAGTCCCCCTTGATAGCCACACAGTTCGAGAGATTCCGACGCCGATGCCGTTTCTCCTATACGAAGATTAATGATTCAACAGCCGCCGAGAAACTTCTCAGGGAGTTTTCCAACCTTATGGGCAATGATCTCAACGTCATTGTGCTCAATTTTATAGACATGCTCTCCCATGCCCGAACCGAGTCAAAGATGATACGCGAACTGGCATCCACTGATGCCGCATACCGATCGCTTACGGAGTCATGGTTCCGGCATTCGCCGGCCATAGAGATATTCAGGCGTATTGCTGCCAAGGGGTGCAGGATCATACTGACCACCGACCATGGCACGGTGAGGGTGAACCGCCCTGTCAAGGTGGTGGGTGACAGAAATGTCAACACCAACCTCCGCTACAAGATAGGAAAGAACCTCAACTACAATGCCAAGGATGTCTACGAGATCAAGCAGCCCGCAAGATTCGGACTGCCTTCTCCCAATGTGTCCTCAGCCTATATATTCGCCACAGACCGGGACTTCTTTGCATATCCGAACAATTACAACCACTACGTACAGTATTACGACGGGACATTCCAGCACGGAGGAATATCCATGCAGGAGATGCTCGTCCCACTCATAACTCTTTCACCAAAATAAATCACGTCATGCACGAAATAATCATCGCTTCCACCGCCGGTCTGCCAGCCGCCGCCGAAGAGTTCCTCTCCCTGATGGATGACCGCACGGTCTATGCCTTCAACGGCGAGATGGGCGCCGGAAAGACCACGTTCATCAACGCGCTCGTCCGCTCTCTCGGGGTTCCCGACGAGGAGGCCACCGGCTCGCCTACTTTTGCCATAGTCAACGAGTACCGTTCAGAGACAACGGCAGAACTGATATACCATTTTGACCTCTACCGTATAGAGAACCTCGAACAGGCCTTTGACATAGGTATCGAGGACTATCTTGACTCGGGTGCTCTTTGCCTCATAGAATGGCCTGACCGTATTGACGACATCCTTCCCGATGATACTGTCAGGGTGGATATCGACATCCTTCCCGACGGCGCTCGGCGTCTTACCATCCGCGACTGATGAGGATCAAGACACTCGAAAGCGTCAGTTCCACTAATACCTATCTTTCCGCCAATGCCGCCGATTATTCCCACGGAGATATGGTGATGGCCGTGGAACAGACGGCTGGACGTGGGCAGAGGGGGAATTCATGGGAAGCCGACCCGGGAAAGAACCTGACCCTCTCCATGCTTCTCAGGCCCGAAGGGGTAGAGGCCTCGCGACAGTTCGATATATCGCGTGCGGTGGCGCTCGGGACGGCGGATATGCTGTCCGGGCTTCTTCCGGGGCGGGAAGTGCTTATCAAGTGGCCTAATGACATATATGTAGACGACATGAAGATAGCGGGAATACTCATAGAGAACACTCTCACCGGGCGCTTCATAGACCGTTCGATAGCCGGCATAGGGGTGAATGTGAACCAAGAGATGTTTCGCTCGGATGCTCCTAATCCTGTGTCGGTGTTCCGGCTCACAGGGGTGGCCCATCCGCTGCTTCCGCTGGCTGTAAGGCTGCGTGAGAGTATTCTTACCTTTCTCTCGCTACCTGTCGAGGAGTTGCGCAGACTATATGACTCATGCCTGTGGAGGCGTGACGGGTTTTATCCCTATCATGACAATCTGCGCGACATGGATATGCTGGCCTCCATAACCTCTATCGGCCCTATGGGCCATCTGACACTTGCCGATTCTGACGGCGGCAGCCATACTTTTGCCTTCAAGGAGGTGACGGCCTTGATTTGATGCTACAAACATAAGACAATTCGGACACAAAGGTGTAAAAATCAGTTTTACACCTTTTTTTATTTGGATTTATCATCTACATTTACACTACCGAATCTTAAAGAAATGGGCCATTTTCCCGTGACGGGTCTTGGCCCAGGGCTTTACAAACCATCAAAACCATAGTTTCAACATGAATTTATCTCGTACTATCCTGTGCATGCTGCTGACCGTAATAGCTGTGGCCGTCCATGGCTCGAACTATCAGAAGGTGATGTTTGAAATGTCTGACGGCTCCACGAGATGCATAGGCCTTGATTCTCCGTCCATGCATCTGTCGTTTGCTGCGGCCAACCTTGTCGTTTCCCATCCTCATGTGATGGTGGAAGACCAGTCTTTTCCTGTCAGCAAGATTCGTAAAATCACATATTCCAAGATTCCGGACTCAGGTATCAAGGACGTGGCTCCTGACAAGAACGGTATCACTGTGCTTTATTCCCCGTCATCGATAGAGGTGAAGGGAGTTAATGACGAGACACGTCTCAATCTGAGGCTGATGGATCTGTCAGGAGAAATACTTTACAACGGCGCGGCTGCCGGAAATTATACTCTCGGGCTCGGGACTCTCTCGACCGGGGTCTATCTGTTTTCCGTGAATGGCAGGACTCTTAAAATAGCGGTAAAATAAGCCGCCGACGCGCCATAAGAAAATCCCTGCAAGAGCGCTGATAGACATGCTCTTGCAGGGGATTATTATATAAGGACAGATCTGTTATAATGACAAGCTTGTCATCTTACGAGCTGCTTGCTTACGGTCATGCCGTGTTTCACTATGTAGAGTCCGGGAGAGGGATTGTGTACTCTCACACCTTGGAGATTGTAATACTCGGTATCTGAGTCATCTCCCTCGGGGATAGAATCTATCCAGGCCTCTTTATCTATCCGGGCCTCTTTTCTCTCGCTTACAGACACAGCCTTGGACGGCCAGTGGAATCTTACGGTATAGACCTTGGAGTCTGTGAAGTATGAGAGGCGGAATGCCTTCGGATCTTCGAGCTGCATGGCGGTGTGCTCCACACCGGGTTCCATAGCGGTGTCTGCACCGGCTCCGTATCTGTGGCCGCTTGCGTTCAACTCGGCCCATGACGGGTGGAGCGAGCTTGTGAAGCTGAATGTGCCCTCATCATTGAAAGTCACGTCAGAGACGAAAGTGTCACCGTCAGCGTCCATCTGCACGCCTGTGTCGCTTGCCCATGAGTTTCCGTTGACACTGCCGAGGATGTAGAAGCTCTCGGGCATGTCGGAGGGGATACCGGGTTCTTCGGGTTCGGAAGGTTCGCTGTCTGTATAGATTACAGCTATGCCGGTACTGCCTACACGGCCGGAGATGGTAGTGGCGGTGACAGTGAATGTCGAGCCGTCCACTATGTCGGTATACGTTCCCACAGGAACATATCCTCCACCGTTGGCTACAGATACCTCGCGTGAGCCACCGGCTCCGACAACTATACATGCTCCTACTCCCTCGCGGGTGATAGAGGCGACCCCGTTGGCTCCCGTATAGTAGTCGGCATGTCCCACGGCTTTGTTGCGGAGGCTGTTGACGGCTGCTATCTCTTTGGCTGTGAAGTGGGTGCTTCCCTTCTGGCCCATCTTGATATCATTCTTGTTCGTGGCCGGCGGACGGGAGAAGTAGAGCGAGGTTGCTCCGTTGCGACAGGCTGTCAGCGCCCATGCACGGTCAATCTTGTCCTGGGAGATGGTGGATGTGTTGGAGCCATACTGCCCGTTGTTGCTGTATGTGTCATGGCTTTCTGCCCAGTAGACCATGCGGGTGTCGGGAATGCCTGTGCCGGTTACGGCCCAGTTGCCGAATCCTGCGGGTACGGAGCCGTTGCATACGGCATTGAGACAGCTCTCGGAATATTTGGAGTCGGTGACGGATATGTAGTCGGTGTATTCCTTCATGAGGCGGTTGCCGTCACCTCCGGGAGAGTCGAGAATCTCGCCGTAGTGGTACATGCCGGGAACGGATGTCACGGTTGACCAGAATCCGCAACCCTCGGAGGGAAGGCCTATGTGCTTGGCCGCATCCCAGCGTATGCCCTTGACGCCGCAGTCGCTTAACTCTTCGATGAACTTCTTGGCGCGTGCCTGCACCTCCTGGTCTTCGGAATTGATGTCGCCGTAGTCGCCGAGCTGGTTGTGGGTGATGGAGTAGCGGTTGTTATAGTCGATGCCTCCGTTCCAGCGTACTCGTCCGTTGGAGTCCCACCATGTGTCATGATAGCCTGCGGCCTTGTTGACGTGGTTGGCCACCACGTCTACTATTATCTTTATACCGTGGGCGGATGCCTTTTCACACAGAGACCTAAGCTCCTCGGGCGAACCGTTGCCGTTGCCTTTGAGGGCATAGTCATAGGGGAGGTATGCGTAGAACCATTCAGATCCCGCTGCGGAGTTGCCCTGTACGGGCGATACCTGTATGGCCCCGAACCCGGCCTTGGCTATATCGGCCAGTTCGGCTTCGATATCGGAGAATTTCCAGTCAAAGCAGTGCAGGATGTTGCCTTCCTGTATCTCTGCGGGGATTGCGGGTTTTTCGGAAGGATTGACAGGCTTGTCAGGATCTTCCGGCTCTACGGGCTTGTCCTCCGAGCCGATGGTGCGTACATATCCCGACGCGTTGTAGTATCCACCGTTGACCCACTTGAAATCATCGGTCTGAGAACTGCCGTTGTTGAATATCACGCCGGCCGATGCGGGTATGGTGCCGTCCCCGGTATAAGTCCATTTCCACACGTTGTCGCCGAGGTAGGTACAGGGTGATCCGGGCCATGCGCCAGCGAAGTTCTCGCTGTCACCGTTCCAGCTGTAACAGTTGATTGTGCCGCCCCATGAGGCTGAGTTCTCGAAGTAGACGGCCTGTTCCCCTTCTACCGGCTTCTCAGGCTCCTCGGGTTCGGAGGGATTGCCGGGTTCCTCCCCCGGTTCCACGGTACGTACATACCCCGATGCGTTGTAGTATCCACCGTTGACCCACTTGAAGTCATCGGTCTGAGAACTGCCGTTGTTGAATATCACGCCGGCGTTTTCGGCAATCGCGGTCGAGCCGGTATAAGTCCATTTCCAGATGTTGTCACCGAGATAGGTGCATGTCGCGCCTGGCCATGTGCCGGTGAAGTTCTCACTGTCGCTGTTCCATCCATAGCAGTAGATAGTCCCGTTCCAGGAGGCGGTGTTCTCGAAATATACCACCTGTTCGCCCACTACGGGCTTTTCAGGTTCCTCAGGCTCACCCGGCTCTATGGGTTTGTCTCCCGAGCTTTCGATTGTGCGGACGTAGCCCGAAGCGTTATAGTACCCGCCGTTTACCCATTTGAGGTCGTCGGTCTGCGTGCTGCCGTTGTTGAATATCACGCCGGCAGAATCAGGTATTTTCCCGGAGCCGGAGTAAGACCATTTCCACACGTTGTTGCCGAGATAAGTGCATGTGGCGCCGGGCCATGCCCCTGAGAAGTTGGCGGTGGTTCCGTTCCAGCAGTAGCAGTTGATTGTGCCGCTCCACGAGGCGCTATTCTCAAAGAATACGGCTTGTTCACCTGCGGTGAGTGACGGTTCTGTCACTTCTTCCGGCTCTTTTGGCTCGTCAGGGTCGACAGGATCCACCGGGGTCTGTCCGGGACGCTGTGTCACGAGGTCGAGGGCCTCTTCATTGCCGTCATAGCTTCCTTGGGGAGTCTCGACCGAGGTGGTGTTGTAGAGATATTTGCCGTCCGAGCCTATCTTGCCGGGCGCGGGAGTCTTGGTGGTTGAGAGCACATAGGCGCGCATGTTGCCTTTGCCGGGGCAGCTCACGCTCAGCGAGCCGTTGGTCACGGTGCGGGTGTCGCCTGTGACCACGTCGGTATATGTGCCGTTGAGGATTCCTGTGAACGTGGCGTCACCGCTGACGGTCACAAGCACATATGAATCGGTGGTGCTGTCCGTGTAACGGCGCTTGAAAGCCATCCGGCCGGCGCATCCTTCGACCGAGTATTGTCCCTTGCGCAGGGCAGGGACGGCGGCACGTATCTTGTTGAGGCGCTGGATATGGAGTGCGAGAGGGTGGGAGAGGGTTACGGCCATGTTGCCGGTGGCTGACGAGTAGTCGGCAAAGTCGCTTACCTGCACTTCGCCGTCTATATAGCCGCCGAAGTAGGCGCGGCCGCCGTCTATAAGGGCCATGTTGGGGCCTTCGTCAATCTTTTTGCCTGCACGGAACTCTATCTCCGATCCGTAATAGATACACGGTATGCCGCGCCATGTGAACATGAGGCTGAGGTTTTCGGCCCATGCCTCCTGACCCCATGAGAACCGGCACTTGTCGTTGCCGTTGGGGGCATAGTCATGCGAGTCCACATAGACCACGTTCCAGCGGGCATCGTTGTACAGGTCGTCCTGCGAATGCACGCCGAATGCGTTGGGGGCATTGTGGAAGCGCCAGTGCATCGGGAAGTCTATGACATTGAGTCCTGAGGAAAGCGAATAATCCTCCGCACGATAGTCGTTTCCGCTGAGCCATGCGTTGGATGAGTGTAGCATGTTTCCCTGCCCCATGTAGTCATCAGCCTGTTTCAGCACAGAGAGGGCGTTGGTGTGGCTGCCGGTCTCTCCCTCCATGACAACCTCGCTGTCCCACGAGGTCTCGCTGTAATCCCAGGCGTAGTCCTTGGTCTCCTTCCATGTGTAGAAGCAGGGGGAGCAATTATAGTTCTCGCCGCGATAAATGACCTCTTCTGAACGGGCGCACACCTCGGAGTACATATAGAAAGGTGTGCCTCCGCGCTTGGCCTTGTACTTCTCGCCGGCGGCAAGGAGCTGCGGCACGAAAGCCTTGTTGAATGTCAGTCGCGAGATGTGGCCGCCGGTGTCGATACGGAAGGCGTCCACACCCATCTCTATGAAACGTGTATAGCAGTCTACCAGATAATTGGTGACGCGGGGATTCTCGGTATTGAGGTCTACGCAGTCACCGGCTATCTGTCCCCACCAGCGGGTGGGATTGTCCCAGTCGAAATGGGCATAGTGGTGATAGGTGTTGCGGGTGTCCTTGTTCTCACCCTGTGTGTTCTTCATTACCCCCAGACGGGTGGGATATTGTAGATTTACAGGCAGTGAGAAATAATTGGAGGGGAGCACTGTCTCGGGATGGAGTTTCATGCTGGCATTGATGTCGGCAAGGGGCTGGGAATAGTCCTTGCTGAACATGGGGCAGAGATTTTCCTCGCCGAAGTTGCCGGTGTGTTGGAGCACGATGTCGAGGACTATCTTCATCCCGCGCTCATGGGCAGCGTCGATGAGGTCTTGGAATTTGCAGTCTGTTGACTCATAGCGCGGATCCACCTTGGAGAAGTCGATGGCATGATAGCCGTGATAGTCGAGTCCAGAGGCGTTTTCGACAACCGGTGTAATCCATACAGCGGTGAAACCGAGGGCTTTGATGTAGTCGAGTTTGTCGATGAGGCCCTTGAAGTCGCCTCGCCACTCCGGGTCGTTGACATTAAGCTGGCCGTCCCAGCAGTAAGTGTTGTTGCCTGGATCTCCGTCATAGAAACGGGTAGTCATGGCGAAGTAGATGGTTTCGTCGCGGAAGTCGCTTCGCTGTCCCACGAAGGTAGAGGCCGCTGCCGCTGCGGCGGTACAAGCCATCAGTCCGCCAAGCAATAGTTGCTTTGCAGTGTTCATTGGCAAATGTTAAAAATTTTAGAAAGAATTAAAGTATGATATGTAAATAAATAGTGGAAAGTTACTGTCACAAAGATAAGTATTTTAATCTGTATATGAATGGATTAAATATATGTTTTACAACATATTTCTGATGGTTAAACAATATTAATTCGCATTTGACGCCAAACATCATGAGAGAGACGGATGTTTTAAAGTAAAAAGTCAAACTTTTAAAAGATCATATATTATGGACGCATTACATAAGACTGAAATGAAAGGTGCCGAGGCTCTGTCCAAGGCGAGTGCGAAACTCAGCGCCGAGGCGGCGGCAACGGCCGCAAAGGCCGGCGCCGAAGGGGCAAAAGAAGACCTTGCCTCAAAGGCAAAGGGGTTGCAGGACAAGTTTGTGGACAAGGCCACCGGTGTGGCTGACGCCATCAACGACAAGGTGGACGACCTTCAAGACAAGGCCCAGCCGTTCCTCGACAAGGCGAAGCATGCGGCAGCCGGTGCCCTCGACTCCCTGTCGGATGCCGTGGGAAATCTGGCCGACAAACTGAAATAAGAGGTATCTCTCTAATATCTAACATATAACACACACTCTCTCTATCCGTGTCCCCGGGTGTCTGATATCCAGACGTCCGGGGCTTTTTAACGACTATGTGTTAATTTCTATTAAAATATAGTACTTTGTATTGCATAGTACTATGACGTTGCATATCTTTGCATCGTGGATGTGACAGCCGGCAACAAAAACGCATCCGCGACAGAAAAAATGAATATAGACAATCTCAGATCACAAATGCGGAAAGGGATGCTTGAATTCTGCGTGCTGCTGATTCTCCGCCGTGGCGACGCCTATGCCTCGGAGATGATAGCCCGGCTCAAAGATGCCCATCTCATAGTGATGGAGGGAACTCTCTACCCGCTCCTCACCCGTCTGAAAAACGACGGTCTGCTGTCTTATCGCTGGGAGGAATCCTCGCAGGGGCCTCCGCGCAAGTATTATTCCATCACTCCCGTGGGCCATCAGTTTCTGGAACAGCTCCAATCCTCCTGGGACGAGATAGCCTCGGCGGTGAATATTCTCAATGACGATTACCACTCTAAATTTTCATCACAATGAAAAAGACCTTTTCCGTAAATATCAACGGCAGGATTTACCATATAGACGAGGATGCCTACACGCTTCTCCAAAATTATCTGTCCCAGCTCCGGGCCACATTCCCCGGCGAGGAGGGGAAGGAGATACTTGTCGACATAGAGAGCCGCATCTCCGAACTCTTTGACGAGCGCATGGCCGGAGGGGCCACCGTGATAGTCATCGAGAATGTCAACGATGTCATCGAGACCATGGGACGCCCGGAGGAACTGGGCGAGGATGCCGGGGAGTTCGGGTCTCCATCCGCACCGCCTCCTCCCCCTTCGGGCACGATGCCCCCGCCGCTGCCGGTCAGCAAGAAGCTTTATCGCGACGAGCGCCACAAGGTGTTCGGCGGAGTCCTTGCCGGACTCGGCCAGTATATGAACTGGGATGTCACGGTGCTCCGTATCCTTGTAGTGATCCTTGCCGTGTGTACCTACTTCTGGCCCTGCGTGCTTATTTACCTCGTGGCATGGCTCGTAATCCCGGTTGCACGCACCCCGCGCCAGATTCTTGAAATGCAGGGTCAGCCGGTCAACCTCGGCACGGTGGGCCAGACCGTCATAGATGCCACCACGCCTCCTCCGGCCCCGGTTCCCGATGGGAATGACTTTGTCAACTTCATCAACAATGCCTTTCTCATCATCGGAAAATGCATTCTCGGTTTCCTTGCATTCATAGGGGGACTTTCGGCACTTGTCACTGGTATTGTGGCCCTCGTTATCATAGCCGGGATGATATGTCTCTTTACCGCCGACGCCCCCGGCCTGCTTGACTCGCTTGACATATCCCTTTCCACCCCTTATCTGGAAGGATGGGGTATAACTCTGGTGCTTTTTGCGGTGGCTCTTCCCGCGCTTGCTTTCTTCTGGGCCGGATGCGCTGTGATTTTCAAGGCTCCCACAGTCTCCAAGTCCGTGATTATAGCCGGAATTGTGATAGAGATACTTCTCATAGTGGGTGCATGTGTGCTCCTCAACTTTGAAAGCGGGCGTTTTATCTCGGCCGTCCTCCCGGTAGGCACCATGCTTCCCAGCGCCATGGCATAACCGAGAAGACTGTCTCCTGGTCTCAAATAAGGAAGACCGTAAGGGACTCTCCATGATCAGAGTCTGTCCCTTACGGTCTTCTGATTGTGTATATGATGATTACCTATGGAATATCATCCGGAGTCTCGTCCCCTTGGTTTATTATGGGTTCGTAGGTGATGTTTCCGTTTTCATATATAATATTGCTGTTTCCGGGCTGGGTGATAGTCTGGTCACTCTCTTCGTTGAGCTTGAAGTTTGTCGCGTCATCGGGTATGTCATAATACCAGTCGGTTGATGATGAGCCGAATTTATACATGGTCGGCCTTGTGTTCCAGCTTCCGGGATGTGCCCCGCCCCACCAGTATAGCTTAATCGGGCCGGCATGTCCCTTGACAATCAGACGTCTTCTTCCCTCGGCGGGTGACTGTAAATCCCATCCTGTCGGGGGGACTACGGTGGTGTGGATGCAGCGGACGGGCATGGCCTTGTAGAAACCTATTCCCGAAGGGTCGCTGGAACGGGTGCCTATGCGCATGTTGGCTGACGTTATCTTCTGTCCGTAGATGTCGAGATAGCGGAACCAGTAGCCATATTCTGGGCTGTCTTCCGAAAATCCCTGATTGCCGCTCACGAGCGTGCGAGACCACAGACATGCGTGCACCTCGTTTTTGTGTACCTCGCCTTCCATATAGCCGGACTGGGGGAAGTAGACCTCTTTAAGTTCGTCATTGCCTGTCGTTGTCTTATAAGGGGTGGCGTCATTGTCGCTCTTGATCTGGATGCCGAGGTCTTCGAGATGGTATGAGCCGGGAATCTCGTAGCCCGACGGCGGGAGCATTTCTGTCAGGGCCATGTCGCTACGGGAGTTGGCAATCTTGAAATATCCTCCACGGGCGTCCACTCGGTCGTTGCCGGTAGTCGATGACGGGGAGTAGAAATGGTTGTCAGAGGCAGCCATGTTTCGGTCGAGGATATAATAGGTTCCTCCGCCGTTGCCGGTCACGGTCACCTGTTCATAGTAGAACCAGCCGGTACGGGCGGCGCGCCCGAACTCGTCAGGCCCTGAAACCTGGTTAAGTCCTTTGAGCCAGTGGAACATACCTCGGTGGAATACGTCATAACCAATCTCTATGCCGTCTGCCGAGATGATGGTGAAACTGCTGCTCCATGCGTCATAGTCTGTGGCTGAGGCACTCAGCTCGACCTTCCAGAACTCTTGACCCGACTCTGAGACTTGTGTGACTGTATAACGGCTGTCGCTATATTCAATCCTGTCCCCTTCCTTGCGGGGGATACGGTAGACATATACATTGTTGCAGACACGGAAGTGCAGGCCGTTGGCACGGTCAAGCCGCATCTCTTTTTCCGTGGCTCCTTGGAGATATTCGTCAAGGAACTCGAAATAGTCGTAATACTGGTCGGGAGTATAATCTCCGTTGTTGGTATTGTGGGCGCCCAGTCCTTTTATTTCGGCTCTGCGGTCGGAAGAGCGTTTGAAGTCCAGTCCGAGCTGTATGATTCTGACAGTGCGCGATAGGTCGCCGGAGCGCACGGTGACCACGGCCTCGCGTGTCTCTTCCGACTTGTTGTTGGGGTTGACCGGGATGCTGAGGGTATAACGGACGGTCTCTGACTGGGTAGCGCCTCCGGATACGGATTCCTTCCCGGTTTCAAGACGGTTATCGATATCCACCCATTCCTTGTCACATGTCACTGTGTAGGGTGTCTCCCCCTTGTAGGATGTCACAAGGATTATCTCGGCCGATGTTTCCTCCGCCCCTATGGTCACGTCCTTGCAGACCCCCAGTTCATAGTCACGGCAGGTGATCATGTCGTAGATGGTCTCTACATCGTCTTTGAGGTCTACCGAGATACGGTTGTCCGGCTCAGACTTTGCGGCTTCCTCCTCGGTGGCCCAGCCATAGTCGTTGACCTCGCTGATGGTGAAGATGTAGTGGTGGTTTCTGACTATCTTCACCTCGTCCTCTTTGTCCTTGGGGATGTAGGAGGCCTTGTAATACCCCTCCTTGCCGTTGTATTCTCCATGGATTACCAGATAGCATTTCCCGGCCTCAGCCTCGTAGTGGTAGAAGGGTGTTCCCTCGGTCATGGCGGTGCCGGCTTCGGAATATTCCGGGGTACATGTGCCGGGGGCCACGGTTCCGCAGTCAGGGATGCCGTACATATTTATGCCGAGGATGTGGAAGTTGTCCGCCTCCTCGCTTACGGATGTCTTCGCGCAAGCCCGCACGAGGTCTATGCTGGCCCCGGTCTGTTTGAGGGCCTCGACAGTTCCCTCTCCATAGAAGACTATCTTGATGTTCGGATCATAGTCCGAAAGGAACAGGGTGGTGGCTGACGGAGAAGCGGTTCCGAAGTCTCGGTCATAGTTTGCAGCGATTCCCACCTTTGCGGTTTCCTTGGGAGCCGGGAATTTCAAATGATACTTCCCGTCTGCGGGGGCGGGGATATCGAGTTCCGCCTCCCCTATGTTCTTGCCATCGGCATCTATGAAGAGGACGGTCAGAGAGCTGAGGGCGTTCTCGTCGACTGCGCGTGAAGCTTTTGTAAACCCCGGCAGACGCAGAGTGAGTGTCAGCTCGTCTTCCTCCGGGACGAGCAGCTCCCGGGAGTCGTCGCTGCATGACTGGAAAATCATGCAGATGGCGAGTATGTAGAAGAGATTGCGTATCATTGTCGAGGTCGGTTATTATTTTTTTGAATCAGTATATGTGTGCTCTTTCTCGTTGGTGTTCACGGTTATGTCGTTGGTCTGTATTCCGCTGCCGTTGTTGAATATGAGTCCCACCATATTTTCGGGAATGTCATAGTAGGCCATATTCTTAACATAAGAGAATTTCATGCTTACTCCGGGCCATGAGGTACCCTTTTTGTCGCTGTCCCAGTAATGTATATACAGTGGCGACATATTGTCAGGGTTTGTATACCATATACGCCTGTGGCCGGCAGGTATTTCGGGATCAGAAGGGGGAGATAATAGTTCCTCCCTGCTCCATATACCCCAGTAATATCCTACGGCTTCGCCGGGTGTCGAGCGGTTGTAGTAGTTGGCGCCACCGTAAAGCATTGATTCGCTACCGTCTTCGAAGCTCAGGACTATTGATTTGGCATAGTCGTCGTTGGGGGCTTTGAATTCCATTTTGCATACATGCCATGCGCCGTCCATACCGTTGTTGTCAAGGGTAGGATTGGTTATGGTGTAAGGCGATTTGGTGTTAGCGTTTGACATGCCGTAGCTTATGCTCCACCCGGTAACTTTCGAACGTGAATAAACCGTGTATCTGATATTCTCAATTTCGGGATGCACGTCATAGACCTTGTAATAAGGTTCGCACAGCGGGTCGTATAGCACCCATCCCTCGCGGTCTTCATAGTCGAAGAGTTGCAGTCCGGCATCAAGATGGTGGGGGCATCGGTGACGGTGTACGCCGTCACCGCCGGAGTTGAACATGAGCAGCGTCTCGCCAGGCTTTATTTTCTTCTTTGTTCCGTCACCAGTGTAAATGATGTTGCCTTTGTCGTCTTTGACATCCTCATTCTGGGCCACGGCATCTTCGGCTATGTCATAGTAGAACCATCCGGGATTTGTCATATCATGGGTCATGTTCTGTCCGGGCCATGCTCCGAGAAATCGCCAGACGTAGTAGTCTGGGATGGTGCCGTTGACTGTCTCGCCCATCTGGGTATAGCAGTACAGTTTGTGCACTGTATCCCATCCGTCCTCCCGGTTTAGGCTTCCCTCTTCGAGCGGAGATAAGTATTGCGTTGTTGCATCGCTGTTTTCTCCCTGATTGTCGTTAATGGCACGGAAATATATGCGGTACGGGCCGAGCGGGGGCTTTACGCGCACCATGATTTCCTTAGCCATATCGAGATAGTCCTCCATCGGGGACACGGTGAAATATTGCTCGGTGGTAGTCACGGGGTCGGTGGTGGCGGTCACGGTGAAAGTACCTGTTGAGGCTGTCGGGTCGGTACACTCGAAACGTATTACGGAGTGTCCGTTGGTATAGTCCTTGCCGAACTCGATGCCCTTGATACCGCCGAGATTTGTCTGATAGTGGAATGTCTTTGTGTGGGCCGATGATGAAGGTTCGTCCTTGTTCCAGTTGATAACGGCCTCTACGGGTGTCACCTCGAAAAGAGGCTCCACATTGTATTCCACATCGATGTATTTGCGCAGGTTTCCGGCCTGTATCCATATCTTGGTCTTGCCGTCAGTAGGCACCTCTGTGCCGAAGGCCGAGATGGGTATTTCGGGGTTGATGCGGAAGCTGAGTATGCCGTTTTCCGTGTCCTGACGGTATTGTACGATTATGGGCTTGCCGTCGACCATGACGTCTGTCCCGAGTATCACCTCGGAGCGGTTGGAGGTATAGCGGATGGAGTCGGTATCGATGGATGTCACCTTGGCGCTTGTCTTGTCGACAGTGAGGGTGGTGTGGCCGAGGTCGGCCATATAGACAGGCTCCCAGTCCTTGATGCGTACATCTGTCTCGATGCCGGTGATGTTGGTTGACTCTATGGAGCCGATAATCTCGTAGTAGGTGCCTCGCGGGAACTGTCGAGGCTGTCCCGCTCCCGAAGTGTGGCCGAGGTTGATGCGGTAGGTGTTCTTGGGCGCCGCCCCGCGTTCTCCTCCGAAAGCGAGGTCTCCGTCAACCGTGTAGGCGTCTATTTCGAGTAGGCACTGGTCGTCATCGTTCCCCACATAGCGCTCGGGGAGGTAGACGGTGCCGGTATAGACCCAGCGCGAGGAATATTTCTCAGGCTTGCCCGAGAAGGACGAGATGACGTCCTCGTTGTCTGCGGCGTTATCATCGCGGCTCCATTCGGCGAAATATTCTCCGGCCGCGAGGGGGGCGTCAAAAGGCTCGGCCTCGGAGACAAGGGCGTCCATAGCGCCGCCGAGCACCAGCGGGGTGGCCGAGGTGAGGGTGCGGGCCGTAATCTTGTCTATCAGGAGTCCGTGAGTTCCGAATGAGGAGGCTGTCGCCGTATTGTTGTCTTTGTCGAATATGAGGTTGTAGCGCACCTTGACGCAGGTGAATCGCAGTCCGGCCATTACCACTGTTCCCCCGGGCTTCATCTCGGTTACCTCCTGCGGCTCGTAGACCATGGGTATCTGGCCCGGGCGTGGCAGGCTTTCGGGGGTGTATTCGATAATCTCTTTTTTGAGTTGTGTCTCGGTGGTTACGTCTGCCACGGAAGGCATGTTGGCCACGACATATACCTTGTAGCTTCCCGGGAGGATGTCATCTATCTGGTATTCCTTATATTTCTCATCGGCACTCTCGTCTGTGGTGGGGGGAGGGGTGAGGCGTCCCGAACTGAAATTGGCCGCCGGGGTGCTCCCTGCCGGGAATATGAAATAACGGAGGTCGTTGATGACGCGTTCTCCCGCAGTGGCCTGAGAGAGGTTGTCAGGAGAGTCGGCGGCTGCGCGTGACACCGAGTGGGCGTCTGTGGCAAGGCAGATTGTCAGGGTGCCGGGACGGCCTTCCGGGACAGGCTCGTGGTCGCTCTCGCTACACCCTGCGAGGAGAATGGCCGGGAGGATGGCTGCAAGTAGGATTATATGTCGTAGTGCGCTGAGCATCGGGAGTGTAGGTGAATGGAAAGGTTTAAGGGGTTGGTGTGTGTCTTATAGCTCTACTTTCTGGATTCGCTTGGCCCATGAGAGGACTGATATGGAGAGATCCACATATTGCCAGCTGTCTCCCTTGATGAAGAAGTCGAGCTTGTAGTCATGTTCGCGGTCAAGGAATTCCTGTGGAGAGTAGTTGATATATTCGAAAGCTCCGCGTCCCTGTGCGAGGCAGTCCGGGAGGTTGATGCGGGCCACTTCCTTGCCGTTCTTGCGGTTTGTGATGGTGAGAAGGGCGTTGGCGGCATTGTCGGAGGCCGAAGGATAGTGGACGAGACGGTTGAACGACAGCGCGTAGTGGGGTGTGCGTTCGAGGATGTCGGTACGTGAGCCGTCAGAGCCGAACTCTGTGGCCCAGCTGGCATAAGGGGTATAGGTCAGGGTCTCGTCAGGCAGCACGCTGTTGTCGTGGCCGAGAAGACCGTTGGCCGAGGTTATCTTGACGTCGAAATCATCTAAGGAGATGTCGGCGGGATTGTCGAGGTTGTGGAGGCTGACGGTGAGGTTCTTGGTGTCACGCATCAGCGATATAGTCTGCGAGGCTTCTTCCATATCCCTCACTACGAGGGGCTGGCGGCTCATGCCGTGCCAGAGAGTGTCGAGGCTTACGCCTTCGTGGTTCACCCTGCCTTCCTCGCGGTCAAGGGTGACGAGGAGGTCTTCCATATTGCTGGCGGAGGGGGAGAGCGGGGAGCGGCGGTATTTGGCTCCCGGGGCGGAGTGGCATTCGTCAAGGCTCTTCTGGTGGGCGAGGGCTATGAAGCTGTATGTGCCCGGGGCCAGATCGAGGTGCATGCGGTAGAGGGGGGAGGCAAGAGGGGAGCCGGCGGCGCTGTTTGACTCTTCCTTGCTGGTCAGATACCGGCCGTTGCTGTCAAATACGTAGACAGTGACACTGCCCACGTGGTCATTGAACATGTCGGCGCGCTGGATATTGTAGTCGTAGACAAATTCGAGGTCTACGCCCGAGGGACACGGCTCGAGGTCTTCGTGAATCATGGAACATGAGCTTAGGCACGCCGCTATGCCCAAGAGTCCCGCGAGAGTGGATAATGTTGCTGTCTTCATTGGTGATGGTGGGATGGAGGAGGGGGAGATGGTAAAAAAATTGCAGGGACGCGCCTCTTACAGGTGTATTGAGTCAAGCATCTGTCCGAACTGACGTTAAGTTGCTGCCTTATTTCAAATCCTGACGCGCACCTTCGGCGCATCCCTGCAATTGATGTATGGTAGTTTACGTAATTATTGGATGGTTAGAGGATTACGTTCTGTACGCGCTTGGCCCAGGCGTGGATGTTGATTTGGAGGTTGAGATAGTACTCGTTCTCGTCATCGGGGATATTGGGACGCTCGGGTATGTCGGGTGTGCCGAGTTTCTTGATGCCTGAAACCTGTATCTCATACCAGTTGTTGCGCACCATGCCGTAGCGGCCGAGGTATTTGCCACGAGCCTCTTCAGCATTGACTTTCTCTCCATAGGTAGGAGAGCCGGGTTTCCAAGAAGTGTATGTATCGCCGAAGTGCTGGATGCGTACGGGATAGTAACATTCGCCATTATAGTAGGTATAGATTTTGCCGAGGTCTTCGTTGAGTCTGTCAAGTTCAGCGAGGGTGAGCTGGGTCTCGACACCATCTACATCATATGTGATGTCGGCGATTGAAAGCTCGTGTTCGCCGGCGCTTTCTGATACACTTGAACCTATTTTTACCTTAAATCCTTCTTTGTCATCGAAAAGGGCGTTGGCACGGGTTTCTACATATGTCCTCATACCGGCTGCGTCATAGATTTTCTTGGTGTCTCCGAGAGTGTAGAATGTTTCGGCAGCGTCAGCGTCTTCTTTTTTGAAGACGACTTTGAGGATGACGCGGGTAGTCTGGGGCTGGCGCATATTGGCCACATTGAAAGTGTTTTCGAGGCAGTAAGCGTTATCGTTGATCGAAAGGGTCACCTTGGTGGGGTCGTCAATCATGTCGAAGTATTTTCTGGCATCCTCTTCATTCATGTTTGAAGATTCCTGGAAGTCTTCTTCATCGGGTACCTCGTCATTGGGAATCATTCGGTAGTTGGGGTCAATGGCCCAGTATACGCGTTTGTTGGTTGCGCTGTAAAAACGGCCGCTATTATTGAGAGCATACCATTTTCCGAAGTCGCCGACATTGCGCACGAGATAGGATGTCTTGTTGGTGATGTCGAGTTCCCATCCAGATATCTTTCCTACATATTTGATTCCGTTAAGACCGTCGATAGTACCCTCTGTTGTGGTTACGGCGTTGGAAACGGAGACCTTGGACACGGCACGTTCCACATGTATGGGAGTGGCGTTTTCAGTCTTCTCAGCCTCTTCTTTGCTCTTGAATACATTCACACCCTTTTCGAGTTTTACAAGGGTCTGAACTGTGCCGTTAGCGGTATAGAGGGGTGAGTTTGTCATTAAGAAGCCGTTCTCGGCAGAGTACATGGTTTCGGGGGTTACTTCCGAACGGGTCAGTTCTCCGAATGTCTTGTTGAGTGTGAAATGAGTCTCGGCGTGTGGGTCGTTGAGGACTACGAGTGCCCAGAGATTGTTGTTGTCAGGAGACTGCTGTATCTGCTGTACGGTCTTGCCTGATGTTGTGATATTGTTTCCGTCACCGGCCGGTGCGTTATCCCATGTGAGGGCTGTTGCGATGTTGTATACCTGTGTCACCGTAGCGCCGGCTTCTTTCTTTCCTCGGAAGATTACAAGGTGGGCATGGTTTACTTTGTACTCAGATGCTTCGCCGTCAAAGAACTGGTCGTTTGACTGGGCGCGCGAGGCTGCCACTGTCGGCAGGTTGATTGACAGGGTTACATAGCCCTTGCCGTCACCATCGTTCTCCTGCGAGCCGTTGTTTATCGGCTCGTCGCTGCTACATCCCACAATCATTGTGGACAGCACTGTTGCAGAAAGGATTGATTTAAAGTTCATGTGTTGGAATTTTGGGTTGTTAAATGAGAATTCGGTTTATTTTTGTATTTCGGAGAGGAACTTTATGGCGGCCTCTACCTCCTCTGAGCCGGGCTGGTTGCCGGCCTTGTCGAGATATCGGCGGGCTGAGACGGTGTCGCGGCGGTTGACAGCCGAGATGGCGGCGTTGAGGTTGGCCACGGGATCGTTGGGGAACAGGCGGGCGGCCACGTCAAACACCTCGTTAAACTCGTCAGATCCTGCGGGATAGCTCTGGGCCACCATGTAGAGTTCGCGGAGGCTCAGCTGGCGGGGCTTGGTGCGGAATATCTCGCGTGCCTCCTCGACGCTGAACGGTCTCACCGTGTAGCGCACCTCGTAGTCGGAGTGGCGCAGGGCCGGATAGACGTCGGCAAGGAGGAAGGCATACTGTGCGGGGAAGCGTTTTTTGAGCTTCCACTCGCGCGCGTCAGGTTCGAGGGTGTCATCGGTGATGACGGCGAGTATTGCCTCTCGGTTGTCGATGTCTACGGAGTCGGCCACGTAGCGGCGCAGACCCTCCCAGTCCTCGGGGGTGGAGCTGACGGAGATAACGTTGTCGTCAAAGTGGTAGAGCGACTTCACATAGTCGGCAAGCGAGCGGGCGCGCCCCTCGGCGAGGCGCCTGTTGTTGGCATATGAGCCTTCGGGCGAGGCGTATCCGTGGATTCCGATGCCGGTTATGGTGACGTTGGGGTCGTTTTTGACAAGGTCGATGGTAGAGGTTATCTTGGCAAGCTCCGTGCTGTTGCGGCGGTAGTCGGTGCGTATCTCGGTGCGGTTGACCCGGAAGTCTATGAAGGCGCTCCCGCTCTCTGAGCGGGCCTTTGTGGCCTCCACCTCGGGGGTGATGAAGCAGGTGAGGGGGGTGAACACCGGCTCTGCGGGACGGCGGTCGATGACGGTGAGGAGGTCGCGTCCACGGTCGAGGATATTGCCGCAGCCGCAGAGGTCGTCTGTCAGATAGAGCGTGGCATAGTCCATCCATGGCTGGTAGCTGACCCACGAGCTGTAAGTGACGCTCTGCGGTCGGCCGTTGAGACGATACACCTCCGTCCCCTCGAAGCCATCGGAGTCACGCGTGTAAAGTATGTGCTGGCGGCGTCCCGTGAGCATCACCTCGTCAAATGTGACGGTGTCTGACGGGTTTTCTCCCACGAGGACGGGGGTATAGATGACACGGCGGTTTGACTCGATCTCTACGGAGTCAAGACGCATCACCATCATGAGGTGGAAGCGGTCTCCCACCACGCCGGTCTCTATCGAGTCGGCGCGGACAGAGCCTTCATAGGCATGGCCGTGCAGCGCTGCCGACGCAAGCATGGCGGCAAGTATAATGGATGATTTCATAGTGAATGCCTTTTTGGATGAATGTGGAATGAGGTTTCCAGGTCACTTGTCAGAAGAAGTATGAGAGAGATACGGCCGCCTTGGTAGGCCCTACGTAGTTGCGGTTCTTGCGTTCGAGGACTCGGGCACACCGTCCGTATAGACGATAGGGGCTGTAAGCATATCCCACCCCGACTGAGGCCTCGATGTTCCAGTGTTTCGAGAGCACCCACTGGTAGCCGTAGGTGAGACCTCCTCCTATGTACCATCCCTCGTAGTGGCGCCCGTCCTCTATGTCGGGCAGGGTGCGGAAGGGGAGGTCTACCCCCTTGATGTTGTATTCGCCCCCGAGGAGGTGGATGCCGAGGAAATGGCCGTTGAACGACTCGCAGAACCAATGGCGCCACTCGGGCTGCACGCTCCACATGCGCACGTGGCGGTCATTCGAGAAGTTCCATGGATTGATGGCCCCGAACACCTGTAAGGTGTGACGCCGGGAGACAGAGGCCTCCGCACCGAGATTGACGGTCGTTGTAGCCCAGCCGAGGAGGTTGGTCTTGACTGCCACCTGTTGTGAGTAGGATGCGGTGACTGAGGCCAGTGCTGAAATTATCAGCAGTGTAAAAAAACGTTTCATTCGTTTTTCATCATTTTGGCCCTGCGCTATGCTTCAATGGTTCTTGGCTTGTTGCAGGACGGTGTAGTGTGATATGTATGATATTCTCTACTAAAAAATAAATCTGAGCCGGGTGGATTAGACCGGGTTGTGTTTCTTTTTTGCAGCTGTGTAGCGGAAGACGTGTAGGGCGTCTTGTGTTCTCTTAGGTTCTCTTCTTTTTAATATCTCGTTGCAAATGTACAGATAAATTGACAAAATTCCCCCCCCGATTGTTAAAAGGTGTTAACGGGCAAACTTTTTGTATCTTTGGTTGTATCGGGCGTATGGCGTTGCGGGCTGATAGGGCCGGGTGATGGCCGGCGGAGAGAGGCTGTCAGGCCGCCGGATGCAATAAACGGGCCGGGGCATACGTTATTTTAGTGATGAACAGCCACTATATATATATGTGCGTCAGGGCGCTCCGGGCAGTCTTGCTCGCTGCGGCATGTTGCTGTGCGGCCGGAGCCGGCGCGCAGAGCCTTAACGACAAGGTGCAGAACAGGCCTTATGCCGACATGAGGCGCTGGCATCTGGGATTCTCCTTCGGTGTGCATATGCAGGACATAACCTTCGTCCATAACGGCCTCGTCACCGAGGCGGGGGAGCAATGGTTCATGGAGCAGCCATCATTTTCGCCGGGGTTCTGTGTCAACGGCCTTTTTGACCTGAGGCTCAACCATCTGTTCAATCTCAGGTTCACCCCCGGCATGTATTTCGGCAACCGCGACATCACCATGCGGGAGTATGCCACCGGGGCCGAGCTGAGACAGAATATCAAGTCGGCGCTCGTGGTTCTGCCGGTGGATGTGAAGTTCTCGGGACTCCGCTACCGCAACTCGCGCCCTTATCTGACGGCGGGAATCATGCCTACGTTCAACGTCACGCGCCAGCGTTCGGACTATCTGCGCACCAAGCCGGCCGACTTCTTTGTCACGGCGGGTTTCGGGTGTGATTTCTACCTGCCTTATTTCAAGTTTATCCCCGAGGTGAAATTCTGTTTCGGGCTTACGGACGTGATAGACCACAAGCGCCCCGACCTCGAAGAAGAGCCTGACAAGATGAAGATCACGCGGTCGCTCAAAAAGGCGCTGTCACGCATGGTGGTTTTCACTTTTTATTTCGAATAATCCTGATGAGAAGATTTTCCGCGTTATATCTGAGGACGGTGCTCGTGCTTGCGGCTCTGTCGGCGGCTGTCCCGTTTCTCCGGGCACAGGGTGACGCCGTCCTGACCCATTATTGGGCCGTCCCGACCTATTACAACCCCGGCGCGGCCGGCGATACCGACAATATCCGCCTCCGTGGCGGTATGAGGATGCAGTGGGTGGGGATAGACGGCGCCCCGCGCACGTTTCTCGCCGCCGCCGATATGCCTTTCAGGTTTCTGGGCAAGCGTTTCGGCACCGGCGTGGTCATACAGCAGGAGTCGGCGGGCCTATTCCGCAACCTCACGGCCAGCGCCCAGATAGGCTATAAGTTCAAGGCCCTCAAAGGGGAGTTCACAGGCGCGTTGCAGGTGGGGTTTTTCAACGAACAGTTCAAGGGTTCGGAGGTCTATATCCCCGATGATGACGACTATCACGACGGCACCGACGACGCCATCCCTGACCGTGACGTGGCAGGCAACGCCTTTGACCTCGGGGTGGGGTTCTACTACGTCCACAAGCGTTTCAAGGCCGGAATCTCCTTACTTCATGCCAACAATCCCACCGTCACCTTCACATCCGAGAACAGCACGACGGCCGGAACCGGTGGCAGTGACGAGACTGCTAAAAAATATCAATTCACGGCCCGGCGCTCCCTCTATTTCACCGCCGAGGGCAATATTCCCATTAAGAACACGTTATTTGAAGTGATACCGTCCCTGCTGGTGAGAAGTGACTTTACCTTCACCGACGTGGCCGTCACGGGACGGGTCAGATACAAGAAACTCTTCACGGCCGGCATAGGCTACCGACATGACGACGCCTTGTCCCTGATGCTCGGGGCCGAGCTTAAAGGAATATTTATCGGTTACAGCTATGACTACCATCTTAGCGACATCGCCAAGGCCTCGTCTGGGAGCCATGAGATATTTGCCGGCTACAACCTAAAACTCGATTTTTCCGAGAAGAACCGTAACAAACACAAGAGCATACGCATAATGTAACTTATGAAAAAGATACTTCATATACTCATCGCCGTGACCGCGCTCGCCGTGGCCGTCAGCTGTGCCTCAGGGAGCCGTAGCTCAATGGGGGGAGAGGTGACCGGCGTGGGGGGCATCTCATGGTCGGAGCCGACCCCCTACGGGATGGTGCTCGTCTCACGCGGCTCCGTCAAAATGGGGCCTTCGAAGGAAGACTCGCTGTGGAACCTGCGTGCCGACTCGCGCGGCATATCCGTGGATGCATTCTGGATGGACGAGACCGAGGTGACCAACTCGAAATACAAGCAGTTTGTCTTCTGGGTGCGTGACTCCATCATCCGCGAGCGTCTTGCCGACCCACGCTTCGGCGGTAACGAGGAGTTCAAGATAGAGGAAGACCGCGAGGGCAACCCCGTCACCCCCCATCTCAACTGGGCCAAGCCCATCCCTTGGCGCAATGCCAACGAGGACGAGCAGAGAGCCATAGAGAGCGTCTATCGCACCAACCCCATCACCGGCGTGCGCGAACTTGACCACGAGCAGCTCAACTATCGCTACGAGGTGTTCAACCACACCGAGGCCGCGAAGCGCAAGAACCGTCTCAACCCCGCCCGGCGCGAGTATAACACCGACAAGCCCGTCCCCACCAATGTACCTGTGATATCCAAGGACACGGCTTATATCAACGATGACGGCGAGATAGTGCGCGAGACAGTCACACGCGGCCTCACCGGCAGCTATGACTTCCTCAACACCTATATAGTCAATATCTACCCTGACACCACGGCGTGGATCAACGACTTCGACAATGCCTACAACGAGCCTTATGTGCGTCTCTACTTCTCCCACGGCGGTTACAGCGAGTATCCCGTGGTAGGGGTCAGCTGGGAACAGGCCAACGCCTTTGCCAACTGGCGCACCGACTACCTGCGCCGCTCACTGGGCCGCGAGGGTGTATACATAGAGCCTTACCGCCTCCCCACCGAGGCCGAGTGGGAGTATGCCGCCCGCGCCGGAAAGAGCGAGAACATGTATCCGTGGGACGGAGACCTTCCTCTCACCGAAGACCAGGGGTGCTTCTATGCCAACTTCAAGCCCCAGGAGGGAAACTTCGTGCAGGACGGACAGCTGATAACTTCGCGCGTCGGGACATACTCGCCCAACGACTTCGGCCTGTATGACATGGCCGGCAACGTCAGCGAGTGGACTTCGACAGCCTTCTCGGAAAGTGTGTCAAAACTGACCTCCGACCTCAATCCCGAATACCGATATGACGCCGCTCAGGAAGACCCCTACAAGATGAAGCGTAAGATAGTGCGCGGAGGCTCCTGGAAGGATGTGGCCCACAATGTCCGCTCCGACCTCAGGATGTGGGAATATCAGAACGAGCAGCGCTCCTATATAGGTTTCCGCTGTGTCCGCACCCAGATAGGGTTTGCCAAGGGAACCAAAGCAAAGAAGTAAAACACACTCTCTCTTCATCCGTCAATCACATCTCTGCCAACAATGGAAACAGACAAGCTCAAAGCAAAATACAAGACTCTCATGACATGGGAGGGGGGCCAGCGCCTCTTTAACTTCGCTTACAGTGTGGGCGCCGCCATCGTCATATGGGGCGCGCTCTTCAAGATTCTCCACCTTCCCGGTGGAAATACTCTCCTCTGCATAGGCATGGGCACCGAGGTACTGATGTTCATCCTCACCGCCTTTGACCGTCCGCCTAAGGAATACCACTGGGAGGAGGTCTTCCCCGAACTCGGCAGAAAGACCGGGAACGGCGAGAACGCCGCGACCGTCCGTCCCGACAGGGGAACAATCGGAGGCGGCGTGACCGTGATAGGGGGGGATGCCACGGCAGTCCCGGTGTCAGGCCATATGGCTTGTGGCGGTACCTTTGTGGCCGGAGGGTCGGCCATGAACCTGTCAGAGGCCGATACCCTCTCACTCAGCGAGAGCATAGCGCGAATGAGCAGCGCTGCCGAACAACTTTCGAAGATGGCCGAGCTTACCACCGCCACACAGGAATATCTCTCCCAGATGAGCGCTATCTCCGAGCAGATGCAGCAGCTCCGCCAGACCACCGAGGCGCTTAACAATGTCTCGTCAGTGCTTCTGCAAAGCTATGCCGCCATCACCGAGAATTCGGCGGGCATCACCGAGAATTCCCGTGGATACATCTCCCAGATGGGTGATCTCAACCGCAATCTCGGCGGCCTCAATACCATCTACGAGATACAGCTCAAAAGCGTGTCCTCGCAGCTCGAAAGCATCGACCGCGTCAATCGCGGCATAAAGGACATAAGGGACATGTATGAGAAAAGCGCCTCGCAGAGCGCGCGCTATTGCGAGGAGACCGAGAAGATGGCGCGGTATATGCAGCAGCTCAACCAGGTGTATGAGAAGATGCTCCACGCCATGACGGTCAACATGTACCGCCCGATGATGAACGACATTCCCGGCGCACAGTCGTCAGGTATGGCCCAGTAATAAAAAAATAACTTTACCCGGTATCAATGGCTGAATCAGTAGTAAGGCTTTCCCCGAGGCAGAAGATGATAAACCTCATGTATATCGTCCTCACCGCCATGCTCGCGCTCAACGTGTCGAGCGACGTGCTCGACGGCTTCGTACAGGTCGAGGACGGGCTGGCGCGCACCAATGCCAACGTGGGACGCCGCAACGACGCCATCTACGCCCAGCTCGAAAGCTTCACACAGCAGAATCCCGAAAAGGGAACCCCGTGGCTCGGGAAGGCTTCGGAGGTGCGCCGTCATGCCGCAGCTATCTATGACCTTGCTGACTCCCTGAAAAGGGCCATCGTCATCGAGGCCGACGGCCCGGAAGGAAACATCAGCGACATCAATCATCGCGACGATCTCGAATCGGCCGCAGTGGTGATGCTTGCCCCGGGACGCGCCGGAGGCGCGCTCCTGCGTGGGGAGATGGACGCATATCGAGAGTATATCACCTCGCTTGTACCTGACTCGGTCAAGCGCGCAAGCATAGCCGAGGCTCTGTCTACGGCCCCTTTCCGCCGTCCGGGCACTGTCAGTGACCAGAAGTGGGAGGAGGCAAAGTTTGAGAACCAGCCGGTAGTGGCTGCGGTGACGCTCCTGACCAAGATACAGAACGATATCCGCTATGCCGAGGGAGAGGCCCTTTCAAACCTTCTCTCGGCGGTTGATGCCGGTGATGTGCGTGTCAACGAGCTGAACGCCTTCGTCATCCCTCAGTCGCGCATGGTGATGCGCGGCAGCCGCTATTCGGCCTCGATAGTCCTTGCTGCGGTTGACACCACTGCGCGTCCGGCTATCTTCGTGGGTGGCAAACAGCTGCCCTCTGACAAGGGTCTTTATGAGTTTAACACCTCTTCGACCGGCTCGTTCGACTATTCGGGATATATCGAGGTAGCACACGGTGACGGCTCTGTCACCCAGCATCCATTCTCTTCCTCCTATACGGTCATGGAGCCTACCGCCACGGTGTCGGCCACGATGATGAACGTGCTCTATGCCGGCATAGACAATCCCATGAGCATCTCGGTGCCAGGCGTCCCCATGAACGGCGTATCGGCGACGATGACCAACGGCTCCCTGACACGGAAAGGAGACGGGTGGATAGCCCGGCCGGCCAAGGTGGGGGAGAACGCCACCATCACCGTGACCGCCAATATAGACGGACGTCCGCAGACAGTGGCGACATCCACATTCCGTGTCCGCAAACTTCCCGACCCGGTCGCTTTCATCTCGTTTACGGGCCAGAACGGTGCCCGTGACCGCTATAAGGGGGGCAAGCCGTTCTCGAAATCGCTTCTCACCACGGCTCCCGGCATAGAGGCCGCCATCGATGACGATATGCTCAACATAGACTTCCAGGTGCTCGGGTTCGAGACGGTCTTCTTCGACCAGATGGGCAATGCCATTCCCGAGGTGTCGCAGGGGGCGTCATTCTCCCAGAGACAGCGAGACCAGTTCAAACGTCTCTCACGCGGCAAGCGCTTCTATATCTCACGCATCCGTGCCAAGGGGCCTGACGGTATAGAGAGAGTCCTCAGCCCGGTGGAGGTCATAGTCAATTAGTTAAAAAAAGCACTCTGTATAAAGCAATGAAGAAATTTCTTCTCACAGCCATAAGCCTCATGACAGTCGCCGGGGTCTTTGCCCAGGACTCATCCTCGTCAAGCAGCGTCGTAAGGCGCCGTTCGGGGGAACGTCCCGGTTCGAAGACCGAGACCCCGGGTGTCACGCAGCGTATGCAGTCGCATTTCGAGGAGACTCCGGTCACAGACAGCGAGCTTCAATGGATGCGTGTCATGTATCGCGAGCTTGATCTCACCAAGGATGCCAACGGCGCCCTCTATTATCCCGACGAGCCTGTCGAAGGGCAGGAAAACCTTTTCCGTATCATTCTCGGACGTATGGCTGACGGACGTCTCGGGGCATACGAGTATCTTGACGGACGCGAGGTATTCTCTGACGCCTACAAGGTAAAGATGCGCGATGTCCTTGACCGCTTCCATATAATATATGCCGATGCGAAAGGGTCTACGGAGAAGAATCCCAAGTTTACCATCGAGGAAAGCGATGTGCCCGCCTCGGAAGTGCTTTCATACTATATCATAGAGAAATGGGAGTTTGACCGCCGGTCAAACCGTATGCGCAGCCGCATCGAGGCTGTCTGCCCCGTGCTTCATCGTTCGGGCGACTTCGGCGGAGAGGCTGTGCGTTATCCCATGTTCTGGGTGAAGTATGACGAGCTGCGTCCTTTCCTGACCACCCAGACCATATTTACGGATGATGACAACAACCTTGCCACATGTACCTATGACGATTTCTTCCAGCTCGGTCTCTATAAGGGCGACATATACAAGACCCGCAATCTGAAAAACAAGTCGTTGATGCAGATACATCCCGATCCCGATGAGCTGGCCCATGCCCGTGACAGCATACAGAAACGTCTCGACTCATATGAGAACAAGCTGTGGGTGCCATCTCTCGAAGAGCTTGCCGAACGTCGTGAGGCTGCGGAAAAGGCTGCGGCCCTCGCCGAAGGGACGGCTACGGAAGGAGAAGGGGAAACGGTAGGGGTTTCGGAGGACAAGCCTAAGCGCTCGTCAAGGGCCACTCGTTCGAAACGTGGTACGAAAAAGAGCACTGCCGCCAAGAGCAAGCCTGCAAAGGTCAAGAAGCCAAAGGCCCCGAAGGGTTCTTCCTCATCTTCGGCCACACGTTCGGTTCGCAACCGCCGGCGCTGATGAAATCCCCGCTCACGATAGTCATTCCGGTCTACAACCGTGCCCGCACGCTGCCCCGCCTTCTGCGCTCCATTGATGCGCAGACTCTCGCGCCGGCAGCGGTGGTGCTTGTTGACAATGCCTCGACAGATGACTCCATGCGGGTCATGACGGAGTGGGCCGGAAGACGGTGTGATACGAAGGTGGTCTCGCAGCCGCGTCGCGGGGCCTCGGCTGCACGCAACCGAGGACTTCAAGAGGTGGCTACGGAATGGACGATGTTCTTTGACTCGGACGATGAGATGTTACCGCGTCATGTCGAGGAATTCTCCCGCGCCATCGCTGACAATCCTCTTGCCGGAATAATAGGGCGGAATGTCATATACAGAAGGAACGGGACGGAGAGGGTCACGTATTATTCCGAGTCGTCCCCCCTGTTCAACCATCTGTTCCGATCAACCCTCTCCACTCTGCGCTATGTGGCGCGCACCTCTCTTTTCAGGACGGTAGGGGGGTGGGACGAATCCCTTTCCGGCTGGGATGACTATGAGCTGGGAGTGAGGCTGCTGTTGCAAAAACCTGTGATGGCCACAGTGCCCGGCCCTCCCTCCGTCAGAGTGTATTTCGAGTCAGAGAGTATTTCAGGCGAGACATTCGGCGCGCACCCCGAGCGGTGGGAGAGATCGCTTGACCTTATAAGAAAACATCTCGAAGGCCGGAAGGCCGATAATGTGTGGCTTGATGCCCGGACGGTGATTCTTGCAGCCGAGTATGCGAGAGAGGGTTTCGGCGGTCTTTCCGCAAGGCTTCGCGACAAGGTGCTCTCACGTACCGCCAGCCCGTGGCGCATGAGGCTGGTATATGCCTACATGATGCATTTCGGAAGGTTTGCATGGGTTTTTGCACGGATGCTGTTTCCTTTTACCAATAAGTCCTGAGACCATATGGCAGGAGAAGAAATCAATAAAGAGAAGGATGTAAGCCTCATCCGCCACGTCACGTGGGTGGGATTCTGGGTCAATGCTGTTCTCATGGTGCTCAAAGTGGCCATAGGCTTTTATGGTGACAGTGACGCTCTTGTGGCCGACGGTATCCATTCGCTCAGTGATTTTGCCACGGATCTGATAGTCCTTATCTTTGTAGGGATCGCCTACAAGGGGGCAGACAGCGGCCATCCTTATGGCCACGGCAAGTTTGAGACCTTTGCCGCTCTTGCGATAGGGGTCATACTTTTCGGTGTGGCGGTAGGGATCGGTATTTCCGGGACAAAGGCCGTAGTGGCTGCAATCGGTGGTGTGAACCCTCCCCGCCCGGACTTATGGACTGTCGTAGTGGCGCTGCTCTCCATTCTGGCCAAGGAATGGCTGTTTCATTATACCATAAAGGCCGGCAGGAAGGTTGACTCGGCATCGCTGACGGCAAATGCGTGGCATCACCGCAGTGACGCGGTATCGTCTGTGGCCACCCTTGCCGGTGTCTCGGCAGCCTATTTTCTTGGTGACAAATGGTGTATCCTTGACCCTGTGGCCTCTATGCTCATAGCTGTCTTCATAGCGGTGTCGGCTGTCGGGATATGCCGTCCGGCTGTAAACGAATTGCTTGAAAAGTCTCTTTCGCCGGCCCGGCTTGCCGAGGTGGAACAGACTATATCCTCTGTCCCCGGGGTGAGGAGGTTCCATCGGCTGCGCACACGCCGCAACGGTCATTCTGTGATTATAGACGCTCATATAAAGGTGAGGCCTGACATCTCTGTCCGCGAGGGTCATGACATAGCCACAGCTGTCGAAAAGGCCCTTAGGGGACGTATGGGCAACGACATTATCACCAATATACATGTCGAACCGTTTGAGTCGGATTCGTGATGACATAAAGAAACATATACAGGCCCCGCAGCATATCCGCAGGGCCTGTATATGTTTTCTTTATGTACGGGGGATCTATACTTCTTTGCGGAGCACCTTCAAGGCTGCCTCATAGTCAGGCTCGTTGGTTATCTCTTCCACAATGTCGCGGAATATTATGCGACGGTTCTCGTCAAGTACGAGGACGGCACGTGTGAGAAGTCCGGCAAGAGGGCCGTCGACGAGTTGCAGTCCGTACTTTTGTCCGAAGAGGGGTGAGCGGAACGCCGAACCGAATATCACGTTCTTGATGCCTTCGAGAGTACAGAAACGCCCCATGGCAAACGGGAGATCCATAGAGACACATACCACGGCCACATCGTCAAGGCCGGCAGCCTCTTCGTTGAAACGGCGGACGGATCGGGCGCATACCTCGGTGTCAAGGCTGGGGAAGACGTTGAGGACAACACGCTTGCCCGAGAAGTCAGTACATAGAACCTGTGACAGGTCGGGGCCTGCGAGATGGAAGCACGGGGCGGTCTCGCCTATCCCCGGGACAGTGCCGCATGTGTGGCATGGCTGTCCTTTGAAAAATACGGTTTCCATATGTTTGTTTTAGTTGCTTAGTATCACTGACTGTAAAACAATGTCGCCAAGGTCATTGTTGAATCCGAGCACCACATTTTCCACCTTTCCGTCCTCATCGGCTATGATTGTGACCGGGAGCGATGCGGCTCCGCAGTCGCGTGCCAGAGAGCGGGCGTTGAATAGCAGGTGTTCTCCCGGTCGGATTGAGGGAACGGTTTCCTCGACCATATCGGTATTGGTTCCTGTGAATGCGAATATTAGGTCTGCCGGAATTTCGAGACGGTCTATCGCGTCGCGCAGTGTGCTTATCATCTGTTTGTTCATGCCCGTTGCAGGGTCGAGGATGACTATGACGGTGGGTGATCGGAATCCTTGTCCTCTGTGGTAGGCATAGCGTTCGCCTGTCGTGGTGGGAAGTGTGAAGGTGGGTAGCATCGTCCCCCGCATATTCTCTATGCGGAAGTTGCTCTCACGATATTTCTCAAACACCTCCGGGTAGGCCGAGGCCAGCATCTCCTCGCTCAGTTCCGGGCAGGAGGGGGAGGGGTCGTTTCGGAAGTTTACTATGATACTTTGTTCGGTGATAGATCCGGGATTGCTCTCGGTGGTAATCCTCAGAGGCAGCATGGTGGTGGAGTCGAACAGATATTCCTGCTCCATGACATTCTCTCCCCTCAGTGCCATGACTGCGTTTACGGGGATTACCTTTCTGCCGTCAAACATACGGACGGGTTCCACTTTTACCGTATAGGCCGTGTCGAGGCTCATGCTTTCCAGACGGTCAGCGATGAAGCCGGGAAGCAATTCCACGAACTGGGCCATGTTCTGGACGCCCGGCATACGCGGGGTGGCGATGAAGGGTATCGAGTCCCATGACATATGATATTCTTGGAGCCGCTCGTTGCGATAGCGGTAATGGTTGCCGTCAAAATAGGCAGAGAACCCTTTTGACGGCCCGGATGGTGTCCCGAGAGTCCAGCTGATAAGATACCGGCACGGGGCGAGGGTGTCTGACGGGGCTTTGACCGCTGTCAGGTCAAGATCGTAGGCTACCTCGGCATCGTTCTGAGGAAGAGAGACACTGTAAGAGGCTTTCCCATGATAACACCCTACTGATCGGAGAGCCTCCGTTATACCAGCAATCCCTTGGGCCGAAAGACCCAAGGGATAAAACGCTGCTAACACCATTAACAATCTTGCTTTCCCTTTCATAAACAATAGTTGGACGTTCAGTTGTTAAACGTCTGCCGTATGGGAAAAGTTTGCATATGGCGAAAATTTTTATTCCTTTTGGAACACGCGGTTTACGGCGAGGCGGAAATCCTCGAACATCGAGGCGGCCGGAGTGATGAACGGCCTGATGCTCTTGCGGTCTTTCGGAGCGAAGACTTTCAGCTGTCCGGGGTGGCACCGTATGTCGAGGCGTGGAGGCATACTGAGTGGTTCGCCGTCAATATGCGCCATCCCCTTTACGGAGCGCTCTATGGTGAGGGACGAGGTGCGGAACTGGTGGATGAGCACATTGTGCTCGATCATTCCGGCCAGCAGGTCAAAACCGACAAGCGCGGTCGAGAGCGGGTTGCCGGAGTGTATGACGGTGACGTCAAGCAGACCGTCATCTATATCGGCGCTCGGGGCTATATAGGCGTTGTTGCCATACTGTGACGCGTTGCATACGGCTATCAGAAACGCTTTCTCGGTCATTGTCTGACCGTTGGCTGTAATCGTATATAGTTCAGGCTCGTAGTGGGCATAGGTCTCGAACGTGCTTTGCAGATAGGTCAGCTTGCCCCGGGTCTTCTTGCGTGCGAACGTGTCGCTGACGGCGGCGTCAAAACCCACGCCGAAAGTGCAGAAAAACTTGCGGTCGTTGACCGTGGCATAGTCTATCTCCCGTGGTTTTTCGGAGATGATTATTTTAAGGCCTTCGCGCGCGTCCACCGGGATGCCGAGATGGCGGGCGAGTCCGTTGCCAGATCCGCACGGGATGATGCCGAGTGATGTCTGTGATCCGCAGAGGGCTGCGGCTGTCTCATTGACCGTTCCGTCTCCGCCAGCCGCGAAGACGGCGTCATAGCCCTTGTCCACGGCATCGCCGGCCAGACGGGTGGCGTCGCCGCCACAACGTGTATAGCATGTTTCCACGTCCCATCCGAGCGGGGAGAGCGAGTCAATGACATTTGCGGCCAGACCGGCTTTGCTGTGAGTGCCTGAAACGGGATTGATGATGAGGCGTGCTTTCATTCTCAGAGTGTGAAATCGAAAATCGTAATCGGAATTAACAGGGAGAGTGTGGGGCCGATATGGTCAGATCGTGATTCTCCGGGTGATGTCGGCGGCTTTGAGTATGTAGATGCCGCGTGATGCCATGTGTAGCCGGTGGCTGCCGGCACGGAGTGTTTCCTGGCTTATGAGCTGTCCCAGGATGGTGAATACCTTGACGTTTGTGGGACGTGTGCATGACACGTAGATGTATCCGTCACTGACGCTGACCTCCACGGTATCGGAATCGGCCGTGCGCTCGGTCACCGCCGTCGAACGTCCCGGGACGAAGACGCTCTCCCATTTAGGAGAGGCAGCCACGGCCGCCACTACACACAGGAGCACAAGGATTGTCGCGATAACCTTTCTCATATCCGATACAAAAGTATAAAAATTTCTTCAAATTCCCAAGATGGGCTGAAAACCATGACGGTCGCAGGGGCCGCTCCGTGAGAGGACGTGGCTTCTGTGACCGTCATGAAGTTGTTTGCAGGTCGGTCTGTTTATCAGTACATCGGGTTGAAGGGAGCTGTCTTGAAGAGATGGTTGTTGACCTCGCCGACATAGGCCGAGGATTTGGAGACATCGAGCTTCATGACCGGGGCGCCTTTGCTGAGATTGCATTTGGAAAGGTCTACGTAGAAGACGCCGGGATTTGTAGTGACGTCGAAATAGTATCGGAGATCTCGAAGGTTGGCAAACGAGCGCCACTGGGTCGATGATACGTTCCCTTCTCCTTCAACGGTGTAGGTGTAAGGGACTGACACGTTCATCAGTACCGAGCGTACTATGGAGAATCCAAGGTCGGGATCGGCGGTCTTTTCTACATTTTTATTGAAGAATGAGGCGCGCACAAATCTGTCGGGACTGCTGACGGTGCCGGGGAGGGTATGTGAACCACCCTTTTTCTCCCAGTATTCATTGATGGCCGTAATCTTGGGGTAGGTGGGATCGTTGGTCAGTACAGGCATGTCCTGTCCTTGGTAGATTCGGATTGTGCCGTGGTCGAATTCCACCATGGCGCATCGTCCTTGCGCATCGGTTATGCCCCAGTGAAGGGTCGATACGGTACCGCCGTCAAAGGTAGAGCCTGAGATGTTGAAGTTATGGGCCGATAGCATCTCCACAGCCTCGGGAGTAGTGGCGCATTGGTCGAGAATCCATCCTGAAAACACGGCAAGCGACATAGGGGGGCGTGACATGGTGGAATCGTTGACATATACAGTCCCCTTGCAGAAGAGGGCGTTGACCACGAGACCCTTTTCGTTCATTCCCTCCGTTATGCCGCCGTCATAACCAACGGCGTATATGGCCCCATATTTAGATGTCCATG
The DNA here is from genome assembly GCA_910578615.1 of uncultured Duncaniella sp. Classification (GTDB taxonomy): domain Bacteria; phylum Bacteroidota; class Bacteroidia; order Bacteroidales; family Muribaculaceae; genus Duncaniella. The sequence goes on along the minus strand of CAJTRI010000010.1, from coordinate 32,612 downwards.
TGACCGAGCCGGGAAGCGTGTTTCCTTGCTTCTCCATTCCGCGCGGATATACGTAGAGATTGGTGGGAATTGGTGTCTTCCAGTCGAGTGAACGTCCGACGATACGGAGGCTGTCGTTGCCTACATAGAGAACGCGTGAACAGGCTCCGGCCTTCTGGCCGAGGCCGCAGAGCAGGATAGTGGCGATTGATAGCAGTGTTTTGAGTTTCATGACTGACGGGTATTGTTTTTTCTCATATTTCAACACTGCCGGGATTAAAAAAGTTTAAAGAGCCCGTAAGGCTCCGCCGGTTGTTGACCCGTGCGGTTTTACGGACTCCTTAAACTTTTATACTTCCTTTTACAGGGAGAGAAGTAATGGCTTATGCCTCGGGACGCTTGGTCTTTTTGCCATAGCCGTATGCGGCGGCGCAGCCAAGCTCTTCCTGGATGCGGAGGAGCTGGTTGTACTTGGCCATACGGTCAGAACGGCTTGCAGAACCGGTCTTGATCTGTCCGGCGTTGGTGGCAACAGCGATGTCGGCGATGGTTGCGTCCTCGGTCTCACCTGAACGGTGGGAGATGACGGCGGTATAACCGTTGCGCTGTGCAAGCTCTACGGCACGGAGGGTCTCGGTGAGAGAGCCGATCTGGTTTACCTTCACGAGGATAGAGTTGGCGCAGCCGAGGTCGATACCTTTCTGGAGATACTTGACGTTGGTCACGAAGAGGTCGTCGCCCACGAGCTGGCAACGGTCGCCGATGAGGTCGGTGAGAATCTTCCAGCCTTCCCAGTCGTTCTGGTCCATACCGTCCTCGATTGAGTCGATAGGGTATTTCTCAACGAGTTCTTTGAGGAACTCGGCCTGCTGTGCAGAGGTGAGTTTGGGAGCGTCGGCACCCTGCTTCCAAGTGTAGTCATATACACCGTCCTTGTAGAACTCTGAAGAAGCGCAGTCGAGGCCGATGGTAACGTCCTTTCCGGGTACGTAGCCGGCGAGTTCGATAGCCTTGATGATGACGTTGAGGGCGTCCTCGGTGCCGTCAAGGGAGGGAGCGAAACCACCTTCGTCACCTACGGCAGTTGAGAGGCCACGGTCATGGAGCACTTTTTTGAGGTTGTGGAACACCTCGGTGCCCATGCGGATACCTTCCTTGAAGCAGCATGCGCCGATGGGGCGGATCATGAACTCCTGGAAGCAGATGGGAGCGTCAGAGTGGGCGCCGCCGTTGATGATGTTCATCATGGGGACGGGGAGCGCGTAGCTGTTGCAGCCACCGATATATTTGTAGAGGGGGAGGTCGAGATAGTCGGCGGCAGCCTTGGCAACGGCGAGTGATACGCCGAGGATGGCGTTGGCACCGAGGTTGCTCTTGGTCTCTGTACCGTCGAGGGCGAGCATTGTCTCGTCAATCTTGATCTGGTCAAGAGCGCTCATGCCTTTGAGGGCCTCTGCGATGGGGCCGTTTACATTGGCTACGGCTTTCTGTACGCCCTTGCCCATGTAGCGGTTCTTGTCGCCGTCACGGAGTTCGAGAGCCTCGTTTTCACCGGTTGATGCGCCGGAGGGAACGGAGGCACGACCGCGTGCGCCGCTCTCGAGGATTACGTCTACTTCAACGGTGGGGTTGCCGCGTGAGTCAAGTACTTCACGACCGATAATTTTTTCAATCTTCATAGTTGTATTATATAGAGTTGACTTTGCCTATTGGTAGGTGCTGTTTCGCGTGGCAAATATACGGAATCTCTGAGATTCCTGCAATTTATTAATTGGTAATTTTGGTGAATATAAGTAAAGGCATATGGCCGAGGGATGCCGATGTCCGGCATCCCTCGGGTCTTTATTAATATTCGTCCCAGCTCTTGATTTCGATTTCGTCAAGAGGATGGGTTGTGAAGGCGTCTATATAGGCCGATGCCAGACGCGCGTTGGTCATCAGAGGTATATTGAGGTCGATGGCCGCACGGCGTATCTTGTAGCCGTTGGTAAGCTCTGTGGTGGTGAAGTTCTTGGGGATGTTCACCACGAGGTCTACCGCATGGTCGTGCAGAAGTTCGATGGCCTGTGGCTGCATATCGGGCTGTGAGGGCCAGTAGACACGTATGGCGGGTATGCCGTTGTCATTGAGATATGCGTGCGTGCCGCCGGTGGCATAGATGGTATAGCCCTGGTTGGCAAGTTCGTGGGCTGCATCGAGAAGGTCGGCTTTCTGTTTGGGGGTACCTGTTGACATGAGGACGGCCTTAGATGGCACGCGGTTGCCTACCGATATCATTGCCTTAATGAGGGCTTCGGACGAGTCGTTGCCGATACATCCTACCTCGCCCGTAGAGGCCATGTCTACTCCCAGAACAGGGTCGGCGCCTTGGAGACGCGAGAAGCTGAACTGCGAGGCCTTGATGCCGACATAGTCGAGGTCAAAGGCGTTCTTGGCGGGTTTCTCCACATCGAGTCCGAGCATGACACGTGTGGCAAGGTCGATAAAGTTGATTTTCAGAACCTTGCTCACGAACGGGAACGAGCGTGAGGCGCGCAGGTTGCACTCGATTACCTTGATGTCGTTGTTCTTGGCAAGGAACTGTATGTTGAACGGCCCGGAGATGTGGAGGGCGTCGGCAATCTGGCGTGAGATTTTGCGGATGCGGCGCATGGTCTCCACATAGAGTTTTTGCGGAGGAAACTGTATGGTGGCATCGCCGGAGTGCACGCCGGCATATTCGATGTGTTCCGAGATGGCGTAGCATACTATCTCGCCGTCCTTTGCCACGGCATCCATCTCTATCTCCTTGGCTCCCGAGATGAACTGTGAAACGACCACGGGATGCTGTTTGGAGACATTGGCGGCGAGGCGCAGGAAGCGTGTCAGCTGCTCTTGGTTGTGGCATACGTTCATGGCCGCCCCGGAGAGGACATAGCTGGGACGGACGAGGACGGGGAAGCCTACCTCAGAGATGAACTCGTTGATGTCGTCCATGCTTGTAAGTTCGCGCCAACGCGGCTGGTCAATGCCGAGACGGTCGAGCATGGCCGAGAATTTGTTGCGGTCTTCGGCGTTGTCTATACACTGGGCCGAGGTTCCGAGTATGTTTACACCCTGTCCGTCCAGACGTGTGGCGAGGTTGTTGGGAATCTGGCCTCCCACTGAAAGGATGGTGCCGTGGGGCTGTTCGAGGTCGAGAATATCCATGACGCGCTCGAACGTAAGCTCGTCGAAATACAGGCGGTCGCAGATGTCATAGTCTGTGGAGACTGTCTCGGGGTTGTAGTTGATCATTACCGAGCGCCATCCCTGCTGTTTGACGGTGAGGAGGGCGTTGACCGAGCACCAGTCGAACTCTACGGACGAACCGATACGGTAGGCTCCCGAACCGAGGACTACGATGGAACGGTGGTCGTGGAGATACTTTACATCGTTCTCGCGTCCGTTGTATGTGAGATAGAGATAGTTGGTCTGAGCGGGATATTCTGCGGCGAGTGTGTCAATCTGTTTTACCACTGGAAGGATACCGAGGCTCTTGCGGAGGGCGCGGACATCGAGATTGGCTTTTTCGGCAGACTCCATCTTCTCTTTGAGCACTTCGCGGGCCACTTGGAAGTCGCTGAATCCCTGCTCCTTTGCCTGACGGAGGAGCTCGGCGGGAAGCGTTTCGAGCGAATCGAACTCGCGGAGTTCCGCAGCGGTGTCCATGATGTTTTGTAGCTTATAAAGGAACCAGCGGTCAATCTTGGTCAGCTCGTGGATGCGTTCCACGCTGTATCCCTTGGCCATGGCCTGGGCTATTATGAAGATGCGCTTGTCGGTAGGCTCTTTGAGGGCGTGGTCGATGTCATCGGCTTTTAGCTCGCGGTTGCCTACGAATCCGTGCATTCCTTGTCCGATCATGCGGAGTCCCTTCTGTATCACTTCCTCGAATGTACGTCCGATAGCCATTACCTCGCCGACGGATTTCATAGAGGAGCCGATTTCGCGACGTACACCGTGGAATTTGCCCAAGTCCCAGCGGGGAATCTTGCAGACGATGTAGTCAAGGGCCGGTTCGAAGAATGCCGAGGTCTCCTTGGTCACGGAGTTTTTGAGGTCGAAGAGTCCGTAGCCGAGGCCGAGTTTGGCTGCCACGAAGGCGAGGGGATAGCCCGTGGCCTTTGATGCAAGTGCCGACGAACGGCTGAGACGGGCGTTGACCTCGATGACGCGGTAGTCCATCGAGGCAGGGTCGAAGGCGTATTGCACGTTACACTCGCCCACGATGCCTATGTGACGTATGATCTTGATGGCGAGTTTGCGCAGGTAGTGGTAGTCTTCGTTTGTAAGGGTCTGCGAGGGAGCTACTACGATAGACTCCCCGGTGTGGATTCCGAGGGGGTCGAAGTTCTCCATGTTGCAGACGGTTATACAGTTGTCAAAGCGGTCTCTGACCACTTCGTATTCCACCTCTTTCCATCCTTTGAGTGACTTCTCTACGAGCACCTGTGGTGAGAAGGCGAGGGCTTTCTCTACGAGTGATACAAGCTCATCCTCATTGTCACAGAAGCCGGAACCTAATCCGCCGAGTGCGTAGGCTGCACGGACTATGACGGGATAGCCGAGGTTGGAAGCGGCGGTGATGGCGTCAGACACCGTGCTCACAGCCTCGCTTTTGATGGTCTTGACGTTGATTTCGTCAAGCTTGTGGACGAAAAGCTCGCGGTCTTCCGTATCCATTATGGCGCGGACAGGGGTTCCGAGCACTTCCACGCCGTAGGTTTCGAGGATGCCTGAGCGGTGAAGCTCCACGCCGCAGTTGAGCGCGGTCTGTCCGCCGAATGCGAGAAGTATTCCGTCAGGACGTTCCTTGCGGATTACCTTTTCTACAAAGTAGGGGGTGACGGGAAGGAAGTATATTTTGTCGGCAAAACCGTCTGACGTCTGGACGGTGGCGATGTTAGGATTGATGAGGACGGTGGTAATCCCCTCTTCCTTCATGGCTTTGAGGGCCTGTGAGCCGGAATAGTCAAACTCGCCGGCCTCGCCGATTTTCAGCGCGCCGCTGCCGAGAAGCAGGACTTTCTTGATGTTTTCGTTACGCATGATGAAATGGTGATGGGGATTTAGAGCATGTTGATAAACTCGTCAAAGAGGAACTCCGTGTCCTTGGGGCCCGATGAGGCCTCGGGGTGGAACTGGGCGGAGAAGTAGGGCTTGGTCTTGTGGCGTATGCCCTCGTTGGTGCCGTCGTTCATGTTGATGAAGAGCGGTTCCCAGTCGGCGGGAATGGTGTCGTTGTCAACGGCGAAACCATGGTTCTGGGATGTGATGAAACACTGCTCAGTCCCCACGCGTCTCACCGGCTGGTTGTGGCTGCGGTGGCCGTATTTAAGTTTGTAGGTTTTTGCACCGGCAGCTTTGGATAGGAGCTGGTTGCCCATGCAGATGCCGCATATGGGACGTCCGTTCTCCATAGCCTTGCGGATGTGTCCCACGGTCTCCTCCGCCATGTCGGGGTTGCCCGGGCCGTTGGAGATGAAGAGTCCGTCATATGGGATGTCGGTGAAGTCATAGTTCCAGGGAACGCGTACCACCTTTACACCCCTGCGGGTGAGACAGCGTATGATGTTGTGCTTTACGCCGCAGTCGACGAGCACCACGGTCTTTTCTCCTTCTCCGTGCACCTCGACTTCCTTGCAGGAGACCTTGGCCACGAGATTTTCCTTGTTGGGATCGTAGAAGTCAGGCTCCTCGCATCCTTCGACTACTATTTTTCCGAGCATGGAGCCATGTTCGCGCAGGTGCTTGGTGAGGGCACGCGTGTCGATTCCGTAGATGCCGGGGATTTTTTCTTCGTTAAGCCATTGGGCCAGGGAGCGGTCGGCCTGCCAGTGGGAGTGGTCAAAGGAATAGTCCTGAGCCACTATGGCACGGGCGTGTATGTGGCCGCTCTCGTAGTATTCGCTGACGTCGTTTTTCTCGCGACAAGGCGGGACGCCGTAGTTGCCGAGTATGGGATAGGTGGTCACAAGTATCTGACCCTCATAGGAAGGGTCGGTAAGACTTTCGGGATAGCCGGTCATGGCGGTGTTGAAAACGACCTCGCCGGCTGTCGAAGCATCGTAGCCGAAAGACTTCCCTTCAAAAGTGGTGCCGTCCGCAAGAATCAGACGGGCGCGCTTAATCTGTCGCATGCGGTGTTGGGGATGAGTTATTGACTGTGCAAAGTTACGAATTTTTCGGGGGGTGTAAAAACTTTTGGCAATCTTGTTTGTTATTTTATCGAAAGGTTGCTTGACAAAAGAAAAAAATCGCTATATTTGCGGCAGCTTTACACCATAACGGAGATACAATAAATACTACCTCTCACCCAAACACATTTACTCAATGAAAAGCGTAAAAGACACACTCTTAGAGCGCCGCAGTGTACGCAGGTACGAGCGTAAGGATGTCGGCGCGGAAGACATGAACCTGATCTATGACGCCATCCGCAACACACCGACCAGCTATAACGGACAGCAGTTCTCTGTTATCGATGTGACCGATCCTGACGTCAAGCTGAAACTTTACGAGATAATAGGACAGAAACAGGTGAAGACATGCTCTCATTTTCTTCTTTTCCTGATGGACTATAACAAGATCAGCCTCATCAGCGAGGAGCTTGGTGAGGAAATGCCGGAGTTCAACAATACCATCGACGGAGTCTCTGTCGGGATAATAGATGCGTCTCTGGCAATGATGAGCGCCCTGACCATGGCTGAGAGCCTCGGTCTCGGATGCTGCCCCATCGGATATGCGCGCACCGTGGCCCCTGAGGCTGTCTCGGCGTTGCTTAATCTGCCTCGGAAGACGTTCGTGGTATGCGGTCTTTCAATAGGCGTGCCCCGCGAGGAGCCGGATCTGAAACCCAAACAGCCTCGCGAACTGGTCGTATTCAAGGACGGCTACCGTCAGGACGAGGAGGAAATTGTCAAGGAACTGATGGACTATAATGACACCGTGTCCCACTATAACAGGACGCGCTCAGGTGACAAGACCGACAATGACTGGGCACGCCATATCCTCGGTTATTACCGCGAGGCCATGGACTACGGCCTTCTGCGCTCCATGCAACGGCGCGGATTCGACCCGCAGAGATGATATGATGTCATACTGACCGAATTGAAAACCTTACCTCCCGCCACGGAAGCTATCCGTGGCGGGAGGTAAGGTTCGTAAAAATAGTTTTTATTTCCTTCGTCCGCTGGTTGCTATAATGTCACTTCTCCGCAGAGATCGACGTTGAAACGTGTCCTGACGGCTGACGGGGTCAGTCCGAGACCGAAGAGGTACATCAGTTTGGTGATTGCTGCCTCTGACGTCATGTCGTGGCCGGAGATTACACCGCAGTTGGTGAGAGTCTCTCCGGCGGCATAACGGTTGACATGTACGGCACCGCTGATACATTGTGTCACGTTGACTATTATCACACCACTGTCGACCGTGCGCTTGATTTCTTCAAGAAACCATTGGTGGGTGGGGGCGTTTCCGGCCCCGTAGCTACGCATTACTATTCCCTTTATACCCGGTGTGTTGAGGATATGGTGCAGTATGGGCCGTGTCAGTCCCGGATGCAGGTCAAGGAATATCACGTTGCGATCCATGCCGGTATTGACATGGAGAGGGCGCCGTTCGTTGGGGCGGCGGAGGGCCTTTTCCGCAAAGTGTATACCCAGGCCTATCTTGGCCAGCTCGGGATAATTGTGGCTCTTGAAGGCGTTGAAATTGTCGGCGCTCTTCTTGGTGGAGCGGTTTCCGCGCCACAGGTAGTTTTCGAAGAGTATTGCCACCTCCTGAACCATCGGGTCTCCGTTGAATGTCGTGGCCGCCGCGATTTGGAGGGCCGTTATAAGGTTCTCCTCCCCGTCTGTGCGTACCTCTCCTATCGGCAGCTGCGAACCTGTGATAATCACGGGCTTGTCGAGGTGCGCGAGCATGAAGGATAGGGCCGAAGCGGTGTAGGCCATCGTATCGGTTCCGTGGAGCACCACGAAGCCGTCATAATTGTCATAGTTTTCGGCAATGGCCAGTGCGATATCGCGCCACCCGTCGGGATCCATGTCAGAGGAATCGATGGGTGTGAACTGGATGTTGTCTATGTGATACTCGAGCATCTTAACCTTGGGGACGTTGTCCATAAGGTGGGTGAAGTCGAAAGGCCTGAGAGCGTGGCTCTGAGGGTCTTCGATCATACCTATCGTGCCGCCGGTGTAGATGATGAGTATGCGGGGGCGCTTCTTGCTGGTCATGGCTTCGATTATGGGGGTTAAGGAGATTTTTATCCTATTTTTGAACCCGGCGCGACTTGTGCCGAGGGGGTGAGGAGCACTATGGAGCCATCGGAATTCTCGGCAGAGAGAATCATTCCCTGAGACACTATGCCTTTGAGTTTGCGCGGGGGCAGGTTGGCAATGAAGCAGACCTGACGGCCCACGAGTTCCTCAGGCTTGTAGTATTTCGCTATGCCGGAGACAATGGTGCGTTTCTCCATGCCGTCATCTATGAGGAAGCGGAGCAGCTTGTCGGCCTTGGGGACTTTCTCGCATTCGATCACTGTCCCCACACGTAGGTCGGAGCGGCAGAATGTGTCAAAATCCACGTCTTCGGCCTGTGGTGCCGGACGCCATGCGGCGGTCTCGTTGGCTTTCTTGATGTCATGAAGCCTTTTTACCTGTGCCTCTACCGTGGCGTCCTCGATTTTCTCGAAAAGGAGTTCGGCGGGAGCGATCGTGGTGCCGGCGGGGAGAATATCCGAGGCACCGAGCATGTCCCATGAGAGTTTCCCGCCTCCGAGCATGGCCGAGAGACGTCCGCATGTGAAGGGGAGGAAGGGTTCGAAGGCTATGGCTATGTTGGCACAGAGCTGGAGGGCGGTGTTGAGTATGGTGGCTGTACGAGCCATGTCGCTCTTGGCCACTTTCCAAGGTTCGGTCTCTTGAAGATAGCGGTTCCCGAGACGGGCTATCTCCATGGCCTGTTTCAGAGCCTCGCGGAAGTGGAAGTTGTCAAGAGCCTCGGTCAGGGCTGACTTTATGCGGCTGACTTCGTCCCACACCTGCCGCTCGGCGTCTGTAAGCTCGATGGTGGCGGGGATGGTGCCGTCGAAATATTTGTGGGTCAGGACTACCGCGCGGTTTACGAAGTTGCCGAGTATGGCCACAAGCTCGTTGTTGTTTCGCGCCTGGAAGTCGGCCCATGTGAAGTCATTGTCTTTTGTCTCGGGCGCGTTGGCGGTCAGGACGTAGCGCAACACGTCCTGTTTGCCGGGGAAGTCGCGGAGATATTCGTGGAGCCATACTGCCCAGTTGCGCGATGTGGAAATCTTATCACCTTCGAGGTTTAGAAACTCGTTGGCGGGGACATTGTCTGGCAGCTGGAAATTGTCGCCATAGGCCATGAGCATGGCGGGGAACACTATGCAGTGGAAGACAATGTTGTCCTTGCCGATGAAGTTGATGATGCGTGTCTCGGGATCTTTCCACCATGTCTGCCATGAGTCGGGCAGTAGTTCTTTGGTGTTGGAGATATAGCCGATAGGTGCGTCGAACCATACGTAAAGCACCTTCCCGTCAGCGCCTTCCACCGGCACGGGCACGCCCCATGACAGGTCGCGGCTGACGGCGCGGGGCTGCAACCCGGCGTCGAGCCATGACTTGCACTGCCCGTAGACGTTTGACTTCCATTCTTTGTGGCCGTCGAGAATCCATGTGCGGAGGCTGTCTTCCCATTTGTCGAGCGGGAGATACCAATGGGAGGTCTCGCGCATCTTTATTGGCTCTCCTGTTAGGGCCGAGCGGGGATTGAGAAGGTCTGTGACGTTGAGGGACGATCCGCAAGCCTCGCATTGGTCACCGTAGGCGTTCTCGTTGCCGCAACGTGGACATGTGCCGAGCACGTAGCGGTCGGCAAGAAACTCGCCGCCTTTCTCGTCATAGGGCTGGGGAGCGGTCTTCTCGATGAATTCACCCTTGTCGTACAGATGGCGGAAGAATTCCGAAGCGGTCTGGTGATGCAGGGCCGAGGTGGTACGTGAATATATGTCAAACGACACTCCAAGCTCGCTGAGAGAGTCCTTTATGATTGCATGGTAACGGTCAACCACCTCCTGTGGAGTGATTCCCTCCTTGCGGGCACGCAGGGTGATGGGCACACCGTGCTCATCGCTGCCGCCCACCATGACCACGTCTTCTCCGCGCAGGCGCAGGTAGCGTGCATATATGTCGGCGGGGACATAGACACCGGCGAGGTGGCCGATGTGTACCGGGCCGTTGGCATAGGGGAGAGCGGTGGTTATCAGGGTGCGTTTGAATTTTTTTTCCATTTTCGTTCTGTTGCTATTTGTCTGCAAAATTAGGATTTTCGATTAAAATTTCAAAATATTACGAGTGATGAATGACAATGCCTGACAAAGTCCGAAAAGTTTTGCTAAATTTGTTGACTGACTAATATTAAATCCATAATTATATGCCATGAAAAGAATATTATCGGCCATGACTTTATGTGCGGGGTGCGTTTTTGCCCTGTCCGCGCAGACCGCGAGGGAGAAGGCCGGGGAACTGCTGCCGCGACTTACTCTTGATGAGAAGATATCACTGATGATGGATAACTCTCCCGCCATTCCCCGGCTCGGCATCCCGGCTTTCAACTGGTGGAGCGAGGCGCTCCACGGTGTGGCACGTGCAGGGAAGGCCACAGTCCTTCCGCAGACGATAGGCATGGCGGCATCGTTTGACGACAAGGCTGTCGGAGAGGCCTTCGACTTGGTTTCGACAGAGGCTCGTGCGAAGTTCAACGGATTCCGCCGAGAGGGTGAGATCAAACGTTACCAAGGTCTTTCGTTCTGGACGCCTAACGTGAACATATTCCGTGACCCGAGGTGGGGACGCGGACAGGAGACCTATGGGGAAGATCCCTATCTTGCCACAGTGATGGGGAAGGCTGTCGTGAGAAATCTCCAAGGGGAGCCGGACGCTGTATATCTCAAAACTCTTGCGGGAGCAAAGCATTATGCGGTTCACAGCGGGCCTGAATGGAATCGTCATTCTTTTGATGCGAAGGATATAGACCCGAGAGATCTCAGAGAGACCTATCTTCCGGCATTCAAGGGGCTGGTAGACGCAGGTGTGCAGCAGGTGATGTGTGCATACAATCGTTACGAGGGTGAGCCTTGTTGTTCCAGCAAACGTCTTCTTAGGCAGATCCTAAGAGGCGAGTGGGGATATGACCGTATCATCGTCTCGGATTGCTGGGCTATACGAGACTTTATATCCGACTGGGCGCACAATACCCATCCATCGGGAGCGCACGCCAGTGCGGACGCCGTTATATCGGGTACAGACCTCGAATGCGGGCCGGTATATAAGAACCTGCGCAAGGCTTATGACCAAGGTCTTATCACCGAGGCGACGATAGACTCGGCTGTCATCAGGCTTCTCGAAGCCCGTTACCGTCTTGGTGAGATAGACGCAGCGTCAGACGTGCCTTGGAACAGCCTTGATCCAGAGAAGGATGTCGATACGCCTGAGGGTCGCCGTATAGCGCTCGATATGGCCCGCAAGTCAATGACTCTTCTGAAAAACAACGGTATCCTTCCGCTCAAAGCCGGGACGCAGCGTATTCTCGTAGCCGGGCCTAACGCGGCAGATTCGGTGATGCAGTGGGGCAACTATAACGGTTTTCCCTCCCGGACTGTGACGATTCTTGACGGTATAAGGGAGTATGTCCCGGATGCTGGTTATCAGAAAGGGTGTGACCACGTTGTGAGCGACAATACCGTATCGCGGTTTGACTGGCTGGATGGCGGTATGAAAGCGGTCTACTGGAATGGCGGCAAAACCGCTGGTGAGCCGGTGGCGGTAAGCACCCATACCACTCCGCTTGAACTCTCCACGGGGGGAGCCACTGTGTTTGCCCCGGGTGTGGAGCTGACTGATTTCCATGGCAACTATAAGGGAACGTTTGTTCCGGGAGAAGATGGCGACTACATCATAAAGCTTGAAGGTGACAAGGATGCCGATGTCGCATTGTTTGTTGACGGCAAGGAGGTTGTAAGCCGTACCCACGGCACACGCAATAACCATATTGCTTCCCATATGTTTCATGCCAGCAAGGGTGAGCGCCGGGACATAGAGCTGCGTTTCCATCATTATGACGATGTGGCTACGCTCAGGTTTGACATAGTATCTCCTGTAAGGGATGGATTTGATATTTCGGGGACTGATGTCGTTATCTTTGTCGGCGGTATCTCGCCAAAGCTTGAAGGCGAGGAGATGAAGGTCTCGGTGCCGGGATTTCGTGGCGGCGATCGCGAGACAATCGAGCTTCCGGCTGTTCAGCGCCAACTCATAAAACGAATAAAGGAGGCCGGCAAGAAGGTGGTATATGTCAACTGTTCCGGCTCTGCCGTGGCTCTTGCTCCCGAAGATTCGGTCTGTGACGCCGTATTGCAGGCATGGTATCCCGGACAGGCCGGCGGTACAGCTGTGGCGGAGGTTCTGTTTGGCGACTATAACCCCGCAGGACGACTACCTGTTACTTTTTATAGGGACGATTCGCAGCTTCCTGATTTTGAGAACTATGACATGGAAGGGCGCACTTATCGGTATTTCCGTGGCGAACCGCTCTATCCGTTCGGCCATGGACTGAGTTATACGTCTTATGAGTATGGTGCTCCATCGGTCACGTCGGCATCGGTGGAGACAGGGGATGGCTTCGGTTTCTCGGTGCCGGTAAGCAATACAGGCTCGATGGATGGCGAGGAGGTAGTACAGGTATATCTTGTCAATCCTGCTGACCCGTCGGGGCCTTTGAAGACGTTGCGGGCTTTCAGACGCGTGCCTATCCCTGCCGGGAAGACTGCCCATGTGTCTTTTGACCTCCCGTCCGATGCTTTTGCCACTTATGATCATTCTTCCGGCCGGATGGCTACTCGCCCCGGTACATACCGGCTGCTCGTCGGCGGTTCTTCCGCCGTGACCCCGGTCGAGATAGAGGTGACGTTGAGATAAGGACGTGATAATCATAAGACGTGCCCCGTAAGCCGGATTCCGGCTTACGGGGCACGTCTTATGATATTGTTCTGATGTCAGGATCAGAGTCCTTTCCCGTGACAGTTTTTGTATTTCTTGCCTGAACCGCAGGGACAGGGATCGTTACGGTTGATGCGCGGGCCGGCCTTGGCGGGCTGTACAGGCTGTGTGGCCGATGCACCCTGAGAGGCGGCATGTGAGGCTGCTTCGCCGGGGAGGTTCTCGCGTGAGGTCTGGTAGCGGGTGTAGTCAGCGGGACGCTCAGGCATGGCGCGGCGCACCTCCGGTTGTGGTTTTGGCGCGGGAGCCGGTGCCGGAGCCTCTTGTCCGTCTTCTGTCGGTTCGTCTACTGAGGGAGCTGACGGCTGAGGGGGTGCCTGCTGTATATATATCTGTCCGCGCATGAGGGTGGCCATGGCCTTGTTGTTGAGCTGGGCAAGCATGGATTCGAAGAGATGGAACGACTCTACCTTGTAGATTACGAGTGGATCCTTCTGCTCGTATGATGCGTTCTGCACGCTCTGGCGCAGCTGGTCAAGTTCGCGGAGATGTTCTTTCCAGAGTTCGTCAATGGTGACGAGAAGGACGGCCTTATGCCATTCCTTGACGATGGATTTGCAGCCTGTACGATAAGCCTCGTCAATGTCCACCACCAGATTGAAGAAACGCTTTCCGTCAGTCATGGGGACTGCTATGCGTCCCTTGAATCCACGGTTCTCCACGCAGTCGTTGATGACGGGGAGTGCCACTTCTATGATACGTTCACGCTTGCGCTCGAAGGATTCGGAGGCTGCCGCGTGGATCTTCTCGATAGCGTCTTCCTTGCTGAGGTTGCGGAATTCCTCTTCGGTGAAAGGAGCCTCTATGGTGAGGGTCTTGAAGAGATCCATGGAGAGATCCTGATAGTCCGCAGGGTAGGTGTTGTTTACGAAGTTCTCGATGACGTCCCACATCATGTTGGCTATGTCGATGCCTATGCGCTCGCCGAGGAGGGCGTGGTGGCGGCGGTTGTAGATGTAGGTACGCTGCTTGTTCATGACGTCGTCATATTCAAGAAGGCGTTTGCGGATGCCGAAGTTGTTCTCTTCCACTCGCTTCTGGGCGTTGCCTATGGCGTTTGTGACCATGCGGCTTTCGATACGCTCGCCTTCTTGGAGTCCGAGGGTATCAAGCATCTTCATGACACGGTCAGTGGCGAATAGGCGCATTAGCTGGTCTTCAAACGACACGTAGAATACCGATGAACCGGGGTCGCCCTGACGTCCGGCACGTCCTCGGAGCTGGCGGTCGACGCGTCGTGACTCATGACGCTCGGTGCCGATGATGGCGAGACCTCCGGCAGCCTTGACCTCCGGGCTGAGCTTGATGTCGGTGCCTCGGCCGGCCATGTTGGTGGCTATGGTGACCATACCCTGTTTACCGGCATGGGCCACGATCTCCGCCTCCTTCTGGTGGAGTTTGGCGTTGAGCACGTTGTGGGGGATGTGTCGCATGGTGAGCATACGGCTCAGAAGTTCGGAAATTTCCACCGAGGTGGTACCGACAAGAACCGGGCGTCCTGCCTTGACAAGCTCCTGGATCTCGTCTATGACGGCGGCATACTTCTCTTTCTTGGTCTTGTAGACACGGTCGTCCATATCGACACGGGCAACGGGACGGTTGGTCGGGATGGTGACCACGTCCAGCTTGTAGATGTCCCATAGCTCTCCCGCCTCTGTCTCGGCGGTACCGGTCATACCGGCAAGCTTATGGTACATGCGGAAGTAGTTTTGGAGTGTGATGGTGGCGAAAGTCTGGGTGGCAGCCTCTACCTTCACTCGCTCCTTGGCCTCGATGGCCTGGTGGAGACCGTCGCTGTAACGGCGTCCCTCCATGATACGGCCGGTCTGCTCGTCCACGATCTTGATCTTGCCTTCATCGATGACGTATTCGACATCTTTCTCGAAGAGGGCATAGGCTTTGAGAAGCTGGGTGACGGTGTGGACGCGTTCAGCCTTGACCGCATACTCCTGCATCAGCTCGTCCTTGCGGCGGGCGCGCTCGGCGGGGTCGGCGATTGTCTCGGCCTCGGAAAGCTGTGCGGCGATGTCGGGGAGGACGAAGAACTGGGGATCGTCGCTCTTGCCGGTCAGCTCGTCAATACCCTTGTCGGTCAGTTCCACGCTGCGGTTTTTCTCGTCAATGACGAAATAGAGCGGGTCGGTCACCGTGGGCATCTCGCGCTGGTTGTCTTGCAGATAATAAGCCTCGGTTTCGAGCATGAGGTTTTTCATGCCGTCCTGTGAAAGGAACTTGATGAGTGCGCCGTTCTTGGGGAGGCCCTTGAAGGCACGGAAGAGGAGGAGTGCTCCTTCCTTGCGGGTTTCCTTGTCCTCGGAGGCAATCTTTGTCTTTGCATCGGCGAGAATCTTGGTGACGAGACGGCGCTGGGCCTCCACGACCTTCTCCACATTGAAGCGGTATTCGTCAAACAGCTGGTCGTCACCCTTGGGAACCGGGCCGGAGATGATGAGGGGGGTACGGGCGTCATCGATAAGCACGGAATCGACCTCGTCGACTATGGCGTAGTAATGTTTGCGTTGCACCATGTCGGCAGGACTCATGGCCATGTTGTCGCGCAGGTAGTCAAAGCCGAATTCGTTGTTGGTGCCGAACGTGATGTCACATTCATATGCCCTTCGGCGGGCGGCGGTGTTGGGCTGGTGCTTGTCGATGCAGTCAACGGTGGAGCCGTGGAACATATAGAGCGGGCCCATCCACTCGGAGTCACGCTTGGAGAGGTAGTCGTTGACGGTCACCACGTGCACGCCACGTCCTGAAAGGGAGCGGAGGAAGACGGGGAGAGTGGCCACGAGTGTCTTACCCTCGCCGGTGGCCATCTCGGCAATCTTGCCCTGATGGAGCACGATACCGCCGATGAGTTGGACACGGTAGTGAACCATGTCCCAGGTAATCTCGTTGCCTCCGGCAAGCCAATGGTTCTTCCAGATAGCGTTTTCTCCGTCAATGGTTACGAAATCTTTGCCCTGAGCTGCGAGTTCGCGGTCAAGCTCGGTGGCTTTGACCACGAGGGTCTCGTTGGCCGCGAACCGTGCCGCTGTCTCGCGGACTACGGCGAATACCTCGGGGAGGTATTCGTTCAGCTTGTCCTCGATAGTGTCAAGCATCAGTTTTTCATTGCGGTCAATTGTATCCCAGACTGGCTGGCGTTGGTCAAACGGAAGCTCCTCAACTTCCAGTCTGAGGCGGGAGTTTTCCTCCTGCGGTGCTGAGACTGACTGTTTGATGTCATCGCGGACTGCCTGTATGCGTTCGCGGAGCTGGTCTATGCTGAGTTGCTTCACCTCGGGCTCGAGAGCCTCGATTTTTTTCACTATCGGCTCGATTTCCTTTAAGT
>CAJTRI010000010.1:0-16192 GCA_910578615.1 uncultured Duncaniella sp. | reverse complement strand
ACTTGTTGCCGAAGAGTTTGGTGAGAAATGATGTAAAAGACATTTTTGAGATTTTGTTTTTTTACCCTTTGGGGCCGTTGTTGCTGGATGTTTAATTGAGGAGGAGGGGGGGGAGCGCGGCCGCGTTGGGGGAGCGGATACGGAGCTGCCGGGCTATGGTCGGGGCAACGGCCCTTGCATCGACACGCTCCACTATCTCGCTTGAAGATAGCGATGGTGCTATTATATATATAGGTGATGTGGATGACTGCCAGCGTACCACCGGGAGCTGGGCCTGTTCGGTGGTGGAAGCTTCGGCTTCGTCATCGGATATTTCCCAGCCGGGGTTGACCATTACGAGCAGGTCGCCGGCATGGTTGGCCGAGATGTTGCGTCGCAGGGCTGCCGGGGTGTCGCCCGCTCTGCGGGCAAGGATGTCGTCAAGGGTATAGACGTCGCTCACGCCGCTCATCCGGGCCAGAAAGTCGGCGGCCTCACGGCGCATATCGGCTTCGGCCAGCCCTTTCTCTTTCAGAAGCTGGCGGTTGAGATAGAAATAGCCGTTATGGTAGCCTTTGACCCACTCGCCGTTGCCATGGATGGCCATGAGGTACATGTTGAGCAGCGAGACGGCCTTGCGGGGTGAGAACTGTCCTGATGGGATGTTCCAGCGTTCCTCGTCGCGTTTGCCTCCTGTGGGGGCGGGTGTCCCGGCCACGAAAAGGAGGGTCTTGTCCATACCCGGGCCTTTCTCGATGGCGCGGATGATACCGGCAATGTCGGAGTCAAGGCGCACATAGGCGTCCATGGTCTCTATGCGGTTGTCGGCGTCCCGTCCGTAGAGGTAGGGGCTGACGTCAAATCCGAGACTTAGCATGTCGGTCACCCCGCGTGTGCCGAGCGAAAGGGTAGAGATATATTCCACCGCCGCAGATGCCACCTCGCGGTTGGCGGGTGCGGATGTCTTGAAAATCTTGAAGCGGTCTGGCAGACGTGCGGGGAATGTGTGGCGGAACGGGTATAGTTTTTTGTACTCCGGGAGGTCGGGATATCTGTCAAGAGGGAGTGCCGGCTCCCAAGCCAGTGTGTCAAGGCGCACCGGGATGTTGAAGCCCACGTTGCGGCGGGAGATGGGAGGCGGAGTCTCGCGGTAATGGCGTGATGTCGTCCACTTGCCGGTGACATCGCTTATCCAGAAACCGCTGTTGGCGGCGTGTCCCCCCATCAGTATCGCTATCTGGGGGTCTGCGGCGATGGCATGAACCACTCCGAGACCTCCGTCGGATATGCGCACCTCGTCAGCCACGGTGGAGACGAGGAGAGGAGCCGGGGTCAGTGCCTGTTCGGCATATGTGCCTATCTGTTTGGGGTCGAGAAGTATGGGATAGTCAATCTTGGCCGAGGAGTCCCATACACGGGCGGCAGGAATGCCGTTGACAGCCGGAGACGCACCGCTGACAAGCATGGCAGTGGCAGCCGTGGCATCGATGCCGGGGCCGTAGTCAACGTTCTCGATGGTCACACCGTTGTCGATAAGCCGGTTGAAGCCGTCGGCGCCGAAATTGGAACGTAGGAGGTTTACATAGTCGGCCGAGAGTCCTTCCACAAAAATCCCCACTACGAGCGTGGGGCGCGGGGAGGGTTCCTTGGCGCGTGATGACGCCGAGGCAATACCCATGGTCACCATCGAGGCAACCATGACACAGGCAAGGCGGGATGTCATCATCTGTTTTTTGCGCATGGGGAATATATCATATTTGTCACTGCCCTCAGGCCTGAGGCCATGACGAGCGGGATGAATGCAGGATTGGGCGATTGTACCTTTATGATGAATATCGCACACAGCACTATTAAGAGTGCAAAGTTAACACTTTGATAGCTAATCTCCAAAACTTTGCCTCGTTTTAGCCATGGGGCTATCGCGCCGATGAAGCAGAGAGGGTTAAGCCAGAGATAAAGCCAGTTGGGAGAGGTGGCCTCGTGCACTGAGACGAAGATGAGGAATGTCAGGATTATTCCCTCTATTCCCATTAGGGAGAAATAGACGGTGTCGAATACACGTCCCCATCCTGTATTGCCCCTTAGCTGGATGATGCTTGCAATGGCGGCCCATGCGAATACCGCCCATCCCCAGAAGAGGGGGGTCAGTATCCATGGGGTCGGCGGGGCTGTGACAGACGGTGTGGACGCCGAACCATATAGATAACCGTCTTCGGCCACCAATGGTTCACCGCCGGGTAGTTTTGCGTCACGCAGCATATCGACTGCCACCGCCGGTGCGAAACGAGCCTCTGTGCTGTCGAGTGTCCTGTCAATGCTGCTGCCGAGCGCGGTGTCAATGCCGAACTGATACCATGGATAGTTGCGGTGATACAGGCGCATGATGTTTCGGAACGTGCCACTGTTTTCAGATGGGATGTCCGGCGCCCCGAGTGTCAGATTGCCGCCCACGGCTTTTTCAATGAGATCGATGGGGCGTGTGGCACAGTTGTCAAGGACGTAGTTGTAGCGGTAGACGCGGTTCTCCGGGCGGAGGTTGTCGATGACGAGAGCCGTCAGTCTTTCGGCCTGTAAGGAGTCGAGTCTGAGGGTGAGATAGCTGACCGCTCGTCCATGGCGGGCATAGGAAGCCACGAAGTCTGACGTCGGACATGCTGCGGCAATGTAGTCTGTCTCACCCTTGACAAAGCGGTAGACAAAGTTTGGCGAGTCAAAATCAAAAACCCCCCAGTTGACCACGAAGTCACCCAGCTCTGGGTGGATGATGCGCAGTCCTGAATGTCCTTCCAGTTCGTATATCTGGCTGCCGGGAGATGCTGTCAGAAACTGCACCACCGGGGCGCCGGACATGGCATGGAGGGACGAGATGATTATGGATATTATAAGATAAAGTCGTTTCATCCGAGTAGGCGTGAGATCTGGTCGAACGGGATGATGGTGAAAACATTCTTTCCCTCGGGGGTAAGTCCGGGGGACGGGAGGCGCAGAAGGTCGCTGACGAGACGGTCTATCTCGTTCTGTGTAAGCGGGCGTCCCCTTCCTATGGCGCTCCCCTTGGCCAGTGAGAGGGCCACGCGCTCGCGCAGGGTGGAGGCGAGTTCCTCGCCGGTCTCCGTGACGCGTTCGATCATGCCCAGAAGCAGGTCGCGTGAGGGGATGTCTTTGACTGCTGACGGGATTCCGTCAATGCTCCACACGTTGTCGCCACGATTGGTGAGTATGAAGCCCAGTTCGCCGAGCTGGGGCGCTATATCGGATAATACGGCATTCTGTGAGGCTGACAGTTCCACGATGTCAGGGAACATTGTGGACTGTGCCACAAAGTCCTGTTCGCCTGTCTTTGCGAGATAGCTGTCATAGAGCACTCTTAGGTGGGCGCGGTGCTGGTCTATGACCATGAGGCCGTCACGAGTGGTGGTGACTATGTATGTATTGCGCAGCTGTATGGCTCCTCCGGCGTTTTCTTCGACCGGGAGTTCGGCCAGTCTGCCGCTGTCAGGCGAGGTCATTGCGGATGCGACAGGTATACCGGCGTTGAGGCTGCTTCCGGCGATGGATTCGAGACCTTCGTCGCGTTTTCGCATGAAGTCGTCATAGAGCTTCTCCCAGTCATCAAGGGCTGCGGGACGGCTCTGGAATGCGGGACGTCGCGAGGGTGAGTGGTCGGCCGGGCGGCCTGTCCAGTCAGCCGGCAGAGGGGCTGTGTCGGCAAACGGATTGTAAGCCGCATCGATGTTTACATCATGTGTGGCTGTGGCATCCGGGCTGAAAACGGGTATATCCGGGGCATCCTCGACATCGAAGTCAATGGAAGGCCCGGCGTTGAAGCGCCCGAGCGAGTCGCGTATGGCAGCCGTGAGAATCTGCCATATGGCTTGCTCGTTCTCAAACTTTATCTCGTTCTTGGTGGGATGGATGTTGACATCGATGGTCTCGGGATCCACACGCAGGTTTATGAAGTAGTTGGGCTGCTCGTCGGCCGGGATGAGGTGCTCGTAGCATTGCAGTACGGCCTTGTGGAAGTAGGGATGGCGCATGTTTCGCCCGTTGACCATGAAATATTGCAGAGGGTTGCGCTTGCGGGCGTTTGCCGGAAGTCCTACGAATCCGTTTATGCTGACTATGGATGTGTCGGTCTCTATGGGGATGAGCTGTTTGTCAAGGTTCTTGCCGAAGAGTTCGCATATTCGTTGCTTCATGGGCCCGCGCCTCAGGGAGTGGAGGGTGACATCGTTGCTGACGAGGGTGATGTCTACGGCGGTATTGACGAGGGCCAGACGCTCGAACTCCCTCATGATGGCGCTCATTTCCACCGTGTCCTTTTTCAGGAACTTTCGGCGTGCGGGGACGTTGAAGAAGAGGTTCTTGACCATGAGGTTTGACCCGGGCACGCATGCCTCGGGGGTCTGGCTCTCCACCTTGGAGCCGTTGATGATGATACGTGTCCCGAGTGTGGCATCCTTGCGCATGGTGCGGAGGTCTACCTGGGCTATGGCGGCAATCGATGCAAGGGCCTCTCCCCGGAATCCCATGGTGTGGAGCGAGAAAAGGTCGTCGGCACGAGATATCTTGGACGTGGCATGGCGCTCAAAGGCGAGCCTGGCATCAGTATCGCTCATTCCGCATCCGTTGTCAATTACCTGTATGAGGGTTCTGCCGGCATCTTTGAGAATGATGGTGACCGATGTGGCACCTGCGTCTATGGAATTTTCGACAAGTTCCTTTATGACTGATGCCGGACGCTGTATGACCTCTCCGGCGGCTATCTGGTTGGCCACGGAGTCAGGCAGGAGGCGTATAACGTCGCTCATTGTTCTACCTCCTCTTCTTCTGATGGTACTTTGGCCTCTTCCGGCAGGGTGGGGGAGGGGGATTCTTGGCCATCGCCTGTGGGTTTGTCCTCATCGGAGCCAACCGGCTCCATCATCGTCCCGTCTGTCTCGGCAACCTTTTTTTTGACCGTCAGTGTGTCTGAGGGTGTGACTGCTGTGTCGGCGGGGAGCGGAAGGGTGGCCGGAAGAGGTATGTCGGGCATTTTGGGAACTGGGCGTCCTGTCTCTGTACCACGTATGGTGAGGGCGTCAGGCCTCATCTTGCCGAACACGTTTTGTTCTGCAAGCTGGGTCATCTCGTCGGGATAGTCAAAGACTTCGTCGGGAGCCATGGGCCGTAGCGGCCCATACCATCTGAATTTGGGTAGGAAGTAGGCCGATCGCTTGGCAAGATAGAGAGGGGTAACGCTGCCGGTGGTCTGGGGCCACATGTGTATGTGATCAATCTGTCCCTCTTTGAAACGGGCGTCGAGATATGAGCTTTCGGTAAAGGAATATTTGTTGTATGTGGAGTCGTTCTCCATCGGGAACATTATCACCTGCACGTTCCCCTCCACATAGAGGCGCCGTATGGTCGTGTCGGCCATCCATGCGGTCATGTCGCTGCCGGCAAGCTGGTTGTAGCAGTCCTCGGCTATGTGCTGGGACATGATGCCCTGTTCCGGCAGTCGTGCCCAGTCCGTTGTCGAGTCATTGAAGTGCACGTATATTATGTTTCCGGCTATCTGTTTGTCTCCTGTCCATACGATAGGGCTGTAATACATATACAGTATCGAGTCCCTTTCCACGAGGCTCATCGAGTCGCAGAGCCCTTGGAGGTCGGTGCGGAAGAAACGGACGCGGTGGAATATGTCAGTGACCCTTGTGGAGTCGGAATACATTTTTGCCTTGATAGTGTCGCCGTGGATGTAGAGGGTGTCGGTCTTGGAATATTCGAGTGCGAGCGCGTTGCCTGTGACGAACGCGCTGTCACACAGCTCGTCATAGAACCCATAGTCGCCGAGGAGCGACGAACGGTTGGCCGAGTCGGTCAGAATCATGTTGCCGAAGGCCTCGCCGAACCCCTTGTCACGGTCATAGAAAAGGGTGTCCCCTGTCAGCGTGTTGCCGCGTCTGGTGTGGACGAGTGACCTTTTATAGAGATCTGCCACGCCTGTGCGGGTATCATAAAACCCGGATTTCGATGTGATATCCCCGTCTTTGTTCGTAATGAGGGTCTGGCACATGAGTTGTGCGAGGCCTGTGGCCGTGTTGTAGGTAAGGGAGTCGGTATACATCTTCAACGTATCTGCCGGGCGTGGGCCGGTGAGGTCGACGTTGAGATAAAAGAAGGCGTCCTTAGTGGCGGGGTAGTAGTAACCTTGAAGCGATGTGAGTGTGTTGGTCTGGTCTTTCAGAGTGCCGCCTGTCATGTAGTATGCCTCATCGGCGGCGAGGTCGTAGAAGAACACAGGGGTTGTAAGGGAGACGTCACGGTTTATGAGCCTGACGTTTCCACCAGGATAGGCCCTCAGTTCGGCCAGCTCCGTCTCGCCGTCATAATACAGCTCGTCGCCATATACGAAGAGTGTGTCGCCCTGTTCCATACGCACGTTTCGGAAGGCATTGAGCGAGGAGGTGGTCTCGTTGAACCGCGCGCTGTCGCAATACATGAACATGTCTCCCTTTCGGAACTGTACGTTGCCTACGAGAACCTGCTCGTCCGACCCGAGATTCTTGTCAAGACGCTCGGCATATTCGATGAACACCTTGTCTGGCTGGTGACGGTCGGCGGTAGGGATGGTGGGACGGATCACGCTCTTGCGTGGCGCCTGCGCCGTCTTGGCTGCGGGAGCTTTGGCATCTCCTTTCCCCGTGGTCTGGGCGAACATGGCGGGGAGCGCGGTCAGGGCGACGGCGACAATCGGGAGCAGCGATGATCTCATAAGGTCAGTTGGTCTTTATCCAGCCGGAGTGTTTGAATTCACAATCGCGCCAGCCGTCCTCGATGCGGATATATGTATCCTTTATCTTCTTGGCAAGCCATTCGTCAAGTACCTCTTTCTGACGTGCCTGTTCATACATGTTCTTTATTGCCTGATAGTCGTCAGATAGATTGGCCTTGTGTCCTTCGATGCGGTTGGTGAGTTTGACGATGGCCACGATGTCATGGTTGGTCTTGGGATCCTTCATGATGAAGGCCTTTGATATCTCACCGGGGTGGAGGGAGTTTACCTCCTTTGCCACTTCCTGCGGAAGGTCGCTCATCTGGAAGCGGGAGGTGCCGCTTTCAGGATTGACCATAACGCCTCGGTTGTTGCGGGTGTCTTTGTCGTTGGAGAGGGCGCTGACAGCATCTTCGAAGGAGAACTTCTTGTTGTCAACTATGTCTGCACGCAGGGAGTCGAGGCGCATGACGGCATCGGTGAGGTCTTTCTCGGCAACGCGCGGACGCAGGAGGATATGGCGGGTGTTGACACGGTCGCCACGCTTCTCTATGAGCTGGATGATGTGGAAGCCGAACTCGGTCTGCACAATCTTAGAGACCTTCTTGGGGTCATTGAGGTTGAAGGCTACTGCGGCATATTCGGGTACGAGCTGTCCGCGCCCCATGAACCCGAGTTCGCCGCCACGTCCTGCCGAGCCAGGATCTTCGGAATAGAGGATGGCAAGTGTGGAGAAGTCGCTCTCGCCCCGGGTGACACGGTCTGCATAGTCACGCAGGCGGGACTTCACGTTGTCAATCTCCTCACGAGGTATGGCCGGTGCGGCGGTTAGGATCTGCACCTCTACCTGACGCGGGATATAAGGTATGCTGTCTTCAGGGAGACGGTTGAAGTAACGGCGCACGTCGGCGGGGGTGGAGGTGATGTTCTTGGTGAGGTTGCGCTGTACCTGTTGCACACGCGAACGGTTGCCCCACATGTCCCGCAGCGATTCGCGGAGTGCCGGCATGGACTTGTTGAATATCTGTTCCACTTTCTCCTTTGAGCCGAGGGAGCTGATATAGTAGTTAATCTGCGATTCTACCTGCTGGGCCACCATGCTCTCCGAGATTTCCACAGTGTCCATGTCGGCCTGATGGAGATAGAGCTTTTCTATGGCGATCTGTTCGGGGATTACGCAGTAGGGATCTCCGTCAATCGGCGTCTTTTCGTAGAGCATGTTCTGGTAGGCCTCCTCTATTTCGGATTTCCATATTGGCTGGTCACCCACCACCCATGTCACCTCCTCGGCAACGTTGTCAACACCGGCCACGGCGTAGGCGGCACCTACGAGGACTAAAATGACGGGAAGGAATATATTTTTGATTTTCACGTTGTTAAACAAAATATATGTGATGATTCAGAAATTTATCCCCCAAAGATACGAAAAATCTTTCAGAGTAGGCGGCCTTTTAACTGTGATTAATATTTGATGGAATTTCAGATGATTAGTCTCGCAGGTATCCGAGGCGTTTCCCCCAGTCCTCCATTACTTCCTGCCGCCATTTATAGACAGTCTCGGCTCCTTGTATGTTCTTGCGGAACAGGGCAGGATCACACTTGTCGGTATACCATGAGTTGCCAACGATATAGTCTGTGGCTGATTTTCTTCCCGGCCATATATTCTCTATGGTGATGGCTCCGTCGTGTTCGGGAAATCCCGGGATGTCCGATGTCACCGTGTATGGCAGGGTGCCGGTGTAATATGTGGAATGTCTGACAGCATAGTCTCCGTTGCCAAGATGAAACCCGTCCCACTTCTGTTTACCAATCGTAAGTGTGAAACATGCTGAGTCGGCTGGTATGTCGTTGCGTACAGGGCCTTGTACGTGGAATTCGATTATTGAGTATATTGGCACTGTGTCATTTGCGGTGGCAGGACGATGGAACACCGGGCGTGAGCTTCGGGGCGTGGGCTTGAAACTTCCGCCCCAGGACTCTCCCTCGGGATTGTCGGGATTTCCGTGCATGACATAGAGCAGCGAAGGTGTATCGCCCAGTTTCGGTATACCTTTGTAATAGTTTAGGAAATCTTTTCCGAGATGGCCTGCCCCGTTGATGTATGCATCGTAGTATCCGAAATTGTATCTGTCTTTAACCTTGTTGTCTGTAATAAAGCCTCGGTAGGACGCGTTGTTCTCTATCATCCAGAGCTGGGGAAAATTCTCAACTATATAGGCATAACTGTTGGTACTCCACTTTTTGTTGGGGCCTCCTATCCAGTATACACGTATGGCGGAAGCTATGTCCGGGGCGTCATGGAGTGCCTGGGCCACATCGTCGAGACCTCCCCAGACGAGTACCCACAGAGGGGTTTCCGCTTTTCGTCTGGCACATTCCACTATCCATTTCGACCCTTCGGTAGGGGTAGTATAGCCTTTATATGGTGCAGCGCCTTTGCGTCCCTGCTTCGTGATGGCGCGTAGGTACGCAGGAGAGGTAAGGCCGGGGATACGTTTGCTAAGTTTTGGCAGATCTTCCTCATAGAGGTCTATCATCCTTAAAATCTCTTCTTTGTTCCCTGCCCCGAAGGAAGGGGATGATATGAGTCCTTCGAGATCAAAAAGGTCGGTATACATGAGCATGTGTGCTACCGACTGGTTATCGTCCGGGTCAGTACCTCCGATGTCGGTACTGATGAGCACGCGTGGTCTGGATGGTTCGGCTGTATTGCCGACGATTGCTATGAGTGAGAAGATAAGGAGGTATAATATCTTTTTCATGGCTGGTCTTGGTTGTTATAAATGTAGTCCTAACTGTATTAAGATTGTCGGGTGTGGCGTTTGGATAGTCAAAACCGCGTAGGGGTCGGGGGTAAGATGACTTCTACGCGGCTTTGGCTATTTTAGAGGCTGTGTGCCTATTTTATCTCATAAGAGCTGGTGCCTTTCAGACCTTGTACTCCGAAATATTTTTCAAGTTTGCCATTGAGCTTGACAGACTTGCCAAGATTTGCGGGATTGTCTTTGAGATTCAGCTTGTTGCGAGCCTCGGTGTCATATACCAGCTGTACGGGCATACAGTTTTTGTAATCGGTCTCGGACGGAGAGGTGGCAATCAGAAGGTTTGACGCGCTGGTGGAAGGATTGGTGAAGTGTGAACCTGCCGCAATGTCGGCACCGTCCACCCATCCGACTATATAGCCTTCTACCCATGCCTCTGAGCCGGGGTTATTGAGGGCCTTGGCTGCCTCTATCGTGTATGGCGATGCCTGGGTGCCGTCACCTCCGCCTACCGGGACGTCTGGTTGGTCGCCTCCGCCTGGGTTGTCTCCGCTTCCGGGTGTGCCGTCAAGTTTGTAGGATGAGGGTGATTTGAGTCCGGGAAGTCCGAAATATTTCTGCAATGAACCTTTGATGGCGAGTTTCTTGCCGAGATTTGCGGGGTTGTCTTTGAGGTTCAGCTTGTTGCGAGCCTCGGTGTCATATACGAGCTGCACGGGGACACATTTTTTGTAGTCGGTCTCGGTGGGAGAATCGGCAATCAGAAGGTTTGACGCGCTGGTGGAAGGATTGGAGAAGTGTGAACCTGCCGCAATGTCGGCACCGTCTACCCATCCGACTATGTATCCTTCTACCCATGACTCGGTGCCGGGGTTGTTGAGGGCGATAGTCTGTGAGACAGTGTAGGGTTTTGTCTCTGTGCCGTCTCCGTCACCTGTTGCAGGTGGGTTGGGATTGTCGCCACCGCCTGTTCCGTCAAACTTGAATGCAGTGGGGGCTTTGACTCCCGCCTGTTTGAAGTAGACTTCGAGAGAGCCTTGGATGGAGAGTTCCTTTCCAAGGTTGGAAGGATTGTCTTTGAGGTTCAGTTTGTTGCGTGCTTCGGTATCATATACGAGCTGCACGGGCATACAGTTCTTGTAATTGGTCTCGGACGGAGAGTCGGCAATCAGTATGTTTGACGCGCTGGTGGAAGGAGTGGTGAAGTGTGAACCGGCTGAAATGTCGGCACCGTCCACCCATCCGACTATGTATCCTTTGACCCAAGAGGCAGTGCCGGGGCTGTTGAGGGCTATGGCCTGAGCCACGGTATATGGCTTGGCCTCTGTGCCGTCGCCATCCGAACCGGGGGTGTCAGGCTCTTCGGGTACATTCACTCCTTCGATGCGGAACTGTGATGCCGAGCCGTTGTTGCCGGTGATGCCGTATGTGTCAAGTATCGAGCCGAAATTGCCGAGAATCCAGATCTGTTTCTTGTAATTGGCCTTGTTGTCGGCAAGATTTCCGTATTTGCGGAGGGCCGAGCCTTGTGGCAGGTTTATGACGATACACTTGTTCCAGTCCTTGGTGTCGGGAGAAGAGGCTATCACGAGAGTGTTGTCAAGCTCGGGGCTGTCGGTAAACTGGATGTCCTCGTTCTTGCTGACAGCGGAGACTCCCGGAGCTACCGCGCCGACTATGTAGCCTGTCGACCATACCTGTGTTGCCTCGCCTCCTCCGGCCATGACGGATATGGCCTGGTCAACGGTATAGGGATTGTTCTCTGCACCCGGCCCTACCGTGGGGTTACCGAAGTTCATGCAGCCGTTGGCGTCAATGAGAGTGAGCTGCCACTGGTTGCCTGTGTCGGACGAACCTGCGTAGTAGCCGAGGATGCCGACCACGTCGCCGTTTCCGGCAGGAAGTACCTTGGTATAGAAATTGGAGTAGCCGCTTGTGCGGACGTTCACCTGTGTGCCGTCTTCAAGGGTGAGGATGCGGTTGGTATTTTCCTTCTCGATACCGAAAGGCTCCTTGCCGCCGTCGACGAACGAGCAGTTGTTGAATCTCACAAGCTGGCTCTGCCATTTGCGGAGCACTTCGTCTCCGCCACCGATGATGTCCTTGCCGGTAGCTACGATGGTGTCAACCGCTTCGAGATTGGGCTGACCGTTCATCTGCACGTGTTTCTCGAAGAATTCGTAGGGCATGAAAGTGGTCTGTTTGCCGTACTGGGTGGATTCTTCGGGAAATCCGAGTTGCTGAAGCCCGGAATATTTGCCGATTACCATGTCTGTGAGGTCAAGAACCACTTCCTGTCCGCGACGGTATTTCACACACATGGAGTTGGCGTTTATGCTCATGGCCAGAGCGCCTGTTTCGTCCTGTACAACGAGGGATTTGTAGATGTTTCCAGAAGCGTCAGACGAAATGACCGTGGCTTTCAGGAGCATACGTTTGCCATCCTCGGCGTTGCCTATCGTGGCGTAGTAGTTATCGCCTGACTGCCAGTATTTGGTCTTGATATCGGCGATGGTGACGGGAGAATATGTCTCCGTGTCGGCAAGCCAGCCTGACTCGGGCTCGGCCATGGGCGGGTTGTCGAAGTCATCCTGACAGGATGTCAGGGCTACGGCGCCCATGAAGAGCAGGCTTAGGTATGTTTTGAGATTTCTCATATTGTGGTTGTGCGGATGTTTTTGTTACTTTTTGATGGCTACGTTCTTGACCTCCCAGGTTCCACCTCCGGCTGTCGTGGAGGTGTAGCGGAAGGCTATCTGGATTTTTTTTCCGGCATATGCTGACAGGGATATGTCGCCCGCATTGAAGAAATTCCAGCTTGAATTGGAACCATAGTCGGGGATAGGCACCACTGTCCATGCCGAGGCTCCTTCTTCGCGGACGTTGAGCGTTATCTGTGCCTTGGCGGCGTCAACGGACGCGAATTTGTTGACAGCGTGTTCGAATGTCAGCACCGGGGCTGAGACTCCGGCAAGGTCGATGACAGGCGAAATGAGATAGGAGTCGGCATCATGTGCGGCGGTAGTGTAGGCTGAGGCCTTCATGCAAACATACTTTGAGTCGAAATTCCACACATATGTCAGACCTTCGCCCAACAGCACGTTGTCAATGGTGAAGACTCCCTGTCCGGCTGAGAAGCTTTCGCTGAATACGGTTTCTTCTTCCGGCGTCCCAGGCTCCACGGGTGTCTCGTTGCCCGTTTTCTTGACTATCATGTTCTTGATTTCCCATGTCCCGGCCTTGGCTGTGGTAGACTGGTAACGGAAAGCCACCTGTATCTTCTTGCCGCAATAAGCTTTGAGGTTGATGTCGCCTGAGTTGACAAAGGTGAATCCGGCATTGTCGCCGTAGACGGGTATGGTCAGCTCTGCCCAGGCTGTCGAACCTTCTTCACGAATCATGAGAGAGGTCTGTTCCTTGGCCACAGCGATTGACGAGAAGTAGTTGACGGCGTGGTCAAAGCACAGATATGCGCTCTCCTCGGCTGTCAGGTCTATGACGGGTGATACAAGGTATGAGTCTGTGTCATAGTTGGTGGTATTGCTGTAACCTGTTCCCACCATGCAGGCATACTTGGAGTCATATCTCCACACGTCTGTGAGTTCGGCGGGAGCCTTGACATTGTCGATGGTGAACGCGCCTATGCTTCCGGCAAATGTCTCTTTGAATATTACCGGCGCGGGTTCGGGGAAGGTGTATCCGACGCAGTCTTCGGCAGGATTGCATATCACGAGCTGCCAGTCACCCTTGAAATAGCTGAGTATGGAGGTGACAGAGCCGGTACCGGCCGGAAGTATGTCTCCTGCGAACGTGCAGCGGTTGGATGTGTTTACGGCGATGCTCTTTCCGGCCGCGTCCACAAGCTGGCGGGTCGTGTAGTACTGGCCTCCGGGGCTGTCGCTCCATAGCTGTTCGCCGCCGCCTCGGAAGGATACGTCTTCAAACTTTACAAGGGCGCTCTGGTATTTGATGAGCGCGTCACGGTTGCTTTTCAGAGAGGCGATTTCCGGGATGGAGAGCGTCTGGACGAGGGAGTTTACCTTTTCCATATCGGGAAGGCCGTTGCACTGGCTGTGAAGGTTCATGAGGTCTTCGTCAATGCGCCCTATCTTGCCGTCATAAGGCATGCCTATCTGTAACAGTCCGTTGTAATTGCCAACATAGAGTCCTGTGAGGTTTACGCGTATCTCCTCGCCAAACTTGTAGCGTCCGGCGTTGAGGTCTGATGCGTTGACGCCGATGAGGATGGCCGCGCTCTCGTCCTGTACAACAATCTGTTTGAACATGTTGCCGGTGATGTCTGACGAGACGATATATCCGCCTATGATGATGCTGTCGCCCTCGGCATTGACAGGTATCATCTCGAAAGCATCGCCTGAGGCATACTGCCAGTAGGCTTCCTTGAAGTCCGAGATGGCAGTGTTAACTTCGTATGTCGCTTCCGGGATGATGACCGGGGGACGTTCGAGGTCGTCATCGCAGCTCACCATGGCTCCCGAGGTGGCCACGGCGAGGAGTGCGAAGATGGATTTATAGAATTTCATACGTGATATGTCTTTTGGGAAAATTAACGTTGGGTTGGATGTTTTTTTGCCGATCAGAAGCGTACTCCGACATTGAAGTATACCTTGATGCCCTGTGCGTAGAAATATTTGTTGGGATATTTCTGGGCGTCATAGTTGGTATAGTCGAAACGGCCCTGCTGGTAGGCATAGGTCTGGATGTTCCGGTTGTTGAGGATGTTGTCTACATTGAGGTTGAAGTTCATCGACACCTTGCGGTTGATGTAGACGATTTTGCCGACAGATGCATTGAGCACGAATGCGTCTTTGAGCTTGTCCTGGCTGGCAAGTGATTCTACGGCCGATGCCAGTTCGTCGGGGTCGGGATATTTCTCCCACAGGTCGGGGAGTGCTTCGTGGCGGATAGGGGAGAGGTTGACATATGCATCGCCCATCCATGAGGCGTTGACGTTGAAGAACCACTGCTTGGGAGCGGCCCAGTCGATACCGATGTTGGCGGCTGTCTGGGGTGTTCCGCCGAGATAGTAGTTTTTCAGGAACACCTGCTGGGTCATATCCTCGCGCATACCGTTCTCATAGGAGCGGGTTCCCATGGGATTGTTGACGTACTGGTAGCGGGCGATGGTTCCGGCTGCACTGAGGGTGATGGAAGGTGTGATCTTGTAGGCCATTCCAAGCTCTATGCCTCTGTATCGTGTGTGCACTCCTTGGAGCACGTAGTTCATGAATGTCGTATATTGCTCGTCATAGAAGGAGGAACGCTCGGTCTGGTCAGTCAGCTCTGTCCAGAATCCTGTTATCGAGCCACGGAAACGGCGGTAGTTCCATGTATATGAAAGGTCGAACGAGGCAATGCGCTCGTTGGTGAGGCCGTCGATGGCTTTCTCACGATAGCGCGGCGAGATGTAGGAATATTCGAAGAGCGGGGCCTGTGTGCCGTAGGATGCATGGGCCGACAGGAAGTTGCGTCCGTCAATCTTATAGGTTGCACCTGCTTTCAGTGCTCCTGTGTCGAAACGGTGGGTCGAGCCTTTGCCGAGAGAATTCTCGGGGTCGAGACCGGCCTGCATCTTGCCGTCACGCTGGAACTGGGTATAGCCTATTTTGAGACCGTAGTTGATATCCCATTTGGGCAGGGTTATCATGTTCTGGATCCATGCCGTGGCCTGTATGGCGTTGATATAATAATCGTAGTCAAAGATGTCACCCTCGCCTACCTTGCGGTTGGGATAGCGGAGGTCGCTTTGTAGGATGTCGGGATTGTCGGGGAAGTCACGCTCTGAGAATTTGTTGACGTCGATCCAGTATTCGCCGCCGAGGAGGTCGCGGACGGTCTTGTAATAATGGGCGCGTGTGAAGTTGACGCTGGCTCCGGCTTGGAGGGTCATGTGGTCGTTGAGACGGTGGTTGAGCAAGGTGTTGAACACCCAGTCCTTCTGATCGGAGTGGCGGTCATCGAGGATGTAGCTCGAAGCCTTGTTCTCCGGGTTGCCACGGCGGCCGTATATCTTGTTGAGGTAGTTGGCCTGATACATTGCGTCCCAGTTGATCTGGCGGAAGTTCTCGTCATGTTTCCAGAGGTCGGTGTACAGGTCGTATGCCACGGGGTCGTCGGCATAGAAGCTGGGGAGGTAGCGGTAATAGTCAGGTCGCGGATCCGGGCCGTCAAACCAGTTGATGCTCGATGTGGAGTAGTGGATGGAACGGAAGGCGAGACCTGTGTTGAGCGTGGTGTTGGTGGCGGGTTTCCATATCCAGTTGAGCACGGCTGTCGGGTCGAATGTCTCTACTATGCGTGATGAGCGTTTCTTGCCGTCCTGATAGCCCCAGTTGGGGTTGTAGAGATTGTTGCCGGTAAGCTCGTAGGCTTCGAGGAATGTCGCCGAGTTGGACGCGCGCTGGGTGGGTGCGCCCCACGCGGTGAGATTGAGCGAGTGTTTGGAGTTGAAAACCTTTTCGATAGATGCGAAGAGTCCGAACGAGTTGTAGAACGTACCGTCGATGACGCCTTCCTTGGCATAGCGTCCTATCGCGGAGAACGAGTAGGCCCATCCGTGTTCGTTGAGGCCGGATGAATATTGGGCCATGGCGCGCATCATGTAGTTGGAATTGGTGAAAGCTACGGAGCCGTTGAAGCCGGGGGCGTAATGTGATGCCGTGGTGTTGATATC
>CAJTRI010000009.1:40151-127078 GCA_910578615.1 uncultured Duncaniella sp. | reverse complement strand
ATTTAGTTCTCCTTTGCTTCTTCAGTGACTGTTGTAGTTGTTTTTGCACGGTTGCGACGCTTGTCGGCATATTCCTTTGCGTACTTGTCGAGACGGAACACGAGGAAGCGAAGAACGCGCTCGTCGCGGCGGAAGGCGGTCTCGAGCTTCTTGACGATGGTGGGATCGCCGTCAAACTCTACGAGAGAGTAGAAGCCGGTGGACTTTTTCTGGATGGGGTAGGCAAGTTTGCGAAGACCCCAGATTTCTTCGTTTACGATAGATGCGCCGTTGTCTGTCAGCACCTTCTCGAACTTTTCTACCGCTTCCTTCATCTGCTGGTCAGACAAAACGGGAGTTAAAATGAAAACGGTTTCGTAATGATTCATTTTTAGGTGAATTATTGGTGGTTTTTGGTTGGTTTATGAATCCGGGGATACCCGGACACACTTTTTCGGGTGCAAAGGTAGTGATTTTGCGCATGGTTTCCAAATTTTGTCGATGGATTAGATGAATATTTCTGTGTATTGGCTTCCGGGTGTTGCTTTGATCGTATGCCGGTTGGCTTTGTCAGGTGGTTTTTTATATTCTTGCTGTGGTTGTCAGGTTTGCGGTTAATGTCAGGTCGGCCCGTGTCATGGGATATTTCCATTGTCCAATCTTTGGTAGAGTGGGGGATTTATAGTAATTTTGTGGCGGTGGAGTGGCTTTTGCAAAGCCGTTTTGCCTATATACCTCACGATTATAACCCCATTCATTGACACATTCATACGAAACTCATGGTCGTTTTTTTCAAGAAAGGCGCTAACCTTGTTTACGCCGTAGAGACTAACCACAAGTTCACCCCCGAGGAGTGTGAGAAGCTTTCCTGGCTTTTTGCCGGAGCGTCGCCGCTAAGCTCCACCTCCCTCAAAGGCCGTTTCATCGGCCCGCGCAAGGAGATGATCACACCGTGGAGCACCAACGCAGTGGAAATCACCCAGAATATGGGAATCGAGGGCATCACCCGCATTGAGGAATTCCATCGTGTGGCTGCTGATGCGGAGCCTAAGTTTGACAAGATGCTCTCCCGTCTCTATGACGGGCTTAATTCCCGTGTCTTTACCACTTCCGGCCAGGCTGCGGCCATAGAGTATATCAGCGACATTACCGAATACAACAAGCGCGAGGGTCTTGCTCTCTCCGTCGAGGAGGAGGAATATCTCAGAGGTCTGGCCGAGCGTCTGGGCCGTCCTCTCACTGACAGTGAGGTGTTCGGCTTCTCGCAGGTCAACAGCGAGCACTGCCGTCACAAGATATTCAATGGTTCGTTCGTCATCGACGGCGAGGAGAAACCCTTGTCGCTTTTCAAACTTATAAAGAAGACCTCTCAGGTCAATCCCGGCAAGCTTGTCTCGGCATACAAGGACAATGTGGCTTTTGTCGAAGGCCCCACCGTGGCCCAGTTCTATCCCACACATCCTGACCGTCCTGACTATTTCGAGGTGCGCGACCTTCCTACGGTACTCTCGCTAAAAGCCGAGACCCATAACTTCCCGACCACGGTAGAGCCTTTCAACGGGGCTGCCACCGGCAGCGGAGGCGAGATCCGAGACCGTCTCGGCGGCGGACGTGCGTCTCTGCCGCTTGCAGGCACAGCCGTGTACATGACATCATATCCCCGTCTCGGATGGCATCCGTGGGAACTGATGATGAATCCCCGCGCATGGCTTTACCAGACACCGGCCGAGATTTTGATCAAGGCTTCAAACGGTGCGTCAGATTTCGGCAACAAGTTCGGCCAGCCTCTGATATGTGGTTCCCTTCTCACGTTCGAACATGACGAGAACGGCAAGATGTATGCCTACGACAAGGTGATCATGCTTGCCGGCGGTGTCGGTTATGCTGCTGCCAAAGATGCCATCAAGGGTGTTCCCGAAGCCGGTGAGGCCGTAGTCGTCATGGGTGGCGACAACTATCGTATCGGTATGGGCGGCGGTGCTGTTTCTTCCGTGGAGACCGGCCAGTATGCCTCCGGCATCGAGCTTAACGCAGTCCAGCGTGCCAATCCCGAGATGCAGAAGCGAGTGTCAAACGTAATCCGCGCTCTTGCCGAGAATGATGACAACCCCATCGTGTCTATACATGACCATGGTGCGGGAGGACATCTCAACGCCCTCTCTGAACTTGTAGAGGAAACAGGCGGCAAGATTGAGATTGACGCTCTGCCTGTCGGAGACAAGACTCTTTCGTCAAAGGAGATTGTGGGCAACGAGAGCCAGGAGAGAATGGGCATGGTTCTCCGTAAGGAGGATCTTGGCTACGTCAGGGCCATTGCCGACCGTGAGCGTGCCCCGATGTATGTTGTTGGCGAGACAACCGGCGACCACCGTTTCGTTTTCGAACAGAAGGACGGTGTCAAGCCCATAGACCTTGCCATGAGTGACATGTTCGGATCCTCTCCCAAGACAACTCTTACTGATACCACAGTAAAGACTTCCTATTCAGACCTGAGGTATGATGAGCGCGAGATTGAAAAATATGTGTCAGACACCATCGCCCTTGAAGCCGTGGCTTCCAAGGACTGGCTTACCAATAAGGTTGACCGCTCTATTACCGGCAAGATTGCCCGTCAGCAGTGTCAGGGCGAGATACAGCTCCCGCTGAGTGACTGCGGAGTCGTGGCTCTCGACTATTCCGGCACAAAGGGTATCGCCACCTCTATCGGCCATGCTCCCCAGGTGGCACTGATTGACTCCGCCAAGGGTTCCGTAGTGGCAGTGGCCGAGGCTCTGACCAATATAGTCACAACCCCTCTTGCCGACGGTATAAAGAGCCTTTCGCTTAGCGCCAACTGGATGTGGCCTTGCAAGAATCCGGGTGAGGATGCAGCTCTTTACCGTGCGGTCGAGGCTTGCAGCGACTTTGCCTGCGCGATAGGTGTCAATATTCCCACGGGCAAGGATTCATTGTCGATGACCCAGAAATACGGGGATGACAAGGTGTATGCACCCGGTACGGTGATCATCTCTGCCGCCGGCGAGGTGAGCGATGTCCGCAAGACCCTGTCCCCAGTGCTTCGTGCCAAATCCTCTATACTATATTATATAGACTTCTCGGCTGACGACCTCCGTCTCGGCGGTTCGGCCTTCGCTCAGTCGCTCGGCAAACTTGGTGCAGAGGCTCCGACTGTTGCCGATCCGGCCTATTTCGTAAATACATTCGAGGCTGTGCAGCAACTCGTAAAGAAAGGTCTGCTCCTTGCGGCACACGACGTTTCGGCCGGCGGTCTTGTGACCACGCTTCTTGAAATGACATTTGCCAATGTCAACGGCGGCATAGAGCTTGATGCCAACGTGTTCGGAGAGAAAGATCTTGTAAAGGTTCTTTTTGCCGAGAATCCGGCCCTTGTCGCACAGGTTGACGCGGCCAAGATTGAAAAGGTCGATGCCATCCTGACGGCTGCCGGTGTGAGATTCCACCATATCGGAGCACCTACGGCCGAACGTACCCTCATAATCAACCATAACGGCACCCAGCGTCTCATGGGCATAGACCACCTTCGCGATGTATGGATGCATACAAGCTATCTCATGGACTCGATCCAGAGCGGAGAGAAATGTGCTAAGGCCCGCTTTGAAAACTACAAGAAGCAGCCCATCCGTTATCGTTTCCCCTCAGGATTTGACGGCAAACTCGAATCACGCGGCATAGCACTGCGTCGTGAGGGGCATGGCGATGGACGTGTGCGTGCGGCAATCATCCGCGAGAAAGGCGTGAACGGCGACCGCGAGATGGCATATTCGCTTTATCTTGCCGGATTTGATGTCAAGGACGTACATATGACCGACCTTATGAGCGGGCGCGAGAATCTTGAAGACGTCAACATGATAGTCTTCTGCGGAGGATTCTCCAACAGTGACGTACTCGGATCGGCCAAGGGCTGGGCATCAGGCTTCCGTTACAACGACAACGCCCGCCGTGCGCTCGAAAACTTCTACAAGCGTGAGGACACTCTCTCTTTGGGCATATGCAACGGTTGCCAGCTCATGATAGAGCTTAATCTCATCAACCCGTCCCATCCCAAGAAGACGATGATGCTCCACAACGACTCACACAAGTTCGAGTCCCAGTTCATCGGTGTCAACATACCTGCCAACAATTCCGTGATGCTTGGCTCTCTGTCCGGCTCCAAGCTCGGCATATGGGTTGCCCATGGCGAGGGCAAATTCCATCTTCCCATGTCGATGGACAACTATAACGTAGTGGCCAAGTATGCCTACAACTCCTATCCCGCCAACCCCAACGGCTCACGGTGCTCTGTGGCCGGAATCTGTTCTGATGACGGGCGCCACCTTGCAATGATGCCCCACCTTGAAAGAGCCATATTCCCATGGCAGTGTGGCTTCTATCCCGCAAGCCGCACCTCTGACAAGGTTACACCGTGGATTGATGCCTTCATCAATGCCCGGAAGTGGGTAGAGGAGCACGTTTCACATTAATTCACACGACAAATTTACTTTTTCTCTTGGGAATTGGTAAATTTGTCGTTACTATTTTCCACTCCTCATACATCACCAGTCATTAACAATTCTTACTTATAAATCTTAATAACTAATGAGTCTTAACATCATCGTGCTCGCCAAGCAGGTTCCTGACACCCGCAACGTGGGCAAAGATGCAATGAAAGAGGACGGCACCATCAACCGTGCTGCGTTGCCGGCCATCTTCAACCCCGAAGACCTCAACGCGCTCGAACAGGCTCTGCGTCTCAAAGACGCCAATCCCGGCTCGACAGTAACGCTCCTCACCATGGGTCTTCCGCGTGCATCCGAAATCATCCGTGAAGCCATCTATCGTGGTGCCGACTCCGGCATCGTGCTTACAGACCGTGTACTTGGCGGTGCCGATACCCTCGCCACCTCCTATTCCCTCGCTCAGGCCGTAAAGAAGTTCGGCAACTATGACATCATCCTCGGCGGACGTCAGGCCATCGATGGCGACACAGCCCAGGTGGGCCCCCAGATAGCCGAAAAGCTCGGAATCCCGCAGGTAACATATGCCGAAGAGATTCTTGACCTTCGTGACGGTTTTGTCACCGTCAAACGCCGTCTCGAAAACGGTGTTGAAACCGTCAAGGCTCCTCTTCCTTGCGTCGTGACTGTCAACGGTTCAGCCGCTCCCTGCCGTCCCCGCAATGCGATGAGGGTGCAGAAATACAAATATGCGGTATCCCCCAGCGAGGCTGCAAAGCTTTCTGACGAGCGCAAGGCCCTGCTTGAAAAGCGTCCTTATCTCAATCTCCAAGAGTGGAGTGCCGCCTATGTCGAGGCTGATCCCGCACAGGTGGGTCTCGCCGGTTCCCCCACAAAGGTCAAAGCCATTGAGAACGTGGTCTTCACAGCCAAGGACTGTCGTGTCCTTGACGGCAGCGATGCGTGCATAGAGGATCTCGTGAAAGAACTTATTGCCAACCATACAATCGGATAAGCCCTATGGACCAGAACAATTTGATAGTATATCTTGAGCATGAGGCCGGCCGTGTGGCCGATGTCAGCCTCGAACTCCTGACCAAGGGCCGTGTACTCGCCTCTCGTCTGGGTGTGAAGCTTGAAGCCGTCATTCTCGGTGACAAGCTCGAAGGCATCGAGGAACAGGTATTTCCCTATGGCGTAGACCTGCTCTATAAGGTGGCCGACAAACGTCTTTCCCCCTATACCTCCAATCCGCACGCGGCTGTGCTTATCAATCTTTTCCGCGAGATAAAGCCGCAGATATGCCTTATGGGGGCCACCTGTATAGGTCGCGACCTCGGGCCGCGTGTCAGCTCATGCCTCCACAGCGGTCTGACGGCCGACTGTACCGCACTTGAAATCGGTGACCATACAGACCCGAAGACAGGCAAGGAGTACAAGGATCTTCTTCTTCAAATCCGTCCTGCCTTCGGTGGCAACATCGTGGCCACCATCGTAAACCCTGAGTGCCGTCCCCAGATGGCTACCGTGAGAGAGGGTGTGATGAAGCGCGAAGTCTTCGATCCTGCCCATAAGGGTGAGGTTGTCGAGCTTGACGCAAAGAAATATGTAGATGATGCCGATTTCGTTGTCGATATACTTGACCGCCATATCGAGCAATCCAAGATAAACATTAAGAACTCTCCGATTATCGTGGCCGGAGGATACGGTGTGGGTTCAAAGGAAAACTTCCAGCTGCTTCACGAGCTTGCCGACACACTCGGGGCCGAGGTGGGAGCCTCGCGCGCCGCTGTCGATGCCGGTTTCACAGAACATGCACGCCAGATAGGACAAACAGGTGTCACAGTCCGTCCCAAACTCTACATAGCATGTGGCATCTCCGGCCAGATCCAGCATATTGCCGGTATGCAGGACAGCTCCATCATCATATCAATCAACAACGATCCCGCAGCCCCCATCAACACGATTGCCGACTATGTGATTACAGGCAATATGGAGGACGTCGTACCCAAGTTGATCAAATACTACAAGAAGAACTCCAAATAACAGCACCTCCAAAATGGCTAACTTCTATACTGACAATCCCGATCTCAAGCACCATCTCACCCATCCGCTGATGGAGAAGATCGTGGCTTTGAAAGAGCGTAATTATACAGACGCCGAAAAGTTTGACTACGCCCCCCTCGATTATGAGGACGCGCAGGACAGCTATGACAAGGTGCTCGAAATCGTAGGCGAGATATGTGGTGACATAATCGCACCTAATGCCGAGAGCGTTGACCACGACGGGCCTTCCGTGGCCGACGGACGTGTCACATACGCCCCCGCCACTCAGGAAAACATTGATGCGTGTCGTAAGGCCGGACTCATGGGCATGGCTATGCCGCGTCGTTACGGCGGTCTGAACTTCCCTATCACACCCTATATTATGGCTGCCGACATCGTCAGCCGTGCCGACACAGGTTTTGAGAACCTATGGGGGCTTCAAGACTGTGCGGAAACTATCTATGAGTTTGCTGACGAGGATCAGAAGCAGCGCTTCATCTCCCGCGTATGCCAGGGCGAGACCATGTCTATGGATCTCACCGAGCCTGATGCCGGCTCTGACCTCCAAAGCGTGATGCTCAAAGCCACCGAGCAGCCCGATGGCACATGGCGTCTCAATGGTGTGAAGAGGTTCATCACCAACGGTGACAGTGACATCCACCTCGTACTCGCCCGTTCAGAGGCAGGTACCAAGGACGGACGCGGTCTCTCGATGTTCATCTATGACAAGCGTGACGGCGGTGTCAATGTCCGCCGTATCGAGAACAAGATGGGCATCAAAGGCTCTCCCACATGCGAGCTTACCTATAAAGACGCCAAGGCCGAACTATGCGGCAGCCGTCGACTCGGTCTTATCAAGTATGTGATGGCCCTTATGAACGGCGCCCGTCTCGGCATTGCCGCACAGAGTGTCGGTGTCAGCGAGCTTGCCTATCGCGAGGCTCTTTCTTATGCCCGTGACCGTAAGCAGTTCGGCAAGGCCATCATCGAGTTCCCCGCTGTCTATGAGATGCTTTCAGTCATGAAGGCCAAGCTCGATGCATCCCGCTCGTTACTGTATGAGTGCGCACGTTTTGTGGATGTCTACAAGATTTATGACGATATCGCCAAAGAACGTTCTCTCACTCCCGATGAACGCAAGGAGTCAAAGCGTTACAGCCGTCTGGCCGACTCTCTCACACCTCTTGCAAAGGGAATGGGTAGCGAGTATTGCAACCAGAACGCCTATGACTGTATACAGATACACGGTGGCTCGGGCTTCATGAAGGACTATGCCTGTGAGCGTCTCTACCGTGACGCACGTATTACCTCTATCTACGAGGGTACCACCCAGTTGCAGGTAGTTGCCGCGATACGCCATGTCACCACCGGCACCTATCTCGGACTTATCCGTGAATACCAGTCCGTAGATGTCAAGCCCGAATTGCAGGCTCTCAAAGACAGGCTTGCAGTCATGACCGAGACCTATGCCAAGGCTGTCGAGGCTGTCGGAGCTGTCGAGGATCAGGCATATGCCGACTTTATGGCACGCCGTCTCGTAGAGATGGCAGGGGTGACGGTGATGAGCTATCTTCTCCTGCTTGATGCCGACCGCAACGATTCGTTCGCACGGTCTGCCGAGATTTATGCCAATCTCGCCCAAGCCGAAGTCGAGAAGCATGCCGGCTTCATAGCCTCGTTCAAGCCCGCCGAGGTAGCTCTCTACAAGGTTGACTGATTTCCGCCAGTAAGAAAAGAGAGTGTGCCTGTATTGCAAGAGCCGAGTGTTGCTCTTTCAATTCAGGCACACTCTTTTTTTCATTTGTTTATATCGGTGGATTTTTCTAATTTTGCCGATTGATAATACAGATGAATGGATAAGGATATCTCACTTGACGGACAACGGCTGCATTATACCGACAACGGAGACGGGCCGCGTACTATTATCCTCATGCACGGATGGGGATGCGACCATACCACGCTTGCCTCTGTTGAGAGGGTTGCTCTTGGCTGCGGCTATCGTGTCATCAATGTGGATTTTCCCGGTTTTGGAGGTTCTCCCGAACCTGTCGGCGTTTGGGGTGTGGAACAATACACCTCCCTGATGGAACGATTTGTGGGCGAACTGGGACTCTCAGGCTTTTCACTGTTAGGCCATTCGTTCGGCGGACGTGTCGGCATCCTTTTTACCTCGCGACATCCAGAGGTTGACAGGCTTGTCCTTGTGGATGCGGCAGGTGTAAAGCCACGACGAAAATTCAGGTATTATTTCAAGGTCTATTCGTTCAAACTCATCAAGAGGTTTATGTATCTCGTATATGGACGTGACGAGGCAGAGCGTCGTCTTGACGTGCGGCGCTCCAAGGCCGGGTCGAGCGACTATGCTTCGGCCTCGCCTATGATGCGCCGCATACTTTCCAAGGTGGTCAACGAGGATCTTTGTGACCGTATGCCTCTCATACAGGCTCCCACGTTGCTGATATGGGGTGAGAATGACTCCGCTACCCCTCTTGCAGATGCCAAAAAGATGGAGCGTCTTATCCCTGATGCCGGTCTGGTAAGTTTTCCCGGTTGCGGCCATTACAGCTTTCTTGACAATCCGCGTGGTTTCGAGGCCGTGCTCAGAAGTTTTCTAAATAATTGATTTGAAAAGATGTTGATTTTCAGTCTTGTTGGTATAGTGATAGCCTTCATAGGCGTTGTGATGGAATTTCGCCGCGACCTGATGATGTTGCAGCAGAATTCCTATCGTAACGAGCGTTACAGCCGCTGGCTATCCACCTCGCAGGACACCACTTCGGTGATGCGCCTCGTCTCCGGCGCCGTTGTGCTGGCTTCGCTTTCCACACTCTCGGTTCCACTTGTTTCGTTAAATCTTGTGGCTATTGTCTCTATTGTCAATATTTTCAAGCTTGCTGGTAGTAAGTATAAGAAACCGCTGGTAATGACGGCGAGGGCTCGGCGTATATTTGCGGTTATGATTATTCTTGCTCTGGCTGTAATAGGCGGAGTCTCGGGAATATGCCTTTCCCGAGGTCTGTCTCTCGAATATGTGGCAATAGCCACCCTTGCCGTATATTGTTTCTCTCATTTCTTCACCCTTGCGGCCAACATCATTCTGCGACCCGTGGAGAAGCGCATCAATAACAGATATTACCGAGACGCGGAGCGTATATTGCGTTCCATGCCCGGCCTGAGGGTGATAGGCATAACCGGGAGCTATGGCAAGACAAGTACAAAGCATTATCTTAACCGCATCCTGTCGGAACATTTCGATGTCATGATGACCCCCGGGAGTTATAATACCACTATGGGTGTCATCCGCACTGTACGCGAATATCTTAAACCCTATAACGAGGTGTTCATCGTGGAGATGGGGGCTAAGCAGCCGGGAGACATCAAGGAAATATGTGACCTTGTCCGTCCATCGGTAGGTATAGTGACAGCCGTGGGAGAGCAGCATCTCGAATCCTTCAAGACAATTGAGAATGTGCAGCGTACCAAGTTCGAGCTTGTCGATTCGCTTCCGTCCGACGGGATGGCTGTCATAAACGATGACTTCCCCTTTGTAGCCAACCGCCCTGTCGCGAATGTTGAATGTATCCGTTATGCGGTCGGCAATACCGGGGCTGCCGGATTCACGGCCTCAGAATTGACTTATTCACCCGAAGGTACCTTGTTCACCCTTGTGACCCCCGCAGGAGAACGTCATGAGTTCTCCACACGTCTCGTGGGCGAGTGCAATGTCTCCAATCTCATGGCCGCTATCATAGTGGCGCTCTATCTCGAAGTGCCGGTTGATAAAATCCGTTACGCCGTCAGCCGTATAGAGCAGGTGGAACACCGTCTCAATATGAAGCGGACACCCGGCGGAGTCACTATCATTGATGATGCATTCAACTCCAATCCCGCAGGTTCGGCGATGGCTCTTGACGTGCTGTCCATGATGAAATCGGGCAAGCGTGTCATAGTCACCCCCGGAATGATAGAGCTGGGTGAGAGACAGGAGGAACTGAACCATGAGTTCGGCCGAAAGATAGCCGTGGCGGCCGATGTGGCGATAGTTGTAGGCCACTACAACCGGGAGGCCATAGTCTCGGGCATTGAGAGCGTGGCGGACGCCGGTGTGGAAATACGTACAGCCGACACGTTCGCCGAGGCCCAGTCCATGCTGTCAGGGATTCTTGGAAACGGGGATACCGTGCTCTATGAGAACGATCTCCCTGATACATTCAAATAGAACAACAATCATCCAATATAATGAAAACCAATATCGGAGTCTTTTTCGGCGGACGTTCCACCGAGCATGAAATCTCGGTGATTTCTGCGAATCAGGCCATGCATGCCATTGACCGTGACAAATATGATGTTACCCCTATATATATAAGCAAGGACGGGAAGTATTATACCGGCGATGTCCTGTTTGACATAGCCGGCTATCGAGATCTCCCTGCGCTTATGGAAAAGTGCACGCAGGTCTATATGAGGCCGTCTTACGGAGATTACAACCTCTATCGTGTGAAGAAAGCCATCTTTGGTTCGGATATACTTACCAAGCTTGATGTGGTGATTCCCGTGCTTCATGGATCAAATGTCGAAGACGGCATTTTCGAAGGTGTCCTCGAAACCATCGGAATACCTTATGCCGGGTGTAACACGCTTGCCAGCGCCAACGGCATGGACAAGATTACCATGAAGATGGTACTGCGCGAAAGCGGTGTCCCGGTGCTTGACTACGTGTGGTTCACTGACAAGGAATGGTTCAAGAAACGTGACGATATAATAGCCCGGATTGAAGAGAGGATAGGTTATCCTGCCATCGTGAAGCCCGCCAACCTCGGA
The DNA here is from genome assembly GCA_910578615.1 of uncultured Duncaniella sp. Taxonomy (GTDB): domain Bacteria; phylum Bacteroidota; class Bacteroidia; order Bacteroidales; family Muribaculaceae; genus Duncaniella. The sequence continues at coordinate 115,778 of CAJTRI010000009.1, read as the reverse complement.
TCGAGTGTGGGCATTGGCCGAGCCGCCGACCGTGCGCAGCTTATCGAGAAAATAGAAGTGGCTGAGAAATACTCGTCACGTATCATCGTGGAGCATATGGTTGACAACCTCAAAGAGATTAACTGTTCCGTGCTCGGAGACTGTGACGAGTATGAAAGTTCTGTTCTCGAAGAGCCTATCAAGAGCGCCGAGATACTCTCATATGAAGACAAGTATATGGGAGGTACAAAGGGGGCCAAGGGAATGCAGGCATCCCAGAAAAGGATTCCTGCCGATCTGCCAGCCGATGTCACCGAGCGTATACGCTTTCTTGCCGGAGAGACATTCCGTGTGCTTGGCTGTCACGGAGTAAGCCGTATCGACTTCATCATTGACGATGACAATGATGAGATATATGTCAATGAGATAAACACAATCCCGGGTTCTCTCTCATTTTATCTCTGGGAGGCGACAGGATTGTCTTTTGACAAACTGATGGATCGTCTTGTACGTCTTGCTCTCAAACGCAAGCGTGAGCAGGGACAGAAGACCGTCAGCTACGACCAGAACATCTTCTCTCTGTCTGGTGGCGCCAAAGGCGGCATCAAGGGTGGGAAGCTGAAATAATCTCGCGGGCTGATGGGCGACATCATATATTGGATATTCGCGGCTATCCTGTTCGGAATCGTCTCCGGGGGACTCTATATATGGATGTCTCCCCGGAGAGAGCGCCGTCTGCGTCTCATGTTCCGAAGCATGGCCATATATGCCGTGCTGGGCCTCATAGCTGTCTATATCATCTTCCTTGTCACCTAATCATGGTGGTATGGTTCACCGCGCAGGATGGTCATGGAACGATAGATCTGTTCGGTGAAGAAGAGCCTTACCATTTCGTGGGTGAACGTCATCCTTGATAATGACAGTCTGGCATCGCCACGGTCATAGACTTCTTTTGAGAAGCCATACGGGCCTCCGACCACGAATACGAGCCGTTTCAGTCCCTGCACCATTCTGCGGTCAATCTCCAAGGCAAGTTCGCGCGAGGTCATCTCGCGACCGCGTTCGTCAAGGAGTACCACGTGGTCTCCCCCTTGGAGGGCTGATAATATCGCGGTTCCCTCGCGCTGTTTCTGGTTTTCCTCTGTCAGCCCGCGCGTGGCTTTGAGATCGGGAATAGTGACCACTTCCATGGGTACGTATCGGTTGACCCTGCGGACATAATCATCCACCGCTGAGGCTATATAGGGTGTGGAAGTCTTTCCCACCACCACAAGAACGATTTTCATGAATTAACAAGAGATATTATAATGAAGACAAAAGACCAACTTATAGACGACCTGCTCACCCTGGCCTTTGCCGAGGATGTGGGTGACGGAGACCATACAACCCTTTCCACCATCCCCGAGAGCGAGATCGGTTGTCAGCGCCTCATCATCAAGGAGGAAGGTATACTTGCAGGTGTCGAGATTGCCCGCAAGGTGTTTGAGAAATTTGACCCTTCGCTGAAAATGACAGTCTTTATCGAGGACGGAGCGCATGTCAAGCCCGGCGACGTGGCTTTCGAGGTGGAAGGAAAGGTGCGTTCGTTGTTGCAGACCGAGCGTGTGATGCTCAACATCATGCAGCGCATGAGCGGTATTGCCACGCAGACCGACAAATACCAGCAGCGTCTTGCCGGACTTAAAACCAAGGTACTTGACACGCGCAAGACCACACCCGGCATGAGAATGCTCGAAAAAGAGGCTGTCCGTATCGGAGGCGGGTGCAACCATCGCATAGGTCTTTTCGATATGATCCTGATCAAGGATAACCATGTGGACTTTGCCGGAGGTATCAGGCAGGCTGTACAGGCTGCCAGAGATTACTGTAAGGCCAATGGCAAGGATCTCAAAATAGAGCAGGAGGTGCGTAATACCGCCGAGATAGAGGAGGCTCTTGAAGCCGGCGTAGACCGCATAATGCTTGACAACTTTACCCCCGAGCGCACACGAGAGGCCGTCAGACTGATTGACGGCCGTGTGGAAATAGAGTCATCGGGAGGTATCACTCTCGACACACTCCGTGAATACGGGGAATGTGGTGTAGACTATATCTCGGTCGGAGCGCTGACCCATTCGGTCAAAGGCCTTGATATGAGTTTTAAGGCCGTGAAATAGCGAGCATGTCGTCCAATGTAAAGCCCGCAAAGCCGTCAATGGTTTTGTGGGCTGTTTTTTCCACTTTTTCGCGTGGATTTGTCGTGGCTATTCCCACGACGGTGGCCCCGGAACGACGTCCGGCTTCAAGGCCCTGCATGGAATCTTCGAACACGAAGCAATCGGCGGGGTCTCGTCCGATTAGTTCAGCCCCTTTCAGATATCCTTCGGGATGAGGTTTGCTGTTGGAGACCATGCTGCCGGTGACTATAAAGTCGACCATATCTTTCAGCTCCGGGTGGCGTGAGAACAGAAATCCCATTTTCACATCGTCACTGCTTGTTACGATGGCAGAGGGGATTCCGTTGGCACGCAGTTCTGTCAGAAACTCCATTACCCCGGGATAGACGGGGTATAGCATCCTGTCCTCGAATTCGTGTAGGGCCTTTACTATTCCGTCACGGTCTTTCTCCGGAAATGACAATAGTATCTCGCCGAGGGTAGTACCCTTGATGTCGGCTGAAAAGGTGGATGGGAGGCCGTAGCGGTCTCCCATTCCACCCCAGAATACTGAGTACTCCCCTTCGCTGTCGACGAGGACGCCGTCAAGGTCGAAGAGTACTCCTGTTTTGGTGGTGTTCATATATGAAAAAAATGGTTACATGATGCCGCGTTCGCGCAGTTTTTGTTGCCAGGCCCATGCCGAACGCATTGTGTCGGCGAGAGTGGAAGTCGCCTTCCATCCGAGGACTTCGTTGGCAAATGCCGGGTTCGCCCATACCTTCTCGATGTCTCCGGCACGGCGTCCTACTATCTTGTGGGGCACTTTCACTCCGGTGGATTCTTCGAAGGTGTGGATGAGTTCGAGCACCGAGACTCCGTTGCCTGTGCCGAGATTGAATATTTCAATCTTTTTGTCGCTCACATCGTTGAGCATTCTTTCAACGGCTATCACATGGGCCTGCGCGAGGTCTACGACATTGATGTAGTCCCGGATACATGAGCCGTCAGGAGTGTCATAGTCGTTGCCGAACACGCTTAGCTCCTTGCGGATGCCTATGGCGGTCTGCGTGAGGTAGGGAATGAGGTTCTGTGGGACACCGTTCGGAAGTTCGCCTATCTCTGCGCTGGGATGGGCGCCAACAGGGTTGAAATATCTCAATATCACACTCTTGAAAGGAGCGCCGGCGTTGATGACATCGGTGATTATCTCTTCCGATATCTGCTTGGTATTGCCGTAGGGAGATGTGGCTTTCTTGATAGGTGCAGCCTCGGTGACCGGGTTCTCGTCTGGTTCGCCATAGACGGTGCATGACGAAGAGAACACAATGCCTTTCACACCGGCTGGGCCCATGAGGTCAAGGAGGTTTAGGAGTGTTCCGAGATTGTTGCGGTAATAAAGAATGGGTTTGTGCATACTTTCCCCCACGGCCTTTGAGGCTGCGAAGTTTATTATGCCCTTGATATCGGGATAGTCGGAAAACAGTTTGCGCAGTGTGTCGATGTCGGTGCAATCACCCTCTACGAAGTCGGGACGGATTCCTGTGATGCGCTCTATTCCGTCAATAACGTCGGCATTTGAGTTGGAGAGGTTGTCTATTATAACCACGGGATAACCGGCAGTTTGTAGCTCTACAACGGTGTGCGAACCTATGTAGCCGGTACCTCCTGTAACGAGGATACGTTCTTTTTTCATTAGTTTTCGTTGATTATGATTGGTTGTTGGGTTGGAATGTACCTATATGGCGTCGTTTTTTTTCTTCGAAAATTTCAGAGATGGCAAAGAATATGCCGCTTTCTTCCACATCTCCGAACTCGTCATTGATGGCCGTGCCGAACATTTTCATCGTTGGCGACAGGCCCATGTAGGAATTTACAAGCGGAGGGATGTTGAATCCGTGCTCCCGGATGGCATGATTGAGAATCTTGTAGTCCTCTTTGAATGTGCCGCCGGTGAAGAGTCTTTCCATCATAGAGGTGTCTATGTCGGTGTCAAGTGCGCGTATGGGGCGTACAAGACAGTCAGGGTCGGGGAAATGTTTGTGGAGGAAGTAGAGTATCATATCGCGGCATTCGCGGTTGTAGCCGGGATACATTGTCATCTTTCCGAAGAGATATTTTATCTGCGGGTAGATGACAGTGAGTGCCCCGAGCCCGTCCCAAAGGTTGTCAAGGGCGAAGAGGGCTTTGGCTCCGGCCTTTGATGACTGGTAGTCGAGTCTCACGAAAGACCTTCCCAGCTCGATGGTGGACGGGAGGTATTTTTCAATAAACTCAGACGAGAAATCAAACATGTGGCTCGTGGCGATGCGCGGACGTCCTGACTCGTCAAACCTAATATCCTCACCGAGGATGAAGCGATATCCCCCAAGGATTATTCGGTATTCGGGACTCCACACTATAAGCTGGCGGCATGGCGGCGTCATGAGGTCGAATTCGTCGATGTCGGTGCTTTTGCCTGTGCCTCCTCCGGCTGCACGGAATGACTCCTCTCTGAGCCGTCCCACCTCCTGCATTACGGACGGACATTCCCTGCCGTCCACCACGTAGATAAGATTGTTGCCTTTGTTGGTGGGACGCAGCAGACGTTCTTGGGTGAGTTCGGCTTCTATGAGCGACGTGTCTATGGGGTCGATAATCTGTTGGTTCATGGGTGTTCGTTTAATCCGGTTCGTGTTTATGGCCGGAGCCGGTAGACAGCCTCCCTGATACGGTCGGCTTCATCTTGTGCGTGTCTGCCTCCGCTGAGTGTGTTCCATCTGACGGGCTGTCCGAGTGTGATGGTGAATGTCGAACCTTCGCGTTGGAATATTTCTGCTGGAAGTCTCACCATCTCTATGTTGAATTTCAGGCCGAGGCGTGTTCTCAGATGTGCAAAATTATAAAAAAACTTGGAATTCTCGCCGCTAAAATGTACGGGAATTATGTCTCGCTGTGAGGTGACGGCTTTGTTTACCACCATTTTGTGCCATCTTAGGTCGGCTATGGTTCCGTCTGGCTGCCGGCGTGACACCAGTCCGGCAGGAAACATCACTATGGGGTCGTCGCCTCGGAATGCCTCGTCAAGCATTGCCGCCGCGTCTCTTGACTGGTCGCCATGTTTGTTGATGCCGAGGAAGATGGAACGCAAAGGTGCTACGAAGGTAAGCAGGTCGTTTACGACAAACTTCATTCTTCCGTCACCGCCATAGAGATTTTTGACTGCCGAGGCCAGTACGAGTCCGTCAAGGCCGCCAAGTGGATGGTTTGACACGAATATCACTCTGCGTTCCTGGATGTCGGTGTCACCGTTTACGCGGTAGTCAACCGACAGGTCGCGTATGACCCCTTCGGCAAAGTCGGCGCCGTCAAGGTGCTCGTTGTGGCTGAGAAGTTCGTTGAGGCGTTCCTGGCAGATAAATTTTTCCAGATATCTGACGGCAAATCGCGGTATAAACCGATAATAACCGGGGGCTCTCAGCCTTAGTACCTCGTCAACGTCAATCTTCATGATTCTTGTCAAGAACGGTTGCAAACGCCTGCCAGAGAGGGTCTGACGGAAGTGGGGCGGTGACATCGACTGTCTTTCCCGATACCGGGTGTTCGAACTTTATGCGGTGTGCGCGCAGGGAGATGGAGCCATCGGGATTGCTGCGCTTGTCGCCATATTTGAGGTCACCCTTGACGGGACATCCTATTGAGGCAAGCTGCACGCGTATCTGGTGTTTGCGTCCCGTTTCAAGGCGCACCTCCAACAGGTGGTATCGGTCGGAACTGCCGAGATAACAGTAACTGAGGGCAGCCTCTTTGGCTCCGTCTCTCGGAGAGGGAGAGATGTAGCTTTTGTTTGTTTTCTCCACGCTTGTCAGGTAGCCCGTGAGGCGCAGTGTGTCTTTTACCGGGCGGTTGCGGGTGATGGCGAGATAGGTCTTCTCGACTTTGCCAAGTCTGAACATCTCGTTCATTCTGGCGAGCGCCTTAGATGTTTTGGCAAATACCACTATGCCTCCCACGGGTCTGTCCAGACGATGGACGAGTCCGCAGAACACGTTTCCGGGTTTGGAGTATTTCTCCTTGATCCATTCTTTCAAGGAGTCCACAAGCGGGATATCGCCGGTCTTGTCGCCCTGGACTATCTCGCCCGGGGCCTTGTTGACTATTATTATGTGGTTGTCTTCGTAGATAACGTCCATAGTGAGCGCAAAGTTAGTCAAAACCCTCCGTCTATGCAATAGATTATCTTTTAGTGTGTGCTGTCAGCTTATGTTTTATCACATATATCTGTCATCAGTGACAGTCAGGCGGTCGTCAAGTGTGATTATGCGCGGTGTGCCGGTAGGGATTTCCTCGCTGACTATCTGCCCGGGACTGAGATGGAGCAATGTCATGACGAGGGCGCGAAGTGAGTTGCCGTGGGCTGTGATGAGAACGTCTCCATAGAGCCGAAGAGCCGGTATGACTAATTCCTGCCAGCAGGGGCGTACCCGTTCCACCGTGTCTGCCAGAGACTCGGCAAGCGGCAGTTCGTCAGCTGTCAGAAAGGAGTATCGCTCGTCATGTCCGGGAAAACGCGGATCATCGGCGGTAAGCTCCGGGGGAGCCACGTCATAACTGCGGCGCCATATGTGAACCTGTATGTCACCATACTTTTTGGCAGTGTCGGTCTTGTCAAGCCCTTGGAGGGCACCGTAATGCCGCTCGTTGAGATGCCAGTCCTTGACCACGGGCAGCCAGTCACGTCCCATGGTGTCAAGGGCTATGTCAAGGGTATGGATGGCACGTTTCAGATAAGAGGTGAAGCAGTAGCGCGGCATCACTCCTGATGCGAGTATCTTTCGCCCGGCTTCTGCGGCCTCCTGACGTCCTTTGTCTGACAGTTCTACGTCAGTCCATCCTGTGAAACGGTTTGAAAGGTTCCATTCGCTCTGACCGTGGCGGAGCAATATAAGATGATTCATAATGCGGTGTTTTTTTAAGTTTTAACATGCTGTTGACAGTCAAAGTTTTATTTTTACCTATTCTTAACAATAATTTGTCATGTCCGCACAATTTTGGCACGCTTTTTGTTATCTTTGTATCCATATCGTCTGACAAAGAAAGGTACAACATATTGATGGAAACAGTTTATTCACAGAAATTCAAGGAGATAGTCAGTGATTCTCCCGTCCAGGCCGCCCGCTGCAACAGCCGGTATGTCATGCCTGAACATCTCTTACTATCCCTTCTCAAAGATATAGAGTCAGAGCCGGCACGGCTTATGGAGCGTTCGGCGCGGGGAACCTCGGTGGTTCAGCTGCGCGAAACCCTTGACACGGCCCTTCTCAATGCTGCGGCCGAGGAGGGCTATGCCGGTCAGGTCGGTGTGGCCGATGTGGCCGTCAGCGATCTTTCGAGCCGTATAATAAAGCTTAGCGTGCTTGAAGCAAGGATGCTTAAATGCAATGAGGTTGACGCTGTCCACCTACTTCTCGCCATCTTCCATAATTCAGATGCCCAGAACTCGGAGTTCATGGATCCTTTCCGTAGGGCCGGAATCACGTATGAGGGTCTTTATCGTCTTCTCAATACCCAGTCAGGCGGAACGGCCCCTTCGATGGGTGGGAGTTATGCTGACGAGGATGACGACGAGGATGATGACGACCGTGCTCCCGGCCCTGTTCCTCCGTCGTCACGGGAGACTAACGACACACGCCGTTCCGAACGGTCTTCGGGCCGACGTCGCGGCAATGACACTCCCATGCTTGACAAGTATGGCAACGACATGACACTTGCCGCCGAGGAGGGGAGGCTTGATCCGGTAGTGGGCCGTGAGGTGGAAATCGAGCGCCTCGCGCAGATTCTGTCTCGCCGCAAGAAGAACAATCCCGTGCTTATAGGAGAGCCTGGTGTGGGTAAGTCCGCAATTGTCGAGGGTCTTGCACTGCGCATCGTGAAGCGCATGGTCTCGCGCATACTCTTTGACAAGCGTGTTGTCTCGCTTGACATGGCTTCGATAGTGGCCGGGACTAAGTATCGTGGCCAATTCGAGGAGCGCATAAAGGGTATTCTTGACGAGCTTGCCAAGAACCGTGACATCATACTTTTCATAGACGAGCTTCACACCATAGTGGGAGCCGGCAACGCGGCAGGGTCGATGGATGCGGCCAACCTGCTGAAACCGGCACTCGCCCGTGGCGAGATACAGTGTATAGGCGCCACAACTCTTGACGAATATCGAAAGAATATCGAAAACGACGGAGCTTTGGAACGCCGTTTCCAAAAAGTCATGGTGGAGCCTACCTCTCGTGAGGAGACCCGGATTATACTTGACAATATCAAGGACAAATATGAGGAACATCATAACGTCACATATACCTCCGGCGCGCTTGATGCATGTGTGGCATTGACCGAACGTTATGTTAGCGACCGCAATTTCCCAGACAAAGCCATTGACGCGCTTGACGAGGCCGGTTCGCGTGTGCATGTCACAAACATAGCTGTCCCGGAGGCTATCGAGAAGCTTGAAAAGGAGATTGACGAGACCTCGTCTGAAAAACTCCGTGCCGCACAGGCTCAGAATTTTGAGAAGGCAGCCGCCTACCGAGATCGTGAGCAGCAGCTGAAACAGCAGCTTGATGCCGCCACAAAGTCATGGCAGGAGCAGCTTGCTACCATGCGTGAGACTGTTGACGAGGATAAAGTGGCCGAGGTGGTGGCTATGATGACAGGTGTTCCCGTCCAGCGTATAGCACAGGCCGAAGGGCGCCGTCTTAAAGAGATGAATCCGGCGCTTAAAAGCCAGATTATAGGACAGGATGCTGCCATAGACAAGATTGTAAAGGCTATCCAGCGAAACCGGATAGGGCTTAAAGACCCTTCCAAGCCCATAGGTACCTTTCTTTTCCTCGGCCCGACAGGCGTTGGTAAGACACATCTGGCCAAGAAACTCGCCGAATACATGTTTGATACAACGGACTCGCTCATCCGCATAGATATGAGCGAGTATATGGAGAAGTTCACTGTCTCCCGTCTTGTCGGTGCGCCTCCGGGATATGTCGGTTACGAGGAGGGCGGACAGCTCACCGAAAAGGTGCGCCGCCATCCTTATTCCATAGTCCTTCTTGATGAGATAGAGAAGGCTCATCCTGATGTCTTCAATCTTCTTCTCCAAGTGATGGACGAAGGGCGTCTGACTGATTCTCTGGGACGGCGTGTGGATTTCAAGAACACTATTATAATAATGACATCCAACATCGGTTCGCGCCAGTTGAAAGACTTCGGAGGCGGCATAGGTTTCAATGCACGCCCGGCCGAAGACAAGGAGGTGTCACAGGGAGTCTTGCAGAAAGCGCTCAACAAGGCATTCGCACCTGAGTTTCTCAACCGCATAGACGATATCGTTATGTTCTCCCCGCTTGACCGGGAGGCGATATACAAGATTATCGAGATAGAGCTTGCCGGATTCCGCCGCAGGGTGGAGGAGCTTGGCTACAAGCTCACGATCACGCCGGAGGCCCGTGATTTTGTGGCCGACAAGGGTTATGACTCACAGTTCGGGGCACGTCCGTTGAAGCGTGCGATCCAGAAATATCTCGAAGATGCCTTGGCCGAGCTTATTATTGATGCCACAGTGGTTCCCGGAGATGAGATATTCGTCTCTCGCGCCCCGGAGGCTCAGGAGCTGACTACCGAGATTATCCGTCCCGGAGAACCTCCTGTAAAGGAGATGTAGTTCTGCCTGCGGCGAAGACTATACCGACTCTCGGAAAGAAAGACCAGACCTATTGTCTGAACCTTTCTTTTCCGGGAGTTGCTTTATAAATGTTGGGAAATATCCTCGAAAAGTTGTAATTTTGTACCTATGAACCGTAAAATAGAATTGATATGAACGGGCCGGTGCCATTGTCGAAAGTTTCTGTCGCCCGTGGCCTTATGGGGCTTTCCCCTATGGCGGTTTTTATGGTGATGTATCTTGTCGTGTCGGTCATAATCGGGGATTTCTATAAGATGCCGCTTTCGGTGGCCCTTGTAGTAGCATCGGTGTGGGGCCTTCTGCTCTATCGTGACGGCGGATCACTCTCGAACCGTGTAGAGGTCTTCTCACGTGCGGCAGCCCATCCTAATATACTGTATATGGTATGGGTCTTTGTCTTTGCCGGCGCTTTTGCCTCAGTAGCGAAGTATATAGGCTCGATTGATGCCACTGTGGAATTTGCGTTAAGGTTTTTTCCGCCCAGTCTCATCGTGCCGGGACTGTTTGTCGCTTCATGCTTTATCTCTCTTTCCATCGGTACCTCGGTAGGCACGGTGGTCGCGCTTGCGCCACTTGCCGTAGAGATGGCCGGAATGTCGGGAGGGAATCTGCCTTTCTATGTGGCAGTGGTACTTGGTGGCGCTTTCTTCGGAGACAATCTGTCGTTTATCTCTGATACAACCATAGCCGCCACGCGTTCGCAGGGGTGCAGGATGGCTGACAAGTTCAAGGCAAATCTGTGGATAGCGCTTCCTGCGGCAGTCGTCACGCTCGTCATATACATGTTTGTAGGTTCAGAGGCTTCCGCAACGGTTGTCACAAAGAGCCATTCCCCGTGGCTCGTACTGCCTTATGTGGTTGTTCTCGTATTGGCCGTCAAAGGTATCAACGTGATGATAGTGCTGCTGGCCGGGATTGTTTCTTCCCTCGGGTTCGGCTTGGTTATGGGACACGATATCATATTGCTTTTCGGGGCCATGGGGTCAGGCATTGACTCGGTTGGAAATCTTATTATAGTTACCCTTCTGGCTGCTGGCATGCTTGGTATTATAAAAGCCTCGGGAGGTATACAGTTCCTGCTGCAATGCCTCTCTTCAAGAGTCAGAGGACTGAGGGGGGCGCAGACTTGTATAGCCCTTCTTGTGGGACTGGTCAACCTCTGCACGGCCAACAATACGGTGGCCATAATCACGGTGGGTGGGATAGCGCGCGAGATAGGGGAGCGTTTCGGAGTTGACCCGCGCAAGAGCGCCTCCCTTCTTGACTCATGCTCGTGCATAGTACAGTGTCTCATTCCGTATGGTGCACAGACACTTCTGGCGACATCACTTGCCGGCATACCCCCTACGGCTCCTTTCCCGTATCTCTATTACCCGTGGGCGCTGGCGGTGATGGTGGCTCTTTCGGTTGTATTCCTCTTTCCACGTCGTCTGCACATGCCCTGACAGAAGGCCTTGTCAGAACGAGCGTTCCCGTCGTGAGGCATCGATGCGCAGGAGAATGAAGAGCAGGAAGGTGAAGCCCCATAGCGACGAGCCTCCATAGCTGAAAAACGGGAGCGGTATGCCGATGACCGGGCACAGGCCTATCACCATACCTATGTTGATGGCTATATGGAATATCAGATAACTTGCCACGCAATATGCATATACGCGGCCAAACACTGTGGGCTGCCGTTCGGCTATGGCAAGGATGCGCAGGATGAGTATGAGGAAGACCAGCAACACGGCCGCAGACCCAACGAATCCTTCCTCTTCGCCGATGGTGCAGTAGATAAAGTCTGTGTGCTGTTCGGGCACATATTTGAGCTTTGTCTGGGTTCCGTTCAGAAAACCTTTGCCGAACATCCCTCCCGAGCCGATGGCGATCTTTGACTGGTTGACATTATATCCGGCTCCTCTCAGGTCGTCCTCGATGCCGAGTGCCACCTTGATTCGCATCTGTTGGTGGGGTTGGAGGATGGATGTGAAGGCATAGTCGACAGAGAACATGAATATGATCGAAGCCGTGGCCGTACCTACCGTGATGATGAGGTTGCGGGCCTTGGTCTTGAACATAAGGAGTATGCAGTAGGCCAGCGCCACAGCTATCACTCCGAGGAAGTAGAACAGTCCTGGCACGGCTACCCCTGACATTTCAAGAGCGGCGACAATGGCGCCGGTACCGGCAAACCACAGAAATACGTTTCTCGCCCCTTCCCAATGTTTGCAGTAGATACCGAGCATTGCCACTATCAGCACCATTATCATTATGAAGACCGAGGCCTGTCCTGACGGGATGCCGACAATCATACTGCCTGTAAATTTCACTTCCACCACAAAGAACACCACCGCGCAGAAAGCCGCAAGCAGCGTCAGCCCGCTCATTCCCTCGCGGTATAGCACGAAGAAGAGTGACAGGTAGACCAGCGCGGAGCCGGTCTCCTTCTGCCCGAGGATGAGGATTACCGGGAGAAAGATGATGAGAAGTGCACGGTAATAGTTGGCACGCGAGGCATTGAGTACAAAGTTGTAGCTTGAAAATAACTTGGCAAGACACAATGCGGTTGCGAATTTGCCAAATTCGGCCGGTTGCAGGCTCATCGGGCCTATTACCAGCCATGAGCGCGATCCTTTGATGTCCGGGGCTATGAAGATGGTGACCAGCAGTAGTAGTAACAACCCGGCATAGATTACATAGGCATAGTTCTCGTAGACGCGCACGTCAATGAGCAGAAGGACGAGTCCCAGTCCGAGTGACAGGCCTATCCATCGGAACTGTTTCCCCGAAAATTCCGTGAAACTAAGCATGTTGGCATGGTCGAAGTCGTAGCTGGCCGCGTAGATGCTGACCATCCCGGCCATGACGAGAAGCAGGTAGAGCACCACTGTGAGCCAGTCAACGTGGCGGAGGGTGGATGAGGATTTTTCGTCTTGTTGTCTCACTGTTCGGTCAATGTTTCTTGGTTCCTGCAAACTGGATTGTGTTGCTTTGCAACATGCGTTCTTCGAGATATTTGCGGTCAGGAGCTATACTCCCTTTGAGATATCTCTCTATTACGAGGGCGCCTATCGGCACGCCGAATGTCGCACCGAATCCGGCATTTTCGACATATACGGCCACCGCGATTTTTGGGTCGTGATACGGGGCGAATCCCATAAAGGCCGAGTGGTCTCGTCCGTGTGGGTTTTGTGCGGTTCCTGTCTTTCCGCACACCTCGATGTCGGGAAGGTTGGCCACGCGGCATGTACCGCCGGTGACAGCCATTCGCATACCCTCGGCTATATCGTTATACCAGTGAGAGGCTATTGTCGGGGTATGTACTTCGAGGTATTCAGCCGGGACTATGGTGTCCTGTATCTCTTTGACTACGTGAGGGGTGATATAATGCCCTCGGTTGGCGATAGTGGCCGAAAGGTTGGCGATTTGAAGTGGGGTTGCAAGAATCTCACCCTGTCCGATCGATACCGAGATGATGGTGTTGGCACTCCAATGACCGGCGCCATACCACTTGTTGTAGAAGTCGACGTTAGGGATGAAGCCACGGTATTCGCCGGGTAGGTCTATGCCGAGGCGGTAGCCGTAGCCCATTGATACCATATGTTTCTTCCATATGTCAAAGGCATTTGCCGAGGATCCATATTTGCCGCGTTTGTCCACCATGGCCTTGAAACCCCAGCAGAAATAGGCGTTGCAAGAGGTCTGCAAAGCCGGTTTTAGCGGCAGAGGCGAACCGTGTCCGTGACATCCGACCCTCAGGCCGCCCGATATGAAGCCGTGGGCACAAGGAAACATAGTGCCGGTCGTGATGATTCCTTCTTCGAGAAGTATCAGTCCCTGCGTAGGCTTGAAAGTCGAGCCGGGGGGGTAGGTAGCCTGTATGGCACGATTGAACAGCGGCTTGTCAAGATCCCTCATCAGCATGTTGTAATTGTTGCCTCGTTCGCGGCCTATCAGCAGCGAGGGATCATAGGTTGGAGCCGAGACAAGACACAGTATCTCGCCTGTTGAAGGCTCTATTGCCACCACGGCACCCTTCTTGTTGACCATCAATGACTCGGCATACTGTTGAAGCTCTATGTTGAGACTTAGCTTTATATTGCGCCCTGCCACTGCGTCACGGTCAAGCGCGCCTTCCTCATATCGTCCCTGTATGCGTCCGAGGGCATCGCGCATGAGCACTTCCGCACCCTTGTGGCCTCTGAGATATTCTTCATAGGTGTGTTCCACCCCTATGTCGCCTATGTAGTCGCCGGGATTATAATAGGAGTCGCGGTCGATATCCTTTTGCGAGACTTCGCGTATATTGCCGAGAACGTTGGCTGCCGATTTGTAGTTATACTCGCGGAGTATGCGTTTCTGTATATAGAATCCGGGGAAACGGTATAGTTTCTCTTGCAGGCGTCCGTAATCCTCGGCGGTAAGATGGGTGAGAAGCCGTTGTGGGGAATAGGAGGAATAGGCGGGATTTCTGCGCTTGTCGCGCATGTCGGTAAATCGCTTTACAAGTTCGTCGCGTGTGATCCCGACTGCGTTGCAGAAGTCAATAGTGTCGAAGTCCTTGACGTCGCGCGGTATGAGCATCACGTCATAGGCCGGCTGGTTGTATACGACAAGACGCCCGTCGCGGTCATAGATGATGCCGCGTGACGGATAGACGGCCTTGCGGAGGAAGGCGTTGGAGTCAGCATACTCCTTGTATTTCGAATCAGCCACTTGCAGGTTGAATAGCCTGACAAGATAGATGATGACGATGATGACGATGAAGCCGCCGATGACATAGCGGCGTTTGGCAAGATTATAGTCTTTTCTCACTTCGGGGAGTCATTAGGGAGTCCACGCCGAGCATCAGGAGCATTGATAGGACTGTGCTTGACACTACGCGCAGAGCCAGTTGGAGAGGATTGAAAAACGTGAACGACTCAATAAGGAAGATGAGGGAGCAATAGAGGAGCGTCATCGTCAGTAGATATTTGAGATAGACGGCGGTTCCAAGGGATTCAAGTGATGGTTCCGGACGCGTGAGATCTTCCTCGCGAGGGACGTATAGACGCAGTATGGGACGGCGCAGCATGGCGAGAATGGTGCATGACAGGGCGTTCATCCCGAGGGTGTCTGAGAATATGTCTACGATGAGGCCGAGACAGAAACTTATGGTAAGCACCTGGTTGGCGTTCATGGTGATGGGTAGGCGCACGATGACGTAGATAAACACCATCGGCACAGCCACATTGAAGAGGCAGATGTGATTGAACACAATCACTTGGGCCAGAATCAGAACCAGCGACAGGATGACGAATTGCAATACGGTCTTGCTCATGATGCTAAATCTCAGAAATTGTCCTTGATTTCAAGTTCCTTTTCCACAGTCTGCAATTCCTGTTTCATATCGTCACGGATGACGCGGACTGTGGATAGAGTGGAGAAGTCCGTGAAAAGTCTGACACGGAGTGTGTAGAAGTTGTCCTCGCGGTCTCTCTCTCCCGACATTATCGTTCCGATTGGTACGCCTTCGGGAAATACAGAGGAGTAACCGCTTGTCACGACCGTGTCTCCTTTGACGAACTTGGCGTGTTTCGGAAGCTCTTCGAGTATTGCCTCCCCGGGATCCTTTCCGTCCCATACGAGCGAGCCTACCTGTGCCTCTCCCTTGACCTTGCATGACAGACGCAGATATGGGTTGAGTATCGAGATGAGTCGTGCCGTGTGGTCTCCGACCACGTTGACTATGCCTACTATTCCGTTCTGATCCATGACACCCATTTCAGGTTCTACGCCGTCCAGACGGCCTTTCTCTATCGTGATATAGTTGTGAGAACGGGTTATGGAGTTATTGATGACATCGGCTATGATGAAGTGATAGCGTGTGAGTGCCGAGTCTACTGTCATCGTGTCTGCATAGGCTTTCTGGTCTTGGTCTCGGATAATCTCTTTCAGACGATAGATTTCAAGTTCGAGATCGCTGTTGCGTCGTTGGAGGTCTTTGTTTATCTCGCGGAGAGAGAAATAAGAAGTGACGGAATTGGCTGCACGGTATGTATTGGACGATATGATGTTGGCTGATGTCAGATAGACATGGTGTTGGAACGGATTGCTCGAAAACAGCAATACGCAGCTTGCCGCCACGTAGAGCACGAAGAGGAACCAACTGCTGTATTTTACAATGAATTTAAGAAGCTCGTTCACGTGGTAATCGGTGGATAAAACCGTGAAACCTTGGTTTTAAAAAGAGTGCCAGACGGCACGGACTTGCAGAAGCATGTCCATGCTGTCTGGCGCATCAGTGGTATCTTACGGGAAAATATCAATCAGCGTATGAGGAACGAGAATGTCTCGATGTTTTTGAGCGCCACGCCAGTACCCTTGGCAACAGCAAGGAGCGGATCCTCGGCTATGTGGAACTGGATGCCGATCTTGTCGGTGAGTCGTTTGTCAAGACCTCGCAGCATTGCGCCGCCTCCGGCAAGGAAGATACCGTTCATGACGATATCGGAGTAGAGTTCGGGCGGAGTCTCGTCAAGGGCTTGGAGCACGGCTGCCTCGATGCGCGAGATTGATTTCTCTATACAGTGTGAAATCTCCTGATAGCTTACAGGCACCTCCATGGGGAGCGCGGTCATTTTGTTTGGCCCGTGGACGATGTAATCCTCCGGCGGATTTTCAAGTTCGGTCAGGGCGGAGCCTACGTGGATTTTGATCTGTTCGGCTGTACGCTCGCCTACTTTCACATTGTGCACACGGCTCATGTGCTCCATGATGTCGTCAGTGAGGTCGTCTCCGGCTACCTGTATGCTTTTGTTGGAGACGATACCGCCGAGAGAGATGACGGCGATCTCTGTGGTTCCGCCACCTATGTCTACAATCATGTTGCCCTGTGGTGCGAGGACGTCTATACCTATACCGAGAGCTGCTGCCATAGGTTCGTAGATCATGTAGACGTCACGACCTCCGGCATGTTCGGAAGAGTCACGCACGGCGCGTATCTCAACCTCGGTCGAACCAGAGGGAATGCCTACGACCATCTTCATGGAGGGTGAGAACCAGTTGCTTTTGGAGCTTGCCTTCTTTATGAGGCCGCGTATCATCATCTCGGCGGCGTTGAAGTTGGCTATCACACCCTTGCGGAGCGGACGGATTGTCTCGATGTCGTCATTCTCCTTGCCCTGCATGAGCTTGGCCTGACGTCCGACAGCTTTGAGCTTGCCTGTTCGCTTTTCGATGGCCACGATTGAAGGCTCGTCAATGACGATTTTGTCGTTGTGTATGATAATCGTATTGGCCGTGCCCAGGTCAATGGCGATTTCCTTGGTGAATGATAATATACCCATGTTTAAGTAGGTGCTTGTCTTTTGTTAGAGAGAGTGTTTAGTGCTTGAAGTGGCGGAAGCC
Source organism: uncultured Duncaniella sp. (assembly GCA_910578615.1). Lineage (GTDB taxonomy): Bacteria > Bacteroidota > Bacteroidia > Bacteroidales > Muribaculaceae > Duncaniella. The sequence goes on along the minus strand of CAJTRI010000009.1, from coordinate 98,585 downwards.
GGTGGTCACCATTGCGATGCCGTTGGCGTTGCAGTAGTCCACGCTTTCGTTGTCGCGGATGGAGCCTCCGGGGTGAACCACTGCCTTGATTCCGGCCTTGCCTGCGATTTCTACGCAGTCAGGGAAGGGGAAGAAGGCATCGGAAGCCATGACGGCTCCGTTGAGGTCGAGACCGAACGATGTGGCCTTCTCGATGGCGTGCCTGAGTGCGTCCACACGTGAAGTCTGTCCTACGCCGCTGGCAAGAAGCATGTTGTCCTTGGCAAGAACTATGGCGTTGCTCTTGGAGTTTTTTACTATCTTGTTGGCAAACAGGAGGTCAGAAGCCTGTTCGGGAGTGACGGCGAGGGTCGTTACCTGTCTGAGGTCGTCAAGAGTCTCGATTTTGAGGTCACGATCCTGGACGAGGGCGCCGTTGAGGCATGAGCGGAACTGGCGTGTTGTGGTCAGCGGGGTCTTCTGGACGAGGATGATGCGGTTTTTCTTCTGTTTGAGTATGTCAAGGGCCTCGGATGTATAGTCGGGGGCTATGATCACCTCGAAGAAGATTTTGTTGATTTCCTCTGCGGCTGTCGCGTCAACGGTACCGTTGGTGATAAGGACGCCGCCGAAGGCGCTGACAGGGTCGCCTGCAAGAGCGTCTTTCCATGCCTCTGCGATGGTGGGACGTGTCGCGAGACCGCAGGCGTTGTTGTGTTTGAGGATGGCGAAAGTGGGGGTGTCTGTGCCAAATTCGGAGATGAGACAGACAGCGGCATCGATGTCAAGAAGGTTGTTATATGAAATCTCCTTGCCGTGGAGTTGGTCGAACATCTCGTCAAACTTGCCGTAGAATGTGCCTTTCTGATGGGGGTTCTCGCCATAGCGCATAGGCTTGGAGTCATCAAACGCTATGCGAAGCTCCTCGCATGATGGTATGGGGCTTTCAACCTCGGTGGAGGCAAAGTAGTTGTAGATGTCGGAGTCGTAGCCTGATGAAACGGCAAAAGCCTGTCCGGCAAACCAGCGACGCTCTTCGAGTGATGACTCCGAACCGTTGCGGCGGAGCATTTCGGCGAGGGGGGCATACTGAGCCTTTGAGGCTACGATCACCACGTCCTTATAGTTCTTGGCCGCGCCACGGATAAGAGAGATGCCGCCTATGTCGATTTTTTCAATTATGTCGGCCTCGGGAGCACCTGATGCCACCGTGGCGCTGAAAGGATAGAGATCGACGATGACGAGGTCAATCTCGGGAATTTCGTATTTTGCAATCTGTTCGCGGTCTCCGGCGTTGTCACGACGGTTGAGTATACCGCCGAACACTTTGGGATGGAGTGTCTTGACGCGGCCTCCGAGTATAGAGGGATAGCCTGTGAGATCCTCCACAGCCGCACATTCGTATCCGAGACTTTCGATAAATGAGCGGGTGCCGCCGGTTGAGAGGAATTTTACTCCGTTGTTATTGAGCAGGGCCAGGATTTCTTCCAAGCCGTCCTTGTGAAAGACCGACACCAGGGCCGTCTTGATTTTCTTGTTGTCAGACATGCGGTAACTATTGGATTTTTTCAGAGTGCAAAATTAATCAAAATTCCACCACTAATGAAAGTTATCATCTAATTATTAACGAGTGCGGAGTAAAAATTTTAATTGGTTAGCAAATATTAACAATATTTTACTTAAACGTTGTGACTATGAATATTGCAATGATTTATGCCTATGAAAAAAGAGACAATCCCGGGATTGTCTCTTTTTTCGGATGGATGTGCGGATGTCTTGTTATTTCCTGAACAGTCTTAGGAACTCTCCTATCCATAACACTATGGAAGTGGAGGCTATGATGATTACCCAGTCAATGATTTTGAGAGGTTCTACGCTGAAAAACTCTCCTCCGATTGTCACGATGGCAATCTGGCCTAATAGGATGAAGAGGGCTATCAGCAGGAAGCCGCCGCAGTCTTTGAAGTGGAATGCCGAACGACCGGTCTCGAAGGCGCGGGCGTTGAACATGTTCCAGAATTGGAGGAAGACGAATATGGTGAAGAACAGGGACAGCTCATAACCTGACAGCCCGGTGTTGCCGTGCATGGGTACGCTTCCGATCTGGGTGAGGCAGGTTATATCGGTGTGCTCGAAGTAATAGAGCAGTCCGACGAGGAAGAGGAAGAAAAGTCCACCCACTCCTATGATTGATTTCCACATAGGGGTGTTGATTATGAAAGCCTGTCGAGAGCGCGGTCTGTCGTTCATGACAGATGCCGACGGCGGGAGCGAGGCGAGTGCCATCGCGGCAAAGGTATCCATGATGAGGTTGACCCACAGCATCTGTGTCACCGTTAGGGGTGATTCCATACCCATGAATGCACCGGCAAGCACTATGAAACATGCCGCTACGTTGACGGTCATCTGGAACAGGATGAAGCGCTGGATGTTCTGGAAGAGTGACCGTCCCCACATCACGGCACGTCCTATTGAGGAGAAGGAGTTGTCAATGATGGTGATGTCTGATGCCTCCTTGGCTACGGATGTTCCGTCGCCCATTGACAGACCCACGTGTGCGCTTTTGAGTGCGGGGGCGTCGTTGGTTCCGTCGCCGGTTACCGCTACTACCTCGTTGTTGGCTTGGAGGGCTTCAACGAGTCTTTTCTTGTCCATGGGGCGGGCTCGGGCTATGATTTTAAGATCACCCACGCGTTCGCGGAGCTGGCTATCAGATAGTTCGGCGAATTCCACGCCTGTTATGATATCGCGGTCGGTGTCGGTAGAATCGTTCCACAGCCCTATCTGACGACCTATCTCTTTGGCTGTGCCCGGTGTGTCGCCGGTGACTATCTTCACCTTGATTCCGGCGTTGATCACTTCGCGTACGGCATCGGGGACATCGGCACGCACAGGGTCTGAGATGGCCACTATGCCGAGGAATGTGAGATTTTCGGCCACTACCTTGTTGTCGGATATTGTCTTGTCACCTTCGGCTATTTCCTGATATGCGAATCCAAGGGTGCGCATGGCTTGGTTCTGGTATTCGAGCAGCCGGGCGTCGATTTCCTCTTTGGTGACTCCGGCGGTATTGCGGCACATGCCGAATATGATTTCGGGAGCACCCTTGACATACAGGATGGTCTTGCCGGTGGATGATTTCACCACGGTGGCCATGTATTTGCGTTCGGTGGTGAAGGGTAGTTCCTCTACACGGGTCGCCTTGTCCTTTAAATCCATGTAGTTGATGCCGCGTTCTTTTAGCCATAGGAGCAGCGCGCCCTCGGTGGGGTTGCCGAGAACCTGTGGTTTTGCGCCTGAAAGGTCGAGCTGAGCCGTGGAATTGACAGCGATTCCTTCATAGAGCACATCGTCAGAAGGGTTGCCGAAGAAGTTGGTCTTATAGACCTGCATCTGGTTCTGGGTCAGTGTGCCGGTCTTGTCGGTACAGATAACGGTTGTGGCTCCCATTGTCTCACAGGCATGCATCTTGCGCACAAGGTTGTTGGTTTTGAGCATTCGCCTCATAGAGTAGGCAAGCGAGAGGGTCACGGCCATTGGCAGTCCCTCGGGGACGGCCACGACGATAAGCGTGACGGCAATCATCAGTGTTTGTAATACGTAGGCTATGAATGATACCCAGTCAAAGTCGGCCACGTTAACGAAATACATGATTATGCGGCCTATGATTATGGCTGTCGCAAAACCATAGGATATCTTGGTGATGAGGTCGCCGAGTCCTTCAAGCTGTTCGTTGAGCGGTGTCTTGACGCTGTCGTCTATCTGTGCGGCTTCGAACACTTTGCCGTTCTCAGTCTTGTCACCTACGGCAAATACGCGCATTACGCCGTGTCCTTCCATCACCTTGGTGCCACGCATGGCATGGTCGGAGGGGAATGTGGCTTCCTTGTCAAAGAGGGCCTTGTCAGTGGTTTTGTGAGCCATCGGTTCGCCCGTGAGTGTAGACTCGTCGATATTGAGCGAGACGGCTTCGAGTAGTTCGCCATCGGCAGGCACCTCTTCGCCGGTGTTGAGAATCACGATGTCTCCTACCACAACGTCCTTTCGGGCTATCTGCATGGCATTGCCGTTGCGTATCACTTGTACCGGCTCGTCGTCATTGACCTGGTTGAGGAGGGCGAACTCCTTGTCGGCTTTCAGCTCGAAGTAGAAGGCAAGGCCCGTTGCAAGCAGTATGGCGATAAAGATGCCGACAGGTTCGAAAAACACGTTGGCGCCTTGTCCGAGACCCCAGAATTCATAACATGATATGCCTATGGAGAGGACACCGGCTATCATAAGGATGATTATGAGCGGATCTCCGAACTTTTCGAGAAACCTCTTCCACAGTGGATCTGTTTCAGGCGGCGTAAGGATGTTGGCGCCGTGGAGTTTACGGCTTTCTGATACTTCTGCATCGGTCAAGCCGTTGTAGTGCTGGTTTTTATTCATACGGTATTCTGAATGTTTTTCTGTATTTTATTCCTGTTCGTTGTTGATGAGCGCTCTGGTGGATTCGAGAATTGGAAGATTGGCCTCTGTCGGGATGTAGATGACTGTCTTTCCGCTTAGGTTCGACTGCTGGCGCACCCAGAGATATTGTATATATGTGGGGGTTAACGAGCCGTTTTCGATACGGATTGCCTCAGCCGCACCCTTGGCACGCTCTATTTCCGCCTGTGCGTTGAGTTTCTCGGCTTCAAGATTTGCCTTAGCCTCCTCGATCTTGATCTTTCGGTTTTGCTCAGCCTTGGCAAACTCAGCCTTGCCTTCCATCTCCTGAGACCATACGTTATACCATGGTCTGACGAACGCCATGGCCACTATAAGCAGGATGATGCCGGCAACTCCCCATGCCAGTCCTTTGGCGATACGGGGTGAAAAGTTGATGTTGTTGGGGTTGTTCATTATTTAGATGTTTTTGATTATTGTCTGGCCGGTTAGTTATTGACAAGCTGCACCACTATCAGGCGTCCTCCGTCCTCGCCTGACAAGAGGATTTTGCGCCCTTCGGTCAGCTCTACATATTCGCCTGCCTTGATCTGGCGCTTTGGTTGTTCGGTTACATCCCACATGTCTCCGAGGCGTCGGTTGATGAGTATCCATCTGCCGTTGTGGAAATGGAAGTCTCCCACAGGCTTCCTGTCCTCTGGTTTTGTGCGTTCGTTGGGTGTGATGAAGCGGTTGGCATGCCACATGTAGAGAGACTGTTTGTCATAGACCATCAGACGGTAGTTCTCTGGCAGGAACTTGCCGTGGGAGGGTGAGTAATACAGATTCAGCACTGGCAGCTGGCCGTGGTATTCCTTTCCGCAGAAGGGGCAGCGTGGTTTTGTGGAGTTGTCAAATACGAACCAGTGAGCCTCGCAGTCGGGGTTTTGGCATGGCTGCATCAGGTCGGTGGTCTTGACGAGGGCCAGTTCCCATTCATCGGCGGTGGGGCGCTTGGACGGGTCGTGCAGTCCGTCTATGAAGGCCCTGTCAAAAAGCTCTTTGAGATAGGGGCCGCAGATGGTGTAGGGGAGTTTTGTGACATCTCCCTGCGGCAGTTCGCTCGGAGCCAGATTGTCCACCTTTGGGCGGTTGCTCTTGTCGGTGGGATGTTCGATGAAGAGAGCCTTCTCTCCCATGGACAGCTCTTCGTCTCTGGCAGCGTCAAGGTCGTTGACCTTCCCGCCTCGTAGCGGGTGGCGATAGAGAAGGTACATGTATATGAGCACGGCCAGTGCGTGGCGGTCAGTCTGTATGCTTGGCAGCTTCTTGGCAGGATCACCGATTTTCAGCGACCTTGTTTGGAGCACTTCGGGTGCGATGAAGTCGGGTGTTCCCACCACGTCGGGGGGATATTTGCCCGGAACGACAAGACCGTCACAGTCTATGACGGCGGCCCTGCCTGTCTGCGGGTCAACGAGGACGTTTTTGTATGAGAGGTCGGAGTGGGCGAGTCCGGCTGCATGGAGGCGTCTGACGGCACGAGCTATCTGTATGCACATGTGGTAATGGCTAAGCCATGTACCTTTCTGGTCAGGTTTCAGGAACTTGTTGCGCAGTTTGGCGGATGCGAACCATTTTCCTTCCTTCTCCTTTCCCTTGAACATCCCGTCACTGAAAAAGAAGTGTTTCTGATAGGCTGGACATACGATGCCGAGCCGTCCGTTCCATTCCACGAGTTTTGTGGGCCAGCAGAAAAGGTTTTCCCAATAATCGCCTCCTATCTGTCCGAATATGCGTTCACGGTATTTTCCGACTATGTTTTGGAGCCTGTCTTTGGAATTGGCATCCTGCCTTTCGCGGAAGAAACCAACGACATATTTTTTGTCCGGGCTGAAATAGACGTCTTTCATGGCACCGCTGCCTATGACTTCGTCAACGAATTCGACGGGACTTCCGTCAGTGGCTGTGAGCCTGATAGTTTTGGCCATGGGTCAACGGATTTAGTAAAGGATTGCTATTGTACGGTCATCGTGGTTGCCGGGACTCCAAAAGTCCAGCCATCTAAGCAGCTGGTCTTTGGCTGATTCGTTGTCGTCAGAGAGGTCTACGCCTCCGATGGAATCCTCCGGGAAGCCTGTTTTGAGTTTGTTGTAGAATTCCTTCCAGCGGGTATAGTCGTTGAGGTTCCTGTCTGTCTCGAACATGGGGTCAGAGACGCCGTCGGTCATGAGGAACAGGGCTGTGAAGTCGGGGACTATGGCCATGCGCAGTCTCTTGCTTACGGCGTCTTTCTCACGGAGCACCTCGGGCATGGTGAGGAAACGGGTCTGGCCTGAGAATTCACCTTCGTCAGGTGTGCCGAGGAGTTTGGCTGTTCCGGCTGTTTCGTCATAGATACACATAGCCCCGTCTCCTACCCAGAATGAGGCTATAAACCATCCGAAAGTGTATTTTTTACAGATGGCAAACATCAGGGTGGTAGCGAAGTCCTTTGGTTTGGTTGTCTCGTCAAGAGAGGCAAGCTGGCTGACGGCTTCATGGGCTTTTACCGCTCCTTTGAAGACTATGTCATAGACGTGGCGTGTGAGGGCGTTGCGCTTGTCCGTGTCTTGGCGGTCATTATGGTATGCCATGATAGCCTCCTCGAACGGAGCGTTGTCCAGAAGGAGCTGTTTGCAGTGGGAGACGACTGTATCACATGCCACCCATGAACCTTTGCGCGAGTATTTTGCCGAACCGGCCCCGTCGGCCACGGCTATGATGTACCAGTCAGAGTCGTCGCAGTGGAATAGTCTGAAATGGTCATCCCGGGCCTTTCCTTCCTGGGCATGGCTTCGTCCGCGCCGGCTGGCAGCCACGATGTCCTTTCTTGACGAGCCGTCAGCTCCGCACTCTACTTTCAGATATCCGTTCTCGCTGTCAGGTTTGTAATACGGTATGTTGCGGTCGGTGGGAATGTCTTTCCACAGGTCTCGCGGATTTGGGTTGAAAGCGACCGGGATGACCATTTCGGAGACCGGGTCTCCTTCGGCCCATCCTTCGGTTCGGAAGCGCAGTTTAAGATTGAAATCATTGGTTTTCGACGGTCTGCCTGACAGTATGCAGGTGCCGTCTTCGGTCATCACGAATACGAGGCCGAGTTCGTCTGCGCCGGTCATCTCCACGTGCGATACTTTTTCAGACGGGAGCCTGAACGAGGCTTGGTAGTATTTGCCTACGGTTCCGTTTGGGAGTCTGATACCGAGATTCTTTATTTCCTGTTCTATGACTATTCTCTTGTTCATTCGTTCTTCATTGAAACTTTTCCATAATGAGTCGATGGCCCACGACAGGAATTCTTCTTTGCGGGAGGAGGGGATGCCCGCCCGCTCCATGACCCTGTCAAGGCGTAGTGCTGACTCGTTTAGACGGGAGGTCGTTCCGTTGTGTCGGCTTGCGATACGTTGTTTTCTGTCCATGTCGTTATCCGATGCCGCGTGTTATATCCATTCCTCCGGGAGCTATGGTGCCAAGTTCGCCTTCCATTCCGCACCAAGGACACCTGTTGCGGTTGTTCTCGCCAACGCAGAATATGTTGCCGCAGTCGCAGACTACCACTCCGAGCTGGTTGCCGCAACAAGGGCATGTCGGGGAGCCGATGAGTTCGGTAGTATTGATTTTCTTTAAGCCGTCGGTTGAGAGTGAGGCATATTTCGCACCGTTGACAGGATAGGCTCCCACAAGCCTGAAACTCAGTGCGCTGAATCGTTCGAGACCCTCCACTCCGAGAGATTCGAGACGTTTGGCATATTTTACAAGATAGTCCTGGCCGGTGGTCTGGCAGCGTCCGTGGAGTACCGCGAAATTCTCGTCAACCTTTGTCGGATGTATGATGTCGGCCTTTTCAAGGCTGATGCCTGATGTCGGAGCGAGTTTTAGCTCATCGGATGATTGTTCGCTTACGGACATGCTTGATGTCTTGATCGAGGCAGTCACCCATTTGAAGAATTTTGAGAATGACTCTTCGTCAGTGTCTTTAAGCAGCAGCACGTTCTCGGTAATCTCACCGAGAATAGCCGTGTTGACATTGTCTCCGATCGATACCGCCACAAGGTTGCAGTGGCGGCGGTAACGGTCGTTCCACTTTCTGAAAGCCGTGCCGTAACTGTCGGTCGGATTCCCGTCAGTGAATAGGAATATGATAGGTTTCCAGTCACCCTTGGTCTCTGCCGTTGTCTTGTGTACGGAGAGGTCTATGTCGCGCATAAGGCATTCAAGCCCGGCGCCCAGCGAGGTACCTCCTCCTATCGGAAGTTCGGGCGGATAGAACTTGTATAGCTCTGTCAGCGGGGAAAGGCTGACGGCTTTTCCTGCAAATGCTATAATGGATACAAAGACGGTTTCAAGAGCGTAGGGATCAACCCTGAGACTCTGTATGATGGTTCGCATGCCGTCCTGTACACGGCTGACGGGTGTCCCTACCATTGACTCGGACACGTCGATGAGGAAGTATATTGGTAGTCTGCGCATAAACGGTGGCTGCTTTTTTGTGGGGTTAGGGATTTAGATAGACTTTGCCTGGGCCTGTCACGGAAATCATGCTAAGACCTTCTCCTCCGAGGAAGTTCCGGGCTGACCACTTGGCTGAAATACGGCTCTCGGGTATACCTTCGAGAGCCAGAAAATGATTTTCGTCAATCCTGATGCTCTGTCCGGGCGTCAGGGTGATGATTACAGGGTCTCCATAGGATTGTAGGAACACTGTGGCATCCCCTCTCACTCTTTGGAGCAATGCGCCCATACCTCCCACAAGTCCTGTTATCGAGAGGACGGTGGAGACGTCCACCCGTCGGCTTGATGCCATGAAGGCTCCTTTGCGGCAGATTATCTCCGAATGGCTGAGTTTGAAATGAGTCAGCCCGGAGTGGCTTCCGATTGCGAGTTTCCGGGGCTGTGGAGTGGGGTTGTAGACGTGGACTATGAACAGTGACTCTCCTGACAGTTTCGAACCGAGCAGTTTGCCTAAGGAGTTGCCTGAAAGTTCGGTGTCCATGTCAAGACCTTCGTCTATATATATGACGGCACCTCTCTCAGCATAGAATTCCTCGCCTTGCGATAACTCTATTTCGAGGTGTTTGACAAAGCTTCCTATTAATTTGCAGTTCATTCAGACGATTACGTTTACTTCGGGTGGGGGAGGGGGGAGGACGAGGTCTTCTGTGGCGCCTATGCTGCGGTTGCCGACACCGATGGAGTCAGAGACCCATTTGAAAAATTTCTTGAAAGCCGTGCTGTCAACCGTGTCAAGCGAGTAGACCTCGTCGGTCAGTTCTTTGAGTGGTTCGGTCTTTGCGCTCATGCCGGCCGCACAGGCTATAATGCTTGCGAAGTGGCGTTTCTTTATCTCGGGAATCATTTCCTTGTAAAGCAGGCTGTCTGACGGCTTTCCGTCGGTCATTATGAACAGGAGAGGCATCCAGTCGCCTTTCTGTTCGGGAGTGCTGAGGCGCACTTCGCTGTCCACTTTCTCGCAGAGGAGTCTGAGTGCCTGTCCGGTGTGTGTAGGGCCGCTTTCCGGGGTGGTTATCTCGGGGAGTTGCAACTCGTCAAGCGGTGTGAGGGGGAGTATCTGTCTGACTTCCCTGTCAAAGGTGATGATGCTTATATTGACTGATTCGAGAGCGAAAGGATCTTGTCGCAGACTTGAAACCATCGCTTCAAGGCCCACTTTTACTGACTCTATGGGTTCTCCCCTCATGGAGCCGGAGGTGTCGATGAGCAGGTATACCGGTAGACGTCTCATTGGTCTGTTTTTTAGAGTATTTGTTTTTACTGTAATGGTGGCACGGCAAGTCCACAGGGGATGCCGTGCCGCCATCGCATTCTGGTTTTTCAGAAAATAGTTCCAACAATAGACTGTAAGTTGGCGGAGATGCCGCCGGATATGTGACGGGCTTCCCGGCTCAACGTGTCTGTTATTGTCATGTGGCTGGTATGCGTGTGGCTATACCACGATGTTTACTTCCGGTGGAGGTGGCGGGAGTTCGCTGAGGGTTGTGGCCTCGGCGCCTGTCTCCTCTACCTTCATGCTCCCGGAGCTGACAGAGGCTGACACCCATTTGAAGAATGCCTTGATGGTGGCACTGTCTGCGGTGTCGAGGGATACCACGCACTCTGTAATCTTTTTCAGGGTGTCGGTATTGGCGCCAGCCCCGGCGGCACAGGCTACAACCATGCCCCATTTGCGTTTCTTGAATTCGGCAAGGCCCTTGTTGAAGTCATCGGTCGGTTCGCCGTCTGTCATTATGAATACCAGTGGTTTCCAGTCACCTTTCTTTTCAGGCGTTGTCTTTCTTACTTCCTGGTCGGCCATTTTTGACAGTAGCGACAGAGCCTCGCCGAGAGCCGTGCATCCGCTTGCCTGTATGGCCGGCTGCTGGAAGGCTGACAGCTCTGTCAGCGGTGTCACCTGCTTTGCATCGCTGTCAAAGGTGATGATGCTGAGATAGGCGGTTTCCAGAGCGTAGGGGTCTTGCCTCAGGGTGGAGATAAGCACCTGCACGCCGTTCTTGACAGCCTCGATGGGTTCGCCATACATTGAGCCGGAACAGTCAAGAAGGAGATAAACGGGTAGTCTTCTCATTTGTGGTTATTTGACGTAATTGGTGATTATGCGTCCTATTGTCTCACATATGTTGGCATCTGGATAGGCGTCGCCTATTGCCGAGAATTTCCATTCGCCGTTGCGGCGGTAGAGTTTGCCCATGACGAGGGCGGTCATGCCACGGTATTTGGATTCGGCGGCTACGTCATATGATGCGAATACTTCCTTGACGCGGGTGGGAGTGCCCTCATACATGCGGATTGAGGCATAGGGTATCTGTGAGAAGTCTTCGTCACCACAGTTGTTCAGGAAGAAGAAAATCTGCTCCACGGCGGGACTTACACGTGAGAGATCTACGGTGATGATTTCGTTGTCGAGTCCGTCATCTCCTGCACGGTCTCCTTGAAGGTCGTCGCCTGTGTGGTGGAGGGCGCGTTCGTTGGAGTCGAGTTTTCCAGGAGGCATTCCGTATCGGCTGAGGAAGTCTGTGCGGTATAGCGGAGAGTAGATATGGTCAACGAGACGTCCGTTTGCGTCAACCATTACGCAGCTCAGGTCGAGGTCGACATCCTGCACTGTCTTTCCGAGTCCGAGGAAGCCGCCTTTTTTCACGATGGCGCCCCAGTTGCAGCCTACACAGAATTCTGTTAGTTTGGAGCCGTTGCTTTTTTCAAGGTTTATGCGCTGGCCTTTTTCAAGACGTATTGCCATGATGTGAGGTTTTTTATTGTTTGGTTGGGATTAGTTGTATTTGTTGAGATATTCTGCAAGTCCTGCCTTCTGCCCGGTTCCGATGGCTTCGAACTTCCATTGTCCGTTGCGCTTGTAGAGCCGTCCGAATTCCACGGCTGTCTCGACGGAGAAGTCCTCGTCAAGGTCGTAACGGAGTATTTCCTCTCCGTTAGAGGCATCGTAGATGCGGATGAAGGCGTTGCGCACCTGTCCGAAGTTCTGACGGCGCTCGTCGGCCTTGTGGATTGTGACCACGAAACATATTTCAGTGGCACGGCTGTCTATCTTGGAGAGGTCTATCCTGATGCTCTCGTCATCACCTTCTCCCTCGCCTGTGAGGTTGTCGCCGGTGTGTTCGACGGCGCCGTCAGGTGATTTCAGATTGTTGTAGAACACGAAATACTCGTCTTCAAGAATCTTCTTGTTCTCGCCGAGCACGAATGCCGAGGCATCGAGATCGAAGTCATCGCCTGTGCTTGACTGGTTGGTGTCCCAGCCGAGGCCGATAGTGAAACGTGGAAGCTCGACAGCCACACGCTGTCCTTTTTCAAGATTTATCATGTTTTTGTTTTAATCTATATAATGTTCTATGGAAGGCTATGGTTGCAATACGTGTTGTTTTTTTGCGGCGTTTTGTTATCCGACGTATTTGTCAACGAGGAATTGCAGACCACCTTTGAAACCGTTGCCCATGGCCTCGAACTTCCATTCTCCGTTGCGCTTGTAAAGTCGTCCGAATTCCACCGCTGTCTCTATCGAGAAATCCTCGTCAAGGTCATATTTTGCTATTTCCTCGTCAGTGATGGCATTATATATACGGATATAGGAATTGTGCACCTGTCCGAAGTTCTGGCGACGTTGTTCGGCCTCGTGGATGGTGACTGTAAAGATAATCTCCTGTATGCGGGGGTCTACCTTTGAGAGGTCTACGGTGAGTGTCTCGTCATCGCCTCCGTCACTGTTGCCGCCTGTGAGGTCGTCGCCTGACGATTCTACCGCTTTATCGGGAGAAACTTGATTGTTATAGAACACGAAGAACTCGTCTTCGGGAAGTTTTTTGTTCTCGCCGAGCATGAAAGCCGAAGCGTCAAGGTCAAAGTCATAACCTGTGCTTGTATTGGGATCCCAGCCGAGACCTACGCCTACTTTTTGCAGTCCGATCTCTATGCGCTGTCCTTTTTGTAGATTTATTGCCATAAAGGTTTCTTTTTTAATTTTATTGTTTTGCAAATATAGTGAAAAATTTAAATCTTTGATTAAATCCTATAAAATAATTTCAATGCGGTCTCACGTCTGTTGGGTTATTAATAAGTCTGTATGGTCGGTCATGTTACAATTAATATCTGTAATAATTTTGTAACACGTATATGCTTGTCTGAAATGGATTGATATACAGTATCTTGTGCTAAATTGAGATTTTTGTAGGAAGTAAACGGGATAAAATTATGAATGTAATTATTACATATTAATAATATTGTGTGTAACTTTGCAGTCGGAAAATCAAATAATAAACCAAAGTAACACATTCATCACAAAAATTGTCACAGAAGCTATGTATGTGCACTCATTAAAATTGCTAATTTTTTCAGTGCTTGCCCTGTTTTTGTCACAGGGAATGTCAGCGAAAGATCTTGGCGCCGATGAGGCGCGGAAGATCGCCGGAGAATTTTTTGCAGCGGGTAATTGTTCTCGTCTTGCAAATGCGTCAAATCTAAAACTTGTCCACACTTCCGCCAATGCCCTCGGCAAGGCTGAATACTATGTGTTCAATGCCGTTGACGGAAAAGGTTTCATCATTGTCGCTGCCAATGACAATGTGGAGCCTGTGATAGGATTCTCATTTGAGAACAGCTATGATGCCGGCATGGTGCCCGGAGCGGCTGCCTCAATGCTCGGAAACATGGGCCGTTATATCACTTCCGCCCCTGCAAGCAATGGCGCGCCCCGCCGTATGGCAAGAGCGGCAGCCGCTACCGAGAAGATGATCAACACTGCTGAATGGAGCCAGGAAGCTCCGTTCAACGACAAGATTCCCAACCGCCGTCTCACCGGCTGCGTTGGTGTGGCTATGGCCACTATCATGCGTTACCACGAGTATCCCCCGAAAGGTACAGGCTCGATTGGTGACGTCGACTTCAATGTGTCGTATGACTGGACTAACATGCGCAAGGACAACTATCGCGGTGGTTACAGCTCTGCCGAGGCTGACGCCGTGTCAACCCTTGTTGCACATGCCGCACAGTCCATATTGACAGACTTCGGCATGTCAAGTTCGAGCGCGTTCGAGGTTCGCGTACCTTCGGCCCTCATCAATTATTTCGGATATGATGCCGGCGTCTCTTACAAGAAACGTGCCGAGATGGACAAGGCTTCATGGGATGCCCTCATTGTCAGCGAGATTGATGCTGACCGCCCCGTGCTTTACAGTGGTCAGGATGTTTCGGCCGGTCACGCGTTTGTCTGCGACGGCTATCAGATGATGGGCAGCGAACCATATTTCCACATTAACTGGGGCTGGGGTGGCACTGCCAACGGTTATTTCCGTTCGGACGCTCTCAATCCTTCCGCAAGCCGTAATTACAGCTTTAACGACCAGACCACTATTGTCTACAATATCCGTCCTGCATCGGTTGTTGCCGAGTGGTCGCCGATACACCTTACAAGCGATGGCAAGCAGATAGGTATGACCACCGATGTCACCGACCTCGTTCCCGGCGGTAAGTTTACCGTGCGTGCCGGTGCGTTGAAGAATATCGCCAATGAGGATTATTCAGGAACTCTCTCAATAGCCCTCTTCACTGCCGACGGTGCTTTCAAGAAACTTCTTGACAACGGCAAGGGATTCGGTCTTCAAATGCTTCAAATACGTCAGTATGTTGACTTTTCCTGCACCGTTCCAGCCGATGCTGTTATCGGTGACGGAGATATCATCCGCCTCGTGACCAAGGCTAATGGCTCTGATCAGTGGCTCCCTGTTGCCGGCGACCTTCTCGTTATCGGTACCGTGCCTGCAAAGGGTAACAATATCCCTTACTTCACACTCAATATCCCCTCGTCTGTCGATGGTGCCGATATCACATGCCCCAACGGCAATACCGTTATAAAGGGTCGTGACTTCACGTTCAATGTTGCCGCCTCTTCTCCCGAAAAGGTTGTCACCGTAAAGGCCAACGGTTTTATCCTCAGCCCCGATGCCAACAATAACTATCGTATCTCTAATGTCAACTCTGACCAAGAGATAGCCGTGATAGTCCAGAACGCCTCTGACGTGGTAGCCAAGCGCAACCTCTGGGTTACAGCCGGTGGCCTTTCTTCACTTATCAGCGAAACAGAGTCTGGTACTATCACAGACCTCACCCTCTATGGCTCTATCGATGTCAATGACTTCAATTTCATACGCGAGCGTATGAAGCTCAGCCGTCTTGACATATCTGGTGTAAATATCGTGGCAAACGGGTCAAATCCCGCCAACGCCATTCCTTCAAAGGCTTTCCAGTGGTATGGATCTCTTAAAGAGATTGTGTTGCCCAAAAACCTTACAACCCTTAAAAACGGCTGTTTCTGCGGAACAAGTCTTACATCGGTCGAGATTCCTGCATCAGTGGGAACATGGGAATACAATGTATTCCTCGGTTGCAGCAGCCTTTCAGAGGTTATCTCACGTCGAGCCAATCCCGCATGGATCAACTGGTGTGTGTTCCAAGGCACTCCCAAGGCCAAGCTTGTCGTTCCCGTCGGATCGGCTGCCAAATATCAGGCCAAAGATAACTGGAAGGACTTCAAGAATGTCGTAGAGGAAAATCCCGTAGCCGCCACTTCATATACTGTGGCTCTCCAAGAGGTGCCCGGTGTGAAAATCACACCCGAGACAGAGGGTACGGTGGTTGAACCCGGTTCGTCATACGTCTTCACTGTTGAGACCGATGATACATGGGGCGATGCCACAATGGAGGTCTATGCAAACAGCACCCGTCTCTATGCCGATGCAGCAGGCAAGTTCACGGCTACAATCAATGCCAATACCCTTCTCCACACCAACTTCAAGAGACCCGAGGCTACTATCGGTGAATCTACATGGAAGATAACAGGTGTGAAAGGTGGTGCCGGCCTCGTGACAGAGGTGGTAAACGTTGTGCCCGGAAAGGCATTCTCCATACGTGTCAATGCTCTTGCCATCCCTTCGGATGATGCCGCTATGTTCTATGCTGCCGTTCTTACAGACAAGGATGGCGGAATCAAGGAGTTCATCTCTCCCATAATCAACAACAGCCCGTCTAACCACGGAGACCTTCCCTGCAATTTCTCTTGTCAGGTCAAAGAGGCGTCGGTGCGCGAAGGCAACTTTGTCCGTGTGGCCACCTCTTATAATAAGAAGACATGGCGCCTCGTAAACGCTGCAAACGACAGTATCTCAGACCGTATCAAGGCTGTTGGCAACGAGGTGAAATACCATACTGTAAACATGCCTTCTACCGTGCAGGGCGCTGTCATACAGGGCGCTGTCACCCAGGCTGTCCACGGTATGCCTCTCAATATAAAGGTTACCCCCGTTTCGGTTGCTGACCGTATCTCCATCGCTGTAAACGGCGTGGTCAAGTTCAGCGGTGTCGCTATCGCCAACCTGTCCATCCCGGCCGTGACCGAGGATCTTGACATCGCTATACAGGTCAACCCTGCCGGAGAAGGTGCATATCAGGTTGTGAATGTGCGTGAAGGCGAGCTTGCAGCCAAGATAGCCGATCTTAATATCTCACGTCTGAAAGTAATCGGACAGATCTCTTCGTCAGATTTCAAAGTGTTTGCCGACAATGCGGCATCCATTAAGGATCTTGATCTTGCAGATGTGACCATCAAGGGTGCCGGAGACAAGGCCAACGCCATCCCGACCAATGCCTTTGCCAGTGGTTTTACCACAGCGGCTCTAACATCCGTTATTCTTCCTGCAAATCTTACCAAGATATCGGAAGATGCTTTCTATCGTTGCTTCAATCTCACAACTATCACACTTCCCGCCACTGTCGAATATGTAGGAGATAAGGCTTTCAGTGGTTGTGTCAAGCTCAATAAGGTCATTATGCAGGGTTCTATGCCGCCGGTGACCTCCTCTGACCCTTTCTTTGGTCTGACAGCCTCGAATATCACTCTTGAAGTTCCCAGAGGAGCCGAAGACGCTTACAGCAAGGCTAACTATTGGAACGCTTTGGGTCAGAAGACATCTGATGTGTTCTTCAATATCCAGATTGATCCTACTCGTGCATGCAACTATAATGAAAGTGTGTTTATTCTGACCAAGATTCCGTATCCAGTTGGTAAGGCTACTTCCATATCACTGGGTCTTCCTAACTGTACTTTGAGCAGAACAGCCCATATCCGTCGTCCCGGTGTTGCATATAAGATCTATGACAATGGCAAAGATGTTACATATACATCAAGTTATATCAAATATGGTCAGCACAATATCGTGATGGATCCGGATCCATTCTACCAGCCCGGTTCTGCCAAGTATCCGCAGGATCACATAATAGATGTGGTGTTCCACTATGCCATCAATATCAATTTCCCGGAAGGAGTGGCTCCTGAGTTTGTCGGTTTGGAAGAATCGAATATATGGAGAGGTGTGGATATGAGCCTGTTCGTACAAGACTCTGGTGCAAGACCCAATCTCTTCAAGGAAGGAGAAGACTATGGATTCGTTCTTAAATCCACAGTGGACAATATGGATCCTAAGGTCAAGGCAACAAGCCGTGTCATGACCAAGATTGGTGCCAATCCCGAATATACAGTTACTGAGACTGTGCTCACTCCCGATGAAAACGGGGTTTACACGGTTGCCAATCTCCAAGGAGATGTTACTGTTGACGTGACACTTGTTCCGGCTGATGGTGCGAAGCTCACATCGGAGGATATAGTTACAGTGGATTCCGAAAGCGCATCTGACATCACCACAGTAAGCGTAGGTGGTGAGGTGACACCTGAGGCATTTGATGCCATACGTGACAATTTCAACAATCTCGAAACTCTTGACCTTTCGGAAATGGAGAATACCGAGATTCCCGCAAATGCTTTCGAAGGCATGGAGAGCCTGACAAGCGTCGTGATCCCCGACAATGTGACGACCATTGGTCAGGATGCGTTCAACAACTGCTCGCAGCTCGAATCTGTCTCACTCACATCTGTGGATCAGATCGGTGCCAATGCGTTCTCGGGTTGTAACAATCTCACCAGCATCACCATTGCCGGTTCAAGTTCTGCCCCTGCCGAGGCACGCCGTCGCGCTCCCCGCGCCAACGGTATCAATGATGAGTCGTTCAACGGCATCAACCCCAACTGTCTCATCTTTGTATCGGATGCAAATATCGCGCTCACCGAGAAGTACAATGTGATTCTGAACACCAGCGGCAACCGTCAGGCCATGAGCGATATCACTCTCTCGCCCGACTATGCCTTCAATACTCCCGGCAGCTTCAACCTCGGCGACAAGACTATCTCAATCACTGTTCCCGTAGGCCACAAGACCGAGAATCTGAATGACAACTGGACTGGTCTCGTTCTTCCCTTTACTCCTTCGTCAATGACAGTTGGCGGTCAGGCATTCAAAATCGGTGCCGAAGGTGAGAATTCCGTCTCACTCCGCTCTTTTGCTGATGCAGAAGCCGAGACCCTCACAGACGAGGAGGTTATAGAGGCTAACGTGCCCTACATGATCCGTATCAACGGTGCCGCTATTTCGGCTGAGTCAGCCACATCTGATGTGTTGTTCACAGCCACAGGCAAGACCACGGAGACAGTGGCCGATGGTGACAATCTCACTTCTGCCGACTTTGATGTGCAGACCACTCCCTCCACCGAGTCAATGGTTCGTTCCGGCAAGGAATTCTCGATGTTCGGCAACTATGCCGTCCGTGATTATGCCGAGGGAGAATATGCCCTTGACGAGACCGGCAGCGAGTTCCGCCTGATCGATACAGAGGCTCCCGGTACTACTAATCCTTTCACTGCCTACATAAAGGCCAACAATGGCTCCGCTCCTTCATCGTTTGCCGTCAGCAACGAGGATCCTGTCACAGGTATCAAGGATGTTGAAGCTGTTACAGCCGGTGATATCACCATCTCCCGCTCTGGCTCTCTCATGATAATCGACTCTGCCTCCGAAGGCAGCCTCGACATCTATGACCTCAGAGGCATACGCGTGGCTTCGCTCACGCTCGTAGTGGGAAGAAACTCTGTCGAGCTTCCGGCCGGTATCTATATAGTAAACGGCATAAAGGTAATCATGTAATACTTTAAGAACACACTAAATTCTGAAACAACAGCCCCCGGTGTCGAGATGATACCGGGGGTTGATGTTTTCTGACATTTGGATATCTCTTACAGGTAATCTTTTGTTGATGAATGCGATTGAAAGTGGAAACCAAACAACTGCCGGGCTTGTTTAAATCTATATCCGTGGCATATGGCCCGGTCAAGAAGAATAGGAATCTGTATATTCATCTGGTTATGATACGTTTCAACTCAACCAAGTCCGTTGTGGCGGCATTGTCGGCCACAGTGATGTCACTGTCTGTATTGAGCGGGTGCAGGAACAAGGATACCGCTACGTTGATGGCTCCCGCCAAAGTGGATGTTGCCGTCATGGACGGGGGCGGTTCCGGGTATGCCGGCAAGGTGTATTCCGGGACGGTGGATTCTGACCAATCCTCCATTGTGAGCTTTTCGGTGCCCGGAACGATTACGAAGCTATATGTCAAAGTGGGGCAGAAGGTTGGTAAGGGGCAGTTGCTGGCACAGGTGAAAAGCGAGAGCCTTGTCAATGCGAGCAATATAGCCCAGGCGGAGCTTGAAGAGGCAAGAGACGCTTATCAGCGTATGAAGAAACTCCATGATGCCAATGCCCTGCCGGATATCAAGTGGGTGGAAGTGCAGTCCAAGCTCAAACAGGCCGAGAATGCAGCGGCTCTTGGACGGCGGGCTGTGGGTGACGCGTCGTTACACTCGCCAATAGCGGGATATGTATCGGAGAAACTGTCAGACGAGGGACAGACTGTTATAGCCGCACAGCCTGTTATGAGAATCGTGAATATAGATGACATGCAGATAGCCATATCGGTATCGGAAGACGAGATATCGGATTTTGGCGATGATTGTATGGCCGCTGTCACGTTTGACGCTCTCGACAGTCTTGAAGTGAAAGGCCGGTTGAGTCGTAAGGGGGTTGTAGCCGACCCGTTGACACGGTCATACACGGTAAAGTTCGGTATTCCCAACCCTGACGGAAAGATACTTCCGGGCATGATAGGTTCAGTAAAGGTCTTTAAGGATAAAGAAGAAGGGACGAAGTCCCGTGACGCATCCTTCATACTTCCCTCTCAGGCGGTTCTCCTTGCATCTGACAACCGACAGTTTGTGTGGATGGTCAAAGACGGCAGGGCCGTAAGGAAATTTGTCACGGCAGACGAGTTCTCATCAGACGGAGTGTTGGTGAAAAACGGTCTGAGCCGTGGCGACAGCGTGATTGTGGCCGGTATGCAGAAGGTAAGCACCGGCACCGAGGTCTCGGCTACCGTGAAATAGAGTCTTGATTATAAGCTGGCAAGATTATGGCATCAGATATATCCAACCCCAAGCCCGGTTCGCCCGTCCGTCCGAATGCATTGGTAGTGGCGGGAATGAAATACAGGAAGGAAGTGATTCTTCTTGTATGCGTCCTCATAGCCTTCGGTATCTATGCTCTGAAAGAGATGGATAAGAACGAGTTTCCGTCCTTCACAATACGTGAGGGTGTGGTAGCCGCTGCCTATCCGGGTGCTACTGTGGAGCAGATAGAGGAGGAAGTGTTGAAACCTCTTGAAGATTATATATTCTCCTATGAGCAGGTGGACAAGACCAAGACTCATTCCCGGGTGACAGCCGGTATGGCCATAGTGTTTGTCGAACTTGACGATAACGTAGAAGACTCCAAGCCGTTCTGGAATGAGTTCAAGATAGGGATGGATAAGGTGAAGCTCACACTCCCTCCGGGTGTGCTTGCCGTGGAGACCCTGAGCAGCTTCGGCGACACATCGGCCTTGCTTATAACCATGCAGAGCGATGACAAGACATATCGGGAGCTTGGCGACTATATGGACAGGCTTCGTGACAGGCTTCGTTCGGTCGGGAGTGTAGGGACTATGAGTGTCAGCGGCACGCAGAAAGAGGAATTTGCCGTCTATCTCAATCCTGAGAAGTTAAAACATTATGCTCTTTCCGAAACCACGGTAGGTGCCACGTTGCTGGCACAGGGATTCAAGACTACGGGAGGCGCCTTGCGCGACGGACATTATACACAGCCGATAATAGTAGGCAGTTCTGCCGGTTCCATTGCCGATATTGCCGGGATGATAGTTCTTTCCACTCCTGATGGCAGTGTCGTCAGGCTCGGAGATATAGCGGAGGTGAGGAGGGAATATCCGGAGCCTGACAGCTATGTCACCAACAACTTCCAGAAATGCATACTTCTCAGCGTGCAGATGAAGGAAGGATATAACATAGTTGAAATGGGCAGGGAGGTAGACAGACAGATAGAGGCTTTCAAGAACGAGATTCCTGAAAGTGTCACTTTGTTCAAAATCACAGACCAGCCTGTGGTGGTCAACGATTCGGTAAACTATTTTCTTGTGGAGCTGATCGTAGCCATAATAGCGGTCGTGGTGGTCATAATGCTGTTGCTTCCGTTCAACGTGGCCCTTATAGCCGCCTCCACGATACCGATTGCCATCTTTATATCGCTCGGTCTGTTCTATGCTTTCGGTATAGAGCTTAACACCGTGACCCTTGCCTGTCTGATAGTCACGCTGGGTATGATTGTGGATAATTCCGTGGTGATTATAGACGACTATGTGGAATTGATATCGGAGGGGATGGATCACTATTCGGCGACTCTGAGGTCTGGAACCGAATTTTTCAAGGCCATCTTCTCTGCCACTCTCGCCATATCGGTGACATTCTTTCCTTTCCTTATTACGATAAAAGGTATGTTCAGAGACTTTCTCACGGATTTTCCGTGGGGAATGACGATAATCCTGTTTGTGTCGCTGCTTGTCGCTGAGTTGCTCGTGCCTTTCATCCAGTACCGGCTCATCAAGAAACCTATCTATAAACTTCAAAGAGAGGCCATAGAGTCGGGGAAGAAAAAGTTCAGTTTCTTCGTCTCCATGCAGAATGTCTATAACAAGATCATAGACAAGTGCTTTCTTTGGCCTAAGACCACTATCGCGGTCGGTGTGCTGTGTGCTTTGGCCGGAGGCTGGCTTTTCATCTCGCGTCCTCTCCAGCTGATGCCCATTGCCGAACGCAACCAGTTTGCCGTGGAGATATCCATGCCTCAGGGCACATCGGTAGAACGCACGACTATGGTAGCCGACTCTCTTGAACGGATTCTCTCCAAAGACCCCAGAGTGGTGTCGATAGCATCGTTTCACGGGTGTTCCTCTCCAAGGTTCCAGGCCACATACGCGCCCCAGGTCGGAGGCCCTGATTTTGCCCAGTTCATTGTCAATACCGAGAGCAATGATGCCACAATAGATGTGCTGGACGAATATACGGAGAAATATGAGAGCTATTTCCCGGACGCATTCGTGAGATTCAAACAACTCAGTTACTCGACAGCCGATTATCCGATACAGATTAAATTTTCGGGATTGGCTCCGTCAGACCTGCAAAATATCGTTGATTCCGTGGTTTCCGTAGCCCGGCATGTCCCCGGACTGAGAAATGTGCGTTCGTCTCTCGGCAATCCGCTTGCCTCAGCCTTGGTAAGTCCAGACAAGACCCGGTCGGAGCGCCTGGGGCTGAATTCCTTGATAATGGAGACCACTCTCGCTTTGAGATATTCCGCCGGATTGCCTGTGGCCACTGTGTGGGAAGGTGATTATGGTATTCCTGTGACACTTAAAACAGACCGTTCCGACCGTGGCAACGCTGATGATCTGGAAGGGGAGCCTATGCCTGTGATAGGGCCGGGGAGTGTGCCTCTGAGCCAGATTGCGACAGTCACGCCTCAATGGCATCCCGGTATGCTGACACATGAGAGCGGTGTATATACAGTCTCACTTATCTCAGAGGTGCAGCGTAATGTGAACGTCATAGACCGCACTGAGGCGCTTATGGACAGTATCGGAAAGATGGATCTGCCGTCTCAGGTAAAGATCGCTCGTGGAGGTGAATGGGAAAACACGATGGATACATTGCCCGGTATCCTGTCAGGACTGGGGATGGCCATGGCTGTAATCTTCTTTATCCTTCTGTTCCACTATGCCAAGTCCGATACATCCCTGCTGCTTCTCATATCTCTTCTTTTGTGCCTTCCGGGAGCGGCGATGGGCCTTATTGTGCAGGATATATCTTTATCGTTGACATGTGTGCTTGGAATAGTGTCCCTTATGGGTATACTTGTGCGAAACGCCATCGTGCTGATTGATTATGCCGAAGAGCTGAGAAATCAGGGGCAGACAGTGCGTGACGCCGTGCTGAACGCGTCGAAAAGAAGGATGCGTCCTATCTTTCTGACTTCGGCTGCGGCAACCATGGGTGTATTGCCGATGGTGACCGGGAACAGTGCCCTTTGGAAGCCTATGGGGGCTGTGATATTCTGGGGTACTCCTGTAACCATGGTTTTCATACTCACGGTAATCCCGGTTGCTTACTGCATGATGAAGTCACGGCAAAAGGGGGCCGACAAACCGCTTGGGCAACCGCTTGAAACACATCTTTTATGATTAAAACGACAGATCTATGAGAATGACTCGATTATCAAATACCGTCATATTTGTCGCAATGATGTCGTCCGTCACATCGGTTGCACAGGTTGCGCGCACGGACTCTGTGTTCACGCTTGAAAAGTGCAAGCAGATGGCTCTCGTCAATAATGCGGGGATACATACGGCTGACAACGACCTTCGTGCGGCGATAGAGACACGCAAAGAGGCCTTTACAAAATATTTTCCCGAGGTCTCTGGCGGGTTCTCGGCATTTCGTTCGAACCACGACGTCCTGCAATACAATGTGCTTGATCTCTTCACTGTCGGTATCATTGACAAGGGCCGTGCAGCCGGAGTGTGGGCCGTACAGCCGGTGTTTATGGGTGGGCAGATTATAAACGGGAACAAACTTGCCAAGGTGGGCGAGGAGGTGGCAAGAATACGCAAGGCCAAGAGCACAGACCAAGTGGTATTGCAGACCGAAGCCCTCTACTGGCAGCTTGTAACGCTTAAAACCACCAAAAAGACTGTGGAAAGCGCTATCACCATGCTTGACTCTCTCGGAGCGCAGGTCAAAGCCGCTGTTGATGCCGGGGTGGTGCCCATGAACGACTATCTGAAAGTGGAGCTGAAACGCAACGGTTACCGGGCTGATCTTGTAGACCTTGACAACGGTATCGACCTTATGAAGATGCTTATAGCCCAGCAGGTCGGTCTTGGTACCGATGCAAGGGTGGATATAGTATGCTCGGTGCCTGACTCTATGCCTGATTATCCCGGGAAGTTGTATATAGCCTCGTCAGACGCGCTTCTTATGACAAACGATCACAGACTTCTCGTGAAAAATGTAGAGGCGAAGCAGATAGAGAAAAAGATAGAGGTGGGGCGCAACCTTCCCCGACTCGCAGTCGGAGCGGGATGGATCTATCATAATGTCTTCAACCAGAATCACGATTTCGGAGGCGTGATGGTGACTCTGTCGGTTTCTATTTCCGGGTGGTGGGGAGGCTCACACGCTATAAAACGAAAATCTCTTGCCCTTGACAATGCCCGCATAGAGCTTGACGATCTTAGCCGGAAACTTGAAATAGGGATGTCGGAAAAATGGGACAATCTTACAGCCGCACACAGAAAGATGGCCATCGCATCCGAGGCCATAGACCAGAGTGAGGAGAATCTCAGACTTAACAAGGCATATTATGAGGCAGGGATAAGCACCATTGCGGATCTACTTGATGCGCAGACGCTTAATCATCAGGCAAAGGCTGACTATATAGCTGCCTACGGAATATTCAAGTTGTCGGAGGCCCAGTATTTGGATGCCACCGGCCGAAGCGGATTTGCTGAATAGTCAAAGAAGTGTTTCAGAACAAACCCCGCATATCCATGTCTTGATTTGAAAGGATATGGATATGCGGGGTTTGTTGCGATCTATGATGCGGTACCGCCCAATAATCTAAGTAAGGTGCGCATCATGCAATCAGTTCCTGTTATCCAGATTTTGCAGTGCGAAAACGTATGCACCTATCGATATGGCCTTTGATGCGCCGAGTTTGGAAATCATCACTCCCGTGCGCTTTGTAGGGTCATACATAACTGTCTCGTCAGTTCCATAGACTTTGAGAGGTCTGGCGTTTCCGGCAGCGAACTGTTTGAATTCCTCCTCGTTGTCGAGGTCAAAGACATTCATCTGCACACGTTGTACAGGCTCTCCGCTACGTGTGGACAGTGTAGACCTTAGCTCTTTGAGGAGTGCGGGTTTGATGTATTTCATCGCACCTGTGAGTCCGCCGCCAATGACTACGAGCGAGTCGGTAAGCGTTATGGCCGAGGTAAAGGCATCTCCGGCCACCTCGCCGAACATTTCGAAGCTCTTTATGGCTGCATCACGGTCACCGTCTTTCTCTCCTTCGGCTATTTTGAAGATGTCGTATGGGGTCAGTTCGTGCTCACAGCCGGTTATGGTGGCGTAATATCTTTTTACGGCGCGGATAGATGCGCCTTCTTCCACGATTATTTCAGGTTCGAATTTGTTCCGTAGACAGAATGTCTCTACACAGGCATTGTTTCCAAGATTCAGACGGCCGTCTATGACCGAGCCTATCCCAAGTCCTGTGCCGAAAGTATAGCCGAGCAGGTTATTGTATCTGCGGGTGCCGCCAAGAGCCTCTATTTTGTCGTTGATCTCGCTGAGGGCGCCGCCGGTGGCCTCGCCGAGGGCAAAGAGGTCTCCGTCGTTATTTATATAGACAGGAAGGCCGAATTTGGATTTGAGGAACGGCCCGAGAGCCACGCCGTCACGGAAAGATGGAAAATTCGGAAGGTAGCCTCCGATGATTCCTGCCTTGTAGTCGGCCGGCCCGGGGAACGCGAAACTTATGGCGCACGGTTTCTCATCGAGTTTATCGATTACTTCTTGAAATCCCTTTACCATTGTCGAGAGACATAGGTCGAGATCGTGGGAGTTAGACTGGTATGTGACGGGTTCAATGATGAAGTCGCAGCCACGCATTGCGCTGAATACGAAGTTTGTACCTCCTGCATCGAGTGTTATGACTACCCGTTGGTCTTTTTTATACATGGATCTATATTTTGTGATTGGTCGGAAGGCGTTAGTTTCCTACAAAGGTAATAATAATTAGTCTGAATACCAAATAAATAAGGCCCGTATATACAATTTGTCACAGGTAGGGTCGGATAAGACGGGCCTTTTAAGACAAATTTAAAAATTTACCCAAAACGATACCTTATTGGCATTATTTCGGAATTTATAGTATCTTTGCGGTTCATAAATCATACTTAGCTATTATGTTTTGCCTGCCATAGTCTTTAAATCACCATGAGAAGAACCATAATATTTATTGCTGCACTTGTTGTGTCGATATTGTCATTCAACGGGTTATGCAGCTCGGGAGGCTTGGCTTTTCCAGGCAATGAAAGACGTTTCTCGGAACGGTCGTCGCTGCGTCTGTTCACAAACGGCACCGAACCAGGCCCTGTTGACTCGCTTTCGGTAGAGTTCGAGTATACACCTCTCAACATAAAGAGTCTCGGATATATATTTTTCTTGAAGAATGCCGACGGCCCTGAGGCTTTTAATCTCACGTATACGATTAGAGACGATGTCGGTTTTGTCTCGTTTGCGCAGGACGGCAGGCAGATGCTTACTTCGGCAGGGTTTCCTGTGGATGATTTTCCGAACGGCTTGCCCGTAGTTCTGAAATTGTATATGGAGGCTGACAGCGCCTCTGTCACGGTTGGAGACAAGACCGAGGGTCTGGGCAATATAGGGCTGACCGGCAATAAATTTGCTCCACGATTCTTTTTCGGGATGTGCGACCATATTATCGAGACGGCATCATTTGCGATAAATTCTTTGAAAATCAGTCTTAACGGACGTAGATACGAGTTCCCTCTTGACGAGAGCAACGGTTCGGAGGTTCATTCGGCCGACGGGCGTGTGATGGGCGAAGTTGTAAATCCGATATGGCTTATAAACCGTTCCTATTACTGGGATCACATATTCACAACGTCTTTATCCACTCCTGCCGGATGTGTTTTTGCCGATGAGCGTGACCAGTTCCTGATTTATTCGCGTGATTCACTGTTGAATTTTAATCTGCGTGACAGGGTGGTGGTCAAGAAGCCTTATATGGCTGATGACGGCTGGTTCACCCGGCTTGGTATGGGCTTTTTCAATCCCGGACGTAACAGTATATTCGCTTACGAGCTAAACTATAAACGAACGGTGGTAGGAGAGATAGAGATTGAGAACCGTCATTGCCGTGTTCTTGACAAAGGAAGCGTGGATCTCCAAATGCATCATCACAGCGCGGTCTATCTTGACGGAGAGGATAAGATGCTTATGTTTGGCGGTTATGGCAACCGCCGGTATTACAATGATTTCATCCAGTATGACATAACCAATTCGCGCTGGGATACATTGCGGTTTTCGGGAGATGTCATTCCTCCGAGGTTTTTCGCGGCGATGGGTGTAGCTCCTGACGGTAAAAGCCTTTATGTATATGGCGGTAAGGGAAATTCATCCGGCAATCAGGATGTGGGCGTGGTGTATTACTATGACCTTTACAAGGTAGATTTGCAGACTCGCAAGGTGAGCAAGCTATGGGAACAACCGGCTCCCGAGACCAAGCGTGTGCCGACTCGCCGTCTTATAGTAAGCCCGGATAATGAGTATCTGTATGTCATGGCATATCCAGAATATCACCCGCACAGTGTGTTGAGACTCTACAAGATGTCTATTGCCGATGGCAGTTGCGAGGAACTTGCTGATTCGATACCTATCGTTTCGGAGGAAATTGCCACCAATGCGGCCCTGTATTACAGTAAGTCGCTGGATAAGTTTTACTGTGTGGTTCAGGAATACTCAGTGGTGAGAGAACCTGACGAGTGCTGTGAAAACACGGTGAACATATATTCTCTCAAAGCGCCGGCAGTGAGCCTTGCGGCCGTAAGGCGCTATGATAAAAGTGGTTCGTCGGCAATGCTGGTTGTTGTCGGTCTTATTCTTGTTCTGTCAGGCGTCGCCGTATGGTGGTGGTTTGGAAGACGGCGCAAGCGGACAAGCAGGACTGTAACGCATGCTACGGACTATGTCGGAGGCATAGCTTCGGATTCGGTTTCAGATGATGTTGCAGACAGCGCCGGAGATTCAGGGCAGACATGTGTGACCGGGAGTATCTCCGTCTGTGATGAAGATGTATCGCCGGAAGACTATGATGATGATGACATTCGGACTGTCGGCCCTCCGCGCCGCAATTCGTTGCAATTGTTCGGACTTTTTACCGCTTTTGACCGTAATGGCCGGGACATATCATATCTGTTTTCCTCTAAGATCCGTCAGATATTTGTCTACCTGTTGCTTAATAGTGTCAGCAAGGAGGGTGTCATGTCACCCGACCTCAGCTGTATATTCTGGCCTGACAAGCCTGAGGACAGGATAAAGAATCTTAAAAACGTGACAATGAGCAAGCTCCGCAAGGTGCTTCAAGAGTTTGACGGTGTCGAGCTGGTTTATAGAAAAGGATATTTCAAGGTCGAGATGACAGAGGAATTCTATTGTGACTATGTATCGCTGTTCCGGCTGTCCGATGGTTTTTCAGTCTCTGACGAGATGGAAAACGTATCTTCCGATATGCTAGACATCATAGCAAGGGGGAAGTTCATGACAGGTCTTGAACAACAGATATTCGATTATTACAGACAGCAGGTGGAGAAGTTCACGATAGAGGTGCTGTCTGACCGTATCAGGCAGTGTTACCAGCGAGGGGAAAATTCGGCAACCTTGCTGGCCTGCAACGTGCTCTCTGTGGCAGATCCTCTGTCAGAGCTGGCCATGAGATATGCCGTGAAGGTGAATATGCGCAAGAACCGCAAGGAAAAGGCACTGACTGTATACCGTCTGTTTGTAAAGGAATATCAGAAGACAATGGGTGAGAAATACGGTCTGTCGTTCTCTCAGGTTGCAGAGTGATTATCGGGAAACGGGTCAGAAATATGACGGCGTTCGGGATTTCACATCCTGAACGCCGTCTTTTAACCTAAAATCAACCTATTAGTAACCTATTATATTTTTTATTCTTATACCTTGTTTAATTATTGCGGACTATGATGTCCTGATAATCCATGTGTCCGTCTCCGGCGTCTGTGTCCGAGGTTGCTTCCGCTGTGGTTTCCTCCTCGTCAGGGTATGTCGGAAGTGTGACACCTTCTGTTGGATCCTCTTGGCACGCAATCATCGTGAGTACCATTGAGGTGCAGATCAGAAATTTCTTAATCATTTCTTTGATTTGGTTATTTTATGATTGAGATTGCGTTGATTTCGGCAATGTGGGTAGACCATTTGCCATGATATACGGCTGTTATAGTCAGGCGGAAGTAACGAGCCTGTTTGAAACCGGGGAAATAGGAACGGAACTCTTCCAACGCTCCTGCCGGGAGGTCACTGTATGTGCCGGCGGCTTCCCATTTCTCTCCGTCAAGGCTGGTTTCCATGGTTATCTCCTGAGGCCAGCCTTCGCCATGGTCACGGGACACGTATTGGAAGCCGAGCATCTTTACTTCCTCGCCCATGTCAACGACTATATGGTGGGGAGGCTGTGGTTCGCCACCCTTCCACTGTGTGTGCCAGAAAGTGTTGTTCATACCGTCGAACGCATGTATGGCGTGCCCGTTGTCCGATCCCTCGCCACTTGCCTCTTCGGACGAGAACTCCACTATTTTCCACTTGCTGCGGTCGGCAAGAGGCATGTTCCATGCGTCCTCGGCACCGCTAAGCAGATAATATACTGTCTGTTGCACGGCGTCGGCCTGTGCGCCTGATATATCGGTGATAGATATCGGGAGGAGGTATGAGTCGAAAGGCTGTATCTTGCCCTGCGCGTTGACACGTAGTTCAAGAGCGTCAGACATCGTTTGTCCAGCCGGAATCACGGCCTCGGTTATAAGCGTGTAGCAATCCTCAGGCAGCAATTCGTAGTCGGTTCCGCAGGCGGTATTATATTCCTCTACCTTTGCGGCATCGACAGTCAGGGA
Organism: uncultured Duncaniella sp.; assembly: GCA_910578615.1. GTDB lineage: Bacteria > Bacteroidota > Bacteroidia > Bacteroidales > Muribaculaceae > Duncaniella. The sequence continues at coordinate 68,588 of CAJTRI010000009.1, read as the reverse complement.
GACGGATACCTCGTTGGCTCCGTAGCTTGATGTGGTCACATAGTCGCTTGAAGAGAAGGCCACATGGAATGTCTCGACGAGTTCGTCTTCAAGATTGAAATTTATAATCCTGAGAGACCTTGCCTCCGGGATATAGACACTCTGTGTGTCGTCATCATTGCAGGAGGTGAAACCTGCCGTCATGGACAAGACACCGGCAATGTATGCTATCTTTGTAATTTTCATGAAATTCAGTATTATGAATTAGACATATTCATCATCAATAACCGGGGTTTTGTCCGTTTACCCAGCCGTCTTCGCCACCGTTCTGTTCGCGTATTTTCTCGTTCTTGTCGAGAACATACTGGGGAATAGGCTGGTAATACATGCGGGGCAGGAATGTGCGCTGGCACACTTCATGATAGTTGTATTCCCATACACCGTCTCCGTCGGTGTCTTCGATCTTCATTCCGCCCACGGGCTTGTTCATCACACCGTCAGGGCCGTCACAGATCTTCCAGCGGATTATGTCCCAGAAACGTTTGTCCTCGAAGGCAAGCTCTACGCGACGGTCACGGCGAAGTATGTCACGGAGCTGCGACTTGGTCACGCCGTTGGGGTATGTCTCGGATATTGAGGGCATATTGTCTCCTCTGGTACGTACCATGTCGAGATATTTGATGGCTGTGTCTTTGTCGTCACATTCAAGCATGGCTTCGGCATACATCAAAAGTACGTCCGCGTAGCGGAAGAAGATGTAGTTGGCCATACCGTTGCTCATTTGGAGGTTGTCGGCACCGTTGACGCTCTCGTCTATGGTCTTGCGTGTATAGTAGCCGGTATTGGTCACGTCGCTTGAAGATGATGTGTCTATCTCGTTTGGGCTGCCGACTCCGACACGTGTGATAATCTCCTCGTTCTGCCACATTGCTCCGTCATATAGAATGCTCTGGTAGAAACGTTTTTCGCGGTTCTTGTATGGATTCTGTTTGTCATAGAGGGAATTTTCATCAGAGATAGGAAGTCCGTTTGCCATACAGTAGTCATCGACAAGCTCCTGCGTGGGTTGCATATTGCCCCAGCTTGACTGGACGCCGTTGACGAATACCGGCCCGAAAAGTCCTTCGCGGCGGCCTCCGTTCTGCTTGGACATATGGAAATCAAAGATGACTTCGGGATTCCCGTTGGTAGCTGCCGTCCAGAGGTCTAAGATGGAGGGTTGGAGACGGTATAAGTTGAGATCTATAACCTCGTAGAGGGTAGAGGCGGCAGCCTGCCATCTTTCGCGGTCATGGTTGGGATTGCGCAGCTCGCTCGCATGGAAAAGTTCTACCCATCCTTTGAGCGTCAGAGCCGCTCCGCGAGTGGCACGTCCACCTTCGGAAGAGGGACGGGTCGTGGGCAGGTCATACTTTATCTCTTCAAGCTCGGTAGTGATAAACTCGAAGGTCTCACGCGCGGTGCTGCGGGGATAGAATATGTCGCTGTCAGTATTGTCATTCAGAGTCTTGGTGATCAGGGGCACACCGCCGTAGGCCATCCACAGGTAATGGTAGAACCATGCGCGGAGGAAACGGGCCTCGGCAATGCGTTCTTTCTTGTACTCTGCTGAGAAGTCAGACTCGCTTACCTTCTCGATGAACAGATTGCAGGAGCGTATACGTTCGTACTGACCCTTGGCATCGTCGTTTTTCTCACGTCCCCATTTCCACATATCCCAGGGGCCGGCAAGCCAGCTTGTGGGGGATAGCGCCGCAGTGTAGATGGTGGTGCGGGCATTCATCCATTCGGCTCCCACATATGAATTGTCGGAATATTGATCGAGACACTGGGTCTCGTTGTTCAGGTGGGGAAACTGGTTGTAGATGTCGTTGAGGAACATGTCGGCGTTATCTTCCGATCCCCACACGGTGGTGTCGCCGAAACGGTCTTTGGGTTCGAGGTCGAGCCAGTCTTCACATGATGAGGTCAGTGAGACAAGGGCGGCGACCATCAGGGACTTTATGATATATCTTGGGAATTTCATGATGTGATGGTTCTTTGGATTAGAATGTAACGTTGAGACCGAAAGCATATACTGCCTGCTGCATATAATACTTACCGTTGGCTGAACCGGCCTCGGGGTCGACGATTTCTTTCATAAACGGAGTCCATGTCCATAGATTCTGGGCTGACGCATAGACTCTGAGGGTGGAGATGCCGAGGGTGTCAAGCACTCTGCGGGGCAGAGTGTAGCCCAGTTGGAGGCTTTTGAGACGGATGTATGTCGCATCTCGAACCCACCAGTCTGACGGCTGACGATGGTTGTTCACTGTCACTTCGCTTGTGAGTCGCGGGTAGCGGGCGTTCTGGTTGCTGGGTGTCCAGTGGTCTGTGAACTGCAACTTGGTGGCTGAGCCTGAATCGAAGAAGGGCATTACGAGGGTTTCTCCGAGGGAGATATTGGTGCGTGTGGCTCCTTGGAACAAGGCGTCGAAGTCAAAGTTTTTCCATCTGGCGTTGGGTGCGAAACCAAACATGATTTCGGGGTTCCAGTTGGAACGTCCTATGACGGTCTGGTCGTTCTCGTCGATTTTTCCGTCAGGCACACCGTCAGGCCCTGAAAGGTCGGCATAGCGCAGGTCGCCGGGATATACCTGTCCCCATGGCTGCACGGCTATTCCGCTTTTGAGAGAACCGTCGGGGTTGAAGTCGTCATATGTGAAGTATCCGATGGCATGGTAGCCGAACATTGTGCCGTCGGGACGGCCTGTGCGGCGGCGGTTGGGGTTGTTGTATGTGGCCTCGGTTTCGAAAACTTCGTCAAGCGTGTTGCGTGCGAATGTGAATGTGCCGCGTGCGCCGATTTCCCAGTCCTTGTTAAGTCGTTTGTTGAAGTTGATGGTCAGATCGACACCGTAATTGTGCATCTTTCCGGCGTTGACCTGTGAGAGTGGTATGCCATATTCGGCGGGAACGAGGGCGTTGGGAGCCAAGAGCATGTTGGAGCGATTTTCATAGAAATAGTCGGCTTCAAGCGAGAGCATGTTGTTGAGAACCGCGAATTCCACACCGACATCAAACTTGTTGGCCTTTTCCCATGTGATGAGGGGGTTGCCTTGGATGTTTTCCCACATGCCCATCACAGGCACGCCTCCGATGTTTCCGGCTGTGCCGAAACCGTAGTCACTCATGTACTGGTAGGAGCCGCCAGCAAGGTTGCCTGACTGGCCGTAGGACGCGCGTAGTTTGAGTTTGGTAAGCCAGATGTTTTCGCGCAGGAATTTCTCGCGGCCTATGTTCCAGCCTAACGACATGGCGGGGAAGAAGCCGAAGCGCTTGCCGGGAGCGAAATAATAGTGACCGTCATAACGTCCTGAGACCTCGGCCATATAGAGATTGTAGTAGTTGTAGCCTACGCGGAACACGTATCCCACCTGGCGTTCCTTCCACGAAGTGCCGCCGTTGCCGATATCTGACGGGTCTGAGCTACCGGCGTTTATCTCGTCTATATCTATACCGTAGTTATTGCGTTTCGCGCTCATGTTCCACACATTGTGTTCGCGGGCCTCGATAACGGCGAGCGCGTTGACGTTGTGTTTCCCGAAATCACGGTTGAAATTGATCATACCCTGATATGTGAAAGTCGTGCGTTCCTCGTATTTCTGTTCCAGATTGGGCTTTTCAGGGCCTTGGAATCCCTCAGTCCAGCGATAGGGAGACTGTGAGGCATCGAGTGTATAGACAGGGATGGGGGTGTGGTAGGTCTTCTCTCGGGTGCGATAGGGGTCGTAGTTTACCACGGCCTGCACGCTCAGACCCTCGACAAACGGTAGTTGCTGTATGATGGAGATAGTCGTGTTGATCTGGTCGGCCGGTTGCTTGCTGTAACCGCTGCGATATGTCAGACCGTAGAGGGATTTTCCTACATACTGTCCCCAAAGACCGTTGGAATAGCGGATGGCCGATACCGGCGGGGTGCGGTAAGCCTGATACATGATATCACCGGCTGTCGCGCCGGGATAATTCTTGTCTTCATGCCAACCGCCGAGGTTGATGTTTATCCTTGTGGTCTTGGTGGCGTCAATGCCGAGATTGGACTGTAAGTTGAAGCGCTGGTAGTTGGTAGTGCTCCACATACCTTGTTGGTAGGCATAGCCTAACGATACATAGTACTGGAATTTCTCGCTGCCGCCCGAGAGCTGGATATTGTGGTTGGTGATTACGGAATTGCGCTGGATGAGATCGCGGAGGCCGTTGCTGTTCGGATAGCGGTCGGGGTCGGCATCAGGCGCTCCCTCGCAGGTCTTGCGGAACATTTCAAGGTCATGCTCCGAATAGGCATAGAAGTTAGGATAGCCGGCGTTCATGGCAGCCTCGTTCTTCATCAGGGCATACTCGTAGGAGTTCACCTGGTCAGTGATACGGGTCGGGTTCTGGAAGCCCACATATCCGCTGTAAGAGAAGACGGGTGCGCCGGTCTGGCCTTTCTTGGTGGTCACGAGCACCACACCGTTGGCGCCGGCCATACCGTAGGGTGCCACGGCGGCGGCGTCTTTAAGCAGGGTGATGTCCTCAATCATGTTGGGGTCTATCTTTGTAAAGTCTCGGGGCACACCGTCAACAATGACAAGGGGATCCTGGTTGCCGAGAGTGGCGACTCCGCGAATGCGCAGAGAGGCCCCGTCGCATCCCGGTTCGCCGGTACCTTGTTTGGCTATTACGCCGGCAACACGGCCTGCAAGACTGTTGGATACGTTGATTACGGGTTTCTGTGATATCTCGCTAGCCTTCATGCTTGACACCGAGGCGGTGGACGAGATTTTCTTCTGCGTTCCGTAGCCCACGACTATGATTTCGTCAAGCACCTCAGAGTCCTCAGACATAGTGATGTTTAGAGGGGCGTTGGAATCAATGGTTACTTCCTGAGGCTGGAATCCGATATAGCTGAACAAAAGTCTGGCCCCTTTGCCGGCTTTTATGGAGAATTTGCCGTCAAGGTCGGTAGTCGTCCCCTGCTCGGTATCGGCTAATCTCACGGTCACGCCTGTAAGAGGGTCACCGTTCTGGTCGTTTACGACTCCTTTTATCAAAAACGTGTTGGTCGGCTGCTGTGCGCTCACGCTTACCGTGGTCATCTCGCCCGGAACGGAGACAGCACCTGCATGCAGGCCCGTGCCTACGAACATCGCGATAGGCAATGCTACTTTTGCAGCTGTTAATGCCGATTTTTGCTTTTTCATGTGGTGTTTGATGGTTTAATGATAAGGCTTTTTTGGTAGTGAGGGAATAAACGTCTGCCCTCATGGACTGATCCGCTTTAAGCCGGTGAAACGGATCGGACGGGTTCTAAAAAACAATGCAAATTTAGCAAGAGGATGTTAAGAAATGTATTGCATTTGGGTTAATTTTGCGGTTAATCTTTCCGATTCTTTGTTAATCCCGTATTTTTGGAAGGCTTGTGGCGTAATGGGGCATATCTGCCTTGCCAGATGGATGAAAAGCCGTAGGATTAATGAATTTTAGGCCATGATTAACAGGTGAAAGGTGGTTTTGTTAACCGTTAAGGTAATATAAAATGCCTAAATTTGCAATCGGTTCTAAAACTCACCGAGGAGCCTGATCCGCTCCGCAATCTTACTTTATAAAATGTAATATCATCACCATGCGAACCAAACGTTTTTCCATACTATTCGGCTGTGCTGTGACCGCTGCTGCGGCTATGTCACAGAGTGCTCCGGCACCTTACGGACTTACACCAAGCGAGCGACAGAAGGAATGGTATGACCGAGAAATAATAGCCTTCTTTCATTTTGGAATAAATACTTTCGAGGATTTTGTAAACGAGGGAGACGGGCGTGCCCCGGCCGCTATCTTCAATCCCACCGGACTTGACTGCGAACAGTGGATGGAGACACTCAAGTCTGCCGGAATACCTTCCGCCATCCTTACGGCCAAACATGCCGACGGCTTCTGCCTGTGGCCAAGCCGGTATACCGATTACGGTGTTAAGAATTCGGCATGGAAAGGCGGCAAGGGTGACGTTGTAAGAGAGTTTGTGGATGCCTGTGAGGATTATGGCATAAAGGCAGGCATATACCTCGGCCCGCATGACCGTCACGAACATCTGCATCCAGATTACTCGACCGAGAAATACAAGCAATATTATGCCTCGCAGCTGCGCGAACTGATGACCGGCTATGGGAAGATCTGGGAAACATGGTGGGACGGTGCGGGCGCTGACGAACTCACCACTCCGCTCTATTCTTACTGGTATGACATAGTGCGGGAGAACCAGCCTGACTGCGTGATATTCGGAACTAAAAATTCCTATCCGTTTGCCGATGTGAGATGGATGGGCAACGAGGCCGGCCATGTAGGTGATCCCTGCTGGGCTACGACAGATTCTGTGTGCATACGTGACGAGGCTGCATACTATAAGGGATTGAACGAGGGAAGCTATACCGGCAATGCCTATATTCCCGCAGAGACAGACGTATCCATACGTCCGAGCTGGTTCTATCATCCTGAGGAAGATTCAAGGGTGAAAAGCGTCAAGGAACTTTGGGATATATACTGCACGTCGGTGGGCCGTAATAGCGTGCTCCTTCTCAATTTCCCTCCTGACCGTCGCGGCCTGATACATTCTTCCGATTCGCTCAATGCCGCCAGTCTCAACCGGGGCATAAAGGAGACGTTTGCCGGAAATCTTCTTGCCGGAAGCAAGGTGGCCTGCACTAATGATCGCGGAGGCCGGTTTGGCGCCCGAAATCTGATTGATGGCAATCCTGAGACTTACTACGCCGGTCGTGATGGAAAAGTGAAATCCACCGTGACATTCTCTATGCCGAAGGCTGAGACGTTTGACTGTCTTATGGTGCAGGAGGTAATAGAGCTTGGCCAGCGAACCAACCGATGGAGCGTGGAATGGTCGGCAGACGGCAAGGTATGGAACAAGATTCCCGAGGCTGACGGAAAGCATAGCATAGGACATAAATGGATCGAACGTTTCGAACCTGTGACCGCACGTTACGTGCGTCTTAACATCGAGGACGGAGGCGCCTGTCCGGCCCTTCATACTTTTGGGGTGTACAAACAGTCAGAAATTCTTAAATAATACCACGAATGATGATAAAGTATATAAAGACAATAAGTGCGGGCTTACTTGGCGCGGTGGCTTTGGGTCAGACCAGTCAGCAGGCCGTCGCACAGGAGATAGATTCTTCGTCGTTCTACGAGATAAAGTGCGGCAACGGACTTGTGATTGACAATAAGGACAGCATGGATTCAGGAGCCAAGCTGTTTATGGACAAGCGTACCAAAGGCAAGGAGTCGCAGGTGTGGCAGTTGATGCCGGTGGCTGGCAGCGAGGGGGTATACTGTATAGTCAGCCCTGTATCCCAGATGGCTATCGACAATGGAGGCCCGGGCAATGAGACCCGCAGGGTTATCCAATGGAGCAGCGACATGAAAAATGCCAACCAGCATTGGAAGGTGACGGCTGGAACCAACGGCACGCTGTGTTTCACCTCGGTAGCCAACGGATGCGAACTCGGTTATCCGGGCGTGGCTCCTGTGGGCGAACCTCTTTTGCAGTTTTCTCCGGGCACTTCCGGCATGGAACGTGAATGGACTCTCATCAGATCTGACCTTGAAATCAAGGTGGAACCTTTGAGGACGGAAAGCCCTTATGACTGGGAAAACGAGAAGGTTTTCGGCATAAACAAGGAACCGGGCAAGGCTACGTTTGTTCCGTTTGCCTCGGTGAGCGAGATGAAGTCCGATCCGACATATAATATTCCGTGGGAACGCACCAAGTCGAGCAGATACAAGCTTCTTAACGGCAACTGGAAGTTTAACTGGGCCAGACAGCCTTCCGAGAGGCCGGAGAAATTCTATCGGACTGACTTTGATGCTTCTGGTTGGGCTGAGATTCCAGTGCCCTCCAACTGGGAGATGCTTGGTTATGGCACGCCTATCTATACCAATATCACCTATCCTTTCCGCAATAACCCGCCTTTCATACAGGGACAGCGTGGCTATACGGTAGAGGATGAGCCGAATGCCGTGGGTTCTTATCTCACGCGTTTCTCTCTTCCTGCGGACTGGAATGACAAAGAGGTGTTTATCACTTTTGGCGGTGTTTATAGCGCCATGTACGTATGGGTCAATGGCAAAAAGGTGGGATACAGTCAGGGCGCTAACAATGACGCGCGGTTTGACATAACCCCTTACGTAAAACCCGGTAAGGAAAACCTTCTGGCTGTGGAAGTATATAGGTGGTCAGACGGCAGCTATCTTGAAGATCAGGATATGTTCCGACTCAGTGGCATTTTCAGGGACGTATATCTCACGGCCTCTCCCAAGACAATGCTTGCAGACCTGCATCTGACTTCCGACCTTAGCCCGCGTTACGACAAGGCTACCCTTAATGTTGCCGGCAAGATTCGCAATTATGGCAAAAAGGCCGGCAAGGTGTCAATGAGGGTGGAGATTGTGGATCCTGACGGACGTTCGATGAAACAATTCGTCTCTTCCGTGTCCGAGGTCTCTCCCGGTATGACCGGCATCACTCTATCAGGTTCCATCCGCGACCCGAGGCTTTGGTGTGCCGAGACTCCGAATCTTTATACGGTAAATGTCGAGCTTCTTGATGCCGAAGGAAAGCTTCTTGAAGCCACGACCCAGAAGTTCGGATTCCGCAATATAGAGATTCGAAATAACAAGGTATATGTCAACGGAAGTCTGACCATGTTCAAGGGAGCCAATCATCATGACATACACCCTCGTTTTGGAAAGACTGTTCCCGTAGAGACGATGGAGAAGGATGTCTTGATGTTCAAGCGTTTCAATCTCAACACAATGCGCACGAGCCACTATCCCAAGGACACCCGCATGTATGCTCTGTGTGACTATTATGGCATTTATGTCATGGACGAGGCCGATCAGGAGTGTCACGGCAATATGGCACTTACAGACCGTCCTTCATGGGAGGGTGCGTTCGTTGACCGCGCCGTGAGGATGGTCGAGCGTGACAAGAACCATGCGTGTGTCGTTTTTTGGAGCCTCGGCAACGAGTCGGGAGGCGGCTGCAATGCTGTGGCCGAGCGTGATGCCGTCAAAGCGATAGATACTTCACGCCCTATACACTATGAGGGAATGAATGACTGTGCCGACATGGATTCGCGCATGTATCCTTCGATAGAGACCATGATAGCTATCGACAAGGAAAATCGAGCCAAGCCGTTCTTCCTGTGCGAGTATGCTCACGCCATGGGCAATTCGATAGGCAATCTTGATGAATATTGGGACTATATCGAATACAATTCCGACCGAATGATAGGCGGGTGTATATGGGACTGGGTTGACCAGGCCATTTGCAAGCCGGGAGAATCTGATTCAAAACTTTATTTTGGCGGGAGTTTCGGCGATACTCCCAACGACAACGATTTCTGCTGTAACGGCATAGTAACTGCCGACCGCCGCATCACCCCGAAACTGCACGAAGTGAAGAGGGTATACCAATATCTGTCGTTCAAGATGAACGATAGAAACAGCGTGGAAGTCCATAACCGTTACAACGCGCTCAATCTGACTGACTTCGAGATTTACTACTCTTTGGAAAAAGACGGAAAGAGGGTAAAGGAAGAACTGTTCGGTATGCCAGACTGTCCTCCCGGTGAAAGACGCACTATACACGTGCCTGTGGAGAAACTTCTGTCTGACACTCTTGACTCCGAGTGGCATATAGTCTTTGAGGCTCGTCTGAAAAATGATTGTATCTGGGCGGAAAAAGGCCATGCGGTCGCTTCTGCACAATTTCCTCTCAACGGTCTGGCCCGCAGACCCTCGGGAAGACTGGCCGGGAAAAATGATGTCACAATGACTTTGTCGGCCATGGTGGAGGAAAACCATATACTGCGGCTAAGGAACAAGGAGACAGAGGTGTCGTTTGACATGAACACTGGCCAGCTGAAAGGATTGGTAAGTAAGGGCATAGAGCATCTCCATCATCGTAACGGCCCCTTGTTCAACTGGTATCACACTACGAATAACGAGCCTCGCGGGTGGGTTGATACGTCCGTGGAACTCAAAAATTTCAAATGGACTTTGTCTGATGACAAGCTCTCAGCAACGATTGAGGCTGATCTTGAAGCCCGTGTAGGTGGAAATGCCCCGGTGCCACACACTTTGACATATACCGTCTACGGGGATGGAACCATCGATGTGGATGCCCGTTTCAAGACACCTTCGGAGTTTGAGCTTCCTCGACTGGGCTTGCAGATGTTTATCAACCAGAGGTTCAACAATCTCACATGGTATGGCCGAGGCCCGATAGAGAACTATCCTGACCGAAAGAATGCAGCATATGTAGGACTGTACAGTGCTCCTGTTGATTCGTTAGCCGAATATTATGTAAGGACTCAAAGCATGGGTGGCCGTCAGGATACCCGCTGGCTCACGTTGACTGACGCCGACGGCCGTGGCGTTAGGGTGACAGCCGACAGCACGCTTGGTTTCTCGGCCCTTCATTACACCGACCGCGATCTATGGGATGTAAAATACGGACACAATCTTTCTGATATACGTCGCTGCGAGGTTGTACTCAATCTTGATTGTGCTCTCGAAGGCCTCGGCAACGGCAGTTGCGGGCCCGGCCCGAGAGAACGCTATCGTCTCGCAGCGGATTCTGCCTATGACTACGCTTTCCGTATAGAGCCTATCACTATGTAAAAACACCAGCCTATGACGTCCCGTTGTGCTGTGACATGATACAGCATAGCATGGACGTTGTCGGCGGATTTTTAATAAGATGTTAAACAATTAAGTCATAAATATGAACCGATTAAAATCTAAATACCTGCGTCGTTTTGCCGGGCTTTTTATGACCGGCATGTATGCCGTGTCGGCTCAGGCTGTCGTAAATCCTGTCGACTATGTTAGCACGCTGGTTGGCACCCAGTCTGAGTTTTCACTGTCATCAGGTAATACCTATCCGGCCGTGGCAATGCCTTGGGGCATGAATTTCTGGACTCCGCAAACAGGCAAGTCCGGCGACGGGTGGTGTTATTCCTACAATGCCCAGAAGATACGAGGCATAAAGCAGACCCATCAGCCGAGTCCGTGGATCAACGACTATGCCCAGTTTTCCATAATGCCGGTCACAGGGAAGGTGGTATTTGATGAAGACGAGCGTGCAAGCTGGTTTTCACACAAGGCCGAGGAGGCTCGTCCTTACTATTATCGTGTGTATCTTGCCGACTGGGATGTGGTGGCAGAGATAGCCCCGACCGAGCGAGCGGCCGTGATGAGGTTCACTTTTCCAGAAAACGAACTTTCCACCGTTGTTATCGACCTGTTTGACGGTGGATCACAGATTACCATAATCCCGGAAGAGAAAAAGATAATAGGTTATACGACCAAGAATTCCGGCGGAGTGCCAGAGAATTTCAAGAATTACTTCGTCATAGAATTTGACAAACCATTTACATACACAGCCACGGTTGCTGACGGTGATATAAGGAATGATTCACGGTCTGCCATGGCCGACCATGCCGGAGGAATAGTAGGTTTTCCGACATCAAAGGGTGAGAAGGTAACAGCTCGTATGGCATCATCTTTTATTAGTGCCGAACAGGCCGAACGTAACCTTAAAGAACTTGACGGAAAGGATTTCGATACAGTGAAGTCCGAGTGCCGTGAGCGTTGGAACGAGACTCTGGGGCGTGTGGAGATTGAGGATAATGACCTTGACCGTTTGCGCACGTTTTATTCGTGCCTGTATAGGTCGTTGCTGTTTCCGCGTAGCTTCTATGAATATGATGAGGATGGAAATGCGATTCATTATAGCCCTTATACGGGAGAGATACAGCCCGGATACATGTTCACTGACACCGGTTTCTGGGATACGTTCCGTGCGTTGTTTCCGTTCCTGAACCTTATGTATCCGTCGGTCAACGAGAAAATCCAGCAGGGTCTTGCTAACACTTACAAGGAAAGCGGTTTCTTGCCGGAGTGGGCAAGCCCTGGCCATCGTGACTGCATGGTAGGTAACAATTCTGCCTCTGTTGTTGCTGACGCTTGGTTGTCTGGAATCAGGGGACAGGATGTGGAGGCTCTGTGGAAAGGTGTCATTAACGGCACAAAGAATGTGCATAATGATATCAAGTCAACAGGCCGTCTCGGACATGAATATTACAACAAGCTCGGTTATGTGCCTTATGATGCAGGTATAAATGAAAGTGTTGCCCGTACATTGGAATATGCTTATGATGACTGGTGTATCTACCAGCTTGGCAAGGCACTTGGGAAACCGGCTAAGGAGATAAAGGTTTTTGCAGACCGTGCGCTCAACTATCGCAAGGTATTTGATTCGGAACACAACCTCATGCGCGGGCGTAATAAGGACGGGGAGTTTCAAAAGCCGTTCAATCCGTTGAAGTGGGGCGATGCCTTTACGGAGGGAAACAGTTGGCATTATTCTTGGTCGGTATTCCATGACCCCAAGGGGCTGATTGACCTCATGGGAGGGAAGGAGACTTTCTGCAATATGCTTGACTCTGTATTTTCAGTACCGCCGGTGTTTGACGAAAGCTATTACAATTCGGTGATACACGAAATACGGGAAATGCAGATTATGAACATGGGCAACTATGCTCATGGCAACCAGCCTATACAGCACATGATCTATCTTTATGACTGGGCCGGAGAACCATGGAAGGCCCAGTTCTGGGTGCGCGAGGTTATGAACCGCCTGTATAGTGCCGCCCCGGATGGATATTGTGGCGACGAAGACAACGGACAGACCTCCGCTTGGTATGTTTTTTCAGCTCTCGGCTTTTATCCCGTTTGTCCGGGAAGTGGCCAATACGCTCTTGGGGCGCCACTATTCAGGAAAGCCCGTCTGCATTTTGAAAATGGTAAGACCGTTACCATAGAGGCTCCTGCGAATAGCGATAAGAACCGCTATATCGAGAGTTTCATGATTGATGGCAAGACTGTTGACCGCAATTATATTACAATCGATGAGTTGAGAAACGGAGTAAACCTTTGCTTTGAAATGACATCGGCACCAGTGACTGCACGTGGTGTCGCTGAAACCTCCGCACCATATTCATTTTCGGATGAGATAAGACGTATTTCAAAATAATAGATTGATATTTATTCCTGTTAACGGGATAGATTTAAGGAAGATGCTGCGCCGTAAATCTTAATTACGGCACAGCATCTTTACGTTGTCTTGGAAGGATTTAGAATTATGAATAACGGTGAATGAAACTGATTGAAGTGCGGTATATATCAGCGGTTTAGAGTGATTTTTAATGTTAATAAATTCATAGATATTTATCTCAACGGATTTCTTGCTCGTTTCGACAGCCATATTGATGGCCTCAAAACCTATGGTGCCGTCAGTGATGGCCGTGCCCAGATCTACACGATAGTATGAGATAAACTTTCACGCTATCTTATCATCTAACTGCAATATAGGGTTGATAAGCAACTGAACATGTTGCCAGAAGAAAATGTTTTGATATAGAGAGATATCAACCTATAAGTTGCATTTTTCGGATTTTCCTCGTAACTTTGCACTTGGATAAATGCATATATAGTAGGCAGTTTGTACGGATAATCGACGGATTCGACCATCTATGGGCTGTCAAAGCTCAGGATAAGGAAGTTGATGAACTCACCATTCTGTTCCGTAACCTCCTTCCTGTTGATTACACCTAACCATCTCAGCCGTATCAGACGGGAACTCGAAAAAATCCGGACACAAACATAAAAAATAAGGCGGTCTATACATTTGTTAAGACCCAATCCATTTACACTTGCTAACTTTGCGTTCGGAAAGGGTTCGACCAATCCACGACATTTTGACAAATAAGAACCTCATACTATATGAAAAAAATATTTTTAATTTCCTTGATTATCGTTCATTCGTGCATTGCGTTCTCGCAGAATTACTGCGAGAACGACACAATTGTCCGGGAAATTCAGTTCCCTCTTACTCTTAACGACAAAAACGAATTCTTCTATTTCAACAACGAATGGATTAAAGGAGCATACCCTGATCTGGTGCCGGCCGACTCCATTCAAAAGGCGGAGGTAAAAAACGACGAGTATGGAAATCGCTCCCTATTTTTAACCGTATCGCCGGAATGTCTTGTACAAATAAAAGCGGAAGCGCGCAAACGCTTCGTTAACGTTGACACTCGCTGCGAGTTTCCCGGAGGCAACGGAAAACTCAAAGAATGGATTGATGAAAATATCCGTATTCCCGAAGGATTCAAGGGTAGCGAAATAGTATTGGTTAAATTTACCGTTCATCCTGACGGCTCAATCAGCGACCCGACAATTTTTCGGCGGCGGAGCAAAAACGAGGCTGTCAATCAAGAGGCACTCAGGCTTGTGAATGCGTTGCCTAAATTTCGCGTTAAATACTATGTTCCCCACTTAAAGAAAAGTTTTAGCTGCTACCTTTCCATCCCTTTCAAAGAGCCTGGCGCGATATTTATAAGAGGCAGCGAAAGCTCCTTCGTCAATCAGTTCCCTTACATTAAGACTAAAATCAAGCAATTATATGAAAATTTGGTATTCGACACTGCTAAAGACCCAAATTTCGATATTACGGATATTTGTACTGCCGGTTTTATTCAGCGTTTGGAGAAAGCCAATGATTCCGACTCCAAAGGTTACGCAACATGGCTTTTAAGGTCAGGTATGCAAGATGGCGATGACATTATTTCACGTGTTATATCAATAGTCCCCGGTGCCGACAACACAGTAATTGTAAATTGGTCAGATATGGGACATAGAGGTTCTACTACATTTTCTGTGATAGAAACCGTTTTCGGGTGGAAAATCGCCAACGCAACAGTCCCGGAGGGTTATAACCCATTATAAATTTATTTTAAACATTATTCAGCATAAGGGAGCCACAAGTGATTAGCCTGTGGCTCCCTTTGCGTTATCTGATCTTATTCCACTGATATGCATATGGAACTTGTTATCCGTTGGGTCGCGGATGAATCTGAATGTAGAGCCTGCCACGACCTCGACTTTATCACGTTTTTCAGGATAATTGAGACTAACGTTTGAGGTAAGATAACGGCCTCCTCCGTCCATCAGTTTTCGGGCGAAGTTATCAGGGATTCCGACTTGTTCGCATTCTTCCAGAGCCGGAATCATGGCTATCGTATCCGGGAAATATTTTTCAATCTTGGCTATTGCATCATTATGTCCTCAGACGATGCTGTCCTCACGTTCTATCTACCGTTCAAGCTGCTGTTGCAAATCCCATATCCGGCTTCCGTTAGCCTTGGAGATTTCCTCGGCTTGTTCTTTCAGAGATTACAATTTAACACCATAGCCGCTACCTTTTATGAGCACTACGATGAAATACTCAACTTCTTTGACAACCGTTCGACCAACGCATCAGCAGAATCTATGAACTCTAAAATCAAAGCCTTCCGAACCAAACCGCACGGCGTAAACGATGCCAAGTTCTTTATATTCAGACTTTGCAAACTATATACTTAAACCCAGATTTTTTACTATGCGCACATAAACGACAATGAATTTCGAGCGGAATTTTTAGATTCTGTTGTGGAAATCTGGCAAAAGAAAATTGCAGCCAACTGACAATCAGCTAACTGCAATTTTGCTTTGTTGCCTTGGAAGGATTCGAACCCTCACAGGCGGAACCAGAATCCGACGTGCTACCATTACACCACAAGGCAATTTTCTATGTTCGTCATCCGCGAATTGACAATTACTTCTCCTTTGAGAAACTGGCTTTCCGTTTTTGACGATGCAAAGGTAGGCATTGTTTTTGATTCTTGCAAATTTTCCAGAAACTTTTTTTGATTAGCCCTGTTTTTTGTCTTTTCTGAGGCAGAAGACTATTTCCAGCCCACATCTGGGCCTGGCTTATAACCGATATATTTCTTTTTGCAGCAAATCGAGGAAACGAGCCGCATGGGCACCGTCCATCTGTGTGTGATGAAATTGGAATGAGACAGTAAGCCTCGTTTTCAACCATCCTCTACGATATCTGCCCCAAATCAAGAAAGGATTGTTAAAGATACCGCTATACATCCCTACCACGCCATCGATATCAAAACCTGCCAATGCGGATGTCCCGATTACCATTTTATCAGTGATGTCATGGTTCTCGCATGATTCAGCCACCTGACGCGAAAAGCGGAGATAGTCGGTATTGAATGCCAACAAATCATCTGAAAATGGAATGTCACATGAGCTGACCTCACCAGCATTGTTTGATACTATTGTATTGACTGCTATATCATCATACCGTATCAACCTGTCACCAACAGGGAGCATGTAAAACTCCTTGATCTGGGTTGCTGCCCTGCCTACACACCAGCACATAAGCATATTGAATTTAAAGCCTTTTTTAAGGCTCAGTCTGACAAGCCTTGACACATCAAGCGTCTTAAAGAATGTTACCATGGGCATCGGTGATTTCATCCACATCTCAAATGCGTAGGCGCGCGAGGTCTCGGCAGGATTTACTTCTATCATTTTTTCGACAAAGTTACGGTATATAAATTTTACAGAATAGAAGAAATCAGACATTATACCGGGTTGGTGAATAGGTCTGAATAAGGATTGCTGACAGCAGAAGGGGTGATACCTGCAAACTGCCGGAACTCACGAATGAAATGAGACTGGTCAGAATATCCACAGGTATAGGCGATGTCGGCATAAGAATCATGGTGATTCTGAAACATCCACAATGATTTCTGGAATCTCACTATCCGTGAATATTCCTTTGGTTTCATTCCTACATAATCGGCAAACACACGTCCGAATTGTTTTTGACCCAGACAGACCATATCCGCCAACCCTCTTACCGAAAGCCGAGTGTCTGCCATAAGTGTTTGCAAGGCATGACCAATGCGTGGGATGTGTGGTGGAATCCGGCAACGGCGCAGTTCTGACAAAAGCCAGTTTTCAATAATCCCGATACAGTGAGCATTATTCTGCGAATCAAATATACGTGTGGAAAGTTGGTCAAGTCGTCTGTTTCCTATGTCATAACCCGAGATTTCCATATTATAGAATCCAGATGGTGACGTACCGATAAAGAATCCCATCGTATGAGGATAAAACACAACGACAATCATTTCCGTGTCACCGTCAGATGCTATATGAGCCGGGAAACCGACCTGTCCGCTTATGGTAAATCGATGTTGTGAGGCTGACAATTCCGGGACAAACAACGGAGACCGTTTATGAAAAATGATTTGCGGGCAACCTATCGGATATGTCAGGACATTGAATTTCCCACAACTCTCCAATACCCAGTAATATCTTACGAACGGCCTCAGTAAAGGTGCCGGCTTATAAATCCTTATCCCCTTCACTCCTGTAATCCAAAAGACGGCCAGAGTCGTTCCAGCTTCCGATCATTTTACCTTTTTCAGAAGCCTCTATCAATTTCAGCAGACGGCTCTCAAATACCTCTCTGTATTTTTTGTTTCTCTGGATATTATCAATCCTTACCCGGCGATAAAGCGGATGAAAAGAGTGGAAATTCTCCCATGCCACACTATTGGCTGCAAATACTTTGACTATCTCACTATCAATTACAAACCCTGCGCCAAGGTCAGGACATACGGCGAGACCGCTTTCAGTCATCAACCCGAGCACTTGGAGCCTGCGGCAACGTTCCTTGTTCAGCTCAGTCCACTTACTGTTTCTGCTCCTTGGACCGAAACGTTGCAAAGCCACACCGTCTACGTTTTTCAGCGTGGAATCTATCCAGCCAAAACACAGAGCCTCCTCCACGGCATCTATATACCACAGACTGCCATCCCGGGGCTCCCTGCCTCTCTTGACGGCAACCCAACACTCTTTTTCTGATTTATGGTTCTCACTCAGCCATATACGGAAATCATGACGTGTTGTGACTGAAAGAATATTTTTAGGTGTCATGTTCGGCTCTTTGTCGGTTTTTCATTATAATCTCGAAATTATCACGTCCCCATCCTATCAGATTTCTGACATGAGGCAGAAGCGTCATGCCGAACTCTGAGACCGAATACTCAACCCTCGGCGGGACATCAGGATACAGCTTCCTGTCAATAATTCCGTCCGTATACAGCTGGCGAAGGACTTGCGAGAGGACTTTTTCGGATACCGAGGGGATTGTCCTATAAAGTCCGTTGAAACGCACAGGCCCGTCTTCCGCGACTTTAAGAAAAACGACCAAAGCCCACTTGTTTCCCATCCATTCAAGCATGGGGGCTGCCTTGCAATATCCGTAATCCAGTTTTTTCGCCATTTCTCTATATCAGCAACTTGCTTGTTTTGAGTAAAACTAACTTTTCGGTAAGGGTCAAACCAATCGGTAAGTTATTGTCTTACCACATCTTTCTACCTAATTTTGCATCACAAAATTAATAAAAAACAATCAAAATTATGATATATCCGCAACTACATTTCACAGGGCAGATATGGCGACCTCCATATGAGGCCAACTCCCAGCTATTGCAACTGACATCTGGCTGCACATGGCACAAATGCAAGTTTTGCAGCCTCTATCAGGGTACGCCGTTCCGTATGTCTCCTCTATCGGAAGTAGAGGAAGATCTGAAAATCATACGCCAATGGCAACCACGCGCACGGCGTGTATATCTCACAGGTGCAAATCCTTTCGCATTGAGTTACGACAGGCTGACAGACGTGGCCCTACTGCTCCGCAAATATCTCCCACACTTAGTGTCTTTCGGGATGTTTGCCCGGGTTACCGATATCTCTCCCAAGTCGGTAGAGGAATTGAGAAACCTCCGTCATCTAAAACTTGACAGCATAAACATAGGCATAGAAACCGCTCATGACCAGACACTCGAACGTATGAACAAAGGCTACCAAGCCGCAGACATTCTCGAACAGCTGTCCAAACTTGACGAAGCCGGGATACGCTATAACGTGTTCTATCTTAACGGACTTGGAGGAAGAGGCAACGGCGTGGCAAGCGCAATGGCGACCGCCGATGTCCTTAACCGCCTCCATCCATGCATAATCAACATAGTCTCTCTTACAATATTCCCCGAATCACGACTATACCAGGATGTAATAGACGGGACATATGTAGAAGAGCCAGAGATAGAACGGCTCATTGAAACGCGCACGCTTATAGAACGGCTTACCATAAAGACAAACATTCTCGGGCACCACGTTTCCAACACTGTGCCTATAACCGGTGCTCTTCCAAACGACAAAGCCGCCATTCTCGCCGAGTTTGACAAAGCAATCACATCCTTCCCGGAAAAGGAACTAAAAGCCTACCGCGACAGCATATGGCATCTGTGACAGACTCCGCTACCTTACTTTAAGCCTACCCGTTTCGTGTAGGCTTTTTACATTTGAAAAATTTCCACCGTCTGACCGTATGCCCTATGGCGAGAATAAGGAATACAAATCCGATCTTTCCATGTATGGCTCCAATCGGAGAATGTATGTACGAGCCTGTCCAATGAAAAAAAGCCAATAAAGCACTTATGACTGTAAGCACAACCAATATGGCAAGCCAGCGTGTTACAGCCGATCTTTGATTGCGAAACCTTACAATCCATCTTTCCCAACCGAAATGGAGATACAGATGCCAGACGATGTTTGCAATAAACAAACAACACACAATAACATGCACCCATACCCACAACCCGCTGCGACTTCCTGTCACTTCAAGCTGTATGCTTGAAACAAGTGCGATTATTGTCAAAAACAACAGCACCATGTCGCATATCCTCAGTTTATTATTTTTTGTCATCCGATAGTCGCGCCTGATTTAATCAGAAGACCTGTCTCATACCAGACTGGCCTTCTCATAGCTTTTATATTTTTTAATTAATGTAATCAATAAACGCGTCCGAATCCTCTCTTGTATTAAACACAATCACATCAACCTGTTTTTCATATTCCGCAATCATCTTGCGTATCAAAGGTGTCTGTTGTGTCGGAAAATCCATAATCCATTGACGAAAATCAGGATCAATCCGGCTGTCAGTCCATGGCATATCCGCGCGCTCCTTTCCTATCCGCTCTTCCGCACCGTCAAGACATATTTCGAGTGGCAGGTCAAAGAAAAAGACTGTATCGCAACGGCTGAGCCTTAATGGAAGCGTGTGAAGATAATTCCCATCAATAATCCATTCATCCCCAACAGTGACTTCGTCAATCCTCCTGACAAATTCCTCTCTGCTTAGAGTTGTTCTGTCCGGAAGATGCCATATCATATCAAGATAAACGAGAGGTAGTCCTGTTTTCTCCGCCAGTTTTCTTGAAAAAGTGCTTTTTCCTGCTCCCGGACAGCCGATGACGATAACCTTCTTCATACTCCGTTACGGATAGCCTACCCAAATAAGCTGCAAAATCCTGACTTATTGAACTGATAATACATTTCGATGCGTTCAGGCGTATCGTTTTCGAGCAATATAAGAAGCTCCCTTGCAAATTCAAGGGTTGCCGAACCGTTGGCAGTCACTATATTATTTTCACTCACGGCTTGGGCGTGAATATAACCGTCTGCATTGGTATAGTTTTCACCACCCCATAGTTTGAGTTGTTCCACTCCGTTGCCGGTATGTCTGACGCTGTTTAGAAAACCGTGTTTTGCCATAAAAGATGCTCCGTTACAGATCGCCCCTACAACCTTGCCGCGTTCAATGGCACTCTTTACAACAGGCACCATCCTATCAGCCACAGGCGTAGTCCATCCGAAACCACCAATCAACACCAAGGCCGCATAATCATCCGGCATATTATCAAACGAGTAATCAGGAAGCGTCCTGAATCCACCGATTGATTTAACAGGCTCCAAAGTGGGAGCCACGATCTTGTTGACGTACTTGGGATTTTCTTTCAAGGCACATTCATCAGATGCGACTGCCTCTGAAAGATATACCGACTCATGCGCCGCATAATCAGGCAGAAGTATATAAAGAATCTCGTTGCTCATTATCGTAAAACCAAGTGTTTTTGTAATATCGGCGACACTGCAAAACGTATAATCCCGTAATAACTATCATGGTGTCCAGATACATACAGTTATCGCAATGCCCACCGATTACAAAGTTACAAAATTTTTCCACTTGTCAGATGAATTCTACGAAAGTTTTTTAGGTTTGAAAAATTGAAAGCAGATTCAAGACACTCAAAAAATCAAATAAAATGCCCTGATAGTATACTACAAAGAGGCTGTGTCATAAAATTAAGACACAACCTCCTTGACTTTAAACGGGATAAATTTTTATATCTGTTTTGCTTTGTGTATTCCCGGATGCCGGTATGTGCCTATCTCACAACAATCTTGGAGGTTTTTGTGCCCTGACGCTTTATGTATATTCCCGGGAGCGGCGGTGTGTGGATGCGAACTCCCCTGAGGTCGTAATATTCAGGCTCTTCCGTGCAGCCGTCGGAGGGCGCCGTGTCGAGGGATGTCGGTATCCGTCCCTCGGCGGAGATCTCGAGCGTCCTCGGTTCCGACGGGGCGTATCCGGCCTTGACGGCACGGTAGACCACCGTCAGCTCCTCGTTGTTAAAGACGATCGGTGTCCTGTCAAGGTCGTACACGCTTTCTTCCGAGCGTGAGGCTGCCCCCGCGTCGGCCGGGTCAGTCCCGTCAAGTGTATATATGATCCTTACCCCCCTTCCTCTGCGGAAGTCTATCGCGGCACCCTCATTCGGATCCTCGGTCGGATGTACGAACACCCCCTCGCCCTCTTCGAGCACCGGACGCGACAGGTCGGCCGTGAACAGGCTGTTGCGGAAGGCCTCTGCGAACTGCGTTACCACGGGCACGGCCCACAGTGTGTTTCCGCTGCCGTAATAGGGCAGCACGACACCTCCGGCGCTGGTCGGAACTCTGACCGTCCTGCCCTCGGATACCACCTCGTCTGGCCTGAGGGGTGTGCCGTCGTTGATAATGTAGTGGAATTCGCCGCTGCAATAAGATTTGTCAGCCTCACGGGATCTCCCTCCTTTCGGGGTGGAGTGTGGCCGTCCGCGAAGTCGGCCATGTAAATGTCTTCTTGGAATATGCATATCCCGCCCGTGTCCCGTTCTGTGAGCACGAAGCATCCACTATTTTCAGACGCCGGGGTGCAATGGATACGTTTTCTGAACTTGAGGACTTTGGGAAGGCTCAAAGGAGGAGAATCTCTCCAACCATAGTGGCGATTGACAGTCAAAGAACCCGCTCAGCATTGCTTCGCTCTCAGAAAGGAATTGACGGGAACAAAAATGTCAAAGGTTTGAAGCGCAACATAATAATCGATAAAAATGGTGACATATTGGGAGCATCCACAACTCCGGCCAAGAAAATATGTATCGTGGAGAGGGCTTTAAATCAGGAAATTATGTCGAAACTATCAGGAAACAACCAAATCTGCCAATGAGATGCTGATGGACGCAGTACTGGTAATTACTCTTCGGAAACTCACTCACGTTAACAATCGTTTTTAATAATTTTTAATAAAGACAATCGTGCATGAGATGATTATGGCTACTGCAATCGTGATTATCAATCGGAGTATATTTGATTTGATACGTTTATGTAGTAGCTTTTCGGTAATTATCAGCCCGCATTGTGCAGATATGAAACTGATTATAAAAGGTGCCCACGTGTCCATTTTTGGTGATTTATCGGTTGTGATGTAAAGATACGGAAAAAGCAACGGTTTTGCAAAATATCAGAACATATGGTGTGGCTGGGACTGGATGCGGTTGTGTCCGGGCCGATTAATAAAGATTATTTGCGAGGGGCCACTACGCGGTCTCCGATGAGTTTGGCGAGTCCGCTTCGCATTGTTTCAAGTTCTTTGATGCGGGCCATGAGTTCGAGAACTCTGGCGTAGTCGGAGGCACAGGCAGAAAGTTCGGCCTTTACATCTTTTATGCGAGTCCATATTATGGCGTCTTTGAGTTCGTGAAGAGCGCGGGGAACAAGCTCGCCGAGAAGTTCCTGTTCGGTCTCTACGTGGGCATATTTTGTGTGTACCTTGCTTAATATATGTTTCTCCACCACGAGTTCGGTTGCGAGATTGCGCACGATATCGTCAGCCGAAGAGCACATGAGCCGTGACAGGTAGCCGGCGGCATAGTCCTCTATGCCCTTGGCGTATTCCGCATCGAGGCGTTCTGTAAGGGAGCGTTCCATGGCCGAGATGCTTCCTACATCGTTTGCCTTGCCTCTGATCTCTTCTACTCCTGCTGAGAAGGCTTCGGCACGTATGCCTCTCAGACGCTCTCCCTCGCGCTGCATGTCTTCTGCCCAAGACCGCCGGCTTATGGAGAGAGCCTCGTGCAAGAAGTGGGAGAGGTCGGGGTTGGAGATGGAAATATTGTCGTTTACGAGGTCGTCGTTGATGTATTGGAGTACTGTCACAGGCACTGAGTTACCCTCCTCGTCAATACTTTCGGCAAAGGCATAGTTACCATAGCGTGCCACGAGTTTCATCAGTGACATCTCATAGGGCCGCAGGTCGGCGGCATGTCCGTCGGGCCTTGCTGTCGTTGTCTGTCTTGCGTCATCCTGCGGCTCGGTAGTCGGGACTGAGGGTTGTGTGGTTAGCGACTCGGCCCTCATCTTGTCCTCGCGGCTTTTCAGAGCGAGTTCGTTGACGCTTCTGCCCACCTCGCGTTGTAGAACGTCTTCAGAGATAAACAGTATTCTCGAACATTCCTGGATATAGACACTGCGTGAGATTTCGTTGGGTATGAGTGCTATGGTCTTGACAATGCGTGTTATCACGCGTGCACGGTGGGCCGGGTCATCTGCCGCCTCGCGCATGAGTATGCGCGCCATGAATGTGACAAAGTCAGTCTCGTTGGAGGATATGAATTCCTCTACTTCGGTGGAGCTATGGTTCTGCGCATAGGAATCGGGATCTTCTCCCTCAGGGAGCAGGAGCACTTTGATGTCTATGCCGTCTTGGAGCAATAGTTCGATACCTCGCAGGGAGGCCTTTATGCCGGCCGCATCGGCGTCATATATCAGTGTGACGTTTGATGTGAATCTTTTTATGAGTCTGACCTGTTCAACGGTAAGAGCCGTGCCTGACGAGGCCACAACGTTGCATATTCCGGCCTGATGCATGGATATGACGTCCATGTATCCCTCGACGATAATGCATTTTCCTACCTTTGAGATGGCCTGTTTTGCCTGGTAGAGACCGTATAGCTCTCTGCGTTTGGAATATATCTCGCTCTCAGGGGAGTTGACATACTTGGCTATCGTCTTTTCTTTTCTAAGTGTGCGTCCTCCGAAGGCCACCACCTTTCCTGACAGTGTCAGAATCGGGTAAATCACACGTCCACGGAAACGGTCGAATATTTTTCCGTCTTCGGTTTTGCTGCACAGGCCTGTGGAAACGAGATATTCCTCGCTATATCCTCTCTCCAAGGCTTTTCGGAAGAGCGCGTCACGGGCTTCCGGGGCAAATCCGAGGTGGAATCTTTCGATCATCTGGTCGGAAATGCCGCGATAGCGGAAGTAGCCGAGGCCTATGTTGCGTCCTTCCTCTGATTCAAGCATGTGCTTTTCGAAGAAACGCATTGCGAAGTCGTTGACGGCCATCATGTTCTCTCGTGCACTTTCGGCCCGTAGTTCTTCGTCTGTCAGCTCGCGCTCCTCTATGTCGATGTTGTATTTTCGTGCAAGATAACGCAGTGCCTCGTAGTAGGTCAGCTGTTCCAGCTTCATGACGAAGTTGACAGCACTGCCACCCTCCCCGCAACTGAAACATTTGCAGACCCCCTTTGACTTGGAGACATAGAACGAAGGAGAACGGTCGTTGTGAAACGGGCACAGACCCACCCAGTTGGCCCCCCGTCGTTTCAGGCTTACGAAATCGCCTACGACTTCCACTATGTCCGAAGCTTCAAGTATGCGCTGGACTGTGGCACTGCTTATCTTCCTCATATACCTTGTGTTACCGTTTCTTTAAACCGTTAAGGCCGGCAGAACCGATGGAAAGGTCGTGTTTCCATCGGTTCAGGGCTTTCGTATGCAAAGTTACAAAGAATAATCCTTACGGCAAGACGGCGATTATTTAAATACGAGTGAGCCAACGTCCTGTAACTGCATCTGCATGTTGGGTGATTTGATGTTTTCAAAGGTCAGGCCCTCGATGGGCTGTTCTGGTAGGCCTTTTGCGTTTATGAGGGCCGGACACTGCCTTATCTCGATATCTCTGAATGTCATATCGGAGAATTTCGGCGTGAGCTTGCCTATCGGCCTTGCTGGATGTCTCTCGGCGAGTTCGCCTATCCATTCGACAGAGCCGAGCATGTCGAATTTGAACACCGTCTTTCGGCTGTTCTCTATAAGTATGCGCTCTACGGTCACATTCTCGGCACCACCTCCGCGCGGCCGGCGTGTTTTCACATAGAATGGGAATGACGGATTTTCCATCACGCAGTCGTGCATGTAGACATTCCTGATTCCGGCGGCTGTCTCCGTGCCCATGGTGATGCCCCCGACGCCACGTTTCACACGGCAGTGGCGTATGACCACATTACCTGTCGGGCGTCCTCTGGTGACTCCGTCGATTCCGCGTCCTGATTTGAGTGTGAAGCAGTCATCGCCACAATCAAGGGTAGTGTATTCTATGAGTGCATTGACAGAAGAGTCAATGTCTATGCCGTCCGTGCGGCTTGTGCCGAAACTGTTGACGGTGACACCGCGTATGATGATGTTCTCGCAATAGGTGGGAACTATATTCCAGAATATAGAGTGTTCAAACGTGACACCTTCTACGAGTATGTTCCGGCTGTTTATAGGGCCGAAGAAGACGGGCAGGAACACGAGGGCGTCGTTGCTTCCGTCATACACGCGTTGTTCGAGAGGAATTTTTCCTACTTCCTCGCTGATGCCCCCTTCTTTGCGGAGGCTGATCTCGCAGTCATAGCCGGGCCCAATGAGTTTTCCCTCTCCTGTCAGGGCTATGTTCTCTACTCCGTCGGCATATATCATGGCCCCGAGCGAGTAGATGTCGATACCCTCGTTGCGTGTAAACACCACGGGCAGATAGTCCTTCACGTCGCCGCTGAAACGGAGTTCGGCGCCTTTGTCAATTTGCAGGCGGATGTTGCTTTTCAGCGTTATTCGCCCTGTGAGCCATTTGCCTTCCGGGATTATTACCGTGCCGCCCCCTTTGGCGGCCAGTCTGTCGATTGCTTTTTGAATGGACTTTGTGGAGAGTACGCCTTGTCTGGCGCCTGTCTTGTCTATGCGTATTGATCGTTCCGGGATTACGGGACGCGAAAGTTGCGGCATGTCGAACGGAGCCTTCACAGGTTCGATTTCGGCAGGCATGGTCTGCGCGTTAAGATTCATACAGCTGACAAGCATTGCCAGTGCCAACATGATTTTGACAGTTTTCATAAATTTAAGGTATTGTCTTTTGTGCAAAGTTAACATTTTCCGCCAACATAATCAAATTCTGATTGTTGTCACTGCGATTCCTCTCTTTTTGCATTGCCGGACGGAGGATTTTTCTTATCTTTGCGCTCTTGAAACCCGAGGGGGTCGTCCGTATGGCTCCCGTAACATACATTAAAAAATAATGTCACAGATCAACATCACTTTTCCCGACGGCAGCGTCAAGCAGTTTGAGAGTGGTATCACCCCTCTTCAGGTTGCCGAAAGCCTGTCGTCCCAGCTGGCCCGCGACGTGCTCGCAGCCTCAGTCAACGACAAGGAATGGGATCTCACTCGTCCCATCGATACCGATGCAGCCATCCGCCTCTACAAATGGGAGGATTCGGAAGGTAAACATGCATTCTGGCACTCGTCGGCCCACCTTCTCGCCGAGGCACTCCAAGAGTTGTATCCCGGAGTGAAATTCGGTATCGGCCCAGCCATAGAGAACGGTTTTTATTATGACATCGATCCGGGAGAACACACAATCACTTCCGCTGATTTCCCTAAGATCGAGAAGAAAATGCTTGAACTTGCCCGCACCAAGCAGCCCATAGTACGTGCCGACATCTCAAAGGCCGATGCTATGAAGTTGTTCGGCGAACGCGGCGAAGAATATAAATGCGAGCTTATATCGGAGCTTGAAGACGGAAGCATCACGACCTATACGCAGGGTGCTTTCACCGACCTCTGCCGAGGCCCGCATATTCCCACCACGGCTCCCATCAAGGCTGTCAAGGTCACATCTCTTGCCGGAGCCTACTGGCGTGGTGACGAGAAGCGCAACCAGCTCGTGCGCGTCTACGGTATCACATTCCCCAAACAGAAGATGCTTGACGAATATCTCGTCCTGCTCGAAGAGGCCAAAAAGCGTGACCACCGCAAGCTTGGCCGCGAGATGGAACTCTTTGCCTTCTCGCCAAATGTAGGTGCCGGTCTGCCTCTCTGGCTGCCGAAAGGCACAGCGCTGCGAGACCGCCTCGAACAGTTCCTCCGCAAGATACAGAAGAAATACGGCTATCAGCAGGTAATCACCCCTCATATCGGCAACAAGAACCTTTATGTGACTTCGGGCCACTATGCCAAGTATGGCAAGGATTCTTTCCAGCCTATCCATACTCCCGAGGAAGGTGAGGAATACCTCCTCAAACCGATGAACTGCCCTCACCACTGCGAGATATTCCGCGCACTGCCGCGCTCATACCGCGACCTTCCGCTGCGTCTTGCCGAGTTCGGCACTGTCTATCGCTACGAGCAGAGCGGCGAGCTTCACGGTCTGACACGCGTTCGCGGTTTCACGCAGGATGACGCCCATATCTATTGTGCTCCAGACCAGATCAAGGGTGAGTTCTTGAAGGTTATGGATATAATCTTCTATATCTTTAAAGCTCTGAAATTTGACAACTTCGAGGCTCAGATATCACTTCGCGATCCCGAGCACAAGGAGAAATACATCGGGTCTGATGAAAACTGGCATCTTGCCGAACAGGCCATTATCGAGGCTTGTGCCGAAAAGGGGCTGAATGCCCGCACTGAACTTGGCGAGGCCGCGTTCTATGGCCCGAAACTTGACTTTATGGTCAAGGACGCCCTCGGACGTCGCTGGCAGCTCGGAACCATACAGGTGGACTATAACCTTCCCGAGCGTTTCCAGCTCGAATATACAGGATCGGACAACCAGAAGCACCGTCCTGTGATGATACACCGCGCGCCTTTCGGCTCGATGGAGCGTTTCGTCGCTGTGCTTCTTGAACATACAGCCGGTCGCTTCCCCCTCTGGCTCGCTCCCGAACAGGCTGTAATACTTCCCATCTCGGAGAAGTTCAACGACTATGCCTACGAGGTGGCAAGACAGCTCAACGACCTTGACATCCGCACCCATGTAGATGACAGAAATGAGAAAATCGGAAAGAAAATTCGCGACAATGAGCTGAAAAGGATACCCTATATGCTCATTGTAGGTGAAAAAGAGTCCGAAAACGGAGAAATTTCTGTAAGAAAACAGGGTGAAGGTGATAAAGGTTCGATGA
>CAJTRI010000009.1:25133-40141 GCA_910578615.1 uncultured Duncaniella sp. | reverse complement strand
AGAAAAAACCCTTTATACCTCGTCCTACCCGGCCCAATAACGGCCCCCGCCGCCCCTTTGTTCCCAACAAAGACAAAGACCCTCATGCCATAAACGAACGTATCCGCGCCCGCGAGGTGCGTCTCGTCGGTGACAATGTCGAGGCCGGCATCTACTCCATTCAGGAAGCCCTAAAACTTGCCGAAGAGCAGGAGCTTGACCTTGTAGAAATCTCTCCTACCGCCGAGCCTCCTGTGTGTAAGATTCTTGACTATCAGAAGTTCCTCTATCAGCAGAAAAAGCGTCAGAAGGAACAGAAAGCCAAGGCTACCAAGGTCGTTGTAAAGGAGATCCGTTTTGGCCCCCAGACTGATGATCATGACTATAACTTCAAGTTAAAACATGCAGTAGGTTTCCTTCAAGAGGGAGCCAAGGTCAAGGCCTATGTATTCTTCAAGGGACGTTCCATCCTGTTCAAGGAACAAGGCGAGGTTCTGTTGCTTCGTTTTGCCAACGATCTCGAAGAGTATGGCAAGGTTGACCAGATGCCCGTGCTCGAAGGAAAGCGCATGATCATAATGCTCAGCCCGAAGAAAAAGTAATGAAACCAACAGGCGCGCCGGTCCCTATTGATCACCGTCCGCCGTCATTTTAAACATTTATAATTCAAACAACCAAAATGCCCAAGATTAAGACTAACTCCGGTGCCAAAAAGAGGTTCGCCCTTACCGGATCAGGAAAGATCAAGAGAAAACACGCTTTCAAGAGCCACATCCTCACCAAGAAGACCAAAAAGCAGAAGCGCAACCTCACCCACTTCTCGCTTGTGTCTCACGCCGACACCGGCTCAGTGAAGTCTCTTCTTGCAATGAAGTAAGAAGCTGTACGAAACTCTTTAAAAGCACTCAAAAAATCGTAAACCGAATGTTCAGCCACCCCAACCCCTAAGTGCATCAAGTGCCGCTGACGTTCACAACACAATTTCAAAATGCCAAGATCAGTAAACCACGTAGCCTCAAGAGCTCGTCGCAAGAAAATCCTCAAACTCACTCGCGGTTATTTCGGATGCCGTCGCAACGTATGGACAGTAGCCAAGAACACATGGGAAAAGGGTCTCACCTATGCCTATCGTGACCGCAAGGACAAGAAGCACAACTTCCGTGCTCTTTGGATCCAGCGTATCAATGCTGCCGCCCGTCTCGAGGATCTTTCCTACTCCAAGCTCATGGGTCTCATCCACAAGGCCGGTATCGAGATCAACCGCAAGGTTCTTGCCGATCTCGCCCTCAACAATCCTGCCGCTTTCAAGGCAATTGTTGACAAGGTGAAGAACGCCTAAGCCTCACAATCCATCCATCATAAAGGCACAGTCGCCCCATTTTTATATGGGGCGACTGTTTTTATTGTATAATGCACTATTTATAGCGGTTTTTACGGGTTTGATATTCAGTTTGATAATCTGGTGGATTGCCCATCCAGTCCATGAGACATGATGGCAAATAAAGCCTCCGGCAACGGGAGCGTTCCCGAGCCGGAGGCTATATAATTGTGTGTAGCGTATCTAATTCAGAAGCGTTATTTTATACGTTTCAGAGAGAACGGGTGATTTTGAACGTTAGGTTGCCCGGTATCAATAATTCCACTGGCAGGCCACCATGCTCAGGTTGTTGCAACCGATAGTGCGGAAATCGGTAATCTGGTTGTTACGACAATTGATGTAGGTAAGTGCCTGGTCAAACGATACGTCGAGCATTTGGAGCTGGTTGTTGTTGCAAATGAGACGTTGTAGGAATGTCTGGTTTGAGAGGGTGAGCTGGGTGAGGTCGTTGTAACAGCAGTCAACATATTGGAGACTTCCGCAGCCTTCAACGCTCAGAGAGGTGAGGTCGTTGTATGAGCAGACGAGGTCAAGCAGATTGGGGCAGTTGCGGACGCCGAGGGTCACCATATTATTGTCAGTGCAGATGAGAGACGAGAGTGTGGGGAGGCCTGACACGATGAAGGTGCTGATTTCGTTGTCATCGATGTTGAGGTTGACAAGGTTGTCAACACCGGCGAGGACGACGGAGGTGAGCTTGTTGTAACCGCAGTAGAGGTTTTTAAGCCCGGTGCAGCCGGAGATGTTCAGACTTTCCAGATGGCAGCCCTGACAGTTGAGGGTGTTGAGGCTGGTGGAGTTGGCCACATTAAGTTCCACGAACAGGTTGTTGGAGACATTGAGCTTTTTGAGAAGCGGGGCACCCTGGATGGAGATATCGGTCAGACGGTTCTTGTAGACCGCGAGGTTTTGGAGCTGGGCGCATCCTTCGAGCGATATCGATGTGAGTTTGTTGCGTCCGGCATTGAGATCGGTGAGAGCTATACATCCGTCAACGTTGAGTGATGAGAGCTGGTTGCGCGACACATCCACCTTGGTGAGATATTTGAACCCGGAGAGATTGAGGTCGCCGCCGAGTTTCTTGTCTTTCCAGTCGATGGCGGTGATATGGCCGTTCTGGATCGTTACGCCTTCGATGAGACCGAATGCATTTGGATCGACTACTTTGAGGGCACTGGCATTGGTTCCTTCTTTGGCCGGCTCAGAGAGGAAGGCTTTGAGCTGTCTCGCCTCGTTCTTGTCAAGATTCTGAGCAAATGCTGTCATGCTACCAAGCATGATGGCAATGAGTAATAACGCTTTTTTCATAAAACAATAGTTGTTGGTTGTGTGAAATTTACTTTAAGAACACGACAACAACTGAAAAGGTTTTACGGGTATTAACGGAATTTTCAAAAAAATCCGCCTACCGGCGTCTCACAGGCTCAGAACGGTGGTGTGTCTGTCGGATCGGCCGTTGTGGTGACTATGTCGGCGGTGCCTCCTGATAGCGGTGAAACGGTATTGTCGCCCGGGAATGAGCCGGAGTTCAGGCGGCTTTCCCTCATGCCGCTTCCCATCTCTACCTCGTTGTCCCAGTTTTCGAAACGGGCGAAGCGGGATTTGAATCTCATCTTCACATCGTCCACACGTCCCGAACGGTGCTTGGCCACGATAAACTCTGCCAGACCTCTGATGTCGTTGCCTGCGGCATCCATGCCGGAACGAAGATAGTATTCGGGTCGGTGGATGAAGCATACAATGTCTGCATCCTGCTCTATGGCTCCTGACTCACGGAGGTCGCTGAGCTGCGGGCGTTTTCCGTCCTTGCTGTCCGCCCCTCGTGATTCTACCGATCGGTTGAGCTGCGAGAGGGCCACGATAGGTATGTTAAGCTCTTTGGCAAGCTGTTTAAGCGAGCGTGATATCATTGACACCTCCTGTTCTCGCGAGCCGAACTTCATGCCCGACGCGTTCATGAGTTGGAGGTAGTCGATGATGATGAATGACACATTGTGCTCTCTGACAAGGCGTCGTGCCTTGGTTCGAAGCTCGAATATGGACAGGGAGGCAGTGTCATCGATATATAGAGGCGCGCTGTAAAGGTTCTTTACTCGTGACATCAGCTGGTCCCACTCCATCTGTGACAGCTGTCCGCTCTTGATTTTCTCACCCTCAATCTCGCAGGTGTTTTGGATCAGACGGTTCACAAGTTGGAGATTCGACATTTCAAGAGAAAATATCGCCACGGGGATATTGTAGGTGACTGCCATATTCTTGGCCATCGAGAGCACGAAGGCAGTCTTGCCCATGGCGGGACGTGCGGCTATGATGATTAGGTCGCTGCGCTGCCAGCCAGAGGTAAGTTTGTCAAGTTCGTGGAAGCCGGATTCAAGGCCCGAAAGTCCGGATGCGCGGTTGGCGGATGTCTGTATCTGTTCTATGGCGGCGTTGATCACAGGGTCTATCTGTGTCACGTCTTTCTTTACATTCCGCTGTGATATTTCGAACAGCTTTCCCTCGGCCTCTTGCAGGAGGTCGTCAACGTCATAGCTTTCGTCAAATGCCTGGGCCTCTATCTGTGAGGCAAACTTTATCAGCTCACGTGCGAGGTATTTCTGTGCGACGATGCGCGCATGAAACTCCACATGGGCGCCTGATGCCACTCTTGACGTAAGTTCCGAGATACGCAAAGGGCCGCCGGCAGCTTCGAGATCGCCTTGAAGACGCAGTTTCTCCGTGACGGTAAGCATGTCGATGCTTTGCTGTGCCGCGCCGAGGCTCTGGATGGCTGCATATATTTTCTGGTTGGATGGATCATAGAACGACTCTGGTTTCAGAATGTCGCATACCACCGTATAGGCATCTTTTTCAAGCATCAAGGCTCCGAGGACGGCTTCTTCGAGGTCGTTGTCGCGTGGTGGTATTCTTCCGCCATGGTCAAATTTTGAGATATGCTCTGGTTTGCCGCCACGGCGGCTGTCTTTGTTGTATTCCTGTGGCATCGTGATTGTCTGTCTTTCTTTATTGCAAAAGTACGATTTTCTGACAAGCCTCCCAATAAGGAGCCGTAAAATAGTTTTCAACAGTTGTCATTTAAGAATACGGCAGACGGGGCTGTGCCATGGCACAGCCCCGTTAATCAAAACTCTTGCGTAAAGTTATAGAGAGTGAGAGAGGTTATATATTCGGTGTCAGCGTTCGGGCTTCATGTCATAAGAGAGCATGGCAAGCGAGAATCCCCAGTAGATGAAGGCAAGCGATGTCAGGAAGCTGGTCATGGCCATGTCCTGTATCCAGCCGGCTTCGATAAAGAAGAATCCTATGAGGAGCAGCAGTATGCCGTTGATAAGTTGCAGCCACCAGTACTTGCGCTGGCTCTGACGGACGGCTGCGCACAAGGCGCTTATGCCCCAGAAGATGAATATGAATGACAGGAAGTAAGGGAATACGGCTTCTGAGAGAACGATACTGCGTACCATCATAAAGCCTATGAACATGTCGATGATGCCGCCGGCGAGCCACCATCCCCAACCTCGTCCTGCATGGGGGCCGGAAGCCTGTAATAGCTGGATGATACCTACAAGGATGAGCATCCATCCGAAGAGCTGGGAGGCTACGGCATATCCTGCGACAGGCCAGAACCAATAGGCGAAACCACAGATGACCATGAGGATGCCGGCGAGGAGTACTGCCCACCAATAGCGGGTCTCTCCCATGAATTTTGAAAATAGCGCTTTCATAACGTTTGTTATTTTTGTGAATAGTTGAAATTCTGTGAAATTTCCTTTAAGTTGATTTCAGAAATATAACATCCGATTCGCCGGAATTGTTGAAAAGGAAACTAAAAACGGGATAGTTACGATATTGTGCGCTGTTCGGTATTGACGGGAATTATAATATCACCGCCTTTTTGCCACTCATCGACTCTCGTCACGTGGCAAAAAGGCGGTGATCACCCTACTTTAATCATATGATATGTTACACCGTCATACTCTCTTTAAGCCTCATATATGTATGCATGTCCTTGTCGCCACGGCCTGAAAGATTGATGACAACGGTGTCAGAAGGAGCGAAATGCTTCATGTCGAGCACGCCCAGTGCGTGGGCCGATTCAAGGGCCGGGATTATACCTTCCAGCCTTGTGAGACGGAAGGCAGCCTCTACGGCGGTTTTGTCAGTGACGGCAAGCATCTCTGTGCGTCCCGAGGAGGCGAGATGTGCATGGAGCGGCCCTATTCCAGGATAATCAAGTCCTGCCGAGATGGAATAAGGTTCCATTATCTCTCCGTCAGGTGTCTGCATTACCATCGTGCGCGAACCATGTATGACCCCTTCCCTTCCCACATGCATTGTGGCGGCTGTCATACCGCTGTCCACACCGAGTCCTGCGGCTTCGGCTGCGACAAGCCTGACACCGGGTTCGTTGACGAAGTGATAAAACGCGCCTGCGGCATTGCTTCCGCCGCCTATGCATGCCACAACGTAGTCAGGACATTCTCTGCCGGTGAGACTGAGCAGCTGGCCGCGTATCTCGCGGCTGATAACCGACTGGAAGCGCGAGACCATCTCGGGGTAGGGGTGGGGGCCTACCGCGCTACCTATCACATAGCAGCTGTCAGGGTTGGCACACCAGTCGTTTATGGCCTCGTTTACCGCGTCTTTCAGTGTGCTGTTACCGCTTGTGACAGGCACTACCGTCGCTCCGAGCATCTTCATGCGCTGCACGTTGGGAGCCTGTCTCTCCACATCGAGTGCACCCATATATATCACGCAGTCAAGACCCATTAGCGCGCAAGCGGTGGCGGTCGCCACGCCGTGTTGTCCGGCACCGGTCTCGGCTATGATTCGAGTCTTTCCCATGCGCCCGGCAAGCAGAACCATTCCGAGTGCGTTGTTGATCTTGTGTGCCCCCGTGTGGCAGAGATCCTCTCGTTTAAGATATATGTTTGTCCCGTAAAGCTCGCTCAGGCGTGTGGCATGGTAGAGCGGGGTGGGGCGGCCAACGTAGTCGCGCAAGAGAGATTCGAGCTCATGGTTGAATTCTTCATCGTCCACGTAACGATGGAAAGCTTTGGTGAGTTTTCTGATATTGTCGAGTAGTACGTCCGGGACGTATGCGCCGCCGAAACGTCCGTAATATCCATCGGCATCTATGGGGAGAAGTGATCTGTATGCAGTGTTCATCATTTAGGAAATTGTAACGTGAGGGAAATAAATTCGGGCCATCTTTGTCTCTGTCCGAGAATTCCAGATGGCCCATGTGATTTTTTAAGTTAGAATTTGTAAAGTAACATTCGCGTTACCGGCTGGAAAGAAATCACTGCCATCGATAATTATTACCGATGTGCCACCAATAAGTGCGATTTTGTAGACAATTATTCATATTTGTAGGTTCTTGATTGCAAAAGTATAACTTGAAAACCATATTTCCAAACAAATTGTAATATTTTTATCTATTTTCTTTTGAAATCACCATTTTTATCGGTAAAAACGCGTAATTTTGCAATATGGTTCAACAGACAGAATTCACATTGCGCGCCTGCTCGCGCGGCATACACCTCGTGACCGGCGAGGTGGTACGCAGACTTCCGGCATTGCCGGACAAAGGGCTATTACACCTTATTATAAAGCATACGTCAGCGGCGCTTGCCATTAACGAAAATGCCGACCCTGATGTGCGCCATGATCTGCGTTCCATCTTTGACAGGCTTGTGCCGGAAAACGCGCCATATTATCTTCATGTGGATGAGGGGCCTGACGATATGCCGTCTCATGCGAAGTCGGTTATAGTAGGCTCGACACTGACGATACCGATTACAGACGGGCGCCTGAATCTTGGGATATGGCAGGGTATATATATCTGTGAGTTCCGTGACCACGGAGGGCCTCGAAATATTGTGGCGACTATTATCGGTTGATATATTGACTGGTAAATTTTGTTAAAATTGCCGGTAAGCACTTGACACGCCCTTTTTACATTAGTAAATTTGCACTAATTTTCAGTAAAATGGGCAGATTTCATCACCATCATATCCCTCTGTTCAGTACCCGTGCCACGGCTACCGTCTCGGTGGCCCTTGTGCTCGTTGTGCTCGGGGTTGCCGCATTCATCGGTATTGCAACAAACCGTGTCACCGACTCGGTGAAGGAGAACATGGGTTTTGTGGTAATATTCAATGATGACGCCACGGCTTCGGACATCAACGCCGTCACAGGGCGTCTGAAAGCCACCAATGGCATCAAGGATTGCGTTTATTCCTCGCCGGATGCGATACTTGAACGCTGGCAGAAGATAGTGGGTGATGACGAGGATATAATGCGCCTCGCCCAGGTCAATCCCTTCATGCCCGAACTCGAAGTGCATGTTAACGCCGCCTATGCCCATCCCGACAGTATCTCTTCCATTGCTGCCCCGATAGGCCTGCTTCCGTCAGTCAACGACATTACTTTCAATTCCGAACTCATCGAGGGTGTAAGTTCCACCCTTTCGAGCGTGACATTCACGCTGCTGCTCATCGGGTCGGGATTGTTGGTGGTGTCATTTGTGTTGATATTCAATACGGTGCGCCTCTCGGTCTATTCCCGTAGGTTCATTATCCACACAATGAAGCTTGTTGGGGCGACGGCCGGATTCATCAGACGTCCGTTCCTTGTCGAAAATATTGTAAACGGTCTTGTTGCCGGACTCATAGCCTCTGGTGTCATAGCGCTCCTTGTGTATTATTGCCGTTCGCTGGATGTATCCATGGCCACGACCATATCATGGGCCGATGCCGGAATAGTCATGGGTGCGACGGTGGTAGTCGGGGTTATAATATGTTTTATCGCGGCTCTTTTTGCCGCCAACAAATACCTTCGTCTTTCCTATGACGAACTATTCAAATAAATTCCAAATGGATACAAAGAACAAATATACCGTCTCTAAGGGAACTAACGAGGCGCTTGTAAGGGAATCAGAGTCGCAGCGTCCTCTTGTCAGAACAAATTTCGTGCTTATGGCCGTGGCGGGAGTCATGATCGTGCTCGGTTTCCTCCTGATGACAGGCGGATCAAGTGACTGGGGGGAGTTCAACCCGGACATTTTCTCGACCAGACGTATAGTCGTAGGCCCGACCATCGCATTTCTCGGATTCATATTCATGGGGGTGGGAATCATGTATTCGCCACGTAAAAAAAATTGATATTTAACACAAATAATAAAGCCAACCAGGGTCGTTCGGCACGGGCAGAGGCTTCTGTGACAGTTGGCCCTCTTATCCTCCGTGGCCCTGAAAAATGAAACAGTATGGATTGGTTAGACGCACTGATACTCGGTATTGTACAAGGACTTGCCGAATATCTCCCCATCAGCTCAAGCGGGCATCTTGAAATTTTTCGTGAAATTCTCGGACTACGTCTTTCAGGCGCCGATGCTCTTCAATTTGACCTCGTGCTCCATGTGGCCACTGTGCTTAGCACCATCGTGGTTCTCTGGAAGGAATTTATGCCGCTCTGCAAGTCGTTCTTCACCATATCGCGTGACGACAACTTCTTCTATGTATGCAAGATACTTCTCTCATGCATCCCGGTGGCAATCGTCGGACTGTGTTTCAAGGACTTTGTGGAGCAATTTTTCGGCAATGGGCTTATGACGGTCGGAATCTGTCTGCTTGTCACGGCATGTCTTCTCAGCTTCGCCTATTTTTTCCGAAATCCGGCGCGCGAGAAGAGCTACAAGGACAAGGGGCACGACATCACATGGCTTGATGCCTTTATAATAGGCTGTGCCCAGGCTGTGGCCGTCCTTCCGGGGCTGAGTCGTTCGGGTACCACGATAGCCACTGGACTTCTTCTCGGCGACAAGCGCGACAAGATCGCTCAGTTTTCCTTCTTCATGGTCATCATACCTATTCTCGGTGAGGCCATGCTTGACATGAAGGATATAATAGGAGGGGAGGCCATGGGCGAGAACGTTGGGACTCTCCCGCTCGTCATAGGCTTTTTTGCCTCTTTCATAGTAGGTTGTATGGCCTGCAAATGGATGATCGAGATTGTCAAGAAAGGCAGACTCATCTGGTTCGCCCTCTATTGTCTGGCAGCCGGACTACTCTGCATCATATGGTGATACGGCTATGGACTTTATAACAGGGGAAACCCTCTGCATAGACAAGCCTCTCGGCTGGACATCGTTTGATGTTGTCAAGCGTGTGCGTGGCGTCCTTCTGCACCGTCTGCATCGCAAGAAGATGAAAGTGGGACATGCCGGGACGCTTGACCCTCTTGCATCAGGGGTCATGGTAGTTGTGACCGGGCGTTCCACCAAGCTCATCGAGCAGCTTCAAGCCGGTGTGAAGGAATATGAGGCGGTGATACGCCTCGGGGCCACTACGCCGTCGTTTGACCTCGAAACTGAGATAGATGCCGTATATCCTGCCGACCACATCACCCTCGGGCTTATCGAGTCTGTGCTGCCCCGCTTCCGTGGCCGCATCGAGCAGGTGCCGCCCTCATTTTCGGCTTGCAAGGTAGACGGTAAGCGTGCCTACAATATGGCGCGAAAAGGTCACGAAGTGGAACTGAAACCCAAAGTACTCGTGATCGATGAAATCGAGATCCTCGGTTTTGACAGCAAGGAGAAGACACTTTCACTGCGCATAGTGTGCAGCAAGGGGACATATATCCGGGCACTTGCCCGTGATATTGGTTCGGCGCTCGGTTCCGGCGGCCATCTGATCGCATTGCGGCGCACACGCGTCGGAAGCGTGTCGATAGCCGATTGCCTCAGTGTGGAACAGGCGGTAGAACTCATACGCACAACCCCGCTCGAATTTCCCGAGGGGGAATCATCCGACTCAATTAAAGAACAACAATAAAAGAAAAAATATACTGAAAGTAGCATGAAGCTTTCTCAATTCAAATTCCGCCTCCCCGATGATCTTATCGCACAGCATCCCGGGCCGGAGAGAGACCAGTGTCGTCTAATGGTGGTAGACCGTAAGAACGGAACCATCGAACACCACGAATTCAAGGAAATCATAAATTACTTTGACGAAGGTGACCTTTTTGTCTACAATGATTCGATGGTGTTTCCCGCACTCCTTTACGGAAACAAGGAAAAGACAGGCGCGCGTATCGAGGTGTTCCTGCTGCGTGAGCTGAGCGCCGAAAACAAACTGTGGGATGTGCTTGTGGAACCAGCCCGAAAGATACGTATAGGAAACAAACTGTATTTCGGAGACGATGACAACATGGTGGCAGAGGTGATTGACAACACCACCTCGCGCGGACGCACACTGCGATTCCTTTATGACGGAGATCACGAGGAGTTCAAGAAAGAACTTTACAGACTCGGCTCCAACCCGCTTCCTTACTATATCAAGGAGGGGGCCAAGGAAGAGGAGGCTGACCGTTACCAGACCATCTATGCTCGTCGCGAGGGTGCGGTCATTACGGCAGGAGCCGGTCTTCACTTTTCCAGAGAGCTTCTGAAACGGCTTGAAATCAAGGGTGTGGAAGAGGCTTTCATCACCATTCACAGCGGTCTTGGAAATTATAGGGAGATCGATGTGGAAGATCTCACCAAACATCGCATGGACTCCGAGGAGATGGAGGCGAGCCAGGAGCTTGTCGACAAGGTAAACGCCACAAAGGACGCAGCCGGAAGGGTGTGCGCGGTAGGCACTTCTGTTCTCCGTGCCATGGCAAGCGCTGTCAGCATGGGGGGACATATGAAGACCTATACCGGCTGGACAAACAAGTTTATCTTCCCGCCCTACGACTTTACGGTGGCTGACGCCCTTGTGTCCAATTTCCATCTTCCTTATTCCACGATGCTCATGATGGTGTGTGCCTTCGGTGGTTATGACCTCGTAATGGATGCTTACAAGAAGGCTGTCAAGGAAGGTTATAAGTTCGGCGCCTACGGCGACTCGATGCTCATAATCTGATAGAGGCGTCCTCTGGGCCGGCCCGGATCGAATGGCACGTTTCCTTACTATACCTAAGACAGGCGAGGCGGTTTATCGCGAGAAGATGAGCCGTTTCCTCGCTTTTGCCGTGCCGGTGTCCTCGGTCGAGGATGCCAGAGAGGTCATAGCGTTGTATGCCAACGAATATCATGACGCTCGACACGTCTGCTGGGCCTATATGATAGGGGCTGACAGGCTGACATTCCTTTCTTCCGACAACGGCGAACCGTCCGGGACTGCCGGAAAACCAATACTCGGTCAGATCAATTCCATCGGTCTGACCGATGTCGTGGTCATCGTAGTCCGTTACTTCGGGGGGATCAAACTCGGTACATCAGGCCTCATATCGGCCTATCGCGAGGCCGCCCGGATGGCGCTTGACGAAGCCGGCACAGTGGAGGGGCGTGAGATGGCTTCCCTCTCACTCACATTTCCATATCTTGCAATGAACGAGGTGATGAGGCTGGTGAAATCATATGCCGCTTCACACCCTGTGACCATAACCTCGCAGGAGTTTGACAACACCTGCTCCATGAGACTCTCCCTCCCGCTTGATATCCGTGACGAAATGGCCGCAAGGCTTTCCGCAGTCTCGGGAACATCACTTACCGACTAAAACAATATCGCTTAAAGGTTGTTAATGTTTATAAAGAGGCAGTATTTCAATCTTCTGAGAGAATGGATTTATAGGAAAATTCATAACTTTGCGGAATGAAAACCTGTTCTGAAAATATTCACACATTTTAGAGCTTCATTATCCAAGACTACACTACATGACAGACTACGGCAAGGATCTCCTCCCCGAAATCATAGAAGGTATACGCGACCGTAAAGGCCGTAAAATCAGCATTGTCGATCTCAGCGAGATAGAAGGCGCGGCAGTATCACGCTTCGTCATCTGCGAAGGCACATCCACCCAGCACGTGGCGGCTGTGGCCGACAGTGTCAGGGAATACCTTCTTGAACACGACCGTGTGAAACCTTATAATTATGACGGATACGGCAACTCGTCATGGATTGTCGTGGACTATGGCGACACCATGGTGCATGTCTTCCTCCCGGAGACACGTTCGCTTTATGACCTCGAAGGGCTGTGGAGCGATGCCGTCATCACCGATATACCAGACTTAGACTGATTCTATGGACAATCCCAACAAACCTAAGAAGGGCGGCATAAAGTTCAGCATGTACTGGGCATATGCCATTATAATAGTGTTCCTGCTCGGAATGCTCTATATTGATGACAATTCCCTCACCAAGGATGTCAGTTTCACCAAGTTCGAGCAATATGTAGGCACGGGCGGTGTGGACAAGATAACCGTATATACCAATACGAACAAGGCCGAGGGCGTAATATCCGACTCTCTCGCACGTACCATCTTTCACGAAAGCCAGTACCAGCCCGGAAAAGGGACGGTGGCTCATATCGTCACAGACATCCCGTCGGCTGACAAGCTTCAAGATCAGATCGACGTATGGCGTTCGGAAGGAAAGTTCAAGGGCGAGGTAAACTACGAAAAATCGTCTGACTATACATCGATTCTCTGGACATTCGGCCCGATAATCCTCTTTGTGGCTTTCTGGTTCATAATGATGCGCCGCATGTCGGGCGGTTCAGGCAGTGGCGGCCCGGGAGGTGTGTTTAACGTAGGCAAATCCAAGGCCAAGGTGTTCGAAAAGGGTGAAGCTACCAACGTCACATTCAAGGATGTGGCCGGTCTCACCGAACCCAAGACAGAGATTCGCGAGATAGTGGAATTCCTCCGCAACCCCCAGCGTTACACCGACCTTGGTGGCAAGATTCCCAAGGGCGCTCTGCTTGTAGGCCCTCCCGGAACGGGAAAGACCCTTCTGGCCAAGGCTGTTGCCGGTGAGGCAAACGTGCCTTTCTTCTCAATGTCAGGATCGGACTTTGTGGAGATGTTTGTCGGCG
The DNA here is from genome assembly GCA_910578615.1 of uncultured Duncaniella sp. Lineage (GTDB taxonomy): Bacteria > Bacteroidota > Bacteroidia > Bacteroidales > Muribaculaceae > Duncaniella. The sequence goes on along the minus strand of CAJTRI010000009.1, from coordinate 26,922 downwards.
TAGGAGCATCTCGTGTCCGTGATCTTTTCCGTCAGGCCAAGGAGAAAGCCCCCTGTATAGTCTTCATCGACGAGATTGATGCCGTTGGCCGTGCTCGTGGAAAAAATCCTAACATGGGAGCAAATGACGAACGTGAGAATACTCTCAACCAGCTTCTGACCGAGATGGACGGTTTCGGAACCAACAGCGGCGTGATTATACTTGCCGCTACCAACCGTGCCGACATTCTTGATAAGGCCCTCCTTCGCGCCGGACGTTTCGACCGCCAGATCACAGTGGATCTTCCCGAGCTGAAAGACCGTATCGAGATATTCAATGTCCATCTCCGCAACATCAAGAAGGATGAAACCGTTGATGTGGAGGTCATGGCACGTCAGACTGCGGGATTCTCCGGAGCCGACATCGCCAATGTCTGCAACGAGGCTGCCCTTATAGCCGCACGCAACAACAAGAAGACTGTCGACCGTGACAGCTTCATGGCTGCGATAGACCGTATCATCTGCGGACTCGAACATAGCTCCAAGATTATATCAGATGACGAGAAAAAAGCCATAGCCATACACGAGGCAGGCCATGCCACTGTGTCATGGTTCCTCGAATACTCCAACGAGATGGTCAAAGTCTCCATCGTTCCGCGCGGAATGGCTCTCGGTGCCGCATGGTATATGCCGGAGGAACGCCAGATAACTCCTCTCCAAGCGCTTCTTGACCAGATGTGTATGACCCTCGGAGGCAGGGCCGCCGAAGAAATAGCTCTCGGACAGGTATCGACAGGCGCTCTCAACGACCTTGAAAAAGTCACCAAGATGGCCTATGCCATAGTTGTCTATTATGGTATGAGCGACCAGCTCCCCAATGTGTGCTACTATGATTCGACAGGACAGGCCTATGGCTTTTCGAAGCCTTACGGAGGTGAACGCGCCGCCTTGATAGACAAGGAAGTATCCCGCATCATCACCGAGCAGTATGAGCGTGCCAAGTCCATCATCCTCGCACATAAGGACGGCCACGGCAAACTCGCTGAGACACTTCTCACCAAGGAGGTTATGTATTCCGAAGACCTGAAAGAAATCTTCGGGCCGCGTCAGTGGCGTTCGCGCACCGAGGAAATCATGCAGTTGCAGGCTGAACGCGATGCCGCCCGGCAGCTTCAAGAGGGTGAAAAGCCTTCCGGGGATGCTTCCGGCATTGACACTACTGACGAAAAAGAAAATCCTTCGGATCAGGAGATACCGCCGGTGACTCCGCCGCCGTTCAAAGGCTGATGACCGATACAGAGCGTGTCTGATAACATCATGTTATTAAACACGCTCTAAACTTTGTATTAAAGAAAATTTTCCGTAATTTTGCGGTATTCAAATGACTTGACTTAAAATATCATACAAATGACCATCGACAAGTACAATTTCAACGGCAAAAAAGCCATCGTCCGCGTGGACTTCAATGTTCCCCTTGACGAAAACGGACACATCACAGACGATACCCGTATCCGTGGCGCGCTCCCCACTCTCAAAAAGATTCTTGCTGACGGCGGAAGCCTCATCATCATGAGCCACATGGGCAAACCCAAAGGTAAGGTAAATCCTAAGATGTCTCTTTCACAGATCAAGGACACTGTGGCCCAATATCTCGGTACAGATGTGGAATTTGCCGATGATTGCGCCGAAGCATCCGAAAAGGCCGCCGCTCTCCAACCCGGTCAGGTTCTTCTTCTCGAAAACCTCCGTTTCCATCCTGAGGAGGAAGGCAAGCCCGTAGGAATCGACAAGAACGATCCCGCCTATGACGC
>CAJTRI010000009.1:0-25123 GCA_910578615.1 uncultured Duncaniella sp. | reverse complement strand
GAATCTGGATGAGCGGATTAAACAGATAATAAAAGAAAACAGTTTAAAACAGAAAGAGTTTGCAAAGACTCTCGCATCTTATGCCGATGTCTATGTGAACGACGCTTTCGGAACTGCCCACCGCCGTCACGCCTCCACCGCCGTTATAGCCGACTATTTTGACAAGGATTCAAAGATGCTCGGATATCTTATGGAGAAAGAGGTGAATGCCGTTGACAATATCCTCAGCGACATCAAGCGCCCCTTCACTGCCATTATGGGTGGTTCAAAGGTGTCTACCAAGATCGGTATTATCGAGAATCTCATGGACAAGGTGGACAACCTCATTCTCTGTGGTGGCATGACCTATACTTTCGCCAAGGCTCTCGGCGGAACCGTAGGCAAGTCTATCTGTGAGGATGACAAACTCGATCTCGCGCTCGATATCATCAAGAAGGCCAAAGAGAAAGGTGTGAATCTCGTGCTCGGCATAGACTGTGTTGCCGCTGATGACTTCTCAAACGATGCCAACACCATGGTGGTTCCTTGTTCTTCAATTCCTGACGAGTGGGAAGGTCTTGATGCAGGCCCAGTTACCCGCGAGTTGTTTGCCAACGCCATCAAGGGCGCCAAGACCATCCTCTGGAACGGCCCCGCAGGCGTGTTCGAGTTTGACAACTTTACCGCCGGTTCGCGCGCTATCGCCGATGCTGTCGTAGAGGCTACCGCCGATGGCGCTTTCTCTCTCGTCGGCGGAGGTGACTCTGTGGCATGTGTCAACAAATTCGGTCTTGCCGACAAGGTGAGCTACGTATCCACCGGTGGTGGCGCGCTCTTGGAGGCTATCGAGGGCAAGGTGCTTCCCGGCATCGCTGCCATCCGCGAATAATATAGCGTTAGAAGAAAGATAAACACACATCGGAGGCTTCTCCCGAAAGGGTAGGAAGTGTCTCCGATGTGTTTTATTTTCTGAACAGCGGGTGTCAGAAAAAGGTTATATAAGTATATCATATCAAAACAGACTCGACTATGAGAAATCCAGCAATTATTCTCATCGTGGCGGCCATATCCTTATCGGGATGTGTAAGTAACAAGAAATATGCGTCACTCCAAGCAGAGCACAGGGCGCTGCAACAGGACTATACCACTGTCCAGATGAATCTGGCCGAGAGCAAGGCTAACGGCAAAAGCCTCGAAACACTTCTCGAAGAGGCCCGTCGGAACAATGCCGAGCTTAAACAAAGCTACGCCAATCTCCAAAAGTCGCTTGACCACTCCATCCAGCAGAATACGCAGGGAAACGTCAACATATCAAAGCTCGTTGACGAGATCAACGCGTCCAACCGCTATATAAAGCAGCTCGTTGATGCCAAGTCCAAATCAGACTCTCTCAACCTCGCCCTTACCACAAAGCTGACACGCTCGCTTGACTATGACGAGGCACAGGAGGTCAATGTGAAAGTCCTCAAAGGTGTAGTCTATATCTCGCTTGCCGACAATATGCTGTTCAAGTCAGGTAGTTACGAGGTCAATGACCGTGCCATGCAGACTCTTGGAAAGATTGCCAAGATCATCAAGGATTACGGCGACTATGATGTTCTTGTGGAGGGCAATACCGATGATGTGCCCATAAACCGCACCAACATACGCAATAACTGGGATCTCTCGGCCCTGCGCGCATCATCTATCGTACAGGTACTGCAAAACGATTTCAATGTCAATCCGTCACGTCTCTCGGCTGCCGGACGAGGAGAATACAACCCGATAGCTGACAACTCCTCTGAATACGGACGTCAGCGCAATCGTCGCACCGAGATCATAATAACTCCCAAACTTGACCAGTTCCTCGACCTAATAGACAAAGCCCCTCAGAATGAGGGTGAGGTGAACTAAATAGGAGGATTCCTTTATATCATGTGCCGGGATAGCCAAGCTCAAAAGCTTTTGCTATCCCGGCACATGATATAAAGGTAATGGGAATATTGCGGCGCGGATATACCTAACGCCTGTTTTCGTTGTCGGTTATTTGTCCTCCTCCATGGCATAGGCCTCGTCCGGGTGGCATCCTGTTCCGTCGAAGCAGTGGGTGCATATGCGGCATTTAGGTAGTCCGATGCTGTCTACGAGGTCTTCGATCTTGCTGAATTTCAGTGTCGATAATTCGAGGCGGCGTGCTATCTCGGCCACCATGCGTTCGTAGCGTGGCGATCCTGTCGTGGCATATTCTTCGAGATGGGCCTTGTCATCGCCTTCGAAATCCTTGATGATCTGGCGGGTTATCAGTTCCATATCGCTTTTTGAAGATGTGAATCCGATGAACGGGCATCCGTAGACGAGAGGCGGGCATGATATGCGGGCGTGAACCTGTCGTGCGCCGCAGTCGAAGAATGTGCGGACATTGTCGCGGAGCTGTGTGCCACGGACAATGGAGTCGTCACAGAACACCACGCTTTTCTCGTTGAGCATGGCGCGGTTGGGGATGAGTTTCATGCGGGCCACGAGATCTCGGCGCGACTGGTTGCCCGGTGTGAAGCTGCGAGGCCATGTAGGGGTATATTTGAGCACTGCACGCTGGTAGGGGATGCCGCATCCTTCCGCATAACCGAGTGCGTGGCCCACGCCTGAATCAGGTATACCGCACACACAGTCGGCATCTGTATGGTCGGTCTTTCCCATGGCGCGTCCGCCGGCCTCGCGAACGTCTTCTACGTTGATGCCGAGATAGTCGCTGGCAGGGAAGCCGTAATAGACCCAGAGGAAGGAGCATATCTGTTCGCGTCCGGCAGGTTTGCGAAGTATATCCATGGAGTCGTGGCGAAGACGTACCACCTCGCCCGGGCCAAGATCGCGCACTACTTCGAAATCGAGATTCGGGAATGCGCATGTCTCGCTTGTGGCTGCATAGGCTCCATCTTTTTTCCCTATTACGATGGGGGTGCGTCCGAGATAGTCGCGTGCCGCAATGATGCCGTCCTCAGTGAGGATGAGCATCGAGCATGAGCCGTTCACCTTTTTATAGACCAGCTCTATACCTTCTTCGAAGGTCTTGCCCATGTTTATGAGGAGGGCGACAACCTCGGTCTGATTGATGTTATTGGCTGAGAGTTCGCTTAGATGCATTTTTTCAGCAAGCAGCTCGGCCGCGATTTCCCGGAGGTTGTTGATTTTGGCCACGGTGACCACCGCGTAGCGTCCAAGGTGGGAGTTGACTATTATGGGCTGGGGGTCGGTGTCGCTGATAACCCCCAGTCCCTGGCATCCGTGGAACGAGTCAAGTTCGTCCTCGAATTTTGACCGGAAGTAGTCACGTTCAAGAGAGTGGATCTTGCGATTGAAGCCCTTCTCAGGGTCGAATGTCACAAGTCCGGCACGCTTTGTGCCGAGATGGGAATTGTAGTCAGTGCCATAGAACAGGTCTGTGATACACGGACGATCCGAAACGGTGCCAAAAAAGCCTCCCATAATTTCGTAAGTAAGATTATGTATGACTGGTTTTGAAAATGAAAGCGCAAAGGTAGTAAAAATTCTCCAAAAGAAGAAGAGAAGTTTCATTGTCGTTGTCAGATTTTCAAGGGGGCATGTGAGGGTGAAGTAATGGAGCCATATGCGATAAGTCTCCTGCTGGCCGGTTCATTTTTTTTTGGCTTTTGGGGGAAATGTTCGTAACTTTGTGGCTATAAAAAATCGAAACTCGGGATATAAAACAACTTAAATATATTAATACCGAAACGCAAAAAATGGGACTTTTTGAAAAACTTACCGACAAGGCCAAGGCTTCGCGCCAGCGCATCGTGCTCCCCGAAGGAACCGAACCCCGTACACTTACCGCAGCTGACAGGCTTATAGAGGAAGGCATTGCCGACATCATCATGATCGGTGATCCCAAGGAAATCCTCACAATGGCTTCCGAGCTGAAACTCAAAAATATCGAAAAAGCGACCATCGTCAATCCTGCTGACGAGAAGGTTATCGACAAATATGCCCCTCTCTTCTTCGAGCTTCGCAAGAAGAAAGGTATCACCATGGACGAGGCCCGCATGACCACCGCCAATCCTCTCTATCTGGGCTGCCTGATGATCAAGGCCGGCGATGCAGACGGACAGGTTGCCGGTGCGCTCAACACCACGGGCAACGTGCTTCGTGCCGCTTTCCAGGTAATCAAGACCAAGCCCGGCATCAACGTTGTGTCAGGCGCTTTCGTGATGGTTCTTCCCGAAAATTCTCCTTACGGGACAAACGGCCTCCTGATATTTGCCGACTGTGCCGTGATACCTGATCCTACCGCTTCCGAGCTTGCCCAGATAGCCGTCTCGGCTGCCCAGACTGCGCGTGACATCGCCGGTATGGAGCCAAGGGTGGCAATCCTCAGCTTCTCAACCAAGGGTAGCGCCAAGCACGAGAAGGTCGACAAGGTCATCGAGGCTGCAAAGATTGCCCAGAAGATGGCTCCTGATGTAGTGATTGACGGAGAGCTTCAAGCTGATGCTGCCCTCGTCCCCGGCGTAGCAAATTCAAAGGCTCCCAACAGCCCGTTGTCGGGTCGTGCCAACGTGCTGGTGTTCCCTTCACTCGAAGTCGGCAATATTGCCTACAAGCTCGTCCAGCGTCTTGGCGGTGTAGAGGCCGTAGGGCCGGTACTCCAAGGACTTGCAGCTCCTGTGAACGACCTTTCTCGCGGTTGCTTCCCCGAGGATATCTACAAGACCGTGATTATCACCTGCAACCAGGCTATCGGGCTTAAAGAGAGTAAGTGAAAACAGAATAAACATCCCATCATTATGAAGATATTAGTGCTCAACTGCGGTAGCAGTTCGGTTAAATACAAACTCATCGACACATCAGACGGCGCAGTGATGGCCGAAGGTGGCGTAGAGAAAATAGGACTCCATGACGGATTCCTCAAATATAAAAAGGCCGATGGTTCCAAGGCAACGATAGAGCTTGGGCTTGTTGACCATCTCGGAGCCGTGAAGGCCGTGCTCAATCTCCTGACCGATCCTGCCGAAGGCTGTATCAAGGGATTTGACGAGATTGACGCCGTCGGCCACCGCGTGGTACATGGTGCTGAGAAATTCTCTCAGAGTGTCCTTATCACCGATGAGGTGAAGGAGATGATCAAGCAGTGCTATGACATAGCCCCGCTTCACAATCCGGCCAATATGACAGGCATAGATGCCATCACGGCCCTTATGCCTGATGTTCCCCAGGTAGCGGTCTTTGACACGGCGTTCCATCAGACCATGCCTGCCAAGGCATTCATGTATGCCCTTCCTTATAAGTATTATACTGAGGACGGCGTTCGCCGGTATGGATTCCACGGAACCAGCCACCGCTATGTGTCACAGCGTGTCTGCGAATTCCTTGGCGTTGATATAAAGGACAAGAAAATCATCACCTGCCACATCGGCAACGGAGGTTCTATCACGGCCGTCGAGGGTGGAAAGAGTATTGACACCTCCATGGGACTCACCCCTACCGAGGGTCTGATGATGGGTACGCGTGTGGGCGATGTTGACCCCGGCGCTCTCGCTTTCATCATGCTCAAACACAACCTTAGCGCTGCCGATCTCCAAAAGATCATAAACAAGGACAGCGGTATGGCCGCAATCAGCGGTATATCGAGCGATATGCGCGAGATAGAGGCTGCGGTCAATGACGGTGACGAGCGTGCCACGCTCGGCCTTGACATGTACGAGCACCGTATCATAAAATATATCGGTGCCTATGCCGCAGAAATGGGTGGTGTGGATATCATCGTATTCACCGGCGGTGTCGGTGAGAACCAGACCGGTCTTAGAGCGTCAGTCTGCGCGCCTCTTGCCTTCCTCGGAGTAAAGATAGACCAAGAGGTAAATGCCGGATTGCGTGGTAAAGAAGCCGTAATCTCCACTCCCGATTCAAAAGTGACAGTAGTGGTGATTCCTACTGATGAAGAACTTATGATTGCCCGTGATACCGAGGCAATCGTTGGTAAGTAAGAAAGAAATCATATGACATTGTGATGAGGGGCAGGAGAGACAGTTGTTAAAAAACTCTTTTGCCCCTCTTCCGTTATAATGATTGTATCCTGATCGTTATATGTCCCGGTCTTCCCGGTCGTCACTTGACTAACCTAAGTAAACAAATATATACAATGACAAAGATTCGTGCAGCCGTAGTTGGTTACGGCAATATCGGGCGATTCACTATCGAGGCTCTTGAAGCCGCTCCCGATTTCGAGATCGCAGGCGTGGTGCGCCGGAAGGTGGCCACGATTCCTGCCGAACTGGCTTCTTATAAAGTAGTGACCGACATAAGGGAACTCGGACATGTGGATGTAGCCATACTATGCACGCCCACACGCGAGGTTGAGAAATATGCCTTGGAGTATCTCGCAATGGGCATAAACACGGTAGACAGTTTTGATATTCATTCAAAGATCGTGGAGCTGCGCCGTTCTCTTGACGCCGCCGCCCGCAAGGCCGGAAAAGTGTCGGTCATTTCGGCTGGCTGGGATCCGGGAAGTGACTCCATCGTCCGCACCCTCATGCAGGCTGCCGCTCCGAGCGGTCTGACTTTTACGAATTTCGGGCCGGGCATGAGCATGGGTCACACTGTGTGTGTCAAGTCCAAGCCGGGAGTCAGGAACGCTCTCTCAATGACCATGCCCAAGGGTGACGGAATGCATCGCCGCATGGTCTATGTGGAACTGGAACCCGGGGCGTTGCTTGAAGATGTGGCCAAGGCTGTCAAGGAAGATGCTTATTTTGCTTCCGACGAGACACATGTGATGGCTGTGGAGAGTGTTGACGAGGTGAAGGATATGGGCCATGGCGTTCACATGGTGCGCAAAGGTGTCTCCGGCAAGACCCAGAACCAGCGTTTCGAGTTCAATATGTCCATAAACAATCCGGCTCTTACCGCCCAGTTGCTTGTGGGTGTGGCACGCGCTTCGATGCGCCTTGCCCCGGGTGCATACACTATGATTGAGATCCCTGTCATAGACCTTTTGCCCGGTGACAGGGAGGAACTTATAGGTCATCTGGTCTAACCAGACAACAACGTCCTTTTTACAGGAGCCGTGGTGATGATGTCTCGCCACGGCTTTTGTTTGTTTCCACCTCTTTGTGTAGTGCCAGAAGAGTTATCATGGTGGGGAATGCCATCAGGGCATAGAATAGGTCGCAGAAACCTACCGCCATGCCGAGTGGCATGACCGCAAAGACCACGAGGGTGGCAATGAATATCCAGATATAGTGGCGTCCGATACGTTCGCCGAAAAGATATGACGCACACCGTGTACCGTAAAAGCTGTAACTGAACATTGATGACAGGGCAAAGCACAATACGATGAGCATCAACAGATATTCACCCCATGGGACAGCGCGTCCAAACGCGTCCATGGCGATGGAAAGGCCTTTAAGGCCTCCGTCCGCCGTCCCGAAGTCTCCGCAAAGAAGGAGTGCCAAGGCAGTCAGAGTGCATACGAAGCCAGAGTCGATACCCGGGCCGAGCATTGCGATAAGCCCTTCGCGTCGCGGGTCGGTGTTGGATGACGCCCCGTGCATTATTGTTGCTGTGCCGATGCCGGCATCATTGACGAGCGCGGCCCTGCGTGCCCCTATTATGGCGATACCTGCAAGCGCGCCCCATCCTGCACGGAGATTGAACGCCTCGGCAAATATTGATCTGAATACCGCAGGGACTTCTGTGATGTTGGTGATGATGATGTAGAGGACGAGAAGGAAGTACAGACCCACCATGAACGGTACGAGCCATGAGGCCACACGGGCTATGCGCCTGATTCCGCCGATGGTGACGAGTGTCACCACTATCGCTATCCCGAGTCCGATCATAAGTCTCAGCGCGGCGTCCCGGCTCCATCCCAGAGCCGAGGAAACAAAGCCGACAGTCACGTCTGATTCAAGCCATTCAGGAGTGGCAAATGTCGAAACCAAGGCTTCGGTGAGCTGGTTGGCATTCATGATGCACAGGGTGCCGAACATTCCGGCTACGGCGAATGTGACGGCAAGCCATTTCCATCTCTGTCCGAGAGCCTTTTCTATTATGTACATAGTTCCACCTGCCGGGGAGCCGTCAGGAAGGGTGGACTTATATCTGGTTGTAAGGAATCCTTCGTGATATTTTGTCGACATTCCCACAAGGGCGCTGACCCACATCCAGAATATGGCTCCCGGGCCGCCCATCACGAGGGCTATAGCCACACCGGCTATATTGCCCATGCCTACTGTTGCGGCAACTACCGAGGCAAGAGCCTGGATGGATGAAATCTGTCCGCCGCTGTCACGAGTCTTCTTTTCGCGCAGTACTCTCATTGAGTCCGGCAGACAGCGGATGGACACCATCCCGGATGAAACAAACAGGAAGAAGCCTCCTCCTATAAGGAGGATGAAAAGCGGGATACCGCATATGAAGTCGGCAATGGTATTTATCACGGTGACAAGAATGTTTGATTAGGAAAACATATGGCCTGTCACCATCTACCTCCGGCACCGCCGCCGCCTGTCATACCCCCTCCGAACGAGCCACCTCCTCCGAAGCCACTTCCGAAACCGCCACCGAAATCTCCTCCGCGTCGGCGTCCGGCAGCTCCGAGTGCGGCTCCTATGGCTGCTGCAGTGGCCGCATCGTCATTCTTTTTGGGTATTTTGAAATGACGGTCGTCATGGTATCCGCAGTTGCGACACACAAGGTGGTCTACACCTTCGCCTTCATAACGTGTGGTGGGCTGGCGCAGGACTCGTCTTTCCACGAGTCCGAGGGCGCGTGTATGGCAAACAGGACATTCCTTGTAGGAGCTACGGTCGTTTATATAGGGCAATATGTCTGTCTGTGAGCATTTAGGACAGTGCCATACATCATAGTCCACCGAGTTTAATCGTTCTTCAAGGTCTTGCGAGGGTGAGAGATAGTCATTGTCATGCTCCTCGTCTATGAGATTCATCCGGGTTCCGCAGTGGGGGCAGTCATGCCTGTGCCGGCGCACGCGGTGCATCTTCCACGATAGCAATGCGAAGGGCAGGATGCCCATTCCGATAGTGATACATGCTATGATTGCGGTGGCAAGCCATCCCTGTCTCAGCTTGCGCCAGCGTTCCACATCTCCAAGACGGCGTGTGGAACGGATCAGATAAATCACATACAGAAGCATGGCTGCGGCAATGATGGCTGAAATTGATATGTAGCCTTTGAATAATGATTCAGACTCTGCGTCATCGCCTGTATGGGAATCGTTGGCCTGTGAGGATTTCAGTTCGTCTCCGAGCGAGGGATCGCGTATTATCGAGGCGAGGCGTTCCACGCCTGCCGCCACACCTTCGTCATAGTCTCCATTACGGAATGATGGCAGCATATTGTCTCGGATTATTCTTCCGGCAACAATGTCAGGGATGGCGCCCTCTACTCCGTAGCCTGTGCGTATAATCACGGCACGGTCATCGCGAGAGACCAACACGAGGAGTCCGTTGTCCTTGTCGGCCTTACCTATCTTCCATTTTTCGAAAAGTTTTGTGGCGAATTCTTCCGGGGTGTATTTCGGGTCTACCTCGTCAACAGCAACTACTACCAGCTCCACGGATGTGTCTTTCCACAGGTTGCCTATATATCTGTCAAGAGAACTTACGGCTGAGGCGGACAGGACTCCCGATGGATTGGATACGTAGCGTGAGCGGTCGGCCACATGTACGTTAGGTACCTCGTCTATGGTCATAGCCATGACCATTAAAGGAAGGAGTATTGACGCTATGAGGGAAATAATTTGTTTCATTGTCATCAGTTGTTGATTTTCAGACTCATGCCGTTGAGACGGCGGTAAAGGTCAAGTGCATACACATCGGTCATTCCTGAAATGTGGTCAAGGACAGCCTGTATTTTACCATATAGAGAGGGGGAATCCGTCTCGTACTGCCGGGGAACTTTGGCGAGGAGTAGTGAGGAGTAGTTTAGACCGGGATTTGTGACAGCTTTTATAAGTTCGTCAATTAGGAAGGATATGATGCGTGTGCCGGCAAGTTCGATCTCTACTACGTCCCCTGCACAATAAATCTTGTTCCATGAAAGGGCCTCGCATTGACGGTATGCCTCTCTTTCGCGGATTGGGATGTGGTCGATGAGCGCTCCTTTGAACCTTCCTGCAAGAATCTCTTCTTCGTGCTCGACGAATGTCCTTGCACATTGCTCGACAAGTATGCCTATTATGCTTGAACGGAGATAGGCTATTTTCTCGTTGGGATCGTCAACATAGCCCATGACTTTTTTTATGTGTGACTGCCTCGATTCATCGAAATATCCGAGTAGCAGGGGAATCACCTCTTCGGTGGAGAGTATCTGTAGTTTGTGGGCATCCTCTATATCCATTATTTCATAGCATATGTCATCGGCGGCCTCGACAAGATATACGAGCGGATGTCTTGCGTACATGACGTGTCCGCTGTCTTTGCATATAGGCAGCATTCCGAGTCCGTCGGCCACGCGGATGAAACTCTCGCGTTCGCTGTCAAAGAATCCGAACTTGCCATGTTCGCCGGCTAAGGATGACTCGAAAGGATATTTCACTATGGAGGCGAGGGTGGAGTATGTCATGGCAAATCCTCCCTCGCGCCTTCCGTTGAATCGATGGGTGAGCAGACGGAACGTGTTGGCATTGCCTTCGAAATGTATGAGATCGTTCCATTGGGCGTCTGTCAGTCTGTCGTGCAGGCTTCGTCCGGCTCCTTCGCTGAAATAGGTTGCTATGGCCTTTTCGCCGGAATGTCCGAATGGCGGATTACCGAGGTCATGTGCCAGACATCCGGCAGCCACGATGTCTCCGAGGCTGTCGAGTCTGCCTATCCACTCAGCGCCGGCATGTCGTTTTTTCAGCGTTATGGCTGTCTCAGTGGCGAGAGAGCGACCTACGCACGCCACTTCGAGGCTGTGGGTAAGGCGGTTGTGCACGAAAATACTTCCCGGAAGAGGAAAGACCTGGGTCTTGTTCTGTAACCTGCGGAACGGGGATGAGAATACGAGGCGGTCAAAATCACGCTGAAAGTCACTGCGGACTCCGGGCTTGGAATCGTGGTAGTGTTCGAGACCGAAGCGTTTGTCGCTCACGAGTCTGTCCCATGTCATGGATGTATCGGTTGCGTTCACTCTGCGAATATACGCAATTTTTTTTAATGATGAATCCGAAATAAGTGTAATTAGGATTTTTTCAAAATCAGTTCTTCAAGTGGCAAAAAAATTCCCCCGCCAATCAGGCGGAGGAATATATCAGTATCTGCGTGTATGCGTGTTGTGCTTATTCGGCTTTGCCGGCAGAACCGAGAACGGCTACAATCTTGTGCTTGTAGAGTTTCTCCATGTTGTCGCGGGCCGGGCCGAGATATTTGCGGGGATCGAACTCAGCGGGTTTCTCTGAGAGAACCTTGCGCACGGCTGCGGTCATGGCAAGACGGCTGTCGGAGTCGATGTTGATTTTGCAGACGTCCATCTCGGCAGCCTTGCGGAGCCATTCTTCGGGTATACCGATGGCATCGGGGAGTTTGCCGCCATACTGGTTGATGGTGTCAACCTCTTCTTGGGGAACGGATGATGATCCGTGGAGCACGATGGGGAGGTTGGGTAGTTTGGCCTGAACGGCTTCGAGAACATCGAATGCCAAGGGGGGAGGCACGAGACGGCCGTTGGAGTCACGGGTGCACTGCTCGGGTTTGAATTTGTATGCGCCGTGGCTTGTGCCGATAGAGATGGCGAGGGAGTCAACGCCGGTGCGTGTGGCGAAGTCGATAACCTCGTTGGGGTCGGTGTAAGTGTGGTGGTCGGAAGAAACCTCGTCCTCTACGCCTGCGAGAACGCCGAGTTCGCCCTCGACGGTAACGTCATACTGGTGGGCGTAGTCGCATACTTTCTTGGTAAGGGCGACGTTCTCCTCATAGGGGAGGTGTGAGCCGTCAATCATGACTGAGGAGAAACCGTTCTCGATGCAGTCCTTGCAGAGTTCGAAGCTGTCACCGTGGTCAAGGTGAAGCACGATCTGGGGATGTTCCCACCCGAGGCTCTTGGCATATTCTACGGCGCCCTGTGCCATGAAGCGGAGCAGGATGGCGTTGGCATAGTTGCGTGCGCCCTTCGAAACCTGGAGTATCACGGGAGATTTCTCCTCTGCGGCAGCCTTGATGATGGCTTGGAGCTGCTCCATGTTGTTGAAGTTGAATGCGGGAACGGCATAGCCGCCTTTGATGGCCTTGGCAAACATCTCTTTGGTGTTCACGAGACCTAAATCCTTATAACTTACCATTGTTATATTTGTTTTGGTTTGGGTTTATACCTTTATCGGAATTGTACAGGCGCAAAGGTAATAAATTTTTCTCAATCAAGGGTCGGGAACAATCATTTTTTTGTCAGAAACAGGGGAATGGTTAACTTTGCAGAAATTTTCAAGCGTATGAGTGTTTCCGAAGGCTTTATAATAGAGTTTTGCTCAAAGGTGTTGAGATATGGCGATGTTGTCATACAATCAACAGAAGGCCATGGCATTACGAACGGCGTGACTGTGATAGCCGGCCCGAACGGAAGCGGTAAGACCACGCTCGGAACCGTTCTTGGAAAGGGAAGATATGCCTATGGGAACCGTTTGTGTTTCTATCGTGAGGGCATGACGGTGAAGATGCTGCAATTCACCGATATACATTCCTTTACAGGTGTGGATGTCCTGAGGTTTGACCAACGTATGGAGTCTTCGGAAAACGAGTTTGTCCCAACTGTCGGAGAAATCATGGGCGCACTGTCAGTCAGCCCTCGGTGGGCCGGGATGTGCGGTTTGTTCGGGCTGTCAGATGTAGAGGGGAAGAAGATTAACTTCCTTTCGAGTGGCGAATTGAGGAAACTTCTGATTGTCAATGCATTGATGGCGGTACCTGACGTGCTGGTTCTTGATAATCCTTATATAGGCCTTGATGCTTCTTCGAGGGACGAGCTTGACACTGCGCTGACGTCGTTGCGGGCGGAGGGGACGTCCATAGTTATGTTGCTGTGTGACAATAGCGAGATTCCGTTGTATGCCGACAGTGTGGTCTGTCTTGCTGAATGCCGTATAGAGAGGCAGGTTTTTGGAAAAAACGATATCGATGTGCTTCGCAGAGAGCCTGTCGGCCGTACTGACCGGGAGATATCACTTCCTGCACCTATGTCCGTAATCCCTGACCATAAAGTGGCGTTTTCAATAAGTGACGGATGTCTGCGATATGGAGACCGTAAGGTTGTCTCAGGATTTGACTGGACTGTCCGCCGTGGGGAGCGTTGGATGCTCACAGGCCCCAACGGTAGCGGCAAGTCTCTGTTGCTAAGCATGGTGTGTGGAGATAATCCGCAGGCATATTCGAATGCTGTCACCATCTTTGACCGCCGTAGAGGTTCGGGAGAGTCGATATGGGACATAAAGGACAATGTTGGGTATGTGTGTCCCGAGATGCAGCTCTATTTCAAGTCGCATCTTACGGTAGAAGGAATAATTGTAGAGGGGATGCGTCCTGTGCTTAGGCGTTTCGGAAAGCCTTCGGACAGCGAGCTTGCCACGGCGCGTAAATGGCTTGGGATTATCGGTATAGAACATCTTGCCGACAGAAATTTCCGGGGGCTGTCATCCGGCGAGCAGAGGCTTGTCCTTATCTGCCGTGCCTTTGTGAGGCAGCCTGCCATGCTTGTGCTTGACGAGCCTTTCCAAGGTCTTGATGCATGGCATAAGGAGCGTCTGAGACATGTCATTGACACTCTTCTGGAAGAGAGGGAATTGTCTCTTATCTTTGTCACACATTATCCCGATGAACTACCTTCGTCGGTTGACAGGATAAAGAAAATAGGATGTTGAAAAATAATGTTGTCGAACATATTTTATGTAGAGATTGTTTTATAAATGTAGGATGGATTCCTGCATCGCATGTCTAACCCAAACAAAATGCTTACGAATTATGAAAACGAAAGAATTGCTTCACCGTCTCGGCGACCTGTATCGCGAGTCATCAACAATGATTTACGGTAATCCCCTTAATCATTGATATTGTAATAGAAAGAAGACGGCCTGAAAGTTTTGCGGGCCGTCTTCCAAAATCAAACTTGTGTCACCCCGTTGCTGCTTTAAGAAGCGTGCCGGGGTGCTCTATCTTACTTTATATAGGTGACGCGTATGGAGATTGGAAAACTGTCTTCTCTCCAAATGGCCGTCTAAGACTTACGGTCTATGTCTGCGTGTCATCTCAAAACAGTAAAATTATAAGAATGACTTACGTTATAAAAAATGGTTAGGTGTGTAGCCGGGACGATGCCCGGATTGATTCGTTAAAGCATCACAAAGATGTGTTATTTTGTCTGTCCTTACAAGTTTTTTGTTTAAAAAGAGAGTTTTGGGACAAATAATAAGTGTTCTGGATATGGACTGAATTACACTTCAAGGCGAATTTGAGACTATGGATGGTTCTGCGTTATTTTCTTTTATGTATCGGAATAAACCGTTAATTTTGTAGTCATGAAGGAAATTTGCAACATCATTCCGAAAGGTCGTTTTGCACCGTCTCCTACGGGACGTATGCACATGGGCAATGTATTTACGGCACTTCTGTCATGGTTGTCAGTAAGGTCACGTGGCGGGAAATGGGTGCTTCGTATAGAGGATCTTGATCCCCAGAGGAGCAAGGTGGAACACAGCCGCCGTATAGAGGATGATTTGCATTGGCTCGAGCTGGAATGGGACGAGGGTGGTCTTGACAATTCAGGTGATGCAGGGCCTTACTGCCAGAGTGGCAGACACGGCATATACGAGAGGTTTCTTTCCCGGTTGAAGGAGACTGGACTTGTGTATGGCTGTACCTGTACGAGAGCTGATATTATGGCCACGCAGGCTCCTCACCAGAGTGACGGGAGGGTGATATATGGCGGTAGATGTCGTCCGGGGTGTCTGCCGGCATCTTATATAGAACCACACAAGCCGCATTCCGAAAGATTGTATGTGCCTGACAGAATGATGACATTTGATGATGTGGTGTATGGTCGTCAGAGCGTTAATCTTGCCTCGCATTGCGGAGATTTCGTTCTGAGGAGGGCTGACGGAGCATGGGCTTATCAGTTGGCGGTAGTGGTTGATGATGCGATGATGGGGATAACCGAGGTTGTAAGAGGGAACGATCTGCTGTTGTCAACAGGACAGCAATTGTATCTTTATGATCTTTTGGGATTTTCGGCGCCTCGGTTTGCCCATGTCCCTCTTGTTTGCAACAAGGCCGGACAGCGCCTCTCCAAACGTGATGCCGGAATGGGAATGGATGAGATGCGTTTAAAGTATTCTTCTGAGGATATAATAGGACGTCTGGCCTGTATGGCAGGATTGATTGACGAACCGCAGCCGGTCACTCCGTCGGCCCTACTGGACATATTTGACTGGGAAAAAGTCAGGAAAGAAGACGTGTGTGTCATCTAATAGAGCCTATAGAAAAAGAAAGAGTGTCATGACTGGCAATAGTTAGTTTTCAACGTTGCAGTCATGACACTGTTTCTTTTTTTCAATCTGTTTACCGTGTGTTTGATCTGGTGTATGTGTTTACTCCGGGTCGGTATACCAGCGGGAATACATCAGATAGTTGCGGGCTATCTTCGTATTGAGTTCGCGGGATGTTTCTGGGTCAACCATTTTGATAAATTTGGCCGGTGCGCCGCCCCATAATTCGTTAGGGCCGATCTTGGTGCGGGACAACACTACGGAGCCGGCCGCGACAAGTGCGCCTTCACCGACTTCGGCATCATCCATCACCACGGCTCCCATTCCGATGAGGGCGAGGTCATGGATTTTGGCTCCGTGTATGGTCACGTTATGGCCTATCGAGACGTCATTGCCTATCTCGATGGTGGATTTCTGGTAGAGGGTGTGTAGGACAGAGCCGTCCTGTATGTTGACGCGGTTTCCTATGCGGATTGAGTTGACATCACCGCGTATGACGGTATTGAACCATACGCTGCATTCTTCTCCCATCTCGACATCTCCGATTATGGAGACGTTTTCTGCAAGGAATGTGTCGCGGCCTATTTTAGGTGTAAAGCCGCGTACTGGTATTATCAGGGCCATTTTTAAGTGGTGTGTTTAATAACAAATGTTAATCAAGCGGACGTGTGGCGGATTCAAGCCATTCTTTTTCAGAGGTATCGAGTGAGGGACTAAGCATGTCTCGGACGTGGGCATGATATTCGTTGACCCATTCGATTTCCTCTGCCGTCATGATGGATGTGTCGAAGAGAGTACGGTCGAAAGGACAGAGCGTTATGGTCTCGAATGCGTAGAATCTGCCGAACTCGGTCTCTGAATGGGGTATGGTCAGGACAAGGTTTTCGCATCTGATGCCGTATCGGTCGGCAAGGTATACGCCGGGCTCGTTGGATGTCAGCATACCCGGTGTCAGAGGGGCAAGGGTGTCGTTGAGGCGTATGCTCTGAGGGCCTTCATGACAGTTTAGGAAGAATCCCACTCCGTGGCCTGTGCCGTGGAGATAGCTTTTGCCCTCTTTCCATAACGGCATACGGGCCATGGCATCGAGCTGGGCGCCACGTGTTCCTTCGGGAAAGATTGCGGTGGCAATCGCGATGTGTCCCTTCATGACGAGTGTGAAGTCATGACGCATATCTTCGGAGGGAGTTCCGATAGATATGGTACGGGTTATGTCGGTGGTGCCGTCAAGATAGTTGGCACCCGAGTCGATGAGAAGGAGATTGTCTTTTGTGATAGTGGCGTTGCTCTCGGGATTGGCTGTATAATGCACTATCGCGCCGTTTGGCCCGAACCCGCAGATACTGTCGAAGCTGAGGTCATAGAAAAGGTTTCCTTTCCGACGGTTGTCAAGCAATATGTCGGCAACATCCATTTCGGTAATCCGGCGCCCTTCGGCAACGGCCTTCTCGATCTCTATGAGGGATTTCACCATCGCCACTCCGTCACGGATGTGGGAGTTGCGTATGTTTTCGATCTGGACTTGGTTTTTAACGGCTTTTAGCATTGCCACGGGTGAGGGGGCAATGACGGAGTGGCCTTTTAGAAGGTTCTCTATGGCGCCGGAGGCGCTCGTGGTTGAAAGCAGCACCGTGTCATCGGCTGCAATGACGGGGAGTCTGTCAGTCAGGGAGGTGTAGGGGATAGCCGACACTTCGGTCTTGGATAGATGGGCCTCGGTCTCAGTTGTGAGTTTGGCGCTGTCAACAAAGAGTGTGGATCCTGCGGGGCTGACATAGAGGAAGGCTGAAGCCACGGGTGAACAGTGTACGTCGTTGCTGCGGATGTTGAGCATCCATGCAATCTCGTCGAGCGCGGCTGTAAAATATGTGTCGGCACCGGCTTTTTTTACCTCTTCGAGCACGCGGGATATGCGTGATGACGCGCTTTCGCCGGAATATTTCTCGTCATGTATGAAGATTTTGTCAGCCGGCATTGCCGGACGGTCGGGCCACACGCTGTCAATCGGGTCAAAATCGACCCTGAGGTTCAGACCTGCCGCGTTGAGACGTTCTGCAAGGTCGGCGGTGTCGGCAATAGACATCAGCAGGCCGTTCAAGCCTACGGTATCTCCCTCTGTCAGCCTGTCAATGAGATATTCGGTGACGGATGGTGTCTCTGGCAGTCCGTCTTTCATCAGTATTATCCCGGTGCCTTCTATCTGTGCGGCGCATTGAAGAAAGTAGCGGCTGTCCGTCCATACAAGGGCCTCGTCTAAGGTAATGACCATCGTGCCGGCTGACCCTGAGAATCCGCTGAGATAGCGGACGATGTGCCAGTGAGAGGAGATGTACTCGCTCAGATGCGGGTCTGTGCGTGGCAGGATTACGGCTTGCAGTCCGGCCTTTCTCATTTCGTCACGGAAGGCCTCTATGCGGGCCGGTATATTGTCGTAACTCATAGTTTGACTAATGTTTTTTCTCGTTGTTTGAATCGAGATCCATTAAAAATTAAAAAATTTGCAGATATTGTGGTTGGGAGGTGTAAGATGGTAGCGGAACTGTTTTTATCTTAGTGCGAATTTCCGTACGCATTTCTGTCCGTCCGTATGGGCTTCTATGATATAGATGCCGGCATGGAGATGGTCGAGGGCCAAGCTAAATACGCCTGAGGCATCGGCTACCGTCCGTCCTGAAAGATCACGGACTGTGAAGTCGGATTCGGTGTCGGCAATGAGGGTACGTCCGACAAGCCGGATCAGACTGTCGTTATCGGTTCCGATATTTTCAATCTCTGAGGTGCCGGGATTGCGGGTGAGCATCTTTATATAGTTCAGGCGGGTGGCGCCCTTTACGCCTGAGAGACTGACGCCTGCGATATCGGAGTTATAGATGGCTGTGCGGACTTCGTCACAGATTTGTGCATGGAAACCTATATTGCCGGTGGTGGCATCGTTTTCTTTCTCGCAGAGCACACAGATGTTGTTGCCGGTATATTTGAACGGCTTGGCAAGGTTGAGTGTCAGTGTGTTTTCGCCGGTAACGAAATCTACGGCTCCATCAAAGACAAGCTCCATAGCGCTTGATTCCATCCACCCGTCAAGCACGCTGCCATGCATGGTGTTGGCCATATATACCTTTATGTTCTTGCCTGTGATAGCATCGCCCATGTTGTTGTAGGCGTAGTTGAGCTGCGTTATTTCGACATTCTCGATACCGATTTCTTCTTTGAGGTATACAGTCTGGGCATAGCAGAAAGAATATCCTTCAAACCAGAAAGGATAGTTGGTGAGTGCGTCCTTTCCACCGGCTTCGATATAGGTCTCGTTGCTGTCAAGAACGGTGAAGGTTGATGTCATAACATTGTTGTCAGTGACAGCGTCGCCATTGACAGAGACATGTGCGCTGAGTGTTACGGTGCCAGATTTCGGAAGAATGACTGAAAGCACGATGTCTGACTCTTTTGAGGGTTCGAGAGGGTCTGTGACTGTTTTTTCTGCAATGACATTGTTGTCTTCATCGGTTATGTTTACGGTGTAGGTGCCGAGTGTTTCCGATCCCATGTTCTTGACTTTTGCCACGAAGTCGCAGGCCTCGTCTTTTTTCAGATAACCGGGTGCTGTGAATGATTTTATTGCAGCGTCAGTAGCAATGTCTTCACGCAGGGAGAAAGATGATATTGTGATTAACCACTGGCCCGGAAACGAAAGGGCAGCCATGTCGAAGCGGTATTCTCCGTCGGTCTCGACAGTGAAACTCACCCGCCGGGTCTCGGGTGCGTTGTTGGTATAATTGTTTAGTTCGTCAAGAATCGTTTCTCCATTCTCGCCTTGAAGGCTTAGAGTAAAGTTTTCGCTTGAAAACATCTCGGGAGCGCTGATGGTATAATCGGCAACATATTTTTTGCCGCTCTGTAATGCAAACGAGACGGATATAAGGTGGTCTTCGGCAGTATTTGTCCAGCTGGTAAGATATGTATAGCCACCGTCATTATTGGCTACCCATGTATTACCGTCGCCGTTGGCATCGTCTATACGCCACTGTGCGCGTTCCAGGTCGGATTGCATCGCTGTGCTGAAAGGAAGGGTTAGAGGTTCCCCCGCCTCAACGGTGTTGCTGGTCACACCTTCGCTTTTGCCTGATTTGTTTTCAGCGATTACAGTCCATTTGTAGTAGCATTTATTGTCAAAGTCGGAATCGGTGAAGCTTGTACCGCTTATGTTTTCGAATGAAACATTTCCGGGTTGGCGTATAACGGTATATGTGAGATTTTCAGGTTTTATCATGCCTCCGTTCTGTCCTGTCTCGGGGGCTTTCCATTCTATAATAGCTGACGAACCCTCTTTTCGTGCCGTGAGGTCTGTCACATCGGTGGGGATATCTTCTCCGGCCATCAGTGCTATGCTTGCGCCTTCTCCGCGTCCGGCCTCGTTATAGGCGAAGACGTAGTAGCGGCACATGCCGGACGCATCACTGTCGGTAAAGTTCATGGACTCGCCTTTCTTGACGTTTGTCTCGGTGTGGATAACCGAGGTTCCACGCAATACTTCTACCTTTGTGAGTTCTGACGAGAGCGGTCTGCCGTCAAATGTCAGACTCGGGTTGGCCCAGTTCAGAGTGACCGATGAACCATCGGAGGATGCCGTCAGTCCGACTGGTTTTGCCGGAGCATCGTCAGCGGCAATCTTGAATGGGATGTGCAACCCCACGATGAGGGAGTTGTCATACAGGATGGTCTTGCTGACAGGCTCGCCGGTAGCGGGATTAAGTTCTGCGAGGAATGCGTCGTCCTGGTTGTCGAGACCGCTCCAATAGAGCTGGCCGGAGGCGCGGTCGAATTCGAGCGACTGACGTTCGACAGTACTGGCCTTTATGCCGGTTTGTCCTATCCGGGCCAGTTTTCCGTTGGTTTTGTCGATGTCGTAGAGGATTCCGTCAGAACCGATACCTAACATGATGCCGTAATAGTCACAGGCAATCGCTTGCAGGTTCTGGCTGAGTTTGCCGATGACGGTGCGGCGTCCGTCTTCAAGATCTATGGTTATAAGCTGGCTTTGGATGGCCTCGCCCCCGTTCTTTATCTGTACGCCATACATAGTCCCGGTAGAATAGTCGTATGTCAGGTCGGCGCATTGGTAATTCTGTTGTGAGTAACGTAGCTGCAATTCTGCATTTTCAATGTCGAAGGTACACAGTCCTTCGGGGATATAGCCTGAATAGTCATCGGAAAGAATCATATAGTACTTTCCATCTGCATAAGCACCTCCCCAGAACGAATATGAGAGCTGTTTCAGTTCGACAGGGATATAGTTGGCTGTGTCATACTTGAACATGCCGATGGGTACCGAGCCGTCTTCGGCGCTGTTGCCTGTCATAAAGCCGTAAACGTCTTTGGAATTTCCTTCAATGGCGCCGGCAAAAGACAGAATGGCTGCAAGAATTGTTGTTTTTAGATTCATGTTGGAATGTAATGATTGGTTGCCAGCACAAAATTAGTAGAAAATTTGAAAGTTACATGTATTTTTGTAACTTTTTCTAATCAGGAGTTTTGAGAAGGACTGAACGAAGGGCGCGGCGTGAGATTACCCTTATCTCGTTTATTCCATAGTCAATGATGCCACGTTCTTTGAGAGAGTCAAGTGTGGCCATAAAGGAAGAACGTTGTACGTTGAACATTGTATACAGGTCTCGCTGTCTCGCGCTCAGGACGATTTCCTCAGAGCCGAGCTGGGTCAGAGCGATAATCCAGAAGGCTATACGTTCTTCAAGAGAGCCGGAGGTAAGGGCGATTACACCGTCAACGGCTTTCTGGGCGTTGGTGGAGAGCATGTTCAGATAGTTGAAGGTAAATACCTCGTCGGTCTGCAACAGACGTATGAGGTCAGCCTTCTCTATCTGCATGATTGACACGGTGTCAATGGCCTTTGCGGTTCCGGGATATACGGTGTGGCGCCCGAAGAGATAGTCAGGCGATATTACCGCCGGCGACTTTATGGTCTGTGCTACCCGGAAGCGGTCGTTAGAGTTGGCGATTGTAAGACGCACGTCACCCTTTATGACAAATTTGATGTGGGTGCATGGGTCACCGGCGGTGAGAATTGTCTCGCCCGGGAGATATTTCAGAAAAGCCAGACGGGTGTTTCCGACTATTTCTGACAGCCTCGTGTAGCTCAGCCCTTTGAAGAGCGGGAGTGTCAGGAGGCTTTCATACATGCTGTTAACTGCCATGGCCAAGGGGAGTGAAATTAACCAAAAAAGATTAAAATGCTTATTTAGAGTCTTAACGCGTCACGAGGTTGTTTGGTTTTCTTTCTTTGTCTTAAAATAGAGTTGTGCGGAATTTATAGTATTCTGCCATGCCACATAGGCCGCCGGGGCCACGGAGGCGATGGGATGGAGGTAGGTCAGGGCCATCCATATGGCAAGGACTGTGTTTTTCTGTCCCAGCCCCTGCGCTCCGGCAATCTTGTCGCCGTATCGGGCGCCGATTTTCCTGCCTATATAGAACTGTCCGCAGCACACTGCGAGAGAGCATAGGGACAGTGCCGCCATCTCTGGTATCATTGATGACGGTTCGCTAATGACAAAGCTGACTGCCCGGCCTACGACGATGAAAAGTGAGAGAGCCCAGATATAGAACGAGAGGCTTTGGCGGGAGGATATGGCATGATGGATTTTCGGCATGAATCTGAGCAGGGCCAGGGCCGTGGCCAGCGGAAGGATGATAAGTGGTATGACCCGTGTGGCTATAAGGGTGAGGGATTCGAGGAAGGAGAAACCTGCATCACCGCTGCCCATGAATGAGAACATGACCGGGGCGAGGACTGCCACACATACATTTGATATTATAGAGAATGTGGCAAGTCTCGGGACACTCCCTCCGAGCATCCCGGTGATAACGGGTGCGGCGGTAGCCGTGGGACAGAATACGCAGATGAAAGAACCTTCGGCAATCTCGTCACCGAGAGGGAGCAGGGCAAGGTAGAGAAGGACAGAACCGGCAATCTGGACTGTTATGAGACCGGCTGAAAGGCGTGTGACTCTGAATTCTGACGGCCTGACCCGGCAGAATGTGATGAGGAGCATTATGAAGATAAGATAAGGGGCAAGAAATGATATTGAGTCTATAAGGTTGTGGAAGAGGAGGCCTCCGAGCATTGCGATGGGGAGCATCCACGGTTTCAACCGTTGGCGGATGATTTGGAAGTTCATTTTGCAATTATTTCTTAACACACTGCAAAAGTAGCGTTTTTTTACCGTATTTTTGCATGGATTTTTATAGAACAATTTTTTAGCATATGGCAGATAATTATCTTGAACGTCGCATGGAGGACTATCGCTCGGGAAAGTTTGGACGGACAGTCAGGACTGTGAATTCCAGTCACGGTGTAATTGGTGATGGCAGAGGATTTGTAGTTGAATTTCCGCCTATGCGTATTCTTGTCATAAGCCGTACCCTGTCTCCGCTTGCGTTGGAGGTGGTCAAGACAGCCCGGAGTGTGGGATGTCGTGTGGCGTTGTTGTCGGATGAGCGTAAAGGTGGTACTGCTGCTGCCCAGACGTATGGTGCAAGGTTTTATCCGGCTATGGATGCGGAAAAGGTGGTCAGTGATATTGAGCGGCAATGGGGCGGGGTGGATGTCATCTTCTCGGAAGAGCCGGTATTGTCTGGTGCAAGAGTGGTTACTCTGAGGGATCTTGGCGGGGATCGTGTGGCTATGGCGAGATTCTATCTGTTTGTGGCTCATCCCGACAACTCGTTTTTTACCGTTTCGTAAATATTTGCTACCTTTGCAGAAAATATCCCGCTAATATACTTATAAATATAGATTCATAGAATATCATGGCACTCCAATGCGGCATAGTAGGACTTCCCAATGTGGGCAAGTCGACACTTTTCAACTGTCTGTCAAACGCCAAGGCCCAGTCGGCCAATTTCCCTTTCTGCACCATAGAGCCCAATGTGGGTGTTATAACCGTTCCTGACAACCGCCTCAACAAACTTGTCGAGATGTGCAATCCACGTTCCATCGTTCCGGCTACGGTAGAGATCGTAGACATTGCCGGTCTCGTACAGGGTGCGAGCAAGGGTGAGGGACTCGGAAACAAGTTTCTTGCAAATATCAGGGAGACCGACGCTATCCTCCACGTGCTTCGTTGTTTTGATGATGACAATGTGACACATGTACATAATACCGTGGATCCTGTCAGGGACAAGGAGATCATTGATTACGAGCTCCAAATAAAAGACCTCGAAACAATAGAGAGCCGTATCGCCAAGACCCAGAAGCAGGCACAGACAGGCGGGGACAAGGTTGCCAAGATGCAGTATGAGGTGCTGAAAAAGTTTCAGGAAGCATTGCAGCAAGGTCTTCCTGCCCGAACGGTAGAACTTGAAACACCTGATGAACAGAAGTTTGCTCGTGAGTTGTTCCTTCTGACCAGCAAGCCGGTGATGTATGTGTGCAATGTTGATGACGCATCGGCTGTGTCAGGCAACAAATATGTTGATGCCGTCCGTGAGGCTGTCAAGGATGAGAATGCCGGGTTGCTTATAGTGGCCGCGCAGACTGAAAGCGAGATCGCCGAACTTGATACCTATGAGGAGCGTCAGGAGTTTCTTGCTGAGATAGGACTTGAAGAGTCAGGTGTGGCACGTTTGATACGTGCGGCTTATGCCTTGCTAAATCTTCAAACATTTTTCACAGCCGGAGCCGATGAGGTAAGGGCGTGGACTTTTATCAACGGTAGCAAGGCTCCACGTTGTGCAGGAGTCATTCACACCGACTTTGAAAAGGGCTTCATACGTGCCGAGGTCATAAAGTATGAGGATTTTGTGACGCTCGGAAGCGAGAGCGCTGTGCGTGAAGCCGGAAAAATGGCTATTGAAGGAAAGAACTATGTTGTACAGGATGGAGATATCATGCACTTCCTTTTCAATGTTTGATATTTCTTTCTATTATTAATTTCTGCCATGATTATGGTCTGGTATAGATTATAGAGTGAAACATAATATATCGATATCGGTCTTTGAACTGTCCAGTCCGTTCAGAGACCGATATTGTTTTGAATGGGAGATGTTTTTTTATTGCGTAACGTAGTCGTGTTAAACAGATGTTATATAGATTAATCGGGCGGGTTATGTAAGTAGTTGGTTTTTAGGGGCATGGGAATTTGCGGTGTATTTGTGAGGGTGGTCGAAGTGTTAAATAAATGTTAAACACCCTATAAAAATTTGGAGGGTATCCGGAAAGTTCCTACCTTTGCACTCGCAATTCGGGAGTGACCCCTTGCAGAGGCGAGGACGACAGGTTATAACTCCGGCGGATGCCGAAAGGTTGAGGCTGAAAAGTTAAACGATGTTAAAATCACTCAAAAATTTGCAGGTTTCGAAAATAGCGCGTAACTTTGCAGAGCTTTTCAAACGGGCCTTCCCTAAGCGAAAAACGAGAACATTGAAATGATTGCAACGATGAAGTAGTACAAGAGACGAGTGCCGCCGGTCACGGCGGCGAGAAGTTCTCTCGTCAAATTCCATCCAAAAAACACAAGATATCCGGCGTTAAGAACGAGACAGTCGGGGCCGAGCGAACGGTTTAAGAACCGGGCAGGTCGGCACTCTTTTGCGAAAGCAAAACAACAAAGACAAACAGACGTCTTGAAAGTTTTTTGCGACTCTTTCTATTATAAGGAAAAGAAA
>CAJTRI010000008.1:126774-127206 GCA_910578615.1 uncultured Duncaniella sp. | reverse complement strand
ATGTCGCTGGCCACGCCGCGAACCATCGCCGCAAGAGCCCCTTTGCCGCCATGCGCGGCTTTGTCGGTCAGTATGGTGTAGACATCGCCATTGCTCAGACAGGTTTCGTCAAGGCTCATGTCCTCCCCGAAATTTTCAGGATACAATATGTATTCCTCAGCATGCCCAAGCTGGTTCCATATCCGGTAATCGCTGATTATTTCCTTGTATTGCCTGCGCAGTGTCTGTCCGTTCAGCCTGTTGCGTGCGGCAAGAGTGGATATGCTGACTGGAGTGCTTTCAATCTCCCTCTTTTAAAAAAGAGACAGACTCGGCATTAAGCCTTGTGCCGTCGAACCCGGATACATCCCGTTCATAGCTGAATATCTCGCCGGTAGTTTTGTCAAGCCACTTGCGCTTCCGAACATGGAGGTATGTGGCCCGTCCACGTAT
>CAJTRI010000008.1:72895-126764 GCA_910578615.1 uncultured Duncaniella sp. | reverse complement strand
CGAAGTTGCTCTTTCTTCTCATCAAGCCATATGTCGAAGCGGGTATCGCTTTTTTCAAATCGATCAATGTCGAAGTTGTCTATCAGGACTTCGGGCAGGATTGCTCTGTGCAGTTGGTCTGGTTTCATTTTGCAAAGATAACACTATACTCTTGACATCTTCCACACCCACCGGGAAAATCCGCTGATCCACAAAGACAACAAAGTACTTGAGACACTACAAAGGAAAGAAACCTTGCAACTTTATCTGTTACAAGGTTTCTTTCTTTCCTTTGTCGGGGTGACTAGACTCGAACTAGCGACCTCACGCCCCCCAGACGCGTACTCTAACCAACTGAGCTACACCCCGATTAGGATTTTGTTTGCCAAGCGTTTTATTGCTTTTGCGCTGCAAAGGTACGGACTATTTTTGTATCTGCAATACCTTATTCTCGTTTTAACATTTATTTAACACTTATGATTATACTGTGCTTTATATAACGGCTCAACTCTCGGCTATTTTCTCATCATTGGCCTCAGGCCTGTGGATTATATACTCGTCATAGTAGGCCAAAAGCAGTGTTGTGAGAGGAATGGCAATGATAAGCCCTATCATTCCGAGCAGACTCCCCCACACTGACAGGGAGAGGAAGATGACGGCGGGATTCATGCTCATTGCCTTTCCTATGATTCGCGGGGTCAGAACAAGATCCTGTATGGCCTGTACGATGATGTATACAGCCATAGCTTCCCAGAACAGTGTCCAGAACGGCACAGAGCCTCCGACCGAGCACACCAGGCACAATATGATGGTGATGGGGATGGATATGAGTTGTAGGTATGGCACCATGTTTAGCAGCCCTATGAACATCCCGAGCACTACTGCAAGCGGAAGACCTATAATAAGGAACCCTATCGAGAAAAGCACCCCAACTATGAATGCCACAAGAGCCTGTCCTCTGAAATAATGGTTCATTGATGTCTTTATGTCTCCACCGATCTTGCGCACTATACCCCTGTATTTAGGATGAACCATATGGCGGAACCCTGCCGATATGCGCTCATAATCAAGCATGATGAATACGACATAGAGAAATACTATGGCCCAGCTAAATACACCCATGAGAAGGGATATCGAACCGGATATGACAGTCCATGAGGCCGAAATGCCCTCCTCGACCATCCGTTTCCACTCGTCACGGGTAAGTTTAGAGGCAATCAGTTCGAAGTCGAGATTACGCCTCAGAAACTCATGAACCCCTTCCGGGACAAACGGGATAGACGACCGGCTCGACGAATAGGCTTTGAGCATATCCGCCATCTGCGCAGACTCACTCATTATCATAGGCACAAGTATGAAGCACAACGCCACAAAGAAGAAGGCCATCTCGAAAAGTGTGACAAAAACCGCCACAATACGGCCTTTCAGATTAAGAAGTTCGCGGTTAAACTGCACGAACGGCTCGAAAAGATAGGCGATGAGGCAGCCTACGCAGAACGGCAGAAGGACACCTCTGAGATGATTGACAAGCCATACTACCCCGATAAAAAACACGACGTTTATTACAAGGCGCACCGTGCGGTCAAGGTCATATTTCTCTTGTGAAAACATAATGCGGATTTTTTAATGTATGAAAAAACAACCGGCAAATATACGCAATATTCGTCAATAAAGGACTCTAAATCCCGATCTTCGGTATGTTTCATAATTCTTGAAGCCAATTCTTTGAGGAGGATAAGAGAATTTCTCGTTATTTTTACGTACTTTTGTCATCAGCAAAAAAATCAAAATCACATCTTTGAATATATGGAAAAAGCAACCGCAGCGGCCAGAAGGCTGCTATCCGACAAATGGTGGGTGAGATGGATCGCCCTCATACTGATTGCGTCGATGATGTTCTTCGGCTACATGTTCGTAGACGTCATGTCACCACTCCAATCACTTGTGCAGAACCAGCTCGGCTGGTCTCCCGAGGCTTTCGGCTATTATGCCGGAGCCGAGTATATGCTCAACGTGTTCGGCTTCCTCATTCTGGCAGGAATCATACTTGACAAGACAGGTATCCGCTTCACAGGAACCCTCTCGGCATCCGTCATGTTCATAGGCGCCTGCATCAAGCTCTATGCCATCAGCCCGCTCTTTGCCGGGACAGGTTTCGAACAGTGGCTCAGCTCATGGTGGGTAGAGATGCCCGGAAGCGCAAAACTCGCCGCCCTCGGCTTCACGATATTCGGGTGTGGTTGCGAGATGGCAGGTATAACCGTCTCAAAGGCTATTGCCAAATGGTTTAAAGGAAAGGAAATGGCACTCGCCATGGGGGTGGAGATGGCCATTGCCCGCCTAGGCGTGTTCGCAGTGTTCTCACTCTCACCCCGTCTGGCCGAATGGATGGGCAAGAACGATCCCTCTGTCGTTATCCCCATAGCGTTCTGCACCGTGCTCCTTCTGATAGGACTCATATCATATATAGTGTTCAGTATAATGGACACACGCCTTGACAAGCAGATTGGAGGCTCGGCCGAAGAAGGGGAGGAAGAGTTCAAGCTAAGTGATGTGAAGAATCTTCTGACAAGCCGTCTCTTCTGGATTATAGCCCTTCTGTGCGTGCTATACTATTCGGCCATCTTCCCCTTCCAGCGCTTCGGCACCAACATGCTCCAATGCAACCTCCACATCTCCGATACGCAGGCCGCCGACCTTCTCCGCTGGTTCCCCATAGGCGCCCTGATTCTCACCCCGCCGTTAGGCTACCTTCTTGACAAGATTGGACGCGGTGCGACCATGCTCATCATAGGCTCGCTCCTCCTTATCGGATGCCATCTCGTATTTGCCCTGTGGCTCCCGGCCAATCCCAGCCAGAATCTGGCAATGGCCACGATCATAGTCCTCGGCGTATCATTCTCTCTCGTTCCCGCCGCCTTGTGGCCGTCTGTCCCCAAGGTGATGGACGCACGCTATCTCGGAAGCGCCTACTCGCTCATATTCTGGGTACAGAACATAGGCCTATTCGGAATACCCATCCTCTTCGGCAAACTTCTCGAAGCAAGCAATCCCGGCGTGACCGACCCCACACAATATGACTATACCAACCCGATGCTCATGTTCGCGGGACTCGGAGTCCTCGCTCTGATATTCGCCCTGTGGCTCAAAGTCCTAAACGGAAGATACCACTACGGGCTTGAAGAGCCCAACATCAAGGCCGATGACGAGGCCGTGCGCCTCGACGGGGAGGCCTGAGAATATATGTTATAAAACATATCGAATTTTTTGGCGGAAAATTTGTCCGTAAGAAAATTTAAGGCTAATTTAGTGACGTGGAACAGAAGCGGAGGCATCTGTTTCACGTCAGCTAATATAATGTCAAACCCCCAAACCAGATACCGACTATGACTAAAACTATCAGCTTCAACGACCTTCGCCGCATCAAAGACAGTCTGCCCGACGGCTCAATCGCTCAGATAGCCGACCGTCTCAACGTAACTCCCCAGACCGTTCGCAACTACTTCGGCGGAACCAACTACGAATTTGGAAAAAACTGCGGCGTACATATCGAACCCGGCCCCGACGGAGGTATCGTGGTTCTTGACGACACCACCATCTATGACATGGCTGTCGAGATTATCCAAGGCTTAAACAAGGAGGACTGAGAAAAGCCTCGTACCCACATCAAGAAAATACAGACCGAAAGGGTTAAAAAAGTGCCTGGCAAGGAGTAACTTTTTTCCCTTTCGGTCGTTTTATTAATCAGAGCCTGTCAAGAGCCTGAAAAATATCCGACAAGCTCCCCACATATTTCATCAATTCCCATTCAGCATGGCAACCGACCGACTCATCACCATAGCCATCCACACCTTTGAACGTGCCCAGCGCATGAAAAACCTTCTGGAAGCCCAGGGTGTCAGGGTGTCGCTACAAAACGTAAATCTCACCAACCCGTCCATTTCATCTGGTGTCAGGGTGAGAATTAGCGAAAGCGACCTGCCTCTCGCACTCAGGATTGTGGAAAACGCCGAAATCTTCACCCCTGCACAGGATACGGACGGAGATAACGGAGACGGAAGTGTGGTGCTGGTACCAGTAGACTTCTCCGAAAACTCGTTCAAAGCCTCAATGGTCGCTATGCGTATAGCCTACCTACACAGCGCCTCAGTCCACCTGCTCCACTCGTTTATCGACCCTGTCTTCTCAGCCCGTGCCTCTATGCAGCTTTCAGAAACCCTCGACTTCGAACCGGGAGCCGACATAGTAGGCGAAATGGAGGCAGAGAAAGAAATCTCACAGGCGGCCCGGGAACAGATGGATGACTTCGAACAACGTCTGCGGGAAAAAATCAAGGACGGGATAGTGCCGCCGGTCAAATTCGATTCCGAGATCATTGACGGACTACCCGAAGAGACCGTGGACGAATATGCCGAAAGCCATCACCCGCTGCTCATAGTGATGGGAACAAAGGGTACTGACGACACCAATCGGAACTTTTTCGGCAGTGTGGCGGCCGAAGTACTCGACTCATGCCGGAGCACCATCCTCACCGTCCCCGAAAGTGCCTCGATACCGAAGGACACCGACATACTCCACGTGGTCTTCTTCGCCTCGTCCCGCCAGGATGATATTCTCACACTCGATGCCCTCTACCGACTCCTGCCAGACATGGCGCTGGACGTGACACTTGTCTCGCTTCCTGAAAAAGGAGCCTCCCAAACCGCGCCTAAACTCCTGTCCTATTGCAAGGAACATTATCCGGCCTACACATTCTCGCTCTCACCACTGTCACTCAGCAACCCGGTGGAAGACTATGAGCGGATAGCCGCACACCACACGGTAGACATAATCGTCGTCGGCACCCGCAAACGCAATATCTTCGCCCGGCTGTTCAGCCCCACTCTCGCCCACAGACTGTTATTCCACGCCGATACTCCGTTACTCTCCATTCCCGTTTGATTATTGGGAGGAAAATTAGTAACTTTGCGATAAATTTCAACTAAACACGTATACTTATTTATGAGTGACCGGCGCTATAACCTCCGAGGAGTCTCAGCCTCCAAGGAAGATGTCCACAACGCTATAAAAAACGTAGACAAAGGACTCTATCCCCACGCATTCTGTAAAATAATCCCCGACATTCTCGGAGGCGACCCCGAGATGTGCAACATCATGCATGCCGACGGTGCCGGCACAAAGTCGTCACTCGCATATGCCTACTGGCGAGAGACGGGAGACCTCGGCGTGTGGCGCGGAATAGCCCAAGACGCCATCGTCATGAACACTGACGACCTCCTCTGTGTGGGAGCCACAGACAACATACTTGTTTCCTCAACCATCGGGCGCAACAAGAACCTCATACCCGGCGAAGTTATCTCGGCTATAATCAACGGCACGGAAGAACTCCTCTCCACACTCCGTGACATGGGGGTAGGCATATATTCCACCGGCGGAGAGACCGCCGACGTGGGCGACCTCGTCCGCACCATAATCGTAGACTCGACCGTAACCTGCCGCATGAAGCGTGCCGACGTCATAGACAACGCCAACATCAAGGACGGTGATGTGATAGTGGGTCTCGCGTCATTCGGACAGGCTACATATGAAGACCGCTACAACGGCGGCATGGGCAGCAACGGTCTTACATCGGCCAGACATGACGTTTTCGCCAAATACCTTGCCGAAAAATATCCCGAGACCTACGATGCCGCCGTTCCGGAAGACCTCGTATACTCAGGCTCGAAAAAACTCACCGACATCGTAGAGGGTACAGGACTCACTGCCGGACAGCTCGTCCTCTCCCCTACCCGCACCTACGCCCCAGTTATCAAGAAACTGCTCAACGAGATGCGCCCTGCCATAGACGGAATGATCCACTGTACAGGCGGCGCGCAGACCAAGGTTATGCACTTCGTTGAAGGCAAACACGTCATAAAGGACAATCTCTTCCCCACACCGCCACTGTTCTCGCTCATACGCGAACAGAGCGGCACACCGTGGAGCGAGATGTACAAGGTATTCAACATGGGCCATCGCATGGAAATCTATGTTGCTCCCTCACATGCCGACGAGGTGATATCCATCTCTGAAAGTTTCGGAATCCCCGCCCGCATCGTAGGCCGTGTGGAGAACGCTCCCGCCAACCACCTCACCATTTCAACCGAGAACGGCACATTCGAATATTAAAACAATTGTCATGGAAGCCGGGGCACTCCGGCTTCCATGACATCCTGTCCCAGGACACAAATCAACAAACCTCTCTCCCGATGAAAAAGCTCTTCACCATAATCCCGGCCCTCATACTGCTTCCGTCACTGACCGCGCTTTCCGTAATATCCTGTGGAAAAGAAGGAACGGATTCTGAAACAGACACCATACACGTATGGCCCGACACATTGCGCGTCGCCACGCTGTACAGCCCCGAATCATACTTCATCTACCGAGGACAGGAGATGGGCTATGACTACGAGCTCGTCACCGCGCTTGCTGTTGACAAGGAAATGGTTCTGGACTTCGACATCGCACCATCCCTCTCGCGAGCCATAGAGCTTCTTGATTCAGGCAAGGTAGACCTTATAGCCTACGAGGTGCCAGTCACTGCCGAATACAAGGAAAAAGTGGTGGCCTGCGGCCCGGAAAATATCACCACACAGGTGCTCGTTCAACCCCGCAGGGGTGAGGAAGAACTGATTACCGATGTCACCGACCTCGTAGGAAAGGATGTCTATGTCGAAGCCGGTTCAAAATACGAGGCCCGCATCACCAATCTCAACGAGGAACTTGGAGGAGGAATCAGGATCCACCCTGTCAACCGCGACACCCTCATCACCGAAGACCTCATAGCTATGGTGAGCAACGGGGATATCCCACTGACAGTGGTTGACAGCGACATAGCCCGTATCAACAAAACCTACTACGCCGATCTCGACATCACTCTTCCGCTCAGCTTCGAACAACGGTCAGGATGGGCCGTGGCGCCTGACCGAAAATGGCTCGGGGACAGTATCGATGCCTGGCTCAACGAAGACTCACCCCGCAGCGAACAGGCCATGCTCCTCAAAAGATATTTCGAGATGAGCAAGAACGAACCGGGCAACAGCCGTTTCAACATAGCCGGCAGCCGAGTGTCGCCTTTCGACCATCTCTTCAAACGCCACGCTGCCAACTACGGATGGGACTGGAAACTGCTGGCCTCACAGGCATGGGTGGAAAGCAAATTCGATTCCACAGCCGTCTCGTGGGCAGGGGCACGAGGACTGATGCAGATCATGCCGCGCACGGCAAGAGGTTACGGGCAGTCAGGAAAGTCTGTGATGAAAAACGAGGTGGCGATAGAGACAGCGCTTAAATTCCTGCGCGACCTCGACAAACAGCTTTCCACAAAGGTGCCTGACGAGAACGAGAGGAAGAAGTTCGTCATCGCATCCTACAACTCAGGACTCGGCCACGTGCTCGATGCCATGGCCCTCGCAAAAAAACACGGACTTGACCCTCAGAAATGGGACAACAACGTTGCAAAAGCCATCCTATGGAAATCCAATCCAAGATATTACAAAGACCCGGTAGTAAAATTCGGATATTCCCGAGGTCGCGAGACCTATGACTACGTAAACCGTGTCTATTCATATTACGCCAAAGCCAAAACCAAAACATAATAGAAGTAAACAAATGAAAAAGAATTTTCTTCCCGTCGCTCTTGCCCTCCTTCTCTCAGGCTCCATGCTCACAACGTCATGCATCGGAAGTTTCACCCTGACCAACAAGCTTCTCGCCTGGAACAGAAGTGTAGGAGGCAAAGTGGTCAATGAACTTGTGTTCATCGGTTTCTGGATCCTTCCGGTCTATGAGGTATCCGCGCTTGCCGACCTCCTCGTCATCAACTCCATCGAGTTTTGGAGCGGCAGCAACCCCATGGCATCAGGCAAGAAGGTGATTGACGGACAGGATGGCCGCTACATGGTGGAATGTGACGGCAAAGGCTACACCATTACATCAGAGAATGACGGAACCGAGGTGCGCCTTGATTTCGACATGGCCTCCCAGACGTGGTCTGTGGCTCTGCCGTCAGGCGAGTCAGCTGACTTTATGACCTTCGTGGACGACAGCCACGTCCTCATGCCCGGTACCGACGGGAAAATGGTAGAGGTCGAGCTTTCCGATGACGGACTTCTCGCCTACCGCGCCATAGCCAACTCCGCCGACCTCTGGGCCGCACGATAAAGAAGCGTTCACAACCTGTATGGGGGTGTGCCTGCCACATCCCCATATATAATTTCCACCCAAAACCAATGCTTAAACTGAGAGAGATACCGCCCTACCAGCCCACGATGGCAGTAATCATACTCATACTCTATCTCACACTTCTCCCAAAACCTTTCGGAGACGAGGAACTACCGCTTTTTGCGGGAGCCGACAAAGTGGCCCACTTCATGATGTTCGGCGGTCTGACAGGCACATTCATCTACGACAGATGGAGATTTCGCAAGCCTCTGAATCCGACCGGCGCATTGCTGACGGCGCTATGCAGCACCATGTTAGGCGCTCTTGTAGAGTGGCTTCAATATTCCATGCACCTCGGACGCACAGGAAATGACATATACGATGTGCTTGCCAACACTCTCGGTGCCTTTGTCGCAGTCCCCGTATGCATGGCCCTACATTGGGTCAACGTCACAATAGACCGTCGCCCCTGAGAGCCTGCCACCGTTAGCCATCTCTATCCTCACATCACGAAACAGTTCTTTGACCTTCGAAATCGAGGCGTTTGTCTCGATTTTGAGCATTATGCGGCGTATATAGAGTGTCTGTATTCTGGCCACCGACGGTTCTTCCGGCCCGCTGACACGATTGCCAAGAAGCCGGCGCATCCTCTCCGCCATGTCCGCAGCTACGACAGCCACACGTGCCGGATCCTTGTGTTTCACATAAATATATATCACCCTGACAAACGGCGGATAGCTGTAACGCTCGCGCTCGGCTATCTCGTGCCCATAAAATCCCAGGTAGTCATGGGAAAGAATAAACGGGAAGAGCGGATGGGCGGGAGAATAGGTCTGTATCGAGACAACGCCGTCACTGTTCTTGCGTCCGGCACGTCCTGCCACCTGCTCTATCATATTGAAAGCCCTCTCCGAGGAGCGAAAGTCGGGAAAATTAATCACAGCATCGGCATTCACAACACCCACAACGGTGACGTTGCCGAAATCAAGTCCTTTCGTGACCATCTGCGTCCCCACCAATATCTGGGCCTTTCCTGCCGAAAAATCATCTATTATACGGTCATATCCATCCTTTGACCGGGTAGTGTCAAGATCCATCCTTAACATCGTGGCATCGGGGAAAAAGCCTTCCACTTCCTCCTCTATCCGCTCTGTACCATAGCCCAGCACCTCTATGCCCGGCTCCTTACATGCCGGACACACCTCCGGGACGGCATAAGGAGTCCCGCAGTAATGGCATACGAGTTTGTCGAAACGCCGGTGATAGGTAAGCGAGACATCACATCGGTCACATTTCGGGACATATCCGCACTGTCTGCAACGCGCCACAGGGGCATAGCCGCGCCGGTTGAGAAACAATATGGCCTGATGCCCTTCCGCAAGGGCCGTGTTGACCAGACGTCTTGTCGTGGACGAGAATATGCCGGACACCTCCCCTTTCTTACGCGCCTCTGTCATATCCACAAGTTCCATCCTCGGCAACGACATGCCGCCAAAACGCTCTGTGAGACTTACTAGTCCGAACCTCCCGTTGAGAGCCTTCCAATATGTGTCGACCGCCGGAGTGGCACTCCCGAGCAATGTTTTGGCTCCATGCATAGAGGCAAGCACTATGGCTGCGTCACGGGCATTGTAGCGCGGGGCCGGATCCTGCTGTTTGTAGGCCGACTCATGCTCCTCGTCCACAATGACAAGTCCAAGCGAACCGAACGGAAGAAAGACACCCGATCTCGCGCCAATGACCACACAAGGCTCGGAAGAGTCCAGCATCTTCTTCCATATCTCCACCCTCTCACTATCGGAAAATTTGGAATGGTATATGATAACCTTTTCGCCGAACACTCGTTGAAGACGTGCCGTCAGCTGTGTTGTCAGCGCGATCTCAGGGACAAGGAACAGGACTTGACGTCCGTTGCGCATGGCATAATCTATCAGATGGATGTATATCTCCGTCTTGCCGCTTGACGTCACCCCATGGAGCAGCGTGACAGGATGACCGAGCCACGATTTGTGCACGGCGTCAAGAGCCTCCTTCTGCGCATCCGAAAGTTCCGGGAGCGTCCCACTGGCCGTCCCGGCAAAAGAGAAACGCCCGACATCTTTCTTGTAGATATTGACAATCCCCTTCTTACCCATAGCGGACACTACCGTCGACGTCACACCCGCACGCTCCATAAGCTGCGCGCGGGTCACCTCCAACGGTGTTTCCACAGCCTGTTTCATAAACCCCGACATCTCTATGAGGGCGATAAGTGCAGCCTCCTGTCGCGATCCCCTCTTTACGGAGTCAAAAAGCTCATGAAGCCTACCGCCGTCACCCCTTTCAGCAGCAACGGAAACAAAGGTCTCTTTACGCGGATGATAACGCTCTACAAGATTTTCTGAAATCATCACCGCCCCGCGCGCAAGCAGCGAATTGACAGCCGGCCCTACCGCCGGTATGCCTGTCTTGCGGGCAAGGGCGTCAAGCATCACCTTCTTCTCACCTGATGCAAGGAGGGCTTCGAGCAGCACGCTCTCTCTGGGCGAGAGACGGTCGGAAGCATCCTCCTCCCATCCGGCTACGGGAGAAATAAATGTCTCACTCTCTATTTTGAGTCCGGCAGGGACTGCGGCCTTCATGACATCTCCCGGCGTGCACAGATAGTAATCGGCAACCCAGTTCCAGAATTTTAGTTGCGGATGGC
The DNA here is from genome assembly GCA_910578615.1 of uncultured Duncaniella sp. Taxonomy (GTDB): domain Bacteria; phylum Bacteroidota; class Bacteroidia; order Bacteroidales; family Muribaculaceae; genus Duncaniella. The sequence continues at coordinate 115,897 of CAJTRI010000008.1, read as the reverse complement.
GCACAATCGGAGCATCGTCAATCTTCATAACGATCTCCTTTACCTCATATCCCTGCGGTTCCACCGGAGTAAGTGCAGACACAATGCCGGTGTAAGACTTCCGGCGCCCGAACGGCACTATGACACGGTGGCCGACACGCAGCGAACGCTGCATCTCCACAGGCACACGGTAAGTGAAAGTTCCCTGAATGGGAACCGGCAAAAGGACTTCGGCAAAAATCATGCTGTAAAAATAACTAAAAACGGGGGCCCGTGAAAGAGAATCGGCAAATTTTTCAATTGCCTATCCTCCCTCACGGGCCGAAAATATCTCACTGAACCGGCGATATCAGTCCGTCATGTCATCTGACAACCGAGAGCGTGCAGTCCATCGTCTTTGAACCATCGGCACTCTCCCACACTCCGTCAAATCCCGACTCGCTGACACACCCGAGGAAACGTCCCGTCAGATTTCCGTCAGTATATTCTTCAAGAGTGACATTACTTCCGTCACGTTCTCCCCTTAACGCGATAGGCGATTTGTACTTGGTATAATAGTAAGTACCCTGCAACTCACCGTCCGATCCATTGCCGGCAAACTGCATGACAATCTCATACCTGCCGTCAAGTTTGCCTGTAAACACTGTGGCACCGGGTATAGGGATTATGACTTCGACAGATTCAGAGGATTCGGATTCAGATTCAGAGCCATCATATTCGTCATCATAGGCCTTAGGAGTGAATTCAAACTCCTCACTCTCATCCATTACGACATCGTCCTCCATATCGGATATGATATCGGATATGGAGACAACGTCTTCCTCATCGGTTTGCATACCGTCAGTCTTACCGGCCCTCAGAACAAGGATGAGAATGAGACACATCATGGCTATTCCCCCGGCTACAAACCATGGCTTCATATTACGCCGGCTGCCTTCATCAGCCCCAACTGCAAGACTCTCGGCTTCCGACTCCTCACCGGCAAGATATATCGGATCATCCTTTCTTCTGGCTACCCCACGCCTCAGAGAAAGATTCCATGTTTTGACCTTCCACAAAAATACAGAGACAATAATGCCTGACGAAAGTAAGAATGATATATATACCACCTTAATACTATAATCGAACAACCACCCAAGCAACGACAGTAAAGATGCAGAAACTATCATAAAAATTATGGGCAACAAACCCCATAACAACGTCTGCGCAGGATACCACTTGTAATAAAGCCAGATCTCGACATATGAGTAAATTACAAATATACCAAATGTCAGATAAAGAATCCATATCCCTATCGATGTTCTAAGGTTGATCCATTCACTCATCAGAATTTCTGATTTCTCGACATCAACTGCTGCAAATATAACCAAGAACAGGAAGCTGATGACATAAAACGATGCTACTGAAACAACAAACCTGACAAAGACCGATATTTTATCCTGATTAATAGAAATAATAAAGAGAACAAGCTGTAACGCGGTTACAAAGAAGTAAAAAGAAGTGAATCTCATGTTATCTCCATATATATCAAACAAAGAAAACATGCTGTTTGAACCGAACTGATTCACACTCCTTTTAAAAAATATGTCAGCCAATGTTACCGACACGCCATATGCCGGAAGAAAATATGCGACAACCATTAATAAGAATGTCACCATACAGGCTTGGCCCAATGATGCCTGTCTTATTCTAAGGCCACTATGAGCAATCATATCATCCGAATTTTATAGGAATTGTATATCTGACCTTAACCGGCTTTCCATTCGATTTGCCGGGAATGAAATTAGGCATAGACTTCACCAAACGCAAAGCCTCCCTGTCAAGATCCGGGTCGGCACCCCTTAGAATTTTTGCATCGGTCACACTGCCACTCTCATCAATGACAAATCCGATAACCACCCTGCCTTTCACACCATTATACTCAGCCGCAGCAGGATACCTCAGATGTTCTCCGAGCCACTTCATCATTGCCTGATTTCCGCCGGGAAACTGCGGCATCTCTTCCACGGCCTCAAACACCTCGTCCGAATCCTTCTTGCTTTCTTCCAGAGGTATGATTTTTTCATCACACTCTCTTTCCTGCACCAATTCTGGTTCAGGTGACTTGATGGCAATCTGTGGCACTGACTCCTCATTCTCAACGGCAGTCTCATTATCATGAGTATTCCAATCGGCATTCTCGGGGATACGTATCCAGTCACTCTTGAACATCAGGCTGAAACGGCTGGGGGTCATCCCGGGCCATGCGGCCACAAAGTCAAAATAGAACGGTTTTCCCTTTGTAATCTCAGGCAGGAAATAGCTACCGGCAACTGATGCCGACGGGAGTTTCCCGGCCGCAGCCGGCTTCATATACAGAATGTCCACCTGGGCCGATGAATGGTCGTGATTGGCTGTGCCGGAAGCCTTGAACTTATAACCGCCACCGCTGCGTCCTGTACAGATTATGCTTTTAATACCCCAGTAATATTCTATCTCAGCAGAAAGGATAAAGGGCACTTTGGCCGGAAGTTTTTTAGGCGGCCATGAAATCTGAGCCTGTAATCCTATTGCCGCCAGCACGACAAGGATGAGTACAAGAATCTTTTTCATATGATTGGTTAAAAAAGTTAGTAGTATGTTATCTTACGTGTCTCTATATACGGCTCGTCTTCCGTCACAGACTTGGTCATTTCGCTGTTGCCTTCTCCTGAATAGCTCTCCGACTCTGTCTTGCCAAGGACTTTTCGCTTTGTCCAGTTCCCCTTCTTGTCAGTATCCAGATAGACATAAGACTGGGTAAAAGTCCAGTTGCCCATTTCGTCAAATCCTGAATATACCGACTTTGACGGATTATGGTCTTTTCCATTGTAACTGTAAATTACCGAAGCGGGCGCCATTCCTTCATAATAGTCATGCCTTATCACTCGGTCTTTCCCGTCAAACCTGTATAATTCATCACAAGAGGAGTCCTCCTTACAGACTTTTTTTCGTTCGTTATCCGAAAACTCGATATGGATGGTCGAGGTATCCTCTCCATAGTTATATCTCAACGGACTCTCATAGACAAAATCAGTCTTCATATTCCCGTCCTTATATTTATATTCAATATAGGCAATATTACCGATTTTGTCAAAAGCCACTATCTCTTTGGCAGTCTCTACCATCTTCACCTTTCCTTTCAGACCGTAACACTGCACGTCGGTATATTTCAGGTCAGCCTTTTTCTCCTCTTCAATTACTTTCTGTTCCAACTCCGAAGCTGAAAACTCATAATAATTACCAATATTTCTACGTATAGTGACCGTAGGGATGTTTCCTGACGATGATGGAGACTGGTTGCTGACATAATACCCTTTTGACTTCACTTCATAAAATTTGAGAAGCGCCGGTATATCACGATAACATGATGGCATAGTAACCCTCTGTTCAACCCAGTTATCCTCGTCATCATATTGATAACCATAGCTGATGACAAACCGTCTGTCCGCAATAGTCCACTGATTGCCATTGATAGGCATATAGCATCCGCCCTCATATTCCCATGACAATATATCCCCGAACCTGTTATAGGTATAACGACTGATACATCTTATCGTATCTGCCGGCTCTTCATTCTTTCTAAATGCGATTTTCTCATCCTTTTCTATGCAAAGCCCCTTGTCATTATACTTGAAAACGCATACCGAAGGAAGCACATTGTTATTCCCCTTGGCGTCCTCCATGAAAGGATTGAAAGTCATGGCTGACTCTGTTCTCACAAGCTGTCCGTCCTCGTTAAATTCAAGAAGTCCGAGCTTCATGCGGTCATAATAATATATCCCTCGGTCAGGCACAATCTCTTTCAGCACCCCGTTGTCATAATAACGAAATGAGTGTGAAGTCTGGCCGGTGGGACTTGCATTCCTCCTGACAAGCTCGTCTCCGGCATATACAAACTCGTTACTCCGTTTTCCGTCCCAGTTTAAGCCATTCACCCTGTTGATGCTGACAAGCTTTTTTCCATCCTCATAGACAAACTCGTCCGTTCCAAACGCCGTGGTTATACTGTTGAGATTGCCATGGATGTTAAAATAATAGTTTATGGACACGTCCCCTCCCGACCAATGATCATAGCTAATGTAAGACAGATACACCGGATTATTGCGAAGACCCATCTTGGCCCAGTCATCAGGGTAATTAGCAAAATAGGGGAAGAAAGCCGAGTACTGGTCATAGTTGGAGGTCAACAACGGATTGAAGTATAACGAGATCGGAGTGTAGAGTTTCTCATCCTCGCTATCTGATCCTATACTGGCACATGAGCACAGGGATACACAAGTCAGAATAGCTACCGGCACACTCCCGCCAACAAAACGTTTAGCCATGACACGTGCTTCACAAAAATGGTTCAGAAAGGTTTTAATCATGCTTCATTCAAATGCACTCCAAGTTCCCAAAGAGCAGATTATAACATACACGAAGCGTGGAACTGCAATGCCACGTCTTAGGGTGAAGGTGGTCGGAATACCTTAATAGACAGATGTGGGAATTAACAGCCCCACGCATATGCGTGAAGACCATTAAGCCAACTCTTGTCTATTAGTAAACAGTTTCCGACGCTTTTCACCCACAAGAAGAAGACATAACGCCTCTTATTTTTTCCAAAATGTCATGACGAGACAAGTCTCATCTTTCTGCAAAGTTACGATATTTCACAATTATTGCCAATATATTCGTGAAAATAAGTCAAGAATATGTTTAAAATAATTATTCTATGCTACATATTTTATGTAGATATAATGTCGTTTCAAAAAAATATCGTAATTTTGTAAAACGGTAGCAGGACGGTCGTGTCGCTTGCCGACTCAGAGCGGCAAGAGGAAAGTCCGGGCAACACAGAGCACCATACTCTTTAACTGGGAGCTGTCGGTGACGGCAGAGTAACGTGACAGAGAATGACAGCCCCGTCCCGTATATGCGGACGGTGGTGATGGTGAAAAGGCGGGGTAAGAGCCCACCGGGTGCTGTGGCGACACAGTATGCCGCACGTCTTATGGGTTGCAAGGCCATGTATACCGGAATGTGGCGGGACAGGTCGCGCCCTGCGTGACCGCCGCCCGATGGGCTGCTCGTCCATTTCCGGGGGGTAGGCTGCTCGAGCGCCGAAGCTATGCGAGGCGCCGCTTAGATAAATGACTGCGACCGCCGCGGCAACCTGTCGGACACTCTCCTCGGAGAGCGCCAGACGAGAAGTCCCGCGACGACATAACCCGGCTTATAGTCCTGCTACCTTTTTTCTTTATTCAGGCCATGACAAATAATGCCTTTGGCAAAAGTCCGGCCTGCCGCGTCCCGGATTATTTCGGGATTTTTTGTAATTTTGCAAAAAATTTCAGACAATGGAAGTTATCAAGACCGCAATAGAGGGTGTAGTCATAATAGAACCCCGTATTTTCAAAGATGCAAGAGGCTATTTTTTCGAAAGTTTCTCCCAGAGAGAGTTTGATGAAAAGGTACGCCCGGTGAAGTTCGTACAGGACAACGAATCAATGTCAACCCGAGGCGTTATGCGCGGGCTGCATTTCCAATGTCCTCCTTTCACCCAGAGCAAACTGGTGCGCTGTGTGCGCGGTCGAGTGCTCGATGTGGCCGTTGACATCCGAAAAGGCTCGCCGACCTACGGCAAGCACGTGGCTGTGGAGCTCAGCGAGGAAAACCACCGCCAGTTCTTTGTCCCGCGCGGATTCGCCCACGGATTCGCCGTGCTGTCAGACGAGGCCGTGTTCCAATACAAGTGTGACAACTACTATGCCCCTCAGGCCGATGGCGGCATCTCGATAGCCGACCCCTCGCTCGGAATAGACTGGATGATAGACGCAGACAACGCCATCCTCAGCGATAAGGACATAAAGCACCCTTTGCTTGCCGGTTTCGACTCTCCCTTTGATTACAACATAGACCTCTATAAGGACTAAAAGACATGGCTCTTAACGAAGAAATAGCCCGTAGGCGTACTTTTGCAATCATCTCCCACCCGGACGCGGGCAAGACAACGCTCACCGAGAAACTACTGCTTTTCGGTGGTGCTATCCACGTGGCCGGTGCCGTCAAATCCAACAAGATAAAGAAGACAGCCACTTCCGACTGGATGGAAATCGAGAAACAGCGCGGCATCTCGGTGGCCACATCCGTAATGGGTTTCAACTACGGAGATTACAAAATCAATATCCTTGATACCCCGGGACACCAGGACTTTGCCGAGGACACATACCGCACCCTCACCGCAGTTGACAGTGTGATAATAGTGGTAGACGTGGCCAAAGGTGTCGAGCGGCAGACACGCAAACTCATGGAGGTGTGCCGTATGCGCAACACCCCGGTCATAATATTTGTCAACAAGCTTGACCGAGAGGGCCGCGACCCGTTCGACATCCTTGACGAGCTGGAAAGCGAGTTGAAGATCTCCGTCCGTCCGCTTTCATGGCCCATTAATATAGGCGAAAAGTTCAAAGGTGTATACAACATCTACGAAAACTCTCTCGACCTTTTCACGCCTGACAAGCAGAGGGTCAGCGAGCGAGTTGAGATTGAGTCTGTCGATGATCCGCGCATAGATGACGCCGTAGGCGATAAGGATGCCGCAAAACTACGAGAGGATCTCGAACTCATCGAAGGTGTCTATCCCGAATTTGACAAAGAGGCCTATCTGCGCGGACAGGTTGCCCCCGTATTCTTCGGATCGGCTCTCAACACATTCGGTGTCAAGGAACTTCTGGACTGTTTTGTCAAAATAGCCCCAGCTCCCAAGCCTGTCATGGCCGAGGAACGCGAAGTAAAGCCACAGGAAGAAGGCTTCTCCGGGTTCGTGTTCAAAATTCACGCAAACATGGATCCCAACCATCGCTCATGTATAGCCTTTGTCAAGATATGTTCCGGCAAGTTCGAACGAAATGCGCCTTACAAGCATATGCGACTCGGAAAAACCCTTAAATTTGCCGCACCGACTGCCTTTATGGCCCAGAAGAAGAGCATTGTAGACGAAGCCTATCCCGGAGATATAGTCGGAATCCCCGATACCGGCAACTTCAAAATCGGCGACACCCTCACTTCCGGCGAGACAATACACTACAAAGGGCTTCCAAGCTTCTCGCCTGAGATGTTCAAATACATCGAGAACGCCGACCCTATGAAATCCAAGCAGCTTGACAAAGGTATCCAGCAACTTATGGACGAGGGTGTGGCCCAGCTCTTCACCAACCAGTTCAACGGACGCCGCATCATCGGAACCGTTGGCCAACTGCAATTCGAGGTAATCCAGTATCGTCTCGAACACGAATACGGCGCACAATGCCGCTGGGAACCCATATCGCTATACAAGGCTTGTTGGATAGAGAGTGACGATGCCGAGGCTCTGGCCGCGTTCAAAAAGCGCAAACACCAGTTCATGGCCACTGACCGCGAAGGGCGTGACGTGTTCCTTGCAGACTCCGGCTACGTTCTCCAAATGGCGCAGAACGACTTCCCCAAAATACGCTTCCATTTTTCCAGCGAATTCTGACAAACTCCATCCCCACTTAGCCACAAATACATGAAAACGGCATCCAAGACACGTATATCGGTCTTGGATGCCGTTTTCATGTATCCGATCCTGTTACTTTCTCATAAGGTATCTTATGACCATATATCCTCCGAAAAGCTGCAAAAGCATTCCCGGGACGCCGATAACCAACTCGTCAACGGCTACTGAAAGCGAACCTGTCATAAGCAAGACTCCCGCCATACCGAAAAACTGGTATGAGACAATCACAATAGCTAACGCCGGAATCGATACCCGGCTGGAACGGGAGGCTGTCATAGACGCAGACAGTGCAAGAAGAGTGGATTTAAACATCACGGCCGGAAGTACGGCAAGTGAGGGCATTCCGAACAGGATAGTATTGACCAGCGGAGATGCGACAGCGGTCATCAGCCCGACACTCCGCCCGTATACATACGCACCTACAAGGGTGAAGAAATAGATCGGAAGAAACACGCGTCCGCCATCAGGAACGAGATGACATGTCTGCGGAAGCACAACGTTTCCGGCCACGAACAGCAAGACGGCAAAACAACTGACCGCCATACGGTATGAAAGCCCGGAGAGGGGGATAAGATTTTCAGTTTGCATTATGTAAGATAAATTCTTGTATTGTTTTATAACATTCATGAGGGGAGGAAAGAGTCCGGCAACGGATTTCAAGAGGGCACCAGCCATCACCACTGCGGTTGGAGATATGGTCGATCAAAACGTCATATTCCACCTCCAACGGATATTTCCCGAGCAGTTCCAAGGCCGGACGGCTTATGACCCTTGTGTGAAGACATCTGACACCTCCAAGTATCATGAGTGCTGCAGCGGCCTTTCCAACCACCTTGTCAGCCACGGCCGCCCCGTCCAGAAAACCCGGTTCATCATTGAGAAGCGAATAGAGATCCGCCACGCCGCGACGGACAAACGTCCGGGTCTTCCCCCGGTTGGCCACGGCAAGCGTATACGGGCCTGAGGCAAGTAGGTCTCGGAGGATTCATCACAGAGTCCCTTGCTTCAACTGTTCCACAAAACCGTCTATACGATGCAGCTCACGTGGGATATTGATATTCTGCGGACAATGAGGCGAACACTGGTTGCAGCCTATGCAATGGTCGGCCTGACGCAGACGAGGCACAGAGCGTTCATATCCGACAAGGAAGGCACGACGCGCCTCTCTATAATTAGCGGCCTGTGCGCTCTCCGGGACGTTTCCTTGATTGACGCACTTGTTATAGTGTGTCAGGATGGCCGGAATATCGATACCATAAGGGCATGGCATACAGTATTTGCAGTCATTGCAGGCTATTGTGGGATACTGTACCATTATATCAGCCGTGTCATACAGATATTCCACCTCCTCTTCCGTGAGAGGCTTCAACGGACAGAACGAGCGAAGGTTGTCTTCAAGATGTTCCATATAGGTCATACCGCTCAACACAGACAATACCCCGGGGAAAGTACCGGCATATCGGAATGCCCATGAAGCCACACTGCGCTCCGGCTCTCGCTGTTTCAGCCTGGCCACAACATGGTCATGCACCTTTGAGAGCCGGCCTCCTAAAAGCGGTTCCATGATTATGGCCGGTATGCCGCGTTTTTCAAGTTCGGCATAGAGATATGACGCATCGGTATTGCGCGGATTTATCTCTCTGGCATGATGCCAGTCAAGATAGTTCATCTGGATCTGTACGAAATCCCACTTGTATCTGTCATGACACGAGAGCAGGTAGTCAAACACCTTTATGTCGCCATGATATGAGAATCCCAGATTTCTTATCCGTCCTGCCTCTCGCTCCTTGATGAGAAAATCAAGCACGCCGTTGTCAATATAGCGGGCATTGAGGGTCTCCATACCGTCATCGCCCATCCCCACTCCGTGCAGTAGCATATAGTCTATATAGTCAGTCCGCAACTCTTTGAGCGAGTTGTGATACATGGCCACCGAGGCTTCACGGCTCCATGTGGCCGGAGCGAAATTGGAAAGTTTGGTGGCTATGAAGTAACTTTCACGAGGATGACGGCTGAGAGCTGTCCCGGTAGCCCCTTCCGACTGCCCTTTGCAGTAGGCAGGAGACGTGTCAAAATAATTTACGCCATGCTCTATGGCCGTATCGACAAGTCTGTTGATCATCTCCTGATCAAGCGTATCGTCATCATCGGGCAGTTTGGGCCACCGCATACATCCGTAACCGAGCAGCGACACTTTGTCGCCTGTGGACGGATTGGTGCGATAAGTCATCTTCCCCTTGGGCACAGGCCCCTGCGGAGTGGTATCGCCGGTGACAACGTTATTACGTGAATCACATCCGGCTGCAATGACAGCGCCGGTGGCTGCGGCACCGACTCCCATGCGTTTGAGAAATTCGCGGCGGTCAATCATTTGGGATTAGGTATATTGAGGTGACTTTAAATTGTTATTGCTTCATCAGCCTTGGCCCACCGATCAGATAATCCTATGGTTTTCATGGCCTTCGACATATATGGCGCTGAACGGGCGTGACGGACACAGGTTCTCACATGCCCCACAGCCTATGCAGCGTTCGTCATTTACAACAGGAATCCTTACGGATGACTCGTCTGACGGATCTGACGGCACCATGGTAATCGCCCCGACAGGACAATGACGGGCACAGTTACCACATCTCACGCCGTCAGTAATCGGAATACAGTTGGCCTTCACCCAGACGGCATGGCCTATCTGTATGGAGGACTTCTCCGCACGCGTTATTTTCCTAATAGCTCCTGACGGACACACGTCCGAACATCTCGTGCATTCCGGGCGGCAGTATCCGCGTTCGTATGACGACTCAGGCTGCATGAACGTATCAAGGTCTGCGGAAGGGCGCAGCACACCGTTCGGACATGCTGAAACACATAGCTGGCATGCGGTGCAATGACGTGACAGATGACGCAGGCTGACAGCACCCGGAGGGACTATGGGAGTCCTGCGCACAGGAGTCTTCTTATCCACAATCAAGGCGAGACCACCGTCAACGGTCTTCTCTTCGGCCTTCAACGCCGCAGTGCCTATTATCGCACCTACGCCGGCGATAAAGCCGCGTCGTGACGCCTGATCTGATGCGGAAGTCTCTTCCGCTCCCTTACGGCGACGTCTCAGGCCATATGATATAGCCCCACACGAACAGTTGTCGATGCAGTCCATGCATACCACGCATCTCGAATAGTCAATCTTATGGTTCTCCGAATCTATACATGCCCCCTTGCAACGCCTGCCGCACAGACCACAGCCATTACATCTGGAAGTGTCTATTACCGGAGCAAACAACGAGAATCGCGACAAAAGTCCGAGAACTGTCCCGACGGGACAGACGGTGTTGCAGTAAGTACGGCCATTACGCCAAGCCAGCACGGCGATAACGCCGAGCGTCACACAGGCAGTGACAAGTGTAGTAACACTCTTCACCCATACATCCCTTTCATAGAAAGCATAGCTGTCCAGTCTCTCTGCCACTAAGGCAAGAATATTGTTGGCCCAGACATAGACAGGGGCCGCAAGACTGCTCACAATGCGGCCATAAGAACTATAAGGAGCAAGAAGTACCACCACTGACGAGATGCCCGACACCATGGCCACTATGAAGATACCAAGCACCAGATAGCGCAGCCAGGAGAGAGCCGGGGAATAGCCATAGCGATTACGATGCTTCCTGCCGAGACGCCCGAGACGGCCAAAGGCATCCTGCATGACCCCGAGAGGACATATGACAGAGCAATAAACACGGCCAAACAACAAGGTCAGTGCGACAAGAAGCGCTATCACGCCAAAATTAAGAGCTAATACCGCAGGAAGAAACTGGATCCGTGACATCCAGCCAAGCCACGCGTGCACACTCCCCGTAAAATCCAGAAACAACAATGTGATACCGGCCCAGAAAACAAGGGCCAGAACAATACGTCCCGTTCTTAACATCTATAATGTGGTATTGATGGTTTACTCTTCTGCAAAATTACTAAAATCGAATAGCCAATAAATAAACAAATTTGTTAATAAAATCCAATTTATTTTGTATCTTTACGAAAATTTTATCTTTATACTTAAATATTATATGATATTCAGGTCTAAAATAAGCTATTCGCTTCTTATATTCTTCGTAATCAGTTTCGGCGTCATCCTTGCAATCATCCTTTCCGAAACGGAACCAAAATACTGGTGGCTGTTTCTCCCTATGCTGCCTTCCATAATAATGATCATAGACCTATACCGTAACACCTACTACACAATCACCGACGGTATGCTTATGGTGAAGAGCGGTGTGCTATTCCATGCGAAATTTCCGATTGCTAAAATCATACGCATCCGCAAAAGCCACACATTGCTAAGCTCGCCAGCACTGTCATTTGACCGTTTGGAAATATTTTATTCTCCTCGGCGCTCAGTTGCCGTGTCTCCAAAAGATCCCGAGAGTTTTATCGCGGCTCTTCTTGACATCAACCCGGAGATAGAGGTCGATGTCAAGAAATAAACCGGCTCATCTGTCGATGATATGTTTTCAGAATATAGTGAACGATGACGGGATATACCCTTCAAGAGCTGCTTTAAGGGAGGGTACCACTCCATAATCCTTATCAGATCCGGGATAACCGAGGTCAAAGAGAAAGTTTCCGTGGTTGAGTCGTCCTGCACCGTAATATCCCGTAACCATTGCAGGAACCTTTACGGCAGGAACCGATGTATAGGAATGCATGACCGACGTATCGGTATCAAAATTGCTATACGGAGTACCGCCGGTCTTGGTTCTGAACGTGTCAGGAACAATCTCGTCACGTGTCACAGCCTCGAAACAGTCAAAATCATTCTCCGACACACATTGTGTGACGGCAGTATAACCGCCAGATGTGCCTTTCTCGGCAAATAGATTGCCAAAGCTCTTGATCATTCCGCCATTCTCACCAGAGAATGTCCCAGAACCTTTGGCGTCAGTACCTTGGCCCGAGATAAGCATGGGATTCTTTGAAGAACGGTAGAAATTGCCCTCGACAAACACATTGGATCCCATAGTGGCTCCGACACCATACTTTGAGACACCGTCATAATAGTTGTTCCAGACATGGACTGTCATGGTGCGCACACGCGGATGACGCGAGTCACTGTGGTCAAACCAGTTGTGATGATAGTCGGCATAATCTTCCGCCGACTCGCTCTTCATGCCGCATAGAGAACTTTTACCACTGTCCCAGAACCTATTGTAAGACATTGTGATATAGCGCGAATGGCCTTTGAGGTCAACAGTCCCGTCACCCTTTGCCTGGTCTGCGTCTCCGCCCGTCTTCCCATAAAAGAAATCCATATTGTGAACCCAGCAATGTGAGTTGGCCGTGTCAAAAGACAGACAGTCGTCCATGCACAGCATAATGGCAAAGTTGCGGAACTCCACCGACGAACAGTTTCGGACAAGAACGCCGAAACCCCATATCGCGGCATCCTCCCCTATTCCCTCGACGGTTATATTCACAGGCGAGTATCCGCTACGCCCCTTTATCTGCAATCCCTCGTTGCTCAATAGGCCGTCCATATCCGTATCCCTGATAGTCCCGAGAATACGGACAGCCAGCGGACGTTTTTCAACTCCTTTCTGGAAGGCGTTCAGAATAGCCTGCAACCCGGTGAAAGGGGTTCCGTCACCATCCTTGTCGCTCTGCCTAACATTGAGTCTCACTGTCTTGGCCGTCTCGGCAGTGACATATATCACACGTGCGTCATCTTTGAGGGCACCATTGTCAGCATAGGCCCCGACTCCGCTGAAATCCTTAAAAACAAATCCGCTTCTATCATGGGCCTTCACCTCTATACCCCTCGCTTCCGAGGCTGATGATGCCACCTCGTCCCCTATTATGACAGGGACAACCCTGACGGTGTATGTTCCCGAGGGAAGTCCGGGTATATCGGCTCTTCCATATGATCCGTAATTGCGCACAAGTTCACGGTCGATACGATAATAATCATGATACGGGCCTCCCTTCACATAGACATTGTAAGAATCCGTCCCTTCAAGGATATCCCATTTAAGCCATACCGTTTCGAACCAGCCGCGTGCATCGGTGATATTGACACCGCCGTTGACAATCTCGACGTTTCCTCCATTACTTTCTGTCTTGGCAAAGTTTATGGCACGGACATTGCCGGAATAGGTGTCAGTCCAGCCGCCATCTTTCGGCGAGACAGTCACAGAGCCTGCCGATGAGTCAAAATCCATAGACGAGACAGAGGCTGTATTATAGAATTTCAAGGTATTGTCGGCCAATGTAAGCATCATCTGGTTTTCATCCGGCGCATAACCAGCCGAGTGATCAGTCCCGCCGGGTTCAGGGACATCGGAAGAGCCTGTCGATGAAACCGAATAGACATAAAATCCACCCGTGGCACTGATAACCACGTCACCATCGGCTATGACAGTCCCTGTCGAAACCGTACGCGATGTCGAAGGCTCGAATCCCGAAACGACACTGAGATTAACAGCCTCCAAATTACGCGGAGTTCCCGAATTGGACGAACATCCTTCGAGCGTCACCCTGTCTCCGGCTTTAAGCCCCGGGATGGTGATACGTGCAGACTTGTTGTTGAGCGTGAGAGAACCTTTCTTTGAGTCCACTCGTATATTGTCTGCATTCTCGGCCATCACCATAAGCCCTTTTGCAAAATCAAGTTCAACACCGTTGGCCATGAGCGGCCCGTCAGCAATAGGGGCAGCGTTTTTCCAACGGTTGTTGGATGAGTCAAAAGTCCAGTTAGCCTTATCGGCATCAAGATTTGCCTGGTCAGAGGCAGATACAGTTGAAAAATTCCACTCTCCGGCCCATGAGCAAACAGACATGAGCAACAAAACAGCACCAGAAATGCCACGCATACAAAAAGACAACCGCTTCATCTGACAAATATTTTCTCTCCGTTTATAACATATATACCAGGTATAAGGCCAGAGGTATCCTCTGACACACGCTGTCCTCTCATATTATAGACTCCCGAGGGAATAGACGGATCGGAAACGACACAGTCAAGCAAGCTTTCCCCTTCGCCGGCAAACAAGATGGACACCAGCGACATATCCACAGTCTCGGATGTGTCGTCAGAGAACACAATTACTGCCAGATCACCGTCAAATGTTATTTTTGATAACGTGCGCTCTGTCACAGAACCGTCAATAACGGTTATGACCCTGTCATCGGCAACGGTATGTAACGCTACCGACCCGGCAAAAAGGGCCGAAAGAATCATGGTTTTCAGTTTCATGTATTACTAAGGTAATTGATTCAAGGTATATAGCAAAGTGCCGACAGAAAGGATGCGCATGTGCCGGCATCAGCTATTTCCGCCGGCACATGCGGCCGTTTTTACTTCCTATCTTTGAGAAGGTCTCGTATCTCGGTCAGAAGCACCTCTTCCTTTGTGGGTTCGGGAACAGCGGGAGCTGCTGGCTCCTTGGCCGCTTTCTCTCTCTTCAACTTATTTATAGCCTTGACAGCCACAAATATGCAGAACGCCACAATCAGAAAGTCAACTACCGTCTGAACCCACGATCCCCAGTTCATGGAGACCTCCGGGGTGATAATATCCCCACTCTTGCCGTCAATGACGGCCTGCTGCAAAACCAGTTTGTAATCAGTGAAATTCAGGCCGCCAGTGGCCACTCCCACGACAGGCATTATAATATCGTTGACAAGCGATGAGACTATCTTGCCGAAGGCGGCACCGATAACGACACCCACGGCCATGTCTATGACATTGCCACGCATCGCAAACTCTTTGAATTCCTTCAAGAAGGCCATAATATAATGATTTTTTATAAATACTATTTGGTCAAAGTTACGCAAAAAAATCCGTAAACATCGACGTATAACTTCAATTTTTTCTAATTTTTCCCAACTATGAAAAAAATTAGCTTAAAAATCCACAAAAAGGTGGATAACGGTCAATAATTTTCATAGAAAATATAGACTTGTTTCTGAAAATATTTGTAATTTTGTGCCGGCCAAAAGAGACCGGCGTTATATAGTAATGTATAATCCGGCTCGGAGGTTCATGTTCCCCGATAGGAAATTTCACAAATAAAGAATAAACCCAATTTTTCTTTAAACTATGACAAAAATAGGTATCAATGGATTTGGCCGCATCGGCCGGTTCGTATTCCGTGCTTCGACCAAGCGCGATGACATCGAGGTAGTTGCAATCAACGACCTTCTTCCCGTTGACTACATGGCCTACATGCTCAAGTATGACACCATGCACGGCCAGTTTGACGGCACTGTTGACTATGACCTCGAAAAGAGCCTTCTCATCGTCAATGGCAAAGCCATCCGCGTGACCGCCTGCAAGAATCCTGCCGAAATCGGCTGGGGCGCAGTAGGTGCCGAATACGTAGTAGAGTCCACTGGTCTCTTCCTCACCAAGGAAAAGGCTCAGGCTCACATCGAAGCCGGTGCAAAATATGTAGTTATGTCCGCACCCTCAAAGGACGACACCCCCATGTTCGTCTGCGGTGTTAACGACAACACCTACGCTGGCCAGCAGTTCGTATCCAACGCATCCTGCACCACCAACTGTCTCGCCCCCATCGCCAAGGTTCTCAATGACAAGTTCGGTATCACCGACGGCCTCATGACCACCGTACACTCCACTACCGCTACCCAGAAGACCGTTGACGGCCCCTCTATGAAGGACTGGCGCGGCGGCCGTGCAGCTTCCGGCAACATCATCCCCTCATCCACCGGTGCCGCCAAGGCTGTGGGCAAAGTAATCCCCGAACTCAACGGCAAGCTCACAGGCATGTCGATGCGTGTCCCCACCCTCGACGTATCTGTTGTTGACCTCACCGTAAACCTCGCCAAGCCCGCTACCTACGACGAAATCTGCGCCGCTATGAAGGAGGCTTCCGAAGGCGAACTCAAAGGCATCCTCGGATACACCGAAGACGCAGTAGTTTCCAGCGACTTCCTCGGCGACATCCGCACCTCTATCTTCGACAAGAACGCCGGTATCCAGCTCACCCCCACCTTCGTTAAGGTTGTTAGCTGGTATGACAACGAGATCGGCTACTCCAACAAGGTGCTTGACCTCATCGCACGCATGAAGAAGTACAACGGCTAATAACCCGCCGATACTTCTCTGCCAATAAAACATATTCCCTGCGCCAACACGGCGCGGGGAATATTCTTTTATGGTTATACCTGTTGTTCCAGAGATAGCCGCGAACGCTTTATTTGCTTAAAATCGGATTGTCCGGCTATTAGTTAGTCCCGTTTGATCCCACCGCTGACGACATACTTATAGTCTTGAAATGTGACGAGTTTATAAGCAATCACACACGTTTAGGCAAGCTTCTTGAACACATCATGAACAATATCGCAGAACGAAATCATTACATATACACTACCACAAAGTAAACAGCCATGGTTCTTCTCAGAACCATGGCTGTTATCCTTAACAATATGACAATATGTGATGAACGGTGAGAGGAGGCTTACTGTACATGCCAGCGCGGGTCACCGGCTGCCGCGCAGGGGAGTTGGGCGCTCTTGATTGAGAAATCGCCTTTCAGAGGATCGGCCCATACATCCGTAGACTTCTCAGTCATTGACTCTACGGCAGGGAACGGGTTCATCTGTTCTCCGGCATTGTTAATCGCATACTGTGCGTCAGATGTCATATATACATTCACTGTGGCATATGTACCACCGTTAAGCTGTGTAAGACCTCCGAACGGTGCGTTTGTCGAAACATTCATAAAACCGGGGCCTACAATACAGTTGGACATATTGAAGATAACGCCGACATTGAAATCTGCTCCACCCAGCTCAAACATGTTATATGACTTACCGCCGCCATCGTCACCTACGCAATAGGCGATAGTACAGTTCGCAATGTTCACATTGCCAAGACCCTTGGCCGACTTGGTGCTGTTGATGACACGGCGGCTAACATGGGTAATCGTAGAGTTGGTGATGTTGAGATTACGAACCTCGGCATCCTTCACATCGACATTCAACAGACAGTAGTCCGCAATGCTGTCTATCTGACAGTTGTTAAACGTAATGTTGTTGATGACAGAAGCCTTGTCTCTCACACGGATCACTCCGCGATAACTCTGCAACTCAACGTTCTCAAATACCAGCGAGTTAAGACCTGAAAGCTGCTTGCTCTGAGAGAAAGTATATTTGCCGCCAAAATTCTTATCCAGACCGGTGTCCTTGGCATTAGTCCTGAGTCGGACATTCTCAAACTTCACGTCACCTGTATTTTCTTCAAGGATGACCATATCATCTGCTCTGAGAGTTGCCTTGCCACTGAGAGACATGCCGGTAGTGAGTGTCACGCTCTTGGGGAAAGTGGTCTTGTTGCAGATATACTCATGGCCGCCTTTGAGAACCACGATAGCCCTCTCTGGAAGAGTAGCCATGAACTCGCCGGTGATGGTGTCGGAATCTACTGAATTACGAAGGTCGACAACAAGGTCAGGGTTTTCATAAACCTCGGAATCCTTGGTCTTGAAATCACGACGTCCGCGATATTCGCCATCATTGTTATAGGCCACGATGCGGTATTCTGTGCTGGGTTGCAGACCATAAATATCGCAATATGAGTTTCTGATATTGTCCTCTGTGAGTGTGTAGTAGTAGTCAGGATTCTCCTCAGGAGCTACGATGGGATCTTTTTCGACCTCTTCCTGTTCCTCGGCACGGCTTGTCACATCCTCACCACCGACGGTAGAGGGAAGATAAGGAGTTACGGTGCCATCCTCATTGCGTGTGAATACATTGATATATGCCACGTCTGTCCACTCGGCAACCTTGTCATCCTCGTTCCACTCAATCTTCACACCCGTATCAATGATGGTTGACACAGATTTGAGTTTGGTGGGATAGCTTATAGTGATGGCCTCACCATTGTAGACAAGGCTCTCTATACCTTCTCCGACAGCCTTTATATCCACACGGTAACGGTCGTCCCAGTCCAGATCCTCGAAAGTATAGGGAGATCCGGGCACCTCGATGACGTCGACTGTCTCATATTTGTTCTCGCCATTCTCATCAATAAGAGGAGTCTCCTTTTTGAGCGTGAGCTGATATTTGACGGCGCCGTTGATTCCCTGCCATTTGCAGACAAGAGAGTTGCTGCTCGTTGTGACTTTGACCACGGGGCTGAAAAGGCGGGGAGCCTCAACCTTGTCATCATCATCGCATGAGGTGAAGACAGCCAACGAGCCTGTCATCAGAACACCACATACAATATATTTGAATAGTTTCATTGAAATCAAAAGATTGAAAGTTCAAGATTTGGAAATTGGAAATGTTTGCAGGGACACGGTCAGTGCATGTCTTGCCGAAGCGCCTGTACGCGTCCCTGCAATATCTGTTTTTAATTCTTATTCAGAATGAGATAGCCTTCATTGTCAAGTTTCCCGTTGGAAGTGATGACGCGGTCATTGGGAATCGGGAGCACATAGGGAACAGGCTTGCCACGGAGGACGCTTATATCCTCTGTTCCATTGTTCCAAACCGGGTTGAGCTTTGTAGTGAAACCATAGAAACATGAGAGGACACCTTCGTTAAGGGTATAGTACTTGTTTCCGTCTTCGTCAACGAGGTCGTTCTTTCCGGCTTCATCCTTCACGGTCGCACCGAAAGTCTCGCCGAAAGCCACTCGGTAGACATCTTCCGAAGTCATGTTGTCTGTGATGTCATCCTTGTTGAGGGTCTTGGCCGAGGCATAAGGCTCGTTGCTCTCGTCAACCATTGTCCAAATATCGTTTTCAAACACAATACGGCCATTTACAAGACGGAAGAACAGTTTGGGAGCATATCCCATATCCTTGATCTCTATCTCTTTCTTCTTCTGCACCCAGCCATCGGAAGTCTGTTCGAGCTGGAGTGAGTTGACAGCCATTGAGCGCATGCTTTCGAGAGTATTAACGATAGCGTCGGAATAGTAGTTCCAACGGACAAGGTCAAACTTGCGGAGACGCTCGCCACCGAACTCCCAGGCACGTTCCTTACGGATGGCGTCCTTGAAGTCCTCATAAGAGGTCAGATTGTTTACATAGGCGTCAACCTTCTCGCCACTCTTTGAAGACTTGGCAAAAGCGCGGGCACGCACCTTGCGAAGCATCTCTTTGGCCTCTGCGGTAGGAGCATGGTTTAGCTCGTTGTCAGCCTCTGCAAGGAGCAGCATCACGTCAGAGTAGCGGAGCAACGGGTCGTTTATACCAGTTCCCTTATCCTTTACAGATGTGACGTCGAGATCCATACGGCACCATTTTGCCGGCTCGATGCTCCATCCATTGGTAGCATTCTGTTTGTTATCGTTCACCCAGCGATAGTTGGCACAGGTGACGGGATAACGCTGGTCTTCGGGATCGAATGAGAGCGCATAAGGCGCAGCCATAGTGGTATAGGTGGTACCTGAACCCTTGGAGCTATTCTCTACCGAGAGACCGTGGCACCATCCTATATCGCCACCAGCGTTGGGTACATAGGCAACCTCGTAGAGCACATCACCGTTGGGAGCGCTTGCGCCGTTGATCTGCGCATCAAAGATTCCCTTGTAGTCAGTCGAGAGTTCACGGCCTTTAAGATTGATGAGCTTGCGAGCATAGGCCTGAGCCACGGCATAGAAGTCATCATTGCTCTGGGCGGTCTTCTCGACACCGTTCTCGTCGGTATAGACCACAGGGTCTATCTTGTCTGAGATACGGCAGCGATCCATGGTACCGTCTTTCTGCATGGAATAACCGGCACGGAACATGGCGAGCTTGGCAATAAAGCCGAGAGCGAACTCGCGGTTCATGTATTCAGTAGAAATCTTTTCAGCCCACTGCATGTCTTCCTCACAATTGATTAGATCCTGTATGAGGTAAGAGTAGATGATGTTCTTGTCTATACGGCCTCCGTCATTACGGTTATCATGTGTCGTAGGCTCGGTAGCAAAAGGAACATCGGCCCAGAAATTGCAGAGAAGGAAGTAACGATAGGCTCTCAGACACTTGGCCTCACCATAGATTTGGAGATAGGCCTCATCACCCTGCTGGAAGAGCGGCTGTGATTCGAGTCCTTTGATTACCTGGTTGGCAAAGTCGATAGCGGCATAATTGTGATCCCAGGCATTACGGATGTCAGCGAAATAGGAAGGATTGAGACACCACAGACCTCGGCGGTCGTTACTGTTGGTCTGATTCTTGTTGATGGAAGCGATCTCCACGTCGGTGTTCTGCATCCAGTTGGTGGACATACGGGATGTATACGTGTCCTCGCAGAAATAGGCATAGACATGGTTGACCATCTTCCTCGCGTCAGTGGCGTTGGAAAGGACGTTTTCCAAGTTGTCAGACGAAAGGTTCTCGGTATCAAGGATGTCCTCACACGATGTGAAGGCAGCACCCATGGCCAGAACCAGCGTCGGCATATATAGATGTTTGAGTTTCATTGTATTTCTAACAGTGTGTTGTATAGATTTGAGGATTTAGAAGGTGATGTTTACACCGGCAGTCCAAGAGAAAGCCTTGGGGTAGGCTGAATAGTCGGCACCGGGGGTCAGACCGTTGTACGAGTTGTCGTTGATGGCTGATGAAACCTCGGGATCATAGCCTGAGTAGCCGGTGATGGTGGCAACATTGTTGAGAGTGCAGTAGAGACGGAGCTGGTTGCAGGCAAACTTGCGTGTCCAAGCCGAGGGGAAGGTATAACCGAGTGTAAGGGTTTGGAGACGGAGATAGCTGCCATCCTCGACAGCCCATGATGTGGGCGCGGGGTTATTGCCGCTCAGTGTGAGAGCGCTCCAATACTGCTTGCCCTCGTTCATGGCTTTGAGTGTCTCATAGTCGGTAACGATATTGCCGGTGGTGCGGTCAAGATAAGTCCATGCGGTCGAGGCACCCATGAAGTCTCGAAGGTTTGACCATTCGTTGCGATACTGCTGGGTAGATACCATCTTGTCCATGTTGTAGACATCGTTGCCTACAACGAAGTTGAACATGGCCGAGAAATCAAGACCTTTCCAGAAGGCGTTGAGACCGAAACCGCCGGTAAACTTGGGCTGGGTCTTACCTATAATCGTACGGTCATTGTCAGCGTCAATCGTACCGTTGCCATCGAGGTCTTTAAGCTTCATGGCACCCGGACGGAGACCACCGTATGATCCGGCTGTAAGATAGCTGCAATCTACGACACCTTTTTTAAGAACGTATTTGTTGCCGTCCATTACAAACTGGGTCTTGCCGTTTTCATCGACATAGGTCTCGAAGTCATCGACACCATACACGCCGTCAGAAACGAATCCCCAGACAAGACCGAGAGGCTGGCCTACGATTACACGGTAATCGTCAGCTCCACGCATATCGGTTGAGAATGCGCCGGAGTTGGTCGTCATATAGTCTGAATCGGCAAGCTTGTCAACATTGTTCTTATTGAATGCTATATTGGCTGTAAATTGAAGCTGGAAGTCCCTGTTATTCACGGCATAACCATTAAACTGGAATTCGACACCCTTGTTGGAGGTCTGGCCGATGTTCTGCTGCATGGTGGTATAGCCGATAGCGGTGATATTGCGGTTGAGAAGAAGATCCTTCACGGTGTTCCAGTAGAACTCCACACTACCGCTGAAACGCTCGTTGAGGAAACCGAAGTCAAGACCGAGGTTACGTGTAACCGTGGTCTCCCATTTGAGGTTCGGGTTGGCGAGCTGGGTGTTGTTAAGAGTGAAGTGGGGGTTCATTATATTGTTGGCCCCGTAATATTTGCCGCTGCTGTAATTCTTATAGAGGGTCTCGAAGAGGGCCGAACCGATACGGTTGTTACCCGAGGTACCATACGAAGCACGGAGTTTGAGGTTTGAGAGCCATTCACGTGAAGATGACATAAACTCCTCCTGGCTTATACGCCATGCGAGAGAGCCGGCGGGGAAGTAGCCCCAACGGTTGCCTCTTGCAAACTTGGATGAACCGTCGGCACGGAATGTGAGAGTTGCGTAATAACGACCGTCATAGTTGTAGTTGGCACGACCGAAGAATGACACTGTGCGGTCTTCCTTGCCAAGCTGTGAAGAGATTGTGCGCGAGCCGGTGGCGCCAGAGTTGGCCTGCATGGCAGCGAACATCTTGTCAGGGGTGATGCCCTCCACGAAATACTTGCCCTGCATGGTATTGGACTCGTAGTTGGTGGCGACATATTCCTGACCGATCATGGCGTTAAGCGCATGTGCACCGAAATCCTTGTTGAAAGTAAGGGTGTGTGAAAGGCGAAGCTTCCATACATTCTTCTTCTCCCATTCGCCCATAGGCAGCGAGCCACCTTCCTGAACGGCCTTGTTGGAGCGCTCGTCCCACCACTGCTTCTGCTGGTAGAACTGATATTCATAACCTGCCTCAGCACGATATGTAAGAGGCTTGATGATATCCCAGTTGAGAGCGCCGTTATAGTTGAAACGACGGTCTTTGCGAAGACGCCAGTCAAACGCGGCACGCTGGCTGAGGAGCTGGGTCTGGGAGAGGTATGACTCATATTCCTCCTCGTCCATCTGGTCAATGGCTGACTGGTCTATCTGGTCATACAGACCGTTCACAGGGGCCTTGGTGATAAGGTCATATGAACGGAAGCTCCTGCGCTGGCCGGAGGTACCCGCGCCACGGGTCTCGGTGTCGCTCATACGGGAACCGAATTCAAAACGCAGGTTGGAAGCAATCTGGTGACGCAGTTTGAGCGAGATATTGAAACGGCTGTATCCCTGATCCTTGATGAGGGCCTCGTCGTTCACATATGCCGCATTGATGTTGAACTTGGTCTTGTCTGAACCGCCTGACAGACCGACTGCGTGACTCTGTGAGAGCTTGTGGTTGTTGAACGCATCGTCATACCAGTCAATAGGATCCTGATACTGGTAAAGGTCGATGTCATTGAACGAGCCGAAACGCTCTTCGAAGGTACGTATACTCGAACCTCCGCGCAGAGCTGCCTTCTCGTAGAGGAACATCACGTAATCATACGGATTCATGGCATCAATCTTATTGTTGATGTGCTTGCCCTGCATATATCCGTTATAGGTCACGGTGGTCTTTCCACCCTCGGGGCTCTTCGTGGTGATGAGTATTACACCGTTGGCACCCTGCGAACCGTAGATGGCGGTCGAAGAGGCGTCTTTCAGCACGGTGATGTCGGCGATGTCGGCGGGGTTTATGTCAGAAATGCTCGACACGGGGAAACCGTCTACCACATAAAGAGGCGAGTTGTCACCGGTTATGGAGCCTCCGCCACGGACACGTATCACCATCTCGGCATCAGGCGAACCGTCAGTAGTGGTGATCTGCACGCCGGCAAGACGGCCTGTCATGGCCTGGGCCACGTTGGCGGTGGGAACCTTCACAAGGTCGTCACCCTTGACCGTAGACACCGAGCCGGTGAGGTCTTTCTTCTTTACGGTACCATAACCCACTACAACGACCTCGTCAAGGGTCTCGGTATCTTCACGAAGCACTATCTTGATATTGGTACGTCCGTCAACCTTCACATCCTCAGTCTTATATCCTATATATGAGACTTTAAGTGTAGCCCGGGGGGGGACATTTTTGAGAGAGAAGTTACCGTCGATATCGGTCGAAACTCCTTCTTTGGAACCATCAACGAGCACGGTTGCTCCGATCATAGGATCGCCGTTGCCGTCCTCGACAGTTCCCGTGACCGTGATGTTCTGTGCGCTCAGGGGGAGACCTGCGCAGAGCATCATCAGGAGAACCATTGTCTTCCAATGCGTCGCAAGGGAAAATCGCCGCAGCCATTGACTACGACCTGTGCTTAAGTCTTTCATGTCTGTGTTACTTGATAAATAAGATTTTTTTCATGCAATTTTTATTTCCAAACGGATAATGGTTGATAGAAGTAGAGAGGTTTGCTTGCTGTGTCTGATTGTGTACTGGATGGTATTTTGAATAAATTTGTGTTTAGAGTCGGCTGGTTGGTTTTTGTAATAGCTGTTTTCGGTAAGACATTAAGGCTGAATATCGCAAAGCCGGAACTTATTGTACCAGAGGTTATCATCCACAACGATACCACAGGTTTCACGGCCTTTTTATAACGACAAAAGTAAAAAATTATTTCTTAAAATGCAAAGGGTTAACATAAAATAAGAAAAAAATTATCGTTTTCATTGGCCTAATTGAGAATAGATTATTAACTTTGCAGTTGCCAATCACTATAAGAAAATACACATTAAATAAAAATAGAAAACCGAGAAACCGACCATGAAAAAAATCACGACCCTGCTACTGGCGGTATGGATCGCGGCGACGGCTCTCGCAATGACCTCCGAAGAGGCATGGCGAGACCTCTATCCGCAGATTGAGAAGTCCGTCACGCAGCCGACGTTCCGCGACAAAGACTACAAGCTCTTCGACTATGGCAAAAAGTCGAAAACCAAAGGCTTCCTATACACAGAACTTATCAACAAGGTCATAGACCGTTGCTCATCGGAAGGCGGCGGACGTGTCATCATCCCCAAGGGCACATGGCTCACAGGCCCCGTTACACTCAAAAACAACGTAAACCTCCACCTTGCCGAGGGAGCCACACTGCTCTTCACCACAGACACCACCCAGTATCCCCTCGTCCGCACCCGCTGGGAGGGTATGGACTGCTACAACTACCAGCCTCTCGTCTATGCCTACGGAGCCACCAACATAGCCATCACCGGCAAAGGTACTCTCGACGGCAACGCAAGCAACAGCAACTGGTGGGGTATGAGTTCCAAAAAAGGACATGACTACGAAGGCCCCGGCACGGTGTCGACACAGAAGACTGGCCGCCCGCTCCTCCAACAATGGAACGAGAACGGCGTGCCCGTAGAAAAGCGCATCATGGGCGACGGCTACGGTATGCGTCCCCAGCTCGTCAACTTCATGGACTGCAAGAACGTACTCATCGAGGGCATCACACTGCTACGTTCCCCGTTCTGGGTAATCCATCCTCTATTCTGCGAGAACGTGACAGTGCGTGGCGTCCACATCCAGAACGACGGGCCCAACGGAGACGGTTGTGACCCCGAGAGCTGTAAGAACGTACTCATCGAGGACTGCTATTTCGACACCGGCGATGACTGTATAGCCATCAAGAGCGGACGCAACCGTGACGGCATTACCGCCGCTACCCCCACCGAGAACGTGATAGTCCGCAACTGTCGCATGAAGAACGGCCACGGCGGTATCGTGGTAGGCAGCGAGATCTCAGGCGGTTTCAACAACCTCTTTGCTGAAAATTGCGTTATGGACTCCCCCGAACTCGACCGCGTGGTGCGCATCAAGACAAACTCATGTCGCGGCGGCGTCATCGAGAACATCTTCTGTCGTAACATCGAGGTGGGCCAGTGCAACGAGGCCGTACTGAAAATCAACCTGCTTTACGAGCGCAACGAGGCTTGTGACCACAGCTTCCCACCCGTGGTGCAGGATGTATATCTTGAAAATATCAACTGCAAAGAAAGCAAATACGGCATCGTTATCGAAGGCTTCGAGGATATCTGCAACATTAGAAACATCGAAGTGAAAAACTCCCGGTGGGACGGTGTGAAAAATGACGGCAACTCCCTCAGCGGACGCTACAAGAACGTAAGGCTCGGAAACGTCCACATAAACGGACGTCTTGTGCAAGACGAGCTTGCCCCGCTTTCACAAGTCATGGTATACTCCGAGATGAAGCGCAATCCGCACAGCTGGCTGCTTGACTACCACAAAAAACCGCGCTGGACATATGCCATCGGCACAGAGCTTGACGCATTCGTCAACGTGGCCAACCGCTACGGAGACAAAGCGATTGCCGACTATGCACTCTCCTACGTCGACACCCTCGTCAATGCAGACGGCACAATCCACACCTATGACCTCAAACACTACAACCTTGACCAGATCAAGGACGGCACCCTTCTGTTTGCCGCCTATGACAGCACCGGCGACGAGCGCTATCTCAAAGCAATCCACACCCTCAAAGACCAGCTGAAAACACATCCCCGTACAAAGGAGGGAGGCTACTGGCACAAGAAGATATATCCCCACCAGATGTGGCTTGACGGACTTTTCATGGCCGAGCCATTCAACGCCATGTACACCAACCGCCTGCTTCCCGAGAACGAGCGCAACGAGGCATGGGACGAGATAGCCAACCAGTTCCTCACCATAGCCAAGCACACCTACGACCCTGTCACCGGGCTTTACCGACACGCTTGGGACGAAAGCCGTGAACAGCGGTGGGCCGACAAAGAGACAGGCCAGTCAGCCCACGCATGGGCACGCGGCCAAGGATGGATATTCATGGCCCTTATAGACGTCCTCGAACAGATGCCCGCCGACCACCCCAAACGTCCGCAACTCCTCACCCTTCTCAAATCGTTTGCCGACGGAGTGGTGAAATTCCAAGACACAAAGAGCGGGTGCTGGTTCCAGGTTCTCGACCAACCCGGACGCGAAGGCAACTATCTCGAAGGCACCGCGACCGCAATGTATGTATACTCGCTTCTCCGTGGCGTGCGCCTCGGATACCTTGATCAGAGCTATCTCAACGCAGCCCTCACCGGCTGGAACGGCATGCTCAAACACCTCGTACGCAAAGACCCTGACGGAACCATATCGCTGACACAGTGCTGCGCTGTCGGAGGTCTGGGCGGAGACAAGAGATATCGTGACGGATCATTCGAATATTATCTCTCCGAACCGATACGTGACAACGATGCAAAGGGCGTAGGCCCCTTCATCAACGCTTGCCTTGAAATGGAGCAGCTCTAAACGACACGAAACCATAAAGCCGGGAGGCGCGGAAGGTTCTTACAGACCATCCGCGCCTCCCGGACTTTTCAGGCAATACAGATCTACGAAATGATATTTTATAATTTTTAATTGAGCGTTTCACCTTTTTTCGATGGAAATTTACTAACTTTGGGTCGGATTTTGCACAAATGCGCACAATACCATACCCCATATCTTTTCTACCTACATTATCAATACCTTAAAAAGACATGCAAAAACTTGCCTACCGAGCTGCCTTGTTGATTGTAGCCGCGAACGCCACAATCTATTCCCAAGCCAAGGACTCCATATCCGAGGTGTGGGTTCCGGATCTCGGCAACGGACAATACCAGAATCCCATAATCGATGCAGATTATTCCGACCCTGACATAGTCCGTGTCGGAGAAGACTTCTATATGACCGCGTCGAGCTTCTGTGACATCCCCGGTTTGCCCGTACTTCACTCAAAAGACCTTGTCAACTGGACTCTTATAGGCCATGCCATAGAAGAGATGCCTGAATACGCGCAGTCGGCTCCTGATCCGAGCCACGGCAACGCCGTGTGGGCGCCGGCAATACGCCATCACAACGGCGAATTCTATATCTATTACGGAGACCCCGACCTCGGTATATTCATGACAAAGGCCAAGGATCCTGCCGGCAGATGGGAACCGCTGACCCTGGTCTACAAGGCCAAGGGAGTAATAGACCCGTGTCCGTTCTGGGACGAGGACGGCAAAGCCTATCTGGCCCACGGTTATGCCGGAAGCCGCGCAGGACTCAAAAGCATCATCGGCATGATAGAGATGACACCCGACGGCAAATCGACCATCGGGCAAGACCGCATAATCTATGACGGACATATAGAGAATGAGACCATCGAGGGTGCCAAGATGTACAAGCGCGATGGCTGGTACTATATCTTCTCGCCGGCCGGCGGTGTCCCGACAGGATGGCAGGA
Source organism: uncultured Duncaniella sp. (assembly GCA_910578615.1). GTDB lineage: Bacteria > Bacteroidota > Bacteroidia > Bacteroidales > Muribaculaceae > Duncaniella. The sequence goes on along the minus strand of CAJTRI010000008.1, from coordinate 87,657 downwards.
AGTGCTGCGCTCAAAGAATCCATGGGGGCCATACGACGTGAAAAACGTAATGGACCAAGGCTCTACCGACATCAACGGCCCTCATCAGGGTGGATGGGTAGACACTCCTGACGGTAAGGAATACTGGTTCGTACACTTCCAGGATAAAGGCCCGTATGGCCGTGTAGTCCACCTGCAACCCATGCAATGGCTTGATAACGGATGGCCCGTCATAGGGACAGATCCCGACGGCGATGGAAAGGGTGAGCCGGTGAAGAAATATCGCAAACCAAATGTAGGCAGGAACTATCCCAAAGCGACCCCTGCCGAAAGTGACGAATTCGACACGAACTCTCTCGGCCTCCAATGGCAGTGGAAGGGAAATCCTGCCGCCACATGGTATTACACCGACGCCAACGCCTCCACCCTGCGGCTCTATACCACGCATACTGACGGCGCGAAAAACCTCTATAATCTACCCAACCTCCTGTTACAGAAATTCCCGGCCCGGAACTTCACAGCCACAGCCAAGGTACAGTTCTTCCCACGCAAAAAGAATGACAAGCCAATGGCCGGAGAACGTGCCGGTCTCATAGTAGCCGGATACAACTATGGCGCTCTCGCCCTCGAATCGAGAGAAGACGGCATATACCTTGTCGAGGCTGACTGCTACAAAGCCAACAAAGGCGGCACCGAGACCAAGGCAGAAGAGGTGAAAATCCCGGAAGGACAGCCTGTCTACCTACGTGCCAAGATCAGCATGACCGGCCCGAAGAAACCGATGCAGAAACCCGACTATAAAGTGGAGGCCACGTTCTTTTACAGCCTTGACGGGAAAAAATTCACCAAGATAGGACGACCGCTGAAAGTAGACGTCGGACACTGGATAGGGTCAAAAATCGGCCTCTTCTCCACCCGCGACTGGAACAGCAACGACAGCGGATGGCTTGACATCGACTGGTTCAGAATCACAAAATAAGCGACACACACCCACACACGAATTATGAAATTCAAGATACTGTCAATCATCACATTCTTTTTTTCGCTCATTGCCGCAAACGCTGCCGGCACTGACAAATGGAAGCATGACATCTTCGTAGCGCAGGACGGCACAGGCGACTATGCCACCGTCACTGAAGCACTTGAAGGAATCAGGGCATATATGGACTATACCGTCACTGTCCATATCGCCCCCGGCATCTACAAGGAAAAAATCGTCATACCGTCATGGCTTAAAAATGTGACATTCGTTGGCGAGAATCCCGAAAATACCATTCTCACCTTCGACCATCATGCCAACATCGACAAGATGGGAACCTTCCGCACATACAGCGTCAAGGTGGAAGGTGAAGACCTGCATTTCAAGAATCTCACCATTGAGAACAATGCCCCCCAGCTTGGACAGGCCGTAGCTCTCCACACCGAGGGTGACCGTCTGACATTCGAGAACTGCCGTTTCCTCGGCAACCAGGACACCATCTTCACAGGCGGGAAGAACTGCCGTCTCTTCTTCAACAACTGCTATATCGAGGGAACGACAGACTTCATATTCGGGCCGGCCACAGCCTATTTCAAGGACTGCACCATACACTCAAAGAGAAACAGCTACATCACGGCGGCATCGACCCCGGCGGATGTAGCCGTGGGATATGTGTTTGACAACTGCCGTCTTACAGCCGCACCCGGTATTGACAAGGTATATCTCGGACGTCCATGGCGCCCGTATGCCCATACGATGTTCATCAACTGCGAGATGGGCAGCCACATACTGCCGGCCGGCTGGCACAACTGGAACAACACTGAAAACGAAAAGACTGCCCGATATGGCGAATACGGCTCAAAAGGCCCCGGAGCCTCTCAGTCCACCCGTGTCAGCTGGGCATCTAATCCTGACAAGAAGGTTGCAGAGACTCTGCTCGACCTTGACCGCGTCTTCAATCATTCCACAAGCTGGAACCCTCTTAAATAAATAAAAAACGATTAACCAACATACCTTAAAAAATGAAAGCATTAAACAAACTCACTGCTCCCAAGGCTGTTGCCCCCGAGAGAATCATCCAGTTCGGCGAAGGTAACTTCCTCCGCGCATTCGTGGACTGGATTATCAAGAACATGAATGACAAGACCGACTTCAACTCATCCGTTGTCTGCATACAGGGTACACCTGACAACTTCGTGATGCAGCTTCTCGAAGGGCAGGACTGTCTCTATCATGTAAATCTCCAAGGACGTCTTGACGGTGAGGTAGTTAACTCGTTCACCCGCGTTGACGTTATCAGCCGGGGCATCAGCCCCTTCACCCAGACTGATGCGTTCCTGGCCCTCGCAGACCAGCCGGAGATGCGTTTCGTCATCTCCAACACCACCGAGGCCGGCATCACTTTCGATCCCTCATGCAAACTCGCCGACCGTCCTGCGTCATCATATCCCGGCAAGCTCACCCAGCTCCTCTACCGTCGCTACAAGACATTCGGAGGCGATCCCGCCAAGGGCTTCATCATCATGCCCTGCGAGCTTATCTTTGAAAACGGCCACCACCTCAAAGACTGCATCAACAAATACATCGAGCTATGGAAAGAAGATCTTGCCTCTGACTATGAAGGCTTCAAGGAATGGTTCGAAAAATACAACTATGTATGCGCCACCCTCGTTGACCGCATCGTTCCCGGCTTCCCCCGCAAGGAAATCGACTCGATACAGGAGAAACTCGGCTACAAGGACAACCTCGTGGTACAGGGCGAGGCATTCCACCTCTGGGTGATCGAGCGCGCATCCAACATGACCATCGAACAGCTCCGTGCAGAGTTCCCTGCCGAAAAGGCCGGTCTCCAAGTTCTCATCACCGACTCCGAGGCCCCCTATCACGAACGCAAAGTGACACTTCTCAACGGCCCCCACACCGTTCTCTCACCCGTCACCTTCCTCAGCGGTGTCAACATCGTGCGTGACGCCTGCAACCATCCCCTGCTCGGAAAATACATCCACAAGGTACAGTTTGACGAGCTGATGCAGACGCTCAACCTCCCGATGGAAGAGCTCCAGAAGTTCGGAGCCGACGTTCTCGAACGCTTCAACAATCCCTACGTTGACCACCAGGTGACCTCCATCATGCTCAACGCCTTCCCCAAATTCCAGACCCGCGACCTTCCCGGTCTCAAAGTCTACCTCGAACGCAAGGGAGAGCTACCCAAGGGTCTTGTGCTCGGACTCGCAGCCCTCATCACCTACTACAAAGGTGGCAACCGCGAAGACGGCACACCCATCGAGCCGAAGGATGACCAGAAGATAATGACCCTCCTCACCGACCTGTGGGCAACAGGCGACACCCGCAAGGTGGCAGAAGGCGTCCTCGCTGCAAAAGACCTCATCTGGGGCGAACACGGAGACCTCAACGAGATTCCCGGCCTCACAGACATGGTGGTCTACTACCTCGACTGCATCCGCGACAAGGGAATGCTCGAAACCGTAAAGGAAGTTGTCGAAGCATAACAGCCGGCTGATGAAAGATTTTCTTAAAATAAATCCCGCCGACAACGTGGCGGTGGCAATCAACCCCATGTCAAAGGGCACGGTTGTCACCGTTGACGGAGTCGGAGATGTCACTCTGATGCAGGACATCCCGGCCGGCCACAAGTTCGCCCTCACTGACATAGCCGAGGGAGAGAACGTTGTCAAATACGGATTCCCCATCGGACATGCCCGTCATGCAGTGGCAAAAGGATGCTACCTCGACCATGACGACATCAAGACTAATCTCGAAGGACAGCTTGACTATTCGGACATCTCAATAAAAAACGATCACTGTCCGGCCCCCGGCCACGCACGCAACGGCCAGGAAGCCACTTTCGAAGGTTACATGCGCCCGGACGGACAGGTAGGTATCCGCAACGAAGTGTGGGTAATTCCCACCGTCGGCTGTGTCAACGGCATTGTCAAACAGATTGTTGACCGCGTGAACGCCGAGACAGGCGCCGAGGGTGTGGACGGTATATTCGGATTCCCCCATAACTATGGCTGCTCACAGCTCGGTGACGACCATGAGAATACCAAGAAGATTCTGCGTGACATGGTTCACCACCCCAACGCCGGCGGCATCCTCGTCGTAGGCCTCGGATGTGAGAACAACCAGCCAAAGGTGTTCGAGGAGTTCTGCGGCGACTATGACCGTGACAAAGTAAAGTTCATGGTGTGTCAGGAGGTAGAAGGTGACGAAGTGGAGACAGGTGTCTCTATGCTCAAAGCCCTCTATGAACAGGCCCGTAAATACAAGCGCACCACATGCCCGGCATCCAGACTGCGTATAGGTCTGAAATGCGGCGGTTCGGACGGATTTTCAGGCATTACCGCCAATCCTCTTCTCGGAGAGTTCTCAGACTGGCTCTGCGACGAGGAAGGCGGCACGACCGTCCTTACCGAGGTTCCAGAGATGTTCGGAGCCGAGACCATACTGATGGAGCGCTGCGCATCTCCCGCACTGCTCGGACAGACTATATCACTTATAAACAACTTCAAGGAATACTTCCTCAGCCATGGCGAGCCTGTGGGTGAAAACCCTTCTCCGGGCAACAAGGCCGGCGGTATCTCCACACTTGAAGAAAAGGCTCTCGGATGCACACAGAAGTCAGGCAAAAGCCCTGTCTTCGGCGTCATGGAATATGGTGAGCGCATACAGGAACACGGTCTTAACCTGCTTTCTGCTCCCGGCAACGACCTCGTGGCCGCAACAGCCCTTGCAGCCGCCGGTTGCCAGATGGTGCTCTTCACCACAGGCCGAGGTACCCCCTTCGCCACTTTCGTACCTACAATGAAGGTCTCCACCAACTCCGGCCTCGCGGCACGCAAACCGGCATGGATAGACTTCAACGCCGGACAGCTCGTCGAGGACAAATCCATGCGTGATGTCCGAGACCAGTTCATCGACTACGTGTTGCGTGTGGCCTCAGGCGAACAGGTCAATTCCGAGAAAGCCGGCATCCACGAAATCTCCATATTCAAAAACGGAGTGACACTTTAATTAATCCAACAAAAGCACAGAAACAGATATGAATCCATTCATGGACGAAAACTTCCTGCTGCAAACCGAGACCGCGCAGAAGCTTTACCACGAACATGCGGCAAAGATGCCCATCATCGACTACCATTGCCACCTCATCCCCAAAATGGTAGCTGATGACCATAAATTCAAATCCATCACCGAGATATGGCTCGGTGGCGACCACTACAAATGGCGCGCCATGCGCTCCAACGGTGTAGAGGAACGTTTCTGCACAGGAGCCGATACCACCGACTGGGAAAAATTCCAGAAGTGGGCCGAGACAGTCCCCTATACCTTCCGCAACCCTCTCTATCACTGGACTCACCTTGAATTGAAGACCGCTTTCGGTATCGACAAGCTTCTCAATCCCGAGACTGCACGCGAGATCTTTGACGAGTGCAACGACAAGCTCCTCAACGACCCCTCGATGACCGCTCGCGGACTCATGCGCCGATACAATGTTGAGACCGTCTGTACAACGGATGACCCCGTTGACACCCTCGAATACCACAAACAGGTAAAAGACAGCGGTTTCGAAATCAAGATGCTTCCCACCTGGCGTCCCGACAAGGCCATGGCCGTAGAAAATCCTGCCGAATTCCGCGCCTATGTGGAGAAACTCGCCGAAGTGTCTGGTGTCAACATCTGCAAATTCAATGACATGATTGACGCTCTCAGAAAACGTCATGAATTCTTTGAAGAGATGGGCTGCCGCCTCTCTGACCACGGTATAGAGGAATTCTACGCCGAAGACTACACCGATGCCGAAATCGAGGCTATCTTCGACAAGGTATACGGAGGCAAGGAGCTGACAAAAGAGGAAATCCTCAAATTCAAGAGCGCCATGATGATAATCTTCGGAGAGATGGACTACGAATCAGGCTGGACACAACAGTTCCACTACGGAGCCATCCGCAACAACAACACCAAGATGTTCAAGCTCCTCGGCCCCGACACCGGTTTTGACTCCATAGGCGAATTCACCACAGCCAAAGCCTGTGCCAAATATCTTGACACACTGAATACACGTGGCAAACTCGCCAAGACTATCCTCTACAACCTCAATCCCTGCGCCAACGAGGTACTTGCCACAATGCTCGGCAACTTCCAGGACGGCTCCGTGGCCGGCAAGATACAGTTCGGCTCGGGATGGTGGTTCCTTGACCAGAAGGACGGAATGCAGAAACAGATGAACGCCCTTTCACTCCTGGGTCTGCTCAGCCGGTTTGTAGGAATGCTTACCGACTCCCGTTCGTTCCTCTCCTATCCCCGCCACGAGTATTTCCGCCGCACGCTCTGCAACCTCGTAGGCTCCGATGTGGAAAACGGTGAAATACCCTACACAGGCTATGAGGAGAAGCGTGTCAACCAGATGATCGAGGACATCTGCTACAATAACGCAAAGAACTACTTCAAATTCTGAAAATCATGGGTCATGGCAGACAACCATGCCATGATCCTCTATCCGAATTTTATGGTTTAAGGTTTAGAGCGTGGTCTATCTGCCAGGCTTTATACCTTAAACCTTAAAACATAAATAATCCAATCACAACACTTCACCAAACCTTAAACCAACCACATGAGTTCAACAATCTCCCAGGCGAACGCACAGGGCAGGAAGATGACCAATTTCCGCTGGATCATATGCGGACTTCTCTTCTTTGCCACCACGGTCAACTATCTTGACCGTCAGGTGCTGTCGCTAACCTGGAAAGACTTCATCGCCCCAGAGTTCCACTGGACCGATTCCGACTACGGCACCATCACCGCCATCTTCTCCATCGTTTACGCCATAGCCAACCTGTTTGCCGGCCGCTTCATCGACTGGATGGGTACCAAGAAAGGCTATCTATGGGCCATCTTCATCTGGTCGGCCGGCGCATGCCTCCATGCCGTATGCGGATGGGCTACCGAACACACCGTCGGTCTCCATGACGCAGCCGAAATGGTAGGTGCCACCGGCGCTGTTGCCTCCACCATAGCCATCACCTCTGTCTATTACTTTATCGCCGCACGCGTGGTGCTCGGACTCGGCGAGGCCGGCAACTTCCCCGCAGCCGTAAAGGTTACAGCCGAATACTTCCCCAAACGAGACCGCGCTTTCTCCACATCCATCTTCAATGCCGGAGCCACCGTAGGCGCCCTCCTCGCCCCCGTCTCCATCCCGCCACTTGCACGTTTCTTCCAGCAGGCAGGCGTAGGCAACGGATGGGAGATGGCATTCGTAGTCATCGGCGGACTCGGCTTCATCTGGATGGGATTCTGGATGTGGCTCTACAAAAAACCTGCCGCCAATCCACATGTCAATTCTGCCGAACTCGCCTATATAGAGCAGGACAGCGAGCTTGACGAATCACCAAGAAAGGAAGCTGAGACCGAAGACTCAAAGGAGAAGGACATCCCCTTCCTCCAATGTTTCAAATACCCCCAGACCTGGGCAGTCTTCGTTGGCAAATTCATGACCGACGGCGTATGGTGGTTCTTCCTTTTCTGGACACCAGCCTACATCTCAGACGTCTACGGATACTCATCTGACACCCCCATGGCCCAGATGCTCATCTTCGTGCTCTATGCCATCACCATGCTGTCCATCTATGGCGGCAAACTTCCGACCATCATCATGGACAAGACCGGGCTTAACCCCTATGCCGCCCGTATGCGCGCCATGTTCATATTCGCACTCTTCCCACTTCTGGCACTCCTCGCCCAACCTCTCGGCAACTACTCGCCATGGTGGCCCATCATCATCATCGGCCTTGCCGGAGCCGCCCACCAGTCATGGTCGGCCAACATATATTCCGTAGTGGGCGATATGTTCCCCAAGAGCACCATCGCCACCATCATCGGTATCGGCGGCATGGCCGGAGGTATCGGATCGTTCCTCATCAACAAAGGCTCCGGCATGCTTTTCTCATATGCGGCCGGTACCACCGTTGTTGACGGAACAACTGTCGAGATGACCAAGGAACTTCTCGCGCAGGGCGCACAGTATCTCCGCGAACCCATGTCGTTCATGGGCTTCGAAGGCAAACCCGCAGGTTATTTCATCATATTCTGCATCTGCGGTGTGGCTTACCTCATCGGATGGTCTATAATGAAGATACTTGTTCCCAAATACAAGAAAATCGAAGCCTGATACTGACTGACCGCCTTAGCCGAGGGACACGCCATAACGGTGTGTCCCTCAGTTCATATTTTCACCCTTTCACAATTTTTTTCACATTTCTTTGCCAAATATTGCGGGAAAAGAACTACATTTGCAACTCAAAGAGAAACTATTCGTACATTAATTATCCAATTTAAATCTTAACTACAATGGCTTACGTAATTACCGATTCCTGCGTGGCTTGCGGCACCTGCCAGCCCGTCTGCCCCGTAGACGCTATCTCAGAAGGCGATATCTACCACATCGATCCCGACACCTGCATCGAGTGCGGTTCATGCGCAGAAGTTTGCCCCAGCGACGCCATCAAGCCCGGCGAATAATCACAGGCAGACAATCGATAACGATTCAAAGCGGACTCTGGAACAAAACAGAGGCCGCTTTTTTCAATCACCGACAGTCAATAAAGGAACAAAAAAATTTTTATGTTGTAAAGCATAATTTAAAAACATTTTGTACCTTTGCAGCGTTATTAAAGCAAGAAGAAAAATAATCAATATTTTTGTTTTATTTATGAATAACCTTATCCAAAAAGCTGCAAAACTTTATCGTACAGCCAGCTACTGTATGGCACGTGCCGAACTTTACCTCCATGAGGCCGGCACAGAGAACAAAAAGTAACCTGCCTGACGGCCTGTTACAAGTCAGAAAACAGATGCGTTCCTTAGGTAAAGGAGCGTTTTTTTATGCCTAATTCTCACTACCAATGGCATATAACCGATAGATTAAGACTTATTTAACACATTAAAATTTGGTTATTCCAGCGTAAAATCATAAATTTGAAGACGCAAAAAAAGCTCTCTAATCCTGAAAAATTGTCAACGCATGGAACACATCACCGACCATTTCAACTCACTCCTACAAGAGTATGACAGCATCGACATCGCGGAAGCCGAGTTTAAAAAACAGCTCCACGAAAATCACGAGTTGAAGACGGCCTATCGCGAATGGTGCCACGAGGTCGGTAGCAGTGAGAAACGCGGTTTCTTGGATTATTGCGAAGAATATTTTGACTCCCAGGATTCTATCTGGAACAATCTTAAAGACGAATATGACGATGAATGACCGGGCCTCTGCCTATGGTAAACCACATTACAGACTCCCTGCCGAATGGGAGCCGCACACAAGAGTCATGATGGCGTGGCCTCATGCTGCAACTGACTGGAACTATATGCTTGGAGACGCCCAAGAATGCTTTTTCAACATAATCAGCGAGATTGCAAAAAACGAGACCGTATTGCTCGTCGGCCCTGAGCCGCCGGGCATATCTTTTGAAAACAGGCTTGCCGAGGCCGGGGTCAGAGAAAATGTCGTATATGCCGAAATTCCGACAAATGACACATGGGCCAGAGATTTCGGGCCTATAAGCGTGACAGACCATGAAGGATGTATAGTGCCTCTTGACTTCACATTCAACGGCTGGGGCAGTAAGTTTGCAGCCGAGAAGGACAACCTCGTCAACAGCCGTCTGTGCTCGGCCGGCGTTATTGAAAACGTCACAGGCACCGACCTCGTGCTCGAAGGAGGCTCCATAGAGACCGATGGAAAGGGCACCCTCCTGACCACCTCGCGATGCCTTCTCGCACCCACACGCAATCCGGGCCTTAACCGCAGGGAGATAGAGGAATTTCTTGGAAATACCCTCGGATGTGACCACTTCCTCTGGCTTGACCATGGCGCACTCGCCGGAGACGACACCGACTCCCATATAGACACTCTTGCCCGTCTCGCACCCGGTGATACCATCATATACACCGGCCCCGGCGACGAGGGGGACACCAACAACGAGGAACTCGAACTTATGCGCGATGAGATACGCGCCCTGCGCACAAGGGAGGGTCAACCCTTCAACCTTATCGAGCTTCCCCTACCCTCTCCCATATATGACGAAGACGGTATGCAGCTCCCGGCAACATATGCCAACTACCTCGTAGCCCCCGGATATATCTATCTCCCGGTATACAACCAGCCGGCCAAAGACAAACTGGCACGACAGATGATGAAGATAGCCTATCCAGACCATGAGATTATCTCCATAGATTGCCGGGCACTAATCAGACAGCACGGATCGCTCCACTGCGTCACCATGCAGCTACTAAAATAACTCTGACTATGAAAATAGGAATCATACAGCAGCACAACACTCCCTCGCCTGTTGACAATCGCAACCGGCTGGCAAAAAAAATAAAAGACCTTGCATCCCGAGGTGCCGAACTCGTAGTATTACAGGAACTTCACGACTCACTCTATTTCTGCCAGGTCGAAAACGTGGATTGCTTTGACCTTGCCACAGCTATCCCGGGAGAGACTACCGATTTCTATGGTGCCGTGGCCCGCGAATGCGGCATAGTCCTCGTGACCTCTCTCTTCGAACGCCGTACCGCAGGGCTGTACCACAACACTGCGGTCGTCTTTGAGAAAGACGGCTCTATAGCCGGGAAATACCGTAAGATGCACATACCTGACGATCCCGCATATTACGAGAAATTCTATTTTACCCCCGGTGACATCGGTTTCATACCAGTTTCCACATCAGTGGGACATCTCGGAGTCCTTGTATGCTGGGACCAGTGGTATCCCGAAGCAGCCCGGCTCATGGCCATGGCCGGTGCCGAAATGCTCATCTATCCCACAGCTATCGGATGGGAAAGCTCGGACAGCAATGAAGAGAAAGAACGCCAGCGTGAGGCATGGATCACGGTACAGCGCGGCCATGCAGTGGCCAACGGACTCCCGGTCATCACCGTCAACCGTGTAGGCCGCGAGGAAGATCCTTCCGGCATGACAGGCGGCATACAGTTCTGGGGATCAAGCTTTATCACCGGCCCTCAGGGTGAATTCATATACCGTGCACCGGATGATTCGGAAACAACAGACGTCGTGGATGTTGATCTGAAACGTTCGGAACAGGTAAGACGCTGGTGGCCATTTCTTAGAGACCGCCGTATAGAGGAATATGGCAAAATCACCCGACGTTACATCGATGATTGAGACAAATCCGTTTACCACAAGATCCGGGGAATATCTCTCTACACTCATCAGCCTGTGGCTGCCGCGCCACGCGTGGAAAATCGCAGTCCCGCTTGTCTCGCTGGCTGCCGCAGGTATAATCATCCCTGACGAGCGACTTCTGCTTGTGGCCCTGATGCTTCTGTTCATTGTCATCCCCATGGGTATGAGCTTTCTCTATACCTACTACATGCTCACTCCCGAGGCCAGACGTGCCATCCTGCCCAAACAGGTGGTAATAGACGAAGGCAGGTCTCTAACACTCCGCTATCTGCCGGAGGAAAAGCCTGAAGAGGAAAAAGATGACACCCCGCATTTCAAAATACCTGACGACGAGGTGATAGACTGGAAGGATATCCGCAAGGTAAAATACACTTCGACCGCCTATGTCTACGTCCTCAATACACCGAGACTGCAATTTATAATAGTGCCATATCTCGCCGTAAAAAAATAACGCGGAGGAGATAAAACTTACGGGGGCATGTCGTCAAAGACAATGCCCCCCGTAAGTTTCCTGATATATCATCACGCCTCTATTCATCTGAGTCATCTTCAAGGAAATCAAAGTCCCAGCCGTCATCAGATATCGAATCCGTGAACTTTGAAAGTTCACGTCCCTCACGCTTGGTGGGGCGTCCGAGTCCTTTTCTACGGTCTATGAAACCTGAAATCCTGACAATATCCAGAAGGTCAAGCTCGCTCTGAGGAGTGATGTTCTCCATATAGTCTGGCACCAGACGTGCACCGAGACGGTTCTGGGTCAGGGCCTTGACTCTAAACGAATAGGTGACGGGCGGCTTACGCACACAGACCGTGTCTCCCACCTTTATAGTACGTGACGGCTTGGCCACCACATTCCCCACTGACACCCGCCCTTTCTTACAGGCCTCCGTGGCCACGGTGCGGGTTTTGAAGACGCGCATGGCCCACAACCATTTGTCTATACGGACTTCGTTCATGACTACTTATTGTTAAAGTTACACATAGCCGTCTGTATGCCGGCCAGACAGAAAGTCTTGACAGCATCGACAGCAAGCTCTACCCTTGGCGGCATTGCGGCCACCTCGTCCGGCGTGAAATGCCCGAGCACATAGTCAATCTGCGTCCCGCGAGGGAAGTCGTTGCCTATTCCGAAACGCAGACGCGGATAGGCCTGGGTTCCTGTCATCTGGGCTATATTTTTAAGGCCGTTATGTCCGGCATCACTGCCAGATGACTTTATGCGGACAGCACCGAACGGCAGCGCGCAGTCATCAACAAGGACGAGGACTTTGGAGATCTCTACCCCCTCCTTCTGCATCCAGTAACGCACGGCATTGCCGGAAAGGTTCATATAAGTGGATGGTTTGAGAACTACCAGCTGGGCATTCTTAACCCTCATACGGGCTATATCGCCATAACGCTCGGTCTCGAAGGCTGCGCCACAGCTTGCAGCAAGAGCATCGGCAATGATAAATCCGGCATTGTGTCGCGTACCCTCATATTCCGGGCCGATGTTACCGAGTCCGACAATCAGAAATTTACCCATTATTCTTTATCTGTTAAAAAAATCACAGATTTTCCCTTCGCGGGGATACGCGATGAGAAAATCTGTGGAAAAGTTTTTTGACCGAACGAGTCTATTATGACTGGGCGTTGGCCTGTGCACCACGGGCTGCACGTGTGAGAGCCACGGCGCAGACAACGGCGTTCTTGGCGTTCATCAGTTCGAGACCCTCGAAGTGGAGATCGCCGATCTGGAGGGTCTTGCCGAGACCGAGGTGGTCTACATTGATAACCACGCGCTCGGGAATCTCGGTATAGATAGCCTTAACCTTGATTTTCTTCATCGAGAGGTTGAGCTTACCACCGGCCTTCACACCTTCGGCATGACCTTCGAGCTTGACAGGAACCTCGATGGTGACGGGCTTGGTATCGTTTACTTCGAGAAGATCCATGTGGAGGATGGTATCCTTCACGGGGTGGAACTGGATGTCTTTGAGAACAGCCATGCGCTTCTCTCCGTTCACGGTAAGCTCTATGGCGAATATCTCGGGAGTATATACGAGCTTGCGGACTGCGTCCTGGGCTACAAGGAGGTCGGTTGTGATGATACCCTTGCCGTTGCCGATTTCTACAATCTTCTCGCCGGGCTTGAGGGTTTCGTTGCAGGGGAGATCGATGATTTTGCCACCGTTGAGCACAACGGGAATCTTGTTCTCCTTGCGGAGACCCTTGGCAGCCTTCTTACCGAGGTCGGTACGAGGCTCTGCGGTCAGCTGAAATGTCTTCATTTCTGTGAATTGGTTAAATTGTGTTACTCAAAATTAAGTTGTTGGTATAAAGCTCCTTAATTTCCCATCACACGGGATGCTAAAAAGCGGTTGCAAAGTTACGAAAAAACCTGTGAAACGCAACATCGTTTTAACTATATTTAAGTCAATTTCTTCATATCCGCCATATGTTTTATGATAGTTGCGAGCGACTATACACACGGTATATTGACGGACTCTTAGTATAATTTTTGTGAAATAACCGTTTCTTTGGCATGATTTTTGATAGAAAGATAGTAAATTTGTGCCAGATGACACCCAAGTATATAAACCGACAAGATATAGAGGCCTTTTTAGCCTCGGGGCGGATGTCGGCTGCTCTCGACGTGCTCGACAACGCGATAGTGGCCCAGCCGCATCTCGGAAATTTCACATCCGAACTCGAACGGCTCCGGCGTGATTACGGACTTATGACCGACTTCGCCCTGCGCGGTCTCCCGGATCCCGGAAGGGCCGATGCCTATGCGGCACTCGTCGAAGAGGTAAGAAACGTGGCTGACCTCATGGAGAGGCAGATAAAGACAGCCGACTCCCCTACCCTGTATTACAACACCCTGCGCTACGAACTGACCGAACCGAAAGGACGGCCGGCCCTGCTGCTTGACGAATACAGGCACCTGAACCAGAAACTCTCACTGGCCGCACTGGCCGAGAATCCCGGACAGGCCTCACGCGAACTGACTCTTCGTGCGGAAGGCATCGAGAAACACTTTTTCAACCGAGTGTGGACTCTCGCACCCGTCACAGGGCCTGACGCGGCACTGCTATCGGAAATAATGACCGATCCAGCACTGCCACGCCATTTCAAGCTTCTGACCATAAGTGCCGTGACTCTCGGCCTCACAGAGCTGTATGACGAACGGCGGATGATGTTCCTAATGGATACATATGCTTCAGCCTCGGATGACGAGATAGCCATTCGCTCACTGTCAGGGCTGCTCACCGGGATGTGGTTATACCGTGAAAGACCCATGAGCCGCAAACTGTCACTGCGCATGGCCTCGCTCTCTGAGACGCCATCATGGGCTACGGATGTCAAAATTGTAAACATGCAGTTCATCCGTTCGAGAGACACCGAGAGAATCTCACGCAAGTTCAATGACGAGGTCATACCTGAGATGATGAAACTGCGCCCGGAGATAGAGAAGCTCGGGAAGATGAACCTTGACCCCGAGGCGATGGAGGAGAATCCAGAATGGGCCGAGATGCTTGAAAAATCAGGCGTGGCCGACCGCCTAAATGAATTGCAGGAATTACAGGAAGA
>CAJTRI010000008.1:42272-72885 GCA_910578615.1 uncultured Duncaniella sp. | reverse complement strand
GCGGCCGAGGGGAAGCTGTGCATTCTGCGTGTGCCGAGCTATTCGCCGGAGGCGGTGGCAGAATTTGCCATAGGTGTAATATTGACTGTCAACCGATATACACATAAGGCATATAATAGAACAAGAGACTTTAACATGAGTCTGAACGGCCTGATGGGTGTGGATCTTTACAGGAAGACGGCGGGGATGTTATGATGGCCACATTCAGCAAACTGAAAACATTCCCGTTTTTCAACGATATTGCCAACTGGTTTCTGCCGTTCCACACCGGCCATTCCCTACTGACCAACGGAACCGACCCCGATGTGACGGCTCTATGCGAGATTATCACGGGCACACCTATGTTCTGCGACAACGACAAATACTCGGTGGTACTTTCACTCACCACCCTTCCCGCCTCACAGCGTTCCATGATGATGGGACAGATGAGAATGCAGCGAGAACAATGGGAACAGATGAGGTTTGCCGGTTCACGTCCGCGCGAAAGAGAGGAGATTGCCACGTCTTATGTTAGAGACCTCTATCGGTTCTTCAAGCTCTTCCGCCGGAAAGGTGAATTTGCCGACCCGTTCTCGATGGGTCTTAACCTGCCGGCACTCCCTTCTCTGGCAGGTATATTCGAGGATTCCGAGACACTCGGCCTCATCGGAGAGTTCTATTTCAAAAGACGCTACTGGGATGATGCGTTCGACACATTTGAGAGACTTTCCTACAAAGTCCCCCCGACAGCCGGACTATTCCAGAAAATGGGATACTGCAAACAATCCTCCGGCGACCTCGTAGAGGCTGTCAGATATTATGAACAGAGCGAACTCCTCAATGCAGACAGCCGCTGGACACTCCGCCGGCTGGCATCGTGCTGCCGGCTGCTCGGTCGATGGGAAGAGGCTCTCGGCTATTACCGGCGTCTTGACGCATCGAAGCCCGACGACGTCGCCACATCGCTCAACATCGGACTTTCGCTTGTAAAACTACGCCGTTACGACGAGGCCCTTCCATATCTCTTCAAGGCCGAATTTCTCGGCAATAGCAGCGACAAGGCCGTCAGGGCGATAGCCTGGTGCACGCTACTCGGCGGCGACTACACGAGATGCACCAAATACACCGATATACTCCTGTCAGGAACCCCTACACCCAACGATCTCCTGAACGCCGGCCATCTGGCCATGCTCACAGGACGTCCAGACGATGCAGCCGGCCTGTGGGCACGCTCCATCGCACTCGGAGAGTTCGACACCGACTCATTCATGACAGGCATCAAGTCCGACCGTTCGGCAATCACCGGCTACTCGGCCATAGATCCCGTGCTGATAGGGATGGTGGCCGATACCGCCGTTAGACGTTCCCGTGCCCTGGGACAGTCCGTCTGATAAATAAAACCAATAAACCATTAATATTCATGCGTAAAACCTTAGTAGCGGCAATGGCCGCGACATGCATCATGAGCCAGGCACAGAATCCTTTCTTCGAGGAGTTCAAAGGCACTCCACACGGCACAACACCGTTTGACCGCATCTCGGTGGCAGACTACGAACCCGCGATAGACCGAGGCATAAAGCTCGGTCTGGAAGGCGTTGAAAAAATCGTGGCCAACCCTGAGGCTCCGACATTCGAAAACACAGTGGTAGCGCTCGAACGGTCTGGCAAAGATCTCGACCGGGTGCTCAACGTGTTCTTCCCACTGCTTTCATCCCTGAGCGATGACGCCATGATGGAACTTTCGATGAAGATTACCCCGCGCCTATCGGACTATTCAACCACTATCTCACTGAACGAGGGGCTGTGGAAACGTATAAAGACCGTCCATGACAGCGGTGACACTCTCCGACTCTCCCCCGAGGACAAGATGCTGTTGAAACGCACATACGAGTCTTTCACGCGCAACGGGGCACTACTCGAAGGAGCCGACCGCGAAACCTATGCCAAGCTGTCAAGCCGTCTGAGCGAACTGACAACTCTCTTCGGACAGAACGTGCTGAAAGAGGTCAACACCTACGAGATATGGCTGACAGCCGACGACCTCGCCGGCCTTCCCGAAAGTTCGATAGAGGCTGCCGCCCTCGCCGCCAAGGAGAAAGGCCGCGAAGGAGAGTATCTCTTCACCCTCGACCAGCCTGTCTACATGGCTTTCATGAAATACAGCTCTCGCCCCGACCTCCGCGAAAAGATGTACCGCCTCTACACCGGCCGCAACTCCAAGGGTGAGTACAACAACCTGCCGGTGATGAAGGAAATAGCCGAAACACGTCTGAAAATAGCCAACCTGCTTGGCTATAAGACCTATGCCGACTATTCTCTGGCCACTACCATGGCTGCCAACCCTGAAAACGTCTACCGTCTTCTCAACTCGCTCCGCGATGCCTACCGTCCGGCCCAGGAAGCCGAGTTCAAGGAGCTGACCGAGTTCGCCTCAAAACTCGAAGGACGCCCGGTGAAGATACAGCCATGGGATTACAGCTACTATGCCAACAAGCTCAAAAACGACAAATACTCCTATGACGAGGAGGCTCTTCGTCCCTACTTCGAGCTTAACAACGTGATTGACGGCGTGTTCGGTCTGGCAGGAAAGCTTTATGGCCTTAAATTTGTCAAAAATCCAGAAATACCCGTCTACCACCCAGACGTGACAGCATTTGACGTGATAGACAATGACGGAAGCTATCTCGGCGTAATATATACCGACTTCTTCCCACGTGCCAGCAAACGCCCGGGTGCATGGATGACCGAGTTCAAAGGACAGGAAACTACCGAGGACGGCACCAACTCACGTCCCCACGTGACAATAGTCATGAACTTCACCAAGCCCACCGACTCCAAGCCTTCACTTCTTACCCCCTACGAGGTCGAGACATTCCTCCACGAGTTCGGCCACGGACTCCACGGCCTCCTCGCCAACACCCGATACGCCTCTCTGGCAGGCACCAACGTGCTGCGTGACTTTGTGGAACTTCCCTCTCAGTTCAACGAGAACTATCTGACCGAAAAGACATTCCTTGACGGCTTCGCCCGCCACTACCAGACAGGCGAACCCATCCCGGCAGAACTCGTAGACCGCATCATATCCACCTCTCAGTTCGGAGCGGCCTACTCGTGCCTCCGCCAGCTCAATTTCGGACTTCTCGACATGGCATGGCACACCATCACAGCCCCTGTCAGCGACCCCGCCAAGTTTGAGAACGAAGCCGGAGCATCTGTGGCAATGTTCGAGCCAATCGAAGGCTCGATGACCTCACCGACATTCAGCCACATATTTGCCGGAGGCTATGCCGCAGGTTATTACAGCTACAAATGGGCCGAGGTACTTGATGCCGATGCATTCGCACACTTCAAGGAACACGGCATCTTCGACCAGAAGACAGCATCATCATTCCGCGAAAACATTCTCTCGAAAGGTGGCACAGAGGATCCCGCCGTGCTCTACCGCCGCTTCCGTGGACATGACGCCACTATCGACGCCCTTCTCAAACGCGACGGCATACAGACATCGCCGTCAATCCCGGAAGACATCAACCAGAAGAACTGACAAAGGCCGGACACGGCTAACACAGAAAGCGCTGTCCGCAATAACAAAAACATGCCGTCAAACATATTTTTTCATGTTTGACGGCATGTTTCTTTTGGGTAAATTTGCAGTCGTGGAAAGAGACAATACCAACCTTCCCGCACCAGTACCATGGAATTAGTCATGCTACCAGACCACGAGCCATCCCGGCCACTGCCGTTCTTCCTTGCACTGGAAGAATGGCTTGCCCGCAGGCATCCCGACCGTGATTTCTTCTTCCTCTGGCAGGTAGAACCCACGGTGATCGTAGGACGCCACCAGCTGCTCGAACAGGAGGTAGACATGGAGTTCTGCCGTAAAAACGGCATAGACCTCGTACGCCGTAAGAGCGGTGGCGGGGCTGTGCTTGCCGACATGAACAATATAATGTTCTCGTACATTACCTCGTCTGACAGCGTTACAACCACATTCGCATCCTATACATCCATGGTGGCCCGCTCACTGAGACTGCTCGGGCTTGACGCCTCTGACAATTCCAGAAACGACATCCTCATCGGTGACCGCAAAGTATCCGGGAACTCGTTCTACCACATTCCGGGACGGAGCATAGTCCACGGAACCATGCTCTATGATTATGACCCCGTTCTTATGGGCGGAGCCTTGACCCCGCCGACGGCAAAGCTCGAAAGCCACGGAGTAAAATCCGTGAGAAGCCGTGTCACCACCATACGTGAACACCTGCCGGAACTTTCTCTTCCAGAATTCATACATCACATCGTCAATACCATTCCAGACGGCCCTGTCATGACCATCTCCTGCGAAGAAATACGGGAGGTAGAAGAAATAGAAAAGACCTACCATGACCATAAATGGCTGACAGGGCAGAATCCTGCCGGGACACTCGCCAACACCGTACGTATAGAGGGAGTTGGGACGCTGACAGTCCATCTGACAGTGTCAAAAGGAAAGGTCAGGACACTGACACTGACAGGTGACTATCTCGAAATCGCCGATGATGCCACCGGACGGATAGAGAGCATTGTCCGTGATGTCGCATACAACCGCGAGACCCTGTCCTCGGCTCTAAGCGGTACAGATCTCGGGAAATTCATCCCGGGCCTTAAAAACAAAGATTTTATCGATTTGATTTGCTGATTAATACCATCATCCATGGAAAATACGAAAACCACATGCCTGCACTCACGCCATATAGGCCTCGGCGCACAGATGACACCGTTCGGAGGCTTTGACATGCCCATACAGTATTCCGGCATTGTAGAAGAACACCAGGCCGTGCGCAACGAATGCGGCGTCTTCGATGTCTCCCATATGGGGGAGGTCAACATCTCAGGCCCTGATGCCGAAAGATACGTAAACCATATCTTCACAAACGATGTCCGAGGTATCTCCGAAGGAAAGATTCTTTACGGAATGATGTGCAACCCGGAAGGCGGAGTGGTCGATGATCTCCTTGTCTACAAACGCGGTGACAACAACTTCTTCCTTGTCATAAACGCAGCCAACATTGACAAGGACATGGAATGGATAGAAAAAAACGCTGCCGGATATGACATCGAAATCAACCCGCTGAGCAACGATCTGAGCCAGCTTGCCGTACAAGGCCCCTCTTCGGAAGAAGTCATGGAACAGGTGCTCGGTATCACATGCCGAGACCTCGAATTCTATACGTTCAAGGAAGAAGAGCTGGACGGCGCCCACATCCTTGTAAGCCGCACGGGCTACACCGGCGAGGACGGATTTGAAATCTATGCCGGACATGATACCATCTGCAACATGTGGGACGCGCTCATGGAGTCGGGACGCGCACTCCCCTGCGGTCTCGGATGTCGTGACACGCTGCGCTTCGAAGTAGGCCTCCCGCTATACGGCGACGAACTCTCCGAGACAATATCACCCATCGAGGCCGGACTCGGAATCTTCGTGAAACTTGACAAGCCGGAATTCATAGGCAGGGAAGCTCTCGCCCGACAGAAAGAGGAGGGCGCCCCGCGCAAGCTCGTCGGACTCGAACTCGACGACCGCGCCATCCCACGCCACGGCTACGAAGTGGTCACCGATGACGGCGAGACCGTAGGATACGTCACCACCGGCTATCGCGGCATATCGGTTGACAAAAGCATAGCAGCAGCCCTTGTTGACACCGCCCATGCCGCCAAAGGCAACAGGCTCAACATCCGCATCCGCCGCAAGACATTCCCTGCCACGGTGACGGTAAAAAAATTCTACAAGAAATCCTACAAGAAAAACTAAACACGATACAAATCACACGCTAACCCCCTTTAATCCACATACAGTTATGATTTATTACAGCCCTTCCCATGAATATGCCCGCATAGAGGGCAACATCGCATACATCGGTATCTCTGACTACGCACAGAAAGCCCTTGGCAACGTGGTATACGTAGACATGCCCGAACAAGGGGACGACGTGACGGCCGGCGAAGAATTCGGAGCTGTGGAAAGCGTCAAGGCCGCATCCGACCTCTTCTCCCCGGTCAGCGGTGCTGTCATAAACATCAACGAGGCTCTCATAGATAATCCACGTCTCATCAATGACGATGCCATGGCCAACTGGATAATAACCGTTGAGATGACAGATCCATCCGAACTCGAAGGCCTCATGGACGAGGAAGCATACAAAGCCCACTGCGCTGCCGAGAAACACTGATAGTATGGGCCACCGCTATTTCCCCCACACTCCCGACGACATCAAGGAGATGCTCGGGAAGTGTGGCATGGAGAGTCTCGACGACCTCTATGCCGACATACCCGATTCACTCAGACTCAAACGTGACTACGATCTCCCGCCACAGATGAGCGAGAACGAGGTCAGGGACTATTTCATGGATCTTGCCATGACCAACCGGCCTCTGACTTGTTTTGCCGGCGCGGGATTCTATGACCACTACGCTCCCGCCGTTGTCAGATCCATCCTCTCTCGCTCGGAATTTCTGACCGCCTATACCCCATACCAGCCCGAGGTGTCACAAGGAACCCTCCAATACATCTTTGAATACCAGACGATGATGTCTGAACTCACAGGGCTGCCGGTCTCCAACGCATCGATGTATGACGGAACTACCGCCGTGGCCGAGGCCATGCTCATGTGCGTGGCTGCCGGACGCAAGAAAGACCGAGTGCTCGTCAGTGCCACCCTAAACCCCGTATACCGCGAAGTCATCGATACTTATGCACGCTACCACGGTGTAAAGGTCGGTACCATCCCCGAAAGTGACGGAATCACCGACCTGTCGGCGCTGCGCGAAATGCTCGAAAACTCCGGTGACATTGCCGGAGTGATACTGCCGACACCCAACTACTACGGTATACTCGAAGATTATGATGGTGTGGCCGAGATGGTACATTCATCCAAAGCCCTGCTCGTGATGACAGCTCCGGCATCCACGCTCGGAGTCATCAGAACCCCGGCGGAATGGGGGGCAGACATAGCCGCAGGAGAAGCACAGTCTCTCGGAATGCCACTGAACTTCGGCGGCCCGGGACTCGGCTACATGTGCTGCACCAAGGCCCTTATGCGCAAACTGCCCGGGCGTATAGTCGGCGCAACGACAGATGCCAACGGACAACGGACATTCGTCCTCACCCTCCAGGCCCGCGAACAGCACATACGTCGCGACAAAGCCACATCAAACATCTGCTCCAACCAAGGACTCATGGCTCTCTATGCCTCCGTATACCTCTCTCTTATGGGCCCGCAAGGCCTACGCGAAGTCAACGAGCTTTCATGTTCAGGAGCACACTACCTTGCATCAAAACTGGTAGAGACTGGATCCTTCGAACTGAAATATCCGTCAAGACAGTTTCTGAACGAGTTCGTGGTAAGATATACCGGCGACGGCTCACTCGAAGACTTCGTGGAAATTTCAGTTGCAGGCGGATGTCTCCCGGGGATAAAGATTGCCGATGACGAACTTCTTGTCTGTGTCACAGAAACCCGCACCAAGGAGGAAATCGACCGCTATATATGGCGTGCCGAGACATTCTCCAACGCGCATACACCATTATTTACCCCGGAAGGTGAAACCAACAATTAAACCGAGAAAGCAATGAATAGAAAATATTACGGTAAAGTCATATTCGAGCTTTCCAAGGCCGGACGCACCGGCTACTATCTGAGTCCCAACGGATGCAACAACGCTCTCGCCACCCTGCCGACAGGTCTTCTGCGCAAAGACATCCCCCGTCTCCCGGAAGCCGATGAACCGACCGTGGTCAGACACTACACCAATATGTCAGCCAACAACTTCGGAGTTGACTCGGGATTCTATCCGCTGGGGTCATGCACGATGAAATACAATCCCAAGATCAACGAAGAGATGGCCTCTCTTCCTGAATTCACAGGACTTCATCCCCACCAGCCTGCCGATACAGTCCAAGGCGCATTGAAAGCATATCACGACCTCCAAAGGATGCTGTCCGAGATAGGCGGTATGGCCGAATTCACACTAAACCCCTATGCCGGTGCACACGGCGAACTGACAGGCCTTATGGTAATCAGAGCCTACCACATGAGCCGTGGCGACAACGCGCGTACAAAGGTCATAATCCCTGACTCGGCCCACGGAACCAACCCGGCATCTGCCGCAGTGGCCGGACTTAAAGTTGTCGAGGTCAAGTCCCTTCCCGACGGGACGGTTGATGTCGAGGCATTGCGTCCGTTGCTTGACGAGACCGTTGCCGCCGTCATGATGACCAACCCCAACACTGTGGGCATATTCGAACACTCCATACCCGAGATCGCCGGTATGGTTCATGATGCAGGCGCGCTGATGTATTATGACGGCGCCAACCTCAACCCGATGTTAGGCATGGCCCGCCCCGGCGACATGGGATTTGATGTAATGCACATAAATCTCCACAAAACATTCTCTACCCCCCACGGAGGCGGAGGGCCTGGTGCAGGGCCGGTAGGCGTAAGGGCCGGTCTCGAAAAATTCCTTCCCGGCCCAAGAGTAGTGAAACACAATCTCGGAGACGAAGACTACTTCGCCCTCGACTATGATGTGGAAAATCCATCTGACTCTCTGGGCCGCATATCTTCGTGGCTCGGCAATTTCGCAGTGGAACTTCGCGCCCTTGCCTATATACTCTCACTCGGAAAAGACGGACTGGCCATGGCCGGCCCACTGGCAACCTTGAATGCCAACTACATCAAGGAATCACTGCGAGACCTTTACAAACTCCCGATTGACCGTGTCTGCAAACACGAGTTCGTATTTGACGGACTTGCCGACAAGTCAACAGGCGTGACCACCCTTGATATAGCCAAACGTCTCCTTGACCACGGTTACCACGCTCCTACCATCTATTTCCCGCTCCTATTCCACGAATCTCTGATGATAGAGCCTACGGAGACTGAAAGCCGTGAGACTCTTGACGAATTCATCGCCGTAATGCGCGAGATAGCCCGCGAGGCAGCCGAAACTCCCGAGACAGTCAAGACCGCCCCGCACGATTGCCCGGTGGGACGCCCTGACGACACTGCGGCAGCACTAAACCCGGTTGTCAGCTTCTACGAGTTATGAAAAGTTCAGACCTTCTGATAATCGGTGCCGGCCCCGGCGGCTATGAGACAGCCGTCCACGGGGCCGCGCGCGGACTCTCCGTCACCCTGATAGAGAAAGGCGAACTCGGAGGCACATGTCTCAATCGTGGATGCATACCCACCAAGGCCCTATGCCGCTCTGCCGAAGTGGCCCTCACAGTCGCCGAAGCTTCGGAATTCGGTATCGTCAACACAGACAATACGCCGCAAGTGGACTTCGAGGCCGTAATGGCAAGAAAGGACAAGGTGGTGTCCGAACTAAGGGAGGGAGTGGCGACACTTCTCTCAGGTGTCAGCATAATCCGAGGCGAAGGCCGTTTCATATCCCCTTGCGAGGTCGAGGCCGGAGGAGAGACCTATACCGCCGGACGCATAATAATAGCTACCGGCTCCGCACCGTCAGCCCTTGGCATCCCCGGTTCGGAACTCGCAATGACAAGCGATGAAATCCTATCGCTCGACAAACTGCCGCATTCGCTGGCCATTATAGGAGGAGGAGTTATAGGACTCGAATTCGCGTCCGTAATGAGCGCCTTCGGTGTCGATGTAACCGTGCTGGAATACTGCAAGGAGATTCTGCCTCCCTTTGACGCAGAAGTGGCAAAACGCCTACGCATGTCCCTCAAAAAACGTGGCATCAGTATCATCACCGATGCGCTTGTCACTTCCATAGAAAGGAACGAGCCCGGGCTAACTGTCAGCTATGAATCAAAAGGTAAAGAAAAGCAGACAACTGTCGAAAGCGTCCTCATGGCCGTGGGCAGACGTCCTGTCATACCGAAAGGACTTGTCGAGGCGGGAGCCATCCTTGACCGTGGATTCCTGAAAGTAGACGACTCCATGAGGCTTCAATGGAACGAAGGCACAGCCCCTTGCTCCTCCGAGGTATATGCTATCGGAGACGTGAACGGAAAATGCATGCTTGCCCATGCCGCCACGGCACAGGGCGAGACTGTGTTGGGAGAAGATAGAAATCTCGATATAATCCCATCGGCAGTCTTCACCGTCCCGGAATGCGCCATGGTGGGACTTACCGAAAACCAATGTCTGGCACTCGGCCTGAATATAAAGACTGGCAGATCCACATTCCGGGCCAACGGAAAAGCTGTGGCCATGGGAGAGACCGACGGAATGGTCAAGATTATTTCTGACACAGACAGCGGCCTTCTTCTCGGCTGCCACATCTGCGGCCCACATGCCGCCGACCTTGTGGCCGAGGCCGCATCCGTCATGACGGCCGGACTCCCGGCATCGTCAATAAGGAAGGCCATACATGCACATCCCACACTTTCGGAAGCGCTCATCGCAGCCTTCTCATAATAAAAAATCTTAATGCAGATTTATCCGGCTGAAACAGCCATATTGTCCGAATATCCATAACGTACCACCATACAAAAGGTTAGACAGCCGGAAATTACATTATTTTTTAGTTAAATAACATTAAACCCTCCATTTATATTGTGATTAATACAATTAATGTTATTAAATTTGTACGTGTGTTTTTCATAGTATTAGATTAAGATAAAGGTTTAAAACAAAAAAGGAGGTGTCGTGAGACAGTTCCTTTTTATTTTTACCATCCAACTTTACGGCGTGACAATTGTTGTCTTAGTAGAAACACTTACCTAATATAAACACAAGTATAATGGAATTTCTGACAAACGACAAACTTGTCATCGTAGGTGCCGCCGGCATGATTGGTTCCAACATGGCCCAGACAGCCGCTATGATGCACCTGACACCCAATATCTGTCTATACGATACCTATGCGCCCGGACTTGAAGGTGTGGCGGAAGAGATGTACCATTGCGGTTTCGAAGGACTCAACCTCACCTATACCTCTGACCTTAAAGAGGCTTTCAAGGACGCGGCATATATCGTCAGCTCAGGAGGCGCCGCCCGAAAAGCCGGCATGACGCGCGAGGATCTTCTGCGTGGCAACGCCGGTATTGCCGAACAACTCGGCAAGGACATCAAGGCATATTGTCCCGATGTGAAACACGTGGTGGTCGTATTCAATCCCGCCGATATAACCGGGCTTGTGACCCTAATCTATTCAGGACTCAAACCATCGCAAGTGTCAACACTCGCGGCGCTTGACAGCACCCGCCTTCGAAGCGAACTTGCAAAATACCTCCACATCCCGGCAGACGAAATCAAAAACTCCCGTACTTACGGAGGCCACGGAGAACAGATGGCGGTCTTCGCATCCACAACGACCGTGGCCGGACAGCCCCTCTCCCAGATAATCGGAACAAAGGCTCTTCCCGAACAGGAATGGGAGCAGATGAAGCAACGTGTCATCCAGGGAGGTAAAAACATCATCGACCTGCGAGGCCGTTCCTCATTCCAAAGCCCTGCCTATCTATCCATCGAAATGATTGCGGCAGCGATGGGCGGAAAGTCGTTCGACTGGCCTGTGGGCGCATATGTTGACAACGGCGAGTTCAACCACATCATGATGGCTATGGAAACGACTCTTGACAAAAACGGTGTAACAGTCCATAACGTGGCCGGGACACCCGAGGAGCACAAGGCTCTCGAACAGAGCTATCACCACCTCTGCAAGCTACGTGACGAGGTCATCTCGCTCGGAATCATTCCACCCATTGACAAGTGGCATGATATCAACCCGAACCTCTGACATAAAAAAACCATAGTACCGGGCTGCATCGAATAATCATCGATGCAGCCCGGCTTTTTTTATTCAGTGTGTTTATTGTGTATTCTCGATAATGTGGCTAACTTTGTGATGTTATGAAAAGCAATCCCAAATCACCGTCGCGCCTCTCGACAAAGTCCATGCGCCACTTGGCGGAGAATGCCGTCGGAAACCATACGATAATACACCTTACCGGCCATCCCGTCAGTCTGTCACCCTCGTCTCTGAAACGTTGGGAGCAGATCATGGATATGAGCGGAGCAGCCGCATCATACTGTGACTTCACTGAGGCTGACGGAACGCCACACCCTCTAATCGCATACCAGACAGGCTCTGTGCGTGATGACTTTGATTTCGGACATGCAATGATGGTAAACACACAGTTCCTGCATGAGACAGTTTCAGAGATGACCGAAGATTTCGTTTATGCCGGATGGTATGACCTGCGTCTGCGACTATCTCGCAAAGGCCCGATACTACATATCCCTGAGTCTCTTTATTCGGTCTCGGATATCAAGGAAGAAGACGGGGAAAAAGCACATTTCGCCTACGTCGATCCACGCAACCGTGACTTACAGATTGAAATGGAACGGGCTGCAACAGCCCATCTTACAGCCTTAGGCGCGCTGGTGACACCCATAATGCGTGAAAAAACCGATGTCAGAGCCGGAGTGTTTCCTGTCGAAGCCTCGGTGATTATCCCAGTCCGTAACCGCAAACGCACTGTGGCCGATGCCGTGATGTCGGCCTTGTCACAAGAAGCCCCGTTCCGATTCAACGTCATAGTGGTGGACAACCGTTCAACTGACGGAACATCCGAAATACTCGCAGATATAGCCGCCTCCGATACAAGACTGAAAATAATATCGACTGACTCCATCGTAGACCATGAGCCGGGAATAGGGGGGTGTTGGAACATCGCGGTAAACTCTCCCGACTGCGGACGTTTTGCCATACAGCTTGACAGTGACGACCTGTACAGCTCGCCTGATACTCTGAGAACGATAGTGGAAAAGTTCTATGACGAGAATTGCGGAATGGTGATAGGCTCCTATACTCTCACCGACATCCACGGCAACACTCTTCCTCCCGGACTTATAGATCATGCCGAATGGACTGACGAGAACGGAACCAACAACGCACTACGCATCAACGGACTCGGTGCCCCTCGGGCTTTCTTCACTCCTGTTGCGCGTGAAATAGGTTTTCCGGACGTATGTTATGGCGAGGACTATGCCATGGGGCTTGCCGTCAGCCGGCGGTTCAAAGTCGGACGCATTTACGATTCCCTGTATCTGTGCCGAAGATGGGAGGACAACACAGACCATGCCCCGGGACGCGAACGCATCAACCGCAACAACCTCTACAAGGACTTTATACGCACACTCGAACTGAATGAGAGGATAAAAAAATGAGACCATCACGCATAACGCCTAAGATCACATCCGAATTCTTCTACAACCAGCTTGAAGAATGGCCTATGGCAAATCTGAACTATGACATACTTGAAAATGCCATAGAAGACGTGGAGGAAATCTATTTTGAAAAACGATTCTGGAATGTCGAAAAGTTCATAGTGCAATACCGCAAAGAATCTCTTTCGGCCAATATCGATACAGCCATAAAGGGACTTAGGCCATGCTTCCTCTGCGACAACGCACGTCCTGACGAACAGTGTTCTCTTGACTGGGACGACTATGAGATTCTTGTAAACCCCTACCCTCTCAGCCTTCCCCACTTCACAATAGCCGGCAAGAGCCACACCCCGCAGCTCATCAAGGGACATTTTTCCGACATGCTCAGGATGACGCGCCTGTTTGAAGAATGCTGCGTGTTCTACAACGGGCCGTTTTGCGGGGCTTCCGCGCCAGACCATCGCCACTTTCAGGCCTTTGACATATATAATTTCAGAAACATATATCAGGCACTCAGATACGGGACAACCATAGCCCGTGAGGGACACAGCTGCGTGCGTATCCCCGCCAGAAACATGTATGCCGCACCGTTCATACTTCTGGATACCACGAAAGACCATGACGCTA
This sequence comes from uncultured Duncaniella sp., assembly GCA_910578615.1. GTDB lineage: Bacteria > Bacteroidota > Bacteroidia > Bacteroidales > Muribaculaceae > Duncaniella. The sequence goes on along the minus strand of CAJTRI010000008.1, from coordinate 59,092 downwards.
TCACGCTTTTCAACCGTGTTACCGAGGCGCTTCCGCCAGCAGATCCCGAACCAATGATGAACATAGTGGCCGCAAAATACAAGTCACACACACTCGTCGCCATATTCCCACGCCGCAAACACCGCCCTGACTGTTACGGCCCGGAAGAAGGCAGCCTCCTTGTGAGTCCCGCCTCTGCCGAGATGCTTGGCACATTCCCGTGTGCCGGGACTAAGGAATTCAACGCTCTTGACGAAAAGACCATACAGGATATCTATGATGAAGTGTGCGTAGGACGTGAGGAATTCGAGCTTATAATAGAACGGATAAAAGAATGAATGAACCACAGGTAGCCATAGGAATTCTGAGCCGTAAGGAAATACGACTCACTTTCTCCGGTATATACTCCGCACCGGGTACTGCGGTAATCAGCGGCCCGCAGGAAGTCCGTCTAAGTCCGGGAATGACAGGAGTGGAATGGAACGGAAACACCTATCCTTCAATTGAATTCACCCCCACTTCCTATGACGGTGACAGCTTTACTCTTGAAGGTGTAAAGATAGGGATAGACTTCCATTGGGAGAGAGAGGAATCACAACGTTTCCGTGGGTCTCTTCGCATCATCGCCGACAGCGGACGTCTCACGGCTATAAATATCATAAACGTTGAGGATTACCTTGCCTCGGTCATTTCAAGCGAGATGAGTGCCACGTCATCACTACCGTTTTTGCAGGCTCATGCGGTAATATCCCGCTCATGGCTGCTGGCCCAGATGGAACACAAGTCCCGCAGCCGACACAGTTTCCGCAGTAGAGAGGGCGAAATTATCAGATGGTGGGATCACGATGACCACGACCTGTTCGATGTCTGTGCTGACGATCATTGCCAACGTTATCAGGGCATAGGCCGAATCTCGTCTCCCACCGCCGCCTCGGCAGTCTCTGACACACGCGGAGAAGTCCTTCAATTTGACGGTGACCTGTGCGACACCCGTTTCTCAAAATGCTGCGGCGGCGTAATGGAGCGTTTCCATGCATGTTGGGAAGATTCCGATATGCCATATCTCGCCGCCGTAAGAGACAATACGAACACCTCCGGGTTACCAGACCTTACAATCGAGGAAAATGCCGCGAAATGGATAAGCGGAAATCCTGCGGCATTCTGCAATACATCGGACTCCCGAATACTATCGCAGGTGCTCAACTCCTATGACCGTGAGCTGCCTGATTTCTATCGCTGGGAGGAGGAATATACCCGTGAAAGAATGCGCCGCCTCGTCACAGAGAGACTTGGAACCGACCTTGGTTATATAATCGACCTTAAAGCCGTGGAGCGCGGGGCCTCGGGACGTATAATCCGACTACGCATCACAGGCACCAAGGGAGAGATAACGATAGGGAAAGAACTCATGATACGCCGGACACTCTCTGAGAGCCATCTGCGAAGCTCGGCCTTCATTGTGGAACGGCTTGACACGGACAAGGATGGAATACCCGGGCGTTTCAGACTTCGAGGAGCCGGATGGGGCCACGGGGTGGGACTGTGCCAGATAGGAGCCGCCGTGATGGGAGATAGAGGATACAGCTATGACGAGATTCTCGCCCATTACTATCCCGGCGCACAGCTAACCAAGATATACTGAGAGCCTTAAATATGAAACGACACGATATACCGCGCACCGCCCGTTCGCCATGGACGTGGATTCCGACTCTCTATTTTGCCGAAGGCATTCCTTACGTGGCCGTGATGACACTCTCGGTCATAATGTACAAACGTCTCGGTATCTCCAATACCGACATAGCCCTCTACACCGGCTGGCTCTATCTCCCATGGGTAATAAAGCCGTTATGGAGTCCGTTCGTAGACATTATCTCCACCAAACGCCGCTGGGTGACAGTGATGCAACAGCTCATCGGGGTGGCCTTCGCACTAATAGCGCTCACCCTGCCCACGGCCCTGTTCTTCCGGCTGACACTCGCCGTGTTCTGGCTCGTGGCATTCACCTCTGCGACCCACGACATCGCAGCCGACGGATACTATATGCTGGCTCTCGACGAGCACGAACAGTCATTCTATGTAGGCATCCGCTCTACATTCTACCGCATAGCCTCTGTGGCCGGGCAGGGACTTCTGGTCATCATAGCCGGATGCATAGAGACCTACACCGGCAACATCCCACTGGCATGGGAAACGGTGTTTCTCGTCCTCTCCGCATTGTTTCTCGGATTCTCTCTCTATCACTCATTTGTTCTCCCGAAAGTGGAAGATAAAGCTCCTGATGACAGGAGCAAACGTTCTGACGAGACAAAGCGGGAATTCGGCAAGGTATTCTCTACATTTTTCAGGAAGAAAAATGTAGGCATAGCCCTTCTCTTCATGCTCCTCTACCGCTTTCCCGAAGCCCAGCTTGTAAAACTTATCAATCCGTTCCTGCTTGACAGCACAGAGGCCGGAGGACTCGGACTCTCCACCGCCGAAGTCGGCATAGTATACGGGACAGTCGGGATAATCGGCCTTACACTCGGCGGAATCATCGGAGGTCTCGCCGCAGCGGCCAAGGGACTACGATACTGGCTGCGCCCGATGGCATGGAGCATGTCACTGACTTGCCTTACATTCGTCTATCTCAGCTATGCCGCCTCCCCGTCACTGGCCATGATAAACGCATGTGTGTTTGTCGAACAATTCGGTTACGGATTCGGATTCACGGCCTATATGCTTTACCTCATCCACTTCTCCGAGGGTGAGTTTTCAACAGCCCATTACAGTCTGTGTACCGGCTTTATGGCACTCGGAATGATGCTGCCGGGAATGGCTGCAGGATGGATACAGGAAATGATCGGATACCGGCACTTCTTCATCTGGACTATGATATGCTGTGTTGCCACAATCGGTGTCACATATCTTGTGAAGGTAAACCCGGAATTCGGAATAAAACATAAATGAAACCTCTCGGGTTATAATCCAAACGACCCGAAACAAACAAGTTATGAGAATGACAGACTTACTGATAGGACTAGCCTTGCTTGCCGCAAGCGCTTGTGGCGGAACAACCGCGACAGAAACATCCGCAACCGGGAAAACCATCGATAAAGCCTCAACGACAGAAACCGTATCATCTATGGTAAAACCCGGTATAGAGGTGTTGCGTGACCAAGGATTCGCACCACTCAAAGGGAAACGCGTAGGACTCATCACCAACCCCACGGGGATAGACAATTCGCTTGTCCCGACCATCGATATTCTCGCCAAGGCACCTGACGTAAGACTCGTCGCACTGTTCGCACCCGAGCACGGGGTCAGAGGCGACCATGTGGCCGGAGAGACAGTAGGCAATTCCACAGATCCCGCTACCGGCATCCCGGTCTATTCACTCCACGGCAGAACCAGGAAACCCACCCCGGAGATGTTGCGCGACATTGACGTACTCGTATACGACATACAGGATATCGGATGCCGAAGCTACACGTTCATATCCACTATGGGACTCGCCATGAAGGCAGCCTCGGAAAACGGTAAGGAATTCATGGTGCTTGACCGTCCAAACCCGCTCGGAGGCTACAAAGTGGAAGGAAATATTCTCGAAAAAGGGCGCGAGTCATTCGTGGGCCAGTTCCCCATACCTTATATATACGGACTGACACCCGGCGAACTTGCCTCATATCTCCACAACCAAGGGCTGGCAGGCAGCCCCGACAGCAAACTCTCAGTCATAAAGATGGAGGGATGGAGACGTGACATGACATTTTCCGACACAGGTATGCCGTGGGTACTCCCATCCCCGCAGATTCCTTATCCTGCCACGGCGTTTCTCTATCCTGCCACCGGGATTATGGGCGAGTTGGATTACGTGTCAATCGGCGTGGGATATACCATCCCGTTCGGACTGACAGGCGCGCCGTGGATAGACGCACAGAAACTTGCCGAGCGACTCACGGCTCTGGATATTCCGGGAGTGGAATTCAGACCGCTGCACTTCAAGCCATACTTCGGTATATTCAAGATCCGGAACATAGGAGGTATACAGATATATATAACCGATCCGGCCGAAGCCCCTCTGACTCTCATACAGTTCTATATCATGCAGGAACTCGCGTCGATGTATCCCGCTCACAAGGCCTTCGCGTCAGCCACGAGTGAGAGACTTAGAATGTTTGACATGGTGTGCGGTTCGGCAAAACCACGCGAACTTTTCTCCCGCTCCTACCGTGTGGATGATATGAAGGACTTCTGGACAAAGGGGGCCGAAGAGTTCCGCAACAACACCGTCCCATACTATCTATACGAATGAAGATAATCTTTGACAGCGGCAGCACGTCTACCGCCTTCGCCATTGTCAGCCCTGATACCGGGCCGAGTTTCCATGCATTGCCTCACGGACATAACGCCGTCACTTCACCGGACGGCTCTCTCTCGGAAATGCTGTCTATGTGCGGTGAACTTTCATTGATAGCCGGCAAGACATCAAGAGTAGATTATTACGGGGCCGGATGTGCCACTCCGACTGTATGTAGCAGAATAAGGACGGAACTTCTGAGTGTGTTCCCGACAGCCAGTATCTGTGTCGAGAGCGATATGGCGGGGGCTGCCCGCGCCCTTTGCGGAGGCGAACGCGGAATCGCATGTATCCTCGGCACAGGTTCAAACTCATGTCTCTGGGACGGCGGCAAGATTGTTGACAACGTGTCCCCGCTTGGCTACATCCTCGGCGATGAAGGTAGCGGGGCCGTGATGGGGCGCCTGTTTCTCGGACTTCTTCTTAAAGGCAGATTCCCGGACGCCGTGACAAGACGGTTTGCGGAAAGATATGACGGCATATCCACCCATGAGATTATCAACAGGGTGTATCGAGAGGAACGTCCCAACGCGTTTCTTGCCTCATTCGCCCCGTTCATACTTGACGAGGCCGGCAGGACGGACGAGGTGAGACAATTTGTGACAGGCGAATTCCGCCGCTTCCTGAAATATAACGTGGAAGGTTATGACGATGCCCGTGAACTTCCTGTCAGCTTCCTCGGCTCTGTGGCATGGCATTTTCGCGACTTTTTATCAGAAGCCCTCTATGCCGAGGGCCTGCATGCGGGACGATTCTTGCGCGATCCTCTCCCAGCCCTCGCTAATCGCTGAGGACGGTGGTACACCCGACAAGACGGTCAAACCGCGTCCCCTTGGGCCTATGATAGACCCGTATGGTGTATTCATTGATCGTCTGATAATTATCGCCTTCGATAGGCGCAGTCTCACCCTTCATACTTCCAGACGGCACTGCAAGATACTGGTAGTTGTAAGAACCCTGTTTGAGCAAAACGGACTGCTCATAGGCCCCGGTTCTCTCGTTATAGACCATACGCGACAACGGAGAAAAACGCCTATCAGTGAAATCGCCATCAAGAAAGATGTCATATCCTTCCAAAGGAGGCATAGACAGGGTGAAATTGGTCATGACATAATCGGCCTCGGTGTCAGAGTCATATACATCGGCATTGCGCACAACATAGCGTCCATGCTGCGTACTGTCATAGAGATAATCTTTGGAGGCACGGGGTTCGTCGGTATAAAGCATCATATTGAACACCGGCGCGTCACGCTCTATGCTTTCCACCCCCATACCGGGAAAGTTTGTCGAGACAGTCTCAAACCGCCTGTACTCGTTGCCCGCAGGAAAGATAAGAGGCCGTAGATGCTCATATATAACTTCCTTGTTACCAAGTCGCTGCGGAGTTGTGAGGACTACCTCGTTGTCTGGACGTCCGTTCTGTGTGATTACCACACGGAGGTCGTTGAACGGGTCGTCAAGATCAAGATAACGCGTATCCACCCTTAGTTCGAGCTGCTGATGGTTTCTGTTGGCATCTATATCGGTACGCGTAGTGACACCGGCCATTATGCCGGCACTACCGTCAGAAACTCCGAAACGCGCTTGTAGCAAAGTCTCGTCAGGATTATTCTCATCATATACTCTGACAAGATAATTACCCGGCTGTATGATACGTATCTGGTCGTTAGGAAGTGTGATGGTATAGTGCACATAGTGAACCAGAGTGGCCTGTGAATAATCAAAATCCTCCACGATACCCTCGTTGAAACTATCAAGGAATTCTGAATCCACAAGTCCCTCGGGCTGCCAGCCGGCATCGCAATGAACCAGCGAATAGCGCATATAGCGCCTGTCATCGGCAATCTCGTCAAAAGAGATCACAACCCTGTCAGAAGGATTCTGGATATTTATGACCGGCACTCCGAAAGGCGCCCCCTCAGGCTCTACACGGAGCGTGTGAAAGGACGGATGAATGACACCCTGAGCCGTGTCTTCCCCATGTGACGGCAGGACGGAGAAGAGGAGAATGAGACAGAAACAGACCTTATTCATCTGAATGGGACAGACGCCGGTGCAGAATAGCCACCGCATCAGTTATAAGGTCTATACACGGCTTGCGTCCCGGCTTTTTAAGGTCTGCGCAATTGACCCCGCCTTCGAGGGCCGAAAACTCGTCAATCATCTCCCCTACCTGCCTGTAAAGCATGGGGCGCGGTTCGGACGACACAAGTCCGTAAACCATGTCGAGACCTGAGACGGCTCCGCAAACCAGACCTCTTACGGCATATCCTGATCCGAAACCACGTGCCGCACGCTCTACAACGGCCACCTCATCCTTAGATACAACGTCATCAAAAGCCATGACGACACACTGGGCACAGTTATACCCTTCGCGACGCAGGGCGCGTGCACGCTCCATACGTTCATCCAATGTATATTTCATTACCATTCAATAGGCTGTTTTCCATGTTTTACAAGATAGTCATTAGTGCGCGAGAACGGACGGCTTCCGAAAAAGCCACGTGACGCGCTGAGCGGGGACGGATGTGGAGACTCGATGACACAATGTCTCATACGGTCTATAAACGCACCTTTGCGCTGTGCATACGCTCCCCACAGTATGAATACAAGCCCCTCGCGCTCCTCGGCAAGACGACGGATGGCCGCATCGGTAAACTCCTCCCATCCGTGACCCTGATGCGAGCCGGCCGAGCCGGCCCTGACCGTAAGAGTGGCATTTAGAAGAAGAACTCCCTGTGATGCCCAGCGGGAAAGGTCGCCCGACAATGAAGGAGCTACACCGAGATCGTCATTAAGCTCCCTGTATATATTTTGAAGCGAACGTGGAATCTCCACTCCCGGATTGACCGAAAAGCTAAGTCCGTTGGCCTGACCGAAGCCGTGATAAGGATCCTGACCGAGAATGACCACCCTCACGTCATCAAACGGACATGCATCAAAAGCGGCAAATATCTTTCCCGCAGGAGGATATACTGTGGCCACACCATACTCGGCACGGACAAATTCAGTCAGGGCCTTAAAATATGCACTGTCCCATTCAGAAGAAAGGGCTTTCTTCCACGAGGATTCAATTCTTACATCCATAAATTTCAATCGTGTTATTTTGCAAAAGTACAAAAAAATGTCTAATTTTGTACCCGATACAACGAAGTTCCCGTAGTTCAATGGATAGAATATCGGATTCCGGTTCCGACGATTAGGGTTCGACTCCCTACGGGAATACTTGTTAAAAGCTGTAATTTGTTAGTAGATGACAAATTGCAGTTTTTTTATTGTCACAAATAGCAATCACAAAGACTGGTCAGCAAGTCAGACTCAGTCTATATCTTCAGACCTCCCACGTATATCGGCAAACAAGTTGATATTTACCAATCTATAAACAGGCATTCTTCATCCGCCCACAGACTACCTTCATAGACCGGCACAACGAACAAATCTGACAAAAATTTAATATCCTTATATCTCCGTAGTATCTATTCGTGTGATTGGGTTCAACTCATGGTAAGGGTCAAAAAATAGTAAGCCCTATATAACGTGCTATGTCTTGTATGGGATAAGTCATTACAAACTCCTTTCTTATATGAAAAAGAATAAGATTGCGAAAATGTTTACGCATCTTATCCATCGCAAATTTAGGGATTTTCCTTTAATTAAACAACCACCTGTCAAGGATGTCCCAACTCCTGGCACCTAATCAAAACGTACATCCATAATCTACCTGATGATGGCGGGAATGACACTCGTGAAGCGAATGGTCAATTACAAGGTGGCGGTTGGCCATACCGGCAATCGTAGACATCTCATGCGAGACAAGTAGAATGGTCGTGGATGTCGAGAGCCTTTCGACAAGAGTGTAGATATATTGCTCGAACTGCTTGTCAACATAGCTTAGCGGCTCGTCAAGCACAAGCACCCTCGGACTTGATATAATGGCTCGTCCAAGAAGCGCCCTTTGCAACTGGCCGCCGGAAAGAGCACCGATACTTTTGCCGGCATGTTCCCCAAGCCCCATGAGCCGGAGGGTCTCGGCCGTCATCTCTTCCGCTTGCCGCTTTCCTATCCTCTCCCCTATCAGGCCGGATGCCACTACCTCTCTGACCGTTATCGGAAAACGGGAGTCAATCATGTTTTTCTGAGGTAGATATCCTATTGACAGGTCACTCACCGCCTTACCGTCGCGGAGATATGTCACAGTGCCTTCCGATGGTTTCAACAGTTTCAGAATGATTCTCAAAAGCGTGGTCTTGCCACCGCCGTTAGGCCCGGTTATGGCTATGAAATCACCCTGACGGACATCGAAATTTATGTCTCTGAGTATGTCGCGATCATCCCACCTTCGGGATATGTCACGAAGAGAGATTATGACGTCATCCATCACCCGGTAATCACTGATTGTTCACAAGAGCGTCAGCGGTAGCAATAATCTCCTCCTCCCAGTTATATGACAGAGGATGTATTGATACCAGTCTGGCACCTATCTCTTCATTGACCGCAGAGACATGCCGGCTGTCAAGGTCTTTCTGCGAGAAAAATACCTCCGCACCATGTTCGCGCGCATGGTCTATTACGGCCCGCAGCTCGGCCACTGACATCTCCTTATGCTCATGGCCGCCCACTACAATCTGTTCAAGACCGTAGTCTCTGGCAAAATAGCTCAAAGATGGATGCCATACAAGAAACGCCTTACCATGCATCTGGGCCAGACGCGAGGCTATTACTCTGTCAATCGAGTCAAGACGCGCATCAAAATTGTCAAAGTTTCTGCGATAGAAGGCCTTGTTGTCAGGGTCTATCTTCACCATGGCCTCACACATGTTGCGGGCTATGACACGGGCATTCTTTACCGACGACCATGTGTGCGGATCCACTACATCATGGGCCACGTCACCATGACCGTGAGTGCCGGTGACAGGCACTATGCCCTCGGATGTGTTGAATATCGGAAGGTCGGGGTTGGACTCATGTATCTTGTCAAGCAAAGCGGCTTCAAAACCTATATTGCCCATACGCAGATAGCCCAGCGACCGTCTGAGGTTGAGCATATGGGTCATGGCGGGGTCATAGGTCTCAGGATTCGCACCGTCCGAGAGCAGACATCTCACCTGCACTCTGTCGCCAGTAATCTGTTCGAGTATATACTTCTGCGGCTCTATACTGACAGTGACTATCTTCTGTTCGGGAGGCGCGCCGGTACATGCGGCCACAATCCATCCTGTCGAAATCACCGTCACCAGTAGCCAGAATATGATATTAAAATTCTTCACGATTGTAAACTTTTTGCAAATATAAGCATTTTTAGCAATTACGGAAACTTTTTTAAGGAATTTCAACCTTTATTGTTTATCCGCAAACGCCTGTCTGCTGAATCAGACCTTATAAATATCCATTCCGCAGCGTGCACAGTCGAAGTCCACACGCATTCTCAACCCGGAAGGCCCTATAAGAAACAACGGAGAAGGCCACGAAGTTCCCCCGGGCATCCTGAGACAACGTCCCATCTCCTTGCGTATACAGTAACGGGTAGACATGACGAGAGTCTCTCCTTCCGGGCGTTCCACCTCGGCGGCGGCGGTAATACCGGTGACACCGTGAGAACGATAGAAGTCGGCGGCAAGGCGGTTTGCCACATTGTCATGCATCGAAAGGACTGCTTGCGGGTATACTGCATCTTTTTTCTCAGGAAGTCTCAGACGCCTCCTGTAAGTCATGGCACGTGCCGCATCAAGAAGCCCAACGGCCTCACGCCGCAAAGAAGCAAGCAATGATGCCGGAATAAACAGCCTGCCTGCAAGGTCAACTATACTTCCGGCCCGGTAGACGGTACCGCCGAGTTTGTCAAGAATCCTCTTACGAGGGCCTTCCTGAGGTGTCACCGCCACATCATTCACAGCAACGGCAGAGGTTTTCTCCACCATATTCCCTCGTTCGTCTGTAAGCGACAAGGATATGCGCCCGTCGAAAAGACAGCGCAGGCACATATCCACGTTTATAGTACGCGATGGACGGGCGGCTGAAATCTCGTCATCCCACTCTTTGTCCCTGTTGCGATACAATATGGTACCGGGAGCCACCGACTGCGGTGAGGCCGGATAAAGACGGTCTCCTTCCACACGGTTGAGCCTGAAACCTCGAAATATGCCGGCCTGGTCAAAATATCCCAGACCGTCCCCGTTGGACAACCGGGCAGAGAGTGACGCCGTTATGACCTTCGGAGTACATCTGGCAACCCGTCCCACCGTCTCCCCCACGGCCTTTGGGGTCTCCATGGAGGCCATTCCTTTGGCCGGTGCCTTCCCTGTAAGAAAATACGTGGTAAAGCCACGGTTGAAAGACTTCTCTGGCGCCGGATTGAAACCGGGACGCGAATGACCGTCGCTCAGACGCACATAACGACCGTCAGAGTCACTGACAAGGCGGTCAATAATGCGGGAATACCAAGCCACGGTGTTTCTCACATACGATTCCTCTTTCAGACGGCCTTCTATCTTGAACGACATTACCCCGGCTGCCGCCATGTCCTGAATTGCCGAAGTACGGTTGAGATCACGCAACGACAATAGATGCCTGCCTTCGACAATTACATTACCATTGATGTCAACAAGGTCATAAGGCAGACGGCATATCTGGGCACACTCTCCACGATTGGCCGACCGTCCCCCGGCCATGAAGCTGGCACGGCAGTCACCGCTGTAACTGACACACAATGCTCCGTGTATAAAAGCCTCTATCTCTATCGATGAAGGAACAGCATCCCTAATCCCCGCGATCTCGTCGAGCGAAAGTTCCCGAGGGAGCACCAATCGTGAAAATCCGGCATCGGCAAGAAAACGGGCCTTTTCGGGGGTGCGAATGTCGCACTGCGTGCTTGCATGAAGATCTATCGGAGGGATATCCATGCGCAATATACCCATATCTTGCACTATCAGGGCATCCACACCGACATTGTAAAGAGACGTTACCAGTCTCTCCACATCCCTTATCTCCCGGTCATATACAAGGGTATTGACCGTGGCATATACCCTTGCCCCATAGGGATTGGCAAATTCTACGAGACGGCGTATGTCATCGACCGAATTGGCCGCAGCACGGCGCGCACCATGGCTCTCAGGCCCTATATATACGGCATCTGCCCCTGACATGACGGCTGCCATGGCCGTATCAATGTTTCTGGCCGGGGCAAGGAGTTCGAGTGTGACTGGTTTGTGCATTTCGTTCGTTAATTGCGACAAATTGCGCCCGACAGCCTTTGACATAGTCTGGCTGCGGTCGCAATTCTGATTTCCATATCGGGGGATAAAATACCCGGGTTACTCAAATATGTGACGGAGCTTCGAGAATATCCTGTTCTTGGTCGAATCATCAGGAGTCATATCAGGCTTCCCGCGAAGCCCCTCTATTGCCGACCGCTCATCGTCAGTAAGTTTCTCCGGGATATAGACCATGACGTTTATAAGCTCGTCGCCGGTTCCGTAACCGTCGGTTGAGGGCAGTCCCTTCCCCCGCAGACGCAGCACCTTGCCGGGCTGTGTGCCGGCCGGAATCTTCAAACGCGCACGGCCTGTAATCGTGGGAACCTCCACGGCACCGCCGAGAACAGCCGTAGGAATATCGAGCATGAGGTTGTATATCACATCGTTCCCGTCACGTATAAGTTCAGGGTGCTTGATTTCCTCAATGACTATCAGCAGGTCTCCGTTGGCTCCTCCACGGGTAGCGGCATTTCCCTTGCCCCTCATCGTGAGTGTCTGTCCGTCCTGCACGCCGGCAGGAATAGAGAAGCTCACGGTCTCTTCCTGCCTTACGACTCCTTCGCCATGGCAGTGGCCGCACTTCTCGGTGATAATACGTCCCTCTCCGTGACACTGGGGACACTCCACGGCCGACTGCGATATGCCGAACATCGTCTGTTGCTGGCGTATCACGGTGCCCGAACCGTTACAGGTGGGACAGGTGGTGTATGCAGTGCCGTCCTTCGCCCCGGTGCCGTTGCAATAGGAGCACTTGACAAGGGTGGGTATTTTGAGCGTCTTCGTGACGCCGGTTGCGATCTCTTCGAGAGTGAGCTTTATCTTGATACGCAGGTCGGTGCCTCGGCGCTGACGGCGGCGTATACGCCCTCCGGCCGATTCGAAACCGCCCATATTGCCAAAAGCTCCACCGAAAATGTCGCCGAACTGAGAGAAAATATCCTCCATTGAGAAACCTCCTGCATGGAAGCCTCCGCCACCGGGGAAACCCTGCGGGCCCATGTCATGGCCGAACTGGTCATACTTGGCGCGTTTGTCAGGATTTGAAAGTACATCATAGGCCTCGGCAGCCTCTTTGAATTTCTCTTCCGCCTCCTTGTCTCCGGGATTCTTGTCTGGATGATACTGGATGGCCTTCTTTCGATAGGCACTCTTTATGGCTTTTTCATCGGCATTCTTGTCAACGCCGAGCACTTCGTAATAATCTCTTTTTGCTGCCATGGGAACCTGTGAGGTTTAATACTGAATATTACTGCCCCACGGCCACCTTGGCATGGCGGAGCACTTTGTCGTTAAGGGTATAACCTTTGGTGGGAGTGTCAATGACGAGCCCCTTCTGCGACTCGTCCGGGACAGGTACCATGGCTATGGCCTCATGGAATTCGGCATCAAAAGGCTTGCCGGTCGACTCGATAGCCTTCACTCCGTTCTGGGAAAGGAACTTCACAAGCTTCTGATATATCAGCTCCATACCCTTGCGTATTTCGGACGGATCATCAATACCGGCACTTGCTTCAAGGCCACGCTCAAAGTCATCGACAATCGGCAGAAGTCCTTTCAGGACACTTTCTGACGCGTTCTTGATAAGTTCGCTTTTCTCCCTCACGGTACGCTTGCGGAAATTGTCAAACTCCGCCATGAGGAAAAGATATTCCTTCTTCTCCTTCTCCACCTGTTCCTGGGCTTCAAGAAGCTGCTTGTTGAGTGTGTCTATATCGGCAAGCTCGTTGTTTATGATGTCGTTGGCCTCGTCAATCTGGCCTTCGGCCTCGTCACGAGCCTCCTGTATATCATCAAGGGCTTCCATGTTCTCACCCTCGCGGCGGAGTCTCTCCTCTCCCTTCCCGTTGTTATGCTGTTCTTTGCTCATATTGCTGATGTATGTTTTAACTGATTCTTAATGCAAAAAGCCTGCCAGACTCATGGCTTGACACCATAAATCCCGCCTTGTTCTCAAATAAAAAACAACCCGGCCCCCATAACGTTCAATCATTCAACCGAAAATCCACGTTCAGACAGCCGGCATGACAGCAGTCTCGCATTCCGGGAAGAGCGATGTCACCTCATCTGCCAAAATGTCACGTCCGAACAGGCCGAACACAGCCGAGCCGGAACCCGACATGGAGGTATAGACAGCACCGGCCTCCATAAGACGCCGTTTCACATCGGCAACCGCAGGATAGGCAGGAAAGACCGAATCCTCGAAATCATTCACCACACTACCCTGCCACTCACCGACACCAAGACTTATTCTCTCTGCAAGAGAAGTCTGGGGAATATGCGGTGTGACCGAGGCATAGGCTGTCGCAGTCGGTATGCCCACCGGCGGTTTTACCACCACAAGCCACAGCCCCGCGAGGCTGACGTCGACGGGCCGAAGTTCCGTACCCGTACCAGTGGCAAGCATTGGACGGTTATAGATAAAGAACGGACAATCCGCTCCCAGCGTGGCGGCCACACCTGCCAGATCCTCGTCTGAAAGTCCGAGGGAGAAAAGCCTGTTAAGTCCTACGAGGGTGAACGATGCGTCAGCCGAACCGCCTCCGAGTCCTGCTCCGTCAGGTATGATCTTACGCAGAAAAATCTCTACGGGCGGAAGGCCCACAAGCTTGTCAAGAGCGCGGAAGGCCTTCATGACGAGATTCTTCTCAGGAGGACAGGCCACCTCACGCCCGGAGACTGTCAGAGAGGTCTCGCCGTCGCGGGAAGGGACTATTTCGAGAACATCACGCCACCCGATAGGAACCATCACAGTCTCAATATCGTGATACCCGTCTGGACGCTTGCGAAGTATATCAAGCCCGAGATTGATCTTTGCATTAGGGAAAAGTATCATAATGTCTGCAAAATTACTGAATATTTCCCTAATAGACAAAAATATATAAACCACCGGGGCCATTCCGGCAACAATATTATCGAAACGGTTTATTATTTCGATTATCATATTGTTTTTAAGCCAATAGTTATTATATTTGTAAATAATTATCACATTTGCATATGAAAACCAGATTTCTTGCAATCCTTCTGCTCGGGACGGTCATACACCTTGCCGCCTCAGCCCGATCGGCGGACGAAAGAATTGCCGAAGCCATGAACAGAGCCGACTGGTTCGGGCTTGACTCTGTTTACAGGACGGCGCCAAAGGACTCCATCAATCCGTTTCTTGAAGTGTTCACCCGTTGCCTCACAGGCAACAGGCTCAATCGGCCCGATGTCTCACTACCGGCTTTTCGTGAGCTTTTCTCACATCATGCAGCCGGTCTCGGACTCGACAACACCATAAGCGCGGCAGTCATGTTTGCCACCGACCTCAGCCGCGAAGGCCTGAACGCCGCAGCACATACCGTAATGACACATATCCTTGACGCCAATGCCGGCCAGATAGACCCGGCCGCCATGACCGCGCTGCGCGAGATGGCGTCGGGATACGAGGCTCTGTCAAAGTTCTATCCATACGATGTCTCGATACCCGGACAAACCGGCGGCGTGGTGCCTTTCTCGCTCTCGAAAGTAGGGCCTGAGGATTCTGAAGCACTGATGATGATAATCACGGATAGCAGCGTAAACGGCCATCCGTCTCGCGTCACTTTTGACACGGGTGCCGGGGTCAACATCATATCCGACTCTCTCGCCACGGCCTTCGGTCTGACATTTCTCGAAAACACCAGAACAGTCACCGGCATTGCTGCCACACAAAGCCGTCAAGCAATAGCCGGAGAACTCCGTCTCGGGAACATAACGGTCAAAGACGTCCCCTTCTACGTCATGAATATCACAAGCAACAACCCGGAGGCCGACAAATACATGCACTGTCTTGACATCGTGGTGGGAAGCGAGCTTATGTTCCAGCTCAAAGATCTTACCATAGACTTCCTGAACTCTGTAATAACCGTCCCGGCCACAGCTCCGTCACGCAGCGAGGCCGCCCCGAACATGTGTCTGTCATCATCCATGAACCTGTTATCACGAGGAAGCGTGATGGGAGACCGTATGCTCATGAACATTGACTCGGGAGATGGCTCTTTCGGCTCGTTAGACCAAAACTTCTTCAAGCGTCACAGAGATTTTGTCACTACCCACTCCAAATCTGATACCATACGCCATGCCGGAATCGGTGGCACCTACTCGGCCGTCTGTCACAGGATGCAGGATGTGCCTGTCGAGGCCGGAGGCAACCAAGTGACAATACCTGAACTCGTGGTCAGGACAGAGGCCATACCTGCCGAAGATTCAGCCGAGTATGAATGCAATCTCGGGCTGCAATCCCTTATGATGTTCGGGAAAGTCAGATTCAACCTCGTGGATATGGTAATGACCACGTATCCGCCACGCCTGAGCCTATCAATGACCACACCCAGGCTCACCCACCGTTTCAATTTCAGAAAAGAATTCAATGCCGAACAATACTCGGACGACGACGAGGACGAACCCTGGCTCGGACAGATCATAAGGGCCATAATCTTTCACGACACGGAATGATTTTCCAATGATTTTTTAGAGCGGCTATCTCAATTTCGATTTTAAAAATTTGCGGGAATAACGGAATTTTTGTAATTTTGCCCCGCAAAAGTCGGACAGCACTTGTTATGGCTTTCCGTCAACCATTTATCAACTTAAAAATCAATCAACCAAAGAAACGACATGATCATCGTACAAGTAAAAGAAGGTGAGAACATCGAGAAGGCTCTCAAAAAATTCAAGCGCAAATTTGAAAAGACCGGCATCGTACGCGAGCTTCGCTCACGTCAGGCCTTCCAGAAGCCCTCTGTGACAAACCGCAAGAAGATGATGAAGGCTGTCTATGTACAGCACCTCCGCACCAACGAGGAGTAATCGTCAATCCATCCCGAAGTTCCAACAAACCGAAAGGAGGCTGCAAAAACCCGAAAGGGATTCACACCTTAATTTATTTGCATAGACTCATATTACCCACCATGGCGGTGAGGATTTCCCTCTATCATAGCGGGAACTCTTCATCGCTTTTGTCATAACCGCATCCCTGACAGCCCTCATGCCTCATAGCCGCTTAGTTCCCATACTTGTATCTGCAATCCTTGCCGTTGTCACAGCATCTTGTGGCGACACATCCCCCCGCAAGGAAGCCATATATGCGGCAAAAGACATCGAGGTCTATACCGACAGCATAGTACTTGACGGAAAGATATACGACGCCATCTCTCGAAGGGAGATAACCAATTCATGGATATCGGCGCCAGACACATGCGCCTTGACATTCGCATCTGACTCTAAAATGG
>CAJTRI010000008.1:35943-42262 GCA_910578615.1 uncultured Duncaniella sp. | reverse complement strand
AAATCTCTGGAAGAGAACATGTCACAATCCGTTCCGTCCGTTGACGAAATCTTTCTCTCAACAGCCATCTTAGCACCCGCCAAGTCAATGGAGACACTTCGCCATATGGTCGTGGACGGCAGACTCAGCCAACAAGCCCCTACGGGATTTTCAGACAACTATTCATGGGGAGCGGCCGCATGGGAGGTATATTGTGCCACCGGTGACAAAAAGTGGTTGCGCGAGGCCTACGGGATAATCATATCCACTCTTAACGCCGACCGGCCTGCCGGACAGCTCGTCCAAGGGATTCCGTCATACATGGCTCCGGCCAAAGACCACTTCCCTGTCTGGATGGAGACTTCTGACCTGATGCAGGTGCGTTCGCTGGGCATAAATGTTTGGAGATTCCGCACATTGCGTGTAGCGGCAGATATGGCCGACCAGCTCGGACTTCCCACTGCCGTTTCCCTCCGACAGGAGGCCACGAGACTGCGCAACCTCATAAACGACAATTTCTGGGATCCGGCTCTAAGCCGTTACAAAGCCTATCTCTACGGCAACATGTATCCCATACTGTCAGGATGCACCGATAATCTTGCGGGAGCCTTGTGCCCCATATTCGGCATAGCCACACCCGAGATGGGAGCGGCCTGCATCAAGTCTACCGATGCGATTTCCGGCGGCATACCTCTCATCTATCCTTCATCACGCCCGGAGGGTACGATATCCTCCCAGGTACAGGCCCTCCACGGACTTGCCGCCTCCACTGTGCGCGATGCCTCGTCAGTGTGTCGCGCGCTCGGCTCCTTATGGGCTATATGCCTTGAAGAAGAAGACCCGGCATCATGGCCCGCGTTACTTCTCCGAGGAATAATGGGTATCAGCCTCAAGCCTGACGGAATCAACATATCGCCGTTCGTACCTAACGGTTTCCATGGAGACAAACACCTGTCAGGACTTAGATACCGGGACGCGGTCATAAATCTTACCGTAAGCGGTACCGGCGACAGGGTGGCATCGGTAGAGATAGACGGTGAGCCTTCTGCCTCGGCCTTTATCCCGGCCTCGCTTGACGGCGAGCACGACATTACCGTGACAATGTCAGGCAACACCCTGCCGCAACATTCGCACAACCAGGCCCCGGAAGCCACGTTCCCACCAATGCCAAAACTTTATTGGAGCACCGACCGCACTGCCACGATACTCAACCACACTGCCGGTACATCGTATGACGTATACATAAACGGTGTGCTGACCGAGACACTGTCCACAGGACAATACACCGTGACAGGCGGAGGCACACAAATCATAGACATAGTGCCTATCACAGAAAATCCGGCAGTCAGAGGATTCTCCCCACGCAGCCACATATGCGCGTCACGAGACGACATCATCTCCATTCCGGCCACATCCATCACCCCGCGACGCTCGCCTTTGCATCTCATAAAGAACCGTGACATAGCCACACGTTACATCGAGCTTGCCGCACGCCATAACACCCGGCTCACGTTCTATGTCAACGCCCCTTCCTCCGGGGATTATTTTCTTGACATAACCTACTCCAACGGCACCACGGAAACCGCCTTGCGCTCGGTAGAGGTCAATTCCTCCATAGCCGGGACGATAGTCTGTCCGCCGGTCAGGCATAACGACTGGATCAGCACACGCCGTTCCACCACACTGACCGTCCCGCTGCGCGAAGGCTCCAACAAACTGTCATTATATTACATCAACTCCACCATACTTCTCAACGGCATAAACCTACTGAAAAAATGAAAAAGATAGGAATTCTCTCCGACACCCACTCCTGCTGGGACGACCGTTATGCAACCCATCTTGAAGGATGTGACGAGATATGGCATGCAGGAGACGTCGGAGACATATCCATCATCGACCGTCTCGAATCATTAGCACCCGTGGTGAGAGCCGTGAGAGGCAATATAGACCATGGAGATGTAAACCGTCGATGCCGTGAATATGAATGTTTCGAAGTGGAAGGCGTGAGGACATGGCTGACGCACATCGGAGGCTATCCCGGCAAATACGCTCCGGGCATGGCGCGCACACTGGCCGAAAACCATATAAATCTGTTCGTGTGCGGCCACAGCCACATTCTGAAAGTAATGCCGGATCCCCGGCTGGGCCTTCTCCATATCAATCCCGGTGCAGCCGGATATCACGGATGGCAGACAGTACGCACCCTCGTCAGACTGACAATCGACAATGCGCGAATCAGCGGCCTTGACGTAATCGAACTTGCCGGACACCAAGTCAGAGAGTGACGCCTGCCATACGCTGCTCACTCCTCCACGGGTGTAAACAGCTTGTCCTCACGGTCAAGATTGAAGTTCCTTGAAAGAAGAGCGAGAAAACGGCTTATCTGGCCCACCGCGTCACTCGTGGCCTGGGTTATCTCCTTCCCCTGCAACCTCAGCATCAGCACACCGTAAAGCACATTGAAGCAAGTCTCTATCTCCCCGGCAGGATCTTCTCCGGCCTTTGAGCGAAGTTCCACTATATAGGGAAGGGTCTTGTAGAACTCGGCTGTATATCCAGAAAAGCGCGGATCTTTCAAAAGGGCCAGATGCAGGTCGGTCAGCTGGATTATAACGTTCTTGTTGAGCTGTATATGCCCGCTCTTCTCCACACCCTCGCGGCGCATCATGTCGATAAGTGACTCATACCATTCGGTCATCTCCTTCTCCTGTACAGGGTCAAGGCCGAACTTGTCTATCACATTGGCCTTTATACGCTCTATATCAAGTTCGTTGGCCCTTATGACATCCTCTATCTGCCACATGTAGAGCAGATATTCCGCGATGTTTTCCTTGTGTTTTTGTGACGCTATAATCATTGCTGGCAAATTTTTGAC
The DNA here is from genome assembly GCA_910578615.1 of uncultured Duncaniella sp. GTDB lineage: Bacteria > Bacteroidota > Bacteroidia > Bacteroidales > Muribaculaceae > Duncaniella. The sequence continues at coordinate 39,408 of CAJTRI010000008.1, read as the reverse complement.
TCTGCAAAAATAACAAATCCCGTCCAAAATGGCTACATTTGCATGAAATAAAAAAGCCTCTTCCGATGCTCACGACCGACAAACTTTCATGCAACATACTCGCCGACCTTCTGGCAGCCCACGGCGTCAGAGAAGTCGTCCTATCACCCGGAAGCCGCAACGCCCCACTCGTCATAGCCCTTAACAGACGGAGTGACCTGCGGTGCCATGTGGTCATAGACGAGCGCTCGGCCGCATTCATCGCCCTCGGCATGGCCATACAGTCTGACGCACCTACCGCCATCGTGTGCACCAGCGGAACGGCGCTACTCAACTATGCCCCGGCAGTAGCCGAAGCATTCTACCGCCGCATCCCCCTGATAGTCATCTCGGCCGACCGACCGGAAGAATGGATTGACCAAGATGACTCACAGACAATCTGGCAACAGGATGCCTTGGCCCCCTATGTCAAACGGAGCTGCGACATATCGGCCCGGACTGATTTTCCCGGTGGTAAATGGTGGACTGACCGAGTCATTAACGATGCCCTTCTCGAATCCTTGTCTGGAAGGCGCGGCCCGGTACATATCAACATACGTCTTGACGCTCCGCTCAACCGCTTTACCGACTATTCTCCGGGATCAGCCCGTGTGATAAGGTCTGTGACAGGACATGACGATATATCCGTAGCCGAGGCAAGAAGACTCGGGACACTCCTTGCATCTCCGCGAAAAGTGATGATAATAGCCGGATTCCTCAATCCGGACGAGAGGCTCAACCGGGCGGTAGGCCGGCTTGCCTGTCTGCCGAATGTGACGGTGCTCACCGAGACCCTATCCAACCTCCACTCCCCACGCTTCATCGGACGCATCGATGCCACACTGTGCCGCATGTCAGCGGATGAAAAAGAGCGTCTGAAACCCGATGTGGTCATAACCATAGGCGGAGCGCTTGTATCGCGCTTCATAAAGGAATGGCTTCGCGGACTTGACGGACTCGAACACTGGCATGTAGGATACTCCCACACCACCATAGACTGCTTCAAGCATCTCTCACTGCGCATCGAGCTACCGCCGTCCCGGTTCATGGGCCGGCTTGCAGCCGCCATGCAGCCCCACCGCACACCGTCGTCCTATGCCGAAGAATGGGCTTCTATTGCCGGCAGGGCTGCCAAAATCCATGACGCCTATGTCACTTCCGCCCCATGGAGTGATCTCAAAGCCCTCTCATGGGTATTCGGCCACATACCGCGTGGCTGGAACCTGCACCTGAGCAACGGTACTCCTGTCCGTTATGCACAGCTCATGGACTGCGGCCTCATCCATCGTTCGGACTGCAACCGTGGCGTAAGCGGTATTGACGGATGCACGTCCACAGCCCTCGGCGCCTCAGCCATCTATGGCGATACAACCCTGCTCATTTCGGGAGATATGAGCTTCCAGTATGACATCTCCGCACTCTCGTCCCCACTCATGACTCCACGATTCAAGATGATAGTCATGCTCAACGGCGGAGGCGGCATCTTCCGATTTATAAGCAGCACATCCTCCCTGCCCGAGCTCGAAAAATACTTCGCCGTAGGCACGTGTCTCCCCTTGCGCGAACTGGCACAAGCCTACGGAATAGCCTATCACGAGGCCGACTCCACAGAGGCCCTTGCTACCGCTTTCCGGGCCTTTGCCTCAGAGACCGGGCGCCCGGCAATACTGGCCATCATCACAGACCCTTCCACGACAGCCACGACACTACGGGATTATTTCATATGAAGATAATAGACCGCTATCGCGGCGGTGGTAAGTATCTCCGAAACAGCGACAGATATCCATATGCCGGTAACACCGAGAATACCGGGTAATATCAAGAAGGCCGGAACGAGAAATATGAATCCCCTCATAAGCGCAAACCATGTTGACGGCCCTACGCGTTCCACACTCTGGAAATAGCCTATCGCCGTAAGATTGAATACGAAGAAGACCACGCAGGATGCAAACCAAGGCAATCCGGCTATGGCATATTCCGCAGCCCGGGAATCCGTGCTTATAAACAGCCCGACCATCTTGTCAGGGATCGCTATGAACATACCCATTACCAGAAGCCCGGATATTACCGCCGTCCTTAGAGCGATATGTTCCGTCTGAACCACGCGGTCAGTGCGCCCGAGACCGAAATTGTAACTTATAATCGGCTGGGCCGACTGGGCTATGGCGTTGCCTATCATAAAGAAGAACGGGCAGTAATAACAGGCTATCCCGAAAGCGGCCACGCCGTCATCACCGAGATAGCGCATGAACACCTGATTGCCCACAAACATCAGCATGGCCATGGTAGACTCTCCGAGAAAGGCTGAGACACCTATCCTCATCTGATAGACCACACTGCGCACTGCGGCCCTAAGACTATCCATGTTGAAAGGTACGGATATCAGGCGAAGGGTGCGCGCATAGCGTGTAAGATAGACAAGTACCATTAGTCCGCCTGTCGACACACTGATCCCGGTTGCAGCCGCAGCACCCTTCATCCCCCAGCCAAGAGGAAAGATAAAGACATAGTCAAGCACTATGTTGAGCAGACCGGGAATGACATTGCACCACATCGCAAGACGTGGCGACCCGTCAAGCCTGACTATGAAGAGACCTACCATCCCCCAGAGATTAAGGACAAGTCCCGGAGTGAAGAATACAAGGTAGTCTATCACTTCCGGCAACAGGCGTTCTGACGACCCGAGCATATAGCCGGTGGCCGAAGGGGAGGCCAGCATACCCGCAATATAGATCACCACTATCGTCGTCCCGGCCAGCAGGGAGTATGTGACATTGCGACGCGCCTTCTCCACGAGTCCCTGAGACAACTGTATGGAGGCCACGACGGAACATCCTATCCCGAGCATAAGTCCGAGACCATACATGAACATCATAGGCGCCCATACAATATTGACTGCGGCAACGGCATCGCTCCCTATCCCCTGCCCGACAAATATACCGTCAGCCGCCGTAACCACACAGAGGCTCAGCATCCCGAAAAGAGTGGGTATAAAATACTTTCTGAAAAGAGCGGGAATCCCTACAATCCCGAGTTCCGATGTCTCCTGTTGCTTCATGACTACTTACGGTTAAACATAAAACGGGCCGAAAAAGAATCGAGGTTTTACCCGGTCATCTTATCCGGCAGTGCGAATGCCCTCCGATGAGGATTACAAAACTTTATCTTTAAGCCATCCGAGGATAAAAAAACTCCCCGCTAATTCCTCTGCAAAGATACGACATTTTATCATGATTGCAAAGGGTGTATCATAAAGACAAAAAAATTACTCGTCGTCACGACGAATAACTTTCTTACCTTAAATCTAATACCATGAAAAACTTGTCACAAAGGTAAGACTGTTTTATCAACCCACCAAATATTATACAATAAAACCTTTATATATTAACACTATTTAACCAAATTAATCTATATTCAGAAAAACGGCGGAAGCGCCTGTCAGGAACT